>NZ_JADPKY010000104.1 GCF_023074185.1 Bradyrhizobium sp. 132 | reverse complement strand
TATGCACATGGTCAGCGCCATTAAGCGGCTCGGTATGGAAACTTGCGCTACGCTAGGCATGCTGACGCCGATTCAAGCCGTGCGGCTGGCCGACGCTGAGCTCGACTTTTACAATCACAACGTCGACACCTCGCCGGAGTTCTATGGCACGATCATCATAACCCACACGTTGCAGGACCGCATTGACACGCTCACATATGTGGAGGTGTCATCAATGACCAGCACCGCATCCTTGCCGCCGACAAGCCCGTCGGCCTGGTTGAGCAACTCAGATTCCAGCGATGACTCGTCCCAGACACCATCGGCGATGAAATGGTGCAGCTGATCGTAGTTGCCGGTTGCGAGGCGTTCTGCCATCGGCTGAACGCTCTTGCGATCGCCAGGACGATCAATCCCGCAACGTAAAGGGGACACATCCGCGGGTCTTATGACCCAACCGCTGCAAGAACGGCTTCAGCCAGCCTTCGAGTTCGTCTTCCCATTCCGCCATGGTCAGCCCTCCAAGAGCCGACCACCCATGAATCATTGAAAAATCGATTCGGGAATCCTAAAAATTCAGAGGAATCCGACAATCTGCCAAAGTAGTGCTAGGCTCTTTGGCATTTGAATCCTCTTGGTCGTTGTGATGCGCGAGCAACCCCTCCCGCCGCTTGCGAAAGCCGTAAATTGGCCGTGCTCGAAAGACT
>NZ_JADPKY010000193.1 GCF_023074185.1 Bradyrhizobium sp. 132 | reverse complement strand
CATCGCAATGCGCGCCGACAAGACCGACCAGAGCTTCACTTCAATGATCTATCTGGCCGCGGCCGCGATAAACTCCAGATGAATCCCAACAGACCCTAGGTCGGCTGGCCAACGAATAAATGGGGGGACGAGAAATACAGCCGTCTCAGGCTGCGCTGGTCTCGAACGAAAACGCGAGGCTTCTGCTCGACGTTCTCGCGTCATCACATCGCTTGTTGGAGGATTGTTCACCATTGGTGGCACGCTCATTGCCTGATGCTGGTACGATCGCCGGCAAGAGAAAAGATCGATTTACTTGGGCGCAGGATTAATTTCGTCGTAACCAGGTGATGTTCTGATGTTCCACGGCTCTACCTAGGCTGCATCCGCAGTAGCTCGATCCACGTCCTGTCCGTTCCGATCAATCGTCGGGCGTGCTTCGGCCTTACGCATCGATTGCCTTACAATTGTTATGGCCCTTTCTACCGCGTGACCATTGCCGATTTAGGCGCCAACCGCATATGTCAGCAAGCCTGACGGAAGTGCCGGCTCTAATGTAACACTCGGGTTGTTTCTGCTAGCCGGACCTTCTTTCTCAGCTCTTCAAGATCCTCGATCGCATCGAGTAGTTGCACCAGGTCGCGGATGACATGTGCCAAGTTGGGTTTTCGGCGTCTGAAAACTCGATTTTTTTGTCCCATTGCTACACGTCTCCTCGCAACGAAAATCACTGGTCCAACCGATTGGCAAGGAGCGTGCCATCTGAGCGTCCGCGGAAAGCTCCGCTGATGAGAACGCCAGTCACGCTCTCGCGCTGTTCTGAAGAGAGGAGAGCGCCATCAGACGCCCATCGCATTCCGCACATTCGAGGAGACAATTATCTCCCCTCCCGTTGCGAGTGGACCGTGGGCAGCAAGCGACGAGACCGCAACCGTGGCGGAGCAAGCAACAGCGCCCTCAGCCCTCCGCAACGAGGTCTCTCTCCGATTAATAGCCCGATCAGTCCACCACGAGAGCTCTTAACGACCGCAGTGCCGGTGGAGTTCGAGGATTTGGCGCCTCCACTTCTACTGCCTGGCGACCGCCTTAAATGCTACCAGATGCTGCGGCAGCCGATCTTCACCGACCTCGCTCCGCAATCTGTGATCAAGTGGATGCTGGCGATTGACCAGAAACTTCCTGGGAGATCCAGCGCTACCGGAGCCGGCGCCACAAGCTTGTCGAGACGTATCGCCAACACTAGAAGCGCGCTGCGGCGCATCGATTTGGTCGGAATCGCGCCTGAACTCCAAGATCAAGCAGAATTCCATTCAGGTAGAGCGCGTTGAGCTGGCGGCTTGATCCAGTGCTGCCTGCGACATCGAGGAGCGCCTCGCGCACTGGATCCGCGTGGGGGTGCATGCGCCAGCGTCCGGTATTCTTCGACGATTTTGAGGACCTGTTGAACGCCCCACCAGATCAGGAGATTGCTGCTTCTCAAGCAAATCAAAAGCCACCAAACCTTTTGGTGCGCAAAGGCAAGTCTCCATGGCTCGGCAATCAGGCGCGTTGAAAACAGTTAATCGCTAGTCCTGCACCGCTTGATGAGTCTGCAACTGCAGCGGTGCGTGTGGCCGCCCCCTGTCTTGCGGCCGCGGAACGGTTGCCACAGGTTTGCGGATCGTGGCGGCAATTGGCCTTGGCGACGGCACTGGCGTGTTGGGGCGTAGGATTTGCTCGGAAGCGTTAGCGGTCATGCCGGCACTTCGTTCTTGAACCATCCTAAGCTGCTCGGCGGCATCCGCTCTGTCTCGCACCATTTGTGCCTGGGCCGCCGTAAGCTGCTCGGAGAGATGCCCAAGGTCGCAAACGATCTGATCTTGGCTCGCCTTAAGCTGCTCGATTGCTTGCTGCGCGTTGGTAAGATCGCCCGACATTCCCTGCCGCGTCGCCGCCAGCTCCGGGGACATGGGAGCGGCTGCTGGGGTCGCATCGTGCGGTGTAGTCTGGGTCATCGGCCCCGCTTCCTGAAGTGCCACATAGGTTGCAGTCGTCTGAGTGGTAGGCAGAGCCGAGGAGATCTCGGGTTTTTCTTGCGGCAACGACGAAGGTGAAACGGCATGCGCGAACCACCGATCCATACTTGCTCTGGCCGCATCGCCGTAAGATGAGGGGGCAGCGAGGGCAGCCACACAGATGCCGCTTGCCAACAGCAGACCGATCAGGCCGCGCAGTACCGGCTTTCCCTGCGCGCCCCGGTCAGGTGGTCGAAGCCATTTCGTGGGATTCTTCGGATGAGCAGGAGGGCGCGTGCCATCCTGATCTAACTTGGAAAGCTGTTCATTGACACGCGCGAGTTGCTCATCTGCACGTGCGATCTGGTCATAGGCGTGGACGAGCCGTTCATCCGCGCGCGCGACAAGCTCGACGTCTTCTGGTGAGAGCGCCGGACTATGAATCTGTGAGCTGGGATAAATCGGTTTAATCGGCGAATGCATTGGCGTTCCCCCATCACATCCCATGTCGCCCGAACGCGGGCGAGCATTAAATCGGGCAAGTCCATAGTCCCCAACGCGGTTTGACCAAAGCAAGGCCACAAGATGAAACTAGAGGGCGGATTTTCGGCGACAGCTCGGCGGACAGGGCTGGTTGTTGCAATATCTCCACACCCGCACCCCCGAGCTAGATCAGTTGAAATCCCGAAGGAGCGTGTCAGGTCAAGCGCGGTAAGCGGAGCCGGGTGGTTCCGGGAAATACCCGATCGACGCGACGATATTCCGTCTCGGCAACTTGGCAACGAATGTCACTCGTTACGCTTGCTCGCGAGATGCGTTAAACCTGGAACTCTCGACCAGAAATGGATCTGCGCGCGAGGGCCGGCTAGCTAAATGAACACGCGAGATCGAAAAGCTTCGAATGCTGACGGCGCCCGACACGAACATAATACCAAATATTCGTTGTGAGCTGAGACTTCTTTTGAGCTGTGGAGAATAGTGAAAACCGGGAGAATTGTGAGCGCAGCTCGCATTTAATCCGACGCAGTGAGTCGGAGTCCCTGAAGTGCCAGACATTTGGTTTCCGCTTCTTGCGACCGCCGTCGTCGGGACGCTCCTTTTCCTCGCGTTCCGACGATAGCCGCCCCATGTGGCAAGGAATCCTCAGCCGCCGCTGAAATCGCGGTTCCCTGCGCGATGCCTTTGACTGTGCATAAGCCGGAAGGTTCACTTCCAAGCCAGGAGGTGGACGTGAGTACCTGGTTGCTCATTTTTTTAATCGTTTTGAGCGTGGGCATTTTAATCGCACACGCTATCGACGCGATGCGCTCCTGAATCTCCGGAGATCACTTGTCGTTTAGTTGGATCTCGTGAAGAAGGACAAAATCATGCACTGTCTAATCGTAAGTGCTGCTCCGCGCGAAATAGACCGGCTGAGAGCTGAGGCCTCCCGCATCGCTCGTCAAGGTGAGGCAGACTGGTGGGTCGACAAGCAAGACAAAGGAACGCATTTTTGCTTTGGCACTAACGAGGCTAAGGCCGCCTTCGCGCAGCTATGCAATTCGCAAAGCGTTCATTGTTCAGACGCTTAGCGGCCGAGTTTGCTCTCTGAGAGAGAAACCCGTGCGCCGCGGGCGAGAGAGCGACACCGAGATCCGAGGGCGGGATTGCGCCTTGGCTCACGATCTGTGGCCGCACGGCCTGACTTGCGACAGATGGCCGGACCTGGGCATCCCGCGGGGGCTCCCTTCAAACCGCATCAGCTCGCTGCGGCCACGGCATTCCTCGGTTGCGCCGCCAGGCTCGCAATCCCCAAGCTATAATATTCCAACAGCCGGCTGAGTACCGCTGCCCGCGTTGATTAGGTCATCTACCGCGCTTGATGAAAAGCTGAGACAATGAGGAAATCATCCAGCTTCCGGCCACCTCGAAGTTGCGGCTTCAGCCATCGCGGCACCCTGCCCCGCCCCGACCAGGTCTCCGTCGGATTCTTCGGATTCCGATACTTTGGACGAACGGGCGGGTATTGGCGGCGCTTACTCTCAAACCGGGTGACTTCGTCAGCCATTCCGATCCTTCGCAGCCGTTCGTCCAATCTGGCTTTTTCCGCCAACATTGCGTCGCGAAGTTTGGCGGTCACCTGGTCGTGAATTTTCAAAAGCTCGTCAAGCGGGAGCAACTTCAGATGATCGATGTTCATAGCTCCACCCCCGTTTCCAAGAACATTAATCAATCAAGCCCAAGCAGCGGACAAGGCACGGCTTACAAAACGGCCCCACAATCCACATTTAATTGCAGCAACCAGCGAGGATAAAGGCAAGAGAGCGGTAACACCGTGGCGAGCGCGAAAAGCCGCGGGCGCATTTAATTCGCGCACCTGGTTGCGATCCTGATTCTGCACTGTCGCCTTTTGGCACCCGGGCACCGCGCTCGGGCGCTGACTCACACGTTCGTAATCGCAAAAAAGGCACAAAACCGGGAATGTTGTCAGCGTGATCGAAGAGATCAGAGCTGGCATTGAGAGACCAGGTTATGACGTCCGTAGGGTGGGCGAGCTCAAAATGAAAAATGGAAATAAACCGTTTTTTTGCTCGGGTTGGAAAGGAGACATGATCCGCGAAGCAGATGAATTTAATCGCGGTAATGTGCTCGGATGTGGGTTAATTCACAGAACTGCTTAAAGGATCAAGTAGGCTGCCCGGCAAGCATTCTGGTCATCAAGGTCGGGCGGATGACACGAGAGCTTTCGTCATTGGAAAAGCAAGCTGCGGACGCACTGAGGCGAGCGCGGCGACTTCCACTCGGTCCCAATCGAGATGCTCTGAGACTAACCTTCTCCGAGACCATCATCGGTCCGATGGTAAAGAGCCGCGCGAGCCGATATTCGGCCGCGGCGCCGCTCCATTTTTCGCGAGCTGACTATCTCCGTTGGCTTGGGCTTTTGCTCATCGTCCTACCGTTGGCCAATAGTGCAGGAGAAACCTCGGGCCTGCTATTTGGCGAGTCGCAGCGCTCTCAACCTCTAAGGCCCGGCAGGCAGACGGCGATCGACGATACAAATTCAAGGTCATCGACTAGACGCCCTTACAAACCCAGCTGCCTGCGCAGAGCGTCACGTTCTTCGAGTAATTCGCGAACTCTTTGAGCATTGGCAGATTGCATCTCCTGCCACTCGATGCGATCTTCTGCGGCCCACAGGTAAGACTCGCGATTCAGCCGAACTTTCTCGGCCCTATCATATTCTAAGTATAGTTCGATTTCCCGCTCAACTTGGTCCAGTCGTTCCTGGAGAGTTCTCGGCATCAGCCGTTCCTTCGGCTTTGCCTCCAGCCCGCTTCGATCTTCGGTGTAACCGGTGCGACGACCAATAGGAGTTCTTTCCCGTCGGGTAGATGCGAGCATTTTCCATAAAATTATCAGGGTGCGAACGATCATCGTATTTTGCGAAGCGCGGCTGAGGGGGCGACGGGAGCCCCTGCATTCACCGACCGAAATCTCAGGCTGTTCACGCGCGGCGTAAGCGGGCCGAGAAGGAGCGAAGGATTCGACCGTTAGACATGGAAGAAGTCCAAATTGGCCAAACTGCTTGCTGTTACGGCCGTTAAGACGACATCCATATCCGCCGAACCCTGGTTCTGAGCTGCCCCTGAACTGTTAACATAAACAATCGTGTCCGCGCCGCTTTGAATCCACGCGATACTATGCGCAGCCACCTGCGTACTACCGGCTATCAAGCCTTGGACGGTCGTGGCTCCAGTGATACCCGAAATGTCGATGACGTCTGTCCCATGAACGAAGTCGCTGATCGTGTCGTGGCTTGCAACAGTCGACTCGGAAACGGCAGCAAAGACAAACTGATCAGCTCCAGCCCCCCCTATCAGCGTATCGGCGCCAGCTCCGCCCCGAATAAAATCGTTCCCCGCTTGACCGTCCAACGTGTTATTTCCAGCGTTGCCAATAATGACGTCAGCGAAACCCGAGCCACGAACAGCATTCACGCCGGTGAATGCATCTGTACCGACGTCCGCAACATCGCCAGAGGCCGTTCCGTGGGAGTTGCCAGCGGCGAGATCTACGGTCACACCATCCAGAGCATTGTAGAATGCGATGCGGGTATTACCGTTGCCCGTGATAGTGTCATCGCCGGCCATCCCCTCAAACTCGTTGAAGGTACCGAAATCGCCGACATTTGGCCCGGAGACGCCGAAATTGGTCGCGACATAAGTGTCGGCGAAGGCGGTTCCGCGGATCGCTTCAATTGATCGAAGGGTGTCTGTTCCGATGGCAGCGTCACCTGACACCGTGCCCGAAGCCATATCGACTTGAATACCTGAAGCCGAACCATCGTGGTTGTAGAATGCCCTGTCGAACCCACCTTTGCCGTCGATGAAGTCATTGCCGGCGCGCCCGGAAAAATCTTCCGCCGTACCACTCGGATTGGCAGAGCCGGTGATAGTGTCGGCAAATGACGATCCCGAGGCCGAGCCAACACCCGAGAACGTATCGATGCCCACTGACCCATCACCGGCTACTGTACCCGACGCGCCACTGGTGGTGCTGGTCCAGCCATTGAGACTAAAAGTTATCGTCACGGGGCCTGTTGCATTGGTGTAGATCAGACGGGTATTGCCGTTGCCGGTGATGATGTCGTTACCACCCATTCCTTCAAACTGATTGAGGTTGCCGTTATTGCCGATGTTGGCATAGGGAAGACCGGTTGCAGGATCGATAGCGCCGCTGACGCCGAAATTCGTGGCATCATACGTATCGACAAAATTGGTTCCCTGAATGCCTTCGATCGAACGCAAGGTGTCGGTGCCGCTCGATGCATCGCCGATCACCGTTCCTGCCGCAAGGTGAACGCTGATCCCACCTGTCGTGAAGGTTAGGTTGGCGTATTGCGCCGTATCGAAGCCGCCGTTTCCATTGATAAGATCGTCGCCGGCAAGGCCCATGAAGTTCTCGTTGGCGCCGCTTCCCGAAAAGACGTCCGCAAACATCGATCCCATGACGGCGTTGACACCGGTGAACGTATCGGTACCCACCGAGGCATCGCCGGTCGCAGTGCCCGCAAGGAGATCGACCGTCACGCCGGCGCTTGATTGCGTATATTGGAGTCGGGTGTTGCCATTGCCGATGATTGCATCGTTGCCGCCCATGCCTTCAAAATTATTGAAGGTACCGCTCGATCCGGCATTGGTGCTGGTACCGCTGAAACCAGTGGCATCGTAAGTATCAGCGAAGTTGGTGCCGCGGACGGCTTCCACCGAACGCAGCGTATCGGTTCCGATCGTCGCATCGCCAGTGACGGCTCCGGCCGCAAGATTAACGGTTATGCCCGTGGTTGTGGTGACGTCGTTATTATAGATGGCGAAATCGTAGCCGCCGCGGCCATCGATCAGATCGTTACCAGCACGACCGTCATATTGCTCGAAAGTACCATTCGGATTGTCACTGCCCCGCAGCGCGTCGCCAAATGCTGACCCAATGACTGAATTGACGTTTGTGAAGGTGTCGTTGCCGACCGACGCATCGCCGCTCGCCGTGCCTGCGACAAAATCAACGAGGACTGCTGCTGTCGCATTGACATAGGAAATACGAGTCAGAATCTCGCCGGAAGGATTGACCGTGCCGACGATGATATCATCTCCCCCCATGCCTTCGAAGCTGTTGAAGCCAATTGGCGTACCAGGGACTCCGGAGTTACCGCTGAAGCCGACCGCCGAGTAGTGGTCGGCAAAGTTGCTGCCCTGGATGGCTTCGATACTGATGAGAGTGTCGGTGCCGACACCTAGACCTGTCACGGTCCCTGCCGTCAGGTCGGCGGTGATGCTCCCGGTCGCGTCGACATAGACCGCCCGATCAACACCCGACAAACCGTTGATCGTGTCATTGCCGCCGAAGCCCTGGAATGCATCGTTCCCGGCGGTGCCGGTCAGGGTGTTGTCGCCAGCGTCGCCGAGAATGGCGCCGGGCACGCCCACCAAATAGACCACCGCGCTGCTGGTGGCGGTGTTGCCGGCGGCATCGTTCACCCGTGCGGTCAGCGAGTTGGCTCCATTGGTGAGGCTGACCGTGGTGCTCCAGCTGCCGTTGCCCTGCACGATGGCGGTGCCGATCGGCGTGGCGCCGTCGAGGATGGTGACGCTGGCGCCGGCGTCGGCCACGTCGACCGTGCCGGTGATGGTCTGGCTGGCCTGGTTGACCGGTCCGCCCGCGCTGGTGATCGCAACCGTGGGCGCAGTCGTGTCCAGGATGAGGCTCAGCGCGGAGGTGGTCGAGCTGTTGCCGGCGGCATCGCTGAACTGCGCCGCGATCTGCTTGGTGCCATCGGCTCCGAGATCGCCGGCGGTCACCGTCAGGCTGATGCTGCCTGCCGTCACGTCAGTGGCCGTGATCACATGCGTGACCGGATGGGCCAGCGGCGAGCCGCCCAGCAACAGCTGCACCGTATCGCCGACCGCAGCCGTCGGGGTCAGCGCCACCGTGAAGGTCGGCGCCGTCGCCGACGTGAGATTGTCCGTGTTCGAGGTGCCGGTGTCCGAGCCCGCCGTCAGGTCCGGCGTGCCACCGCTCGGCGCCGCCGTGTCCAGGATGAAGCTGAGCGAGGCCGAACCGGTGTTGCCGAAGCTGTCGGTCTGGCTCGCCACGATGGTGTGCGATCCATCCGCCAGCCCGCTCGGGAGGAACGACCAGGCGCCTTGCGCGTCGGTGGTCGCCGTGGTGGTGCTGAGAACACCATCGATCGTCAGATGCACCACGGTGTTGGCAAGGCCGGTGCCGCTCAGCGCCGGGTTGGCGGTGACGTGGTCGGTGGCCGAGCTGCCGGTGTCGACGGTGAGG
>NZ_JADPKY010000195.1 GCF_023074185.1 Bradyrhizobium sp. 132 | reverse complement strand
ACTCATGCAACGAATCTATTCGGTTGCGCTGCACCGGAGCGGAGCCGCCGTTCGACCCGAGAGAATGTCCAGCAACATTAACTCGCCTGCCGGGACCGAACTCTAGTCATCCCAGCGGCTGCTGGCCCAATTTTGATGAGCGCGTCAACTATTGATCAGACCTGCGACCTCAACGAGTCATTGCGGTCATCACCAGCCGCTGCTGATGTCGGCACCTCGATTTCTCTCAGTGAAGGTTCGTCTGCGATGAGCCAGCAAAATGCTGGACTCCGTCAGGTTGCCACAGGCTAAATTCCACTGTTCCGGTCGAGAATTTCTCGCACGCGTAACGCAAGTTTTGCCTGAGATATCGGCTTTTCCAGCAAATTGACGCCCTCGTCGAGCCTTCCCTGGTGAACGACGGCGTTGCGCGAATAGCCGGTCATGTACAGGATCTTCAACTCAGGTCTCATTTGCTGCGCACGCTTGCCTAACTCGCGCCCATTGATGCCTGGCATGACAACATCCGTCAGCAGAAGGTCGACCTTCGAATCCTCTTGCAGCAAAATGGTCAAAGCCGCTTGAGCGCTGCGGGCAGAGAGGACGCGATAGTTGAGATCTCGCAGAACGTCGGAAATATAGGTGCGAAGGTCTGCATCGTCCTCAACGACGAGAACGGTTTCGAACTTATCACCCTCAGGAGAAAGGTCTTCCGCTGTGCTCTCCAACAATTGCGCATTCCCGGCGAAGCGTGGGAAGTACATCTTGATGCTGGTGCCCTGGCCCACTTCGCTGTAGATCTTTGCGTGCCCTCCTGACTGTTTGACGAATCCATAGACTTGGCTCAGACCAAGGCCGGTGCCTTGCCCCGGCTCCTTCGTGGTAAAGAACGGCTCAAAAACGTGACTTAGAACGTCTGACGCCATCCCGCTGCCGGTGTCCGTGACGCAAATTGCGACATATTGGCCTGGGATCAGTTCAGGATTGAGCCGGCAATACTCCTCGTCTGCGGAGATGTTGGCGGCCTCCAGGGTAAGCTTTCCGCCATTGGGCATCGCGTCACGTGCATTGATTGCAAGATTGACGATTGCCGACTCGAGATGGTTCGGATCGGCTTCGATATGCCATAACCCGGCACTTCCGACGGTCTGAACTTCGATGCGTTCCCCAAGCGTGCGCTGGAGGAACTCCTGCAGTCCGTTGATATAATTGTTCAGCTCGATAGGTTTCGGGTCGAGGGCCTGTCGTCGAGAGAACGCGAGCAAGCGGCTGGTGAGCGCCGCGGCTCTTTGAGCCCCGCGCTTCGCATTCGCCAATGCACGAGTCAAATTTGGGGCCGCCTTGGGGGCGTGCCGGTCAGCTGTCTCCAGATTGCCGATGACGATCATGAGCAGATTGTTGAAGTCATGCGCGATTCCGCCGCTGAGTTGCCCCACGGCTTCTAGCTTCTGAGATGCGGCCAGTTGCTGCTGAACCTGCTTGAGCTCGTCCTGAGCTCTCTTCCGGTCCGTGACGTCACGAGTGACCTTGGCAAATCCCACAATGTTGCCAGCGTCGTCGTTGATGCGATCGATGACGACCGACGCCCAAAAGCGACTCCCGTCCTTCCGCATGCGCCACCCTTCGGTTTCGAACCGACCATGCTCCCTCGCCTCGGAAAGCGCACTTTGCGGAACGCCAAGCTCCACATCCTCGGGCGTGTAGAAAGCGCTGAAATGTCGTCCGATGATCTCTGGCGGGGTGTAGCCCTTGATCCGCTGCGCGCCGGGATTCCAAGTCGTCACGTGACCGAGCGGGTCTACTTGAAAGATGGCGTAATCGACCACCGCCTCGATCAATTGGCGGTAACGCCCCTCACTAGCAAGGAGCTCTTCGTGAGCCTGCTGTCGCTCGGTAATATCTCGCGTAACCTTGGCAAAGCCGACCAAGTGACCGCTTTCGTCCCGGACCGCATCGATGACGACCGATGCCCAAAACCGACTTCCGTCTTTGCGGACGCGCCATCCCTCCGCGCTGAACCGACCGGTCTGCCCAGCGACGTTCAAGGCCTGTTCTGGCAGTCCTTTGGCTGTATCCTCGGGCGTGTAGAACGATGCAAACGATTTGCCGATGATTTCCTCAGGCGAGTAGCCCTTCAAGCGCTTCGCACCGGAGTTCCAGCTGCGTACCGTGCCGTCCACGTCGATCATGTAGATCGCGTAATCGACGATTGCGTCTATAAGCAGCTGGAGGCGGCGAGTATCGTCGAGTTCGTCGAATCTGGACCTGGGAATGAGACGAACTCCAATGGCGCGCGAAGCCGAAACATACAACTCCAAAGACACTGTTTGGTTCCCAGCGCCCGGCACCAGTTGGTAGTCTCGATGGCAAGAGGCTTATGACCGTGAGGGTCGCAAACAGGCAAGACCGCGCTTTGCTGACTTCCGTTAAGGCGGTCATCGGACCCGAAAACAACCTGGATCTGCCTGTCGCTAAGGGCCACTACGGAACCCGCCTATCTATTCGTTATCGAAGTGGCATCAAAAAGGTGAAGCAGGTTTCCTCGCGTGTTGAGCTTACGGTCAGCGTACCCTCATGTGCCTTTGCTATCTGCGCGGCAATGTGCAGACCGAGACCAAGACCTTGCCGACTGGCTCGTACCTCGCCCCGGAAGAACGGCTCGAACAGCTTGGCCATGGCGGCCTCAGGTATGGGTTCGCCGCCGTTCGCGACTGACAATCTGAACAGCCCATTTTCCGTCACGGCGCGCACGCGAACCGGCTGGTTGGACGCGCCATGGCTGAGCGCGTTTCCGGCGAGGTTGGACACCAGCTGCCCTATTCTGTTCCTGTCACAATCAACGGGAACGTCGATCGCATATTCAGCTTCGATCCGCCGACCGGGCGAAGACAGCCGCAGTTCATCGATCACCTGGTGCAGCACAGGTTCAAGCGGTCTGCGGGTATCGCGATCAAGGGTGATACCTCCACCGAGACGGCCGCGCGCGAAATCGAGCACGTTGTCGATCAGTCCCGCCATCCGCAGAACGGTCGTCTCCAGCATTGCGATGACCTGATGCTCCTTATCGCTCTTTGCTTCGCGACCGAGGATGCGGGCCCCGGCACTTATCGAAGCCAGAGGATTTCGAAGGTCATGACCGAGCACGGCGATGAATTGCTCTCGCAATTCCGAAGTCTCGCGTTCACTTTCCAAACTGGTCTTTGCAACGTCGCGAGCTTCCAGAAGATCATGCTCGTAGCGTCGCCGATCCGTGGCCTTGAGCAATGCCAGCCGGGTGAACAGTGCCCTGCCGGCGGCGTCCCGCCCTTCGAGAGCGTTCACAATCATCTGGAGCGGCTCGCCTGCCGCCGTCACCATGTCGATCGCAAATTCGTTGAAAAAGCCTTGCATTCGTAGAAGCGGTGCTATGTGGGTTTCGAAATAGATGCGACCTGCCATGTTCAGGAAGTCGCTGAACCGTTTGCCTGCCATGTGCTCGGCGGTGTGGCCGATCCAGGCGAGAAGCGTCTTGTTCACCCGCTCGATGCGTCCGTTAGGCAGCAGAGTGATGTACGCGCACGGAGCGTTCTCGAACATGTCCTCGAAATCGTCGATCCGCGGATCATCCACCGAAGGCCTCAGACAAACGTTCGCATGGCCGCGACAACTTCATCGGGCGCGCTGAGATTGGGGCAATGGCCGGTAGCCTCAAGGAAGACGATCTCGCTGTTCGGGATTGCGCGATGAACAAATTCGCCAACGGGCTTCGAGGCGATAATGTCGTCGCTGCACTGAAGGATCAGCGTTGGAATCTCTATTTTACCCAGGTCGGCGCGGTTGTCGGACTTGAATGTCACCCGCGCGAATGCCTTGGCAATTTCTGGATCAGTTCGGCAAAAACTGTTGGTGAGCTCCTGGCCAAGTTCGGGCCGATCGGGATTTCCCATGATCGCCGGTGCCATCTGTGCCGACCACCCCATGTGATTGGACTCCAGAAAATGGAGAAGTTCTTCAATTTGCTTTTCGCTGAAGCCACCAAAATAGTCGCCGTCGTCGATGTACCGGGGCGAAGGCCCCACCATCACAAGCTTCCCGAACATGCCCGGCGCCTTCTGCGCCGCCAGCGCGCCGATCATGCTGCTGACCGAATGGCCCACGAACACCGCATCCGCCAAACCAAGCTCGTGTCCGATCTCGACGACGTCATCGGCATAGCCTGCCAAACTCGAATATTTTCGCTGGTCATAAGCTTTCAGGTCAGAACCGCCCGCGCCGACATGGTCGAAGAGCACCGTCTTGAACTCGCTTGCGAAGGCAGACTCCACAACCGCCACATGTTCTGGTCACAGCCGAAACCATGGGCAAAAATCATGCTCCGGTCGCCCGTTCCGCGAACATGGACGTTGTTTCGTTCGATTACGTCCATAGCTTTTCCCCAAGTCTGGCAAACAAGTCGTAGCACCCCTACGCTTTCGGTTGCAGCCGACGATTTGGCTGGAAGGCATTCCCAATTAGGGGATCGAACGTGCCTATGGACGCCCAGTCGAAGCCAAAGTTTGAAATGGACCGGTGTCCGTCATAACGCCGCTCGGCTCTAGAGTTGACCTCGAAGCCTATTTGAGGGGCTTGGGCGGAGGCACCGAAAGGGTTGCGCTCCACTGAGCAGCAGTCGTCAGCTGACCCAGCTTCATTTCCAGCTCATCGCGTTCTGGCCCCGGAGGAAGTTTCGAGGCCTCCTCCAGAAACCGAGCTTTCGCTGTCGATCCTCTGTTCGAATGTATGGGGTTTTGAGCTTTGACGCGGCACTGCGATCTCCCTGCGGTCTGGGTCGTTGCCGCCCAGCATAGAGGCCTTACTGACCATCAGGCTTCATTGGCCTTAAAGCGCGCATGATCGCGCCCACCTGAGGCGACCCCATCGGATCGGGCCGTTCACAGTTGAGGCACTGAAACGTCCGAGGCGTTTTGGCGCCGGTGCAGTTCCAGCGTCATTGAACCCCTGCAGGTCGGGCAAGGCTGGGCTGACGTCGACATTAAGAGGCTCCTAGACCGGCGGGAGCGCAAGAACTCGCAGTCACGGGGTGGAAAGCCGCTGAGACGGTGCGGTGATCACGGAATATAACCTATGTTAAATTCTCGCAAGCGGCTTGCCTATCGAACGAAATCATCGCGCTAGCGTGAAGAAGGTTCGGTCACAGTGGTTAGATCGCCCGGCGGCTGCGCCCGGCCACAAAACCGTAGACAAGAAGCACGATGATGGCACCCACGACCGCCCCCACCAGCCCAGCGCCTTCTCCAGGCCGATACCAGCCCAGAGACTGGCCAAGATAGGTCGCAACGAACGCGCCCACTATTCCCAGGATCGTCGTGAGGATGAAACCCGAGGGCTCATTGTCGCCGGGCATGATAAACTTCGCGATGACGCCTGCGATGAAACCGATGACGATCGTCCAGATGATGCTCATATCTCTTCTCGAGTCTTGAGTAGTGTTATCCCGCCGATTGCGCCGGAAGACGTCCGTCAGGCGTGTATTTGTCCACCGCTGTCGGAAGTTCGCGAGACAATCGGTCGAGGATCTCTTGCTGCGACAGGCCGGTCTGCTGCTCCAGCTTTTGAAGAACGTCCGGACCGATAGCCTGCTGGAGTTCGGGCGGGGTGACTTCGCGGTTTGGCCCTTGATTGATCCAGGATTGGGCCGCGTCGCCCTGTCCGTTCTGCTTGAAGTGCTCGAGCAACTCGCCGATTCCGCCGTTCAGCAGCGAACCCACGCCGCCGCCTCCCACAAGGCCGCCAAGATTGCCGAGCATGCCGCTCAGGGAATCCTTGGCACCCGCCGGCTGACCGGAGGTGGCATTGCGAAACATGTCCGCCAGCTTGTCCCGATTTTGGTAACCGGCGATTGCGAGCATACCCAAGAGTGCGGTCATAGATGGCATTCCGCGGCTCATTTCGGCTCCTGAGTTGGATGATAATCATGCGCAAGAATGGCGGCCCGCCCGGTGGCGGGCCGCCGGGTAATTTAGCGCATTCCGGTGCCATAGAGTTGGCGTTCTCTGCGGACCTCGTCTGCGCCATAGGGTTGGGCGGATGGATCGTAATTCTTCCACCCTGCCTTCTGCCAGGCTGCGCTCCGGTCCCGCAGATTAACGGCGGACTGGTTCAAGATCGCTTCGTAGCGCGCGCGGTCCGCATCCGGCACACGAGCCGAAACCAGCGTGCCGCCGCGCCTCACACCTTCAGCGTAGAGTGGTGCTTCCTCATCGGATACGCCGGCCTGCGTCAACGCCCCGACGACTCCGCCGGTCGCGCCGCCGGCAACGGCACCGAGCGCGGTCGACGCGAGCCATCCGGCCGCCACGACCGGACCCAAGCCGGGGATAGCCAACAAACCAAGGCCCGCGAGCAAGCCGGCCGCGCCACCGAGACCTGCGCCGAGGCCCGCTCCGGTAGCCGCACCTTCAGCCCGATCGTCAACCCCATCTCGATCGCGATCGACCTTCTTGTCTGTGCTGTACCAGTTGTCGGAATTGTTTGCGACGATGCTCAAATCCGAATGCGGCACGCCCGCGGCCTCCAGGCTCGTCACGGCGCGCTGCGCATCGGAATAATTGTCGTATAGACGTGAAATGGTAACGGTCATGTTCAATCCCTCTCAATTTCGCTGCCGCGCGCCAGGTTATTTGGCCGCGTTCACGTTGCCCTGGAAATCCAGACTGACATTGGTCGAGGCGCCGCTTTTGCTGGCCTTTCCGCGCCAAACGCCGTTGTCGTCCTTCTTCAGGGATGTGACGTTGGTGTAGCCCGCGTCCTCGATCTTCGATTTGGCCTGGCCTTCGGTGAAGCTGTTGGCGCCTTCAACCGGCTTGCTGGAATTATTCTGGCCGGAACTGTTGACAGCATTATTGTTCGGCCGATCGGTCGCCGTCGGATTTTGCGCAAGCGACGGACCCGCCAGAAGCGAGGCAGCTATCAGCAGCAGAAAAGATTTCTTGTTCATTTCGTCCTCCAGTAGTGGCACGGCACAACATACGCCGGGCTGAGAAGTTCCAGGTTTTCCCGGTCCTGGGGGCGATGCAGGATCTGCAAGAAGACGGCAGCGGGCGCCGGCTGTGCATTTCCGGTAATCGGTCCTGATCGCCGTGAGCGTGAGGCAGCAAGGTGCTCCTTCACGGCACCCTCCGACCGCGCGTGTTCCCAGGCGGGCCCTTGACGTTGGACGGGTCCTGTTGGTGTACGGCAGGATTCGAGCCCCTACCGTGTCCTCCAAGCCTGCCCCGCGACAGACGCTGCAAAGCGTCGCCGAGCCTACGCAGGACCGCCTCTTCCAGCATTCAACTCGGCCGATCACTGGAAGTCAGCGCACTAAGCCAGCGGGCTCTCTGTCGAGCAGATCGAGCAACAGCACCGCGAGCCCGACCGCCTGAACAACCGTTTTGGCAAGCATTTTCCGAATCCTGAAGGGGATCGAAAGCCATATCCTCGCCGCCGGCTAGCTAGACTGTCGCGATGAGGTCCTGGAGCGTTTCGAGTTCATCGTCGCGAGCATTCCCGGCGGCTTCAAGTTGGAAAGGAAGGCGCAGACGCAGCGCCTCGTCCGGCGATCTCCAATCCACACCACAATCATCGGCCGCGTGACCGGGCGGCAGCTGCTGCGGCGACCGAGTTACGACATTGACTGGAGAAGGTGCTGCGCGCCTGCGCCAGGTCAGGGGCACCGTTTCCGTAAGGTGTTGGGGCCCGAGATCCTGTTGGTCGAAGGCGTAGGGACCGAGGGCGACGCGCACGAGGGTTCGTTCGTTCCGCACCGGTATCTCACCCGAAGGCAGCCTCGGAGAGTCGGCGAGAACATCACCACTGTCTCCGTGGCGTGCTGCTGCGCGGCCTGGAAAATAATCTGAATATCTGCGGAACAACGCGTGCGATTATACGGCCGGCGCGCGGGGCGAAACTTCTGAGAGCCTGAATCACCCCTCCCCCCTCCGCCCTACAGCATGCCTCTAGCCCGCATGGCTTCGCCTTGCCGCTACGCGCGTCCCAATTTTCAGCGCACGATCATGCCAGGGCTTACGCCCGTGACGTCACGCCTTCCAACTTTGCCGGCAAGTGTCTGTCCATCAGGTGTGACCTGTCCACATCGACTTCGTAACGCAGGCCAAAGTCCATCCATGCGAAGACGCAACGACCCAGCCGAGACTCTACCGACGACGCGGCAGTGATCATGGCCGAGAAGCATTCTAGCATCGTCTTCCCGGATCGTGCGGTCGAGAGAGCCGCGCGCAAACGTCTCACGGAAGGC
This sequence comes from Bradyrhizobium sp. 132, assembly GCF_023074185.1. Classification (GTDB taxonomy): domain Bacteria; phylum Pseudomonadota; class Alphaproteobacteria; order Rhizobiales; family Xanthobacteraceae; genus Bradyrhizobium. The sequence continues at coordinate 749 of NZ_JADPKY010000195.1, read as the reverse complement.
CTGGCCGATCACTGTGGGCACATCCCAAGGACCGCGTACCCCATACGGTAATAGCTTCGGCCAACCTTTTCCTCCGCCTTCTCCAATCGCGCCTCTCGCTTACCCAGCTTCGTTCCTTTTCTCAGGGACCGTGCAATTGCGATCGGGTCCGTGTCGTCTGTTTTGAAGTATTTGCGACGGATCGAAATGCGCCGCTTTGCCTTGGTTCGCCGTTCGTCGGCTGTCTCAAACATAGCCCGCCTCCTTGGCCGCCCGCCATAGCGAGTGAGATGTCCGTCGTTGCGATCTCCGCAGAACGTGGGCTGCATCGGCGCCAAGCTTGTCCACGCAACATCGTTCGCGACCAGATCATCCATCGCCTTAACGCGTTTCGCATACTCGGGCCGCACGGCCGCACACACCGCCACTGATGCCGCGCCCCTAGCATCCGCCAGACGACGCCGAACAATTTCTAATGCGGTCTCGACGTCGGCCGTTTTGCGCGGGGTCCGCCGCTTGCTTGCTCAGCATCGGCGCGCTGTCGGCCTCGTCGCCGTGCAACTCCGCCGCTCGAACCGCTACCATTGGCCCAGCGCTCCCCGCCTCACCGAGCTGTTTCTGAATATCGCGGCGTTCGCCGTTCGGACGCCCGTCTACAAAAACACTGGCGATCAGTTCAGAAACTTCACAGCGAGACGGCGCTCATCACGCCATACAACCGAGCAATCAATATTCAAGCCAGCACTTGGAACGCGCAGGCCGAAAGCCGC
>NZ_JADPKY010000076.1 GCF_023074185.1 Bradyrhizobium sp. 132 | reverse complement strand
GTCCGACTGGTCGCGCACTATGTAGGAGCAGAAGTTCATCCCGGCTCGCCCCGGATTTCGGCTGAGCTGCCGGAAACGGGGGAACGTTTCGAAGGATTGCTGCCGCCGGTTGTTGCCGCGCCGACCTTTGCCATCCGCAAACCGGCGATCGCCGTGTTTGGCCTGGACGAGTATGTCGCCGCGGACATTATGAACGCGAGCCAAGCGAGCGCGCTTCGCAACGCGGTCGCCGCACGGAAGAACATCTTGGTCGCCGGCGGCACCTCGACCGGCAAGACCACGCTGACAAATGCGCTGCTTGCCGAGGTTGCCAAAGGTTCGGACCGCGTCGTCCTCATCGAAGATACCCGGGAGCTTCAGTGCAGGGCACCAAATTTGGTGGCGCTGCGGACCAAGGACGGCGTGATCTCGCTCTCCGATCTTGTGCGCTCCTCTCTTCGCCTGCGCCCTGATCGCATTCCGATCGGCGAGGTCCGTGGGGCCGAAGCGCTGGATCTTTTGAAAGCCTGGGGCACAGGACATCCCGGCGGCATCGGAACGATACACGCCGGGACCTCGCTTGGCGCGCTGCGCCGGCTCGAGCAGCTGATCCAGGAAGCCGTCATCACCGTCCCACGCGCCCTGATCGCAGAAACCATCAACGTCATCGCCGTTCTCTCTGGCCGTGGCGGCGAACGGCGGTTGAGCGAACTCGCCAGCGTCGAAGGCCTTGGATCATCGGGCGACTACAGCCTTTCGAACATCGGAGATCAGTCATGACCACACGATCGTCTCTCGGGCGCGGCTTCATCTCAATTGTGGCGTTCGCCAGCCTTGCCCTAGCCAGCGCGCCGGCCTGGGCCGCCGGCTCGAACATGCCTTGGGAGCAGCCGCTGAACCAGATCCTGCAATCGGTCGAAGGTCCGGTCGCAAAGATCATTGCGGTCATCATCATCATCGTGACCGGGCTGTCGCTCGCCTTTGGCGACACCTCGGGTGGTTTCCGGCGGCTAGTCCAGATCGTGTTTGGCCTGTCGATCGCATTCGCCGCATCGAGCTTCTTCCTTTCGTTCTTCTCATTCGGCGGCGGAGTGGTGATCTGATGGACGAGCCAGTCCCGGAATTTGTGGCTCCCGTCCACCGCGCGCTCACCGAACCGATCCTGCTGGGCGGCGCGCCGCGCGCGGTTGCCATCCTCAACGGTACACTGGGCGCCGCACTCGGTCTGGGCCTGCGCATGTGGCTGGCCGGCCTTCTCCTCGCTTTCGTGGGTCACATGGCTGCGGTCTGGGCCGCAAAGCGCGATCCGGAATTCGTGGAAGTCGTGCGCCGGCATGTTCGCGTTCCCGCTCACCTCAGCACCTGAAGTCGTCCCATGATGAATCTTGCCGAATACCGCCGTTCAAGCACACGTCTTGCCGACTTCCTGCCCTGGGCTGCCCTGGTCGATGAAGGGATCATTCTCAATAAGGATGGATCGTTTCAGCGAACGGCCCGGTTCAGAGGGCCGGATCTCGACAGCTCCGTGCCGGCCGAGCTCGTTGCCGTCGCAGGCCGCCTCAACAATGCACTCCGTCGTCTCGGATCCGGGTGGGCCGTGTTCGTCGAGGCGCAGCGGCATTCGGCCGGACGCTATCCGCCGGATACATTCCCGGACGTCGCCTCGGCGCTGGTGGATGCGGAGCGGAAGGCGCAATTCGAGGAAGCCGGCAGTCATTACGAATCGAGCTACTACCTGACTTTCCTTTATTTGCCTCCGGCAGAGAGTGCGGCCGCAGCAGAGCGCCTGCTGTACGAGGGCAGCCAGCGCGCTGCGGGAGCCGATGCACGCGAGCTGCTCGCCGGCTTTAGTGACCGGACCAGCCGCGTGCTGCAGCTGGTCGAGGGTTTCATGCCGGAATGCCGTTGGCTTGATAACGAGCAAACGCTGACCTACCTGCATTCGACGGTCTCGACCAAACGGCACCGGGTGCGTGTGCCAGAAATCCCGATGTATCTCGATGCGTTGCTAGCCGATCAATCGCTGGTAGGCGGACTTGAACCCATGCTGGGCGACGCGCATCTGCGCGTTCTGACGCTCGTGGGGTTTCCGACTGCGACCACGCCCGGGATTCTCGACGAGCTGAACCGGCTGGCATTCCCGTACCGCTGGTCGACGCGCGCTATCATGCTCGACAAGACAGATGCCACAAAGCTCCTCACCAGGATCAGGCGTCAATGGTTTGCCAAGCGCAAGTCGATCGCCTCGATCCTGAAGGAGGTGATGACGAACGAGGCCTCCGCGCTTTTGGATACCGATGCCCACAACAAGGCGATGGATGCGGACAGTGCGCTCCAGGAATTGGGTTCGGATCAGATCGGCCAGGTCTTCGTCACGGCAACGGTCACGGTCTGGGACAGGGATCCGCGCGCAGCCGACGAAAAGCTCCGCCTCGCCGAAAAGGTTATCCAGGGCCGAGACTTCACCTGCATGGCCGAGACGGTCAATGCCGTCGAAGCCTGGCTCGGCAGCCTGCCGGGACAAACTTACGCGAACGTCCGCCAGCCGCCGGTCTCGACCCTGAACCTCGCCCATATGATCCCGCTATCTGCGGTATGGGCCGGAGAGGTGAGGGATCACCACTTCAAGGCGCCGCCATTGTTCTTCGGCAAGACTGAAGGTTCCACGCCATTCCGGTTTTCTCTGCATGTCGGAGATGTCGGCCACACGCTGGTCATCGGACCGACGGGCGCCGGCAAGTCGGTCCTGCTGGCGCTCATGGCGCTGCAGTTCCGCCGCTACAGCGCGGCGCAGATCATTGCGTTTGACTTCGGCGGCTCGATCCGGGCATCGGCCATCGCCATGGGCGGCGACTGGCATGATCTCGGCGGCGCGCTCGATCCGTCAGAACTCGTCGCCCTCCAGCCGCTCGCGCGCATCGACGATCTCGGCGAGCGAGGCTGGGCATCCGACTGGATCGCATCGATCCTGTCGCGCGAGCGGATCGAGGTCACGCCTGAGACTAAGGATCATGTCTGGTCGGCGTTGACCTCGCTCGCCTCGGCGCCGGTTGCCGAGCGGACGCTGACTGGGCTCTCCGTTCTCCTGCAATCCAACGCTCTCAAGCGCGCGCTGCAGCCCTACTGCCTCGGGGGGCCATACGCGCGGTTGCTGGACGGCGAGCACGAAACGGTCGGTGAAGCCTCCGTCCAGGTGTTCGAGACCGACGGATTGATTGGGACCTCTGTCGCGCCCGCAGTTCTGGCGTATCTGTTTCACCGGATCGAGGACCGCTTAGACGGCCGTCCGACACTGCTCGTCATCGACGAAGGCTGGCTCGCGCTCGATGATGCCGATTTTGCCGGCAAGCTCCGCGAATGGCTCAAAACGCTTCGCAAGAAGAACGCCTCCGTCGTTTTTGCGACCCAGTCGCTCGCCGATATCGACGCCTCCAAAATCGCGCCTGCCATCATTGAGAGCTGCCCGACCCGGATCCTGTTGCCAAACGATCGCGCCGTCGAGCCGCAGATCATGGCGATTTACCGGCGCTTTGGGCTGAACGACCGCCAGACCGAGATCCTCGCCCGCGCCACCCCCAAGCGACACTACTACTGTCAATCTCGACGCGGCAACCGCCTGTTCGAGCTCGGACTTGGCGAAATCGCGCTCGTCTTCGTGGCCGCCTCGTCCAAAGCCGACCAGGCTCTCGTCGAACGGGTGCTTGCCGAGCACGGAAGGGACGAGTTCGTGACCGGTTGGCTCAAGGCGCGCGACCTCGGCTGGGCCTGCAATCTCATTCCGCAGCTCGCCCAACAAGGAGCGCTCTCATGAACTGGATCCGGCCGATTCTGGCGGCAAGCATCATCGCCATGATCATGGTCCAAGCGCCCGGCAGAGCAAAGGCGCAGTGGATCGTTTTCGATCCCAACAACTACGTTCAGAATGTGCTGACCGCCGCGCGTGAGCTGCAGCAGATCAACAACCAGATCACCTCGCTGCAGAACGAAGCGCAGATGCTGATCAATCAGGCGAAGAACCTGGCCAGCCTGCCTTATTCGTCGTTACAACAGCTCGAGCAATCGATTCAGCGCACCCAGCAGCTACTCTCGCAGGCACAGCGAATTGCCTATGATGTCGAGCAGGTCGATCGCGCGTTTTCCACCACCTATGCGCCGGCATCGGTCAGCATGTCCAATGGGCTCCTTGTCGGGAATGCGCAGACGCGTTGGCAGAACTCCGTTGCCGGGCTGCAGGACGCCATGCGGCTCCAAGCGAGTGTTGTCCGCAATCTCGACACCAACCGCACCCAAATGTCCGCCCTGGTGACGGCGAGCCAGGGCGCATCGGGTGCGCTTCAGGCAAGTCAGGCCGGCAACCAGCTCCTTGCGTTGCAAGCTCAGCAGCTTGCGGACCTTACGGCTACTGTCGCGTCGCAAGGTCGTGCGCAAACGCTCGAGTCTGCCCAGCGCGCAGCTGCGCAGGATCAGGGCAGGGAGCAACTGCGGCGCTTTCTTAGCCAGGGGCAGGGCTACCAACCAACAACCGTGCAGATGTTTCACTGATCATGAAGAAACGACTTGAACGACTGCCCGCCGCGGCAGCCCTTGGTCTTGCTGTCCTGGTGGTTGGCGTCTGCGCCATTCGGTTGCCTGAGGACAGGAGCGCGACCCAATCTTCCGTCTATCTCGCCTCAAAATCCGATGCGACCGCAGCAAAGCTCGAGCAATGCCGCACCGTCACCTACGAGCAGAAAGAGGCTCTTCTCGAATGCCAGAAGATCTGGGCCGAGCAGCGCAGGCAGTTCTTGGCAGGAAGTAGATCGACAGGTGATCCGGACAGCCGGACAGGCGCCGCGCCATTCCTCTCTCCTGTCCCGCGCAAGGACGAAAGTCGCCTCCCGTCCGGTTTTCCCTCCATTCCAAGCCAAAGCGAGTGACCCATGGGTGGTACCTCCGTCATCGATCAATTCCTGGAAACCTTCACCCGCTACATCGATTCCGGGTTTGGCCTCGTCGGAGGCGAAGTGGGGTATCTCGCCACGACGCTGGCGGCGATCGACCTCACGCTCGCGGGCCTGTTCTGGTCCTTTGGCACTGATGAGGAGATTCTTGCCCGGCTCGTCAAGAAGACATTGTTTGTCGGCGTCTTTGCCTATCTGATCAGCAATTGGAACAGCCTTGCGCGCATCGTCTTCGAGAGCTTTGCAGGCCTTGGGCTAAAAGCCTCAGGCACAAGCCTGTCGTCGACAGATTTTCTGCGGCCGGGCCGGATCGCCCAAGTTGGCCTTGATGCCGGCCGACCCATCCTCGACTCGATCTCGGGGCTCATGGGTTACGTCAGCTTCTTCGAGAATTTCGTGCAGATCGTGGTCCTGCTGTTCGCCTGGATCGTGGTGCTGTTGGCCTTCTTTATTCTCGCGATCCAGCTTTTCGTCACGCTTGTCGAGTTCAAACTGACGACACTTGCCGGCTTCGTGCTGATCCCCTTTGGCCTCTTCGGCAAGACGGCCTTTGCGGCCGAGCGAGTGCTGGGCAACGTAATCTCTTCCGGCGTCAAGGTCCTGGTCCTGGCCGTCATTGTCGGCATCGGATCGACCTTGTTCTCGCAGTTCACGGCAGGCTTCGGCGGCAACCAGCCGACCATCGAGAATGCGATGGCGCTGGTGCTCGGTGCGCTCACACTTCTGGGGCTCGGGATTTTCGGGCCCGGTATTGCCAACGGCATCGTCTCCGGAGGTCCGCAGCTTGGCGCCGGAAGCGCTGTCGGGACAGGCCTCGCCGCCGGTGGCGTTGTTGCGGCTGGCGCAGGTCTCGCCGCCGGCGCGGCCGGTCTCGCCGGCGGCGCGATTGCTGGCGCGGCACGTGGAGGCAGCGCGATTGCAAATGGTACGGTGAGCGTGTCGCAGGCGGGGAGCGTGTCGCGGGCGGGGAGCATGTCCGGCGCAGAGGCAAGTGCGTCAGGTGCGGCTAGTCCTTTACGTTCGGTCGCCACTGGTCTTGGCGGAGCGCCGAACCATGCCGGTCGTGAAGAGGGGGACTCTTCCGCCGCTGGGTTCGACGCGCCCCCTTGGGTTCGTCGGATGAAGCGAGCGCAGACGATCAGCCATGGCGCATCAGCGGCTACCCAGGCGATCCGTTCCGGCGATCACGGCGTGGGCGGCGGATCTGTCGACCTCTCGCAACAAGACCGCTGACGCTTCACATCGACCATTTCCATTCCTGAGCATCTTGAGGTCAAACAATGTTCAAACGATCGGCCGTTCACTATGGCCGCATGCCGGAGCCTGTCACTCCGTATCAACGCGCCGCCCAGGTCTGGGATGATCGCATTGGGTCTGCGCGCGTCCAGGCCAAAAACTGGCGCCTGATGGCGTTTGGCTCCCTCTTCTTGTCCGGCTGTTTTGCCGCCGCTCTGGTCTGGCAATCCGCACACGGGACGATCACGCCGTGGGTGGTTGAGGTCGACCAATTGGGGGAAGCCAAGACTGTCGCTCCGGCAAATGCCAGCTACCAACCGACCGACCCCCAAGTCGCTTTTCACCTGGCGCGATTCGTCGAGCATGTGCGTGGTCTGCCGATGGACGCCATCGTGCTCCGCGAAAACTGGCTGCGCGCCTACGATTTCACGACGGATCGCGGTGCCGCGGCGCTCAACGATTATGCCCGCAACAACGAACCATTCGCCAAGCTCGGCAAAACGCAAGTCGCGATCGAAGTGTCTAGCGTCATCCGGGCCTCCCCTGAGAGCTTTCGCCTGGCCTGGATCGAGCGGCGCTACGAGAACGGTCAGCTTGCCGCAACGGAGCGGTGGAGCGCGATCCTCACCATCGTCGTGGAAATGCCTCGCGATCTGGATCGCCTACGCAAAAATCCCCTCGGCATCTACGTCAACGCGATCAACTGGTCAAAGGAGCTCGGCTAACATGCCATCAGGTCTCGTTATTGTGTCACGAAAAGCGCGGCCGTGCTTGCCTCTGGCTCTTCTGGTCTGTGCCTCGACGCTGGGCGGCTGCACGACCTTCAGGCCGCCGCAAATCAGCTACGACAACGAGCTCCCGCCGGCACCGGACTTGCCGGCGCTTGCCGATGATCGCCCGCGACCGCTGCATGTGCCGCCGGCCTGGAAGGCTGCACGAGGCGGCAACAGCGCGGAGCCCAAGGAGCCTGTCGAGCGCATCGAAACCGCAAATGACGCTGCACGCGTGCAGCCTCGCAAAGCCGGCTACTACAATGCGGTGCAAGTGTTTTCCTATAGTCCGGGCGCGCTCTACCAGATCTATGCCGCGCCGGGGCAAATTACGGACATTGCCCTCGAGCCCGGTGAGCAGCTGATCGGCTCAGGACCGGTCGCCGCAGGCGATACCGTCCGCTGGGTGGTCGGCGACACCGAGAGTGGCAGCGGCGACACCCGCCGCGTTCACGTCATGGTCAAGCCCACCCGTCCCTCGATCGAGACCAACCTCGTCGTCAATACTGATCGCCGTACTTACCTGATCGAGCTTCGCGCCAAAGAAAAGCCCTATATGCCCTCGGTCGCCTGGTTCTATCCGGCGGATCGTGGCGGGCGAACGCGAGCTCTACCGCCGACACCCTTTATTCCGGACCTGCCGGCGCGCCGGTACCGTTACGCGATCGAGGGCGACAGCCCGCCGTGGCGTCCCGTCAACGCTTATGATGACGGCCGCAAAACCTATGTCGAATTCTCCTCCGGCGTCAGTCAGGGCGAGATGCCGCCGCTCTTCGTGATCGGGCCCAACGGTAAAGCCGAGATCGTCAACTACCGCGCTTACGGAAATGTGCTGATTGTTGACCGGCTGTTCGCGGCCGCCGAGCTGAGGCTCGGCGAGGAGCACCAGCAGAAGGTCAGGATCGTGCGAACCGACGGGAGGTCGCTTTGAACGATAGTGACCAGGCGATCGATGAACCAAACGAACCACCTCGGGCCAGGCCACCGGAAGAGATCGCCGAAGCGCTGCGGCTTCGGCCGGATCCTCCGCAAGTTGCGCGCCTCTCGCGAAAGGTCCTGATAGGCGTCAGCGCTTCTGTGCTCGTGCTGGTCACCGGCGCGGTGCTCTGGGCGCTGCAGGAGAAACGGTCTCATACTTCAGCGCCTGAGGAGCTTTACGCCACCGACCACCACAATATCGCCGATCAGCTCGCGACCTTACCAAAGGATTACACCGAGATCCCGAAGGACGTGCCGCGTCTAGGGCCGCCCTTGCCGGGCGATCTCGGCCGGCCGATCGTCGCAGCACAGGGGTCTTCGACATCCAGCTCCCTCGGCATCGATGCCGAACAGCAGCGTCTCAGCCAGGAGAGCGAGGCGGCACGGATCAGCAAGGTATTTGCCAGCACCAATGTCCGGCCACAGGTCCCTGCCACCTCATCGAGCGAAGCTCGTTCATCCGCCGCGCCATCATCCGACGAAGCATTTGCTCAAAATGGCCAAGACCGAAAGCTTGCGTTCGTCAGTGCAACGGTCGATCGTCGGACGACAAGCTCCGATCGCCTTGTGAGGCCCGCTTCGCCTTTTGTCGTTCAGGCCGGAACGGTCATTCCGGCCGCGCTGATCACAGGAATCCGCTCCGACCTGCCTGGCCAGATCACAGCCCAAGTCACAGAAGCGGTGTACGATTCTCCTACCGGGCGAGCTCGCCTTATCCCCCAGGGAGCAAGGCTGATCGGGAGCTACGATAGCCAGGTCGCATTTGGACAGTCGCGCGTGCTCCTGGTGTGGACGCGCCTTATCATGCCGAATGGAAGGTCGATTGTTTTGGAACGGCAGCCCGGCGCAGATGCGGCAGGTTACTCTGGTCTTGAGGACGAAGTCGACAATCATTGGAAGGAATTGTTGGGGGCCGCCGCTCTTTCGACGCTGCTTTCCGTCGGCACGGAGGTGAATTCCGGGGCGGATAGCGGCAACACCAACAGCGATCTCATTGCCGCGCTCCGCCGTGGAGCTGGGGATTCGATCAATCAAGCGGGCCAGCAGATAGTCCGCCGCAATCTCAATATTCAGCCAACTTTGACGATTCGTCCGGGATTTCCGGTGCGGGTGATCGTCAACCGTGACCTGGTGCTCGAACCGTATAGGGGGTGAGAACGATGCCCAAGCTAAAGCTCGGCGCAATCCACGACGACAAGCCGATCAAGATTACGCATGAACTGCCCGCGAGCGTGCACAGGGATCTCGTGGCATATGCCGAGATCCTTGCGCAGGAGACCACTCAGCCGATCGGAGATCCAGCTAAGCTTATCGCGCCCATGCTGGCCCGGTTCATGGCAGCCGACAGGAGCTTCCGGAAAGCGCGCCGCGCGCGTCAGCGACCACTCGAAGGCGATGGGTAGCGCTCAGAGAGCAACTTCAGGAATTCGTGCAGCGCCGGGTTT
>NZ_JADPKY010000045.1 GCF_023074185.1 Bradyrhizobium sp. 132 | reverse complement strand
CATCGCAATGCGCGCCGACAAGACCGACCAGAGCTTCACTTCAATGATCTATCTGGCCGCGGCCGCGATAAACTCCAGATGAATCCCAACAGACCCTAGTCTGGTCGAGAATTATCTGTGCGGTTACGTGCCTGTCCGCACGATGGTTATGAACGATCTTGCAGAGACCATAAGCCGTTCGTCGAGAGGTTCTTCAGGACGCTAAAGGCGTATCTGCGGAAGATCCGTGGTGCCGAACCAAGGGACGCCGCCAGCAAAAAAGGACCAAAGACGAAAGAAAGCAATCCGGCGAATCCCCTGACTATGAAGGAGGTCGAGCACTTCATCTGGCACTTCCCCGCGCGAATTATTTGCGAAAGGCGCCGCCGCCGGTGAGAATTCGACTTACCGACCGCCGCGTTCAGGGCAGCGGCGCGAATTTTTCGATGAGTGCTGGATGGCCCACCCCTTCTGTGAACGCCATCGCGCTGAGCTGTTGAGCAACAAACTCTGCTCAGAACGGCAGGTCGTCCACCGGCTTACCGTCGAAGCCGAGCGGCAGTCCGGTGGAAGCCGTCGGTTCGCCGTCGCGGTCACCGAGATGCACGTGACGATTCCTCAGGCGACGGAGCGTCGCCTTCGCCTGTACCACCGAGAACCCACGCGCCTGCAGGTCCATGAGGGCCCGGGCCAACAAGTCCTTGTCCGTCCAGGTCATCTCCGGAAGCCTCGCGTTGATCAACGCCCAGACTAGGGCCATGCCGATCTGGCTGGCCGTCGGCGCCTTGCGGCGGTCCATCTGATTCCGCCAGTGCGCGGTCCGGATGCGCGTCTGCGCCCTGACGACCTCGATCGGAACGCGGCGTAGCGGCTTGAATATCCTGGGATCCGGACGGCCGTCATGGTCTCGAAAGTGCTCCGCACGCCTGGTGCGGTCGAGCTCCGCGACCACCCGGTCAACGTCGGCGGGGGTAAGCTGCTGTTGCTGCTTCATGAGGTTTTCCTGTGGAACGCCGTACAATGCGCGTACATCGATACGGATTCCGACGGAGAGCGGCAAGGCCTTGGGGACCGGATCAACGGGCTCCGCAGGCCGTGACCACCTGGGGCCGCATGGCGCCTGCTGGCGGGACGCTGCGACCTGCGAGTGATCCTAGTGGACGGTCCGGCTGATCGGCTGACCGGTTGCCGCATGCCTCCAGACGTGGACGCGGCTTTCCGACCGGACCACGTCGCCGGCGCAGGCCCGCATGATCTCGACCGCTTCGAGGATCGGGTCGTCCGGCAGGTCACGCAGTTTCGCTCTTCCGAGGTCCGGATGCCGACGAGGCGGGGTGGTTTTGGCCGGGCGGTGCATGCCGGAGGCCGGATGAGAGGCCATGGGGACGGTCTGGATCACCGGATCTCGGCTCACGGTGGTGCAGGCGACCTCGCATTCGGAGGAAGGAAGCTGGGTGCTATAAGTTTCCTGTAGGGGACTTGCTATATATCTGGAAGCAGCGCGGAAAACGGACAACGCCTCCCCGACGCAGGCGTAAGCGGCTGTTTTCTTGAGGGTACCCGACTCGATGATCGATCTGACGATGGCCGCTTCGTCCTCGGGAAGACCGGCCTGGACGTGCGCTTCGACCACCTTGACGACCCTGGCGAGGGTCGCGGCGCGCCGCCCGGCCCCGGTCATCGTGCCGGCGAGTTTCTGTCGGGCGTCACCTTGGGCCTTCCGGGCTTCCGGGGTCTCGGCGCCGGTCAGCTTGAGGTCGGCGTAGAGGCCGCGATCGCGGAACCGGTTATCGCCGTCGTACTGGCGTGTCAGCCGCGATGGACGGTGCCGGGAGCGCCACTCGATCTGGCGCTTCAGGATACGGCGGACGGAGAACCCGTCTCCGACCTCGGAAAGGGCGCGGGGGGTGACGTGGCGCTCGGCCCAAGCCGCGAATTCGTGCTCTGAGGCAAGGGCCGCCTTGAATTCCGGATCCTTCGAGCGAAAGCCCGTGGTGATCTCCTGACGGACGATGTCGCGGACGCCCATCCACTCCCGCATCGATGAGGACAGATCCTCGACGGCAACGCCCCTGAAGGCGGCCTGACGCCGCCGCATCTCTTTTTCGTTGGTGCTGACGGTCGGCAGGCCGGCCACGAAGTCGCCCAGGTCGTTGAAGTGCTCATCGCTGCAGGCGATGCTGAAGAACTCGGAGAGCGGGTTCTTGGTCTTGCCGCTGTTGAGGTGGCCGGCGTCGGCGCCGAGGTGGATCAAGTGGCTCACCAGCGCCCGCTGCACCATGTTGAACTTGCGGATCGGGGCGCCGCGGCTGGCACCGCGCACGCCGACCTCGGCGCCGGGAGGTAGGATCCAGATCAAGTGCGGGTTCTCGACCTCGCCCTTGGCATTAAGGCGGTAGACGATGATGTTGGGGAAGAGCTTCGGCCCGAGCGCCTTGATCAGGGCCGCCCGCAGCGTGTCGAGATCGGGCCAGACGGTGTCGAGGTCGACCGCCAGCTGGCCGCGCACGGTCCACCAGCCGATGGTGAGGTAGGGCGCGTCGCGCAGGAAAATGGGTGCGATGCCAGTGTCGGAGGGGCGGAACACGGCGCCTTTGTGGTTTCCGTAGAGCGCATCCTTGGGCAGGCGCGCACTGTATAGCTCCAGGCACTTGATCTCGAGCTTGCTGCGCATCGCTGTCTTTTTGCCGTCGCTGCGGACGTAAGACGCGCTGAACGGTTCGTAGCGGCGGCCGGCGACTGAGCGCATGGGCGCGTCGTGAGTGAACTGCTCGAGGCGCTCCTTGACGCGCTGGCGCGCCTTGCGAGGGGCCTCGATCTTGGCGAGCACGTGGTCGGGGATCGTTTTGTTGCAGGCCTTCTTAGGCTGCGGCTCTTCGTCGTCGAAGTCGATACGGTTGGCCCACTTCATCCAGGAATTGATGTTGGCGGCCTCGTCGGCCTTTTCCTTGTCACCGGTGTGGCGCAGCCATCCGTCGGTGTGGCGGTCGGGTTCGGAACCCGACATGTAGCCGGTGGCAACGACGGGACCGGACAAGACGTGCTTGCGGCTACCGTCGAACAGCGTGACGGTCGGTCGGTGTTTGATGACCGGCCCGAGCGAGTCGTCGAGGTAGTGCCAGTCCCGGCGGCAGATGGGGAAGGCCTTCCTGCCAGACCAATCGGCGTCGACGTCCTCCATCTCGGCCAGGCGGGCGGCCATGCGGTCGAACACCGCATCTTCAACGACGTCATCGACGATAACGGCCGTGTTCCATCCGTCCATGTCGAACACGTCCCGCGCCGCGACGGGCGCAGCGGGGGCGACGTGGACATCGGTGGGCTGAATCGAGAGCATGCGACCCTGGGTTCGGAACCTGGCTCAATCCTTGAGCTGGAGCCGGCCATTGTCAATCACGAAGGATTCGAAAATCAAGAGCTGTTTCAAATATTTACGTGGATTGCTATGGGAAGCTAAGCCGCCAAGATGACGAATTAGGCCCGACCCCGGACTCATTTTCGAGCGGGACAATTCGAGTCTTGGAACGTCACGATCTAGAATTGATGGACCGAGAACAAAGCAAGTCCTTGAAAACGCTCAGGTGACATTACGAGACTCGAAGCTTTCAGTCGCCGGGGTCTGCCCTCTGGGACTTGGCCTCCCACATCGCGTGACCGGCCTCGTCGTCGAGGAACCGGTCGGGAACCCGGAACCCGAGCAGGGTCAGGTTCAAGTCGCACCACCGCGACCAAGCCGCGCCGAATTTCAAGGGTTCGCCTGCCTTGCTGATCGGCGCCGGCGCGTCGGGGTTGATCCGGCCGACCGGGTCGAGCCGCGGGTTGCGGGGGTCCGCCTCCAAAAACGCCAAAATCAGTTTCTCGATGAACCTACTGCGGCTCTCGCCCCGCTCGCGGGCCCGGACGTCGAGGAGCTTCAGCAGGTCGTCGTGGACCCGCATCATCAGACGGCCCTCCCGCAGTTCGTCGACGACGGGAGATATCGCTCGGGTCGCCTTCTTCCGGTCGCGCGTTGGACGCGGAAGGGCCGGTGGCGACTTGAATGAATCCTTCACCATGTTCCCAACGAGTCCTTGCCACTGTGTGTACGTTGTGATGACAATGCGCGCCTGCCGTACTTCGGCTGCGTGAGAGGTGATCTGACATGCTTTCGAAGGATTCGTCTAGCTCGGAAGCCGCCGCAGAACTGCTGCGCCTGATCGAGGAGGATCGCGCCGAAAGCGCGCCACCGCAGGAGGAGCGCGAATGAGGCCGACCGAGGTCGCCGACGTCCATCCCGCTCTCGGCCTGCTGTCGGCGGACCGCTGGGACGCCGCGTTCGGCATGATGCACGCCTGCTCGGAGCCGACGATCGGAGAGGAGCGCGGCCAGGCTCTGCTCGACGCCGTCACCGACCGCTCCGAGATGCGATCGCAGATCCGCTCCGTCGTGAACGTTTTGTACGCCACCGGTACGCCTGCGGGCGGCGCAATGGCCTTGGCCTGGTCGATGCTGATGTGCGACCCGCGCAAGCCGTCGACCTTTTTCTCCGTGCTGCCGCAGCTGCAGCACGAGCTCGACGAGGCCGACCTGCCCGGGGAGGTCGAGGACAATCTGCGGCTGCGCCTGCGCGTGTGGTGGCGGGCCGCCGAGGGCGGATTCACGACGTCGTCGCATAGCGTTTTCAGGCTCGCAGACCCCGAGGGCGAATGCTGGCCCGAGCCGGAGGTCACCACGCGGGTCGAGATCGATATGGAGAAGGTCGAGCGCCGCGCGCCGGCGGGCCCGACGCTGGTCGTGATGCCGAAGCATCGGTCGTCGAAGCTCAACAACTACAATCTGCACTACAAAGACATAGTCGACGCCGCGTTGCCGCTGATCGTCGTTCGCGACGTCCATGCGATCCGGACGGCGCTGTACCTGGAGTTTCCGCACGCGACCGCCGCGGTCAATGCGCTGACGCGCGACCTGCGCGACGGCAAGCCGGCCCACGTCAAGCCGGCCTGCCTGGTCGGCTCGGCGGGGTCCGGCAAGTCTCGGCTCGTGCGCAAGCTCGCCGCCCTGATCAGTCTGCATGTGCACCGCTTCGACGGCGCGACGTCGGACGGTCAATTCTCGGGTACCGCGAAGGGATGGTCGAACACCGAGCCCTCGGTGCCGACGCGCGCCGTGCGGCAGTCCATGACGGCCAATCCCGTCGTGATGATCGACGAGATCGACAAGGCGACCTCGTCGACCAACGGATACCTGCCGCACGCGCTGCTGTCGTTCACGGATCCCGAGACCGCCCTGCGGTACCGGGATCAGAGCCTGGATGCCGAACTGAACCTGTCAGTCGTGTCGTACATCGCCACCGCGAACGATGCCAAGCTGCTGCCGGGCATGCTGCGCGACCGCTTTCGGATGATCCGCATGCCGGAGCCCGAGCTGCGCCACCTGCCGCAGCTGGCGGCGAACGTCATGCGCGACTTGGCCGCCGAGGACGACGCCCGCGTCGGCGACACGCCGTTGGCGGGAGACGAACTCGCGGTGATGGGCAAGGCCTGGGCGAAGGCCGGGTTCTCGATGCGCAAGCTGAAGGCGATCGTCTTGGCGACGCTCGAGGCCCGAGACCAATGCCAGATGCGGCACTGACATGCAGGGTCTCAAGCAGGATCTGGAGCGAGACATCGCGGCCTATACGTGCGGCGAGACGCCGGCGCCGCACGAACTGATCGGAGCCCCGCACCTGGAGGAGTGGTGCTGCCTCGTCCGCGAGCGCGGCCGGGAATTCGTGCTGATCGTCAGCGGCATCGTCATGAAGCACCCGGAGATCGACGACGGCGCCATCGTCAGCAGCGGCGCGGTGGTGTGGGTCGATCGGCATTTTCGCTGGATCCGGACGCACAAGCGTCTGTGGTCGCTCGGCCAGCAGCGCGGCGAGCCGATTCCGCTCGACGGGATCGACCTCTGAGTGAAGCTAAAACGAGTTAGCTTCACATCAAATGTAGTCTTTCGCGCCGCGTGCTGAAGATTTTTTCGGCGTCCGCGACTTTCCGCTTTGAGCTATTCGTGACGCCTGAGAGGATTCACCTAAAGCTCCGTCGCAGGACTTCCTTCACCAAGACGAATGCCGGCGCCGGCCGAGCGGCCACGGCCGAGGAAGCTGAAGCAGCGGGCGACCTGACGGCGTCAGGCTTTCTTTTTTTGAAGAATCCGCTTTTCTTCAGCGGTCGATCGATGAGGCCAAGCGCCCGGCTTGAGCGCCGCGATCCTCGCGTTCACCATGATCCGGTTTACCTGGATTCCTGCTTCTCAGCCCATGGCTCTCAGCGGCCGGACGGGTAGTTCCTCCAATTCGCGACCTGATGATATAAAATCGGTCCGCAGCCAAATTGCCATCACTGGTGCCGTAACTTGATGACCTTAAACACCGATTTGGCTTTCCACATCCTTGACCTCTGCGAGCGAAGGATTCGATTGCTCGCAAAGTTTCGGCATTAGATAATCGACGTTGCGAGGCTGCTGTCGCTACGAACGCTTCTGTTTCGATGAAGTCGTGGCAAGTTAAACCTACGAGAATCGTACCCTAGTGAGGAGCCTACATGACCGTTCCAACGATTGGATCAAAAGAAGAGCTGTTTGCAAAGATCGGCGAAGCGCAGTGGAGCCGAGAGCTCGTGAAGCAGATCGCTAAGGACGTGGGTGAAGCGGTCATTGCGCACATCGAGATGATGTACCCTGCGGCCCTGACTGCGACGCCCGCCTCCTTTCCGCTCTCGGTCCGAAATTGCGTCTACAACGAGATCATGGCTGCCATTGCCGTCAACGATGCAGGCAAGATAGCTGCGCGGCTGGCGAACCGGAAACGCGAGCGTCGGCACCTGAGGACTACGTACCGGAAGGTGCGGGCAACAGCCCAGGCTAAATAAGTCCTTTGTCTGTGATGCGGACCGCACCCCGGGCGGCAAATGAGGCGATCGCTGTTCAAGCGGATTGGCGATTGGGTGCACGGTCTCGGCACCCGTGATGTCAAACCAA
Source organism: Bradyrhizobium sp. 132 (assembly GCF_023074185.1). Taxonomy (GTDB): domain Bacteria; phylum Pseudomonadota; class Alphaproteobacteria; order Rhizobiales; family Xanthobacteraceae; genus Bradyrhizobium. The sequence goes on along the minus strand of NZ_JADPKY010000045.1, from coordinate 3,130 downwards.
GCTGGCGCCAACGTGTCAGTCGGCGGCGCGATGCACAATGCCGCCTGCATCACTCTTCTCCGGACCCGGCGAGGCATGACGCCCACGCCCGTCGTTCTGATTGGGTGTTCGCCTCTCAGCAGCGCCATCTCCGCGAAAAGGGGTGGCGGCGGGGACTTCGCGGATAGCTCCGTTTATCCCAACTCGCTCAACAGGTATTTGCAGCGCATGCGCGCCGCCGGCGCCCTGAAGGGGCTGCCGCTGTTCAACCCTCACCTCGTCCGCAGCGCCATGGGTGGCTTCATCGAAGATAAGGTATCTGGCGTCGTGGCGTCGCTCGTTCTGGCGCACAAGCTGCCGGAGGCCGACGGCGAGGCGGCGCCCACCACGCGCACCTGACCTCCCAGCGAATGAACGACAAGACCGAAGGCATGCGCGTGTGGGCGGACGCCGTCGTCGACGCGTATCTGAAGATCCCGGAGCGAAGCTGCCGACGCCGAACGAGCAGAATCCCGCCAGCAAGCTCAAAAAGCAGAAGGCCCCAGACTGATCCGGGGCTTTGGATTCAAACTATCCGCCGCGGGCCGTCAGATTGATTTCCAGACCGCCGCATCCGGATCCCAGCGGTGCGTATGTTTTAGGCGTCATAGCGGACCTGCCTCGCGGATCTCCACGCGGACGCCGCTGATTTCGCGAGTACGGCAGCCGGTCTCCTCGACTGGACCCAATCGAAATTGAGCCAGCCGCAGGCCATGAAGACCGGCTCCAGGTCCTTGCGAATTTTATCGAATCTGACGCGGGTGACCTCGACGGTCTTCCGGGACAGGTATTCGGACGGCGCGGTGTCGTCCTTGTCGGACTGGCGGACCCGACGCGTCTTTTCGAAGAAGGCGGCGCCCTCGTCGGCGGCGCGCTTCCTCCGTGCCTTCAGATGATCGAGATGGTCGCCCAGACGGCCACGGCTGACTGAAAGGGCCGAAATGTGCGCCGATGCATGACGCCGTCTGCCAGCCGCCGCGGGGGCGGCGGTTGTCGGGGTACGCGATGAAACCGGTGTTCGCCAGATAGCGACCGCCGCAGCATAGGCAGGGCATCGTCGCCGTCTCGCGCCAGCTGAGCCTCGATCTTCGGGGCGCCCGGTCCGGTCTGGCGCTTAAGATCAAGGGCTTTGCTGGCTGCAGGAATGCCGTGCCGCGGCAGCAGCGCGGTCCGGAGCAAGTCGGCGTACTCGGTCAGGCCGCCGTGCGGCCTCGCACGCCGCAGGATGACCACAGATTGTGCGCTCGAAGCTGGCGATCAGCGCGTTGCGTCGTAGGCGCACCGCGACGCGCGCTGCTTCTGACGCTACGAGCCGGGTAGCCGTTGCCGGCGCCGGGCGCGAGTTCGATGTCGGTGTGATTAGAGCGAGTAGCGCGCCCGGACGCACGTGTACGACGCACCCGCGATTGCCTCGGCGAGGGTGTCGCGGTCGCCGTCGACTTCGATCGCATCGTCAATTTCGCAAACGAGATATCCAGCTTCGTCTCCGCTGAGCTCCTCGACGACCTCATATTGCGGGTTGAGCACGTCGGCTCCGCGGTCGCGATCAATCGCACGCACGGCAGCGATCGCGCTAATCGTCCCATCGGGCGCCGGAAACACATCGCGGCTGGTATTGCAAACTCCGACCAGATTCACTGCAGGCCTCCTCTTGCCGGCGACGGCCGGCTTCTAACGCCCCGAGCCCGGTAGCCTTTCGGCGCCGGGCGTTGGTGGGGATGTCGATAAAGTCAGTCGTCGGTGGTCTCGAGATGAGAAATCACTAAGATGCTTTCAGGCTTGCACTCAGCTGGGTGCCAGGGAGAAGGCTATCTCTGGAGAGGCCCTCTCTGCATTTGACCGCGAATGAGCGGCCCTGGCTGCAAACATTCGGCGACCGTCTCCAACAACGAGCAACCGCTCTCAGAATGGCGAATGCTTTAAAATAGACAGCGGCGCAAAAGTGAGCAAGCTGAGATATCCCTCTAAGTTAAGACGCATTAACTAAACGTGAGCTGACGATGTCTATAGCAAACGGTGAGGCACCCACCATGAGACGAGTCCGAGGCAGCGACGCCGGTAGCCGCCTCACCCAATAGATCAGTAAGAGCGGACAGATGACGTCGACGAAGAACATAACGTCGCAACGCGTCGGGCCTCCTTGCAGTTCGCACTGCCGTCTTTTAGGCCGCCCTCCAGCACTCGTCGACCGAGAGAACGCCTCGAACGCCTTAGTCGCGTTCGCCGCCAGCAATCCGTCAAGGTGTACTGCCCATCGTCCCAGCTTTGGCCGCGGCTGCACTTGCCGATCGTACTCGAAGAGGTCGCTCCCGACCTCAGCACCTTCCGAACCGTGTTCCGCGACACCTTCAGGTCACGGGCGATCTCCTTGATCGTCTTGCCCTTGATGAAGTGCTCGCGTCGGATCCGGGCGATCGTCTCCACGATCAGCATCCCCCACCACCTGCTTTGTTACGAAGCAGGCAGCGCAACAGACCAATCTGTAAGGGTTCATTTTTGGGCGCCTATCCCCCGGCTTAGGGCGCATTGCCTCACGCAGAATGTTACTGGGACAACTTCTCGCCGATGAATGCAGCAGCGCCACCAAATTGGTTCGGTGGCCTCCATGGCGGGAAAGATCAGCATGGGCGCGCGGCGCGAAGTGTTGTCGGCGGTGATGGAACGTTACCGGTCGGCCAAACGAGCGGAGAAGGGGCGGATCCTTGACGAGCTGTGCGCGACGACGGGCTGGCATCGCAAGCATGCGGTGCGCGCACTCCGGCGACGCGCAGCGGTTGGGCCCGGCGCAGTCGAGGCACCTCGAGAGCGCAAGCGTAGATATGGTGCGACGATCAGAGACGCGATGACGGCGCTGTGGGAGGCGTCGGATCGGGTGTGCGGCAAGCGGCTCAAGGTGATGATCCCAACCCTGCTGCCGGCGCTGGAGCAACATGGCCGATTGCAGCTTGGCCAACCGGACCGTGATCGTGTTCTGGTCATCAGCGCCGCAACCATCGATCGCCTGCTCGTCGATGTGAAGATCGCGGCGAGCGGCGGCAGGCGGCGCCGTGCCGGATTCTATTCGGCAATCCGGCGCGAGGTCCCGATCCGCACGTTCAATGACTGGAACAGC
>NZ_JADPKY010000161.1 GCF_023074185.1 Bradyrhizobium sp. 132 | reverse complement strand
GCTTACAAGACCATGACCCGAGAGACGCGTGCGGACGCCCTGTCCGGGACGCTCGCCTTCTGCTGGTCGCATCTGCGGCGCCAGTTTGTGAAGATCGAGCGGGAGGCTGCGCCGGCGCCAGCTCCGGTTGCCCGCGAGGCCCTCGAGCGCATCGCCCAGCTTTACGCGGTTGAGAAAGTACTCCGCGGCCGGTCGGATGCCGAGCGTCGTGCTGGCCGACAAGCGCATGCCCGACCTCTGGCTGCAGCCTTGAAGCAGTGGTTTGAGGCCAAGCTTGCTCACCTAGCGCAGAAGGGCGACACGGCGAAGGCCCTGCGTTACGCGCTGCGTCATTGGGACGGCCTGACGTTCTACCTTGATGACGGGCGCATCGAGATGGACACCAATGCGGTCGAGCGAGCGATGCGGCCGATCAAGCTCAATGCCAAGAACTCCCTTTTTGCCGGTTGCGACGAAGGTGCCGAGAATTGGGCATTGCTGGCTTCGCTCATTGAGACCTGTAAGCTCAATGGCGTCAGTGCAGAGCACTGGCTCGCTGACGTTCTCTCCAAGCTCATCAATGGTTGGCCTGCGGCGCGACTGGACGAACTGCTTCCCTGGGCGTCGACCTATACGATGCATACACACAATCCGAGGCTGGCGGCATGAGCCTGAACACGACCGCGGTCCGGATCAAGGTGACCCTCAAGGATGTGAAGCCGG
>NZ_JADPKY010000156.1 GCF_023074185.1 Bradyrhizobium sp. 132 | reverse complement strand
CTACATGCGCCGGTCGAAGTCGATCGAGACGCTGCTGCCGATCCTTTACCTGAAGGGTATCTCGACCGGCGACTTCTCTGAGGCGCTGGCTGCGCTGCTTGGCAAGGATGCTGCCGGGTTGTCGGCATCCGTCATCGGCCGCCTGAAGGATGGCTGGCTCGACGAGCACGGCGCGTGGCAGAGGCGCGATCTGTCGGCCCAGCGCTACGTTTACATCTGGGCCGATGGCCTCCATCTCGAAGCCCGGCCTCGAAGACGAAAAGCAGTGCATCCTCGTGCTGATCGGCGCGACGCCCGAGGGACGCAAGGAACTGGTCGGCTTCACCGATGGCGCCCGCGAGAGCGCGCAGGACTGGCGTGATCTGCTGCTCGCCCTGAAGCGGCGCGGGCTCGACCTCGCCCCGCAGCTCGCCATCGCCGACGGCGCGCTCGGGTTCTGGAAGGCCGCCGGTGAGGTTCTGGCCGAAAACGCGCGGGCAGCGCTGCTGGGTGCACAAGACCGCCAACGTGCTCGCCAAACTGCCGAAGAGCCAGCAGCCGAAGGCCAAACGCGCGTTGCAGGAGATCTGGATGGCTGAAACGAAGCTCGCCGCCGAGCTGGCGTTCGACGCCTTCATCGAGAGCTACGCGCTGAAGTACGAGAAGGCCGCCGATTGCCTGAGCAAGGATCGAGACACGCTACTGGCGTTCTACGACTTCCCGGCCGAGCACTGGAAACACTTGCGGACGACCAACCCCATCGAAAGCACCTTCGCCACCGTTCGCCACCGCACCATCCGATCGAAGGGCTGCCTGTCCAACAAGACGGCACTCGCGATGGTCTTCAAACTGCTCGAGGCCGCGCAGAGAAGCTGGCGTCGTCTCGATGGCCACAACCAGTTGCCAAAACTCGTTGTCGGTGTGACATTCAATGATGGGATCGAGGTCATCGCCAAGCCGACCGACCGTCAGCCCATAACCGCCGCCGCCTGACCGGCTCCGGCCGTCACCAAAATTTGGCGATAGCTCCGCGGCCAAGGGAAGACCACTCTCGGTGAGCTGACGTCTGCTGGCCGCGGTGCGGTAGTCTATATCCGAAATAGGCCCAAGTCGGCTTAGCCTCGCCTGATCAACTCCTCCAGCGAGCTTCGGGCCTCAGAACCGGCTGCCCTTATGAGAGGTCGGGAAAAGACTCCCATTCACAAACCTGCCGGCGTACTGAGAAGCATGGCATCAGTACTGCTAGTTGAAGACGAAACGCTTCTCCGCATGATGATTGCGGATATGCTGACTGAGCTTGGTCACGAGGTTGCTGGGGAGGCCGGTGACCTAGGCTCTGGGCTGACCATGGCCATGAGCGCTGAATGCGACGCCGCTATTCTCGATCTGCAACTTGGCCGGGATAGCTCGGCAGCCATCGCAGAAGCTTTGCAGGTCCGCGGCATTCCCTTCGTCTTCGCGAGCGGCTATGGCGCCGATGGCGTACCGGAGCAATTCAAAGGTCGGCCAATTCTACAGAAGCCTTTCCTCTTAGACGCTCTCGATCGCTGCATGCGGACGCTGCTGGGCCCAAGGCTCTAACGCCGACTAGCTCCAGAGTATCAGCAGGCACCGGTGGTCTGCTGCATCACGCGATACAAGTCATCTTCGGAGAATGGCTTCCGGATCATCGGGAAACCGTCTCGCCGTCGCTCTCGTCCTGACAATTGCAGAACCTTCAGCGCCGGGCGGAGACGGGTCGCCCGCTCGGCCAACTCGTGGCCGTCCATGCTCGGCATATTGATGTCGTTGATCAGGATCGAGATGCGATCATGATGCTGCAACAGATCCAAGGCTTCAGCCCCGCCGTTGGCGCGGATAACTTTGCAGCCGATTTCCTCTAACATGCTCGCGATCACATCGAGGACCGCCGGATCATCGTCTACCAAGAGAACTGTGTGGGTCATTAGGAGCCAACGTTCGGGACGGATCCCCAGTTCCGACTCGGGGCGAACCATTGCCCCGCGGCTCGCGGAATATAGTTGTTGGTCCAGAATTGGAACTATAATGTTGCGGCAGCTGGCCTCTAAACCATCAACATTCGCTGAGGCCGGTGATGTTTGGGTCTCGAGTGCATCATCAATAGCCGTTCATCGAATCATTGGCATGCTCATCTGCATGCTCATGCCGATCTCACCAGGCGTCCATTATGAGACTCCCGCCGCCGCGGTGCGATGACTGCGGCATGCCGCAGTATTTAAAGCGGCGGTTTCTCGTTTGCACGGCCGGCGGACTGCCCGCGTCTGCCAGTGCGCGAATTGTGCAAAGGTCATTGGGACGACTAGGAACGGTCCCGCTCCATTGATCGAAAATCAAATAGGCCGGCCGTCCACCCCCCGGGTGTGACCGCACATACGAAGGCCGCAGCGGGAGGTTAAATCGCTGCGGCCCGCGCATGGTCAAAAACCCGGGTCAAATCGAAAAGTGAAACATGCAGCCAGCCCCGGTGACAAAATTCTGCCCTAGCTTTGCATCCTTTGCAAATACAATTCGGCGGAACCGAAATCTATTTCATGAGCATTTGGTTCCGAGAATGGAACGAATTTTGCTAATCTCACGCGTGATTCGGAGCGTGGCGCGTGCGAGATCACCAACCTAAGCAATGGACCGAGCACGAGGTGCAGACGCTGATCAAAGTGATCAACGCGGCTCGACCGCAGTCGAAGTCGCCACCGAGCTTGGAAGGTATATTGCTTCGGTCAAACGTGTGGCCGGAGACATGGGCTTTTGCTGCGGAGCGGGAGGGGCGCTGCACAGAGATAGTAGGCAGCCCCGGTCGGCGCCACTTCTGCCGAGGTTCACGCTGGCGGGTCTGTGTCTCTTCTAGTGGGGCGCAACCAGCGCTGCCATACTGAATGCGACTACGCAGGCAGCTGCCAAGGACCAGAGCGCTATAGCGATCTCTTTGGGCATGGTGGTGGCCTCCTGACGAAAGCCGCCTTCACCATTACTGCCAGACGAGCTTACAGTGCATACCGATCAGCATTGTGTAGGCAAGCCGGCGCCAAATCAGGTTCATCAGGACTAACATCTGGCATCCCCATATTTGATGCGGCCAAGCTTCGACCTCGTATGTTTCAAGAAGATTTCGCCGGGAGTGCGAAATGGCTTCGTGCCGAGGGTGGAGGGCAGCCCCGCCAGTCGTTCGTTGGCGGAGAGACCGGCCCCGGCTGCAGGGGGGCTTTTGGGGTAGGCCGGGGCCGCTCCACCATCTCGCCGGCGAGCCAGCGCCCAGTCAAATATCCGCCCGTGCTCGTCGTTCCATTTAGGACCGTCAATCCGCAAATTTCATTTTGTGTTGCGATAGCGGGCGAGCTCGGCCTTTGCCAGGGCCCGGGCGTGCTCGAGCGCTTCTGCTCCGGTCAACAGGTTCGGCGCGAGCCGCCGTCCAGGCGACAATGTCCCATTAGAAATAGACGCTCGGCCGACCATTAGAAATAGACGCTCGGCGACCATCGGCGAAGCAGACTTCGTAGCTGCCGGTTTGGGGCACAGCTTCGTGCTTGCGGAGGCGGACGGAGCGGCTGTCCATCGGTCCGGATGAATGACCTCGCGATGGTTCTCAGCAATATCGCAATATCAAGCAATGCCGCGCGAGATGGTTCTCGGCTGATCGCCCGAACCGGTTCACGCTGACGGGCCATTCGCACCAAAGAAACGGCCCCAGGCCGGGGGGAAGGACCCAGGGCAGGGGCCGCTCGGGCTAAGGACTGATAGCCGGATGCGTCTGAAACGCATGCAGATCATACTCGAGACGGACGGTGACGGTTCCTATTGATGCGACAGCACCTAAACGTCTGGGCCTATATCAATCGGTTGGCTCGCGCGAGCGACAAAGCTGCCGATCCGTGAAATCGACCGCCGTTAATCAGCGCCAAAACTCCAGTTCGGGTTCCTTTAGCTAGTGCGTGCGCGCCGGCGGCACGTAGCCTGACAGATGGTCGTATATGAAGGGTTGCTATGTGCCCCGCCCGTCATTCGGGGATAAGGGCCGGCCTCACCTAGGAAGCACTACCTACCATCTACTCCGCCTCGGCGTCTCAAAAGGAACGCGCAGCCGCGTTTCTGCTTGTGAGCAGAGCATGTCGAGTCGTTGTGGTAGCGAAAATGGAAAAGTCAACCGCAGAGCAACTCACTGAACTCCAAGAACTGAGCAAAGTCGCCCGGGCTAACGACTGGTCGGAGGTCTTGAAATCTAAGGGTGAGTCCGAGACCCGCATTCGCGATCTGAAGGACAAGGGGAGGATGGAATGATGCCTGATAGACCGGTCAGCGGCCGCGAACCGAAGCGCTCGAAAGAAGACATGCAACGGGAGTTGGGCCCGCGTGGTGTGCCGGGCAAGGAAAGCCCGGCGAAGATGACACCCCAGAGAGAGAAGAAGACAGCGAAGGATGTTGATCCGGGCCATCCTGCTTAAGCTGCCGCCGAATGAACTTGAGGGACACTTTCGACCCGATCAGCCATGTTGTCTCGGTTGGGCGGATTAGTCTTGGGCCTGGTCAAGCTCTGCCGCGACTTGGCCGTAGTTCAACAGGGCTACCAATGTCGTTCCGCCCACGATGTTGCCGAGCAGCGTCGGCACGAAGAAATCATAGGCGTATTGGCCGAGCGAGGCCTCTTCGCGTTGCACCAGGAATGCGCACTCGACCGATCCGGCAATGATATGCGCGAATTCGCCGAGCGCAACCACATAGGTCATGACCACAATGATGTGCGCGCGAAATCCCTTCGTGGCCGGCAGCAGCCACATCATCAGCGCGATCAGCCAGCCGGCAAAGACGGCGCGAACAAAAGTCTCCGGGAAGGGGCCTTGAACGGTGTGGCGACCAAGTTCAAGGAAAGCGTCAGTGACCTTGGGTTCGAAAATGTTGGTATGGGCAAGGCCAAAGCCTATCGCCCAGGTTCCCGCAACGTTTGACGCAAGCACTAAGCCCCACAGCTTCGCGACCTTGACGAGTGTGCAGAGATCCCGGTGGTGCAGCAGTGGCAGGATCGGCGTTAGCGTGTTCTCAGTGAAAAGCTGCTGCCGCCCCAGCACTACGACGAGGAATCCGACAGTGTAGCCGAGCGGAGCGACCAGCTGGCGTGTCGCCTCTTCGGAGATAGTGGCGTGCAACTTGCCTTGGACCACTAGCGACAACCCCATCGAAAGGCCCGCTGCAAGTCCGGACATTAGAACGGCCCACCAATGCCGCTCCAGCTCCTGCTCGCCCTCGGCCCGGATTGTCTCGTGGATCAGCGCAGCGCTCGGCCTGCTCTGGGACGCAATCTCCTCGGTCTGTCTCGGAGAGACGTCGTCGAGCTCCGAAGCTGCATTGAATGAGGCTGGGTCGTTCTGCTTATCCACGTTCGCCGCTCAGAAGTTGGTCTCAGCTCCAAAGCTCCCGACGACAATCCGTTCCTCGCAGCTGGTGGTGCGGAGCAAGCGACTGTGATTGCGCACATCTCTGGAAGCGGAAAAGTAGGTCCACATCGCCAGGAACAACTCGACTCGCGCCCGGTTCAGCTCCGGTGACTTTAGAGCTCTCTGACATCTTAAAATCGATCGGGCCGAATGCCTCGATCATTTTCGCTGCCTGGATATTCATGGGCTTTCTCCAGCAGCGCTATGATGCGGCTGTCTCGCGATATCGCGGGGCGATCAGCGACTATCGCAGTGCGGCAGATGAGCCGGACAGACGTGACAATGTGCAGGAGCAGATCCTCGTCTGTAAGCGGCGCTGCGAGCTGATGGGCTACGCTTGCTTCGCTGGACTCGCCTCCGCCATCCTCTTCCGAAGGCCTCGTTACGCTTGCGACGACCAAAGTCCATCCGAGCTGAATGAGGGCGAACTCTGTCGCTGCCACATCGCGCCGACTTCGGGACGACAGGAACGAAACTTCGCGAGAAAGCTTGGTCGCAAAAGGAGTGAACGATATGAAGCTCTCCCGCTTTGCACTGGCCTTGGCTGTCCTGATTCCCTGCACCGCGTTCGCGCAAGGCGGTGGCGGTGGCGGTGGCGGCGGTAGCGGTGTTGGCGGTGGTGGCGGATCCGCCGGCGGCGGCACAGGTGGCGCCGCCTCTTCGGGTGCCGCAGGTGCATCTTCAACATCTTCTGGAGCAGGAGCGGCAGGTGGCGCTGCAGCCGGAGCGAGCGGAAGTGCGTCGACCGCGGCAGGGCCTACGGGGAGCCCTGGACTGAATGGAAACACAGCGACCGGCAACACCAACGGTCCGACGACCGGCCAACTTCCCAACCAGCAGACCGGTAGCGGCAATGAGCTCAGCACGGGAGCGGCGCCGGGCACCAATACGGCTGGTACCGCGGCTCCGTCAGGCTCGCCGGGTGCCAACGTGCAGAACACCGCACCTGCGGGCGGCATCGGCAAGCCGACGACCACGAACCAACAGGACAGCGACGCCAAAATCGATCAGGAGAACACAAAGGCCGACAAGACAGTGGGGAAGATTTGCAAAAATTGCTGAGGATATTTGCGTTGATGTTGATCGCCTTCGTCGCAGCAGTCGCTATCGTCCAGCCGGTTCAGGGGAAGGACAAGCCGCACCACCATCGCCGAGGCGCGCAAGCAATGGAGCAACCAGCCACGGCAAAGCCAACCGGCGACCAGCCGCGCGATCCGGCCGACATCGCGTTAGAAAAGAAGATCAAGAGCATCTGCCGAGGTTGTTAGTCTTGGCCGGTAGTCAAGTGGCGGAGCAGATCCGGCCGCATAGGCGGTTCACTTACCTCGATGCAAGCCTCACTCCGGTCAGAGACGTCAACCGATCGATGAGTGCGTCCTGAAAACCGGGATCCCGCCCCCCGGGGGGGCGTGCTGCGGAGACTGGCGTATCCAGATGGCGCCGGCGAAGACGAGGAATTACGTTCGGCCAGCATCCGGTCTCAGGTCATCCCTGGGGCCTTTTCGGCTAAACGGGCGTTTCTAAGAAGAACTTCGCGCTCGCTACCGGCTGGCAAGCGACAAGCCTGATCTTTGAGGTTTGTGGGCAGTTCGGCCAATCGTCCCTCAAGCGAGCTGGTAGCTGTCGCCGCTGGTCCCTCAGCTGACAGGCTCGTCGATGGCAAGCCATGCGAACGTAGGATGCCAGCTCTCGACCAAAGCCGCCATGTCACAAGTTTAGATGCGGCCCAATTCGGCTTTGGCATCAATATGGTGCCGCGACAGCGAGCGCATGTCACGTCCGATCCTTCGTGCTCCTGCCCGTGCCGATGCTCAGCACATCGCCGAGGTCGCGCATGTCCAGCATCGCTAGTAATTAACCGCAGCGGGATGCCATGTTGCGAAGTTCGGACATGAGGGCCGCTTCGCTACGGCTGAGTGCCGCGATCTCGTCCGGCCGGCTACCGGCCCCCGCATTGCCTTTCGCATTTCGTGCTCATCTCGGTTCCATTCAATAAAGGATAGCGAGACTGCGAAGGTCGGGTCTGCATAACAGGCCGACGGCAAGTATCCGCTATGGCGTTGTGCATATGGACGAACCGTGCGCAGGCATCGAAACTCAAGAATCGATGGCGAAGAGATTTAGCTGGTTCCGCCAGAAACGATTCAGCTGGAGGTGCTTGTATGTCTTTTGACCCGATGGCCGCTGCCATTGACTGGCTCGATGCCTACCGCGCGGGCGATATCAAAGCGAACGTGGGAATGTACGCTTAAGATGCCGTCATTTACCTGCGGCTGCGGCGCGAGGAAAACCATCACCGGCTCAGAAGCCCGATGCTCGTATTGGGTTGATCGCTTGAACGAACATCCGGCATCCCGGCTCGACAATATCCAGCCCTTTGACGAGGGAGCGCTCATTTCATACGTCGTGCGCGAAGGCTCGGTCAGCGCGGTTCTGAGGTTCAATCCGGCCGGCCAAATCTCCTCGCACGCCTGCGGCCCAAACTAGGCCGCTCCTAATGCCGCGGGCTTGTTTGAGGTGCTGTTTCCGAGGCCGGGGCGCCGGTGCTCTGTCAGCGAACACCGCCCGTCCCATCGTGCTTGCTCGGGCCGAGCCAATCGAAAGAGAGCAGGCAAGCTTCGATGACAACAAAGGCGGCTAAACCGCCGAGGCAACCGAAGAAGACGATAGAAAAGGTAGCGAGCAAGAGCGATGTCGGCGAGCACCTTGCCATTGCGCTCGTCTCGGGTCTGATCTGCTTTCAAGTAAGGCATTCGAGTCCTGCAGGAGGCTCGAAGCCTAGCTTCAAGGGGGCCAGACGTCCACTCCCTCAGGAGCGCGGGCTCTGTGATGGCATAGCTCTTTGGCGTGCTGCTCTGACGGCCAACTGATCGTGGCCCAACACGGCTAGACCGCCCCCAGGTGCTCAGTCCGAACCACCGGCATCTCCTTGCCCGCGTCGTACTGATCGCTTGCAATCTGCTCGATTGTGGCCCGATGCTTCTTGAAGATGCCGACTATGTCGTTTGGATTGATCCCGTCCGCGGCCGCACGATCGCGCAAGGCAGCCCATTCGACTCTACAGATGATACGGTCATCACCAGCGAACATCGCGAATAGAAGAGCTTCAGGCTTCGACTGCGCGAACTCGCCGGATGGATCGCTGACAAGGGACGTCTCTGAGCTCCGTCTCAGGTGCGGGAAGGGTTGCTCCGGGCGAGCTCGTTTAAAGGGCTCTCGAAGAGCTGACCTATCAAATGATGTCGATCTATCAAATGATAATGTCTCGCGGTCAGTTCTTAATGTACTTTCGGTCCAGCATCGCAGGGCCAGAAGGGAGCGCGCCATGCAGACACGACGGCGGTTCAAACAAACCGAAACACTCGAAGAACGACTAGCGAAGGAAGCTGACAGGCTGAAGCATCAGGCACAGACCATGCCGCCTGGCCTGCAGCGAGATCATCTCATTCGGAAAGCGCGGCAAGCCGAAACCGCATCGCATATGAGTGATTGGCTGCGGTCTCCGGGTCTGCAGGCGCCAAAATAAAAAAGTCACCGCTCCTGAGCGAAAACATACGCCGCGAGGACTAGCGCGACGCTGGCGATGCCGACGAAGAATCGGACCATCACTTCTCCTTGCGAACACCCTTAAACTTCTTTGCGGACTTCTTGACTGCCATGAACTCGCCACTAGTCTTGTTGCGCTTGGTCGAGGTCTTGGTGAGCTTGTTCTTGAGCTGGGTACGCTTCTTCACCGCGCCCTTGCGTGCATTGTCGCCAGTCGGCTTATTAACTGCCATCCTATCCTCTGTTTGAGCAACAACCTTCGCATTTGTGGAACGTTCCTGACTCGGAACCAATTCACAATCTACTGGTTATCTCTGCAACACAGGAGGACACCATGGGCTTTGGAAGAGGTGCACTGCTTTGGATGCTGGGCATCCCGCTGCCGATTATTGTTATCCTCGCACTGTTCTGGCATCACTAAGGGCGGATGTACCCCTGATGCTAACAGAGGCCCTCGGTTCGCCCGGGGGCCTTTTAGTTTGACGGGGTGTCGAGCCCACGACGACATGCAAATCAACCTTTGAAGCGATGCCGTCGCCGGAACGGTGCCGATCGTCCGTGAGGCAGCGGCCGATATGGAGAGCCTACGGTGTCAGTTCGCGTGCCGATTAGTGCGGCCTATGATGTGAAGCACCCGGCTTGAGACAGCTAAGATCCGCGCCCATTGCTAAGCCCGATGCTGTTGCGCTTCGGAACCACCAAAACGACCGCCCGCTTGGGCACGCTGAAGACACGCTGCTGCGTTTGATTGCGGCAGGCAAAGTCAAAAGGAGTGTCCGTGGTGACCGCTCTGCTTATCAGGACACGGGTGCTACCACGTGGCAGGATTGAGAGAGGACAATGCTTACCAGGTAGTTGAAGTTCGATGCATCGCCGTCGGCAACGACACCGCCGCCAAACGCCGCACAGCGGGAAGGCGTGAACGAATGTGTGTCACGGGCGTGTAAGGGGGTGGGTAGGGGTGTCCGCAGCTTCAACACCAATCGTTTCTCAGCGACCGCTCGCCCCCAGTTTCACGCGCGTCTGCAAATCAAATGTTGAGGGGTACCGCGTGGCGCCTCGTCTGCCGCCGGCCAATCGCCGGGCTGAACCGATCGAGGTCGCGCTCGGACTTCGGGCGCGGCTGATGAAAAGAAACCGAAGTTACTTGATCCAACCCAACGATATCCGACCTCTCAGAACCACCACCGCCTTGGCTCGCCTTCCGGTCGCGAGCGGCACGGTCACAGGAGCTGCTTGATCGAGGCGAGACGTTCGCTAGCGTCTGTTGGGATTCAGGATTCTCATCGGGGCTTGGTTGTGATTCAAGCTTGGGATGGACCGATTCGTTTTGACTGACGCCCAATGGGCGAAGATGGAGC
>NZ_JADPKY010000034.1 GCF_023074185.1 Bradyrhizobium sp. 132 | reverse complement strand
CGACCCGCGTGCGCTTGGCCTGACCTCGCGCCATCTCGCCTATGTGATCTACACCTCGGGATCTACCGGCACCCCAAAGGGAGTCATGATCGAGCATCGCGGATTAGTCAATCTGATAGCTTGGCATGTGCAAACGTTTTGTCTTCAACCAGAAACCTGTTGCGCACTCACTGCCGGACTAGCATTCGATGCCAGCACTTGGGAGCTATGGACTGCGTTATACAACGGCAGCACATTGCTTCTACCTCCCAGAGCGGCAGCGGGAGATTCGCTCCGCCTGCTAGAATGGTGGCGTGATCAATCGCTCGAAGTCGCCTTTCTGATCACGCCGCTGGCCACAATCGCGTTGGAAGACAAGCTGGTAAATCCCACATTGGAGTACTTGCTTGTTGGCGGTGATCGTCTCCACCGTATGCCCGCGTCTCTAACACCGCCTTTAAAGCTGATAAACAACTATGGCCCTACTGAAGCTACGGTCGTGGCGACCTCGGGACGGCTCTCCATCGAAAACGCAGTGCCGCATATCGGCCGTCCGATTGCGAACACGCGTGTGTATCTGCTCGATGGCCATGGCGCGCCCGTTCCGTTGGGAGCGGTGGGAGAGCTCTACATTGGCGGGGCGGGGGTCGCGCGTGGCTATCTGAACCGGCCCGAACTGACGGCGGAGCGGTTCTTGGCCGATCCGTTCAGTGGTGAGGTCGGCGCA
>NZ_JADPKY010000196.1 GCF_023074185.1 Bradyrhizobium sp. 132 | reverse complement strand
CGACCCGCGTGCGCTTGGCCTGACCTCGCGCCATCTCGCCTATGTGATCTACACCTCGGGATCTACCGGCACCCCAAAGGGAGTCATGATCGAGCATCGGGGCCTCGTCAACCTGGGGCTGGCTCAGATCGGGCTTTTTGGCGTTTGTTCAAACAGCCGAGTAGTGCAGTTCGCCTCCTTTGGTTTTGATGCGAGCGCTTGGGAAATTCTTATGGCGTTTGGTGCTGGAGCCGCATTGCATTTGCCTGCGGATGAGCTCCGTCAAGCGAGTAACAAGCTATCAGATTATCTGCGAAGCGAAGCCATAACACACGCGACGTTGCCTCCAGCCTTTTTCCAAGGAGACCGCAATCTGGAATATTTGGCGTCGCAATCTCTCATTCTTGCTGGAGAGCTGCCAAAGTCTGAACTCATTCGAAGGTTGCCTGCAACATCTATTGTCAACGCCTATGGACCTACCGAAACAACGGTCTGTGCGACGACCTGGAGTTACCCCTCTGATTTTGATGGGTCAGTTGTCCCGATTGGCCGTCCGATTGCGAACACGCGTGTGTATCTGCTCGATGGCCATGGCGCGCCCGTTCCGTTGGGAGCGGTGGGAGAGCTCTACATTGGCGGGGCGGGGGTCGCGCGTGGCTATCTGAACCGGCCCGAACTGACGGCGGAGCGGTTCTTGGCCGATCCGTTCAGTGGTGAGGTCGGCGCA
>NZ_JADPKY010000098.1 GCF_023074185.1 Bradyrhizobium sp. 132 | reverse complement strand
TCATGAAGAAGAGCGGTGGCATGCCCTCCGAACGGAAGCTGATGCCGTCCAGAAGCTTGGTGTGGAAGCTCGTCATGATGACGATGCCGCCCGCCTGCTCAATCGTATCAACCACGCAGGCGACCGGCCCACGCGGCAGCATCCAGTACGCGCGCAGCCGCTCGGCGACCTTCTCTGGCGTGAGGCCGCTCTCGTCCAGGTCGATCTGAGGGATCGGCTTGGCGACTTCCAGGTCGTAGGAGCGCAAGAGCCTCGCCACGTGCTGACGCCGGATGTTGATGACCGCACCGATCCGCGCGAGTGGCTTCGCGCCGAGCTTCGTGCGCTTGCGGTAGTGAAAGGCGGGGAACCCGATCGCGCGCTCGCGCTGATGGAAGAAGGCTGTAGGGAAGCGGAGTGCCTTCGCGAGGTTGCCCAGCACCTCGTCGGAGGGTTGGCCGATCAGGCCGTGTTCGAGCTTCGAGATGAGCGCCTGCGTGACAGACGCCTCTCTCGCCAGATCAGCCTGGGTCATCTCGCGCGCCTCACGCGCGAGTCTCAGCATGTCAGCGTTGAAGACCGCGTCGGTCACTTAGCGTCCTCGTCTCGCACGCGCCGCCTCAAAGTCGGTCCGACCAGTGTCAGGGATCCGCTCCGGCGTGATGTCCACCCACGCAGCCTGGGCTTCCGTAGCGGTGACCTGCGCCGTCCAGATCACGTCCTTGCCGATCTGCCTGACAATCATCACCCGCTCGATCGCGGCCCCGGCGGCATCCATTTGGTAGCCCGCATACAGACGCACGGCCGCCTCGGGCAGATCGAGGAGGGGCATCTCGTCGTCATAATCCTGCTGTTGCAGGGTCTGGTAGTTAGCGTGTTGGCCTAACCCGTTCACCTTCTTGACCCGGATCAGCGCCTGATCCCGGTAGTTGAGCAGGTGAAGCCCCCGGCGATCCAGGAAGTTCACCCCAGGCGTGCCGTCGAAGCGGTCCATCAGCGCTCGTTCGGCGTGGTCGTAGATGCAGCACGCGGCAGCGCGATCACTGTGCTGCGCACGAACCGCATCCGAGTACCCGTCACCGTTGTAGGTGGCGACCGCCTCGTACAAGGCGTCGTGGATGCCGAGCAGCAGGGGCTCGATGATCGCCATCTGGCGCGACTGGTCTTCTTCCACGTCCATAAGGCCCTCTCCATCCGGCAGCACGTCGCGCCCTTGGAAGGATATGGCGGAAAATATAACCGTTTCAATAACCGAGCCGCAACTCCTTGTCGGGCCTTACGCTTTGGACTCCTGGGCGTCCCAGACGAGAGCCCTGGAAGCGCTACAATCCGATCTCGACAGCGAGATTGTCGGCGAACAGGGCCCCCTCACGGACGTACCGGCGCAGGGTGCTGAGCGAGGCGTGACGGGTCTGGTGAGCGATCCGGATCTCGCCAACCCCGGCATGGGCGGCCGAGGTCGCGAACCCCGCCCGCATGGAGTGGCCCGCATAGGCCGCCGCGTCGAGCCCGGCGGCGCCAGCGCGGCGCTGGACGATCAGCGCGACGGCGTTGCCGGACAGCCGCCCGCCGAGGCGGCCGTGACGGTCGACGGCGCGGAACGCCGCCCCCTCGGCGATCCCGGTCGCGGCAAGCCACGCCGTGTAGGCGGCGGCCGGACACGTCGCCTGTCCCGTGCGCCCGACCGCGAGCACCGCGCCGCGACCCTCGGCGTCGGTCTTGCTGCGCCGGATCGTGACCCGCAGGCCCTCGGGCAGGACGGCGATGTCGGCCACGTCGAGGGCGGCCAGCTCGGAGCGCCGCAACGCGGCGGCGGTGCCGACCAGGAGCAGGGCGCGGTCGCGCCGGTCGGCGAGGCCGTCGCCGAGCCCGGCGAGCACCTGCTTCAGGCGCGGCACGGTCAGGGCCTCGGCGCGGCGCTGGGCGGAGCCGCGCTCGCGCCGGAGGCCCGCCAGCACGTCGGCCACGGCCGGGTGGCGCACGTCGAGGCCGAGCCCGGCCCGGCGGTGCCGGGCGGCGAGGCTGCTCACCCGCCGGGCGAGGGTCGCGAGCGACAGCCGGTCGGCGCAGTCGGCGAGGTAGAGCCCGACCACGGCCGGGGCGGCGGGCAGCGGTTCGAGGCCGCGGGCGGCGCACCACCCCGCGAATTCCCGCCAGTCGGCCTCGTAGGCGCGGAGCGTGTTAGCGGCGCGCGCCTGCCGAGCGAGTCCGGCGGCGCGGGCGGCGACCGCTTCCAAGTCGAGCGCGGGGCCGATTGCGGTCTCTGCGACAGGGGTAGGAAGGGTGGTCACGGGGAACCCACGTCGTTGGAGGTTTCGGTCGCCAGCAGGTTCTGGATGAGCGTTCGGTGCGTGTGGTTGATTGAGAGGGTCCAGTCGATCTCGCACAGGAGGCGCTCGGCGCAGGTCCGCGCCTTCGTGCCGGGGTCGAGGCCGTGGAGGAGGTGAACTTGCCGTTCGCGCCGCCGCTCAGTCTCGGCGATCTCCCGATCTGCGTCCGCGAGCGCGTCATCGAGGAGCGATGAGGCCGGGACGGGCGCGACGGTCATCCCTGACCCCTCAGGTCCTGGAGCTGGAGTCGGGCCTCAAGGACAAGGCGTAGTTTCGCGTCGGCGAGATCGAGCAGATCCTGGGCGCTCGCCGGGAGGTCGGGGCGTTCCAGGGCCTCCTTCAGCACCCGCTGTTCCTGACGCAGGCCGTCCAGGGTGCGCATGTCCTCCGACATCAGCCGGTCCTGCTCGGCGGTGTCGGCCCCATCCCGGATTAGGGCGAGGAGCCCAGCAGTCCGCGCGGCCGAGCGCATCTCGATCGCGGCGATCTCCCGGCGCACGTCCCGGAGCATCTGCTCCAACAGCGCCACCATGACCGACTCCGTCTTGACCTCCGATAAGCGTCATTATCACAGCCCAGAAGACGCCACCCCGCGGCTGCCCACACCCTAGGCAGCTCCTTCACGAAACTGTGAATTGCCGCCAATTCGGGCTTTGGCGAGCCGCCAAATTCCATTAGGTTACTTTTAAGAATGTATTCACATGTGGCCAGTGAAGTCCATCGACTTCACTGGGGTGGCGAATGCCCCTCCACATGTGACGGGTCTCTCCCGTCTTTATGATGTCGTTCTTGCTCCTTGTAGCAGTATTTCTCAGCTTTTTCAAGATACTGTCTGCCGGTCCGGCCCACTTATCCAATGGTCTCCGCTCTGTACTTTCGGCAAAGAGCGATATTCATAGACGGCCTCGCAACTGGAAATGCCGGGGCCTCACATGTCCAACTCCAATCAGAACGAAGACCGCAAAGATCAGAATGCCTCCGCTGCGCCGGAAGCTTCAAACCCGCTGCGCCCTCATGATTGTCGATATCTCGTACAGGTCAGGAGAGCCGGTCACCTTTCATGGGAGTGCCGCAAGGAGAATGCCCTTCTTCTGAGTACCGCGACGTACGTTGCGGGCGTCCCCGTTCCGGAAGACGTGCGGATCGAACTCTGGGAATGCGAGATCGAGGATTTCGAGATCGATACCTGGGACCGCGTGCGGCTCCTCAAGCGTGACAACAAGGAAATCACGCCCGAGGACGAACGCGCGTTTGAGCGGATCCGGGTGCGCGTTGACCGGTGTCTGACCTGTCGGTGCAAGGTCCCACCGAACGTCGATGACGGGCCGAATTTCGACCGTACCATCGGCGATCTCATCATCGACGCGCGCGCCAAGAAAGACGCGGAGGCCAAGCCCGCTCCCGTCGTTCCTCAGCCGGCTCCGGCTCCGGTGCCGCCGAACCTCACCCCGAAGGCCGAACAGAAGCGCAAGCCCAAGTCCCGCAAGCCGGTTCGGAACGATGGGTGGGGCAGGGACTAGCGCGCCGGCCCGTGGATCGGCCGCTCAGCGGCCGATCCCACGTCCACGATCTCGCCGCATCACGGCGCGGACCCTCAGTAACTCCTGTTCGATACGATGGCGCTCAATCTCCTCTCGACGCAGGTCGCGCTCACGTGCCGAGGCCTGCTCACCATCTCCCAAAGCCAAGCGCCGCTCAGCTTGTTCGTGCCTCAACGCGCGCTGTCGTTCCTGTGCCTTGATGCGCTCATCGGGAGTCAGGCGCTCCCCTTCGCCGCGTGCCAAGCGACCCACCGACACCGCGAGGTTGGTATCCCGCAGCGAGGCCATGGCACCTTCGCTCAAGCTTTGACGCAGGCGGTCGCCGAGTTGCAACCGAAACTGCGCGGCCTTTCGGAGCAGCGTGCGCAGGGTCGCGGTCAGCGTTTGTCGGCGGGCACGCTCAATCCGGAGCGCGTCTACGGCCTCGCCTTGGTCGGTCTGAATGCCAGCGCGGGTTCGGAGGTGGTGTCCCCGCCCGAGCTTCGGCTCCGGCTTCCGATCAAGCACGAAAACCGCTGCGTCGGCTTCGTCCGCCTTCTCCGTGTCACCGCTGGCGCGCGCATCGGCAGCCTCAGCCTTGGCGTCCTCGCATTGTGCCGCGAGCGAGAGGTGGCTGACCCGCGTCGGCGCTCCGGCACGCTCGAGCGCTTCGTTCAGATGCGAAGCCCACGCTTCACGGAGATGCAACAGGGTGTCTCGAGCGTCGAGAGCTTTTTCCTTGCCTTCGAACCCATCGGGACCGACGCGACGAGTCGAGATCAGCACGTGAGCGTGCGGATTGCCGCCGTCCGGATCGTCTTTTCCCGTCCGTCCGTCGTGGTGCGCGATGTCCGCGACAAGACCGAGCGCGACAATCTCCCGCTCGACGAACGCGCGGACCAGCCGGACGCGATCCTCGACGCTCAGCTCGCGCGGCAACGAGAGTACGGCCTCTTTCGCGAGCCTACTGTCGACCCGGCGTTCGCTCGCCTCCACCATCTGCCAGAGCTTCTGGCGATCCGTGCGAGCCCATGCCGGTGCGCTTGGGGGAGCGAGGAGTTCGCGCGACGAGACGCCCTTGCGCCGCCTGTAGTCGAAGACTTGGCCGCGGCGGGCGCAGACCATCCGGGTGCCGGAGCGATAGGCGGCTGCGGCGACGGCCGAACGCCCGCCGGAGCGGCCGATCACCTTCAGCTCGAAGCGGTACAGCGCCATCCCGTCACCGCGCCCTGTGCGCACATACGTGGTCCAGCGGCCCGACGCTGGCTCGGTTTCAGGGTGAGGAACCCTGACGTCCGGCGCCTAAGCGCCGGACTGGGGGGAAGCCGTCCGGCGGGGCGCAGCCCCTGAGGACCGCGGGTGTCGGACGCAGTCCGAGACGTAACCGCGCCCTTCGGGACTCAACCCTAGCTTTGCCCGCCCCTCGAATGCAACTCTCAAAAAGCGAGCTTCGAACATGGACACGACCGAGACCAAGCCGAAGCGCATCAAGCGCACCCCGGAACAGAGGCTGACGGCGCTTGCCGCTGAGACCGCACGTGTGGAGGCAGAAATCCAAGCCAGGGATGAACGGGAGGCGAAGGTCGTCGGCGCTGTTGTGATCCGATGGGCCTACGACAGCCCTGCCAATGCCAAGCAGCTGGTCTCGATCATCGACAACGACGGTCTTCCGGATGTGGACCTCCGAAGGGTCACCGACCTTCTCGGCCGCCTGCACATCTTCTCCATGAGACAGGATCCTGTTCCGCCCACCGAGACGGAGCACTCGTAGGACCCTGCCGACAATGGACGGCGCGAACTCAACCGACCCCGTCATTGAGTTGCTCGACACGCTCAAGGCAGTCCGCCGCGACGTGGACCGACTCGGGCAGGACATGCAGGGGACGCTCAAGGCCGCACAGGCGGCCGAGATGGCGGCTGCAAAACCTCGTACCCTCACCCTCGACGTGTCGGCCCTCGGGCCGGCCTTCGGAACGCTGTCCGACCGCGTCGCGTCGTTGGACACGACGGTCTCCGCGCTCGGGGCCGACCGACTGCGCAGCGAGGTCGTGGCCGCGCTGCACGACGCGCGCGGTGAGATCGACGCAGCGACGCACGGGGTTCGACAGGCAACGGCTCGGCTGACACTTCGCCTCACCGCAGTTCTGAGCCTCGTCGTGCTGGGCGCCACCGGCGCACAGTTTGCCGGCGTCGCCGCGTCTACCTTCTGGGGTCAGGCGGAACGCGCCCGCCTCGCCGCCGAAGTCGAGCGCCTGCGCGTCGCATTGCCGACGCTCCAGGCGCGGGCCGAGGACTGGCAACGCCGCGCAGGCCGCGTGGTGCTGACGAACTGCCAGTCCGATGACAGGCGCACGCGCCTGTGCGTCCGCATCGACCTGAGCGCGCCGCGGTTCGGCCCGCGTGGCGAGTACGCCGTGCTCGACGGCTACTGAGTGCGCAGCGGGCCGTTCGGAATGACGATCGGGTGCATGAGCCTACCGCATGGATGGCACTCGCCGTGACGGACCCGGTCCGGAATCGGAAGGTGGCCTTGCCCTCGCCCGACCCTGCCTCCCGGCAGCTCTTTGCGACGTTTCCGCTGGCCGCTGACCGCTCCAAGATTGCGCTTTCTGAGATCCTCTGTCCGTGGGCTCGAGTTTTTTGAAGGCACCCCCCCCGGTTCGGCCGCCCTTCGCGATCCAAGCCCGCCAAGCGGCATCCACGATGGTGATGCGGTTGGGATCATTGCGCCGGCCGAGAAGGCGGCGCTCCTCGACGTGGAGAAGCCCGGAACGGGCAGCCGTCCGGATCGCGT
This sequence comes from Bradyrhizobium sp. 132, assembly GCF_023074185.1. GTDB lineage: Bacteria > Pseudomonadota > Alphaproteobacteria > Rhizobiales > Xanthobacteraceae > Bradyrhizobium. The sequence continues at coordinate 5,161 of NZ_JADPKY010000098.1, read as the reverse complement.
TGCGTGCCGTCGAGGCCGACACCCCGGCTCGCGCCGCGATGGCCGACACGCACAGTTCACATGCGCCGCGCGCCCGCACCTCGTCGGCGATGATCCGTAACGCGGCGAGTTCGCCAGTCGTGTGCCGGGCCGCGAGCGCCGGGGGCATTGGACCAGAGGCAGCCAAGGTCCGCCGTCGCTCTAGTGACCGAGCGCGATCCGGCGAGCGCTGATGGCGTTTCGGGGGGAAGATGGACGGTCGGCCCGGCGGGGCGTCGCTCCGCGGCCGGGAGCTAGCAGGCCTTCGCGGCGGCACGGGCGCGGCCGGGATGACCGTCCGCCCCTCGATCAGCGCCGACAGCGCCTCGGCCTCGGCCTCACTCACCTGGCCCGCCCCGAAGGCGCGCCACAGCAGCGCCGCCACCTCGGGCAGCGCGCCCCGGGGCGCAACCTCGACGGCGCGCCTAAGTTCTTCAGCGAACATGTCCCAGCCCTTGCGGGCCACGGCACAGCAGCGAGCATCGCCTTAGCGGGCGACACCCTTCCACAGAACGAGCAAGACCGTTGACGGGATTGGCGTCCCGTCTTGACCCCTAAGGGTGCTCGTGAGACTGTCGGGAGGTGTTTGATCCCCCGCCGGTCTCTATGAGATCGGTCCACGGCCTCTCAGGTTGGCGCCTGAGGGGCCGTTGCTTTTTCTACGTTGCCGTCGTGGCGGTTATCTCCTCGAACCGGCACGAGTCCGGCATTCGCCCACCATCCCCGTACCGACACAGGCAGTCAACACGGCTACGGTAAGCCCTCCCTCGACGGGGGTCTCGAAAGGGCGGTCAGATACCCTTTCGAAAGAGTTATGGACACACCCTCTCGTCCGTCTCATTCCGAGTGACCGAGGGGCTGTCATGAGCGAGGTGTCGAAGGGGGTTTCGTCCCGCATCATGACGTATGCGGAGATCGAGGAAGCATTCTCTCTGAAACCGGCTTCAGCTCGGCAGCTCGTGCGCCGACAGGGCTGGCGTAGGCTCCCCGGTAACGACGGTAGGACCCGGATAGAGATCCCTATCGAAGAGTTTGAGCGGGCTCTCAAGAGAGGTGTCGAAACCCCTCTCGATGAAAGCGAAATCGATGCTGAGCCTCCTGTCGAAGGCCCTCTCGAAAGGACCTTCGTTGCCTTCCTAACCGCCCATATCGAACGGCTCGAGCGGGCTCTCACAGAGGCGCAGCAAGCTCTGTCGCAGGCGGTAGCTGACAGGAGCGCCGAGACTGAGAAATCCGATCACTTAGTCGGGGAGGTCGCCGCTCTCGCTCGGCAACTCGCCCAGGTCGTTGAGGAGGCCGGGGGTCGCGAGCGCGAGCTGCAAGCGCGATTAGCATTGGCCGATGCCGCAGCGGCTCAATCACGGGTAGAGTTGAGTGCTTTGGAGAAGAGAGCCGAAGCGGAGACCGCCCAGGCCCGCGCCGAGCTGGAAGCCTGGAAAGCACGCCCATGGTGGCGTCGGCTCGCCGGCTGAACCGCAGTTGTGCACCAGTCCGGATCTGGGAGGCTGTAAGTTCGTAGATCGTCGTGGGTACGGGTGTCCGTCATGAACGAGAGATCGCGTCGCCCACCACAGGAGCCAGGGCGGCCGGGATCCTACTGCAAGCGGCGTGCGGTCTCTGGTACCGGCAGATCGCGGCGGGCGGCCTCGGGGGCTTCCTGGCGGTCCGTGACCCAGATTATCGCAGCGCGCTCGGCCGCGGTCACAACCCGCCCTGGGCCTGCTGCACGGGCTTCCGAGATCAGGGCCTCCAGGGCCGATCTCAGCTCATCTGTGAAGGCGTCGTCGTTCACCCGGTTTGGACCTTTGGTATTTCGTCTACGCCAACTCGGGGTCATCGCAGAGGATGTTCGAAAACGTACGCTAAGCGCCCATACCTATGCAGATTGACAGCGCGGAGACGAACGTTCTCTCTCCGCCTCGTGTCCCGAGATCTCGCCTGCTTGCTTACCAGCATGAGCCGCTGCTGCACGCTAAGTTTTTAGGAAGCCAAGATCATAAATCATCGGTGCTAGCTTCGATGTCAGCGTCTCGTAGGTTGAGTCAAAGACAGCAAATTCGGTTTCGATTTTGTCTTTCTGTTCCTCGCGTCGACCAAGAGCGGATCGGATCTGATACCATCCAACATCGGGGCGATTGAGTTTGAGGCTTTGACGAACGCTATATACATCGGTGATGGAGAAATACGTTTGCCAAAGGATTTTACCTGCTCGTAAGACTGCGGAAGCCTCAACCGAAAACTTCTTTTTATGTAGGTATTGAACCATAAAATCTGATTCAAATCGGTCAGGTGCATTAACTTCAGCCTCGGTGAACGGAATAAAGTGATTGACCAGACTCCATTGGCGACCATTCCACTCCAATCCGTTCGCGCCAGCCGTCAGATTTTGTGTGCTGAACAACATCCAGACTAAGCAGTCCATCTTAAATTCTTCAGTAAGAGGCTCATCAGGCTGTAAGAACTGATCCCGATCATTGAGCCACGACGGCTTAACTAGACGCCGTACCGCAAACACAACTGCCGATTTCCAGAGATTTTCCTTGGTGACGAAAAAACCGCCTGCGCTACAGTACCCTGATGATAGCAAGGCGGTAAGATTTGCGTGTTGAACATCACCACCGGGCGCAATCATTCCGCCGATCGCTCCGTCTGCCCATTTAGTGCCACGCACATCTTTAATACTAGTCGTTGGCACGAGCGCGCCTTTCAAGGGCAGGGCGTCATCCTTATTAGACCTTGCCCGCTTAATCCAATTGCTCAGAAATCGCTCACTTGGTAGATTATAGAATTGCTTTTCGCCAATTGCTTCGCCTTTTTTATTAAGAACCTCCGCAACTATGTTTGTAATTGGTGTCTTCTTTTTTGCGGAATTATCGGTTTCCCAAATAAGGAAGCCAATAGGGAAATTCCCATTTAGACCATCGAATGCTTTGCTAGGCACCAAGAAACCGCCGAGATAAGATGCATTCCAAAACGACCTGAATGGCTCAAAATTTGGAGCATTTACATATTTCAAGGTACTGAACATAGCCAAGGTAGCGTTTGGTATCTCTTTGGCGATCCGCACTAGAAATTGCACGAATAGTTCGCGCGAAGCGTATCCAAAATCACTGATCGTTTTAGCAATCTGCGTCTTTGAAACGCTTTTTTTGCTCTCTGAATTTTTCCCACGAGAACTTGTGATGTTATCTATGTTTGCAGCTTCTGCATATGGCGGATTGATAAGTATCAGGATCTTTCGACCTTCGGCGATTGCCTGCCGCAGAGCGGGCGGCACTTTGTTGGTGAGGCTATAGTCAATTCTGCCATCAGCCGTAATGTCATCATTGAGATAATCATATTGAAACCGAGTGGCGGAAACGCAGGTTCTAGTAGCTTTCATAACATCGACGTCAGCTTGATCTAATGTACTCATAAAAACGTTTCGCGGGTTGGAATGCTTGGTTTCCAAGTTCCCAACGCCGCAGCACATGTCCCAAACTATGTAGTTCTTCTGCCAGTTCTTCCCAAGAACGTCGGCTAACTTATCGTAGGCTTTATCAACCACGTGGAGTGGAGTATAGAAAGCGCCCTTGAAGCTACGCTCGTCTAGCGGGATTAGGGAGTCGCGACGCTCTAATAAGTAATTGCGATACTCCTCATCTGGTGGGCGGTGATAAATTGACCAGAACTGACGGTAACCCTCACGATTACCTAGTTTATAAAGTTTACCGTCGAGGGAAAATACGGGCGCTTCTCCTTGATGGAGAAGTTCGGCCGGCAAGTTTTCATGAGTCGCCTTGGTTCCGTCATGCATGATGTCGGCGAAAAAGAGAAGGGCATATTTATCTACCGGAGCACCGCCGATTTCCCGACCGATCATCTCGACCCATTTATCGAAAACTTGCTTCAAATTATCTGGCGTGATCGAAATGCGGATAATATCGCCCTTTGTCAGAGCGGCTTTTACAGTACTGATGAATTCATCTTCGTGCGTCGCTATCCTGAACGAGACCATCCTTGTTCCAATGAACGCGGATACTTGGTCGAGCGCCTCCTTCGGGAATTTAGTAGCCGACTTGCCCCATTTTATCGTCTTCTTTTTCAAAAATGGAATAACATCAGCGGTCTTCATCAGAGCCGCCTTCTCAGTATCCATTACTGCCAGGAACGGTGGTAACTCGTCCCCTTTATTCAACCCATCCTGCACATAATGCAGAAGCTGGGTGAACATCTTATAACTTGAGTCCTTGCCGTGATGTTTAGCCTCGAACCACATTTCCTTCGTACGAATATCAATTAGCCCTTTGGTATATTTCTTCAAGCCTAACGCCTGAATGTAAACATCTTTGACGTCTTCCTCGCTGCGGACATCTTGTAGTTTTTTGTACAGAGACATTATGTTCCCGCTGGACCATGCCCGATGCACGGTAGACATCGCCGTTCGCATATGCCGTGGCAAGCGCTGTGGCAGCGTCGTGAATATCCTCACCCATGGGGTTCTCGTAGTCGAGGGCGGCGGAGACAACGCCTACTGGACACGCGTCCTCGTCACGTAGAAGGGGACCCAAAACTCAGTTCGAAACCACGAGGCGTAGGCCCTGGCGCGGGAGATACGCGCGCTCAACGTCGGCTTCGTTCGCAGCCAGAAGGCGCGCCAAGTCAGACAAGCTGTATCCAAGCTCGTTGCAGTGATACTTGATGATATCTCTAAGGCGCCAAGGTTCTTCTACCTGTATTTCGTATGGCTCACCCTCGTTGAAAGATTTATTATACTGAACATTCATGTTTTTGTACTGAGAATCAGTAATTAATTTTAGGTCGTAAGTTCTTTTAATCAAGCTTTTTATAGAGACCTTCCAGTACGCTTTCACTCTACCGAGAGCAGTAATCTTAGGAGATATCAAATATGATTTGATATCCGAGGCAGGCATGAGGAAAGCCGCAGCGAAGCGGTGCGCCTCCTCTTCCATCTTCTGATCGTCGTCAGGCACGGTGTGCATAACGATGTGTCCAAGCTCGTGCGCGAGCGAGAAACGGAAGCGGTCCCCGGCAACATCCTTGTTCATGAAGAAGAGCGGTGGCATGCCCTCCGAACGGAAGCTGATGCCGTCCAGAAGCTTGGTGTGGAAGCTCGTCATGATGACGATGCCGCCCGCCTGCT
>NZ_JADPKY010000115.1 GCF_023074185.1 Bradyrhizobium sp. 132 | reverse complement strand
CACAAGGCCCCAAGCGAGGGCCGTCGCAAGCTTGAGTTCGGCGCCGGAGATTGCCAGGAAGCAGGCGCGCTCGCGGCCGATGCGGCGGGGGATCGCTGCGGTACCCCCAGCGCCTGGGATAAGGCCCATAGACACCTCCGGCAAGCGGATGACAGTTGTGGGTCGCGCCGTGATTCTCGCAGCTGACGCCGCCACCTCGATGCCTGCGCCGATGCAGGCGCCGTGCAGATGCGCCGTGAGGCGGGTGCCGAGCGCATTGACCAGGGCTGCGGGGGACCGCAGGGTGCGGATCAGGTGCGCCGAGCCCATATCGCCCGCCTCGCCGAACTCATCGAGGTCGCCCCCGGCGGAAAACGCCGGCCCTTCGCCAACGAGGACGACCGGCGGCCGGTCAGGATGATCGAGGGCGAAAGTCAGGGCTTCGCAGAGTTCGTCACGCATCCGGGCATCGAAGGCATTTCGGCGCGCCTGGCGTGCGAGGCGGATTATCAGGGTCGGGCCCTCCGATACGATTCGCACACGCGGCCGATCCCCATCTGATCGGGGTCGCGGCGCTGCCGCCTCCCGCCAAGTTCGAAAACCGGCAGAGGCGAGCAACATCGAGAAGGCAAGGGACTCGAGAGCGAGCGCATGGTCGAAGGGAAGAGCATGCGTCATCCGCATAACCTGGGCCGCAATCCCGGCCGCGACGGGCTGGCGCGCAATGGCTTGCGTCAGATCTCTCAAGACCTCATTGAGCCTTGCCGTGCCGACCCAGGGACGCGGCGCGTCCGTGTCCGCGCTCAGTAGGATGTCGAACGCTGCGAGGCTCTCAGCGGGTAGAGGGCCCGATCGATGCACTCCGATCCGCACCACGCCTACAGCGGCTTTAGGTGCCTCGCCGGGCAGGTCCACGACCACCGCACCGGCACCGCCCAGCGCTGCCAGATGCGCGACGATCTCATCGGTCTCGGGCCGTGGGTGCTCGATGGCCATCTCATCTTCTCAGAGGCGCGGTCAAACTGCCGTGCGACGCGATCCCGACATCTCCCCCTTGAGCTGGCGCCGAAGCAGCTTGCCCGTCTCATTGTAGGGCAGAGCGTCACGGAACTCCCAGATCTCGGGCGTTTTCGTCGACCGCAGCTTTGACTTCACGAACGAGGCGAACTCCTCCCGAGAAGGCGAGCTGTGCTTCGCCACGATCACCGCAGCGACCCGCTCACCCCACTCGTCGTCGTGGATCCCCAGCACTGCCACGTCTGCCACGTCCGGGTGAGTGCGCAGCACGTCCTCGATCTCGCCGGGCGAAATGTTTTCGCCGCCCCGTACGATTACGTCGTCGAGGCGACCTTCCACGTAAAGGTAACCCGCCTCGTCCATCCAGCCGCCGTCGTTGGTCGCGAACCAGCCTTCGGCATCGGTGACCTTCTTATGGGTGTACTCACCCGAGACTTGGTCGCCGCGAACATAGATCTCCCCGGACTGACCAGGCGGCAGGCTCTCGCCGTTCGGACCGCGGATCTTCACTTCTAATGTCGGCAGCGGTCGGCCCACGGAGCCCAGGCGCTGGCGGACCTTGACGTCGTGGGAAGCCATAGCCTCTGTGTGGTCTCCAGGTCCTAAGATCGAGATCGTCGAGCTCGTTTCGGTGAGGCCGTAGGCATTGGCGAAGCCCACGTGCGGCAGAAGCTTCATAGCCCGCTCGATCACCGGGAGCGGCATCCGACCGCCGCCATAGGAGATGGCCTTCATCTTCAGCAGGCGTTCTCCGCGGCGTTCTAAAACGTCCAAGATGCGGCCCAGCATGGTAGGCACGACCATCGCATGAGTGATCTCTTCGCTGGCGGCCAGATCGACCCAGGCCTCTGGCGTGAACATGTCAAGGTGGACGATCCGGCGGCCGGAATAGACTCCCGTCAGGAGACCTGAAATTCCTGCGATGTGATATGGCGGCACGCTCACGAGTGACGCCTCGTCTTCCTGCGAGCTCAAGAACTCTACGGTCGATATCACATAGGAGGTCAGGTTGCGGTGGCGTAGAACCGCGGCCTTGGGCTCACCAGTGGTGCCACTGGTAAACAGCAGCACAGCTACGTCGTGGTCCTCGTCGAAGACAGCCTCCGACTGACCGGGCTGCCCGCAGGCGGCTTCGAAGGCACTACGAGCAATGATGGTGACGCCCGGAGGCGGCGGCGTTAGACGCGCGATCATGTGGTCGTCGACAATGGCGACCGAAGGCGACGTGCGGGCGAGCAGCTTGCGGAGATCTACGTCGGGCAATCGATAATTGAGCGGCGCGAACGGCTTGGCGAGCACGCCCGCGGCGAACACCGCGATCGGGAGAGCAGGACCGTTCAAGCCGACAAAAACAACGGTCTCTCCGCCGGCCTCATGCAGCCAGGCCGCGCCCTGGTTGGCCCGACGGCGTAGCGCCGCGTACGTTAAGCCCTCAGTCTTGCGGTTGAGCGCCAGCCGGTCGGGAGCTACATCGGCCATCATGTCGAGGAGGAGGGTGGTACGCACTAGGGCCTCAGTCGGAAGAGGGCAGCTTCTTGGTTTCCCTCGCGTCGATGGCGTGGCCATCGATCGAGAGTGAACCGCAGCCGGCTTTCACGCAGAGCACCTCCAGCCCGGTCCTCTCGTCGAAGAACCGCTTTCCCATTGCCGAGCCCGCGGAGTGGGTCAGTGAAAGCGCCAAGCCCTCAGGTCTGGTCGCTCCATTGGCCACCATCGGATGTCCGCCGCACTCCAGAATGGCTGGCGTCTTCGGCGGTCGCACCACTACGATCTCGGTATTGCAGACCGAACTCTTCCACCTCGAACCGGGCTTCAGTTCCATACCATTCGATTCCTTATCACCATCGGGGAACGTCTGCTTTATTTCGTCCGAACCAACGCTAAGCGCGTGGTTGCCGGTGGAACCATCGCCAACCGGCACCCTACCCGCAACAGCGCGCATCTCGCTGACGTAGTACCTACTTCCAGAATGCCCACACCTATCTTGTAGGATTCCGCTTATGCAGCACTCAAATGATACGCGAAGCGGAACGCCGATTTCCGCTAAATTTGGAGCTCACAAGCCGAAACGCTGCACACGCTCCCCCACCGATCATCGGAACGAGGTCCAACCATCAGATGCTGGCCTCTTAGAAGCCACCCTCCAGCGAATGCAAGTTTCGCCGGATCTGCTTGAATAGCTCCTGCACTAGGCGATTTCTCACTCAAAGGTTGTCGCCGGTATAAGGATAGGCGAATACCTTCTCGTGCCGTTGTAGTACGTCTTGACAATCTCTTCCTTATTGGCCGCCATAGTGCACGTCGAAGTAGAGTAACTTGAGCTCCTTGTCCCTGATCGCTTCCTTGTCCCAGCGATCCAGATTTTTCTCGTAGGTCCGGGGAGCTGCCCTGCACGTAATCCGCCAACGACACCGCAATTTCGATCTCGCCGTTCTCGGTGAGAATTGTCTTCGAGCTAGATCGACCAACAGATTGATGAACACACTCGCCAGGCCGAAGGTGAGATACCGGAATGATGGGTCGTCCCGCGAACTCAGCTTTATCGGCCGGCTTGCGACGGCAATCAGCACGTTAGCCAGCGTCGTCGCCGTTGGTTTCCGAATTAGGAAATGCATCGCTTGTAACCATGACAAGCCACGCACTCGTGCATGGGGGACGAAGCCCGTTCCACTTCCGTGCAAGCGGCGGCACGGAAGGCGAGGCAGGCAGGCAGGCAGGAATGGAACGAGAGTTTGATACCTAACACTGCGCCCTCGATACGATCGGTAGAACTTCCCTCGGGCCTCAGCGTGAGAACCTAGCTGCCTCTCGCGCCTCCTGAAAAAGCCCTTTCCGAGGCCGGGTCCCCATTATCTCTCCTGGTCCAGCTTTCTTCGTCTTGGCGCATACAGATGTCGTCAAGCCTCAGAAGTTCTCAACGTCAGAAAATCTCAAAGAGGCCAGCTGCGCCCATGCCACCGCCGACGCACATCGTCACGACACCGTACTTTGCGCCACGGCGCCTCCCTTCATACAGGGTGTGAGCGATGCAGCGGGCACCAGTCATACCGTACGGGTGGCCGATAGCGATAGACCCTCCCGAGACGTTCAACTTCTCGTTTGGGATACCCAGTTTGTCTCGACAGTAGAGCACCTGAGAGGCGAAGGCTTCGTTTAGCTCCCAGATGTCGATGTCATCGACCTTTAGACCGTTACGATCCAAGAGCTTCGGAATAGCAAAAACTGGACCAATGCCCATTTCCTCAGGCCTGCAGCCTGCTACCGCCATGCCGCGGTAGGCGCCCAGCGCCTTTAGGCCACGTTTCTCGGCCAGCTTACGCTCCATGACGAGGACTGCAGCCGAGCCGTCCGAGAGCTGACTGGCGTTACCGGCAGTCACAGACTTACCCTCGCTGAGGTAGCGACCGCCTTTGAAAACGGGCTGAAGTTTCTTGAGGTCGTCCAGTGTGGTCTGGGGCCGATTGCCCTCGTCGGCGGAAATGGTGATCTTCTTCTCCGAGGTCTCGCCGGTTTCCTTGGCGACCACTTTCATGACCGTGGTAACCGGGACGATTTCGTGGGCAAAGCGGCCTTCTACCTGGGCCTGCGCGGTGCGTTGCTGCGACTGCAACGCGTACTCGTCCTGCGCCTGACGGCTGACGCCATAGCGCTCGGCCACGAGTTCGGCAGTTTCGATCATCGTGGCCCAGAGTTCGGGCGTACGCTGATTGAGCCAAGGGTCAACCGCCATAAAGCGGTTTGACTTTTCGTTTTGCACCAGACTAATCGACTCTACGCCGGCGCCGACGGCGATCGACGCACCATCGTTTACGATGTACTTTGCCGCAGTTGCCACGGCCATGAGCCCAGAGCTGCACTGCCGGTCAACGGTCATGCCAGAGACAGTGTCCGGTAGACCGGCGCGTATCGCGGCCTGGCGAGCGACGTTATAGCCGGTCGTACCCTCCTGCATTGCTACTCCCATGACAACGTCGTCGATCTCGCCGGGATCGATACCAGCCTGGGCTACAGCCGCGCGTATTGATTCTGCGGCTAGGGTTGCACCGTAGGTGTTGTTGAACGCGCCGCGGTAGGCTTTGCCAATGGGGGTCCGCTTGGCGGCGACAATGACGGCTTCACGCATGGCAATAAATGTCCTTTCGTTGAGTCCGCTCATCCAGCTCTTCAAGATGAAGGGGATTTTAGACGACGCCAGCTCGGGCGGTTTATCGGAGTTGATCAAATGTGGAGAATGTTTTTCCGTCGGCAACCAGCTTCTCCAGCAGGTGCGCTGGTTTGAATTCGTTGCCGACGGAGAACTGCAATTCCTTTACCTTTGCGAGAACCTCATTTAGGCCGACCTGGTCGGCATAGTACATCGGCCCACCGCGGTAGACCGGCCAGCCATAGCCGTTGACCCAAACCACATCGATATCGGAAGCCCGGAGTGCCTTTCCTTCCTCCAGGATTTTCGCGCCTTCGTTGATCATTGGATAGATGCAACGCTCGAGGATCTCCTCATCAGAGATCGTGCGTGGGCGCTTGCCGGATTTGGCTATGAAGTCGCTTATGATCTTTTCGGTCACGGACGACGGCTTGGCGTTGCGGTTATCGTCGTAGTCGTAAAAGCCGGCGCCGGACTTCTGGCCTAAACGACCCATCTCACAAAAGACCTCACGCAATGTGGAGCTCGTAGATTCTTCCCTCACCCACCCGAGGTCTAGTCCAGCCAGATCGGCCATCTGGAATGGGCCCATGGGAAAGCCGTAGTCGTAGAGCACCCGATCCACGTCCCAGGGACTTGCTCCCTCCAATACCAATTTCTTCGCCTCGAGATCGCGCTGGGCCAACATCCGATTGCCGATGAAACCGTGGCAGACGCCGGCGAGCACCGCAACCTTGCCTATCTTCTTTGCCAACTTCATCGAGGTCGCAATAACGTCGTTGGCAGTCCTATCTCCGCGGACGACCTCCAGCAGCTTCATCACATTCGCCGGCGAAAAGAAGTGGAGCCCGATCACATCCTGCGGGCGCGTGGTCACCGCAGCGATCTCATTGACGTTCAACTCCGACGTGTTTGTGGCGAGAATAGCGCCGGGCTTGCAGATGCTGTCCAATTTAGCGAACACCTGCTTCTTGATGTCCATGCGCTCGAACACCGCCTCGATGATTAGGTCGCAATTGGCGAAGTCTTCCATCGCGAGCGAGCCCGCCATCAGATTCATCCGCTGGTTCACCTGCTCCGGGGTCAAACCGCCACGCGCGGCCGTTCGCTCGTAGTTCGACTTGATTACGCTGAAGCCCCGGTCGAGCGCCTCCTGCTTGACCTCGACGATGGTCACGGGAATGCCAGCGTTGGCGAAATTCATAGCGATACCGCCGCCCATGGTGCCCGCGCCCAGGATGCCGACCTTATTGATCGGTCGGGCCGGCGTGCTGTCCGGCACGTCCGGAATTTTCCTCGCCTGACGCTCGGCGAAGAAATAGTAGCGCTGAGCAGCCGATTGGGGGCTGCACTCAAGCTCCGTGAAGAGTTGCTGCTCAGCTCGCAGGCCGCTCTCAAATGACTTTGAATTCACAGCGGCTTCAATGCTGCGAATGTTGTATTCGGGCGCCAGCCTCCCTCGAAATTTCCGCGCATTGGCCTTTCGGAAATTATCAAAGATCTCGGGATGGCCTTTGGCCGCCGCTAGCTTGACGCCGTTCTGACGGATCTTAACCAGCGGCTTCCCCTCGGCAACCACCTTGCACGCGAAGGCAATAGCGCCTTCCTTGAGCTTGCCCTCGTCCACGAGTTCGTCGATCAAGCCCAGGTCTAGCGCCTCCTGGGCGGGCACATGTCGTGCGGAGGTCACTATCTCCAGCGCCTTCTCAACGCCCACGATACGCGGCAGTCGCTGCGTGCCTCCTGCGCCAGGAATGAGGCCCAACGCCACTTCCGGCAGCCCCACCTTTGCCGAGGGCACCGCCACACGATAGTGGGCGCACAGCGCGACCTCGAGTCCGCCGCCCAACGCGGTGCCGTGAATCGCGGCAATCACCGGCTTGGACGAATTCTCCATTTCAGTTTGGACTTGAAATAGAGTCGCCCCCTTCACAAGACCGCCGAATTCGCTGATGTCAGCCCCAGCAATAAAGGTGCGGCCATCGCAGATCAGCACGACAGCCTTAGCGTCGGAGGCAAGAACACGCTGGAAACTGTCGAAGAGCCCATTTCGTACATCGGCCGAGAGAGCATTCACGGGAGGACTGTTGATTGTGATAACGGCGATTGCGTCGTGAGTTTCGATTTGGACGATTTTACCCATGCTGCGCACCATTCAAACAATTGCCGAACATTGGACACATCACCTCTCAATCACACGCCGGCAACATAGCGCACGCCACCGCACAAATTCCGCGGATGTCGGACAATGAACGGGGAAATTCCCCATGGAACAGCGCTAATTGTCCATTGTGCCGCGAGCGCCGACCCTAATGCGAAAGGTAAACGAGCTAAGGCGGCGCCGGATAGACTAGGGGGATGTCCCGATCGGTGTTGAACTACGTCGGGCCGACGTTGCCGGAGTGAATGTTACGCGGCCCTCGCGACGTGGGCAACGGGCTTGATCGTCATGCGATCGTGGTGAGCTTGAAGGGCCGCACGCAGAACCGACAATTGCTTATGCGCCTTCAATCGTCGGAAGCCCTTGTTGGCCTCGATCATGCCGGCCGCGACCCATCGCAAGGCCATACCGGCGTCCCGCCAGCGTTTGACGTTGCGCGTGACGCGGCGAATGGTGCCCATCATGTTCTCGGCGATGTTGGTACAGGCGAGCGATCGACGAAGCTCCTTCGGCAGCTTCAACCGGACGACAGTCAGGATTTCGTCGAGGCCTTCGAGGATGCTGGCCGCTACGCCGGGCCATTGCTGGTCGAGTCGACGCGCGAGATTGCGGATCAATTGTTCAGCCTTGTCGGCGTCATCGAGCTCCCAGGCCTGGCGCAGCACCCGACGGGTGGCCGCATGATGTTCTTTCGGCAGGCGTTCCATGATGTTGCGCGCCTTGTGGATCTGGCAGCGCTGGATCGCAGCGGCCGAACCGAAGGTGCGGCGGATCGCCTTCGACAACGCTTTCGCGCCGTCGGCGATGAACAGTCTTGGCACCGTCGGGTCGAGCCCGCGCGAGACCAGGTTGTCCAGCAGGGCCTGAACCGTTGCGGCATTCTCGGTCGCCCCTAGCGGATGCTTGTTGCCTTCGCCGTCAATCCCGATCGCGGCGACCAGCACGAGATCGTCGCCGAGATGCAGCCCATCGATTTGGACCACTAGAAGGTCGAGCGCGGACAGGTCGGCAGCCATGAAGTCGGCCAGCCGCGCCGCCGACAGCGCTACGAACCTCCGCGAGGCCGCCGACTTCGAAACCCCCGATCCGGGCGGTGCCGGCACGTCACCCTCGGGCAGCCGGACAGCGCGGCCGAACCGGCGCGTCGCCACATTGATCAGCATCAGGTTCATCGCCCAGCGACCGAGCCAATCCTCCTGCGCCGCCGTTTCCCAGCTCGGGATCGTGACCTCGCGGCCGTCCACGCCCCGGGCCCGCGGGCGCTCGACCTCGATCTTGCCGCCGTGGAAGCCGATCCGTCCCCGCGTTCGGCCCCAACGGTGCGCCCGCCGCGCCGCGTCGCGACCGTGGCGCGGCCCGCAGGCCGCCGTGACATCCGCCTCCATCATCGTGCCGAGCGCCTCGATCCCTGCCGCAAGGCAGAACCGATCGAAGCTCGCCCGCACTTCTGCAAAAGCTTCGTCCACAGCCCCGATCGCCGGCGAACCAGCCGGTGTGATATCTCTCGTCATGGCGTTGCTCTCCTTTGTGGAATCAGCACCCCGAGCCTACCGGCTCAAGGTGGGCAACGCCGACCTCTTCAGAAATTCAACAGAACCCGGGACATCCCCTAGACTAGTGGACAAGGCGCCCGGTTGAACATAGAGCACAGAGCGGCAGTGCTGCGAGCACCGGGCGCTCGCGCTCACCACCGTTGGGAAGCTAGCCCACCGGGTGTAGCTGAAGCGATGAGTTCCGCCTACAGATTTGGCGCTCGTACTAACGGATGTGAATGCAGCGAAAGCCTTGGAGACAGTAGAGAACTGCGCTACGCTTTATCTTGTTGGTAGCCGGCGCGGCTCGTAAGAGGTGTCTTACTCGCATTGCGAAGGACGCCCTGGCATCGCCGCCAGCCGGCGAATTTCGCGGGATTCCCACTCAAAATTTTCCCGCGGTGAGCAAGCGCGAGAGAGCGGTAATGTCCAGCCAACTCGCATACTCGGGTCGTGGCCGTATGCCACCACACGATTTCGGGACCCGCTCACTGAAAACATTGGGTGGCGAGCCCCGGCTCTGAGCGGCTCGTAGCGGAGACGAGCGCGCGAGCGAGAGCGATGAGCTGCTACTGGCGTCACGAAACGCTGGCTTGGCCGCCGAGCTGCATAGGCACCGAGCCGGATAATCTTGAGCATCTGCTTGATCACGGACTCGGCCTGCGCCACGCTCTGATGCGAACCCCGACCGGGAACGCGGAGCTGCTTTTCATCAACCCCGGCCGTGGCATCTTGAAATTGTGGCGGTCTTAGCCCGCATTTCTCACGTTGCTGACTGATTTTGCAACGCGGGTTTGATGGATCAGTGATGGCCACGAGGGATGGTGGCGCCGGAAGGCGCGGATGGCATTGTTTGGTTTGTTGTGTCTCCAGTGGGCCAGGTGGTGATGCGGCGGTTTTGGCGCGTCGCAGCTTCGCGTGTCAGACGGGGGCGGCGCGGGCTTTTGCGGCATCAGCCAGGCGGCGCGCGGCGTGGCCCCAGTGTTGGGCGGCCGGGCAGGCCGAAACCATGGCGATCTTGATGCGGCGAACGGAGATGCGCACCAGCGCCCCGATCTTGAGGAACTTGAGGCGGATGGTGCCGCAGGTGGCGTTGGCAAATGCGGTGTCGGCGAGAGCGATGCGCCGCATCGCACAGATCAGCACATAGGCCATCGCGGCGAACCACAGCCGCAGCTGGTTGGCGCGCATGGTCTGGGCCGAGGTGCGGTCGGCGTAGAGATCGAGCTGGCATTCCTTGATCCGGTTCTCCATGTCGCCGCGGGCGCAGTAAATGTCCTCATAGAGCTGACGTGCGCCCGCCTCGGCTCGCTTGAGCGAGGTGACGACGAAGCGCGGATTGGCTTCGCCTTGCGTCCACTCCGCCTTGGCGACGACGCGGCGCTCCCGGCTCCAGCTATCGAGCGTACGCCACTGGAAGTCCTTGAAGCGGCGCGCCGGGCGGCCGGTCTGCTCGGCCGCGGCTTTCGCCGCGGCAAGCTCGTCTGCGATCATGGCGACCAGGCGGGCGTTGCGGGCGAGCCCGAACAGGTAATCCACGCGGTTCTCTTCGCACCACGCCATCAGCGCCTCGCGCGCAAAGCCACTGTCGGCTCGCAGCAGGATGCGTACGAACGGCCAGCGGGCGCGGATTTGCCGGACGATCCGCGCAACCTCCGCGACGCTGCCCGCACTGGCGTCGATGTCGGAGCGGCGCAGCTTGGCCGCCAACAGGTGCCGGCCGCAGAACACGTACAGCGGCAGATAGCAGTAGCAGTCGTAATAGCCGTGGAAGAAGCGACCCTCCTGATGCCCGTGTAGCGGATCGTCGGTGGCGTCCAGATCGAGGATGATCTGCTCCGGCGGCCGCTCGTGCGCCTCCAGGAACAGCGTCACCGGCAACGCCTCGATCGCCGCCGCGTCGTACGCGATCCTGTGATAGCGTGAAGGTTCGTCTTGGCTCAGTTCCAGCCGGTTCAGCGTCGACTTGCCGGCCACCGGCGCGCAATTCCCGCGCCGGGCTTGAAGCTTGCCCGCCAGCACCGCCATCAGCGGATCGTGCCGCAGTTCGTCGTGGTCGTTGAGATCTTCATAGCCGAGCGCAATGCCAAAGACCCGCTGCCCGATCAGCGTCCCGACCGCATGCTCGATCAGCTCCTGCCGGCGATGATCGCGAAAGCAATTCGCAAAGCGCCCCACCAGATCGATCGCCCGATCCGTCGCACCCAGAAGCAGCGCTCCGGCATCCGACATCACCAGCCCGCCATCAAAGGCCGCTTCCACAGCTCGGCCTTCCACCACTCCAAAATCAAAGCGTTCTGCGCTACACTCTGTCGGCATCGGGGCATTCCTTGAATCACCGTAAAGTCCTTCTCGCAAAAGAACTTTCGCTGATTCGCGCCCCGGTGCGCTTCAACACTGTGAGAAATGCGGGTTAGACTGGACCAGGCAGCGTGCGGGCATCTGCGCCGACATAGCCCATATGAAACCGTGGCGGCGTTAGAGGCTGCATATAGTCGTAGCTAGCGGCAGTCTTCCATTCGGAACCGAACGCTTTCGTGCACTCGCTAAAGAGCGCCGCGCCGATGAAGCCATTCGTTCGCTTTTCATCGTGGTAATGAGCGATGTTCTCGGTTCTCCCATAGATATCGAGAGAACCAAGAACCTCACACGGCCCTTGAGCCGGGGCGGGCACGGCGGCCACGAATCAGAATGCTTTTAGCGACCAGGCTTTGTATCGGACCGCACTTTTCGCGCCATCAACTTTAATGCCGCCAACGACATCGGATCACCTTCCCCGCACAGCGAGGCAGTTTCGCTGCAAGCCTGTGTCGGCGTTTCGGTTCACGCCGGTAGGTGGTGCGCAGCGAAAGTTCGCTATGTGGTAAGCGTAGCTCTGCAGCCCTTTTGAATGACGCTTGACGCCTATTTTGTTCGCGTGGCGCGTCGCCGCGGTATCCATGTGTCGGACAACGCGTTGACG
>NZ_JADPKY010000070.1 GCF_023074185.1 Bradyrhizobium sp. 132 | reverse complement strand
ACCAGCTCCGCCGATCGCACGTTGCTCACCCCGCGCCAAACGGCGTAACATCCGCTGAGGCTCTAATCGCCACTGGATGAAACTTCGGAGGCAGGTCAGAGGTACTCACGGACCTTGATGGGATCGAAACACGTCATTTTGTCGCATGCCAGCGAGTGTGCGAAGCAGCGACGAAGAGAAGTTCTGCAACTTTATCGGACACGCAAATAATGAATTGACGAAAAATTACAATCAGTAGTAACCTACACCCAGAAGATGTTTATTAATTATGAGACGCCCTGTATCGCATTGTGGGAGGGGTTAATGTCAGAATTGCATTTTTCACGTTCAATTTCTGCTCCGAAGAACGAACGGTTTTTTCGTATCTCGTCCGCGAACTTTCCAGCTCTCAAAGGCGTCGCTATTCAGGATCTGGACATGGCGCCCGGGGAGCTGCGTTCGGCGCATTTGCATCCGAACGCCGCACAGCTCGATTATTGCATCTCAGGCAACGGCGAAGTCGGGATCGTTGGACCGGACGGCGACCACCACGTGATACCGCTTCATTCAGGTGATGCTGCCTTCGTGCCGCAAGGCTACGTTCACTGGATTGAGAACACCAGTAAAGCCCAAGCCCGGTTCATTCTGATCGCGACGCATGAGCGGCCGGAGACGATTGAAGTCCAAGCCATAAACGCGGCCGTTCCGGCCAATCAAAAGTAATCGATCGTCACTGGTATCGGACGAAGGACGGCGGCCTCGCCGAAGGGAGCGGTATGTTCAATCCGCGTGTCTCTCCAAACTACCATTGGGTGCGAGTGTCGACGAGACCCTCCTATCAATTAGCGCGCAAGCAAGGCATCGGCGCGCGAATGAGGGAATTCCTAGATTTTTTGCCTTTCCGCCGCGACGATGGACTTTCGAGGTTCTCGTTCGAACGGTCACTCGACGAGCTTGGTGTCCCCGCGACGGACATGTCCCCGGAGGACGAGCTCGTCCAGCTTCTCAACGAGGCTGCCGAAATTGAGCAAGGCCTGATGCTCCAGTACCTTTACGCGGCTTATTCGCTGAAGGTTCTGATCGCCGCCGGGGCGGTCCGGCTAATCGCCATAGAAGAGATGGGCCACTTCGTCACGGTTCAGAATCTCTTGGCGGCATGCGGAGCTGCTCCCTCCTTCGGCCGCGGCAGGTGGGATCAAGGGAACGCCTTCAAGCCTTTTCCTTTCCGGCTTGAGGCAGCCTCAGTCGGCTCCCTCGCCAAGTATGTGGTGGCCGAGATGCCCGATCCGGCTCTCGTGCCGGCCGACGTGAAGCCATATTTATCGGATATCATCGCCCTTGCAGATAAATCCGCAGGAGAGCCAGTCGAAGCGCATCGGGTCGGTCTACTCTACGCCAAGATCTATTGGCTGTTGCGTCAAAACGACGATCCTTTGCCGGATCCAACGAAAGAGCCGTGGGTGGGGTTTCCGGTGGCCGAAATGGCCGCCAATCCCGACCTCCGGGGTCGCCACGTAAGAGACGGCTTCGTCAACGACGCGCGAGATGTAAACGCGACGCCTGATCAGTGGAGAGGCAACTACACGAGCGTCATTGTCGACCCGATTTCGGGCCGAGATTCCGCGCTTGCAGCAATTGCGGAGATCGCCGCACAAGGCGAAGGATTCGGCAACGTTGCTCAAAGCCATTTCGGACGTTTCGTTGACGCCTGGCGCCTCGCAAAGGCCTCCAGCGACCTGGCGCTGCCGGTGGCCGTCGATCCGTTCTACGCCAAAAGCGGGGGCGGGCCCGGCGACGAAATAACGTCCGCTGATGGACGGCTCTTCGCACTCATGGCGGACAAGGTCTACGAGTTGGTACTTCTCTGCATTGCGGCGCACCTTCTGCTGCCGAAAGCCACGGCGCCTGAAATTCGCGCCAAACCCGCGAAGGCCGCGATCGTCGCGATGCGCGATTGCCTGAGCGTCCTGGCTGGTACGCTCTCGACCATTGTGCTGTCCGATCAAATCCAGGGAAAGGTTTGCGGCCTTCCTTTCACCGCGCCAAGTACCCCGCTTGCTCCCGATCTCAATAAGGTTGTCGGTCGGGCGCGCGATGTGATGGCCGAGCTTCATCAGGTCATCAGCGAAGTGGATCAATCGAATGCCTCGTCGACTCTAAAAATTACCGCTGACAGCATCGGCGATACACTCGACGATCCGATCAAGCCTCTTTTGGATTCAGTACCAGCTTAGCGCGTCACAACTTGGGTGCGGGAGGCACACATCATGGCGAAAATCTACAAGATTCATCCGGGCATGGGCTTTGCTCGGGTCGGTCCGAGCACTGCCGGCTACTTTCTGGCTGGAGAATTTCCAGGCGCGGCACCCATCGACATAGATGCGGCGGGCAACGAGGTCGCTTTCAGTGGCTACAAGGATGCGACCAAAATCATGCGACGTCAGGGAGCCCGATTTCGAATCTACGAGTACGACCGCGACGAAGCCAGCGGAACCGTCACGTTCGTTCGTGAGGTCACTCTTGCAGAGGCCGATATCAAATGGTCCGTAACTTTGACCGCATCGAAGGCCGAGGGTAAGCGGATGCAGGCCGTCATTGGAGCGGACGGCAAGCGAACGATCGTTCCGAGCGGCGATAATCGCAACGAGCCACCGGCGGGCTTCACTCGAGCGGACTTAAAAACGACAGTAAATCTTGCTGCAAACGGACGGAATGCGGGGCCCGCGCCCAGCGCCGAACCCCTGGGACGGATCGTGGGTCGAGATATCTTCATTGGTGAGGCCCGTACCGACTCAGCGGGGCGCCTCGTGGTTTTGGCCGGCAGAGGTCGCTCGGCAAGCTGGGCCGCGCCGGCAAAACCGATGCCGGAGTATCTGAACAATCCAACCTGGTACGATGATATCGCCGACGGCTCGGTCGATGCCACGATCACCTTTGCGGGCCAAGTTCCGGTTTCCGCCGTCGGGGCTTGGGTGTTTACCGCACCGCCCGACTTTGCGCCGGACGTCTATCCTGTGACATCTTTATTCGACATCGCCGAACAGGCCACCAACGTCCCATTGCCGGGCACGCTGACCTATCCGCAGGACATCGAACCGGTCCTGCAGCGCGGCGCCAATATCTGCTTTGTAAATACCAAGCCGAACTGGCAGCGGTTCCGGGACAAGTTCAGGGCACTCCCAAATCCGGGAAGCAATGCCGCGAGCGGGCAAGGCGATCGAAGGACAGTACGCGACCTATTGCTGGCGGCCGCTTCGCAGATGTCCGACTATCGGCTCACAGATCGGCAATCGCAGATCCTCGATGCTTGGGTCAACGGTGCCTTCCAAGAGCAGGCCGACGCTGCGCGCCCCAATCCTTCCCCGGCGTCCGCTCTCGATCGCGCTAGTCTGGAACACTGCATCGGGGGTGGGTTCTTTCCGGGCATCGAGGCGGGAACCGTGCTTCGCCAACCGTCCATTTATGCCGAACTGGGACGTCTAACCCGCGGCAATTTTACCGACTACGATGGGACGGTTTTGCCAATCGCACCGGGCGTAATCTCGTCGCGAATGGCTTGTCCGTGGCAGGCCGATTTCACCGAGTGCGCCGGCAACTGGTGGCCCGCTCAACGACCCGACATCGCGGGCCGATTGGCGGACGGCACCGCGGGACCGGCGTGGGCGCGCGGATTGATCGTCATCAGTGAGGAGAATCCGCAAAGTCATCAGAACATGGTCGATCACTTCGCGCAGCTCGGCGTGATTGTCAAGACAGCAACCGGATTTGCGGAAGCGGACCGCGATCCTGCGCTCGACACCGGCGTGTGATGGAGTTGCGAGCCGCGGACGTCGCGGTGGTCGGGGCCGGTCCCGCCGGGTGCGCGGCGGCAATAGGCCTAGCTCGCGCTGGATGCGATGTTGTTCTCTACGATCGGCGGACCTTTGGAAGTAAGCCGGGCGAGATCATCGAGTCGCGTGTTCGTGTTTCGCTGACCGAACTCGGCATCGACGTCGCATTCGATGCGTTGAACTCCCTGGCTCTCGCCGGGAACCTATCGTCGTGGGACGAAGAAAGCATCGTTGAGTCCGATGGCATGGTGAGTCCGTACGGCCTGGGCGCTCTGATTGACAGGTCCAGTTTCGAAGCTTGGCTGATTTCGGAGGCCGAGCGCGCAGGTGTCGCCGTCATTCGCTCGGAGCGGCGGTTGCAGGCGGACCGCTCCGGCAATCGATGGTATCTCGTCGATCGCCAGGATTCTCGATGTGTGGTTGCCCCTCTCGTCCTTCAGGCGACCGGGCGCGCGAACGGTCCGATCGGACCCAGCGAACGGACCGCAACGGATCGTTTGGTCGCCCTTCTCATGTATGGCACCGTGCCGAGCAGGGTGCGGGCGCAAAACCTCCTCATCGAGGCGGGAGAGGATGGGTGGTGGTATGCGGCGCCGCTGCCGAATAGCCGGGCGGTCGTTGCTTTTCTGACCGATGCCGACCTGCTTCCCAGGACCTGGGCGGCGAAGAAGGAATACTTTCGTGATCAGCTCGACCTCACACAACTGATCAGCGCCTTTGCGAAGACATTGCCTCCCGATCTGCCGTTAGTCGGTTATCCCGCCAACAGTAGTCTTCGGCAAGTGATGCGCGGGAATGGGTGGGCTTGCATCGGAGAAGCGGCGGCTAGCTATGATCCTTTATCCGGGAGGGGTGTGCCGCTTGCTTTGTCGAAAGGGGCGGCTATGGCGAGGCTCATCGTCAATGGCAATAACGTATCTCGCGCCTTCGAAGCATATGAGCACGCCGAACGCGCCACGTTTGACGACTACTGCGCCCAACAGCGCGTAACGTACCGGCGCGCCGCTCCTCGGTTCTCTTCGGTCTTCTGGACGCGAAGGCGAAACCAATGACGCTAATGCGCGTGGACCGCGCTGCTAAAACGCAGTCAGACAAGAGATAGCGCATTGAGCGCTAGCTTTGGTTATGATCGGATCGTCATGACGCTATTCGTCAGCCGCCATCATTGCGTTGATAATGCTGTCGCGCGTGAGCGGAAGGTCTCGTATGCGGATCCCGAGAGCTCGCGCGACTGCGTTCGCGATCGCGCCGGCGGTCGGCCCCAAAGGTGCCTCGCCGACGCCGGTAGAAGGGCAGTTGGGTTTCGAAATCACCTCGGCGGAAATATCGGGAATCTCCGCGAAGCTCAGAATTTGGATAGTCCTTCCAGCTTTCAGCGATCAGTACGAAGCACTTGTTGGAACTGCCTCCTTCAGAACCCAACTGGCCGCCTGAAGTATCCCACCTTCGATCTGTGAGATGATTCCGGCCGGGTTGATCGCAAGGCCGGCATCGACCGCTGCCCATGCCGCAAAGTTTCACCTCTTCCTCCACCTCCACGAGGACGCTGACGGCATGCAAGCGCGGACAGACCGTCTGGATTTTGGCGCGAAGCTGACAGGCGTCGTTTTCGATTACAGTTCCAAAGCTATTTGCGCGGGGTCGTCGGTCTCTTCTCCTACAAATCCAGAAACGGACACGCCGAGCAGCCTGACGGCTTTTTTCATCGGGAAAAGTCCTTTCAGCGATTCGGTTGTCACGTTTGCCAAATCGCTGCGGCGCACCACCGAGTTAGCGAATGTCCGGCTCCGTGAGATCAATTCGAAATCGGCGAACTTCACTTTGAGGGTAACGGTTCGTCCGTACACGCCTTTGTCCTCGCGATGCCGCCAAACCTTGTCGATCAGTGGCTGGAGTTCTGCGAGCATGGCCTCGAACTCGGTGAGGTCGCTGAAAAACGTGTTCTCGGCGCCGACCGACTTCCGGACACGGTTCGCACGGACCTCTCGGTTGTCGACGCCTCTTGAGATCCAGTAGTAATACGCGCCGGACTTGCCGAAGTTGGCCTGCATGAACTCGATCAACTGGCTACGCATGTCGAGGCCGGTGTAGAGGCCGAGGGCATTCATCTTAGTGCTCGTCGCCGGCCCGATGCCATGAAACTTGCCGACCGGAAGATTTTCGACGAACGCTGGCCCCATCTCCGGTGTGATGACGTACTGGCCGTTCGGCTTGCGGTGGTCGGAGGCGAGCTTCGCCAAAAACTTGTTATAGGAGATGCCGGCCGAAGCGTTGAGACCGGTTATCTCCTTGATCTTCGCACGGATCGCCAACGCGACGTCCCGGGCCAACGGAATCCCCTGCAGATTTTCGGTGACGTCAAGGTAGGCCTCGTCCAGCGACAACGGCTCGATAATCGGTGTGTGCTCTGCGAAGATCTCACGGATTTGCTGGGAGACCGCCTTGTAGACTTCGAAGCGCGATTTCACGAAGATCAGATCGGCGCATTGCCGTTTTGCCGTGACGGACGGCATGGCCGAGCGCACCCCGAACTTCCTGGCTTCATAGCTGGCTGCCGCCACGACGCCGCGCTCGCGGGATCCACCGACGGCGACCGGCTTGCCGCGGAGATCCGGATTGTCCCGCTGCTCGACGGACGCATAGAAGGCGTCCATGTCGACGTGGATGATCTTGCGCTGACGGGGCGAGGGCTCCGCCTGGTGGTCGTCCTCGTCGGTCACGTTGTCTGTCAGGCCGTGTCCTCCTTGACGCCGCGGGCGACGATCCGGAGCGTTCCGTCGGCAAGCGGCCGCTGCAACTTCAGGGCCTCGTCCGGAGCGGCCATCATCCAGGTCTCGACTTCGTCCGGCGTCGTCAAGATTACGGGCATCGCCTTGGGGTGGATGGTACCAACCTCGGCATTCGGCTCTGTCGTGAGGAACGCGTAGAGGTCGTTGGTGGCCTCGCCTTCCTTGACCTTTCGGACAGACGTCCAGTTGGTCCAGATGCCGGCGAAGCAGGCGACGGGTCGGGTCTCATCGAGAGCGAACCAGATATCGCCGCCTTCGACCTTGTTGAACTCGCTGAACGAATTGAACGGCACCACGCAGCGGCTTTCGGTCCCGAGCCATCGCGTCCAGTGCTTGCTCTGCACGTTGCGAATGTTCGTCGTGCCGCCGTCCGGCTCCATCCGCAGCAGTTCCTTGAAATCAACGGTCTTGCCCTTGGCCTGCAGCTTTTCGGCTCGTTTCTTGGTGGCGTCCATGAGTGCCTTTGATGACGATGGCATCCCCCATCGCGCCGTGGCGAGCTCGCGGCCCTCGGCTCCATTGCGCACGATCGGCGCCTGATAGTCCGGAAAAACCCCCGGCATCGGCGCCAGATTGCCAACGTATCGGTTGACCACGCGAAACAGCGCACTAATGGCAGCTTGGTTTGTCGTGATCGAATAGAGATTGCACATCAATCAGGCTTCGGTTTTGGGGTGGCGAGGCTGCCAAGCCAACTGTAGCAGAGTCGCAGACGGACGCCGGCCCGCCTTGGCGCATTTGCGGCAGCGCAGCCGGCTGGCGAGATCATGCACGAAGGTGGTTGGCGGGTGCTTCATCGCCGCGAGGTCCACGTCGCTCGGGGTCTTGCAGCGCGCGCACCTGATCTCGAGCCAGGGGAAGCCGCCATTTACGGCCTGATCGATGGTGGGCGACGGATCGATCGGTTCGCCGTCGCTCCACATTCTCTCATTCCAGCTTTCGCAAAGCAGTCTGTCAGCTTGCTGGATCATGGCCTCGCCCTTGGCCCGCATCTCCGCCGATTGGGCAGCAAGCATGTTGGCCATCGCGCGTGCCTTGCCGAGCTCCTTTGCCAGGGCCTTGCGATCGCCTCCCGACAGGGGCGTGGGGTGATACTTCGGGGCCATCCGGACATCCAGGCGCTAAAAGATCGGATCGGCAATCCGGAGCGGGCTATGGCGTCTCGAACGCCGGCCAGCACCCATCTTCTTCATGCCTGCCGGTACGCTGCTGGCAGGTATTGTCGAGCAACCGCAGCGCAACGTCCTTCCAGATCGCGTTGCCGCCATACAATCGGACTGCATCGGCGGTCTGGATTTCCACGGTCCTCTCGCAGCGCCGGCACGAGATGCGCAGGACATAGCGTTGAATCTTGGAAAGACGTCGCCGTCGCTTCTGGGCTCCGCTCTCGTCGGCGCGAGCGTCCTTCAGGACCGCTTCCCAATATTCCGCCGGGAGCGGCGCATCCGGAGCCGCCGTGAAGGGGCCCGGTCTACGGGCAGCTTCAGCGGCCAGTTTTTCCATCTGCTTCGGGGTCGGCATACGCCAGCTCGCGGGTCGGTCGGTCATTCTGAATTAGAACATAAAGAGAACAAAAGTCGAGTCCGCGCCGATGGTCTTGAGAAAAAATCATCCTGCTGGGAAGGCCACGATGTCGGAACCAAGCTGGGCCATTCGTCTTGAATCCGGCATCAGTATGGAGTTCCACCCGCCATGGCCCCTCGCGCGAATTGGAAAGGCTTCCTGCGTCTTTCCCTCGTCACCTGTCCGGTAGCGCTCTATCCGGCCACGTCGGAGTCCGAAAAGGTCGCGTTCAACCAGCTCAACCGAAAGACCGGCCATCGGATCAAATACGCCAAGGTCGACGCCGATAACGGCGAGGAGGTCGACAACGAGGATATCGTCAAGGGCTACAAGGTCGACACCGACACCTTCATCGAAGTGACGAAGGAGGAGCTCGAGAACGTCGCGCTGGAATCGACGCGAACCATCGAGATCGACGAGTTCGTCGACCGCAGCGAGATCGATCCGCGATATCTGATCCGCCCCTACTATCTGCGTCCTGACGGCAAGGTCGGACACGACGCGTTCGCGGTCATTCGCGAAACGATCCGGGAAATGAACAAGGTCGCGATCGGTCGGGTGGTGTTAACCAATCGCGAACACATCATCGCGCTCGAGCCGATCGACAAGGGGCTGATGGGGACGCTGCTGCGCTATCCCTACGAAGTCCGTTCCGCGGACGAGTATTTCGACGACATCCAGGACGTCAAAGTCACCAAAGACATGCTCGATCTCGCGAGGCATATCGTCAACCAGAAGGCGGGCCACTTCGAGCCTGACAAATTCGAAGACCAATATGAAACCGCCCTCATCGATCTCATCAACCAGAAGCGCGCCGGCAAACCGATCACCGCGAAAGCGCGTCCTCGCGGTGAGAACGTGGTCGACCTGATGGACGCACTGCGCAAGAGCATTGGAGCCGACGCGGATTCAGCGACAGAGTCGCAAAAGAAGCCAGCCAGGAAGGCGCGCAAGGCGTCGCCCGGGCAGAAGGAAATGCTGATGCCGATTGCCGGCAAGAAACCGGCCAAGGAGACCGCGGCGAAGAAGCCGGCGGAAGTCGGCATAGCGAGACGCTAAGCATCCAGTGGCGCCAGACGGCCGTTACTTCGTCGCCCGCGGCAGGGAGCGATATGGCTGCGCTGAAAAAGACTTCCAGGAGATTGATGTTGAGCGCGGGCATTCTCGCCTACCGCAAGGGTGCTCGCGGGCTCGAGGTTCTGCTCGTTCATCCTGGCGGTCCGTTCTGGCGCAAGAAGGATAATGGCGCGTGGTCCATTCCCAAGGGCGAAATCGATGCCGCGGATGCGCCGGACGAGGTCGCGCGGCGCGAGTTTGCCGAAGAACTCGGCCCGAGTGCTTCGATTGGTCCACTCCGGGCGCTGGGGGAGATTCGACAGCGAGGAGGGAAGCGCGTTATCGCATTCGCCGGCGAGGGCCATTTTGACCCGGCGGCGCTGACCAGCAATACCTTCGATATGGAATGGCCGCCGCGAAGCGGTCGACGGCAGAGCTTTCCCGAAGTCGACCGCGCGGAATGGTTCGATATCGAGTTCGCGCGGACGAAGA
Organism: Bradyrhizobium sp. 132; assembly: GCF_023074185.1. Lineage (GTDB taxonomy): Bacteria > Pseudomonadota > Alphaproteobacteria > Rhizobiales > Xanthobacteraceae > Bradyrhizobium. The sequence goes on along the minus strand of NZ_JADPKY010000070.1, from coordinate 3,174 downwards.
TGCTGTCCGGGCAGGTAGAGCTTCTCAATCGTCTTTTGGCGATCGCGGTTGAGAGCGCCGGGAAATGACGTTCAGGATTGGAATCATTTCGGACACGCACGGCCTGTTGAGGCCCGAGGCGGAACGAGCCTTGGCGGGTGTCAATCACATCATTCATGCCGGCGACATCGGGCGGCCCGAGATTATCGATGCCCTTCGCCGGATCGCGCCCGTCACCGCCATCCGTGGTAACGTGGACAGCGGCGAGTGGGCTCGCGAATACCCCGACACGAAGCTCGTGCGGTTGGCGGGAAAGTCGATCTACGTTCTGCACGATCTGAAGACGCTGCAGATCGATTCCTGCGCCGGCATCGACGTCATCGTCTCCGGGCATACCCACGTGCCGAATATCGACACGGTCGGCGGCGTTCTCTACCTGAATCCCGGAAGCGCGGGACGGCGACGCTTCAAGCTGCCGATCACGCTTGCGACGCTCGAAATCACGCGTGAGGGCGTGCGAACTGAAATCCACGACCTTGGAGGCGACTGAGCGCACCACGGCGCAGGGAATTCACAGTGGAGGACACGAATGCGATAGAGCAATGATACGAAGACAATCATCGCCTGCGGGAACTTGATGGAGGACTACCTTGGTCGAGCGGCAAAAACCGCCGGTGATGATAGGGGAGCAATGGAACGTTCTGAACTCCCGCGTTCCGGCAATTGAGCGGTAACGCTCCCCGAACCTGAGCGTGGATCGGAAAAGTGAAGGAAAAACCGAGCCGAGGTATCCCGGCAGTCCGTCACGCGCAAGGGTGACGTATCGAGGCGATGCCGTCCCGCCGTCGTCAGCCGGAGGGTTTCGGCTTCGGTAGCTTGAGATTCAAACCGCCGGATTGCGAGCTTAGTATCCGTTCCCATTCCTGCGACATCCTCGATTGCAGGTCGCGATACTGTTTACTCATTCCGGCAAGCGCTTCGGGCGTCGGCGCGGACGCGTGTTCGTACACGAACTGGATTCGGATCCCGTCGAGCTCTGCCCTCATGCGGTCCTGCCAACCTTGCGCCTTCACGCAGTGTAGCGTTTGGATCAGGAACGATCCCATCGTCGTGACGCCGCCTAGCACACCCGCCAGAAGGGCTTGACCCGAGGCACCGGTGGCTAGGGAAAAAAGCCCGCAAGCTCCGGAGATAATGACGATGAGCTGATGCCAGCGCGCGTCCTTCGAGTAGGCTTTGCCGTGTTTGCCGATGGCGGCTTCGATCTCCGCCAGAAACTTGGCGGCGAGATCGTCAGGCGGGACCGGCATTGCTCTTACCCTCTGAAGTTTTGGTCTCTGCTACCGGATTCGTAGCGGCGACCGTCGCGGTACCGGGCATCCGTCGGTGCTCCCATTTGTATTCGATGTCGTCGGCGACCTGCGACTTTTCGGGGTCTGCGGGCTTCGGGTCGGCGTTTGCTGGATCGAAGTATTGGACGAAATCGACGTGGTCCTTCATCGGCGTGGGCCGATAGGCGCCGATCTGGTCGAACAGGACGACGGGCCCGGCCGCGAACCGGCGATAGACGGATTTGTGCATGACCGCCTTGTTGTTCTTGATTTCCCTGAGGCCGAACTTCAGGAATCCGCCTTTCTGCTCGTCATGTTGGACGCCCGCCGGGTCCGGGTGAAGCCGAAGCACGGTCTCGTCGTGCTTGATGCCGTCGGGAACAAGGGACGCTGCGGCGAGCATCCATTTGAGAGCGATGTCGGACAGTCTTGATTCGTTGTCGTTGTACCCGCCGCCGACGTCGGCATGGACGCCAGGAAAGTGCACCTGCTCGAAGTACAAATTCTTCAAAACATCGCGGCCGGCTTTCGATTGCGTTGGGATCCATTCGACCGGTTTGAAGTCTGCCCTGTTCTCGTCAATCGAAATCGCGTGCTTGGCATAGCCGACGTTGGCGTTCAACGTCCTGTCGTAGAACTGATGCTTGAACCGTGCGAAATGGAAGGTCCTGATGCTTTTCCAGAACCCGTAGTTGGGAAGTCCGAAGGCCGATTTGAAGTAGTTCTTCAGATAGACGTAGATGCCAAGAAGCGCCGTGGCCGGGCCAAGAAAGTAAAGCGCGTTCCAGAACGTTAGATATTCGAGGAATCGGCCGATGTAGGGAAAGCCCGTCGCGAACGACAGAAGCGAGATCAGAAAGCTTGCGACGACCGGGGCGGCGAGAACTGCGACGAGACATCCCTGTCAAGCCGGAACGCGCGACCATTACGGGCCGAACCCTGCTTGAAGGAAAGGTGATTCATGTGCCAGACGTGCTTGCCGATCCCGATTACGCGTTCTCGGAGGCGCAGAAACTAAGCGGTAATCCTCGAACATTTCTCGGAGTACCCCTTCTCCGCGAAGGCAACCCGGTTGGCGCACTCGTGCTGCTGCGCCGAACAATGCAACCTTTTACAGACAAGCAGGTCGAATTGGTCACAACCTTTGCCGATCAGGCCGTGATTGCCATCGAAAACGTGCGGCTGTTCGACGAAGTTCAGGCGCGAACCAAAGAACTCGCGGCTTCCCTGAACGATCTGCGAACCGCGCAGAATCGTCTAGCAGTCTGCTGAAAAACCTTGAAATGGAGAATTTTCATTTTTCCGCCGGTCGTTTTTGGAGCGGCGCGGTAGAGTTGGATGTAATTTCTAGCTTGTTATTGAGTGTGCCCCGGCGCGGGGTGGCTATGCGGCGAGCAGTTTGGGAATTCGGATCAGGTTATAGGCGATCAGATTAAGCAGGAAGTCGGCGGCGACGCGAGCGATGCCCCGATGTTTGGTCTTGCGCATGGTGCCATGCTGCTTGCCCCATCCGAAAATGCACTCGACCATCGCCCGGCGCGATTGCGACATGCCGTATCCCGGATGCCGCGTGGTTCGTTCGTCGATCGCGCTGTTACGGTTCTTGCCGGTTTTGGTGATGGCCTGGTTCTGTGTCACATGCGGCGTCACGCCGATGGCGCGAAGGTTGGCGACATGATCGGCCGTATCGTATGCCTTGTCCTCACCAGCCGTGATGCGGCGACCTGCGGCTTTGCGTCTCGCCTTCAGCATGACCTCCGCAGCCCGGCGTTCGGCGGTGCCATTGGCATGCGTGACCCTGCCGGCCACCGCCAGCCCATGCCGGTTCTCCATGGTGGCGTGGCCCATATAGCAAAGCTTGGCC
>NZ_JADPKY010000059.1 GCF_023074185.1 Bradyrhizobium sp. 132 | reverse complement strand
GCGCCAAGCCTATGGACCTCCCGGTAGAGAGGCCAACAAAGTTCGTCCTCATCATCAACATGAAGACGGCCAAGGCGCTCGGTCTCACCGTTCCGCCATTGTTGCTGGTACGGGCCGACGAGGTGATTGAATAGAAGGCCCGCCGCGCTGCATGAGTCTGGTGTTGGCCCGTAGCCGACTAGCTAGGGCGAGCTGGCCATGTCCGGTTTCGAAGAGTCTAGCGGATACGCCTATCTCTCGGCCACCGGCTGTCAACCTTCGCCCTACACGCGCCAACGATGCGAGGATGCTACCGATCCGCACCAGCTAACGCTCAAAACTGTGCTCGTCCGTGATCTGCTGGGAGCAGCAAGGCGAAAATCAGCTGGACCTGAGGTGTGAGTGCTCACTGGCGCGAGCGCGGAAGCTTGGCGTACCATCCGGTATACGGCGAGTTCTTGATCGTGTGGCGGCTGAGGTCGGGCGCGCCGTGCTTCCACCAGATCGCGCCGCGCTCGCCGATGGCTCGCTTCGCCTCTTCGACCGCCCGACGAGCCGTTTCTTCCGCTTCAATATTCTTGCGCGCCTTGGCATCGCCACCGCCCGCCTCACGCTCATAAGCCGCCGCACCAGGTCAGATCTCTCCTGCTCTCCGAGGGCCGGGTTTGCCATGTGCCAAAGGCGTCCGCGGACGACGAAATATCGGCCGTCAGGAGTCAACGGATCACGCCGACTTCCGCTGGCGACCGGCCGCCGGCTTGTTCGCCGCTTCCTTCGCGAGCTTCTTCCCGGCGATCGGCATCAGCAACTCCTTCTGGCCAGCCGTCGCCTTCTTCGCTTTCTTTGCCGGCTTTTTCGCTGCCTTGCTCTCCGCAGCTGTGCCGCCGACGCTCTTGCGCAAGGCGTCCATCAAATCGACGACGTTCTCGCCGCGCGGACGACCCTTCGGGGTGATCGGCTTGCCGGCGCGCTTCTGGTTGATGAGGTCGATCAGCGCCATCGTAGTGGTCCTCGAACTTTTCCGGCTCGAAGTTGCCGGCCTTCTGGTTCACGATGTGCCTGGCGAGATCGAGCATGTCCTTTGTGACCTTCACGTCCTGGATCTCATCGAAATACTCGTGCTCGCTGCGCACCTCGTACGGATAGCGCAGCAGAGTGCCGACGAGTCCCTTATCCATCGGCTCGAGCGCGATGATGTGCTCGCGGTTGGTCAGCACCACGCGCCCTATCGCGACCTTGTCCATCTCGCGGATGGTCTCGCGGATCACGGCGAGGGCATCGTGGCCGACCTTGCCGTCCGGTCTGATGTAGTAGGGCCGGATCAGGTAGCGAGGATCGATGTCGGACTTGTCGACGAACTCGTCGATCTCGATTGTCCTTGTGGACTCCAGCGCGATCCCCTCCAGCTCTTCCTTGGTGACCTCGATGAACTAGTCCTTCTCAAGCTGGTAACCCTTAACGACTTCCTCGTTGGGCACCTCGTCGCCGGTGTCGGCGTCGACCTTGAGATACTTGATCCGATGACCGGTCTGCCGATTTAGCTGGTTGAACGAGATCTTCTCGCTCTCCCGACGTCGCCGGGTACAGCGCGCCGGGACAGGTGACGAGCGAAAGACGCAGGAAGCCTTTCCAGTTGGCGCGAGGGGCCATCAACGCGGTACTCCGAACAGGGCGGCGGGTGGATTCAAGACGATCGGCCGACCATGGTTCCGACATCACCGGTCGACCGTCTGTGTGATTTTTCGAGAGCCGGACTCGACTCTCCTGTTCTTGATATGTTCTAATGCCAAGCATGAACGACCGCCCCGCGAGCTGGCGCATGCCCACACCTAAGCAGATGGAAAAAATGGCCGCTGCCGTCAGCAGGAAGGCCCCTCCCCCCGGCGGACCGGGGCCGGGGGACGATCTGCCGCCGGAATACTGGCAGGCGCTCATGGAGGACGGGGGCGTCGAGGCTCGCCGTCTGAGCGCGGGCGCGTCCGGACGGATGCTGCGGCTGGACCAAATTCCCCAGCATTTACTGAGAGTGGGCTGCCGGCGCTGCGGCCGGACCGTCGAGATCCAGAAGGCCGATGCCGCCCGGCTGTACGGTCCGGACGCGGTCTGGAGGGACGTCGGACAGCGCCTCTTGGACAACATCTGCACTCAGCGGACTGGGCGCCATGAGGAAGACGGCTGCTGGCCGTCGTTCGATACCTGACGGGTCCGGAGCCCGGGCGATGGCGCCCAAGTATCACCCGACGCCCCTCTCCGGAGGCGACCAAGGCCCTCAACAAGGAGCTCGGCCGCGCCCGGGCCATGACCACGATCCTTGCGACGCAGGCCGCCGATGCCAGAGCCAGGGGCGAGGCACTGATCCGGACCGCGGACAAGCTGCTGTGCGAAAGCTGGAACGAGCGCCTGTGGGCCGACGGCGAGCCGATCGCCCCCTCGCCGACTGTCGACCAGGCCGTGAACGGCGGCTATAGCTGGCTGAAGATCGAGTGCTCGCGCTGCAAGACGCGGCGGAACGTCGAGCTCGCCGAACTTTCCCACCCTCCGACGACCTTCGTCCACGACCTGGCCGGCCGGCTCCGCTGCAGCAAGTGCGCCAAGGCCAACCGCCGCCCATCGGCGACACTGCTGCAGTTGGCACAGCGCGGTCGCCATCCGGATCCGGAGACCTGAATGTGTAATCTCTATTCGATCACCACCAACCAAGCCGCGATCAGCGCGCTATTCCGGGTCGTCAACCGCTACGTCGGCAACCTCGCGCCGATGCCCGGGGTGTTTCCGGACTACACGGCGCCGATCGTCCGGACCGGCGCCGACGGCCGCGAGTTCGCGACTGCGCGCTGGGGCATGCCGTCGTCGTCGAAGGCGCTGATGGATGCCACCAAGAAGCGTGCCGAGAAGCTGCAAGCGAAGGGTAAGACCGTCGATTTCAAGGAATTTCTGCGGATGGAGCCGGATTCCGGCACGACCAACATCCGCAACGTGAAGAGCAAACATTGGACGCGGTGGCTGGGTCCGGAGCACCGCTGCGCGGTGCCGTTCAACTCGTTCAGCGAGTTCAACAAAGCCGAAGGCGGCGACGTCTGGTTCGCGCTCGACGAGACCCGTCCGCTCGCCTGCTTCGCCGGCATCTGGACCAACTGGACGTCGGTCCGGAAGGTCAAGGAGGGCGAGACCACCAACGATCTTTACGCGTTCCTGACGACCGAGCCGAACGTCGAGGTCGGCGCCGTGCACCCGAAGGCGATGCCCGTGATCCTGACGACGCCCGACGAAGTCGAGACCTGGATGAAGGCTCCTCCGGACGAGGCCCTGAAGCTGCAGCGGCCGCTTCCGGACGGGGCGCTCAGAATCGTCGCCCGCGGCTCGAAGGAAGACCCCGCGGCGGGAAGGTAGCGTTCTGCACAGGCGCGGCGGGAACAGATGGACAAGCCCTGGCGCTCTCGATGGCGAATCCCTGCTCCGTGCTAACCGCTCGGAACGAGCAGGTGGGCAGAAGAACTCGTCCTCGCAGGAGTGATCTGGATGCTTATGACGAAGGAACGACGGCCGGCGGTACAGACGCTGCGAGGCTGGGCGATCAACGCGATCGGCGATACCTGCCCGGAATGCCCAGCCGCTTAGCGATTGACATGTGCTGGATCGCGCTCGCCCTTGGCGGACATAGATGCCGCCTCTTCGATAGCCGCCATCAAGTCCGAGGTTGCGGACTGCTGGATCATATGCCCTGCTCCGGCGATACGTCGCAACCTGCTCTGCTCGACCTTGTCACGCAATCGCGCGGATTGCTCGAATTCGATCAAGCGGTCGTCCTCACCCGCGATTATGACGGTCGGCACTGTGAGTTCGCTGTAGGTTTTTGAAGCTGCAAGGGCGATGGGGACCATCATTGCGGCTTCTTCAGCGCTGGCGCGGAGTTGAGACGGCCGAACAGCCATCTCGACTGGAAAGCCGGCGAACTTCTCCGGGACGCTTTGCGGTCCGAATATCTTGCGCATGAGTCCGGGCCACATCAGTCGGGCGACGAGCGGCGAGATTGTGTTACTGACGATGTCCCCAAGCCCCGGTACCGCAGGCACGGACGGCGTGGCCAGATCGACCCTGGGATTCGGAAAGTAGTATCCGGACGCCAACACCAGCGCTTCGACGAACGAGGGGTGCCTTATGGCCAAGGCAATCGCCACCGAGGCTGCCCAAGAATGCCCGAGCACAATCGCTCCCCGGATGCCGAGTCGCTCGAGAGCCTTTTGGAATAAGTCCGCCTGTTCGTCCGGTCCCCAAACGATACTGCGGGGTCGCGAGCTGTGGCCAAAGCCCGGGCGGTCGAACGCGACTACCCTGTAATCCTTGGCAGCGAGGTCGATCAGGCCGCTCGATTGAAAATCCTGGATCATGCTCCCATTGCCGTGAAAAAGGACAAGCGGACGGCCGCTACCGCGTTCCATGTAGTGGAGCCGAACGCCGTCGATATCGATAAATCTGCCCTGCGGCGGATTCTCGCGTTCCGCCTTGCGCGCGAAATACCGGTTTACGAGCGCCGTCGCCGCCAGAAGAGCCGCTGCGCCAGCAACCATCGCGACCGCGGGCCGTCGCCGGAGCGCGGTCTGGAAATCAGACAAAAACGATGGAGAACTTGTGCGCTCTAGAGCCATGTGCGGTGCCTCGGGATGGTCCGCACGATGACGTCGCCAGCGCGGAATGGAACAGGTGATCGGCAACACCCTTCGGCTTTCTACGTTCCTCCGCCGCTGGCCGCATAATCCGTCGTAGCATCGAAGAAGGATCCACAATCATCTCGACCTGATTGCGCAATCACGATCACGACCTTGGGGGTCGGGTGCGGAAGTTGCTCGATATGCGAGGGGCCGGTACCCAGAGTTGAGCATTGTCTGATGTCCGGCGGCGCTTTGGTGCGTAGCGACGCGACTTTCCTGCTGAAGCCGTTTTCGCCGGGGACCTCCTCAAGCCTTTCGACAATAAATATCTTGAGTCGGTTACGGCCCAGCTTAGATGGTCCGACGGCTTCGACCGGCCACCAATCCGTACACGAAGAGTACGATGATGGCGCAGACCTCGTCGAGACTCGGATTCGCCATAGCCGCCGCGGACGGCCGAAGCCGAGCAACGCTACTACGCCCTGCTGGAACAACCCGCCATGGCGGCATAACTTAAACCAAATGGCCTCCGCAATCCCGGGGCGGTTCAGTCATGGGGATGCTCCTGTCTTGAGCGAAGTTTGCCAACTCCTCATCTTCAAGACAGGACGCCCCACAGCGCTATCCTGTTTGCTGGGCCGCCGGCCGCGGCGCCCTACCGCGCGAGCGGTTTAGTCCTTTGACCCTAAGCGGTCGTCGCGATGACCAGGGGCCGTTCTTAGTGGAGCGCTGACAGCGCGCACAGCGTCGCCGAAGCAGATCTGCTTCGCTGCACTGCTTCGAAGAGCCTGATCACGTATCGGGGAGCGCGAGCTGGGCACCTAGATGATGCGCTGATGTTGTACGCGGAATAACTCGGAAGCGTCGCCGCGGGCGTCGCGACGACTCTTCAGTGTTCACAGCACATTAGGGCGACTTGGCCCTTTCACGGGCTGCTTGGACTGCATCCATACCGGTCTGCCTGATCCGATCCAGAGCCTCGGCGCCTGTATCGGAGACCTCGGCCAACAGCGAGTCGGAACTTTCGCGCAACGCCTGCGAGACGGCACCTACACGGGTCTTCAGGTCGGTCTTCACATCATCGCTGGTTTCTCCGACATACTCATTCTCGATGTCTGTTGTTCGAAACGCCCCTGCGATTGCGGCGCCGATTGCCAAGCCGACGACGCCAAGCACCAGCGGCTGCTTTTCGAGCACATCAGACAATGACGACTTTGCTTTTGAGACGGCTTCGCCGCCCGGAACCTGGTCGCCCAATTTGGCGAAGCCGTCCCGCACCATCTCTACGCCGTCCTCGAACTGAGCTGTCATCTTGTCCGCGGTCCCTGACAGAACGCCGGACGCCGCTGACCGCAACGTATCGCTGCCATCGAGTGACCCTTCGTGATCCATTTCGGGCGCCGTGGGAGGCGCCGCAGTGCGCTGGAGCGCCGATGCCGCAGTCCGCATCGTGCTCACCCCGCCATCGACCACACCGGACGCGGCAGCCGCCGTGGACCGAGCCGCGCCCTTGATCCTGTCGTCACCAGCCATAAGCCACAGCGCGCCGCCTCCAATAAGGACGGCGGCAAGGGGATTTTCCTTGGCCGCTGCGACCAGATGGTCGAAAAAGCCAGTTTGCGTGCTGCTCATCGGACCATTCCCTTCACAGTGTCCTTGTCCTTTTCCAACTGCCGGATGGTCTCCCGCGGCGCAAGATTACGGGCATCCAGCCGGTTGATGCCGACCGCAAACAGCACGCCCGCAATGGCGCCAGCGACCATCGCGGATGTCAGGTAGGAAAGCGGTTGCGACCATCCCGCGGAGATCAACGCCGCCGACAACGCGAACAGCGCCATCACAATGGCGGGGATCACCAGAAGGGCGCCACCGGCAATGAGGCCTGCTGCTCCCGTTATCTTCTGCACTCTGTCGCTGAGTTCAGCCTTGGCCAAGTCGATCTCGTTCTGGAACAGCTTGGCGAACTGACCCATCGCGTCGGCTACCAGCGTGGAGATGGTCCGAAGATCGTTCTGGCTTGTCTTGATGTCATGCTGAATGGTCATGACACCCTCCCGCCTTTGAAGGACGTCGTTCGCTGGGGACCGTTGCCGGATGCCGATGAGCCCTGCATTGATGCGTGTCCGGTTCGGGTGGAAGACGTGGATCCGCGCCATTCGTCGCCCTGCGTCGAGGACGTTCCACTGTTCATTCCGGGTCGCGATGAAGGCGAGTCACCGCCGGAGGCCTTCAAGAAGCGGACGGCGGCGAAACCGGCGAGCACCGAGATGCCGAGGAAAGCGGCTGGCTGGCGCTTCGCGAAATCGGTTGCGCCGTCGAGGAGATCGCGGAGGCTGCCGTTGCGGATCTTCTCGGCGGCATCTTCAACATAGTCCGCGGCGGAGTTGATGCCGCGGGCGGCAAAAGGCACGTCGCTCTCGAAGGCGCGAGCCGCTTCGCGAACATTGCCGGCAAGTCGCTCAATGAACTCGGCTCCAGACCGCTGCTGCTCGCGTGCCTGGCCGCGAATCTGGTCCATGGTCCCCGAAGCGAGGTCCTTGGCCGCATCCCCCGCTTCCTTGAACTTGTCCTGTGCGACGTCAGCCGTTGCCTGAAAGGCCTCGTCGGCCCGCTGCTTCACAGTCGCTCCAGCCTCCGCCATTTGGTCCTTCAGGTTCTTGGGAGAACCCGCGTCCCGATCTTGATTTGAATTTGTGCCTCTGCTCAGGTCTAGATCGCTCATGGTGCGTTCCTTCAGGTATCGGAATTGCGGGAGGGATTGAAAGCGGCTCCGCCGACGTCGTCGGCGGCTGTCTTGAGCGAGTCAGCGAGGTTCTGAGTCATGCGGCTGGCATGCTCACCGAGACCGGCCTCAGCAACTCTGTTTGTTGCCGCGTCGGCTGCCGACATTGCGGCATCTTTTGCCGCGTCAAATCCGCATTGAGCGGCCTCCGCGGCGGCCCGCTTCACGCCGTCGCTCCCCTGCCCCATTGCCTTGGCTTCAACCTTGGTTTCCGGAAGAGCGGCTGCGATGATGGCTCCGATCGCCACGCCAAGACCGGCGATCAGCGCGGCATTATCGCTGATAATCGCGCGAGCTTGTTCGGGCGCTCTCCCGGCCGCGTTCTTCGCTGCGGAGGCACTGTCCTTCGCCGCATCCACCCCGCTCTTGAGTTTCTCGCCGATCGTATCGGCGGCCTCGGTGGCCCGCGCCCGCAAATCCGCCGCCACGCCGACAGTCGAATCTTGCGCGGAATCGGCCATGCTGGCCGCCTGATTCCGGGCGGAAGATAGTTGATCGGTGAAATCGCCTTGCATAGCGCGCGCTCGGCCCGCCATGTCCTCGAAAACCTCGCCCGCCTTGTCCATCGCAGGGCCGGAAACCTCGGCGGCGCGGTCTCGCACAGTCTTTGAGGTGAGCGCCAGGCCGGCACCGATCATCAAAAGCGGCAGGGGGACGCCGCGTGCCATTCGCAGGAGTGGAACGGCCATGGCCGTGCCGGCGGCCACCGAGCGCATAGGGTTGTCCATGATCTGCTGTTTCAGTCCGTCGACCCAGCTCTTTGTCGTGTGGGTGACGTAGTCGGATACTTCCGACTTGATGTGCTGCGGCGACACCTTGTGGCGGATGTCCTCGGCCGTCTCCGAGACCTGCTCTTTCAGCCGATCGACCGTAGCGGCCAACTCAGCGCGATTTCGCTCGGACTCACGTCTTAATTCCTCCACGGACCGCATCATCGCATCACCCTCTCTCGCTTTTCGGATTTCTTGTAATCGAACTCACGGTTTTTTGAATTGTTCCTAGTGACCCGCTCCGGCGGTGCATTCCATTCGCAGAGCGCACTTCGCACGGGCGAGAGCGCGATCTGATCTTCGCCAAACGCGAGACTGCAATACAACTCAGGAGGTGTTAGTGGCAGCTCAGACGCGAGTAGATATCAGCCAACCGGCGCAGACGACCGCATGGCCTGTGCTGCTGTGCGGCCCGGGCGTCGACCTTCATGGGGAGAGATCCGGGTCCGTCCTGCACCGCTACTGCACGCCCTTATTGTCAGATGCAGCTCAATTCTGGGGCCGACTAGGATCGAAATAGCGGAGCTACGATTGAGGGTCCAACTGGGCCGAGCTCCAAGAACGAAGGAACGACAGCCGATCTCCGGTCAGCAAGAGTGGCGCACATGGGCGCTGGACGATCGCCAGCAGCATACTAGTCAGTCGCACTCGCCGGATCGGCGGCAGCAATCTGCAGTCCCGCCCCGTTGAGAGCCTCCGCAATTTGCTTCGCGAGCAGCTTGGCTTCTTCAATTCCAATTTTCGCGTCTGGGTGATGTGCAAAAAACGCGCAAATCGTCGTGGAGATGATTGTATTCACCTGGTGCGGATCAATCATTTTACGGCACTCGAAAATGCGAACTGCTTTATCGGATCGGCGGCTGCATCACCGGAAGAGCAAAGCGGTCATCGCAAGCCAAAAAACGAGAGAATGGCCGCGACTACAACTATTAGTCCTATGAGGTAAATCAGGCCGTTCATCACAAGAAACCTTCTGGCTCGGTTGAACTAACGTTATTTGAAGGTCCCAAGCCCGATTTTCGCATTGCGTGGCTGAACGGCCGTTAAATTTTCGACATCAACTGCCTTTTCGAACGCCGATAAGGAGTTACCGATCTTGTCGACGATCCTGACCAAATCGGGGTGATGCGAAACCGCTTTCGAACTGACTTTACCTGCTCTGCGCTCGCGAGATCGCGCGTCGTGCGAATAGGCCATGGCGGTCTTGAGCATAGCATGAGCAGATCTCCTGACTAAGTAAGATCAGCGAGGTCCCTTTTGTTCCGATGAGCAACAATCACGCGTGCAATTCATCAACTTGTTCGGCCCCTGATGCACACCTCGATGTCCGGTGTTGGCCCGTCTGCGACCTCGCAGACCATCCGCTCTTCGGCCGCTGTTGCCGGTAAACCGGACATCAGCCGGCCAGCCGCTAATAGTACATGCCCTAGCGTGCAAAAAGGACAGCGCCGCGCTCCTATCGCTTGCCGAGGAGCCTGATATTTTGTCGCCTAAACTCTGATCGATATTTTTTGAAGACGCTGCCAATTTGTTTGTGCCCCGGTGGGGAGTTTTCATGCAAAGAGATTTAGAGTGCGAAAAGCGTAACGCGGCCAGTGCCGCTGAGGTGGAAGAGTTCGCCGCCGAGCCTGTAGCGACCCGCAGACCGGTAGCTGCAAACGATAACAATGAGGGCGGGCCATGGCTGCTCGTTGCATTTCCTGACGATTGGTTCGCGACGTGTTGAAACATGGTCCAACACGGGGCTAGCGCCTCGGCGCGGGTGGCGTCGCGGCGGATCATTGGTTAGGGCTTACCCGTCTTCCCCGACGTGTCAGTGACGAAGCTGGCCAAGTTGGCCGCCTTCGCCTTTCCGCCGCCGGCCTTGCCGGTGCGGCTGCCCTGCCGCGCCTCCCTCCGGATGCACCGCTTCATAAATCTGCCTTTCGCTTCGCGATCAGCTTCGCCCGTTGCGCCGGCGCCAGGTCGCGGCGGATCAGGTTTTCGTCGATGTCAGCGAGCCAGACAACCGCTGACTACAAGAAGGCACAATGAATTTGCCGAGAGCAGGAACACTATTCACCGGGGCGAGGTTTGTCTTCATCAGAGGCTAGGCATTGCGGAGTTCTCTTCCATGGCTACCCAGATCGTGATGGACCACACAGGCGACAGCAGGCATTTCTTTGAGCAAGACCACCCCAAACAGCTCGCCCAGGCTGAGCGGCGCTTCAACAAGTTCATCGGCCAGGGATTTACCGCTGCCACTCGGACGGCGGCCGGCGATCTCGAGGTGATACGGTCATTTGATCCAACCGCGGAGGAAACGCTGTTTTATCCGCGCCTGGTCGGCGGTTAGAACGGTCGCAGCACGGAACATGTTTTTGTTCAGACGAAACGGCGTCGCCCGGGGAGCGAGTTTGCGTGCCCTGCGTGCGCTCTATCGGAGCTTCAACGAGCAAAATGGCCCGGACGCGAGTGCGCGTCGTCTTTTGCGAGAATGGTTATCTGCAGGGCAACGCGCGCAGTTTGATGCCAATGGTTTTTTCGAAGTCACTGGCTCTCTTACCGGCCGGAGATACCGAATCCATCAGGGCACCATGAGTAATGTTTTGGAGCTGGATGAGGCACTGGAGCCCAAGATGGGGTGGTGCTTCGTTCCCGAACGGAGCTTGGCAGTTGGCGATGTGATGCTCGCTCAGAAGATCGCGCTCGAAACCGACGAAGCCGCAGTTCTCGCGATCGCAAAGCCGTTTTCTCCGAGACTGCCCTTTGTGCCTCGAGCAGTGCGGCGCGCTCACTAGATCTGATCATGGGCGGGGCCGTCGCTTGTGACGGCGGCAGCCCCTCGCCGCGAAGGCGCCAGTACGCGAGACGAGGACGACTTGGCGACTGCATCGAGCATCGGCGCTGGGCCAGATCGACGCAAGAACGTCCGTGCGTTAGCGTTACTTGGGCTGCTTAACGGCGTCTGATGGCTTTGCGGGTGGGGACCGGGAGGCGATCGCTTCAACCTTTTGTAGCGTTCGTGCGAACTCAGACCGCAGATGTTGGGCGTGCGCGACGTCCCTCGGCTCTGAGAGAAATGCGATCTTCACGAGGAAGCGGTTCAACAGCGACGCTATTCGAAGATTGTCGGAGTGTTGCGAACGCAGTGCGGTGAGTTGCCGACGCATCTCGACGAGATCAAGCGGTTCGTGGTCCGGCTGGTTTGTCAAACGAAACTGCCTGCAATCAAACGAAGCCGACGCGCCGAATATTATGGCGCGCCGACTTCGCCATGGGTGGTCCCGGACGGGGGAAATGTCCGATGTGCCAAGGTAACCCGCGGAAGGCTCGTCGCAATCTGAGGTTCAGATTAAGCCTGATATGCAGGGTGGAAGTTAATTCGGGAACCGAGAGGACGCGCCGAAGGTGCTGAGCCGGTGAATGCTAAGAAGGAACGTCTAGGCCATGCTATATCTTCACTCTCGACGACTGGGGCAAGACACTCGATGTGCAGGAGATCGAGTGCGGCAGTCCGGAAGAAGCTCTTCAGCTTGGTTCTGCCGGGGTGGCGAACGAACCGATCGAAGTGTGGTGTGGCCCCCGCTCGGTCGGTTTGAGCCAGAGCGAAGGTAAGGGAGACCGCTGCCGCGCCTCCGCGCACTCTTAACCTTGGCCGAGCGCCGCCTTCATGAAGGCGAGCAACACATCAGCCAGCAAGAGACGCTGATAAACCGACTCAAGCGCGAGGGACGCGATCTTGCTCTCGCGCTTTCCGTCCTCGACACCCTGATTGAGACTCAAAAGCTCATTTACAGGAGCGGGATTTGATCGTTGCCGAAGTGGCAAAGCGATTTGGATGAAGATGCTCGCAGTCACAGATCACGATCACGGCCAAACGTTCTTGACAGCCCTCCGTCCTGTACACCACCCGTGGGGCAGCCCGTCTACGCCATCCCGCAGGCGACGACGACCCGCCGTCTTCCTCTTGAGGATCGCCGATGTCGAATGCGCCTAGCCGGTAATCTTTGCCAACCGATTGCTCTGTCGTCGGCGCCACAATCAAAGCGAACGTCGCGTCGGGATAGTCCACACTTCGATGTCGTCTGCCGTGACGGTTAGATAGCCGAAGAAGCACCTGTATCGACCAGGCGCCGTCATGCGGGCGATCTTGTCCCAATTGATCTTGTTAACGCGCACGCGCTAGCTCCAATCGTTTTCGGGCAGCGAGCCGGGCGGCGGTTTGAGTTCTTCTAGGCCGGCTTCGATAATTGCTATTTCGTCTTGGACGGCCCGTACAGCGTTCGCGGGATTGATGCCGGAGACGGCGTGTAGTTCGCCGAGAACCTTGCGCCGATGCGCGAGCAAGTCCGTCAAGGCACGTCGGTCCCGCACCTTCACGTAGCCGGCGACGATCATTTCCATGGCTGTTGGCACAGCGTTGCCTCCTCTCCGCGCCAAACCTGATCCACTGCCGCGCGTGCGGTTATCCCCGCTCCCACGGCAAGAACGCGGGCCAAGTTTACGGCCTAATACTGGGTACTGTCGCAGGGCCGCGATCCGTCAGGGTCGTTCCACTCGGACGTCAGGGCCCTCGAGCAATCCTTGGTGCCTGCTCCTACCGCCGATTGAACGAGCTTTATCCCCTTTCACCAGTTACGCCCGCCGAGCACCCTGCCCTTGTTGTGATGGGTGTGGGGCTTCTTCAGCGCGTCTCGCTGCTCACACAGGGTGTCGATCTTGCCTAGCATCCGCGAGAGCATGGTCTCAGCCGACGCCATGGAGATCCCGGCCCGCTGGAGCTGGAGGATTTCCTTCCTTTGGCGCCCCACCTGCGTGCGCATGCGTTCATTTCCCGCCTGATGTAGTCCAGGTCCGGCATATGCGCCTCTCGTGGAATAATGGCATTAGAACGAAAAGAGCCGGATTCTTCAGGAACCTGAGTTTTTGGCGAAAGTTGTGGGCCCATGAAGCCGGCGAAAACATTCAAACAGCAGGCTCGTGTAGCCGAGAAGGCCGCTCAGGAGACGGCCGACGAATTCGTTTCTCGGCAGATGAAGGCCCTGGCCTCGGGATTTAGAGCGCAGGCCAAGGTTCTGAAGAAGAAAAAGAAGAAGGGAGCATGACGAAAGAATCTCTTCAGAACCAGGTCGACCGGGCCGAAGCCCTCGCCGCCCCGACGGCGGACGACGAGCTTCGCGAGACTCTTCTCAAGGCCGCCGGGGAATATCGAGACCAGCTCAACAGCGCGGCCCCCCAGCGCGCCGATGGGCTGGCCGCCATACTGAGGCTCTTCGAATAGCCAGGCACCGGCGTCTGGGCCGCGCCCCAAGACCGATGAGGAACAAGTCCAACTCGGTCGGAATTGCCGCTCTGAGCTGTCGGCATCCGTGCCGCCAGAAAGCCGCGTGGCGTCGACGCTGCTGCGGGACCTTCATCTTTAAGGAGATCAGCATTGAGCGACCGGACGGGCAATGAACCTGCACCCTT
>NZ_JADPKY010000069.1 GCF_023074185.1 Bradyrhizobium sp. 132 | reverse complement strand
GCGGCCCGGATCTCCCGGCTTGCCAAGACAATGCGGCTCCATCTTCGCCCATTGGGCGTCAGTCAAAACGAATCGGTCCATCCCAAGCTTGAATCACACCAAGCCCCGATGAGAAATCCTGAATCCCAACAGACCCTAGGCAAGCGCATCCTGTGCAGTTCCAGAGGCGTTTATGGAAGGCTGGCGATCCATTTTCGAGATTTTGATTCGGTCAACAGCACGATCGCTTGACGCAGGGAGCTGACACGGAGCTTCGCACGGGCGCTATCCAGGTGAAATCCCGCGGTTCGCTCTGCGATACCGAGAATGATCCCGATCTCCCCAGCCGATTTACCGCGCGCGGACCATTCGAGACACTGGTACTCGCGAGGAGACAGCACCACGCCGCCGACCATGCAATCAATCGTCCAAAACCGTTTTGCATGTTCATGGAAAAAGGTTGCAACTAACCGCAGGCTCTGGGCGTGCTCGACAAGCGCGCGCTCGAAACCAGGTCGACGCTCGTCAGTTGCAAAGCTCAGCGCGGCGATTGCGCCCCTGTCATCGAGGATAGCGAATGTAAACCCGCAGCGGATGCCAAATTTGTCGGCTTCTTCGAACAGAGCGCGTTCAGGCTTCGGCCGATTTCGCACTTCAAATCCAGGCCCCGATCGGAAGGGCTTAGGCTGGCGCATTGCCCGACGTACCACCGGATCGACGGATTCGTAGCCGCGCTGCAGATAGATGACGGTCCAGGAGGGGGATATGTCGAGATCAGGTTGGGAGCACTGCCTGGCTCACGGGAAGAGCGAGATATGCGAAGCACGATAGTTTGAGCGCAGCGGCGACCAAGCCATGCTCTGCTGAGCTGCGTCTCGATGCGCGCTTTCGATCAATCGTTCAGCAGGCCTTTGAAAAACCCGATCCATCTTTGATGAACCCGCGGGCCCCCGCCCTCGCAAGCGCTACTCGTATAGCACTCGAGCGTTGCGAATGGGACAAAACAACGGAGACTCGATTCATTTCGGCATAGAACACTCCTGATCACGAGTGGCTGGATTGGCTGCGGAGCCGCATCAGGTCTTCTCACCTTGTTTGATAGCATCCTGCAACTCGGCAGTATTCGGTTGTCCGTCCGAAATCCTGCAAGCAGGCATGTAAGATCGCCGGATTACTGCGCTATTTGGCCTCTCGCCTCGCAGGTTTGTAACGCTCTTCCGATTACAACGAGCTGCTCACCATGGAGATTGCAAATGAAGGTCGGTGTTCCCAAGGAAATCAAGACGCACGAGTACCGCGTCGGCATGACGCCTGGGGCCGTCCGCGAATACGTGGCCGCTGGCCACAGCGTATTGCTCGAGACGAACGCCGGCGCCGGGATTGGCGCAACAGACGAGATTTACCAAAAGGCTGGAGCAACGATTGCGGCCTCTGCTCGCGAGGTGTTCGCGTCAAGCGAAATGATCGTGAAAGTCAAGGAGCCGCAGCCCTCCGAATGGACGCAGCTGCGAGAAAACCAGATCCTCTTCACTTATCTGCATTTGGCTCCGGATCCGGAGCAGGCGAAGGGCCTTATCAAGTCTGGCTGCACCGCAATTGCCTATGAAACTGTGACTGACGCGAACGGCGGCCTTCCACTGCTTGCCCCTATGAGCGAGGTTGCGGGACGACTTGCGATCGAGGCCGCGGGTGCCGCGCTGAAGAGGTACGTCGGCGGACGGGGACTGCTGATTGGCGGGGTACCGGGCGTGCCACCCGCTCGCATCGTGGTGATCGGCGGGGGCGTTGTCGGCACTCACGCTGCAAGGATGGCGGCAGGCTTGGGCGCTGAGGTCACAATCCTCGACCGTTCGATTCCCAGGCTTCGCGAACTGGATGAGCAGTTCGAAGGGCGAGTACGGACCAGATTCTCGACGATCGAGGCCGTTGAAGAAGAGGTATTTGCGGCAGACGTTGTCATTGGCGCCGTTCTCGTTCCTGGCGCGAGCGCGCCGAAACTGGTCAGCCGAGGGATGTTGAGCTCGATGCGCAAAGGCTCCGTAATTGTGGACGTGGCGATCGATCAGGGCGGATGTTTCGAGACATCGCGGGCGACGACACATGCCGATCCAACCTATGAGGTGGATGGCGTGATCCATTATTGCGTTGCAAACATGCCCGGAGCTGTGCCGCTCACCTCAAGCCAGGCACTCAACAATGCTACGCTACCTTTTGGTTTGTCTCTCGCAAGTAAAGGATTTGCAGCTGTGCTCGAAGATCCGCATCTGCGCGCCGGCCTAAATGTCTATCGCGGCCGGCTAACCTATAAGGCTGTCGCCGAGAGTCTTGGGCTTCCCTTCTCGCCGATCGAACAGGCTGCGGCCTGATCCCAGAGGGTCTGCTGCGGACATTCTCTCGCAGACTTGGGCCACTCATCAGAGTGGCCCTTTTTTTGTGCCGAGTATCAGCCACAGCTTGGAGGTGGAAGTCCTCTAGCAGTCTGCTGAAAAACTATGAAATTGAGAGTTTCTTGTCTTTGTGCGGTCGCTGTCTGGGCGGAGCGCTGGAGGTTGGACGTCGTGTTCGGCCCGCGCCGGGGTCACCCTGGCGCGGGGTAGCTATGTAGCGAGCAGTTTGGGAATGCGCATCAGATTGTAAGGCGATTAGGTTGAGCAGGAAGTCGGCGGTCAGCCGAGCGATGCCGCGATGTTTGGTCTTGCGCATTGTCCCGTGCTGCTTGCCCCAGCCGAAGATGCACTCGACCATGGCTCGCGTGATTGCGACATGCCATAACCCTGATGCCGCGTGGTTCGTTCGTCAATAGCGCTGTTGCGGGTCTTGCCGGTCTTGGTGACGGCCTGGTTCTGTGTCACATGCGGCGTCACGCCGATGGCGCGAAGATTGGCGACATGATCGGCGGTATCGTACGCCTTGTTCTCACCGGCCGTGATGCGGTGGCCCGCGGCTTTGCGTCTTGCCTTCAGCATGGTCTCCGAACCCCGGCGTTCGGCGGTGCCATTGGCATGCGTGACCCTGCCGTCCACCGCGAGCCCATGCCGGTTCTCCACGGTGGCATGGCCCATATGGCAAAGCTTGGCCTCCCGCCCGGCCGCCTTGCGATAAAGCCTGCTGTCCGGGCCGCTGGTACTCGCGTGAGTGCGGCGCGGCAATCAGGATGGAAGTGCAGCGTCTTGTCGCGCGCTTCCCATCCAGATTGTCGCGCTATACTCCGAGCGCGTCCAGCGGTTGCGTTGGCGCAAATAATCGAGCCATGTCGGGCAGTGATAGCGCTCGGTCCACAGCTCGGGGTCGGCGATATCACGCCCAATCGACCAGCCATAGGCGCCGTTGCGTTGCCGATAGAGCTGCACATCCTGCCTAACATTGTGGAAGGCTCGCGCATTTTCCGAAGCCACGCGATACTCGAGCTCAACCACCAGCGGGCCGCTCCGGTATGTCAGCGGAGGCCGCACCTTAGGATCGCAAGCATTTCGGCGTCCTCCCCGCGCTCGCTGATGGCCGGCAGCCAGCGCCCTAGCAGCGGCAAGAGCAGCATCAATCCGGCAGAGGCGAGCAGCGTGATGTCCACACCGACGGCATCGGTGAGGCGACCCCAGCCCCAACTGCCAAGTGCGAGGCCTCCAGAGAACGCAGCCTGCCAAGCTGCAACGCATCGGCCCGCAACCCAGCGCGGGGCCGAAAGCTGCACGTCAATGTTGAACAGCGTCACGTCCATACGCCCGCAAAAACAGAGCTGCGGCTGTCAAGGCCGAATTATGACTGAGCACATCGCCGCGATCGCGCCGCTCATGGACAGTGTGCAGGCACGAACCGTATCTTCGCCGATCTCTATGCCGCGACCTTGGTCGAGAGCTTCTGCACGAATTCCTCACAGATGCTTGCCTGTGCGTAGAGGCGATTGGCGCAGACGCACGTCTGGTCCATGTTGCGGTATTTGGAGACGATGGCGCCCTCGGTGGCGCCCTCGGTGGCGCCCTCGATGGCGCCCTCGATGGCGGCATCGATATGGGGTCGTCGAACTCCACCAAAGGCGCCAGCTCGAGGCCGAGCTTCTTCAGGCCGATGCAGGCCGACCGTAGAGGATCTTGCCGACCTCCGTCGAGCCGGTGAGGCCGACAAAGCGCACGCCGCATGCTCGCACAAAAACTCGCCGATCCTCCCGAATCTCCGGCGATGACGTTGAAGACATCCTTGGGCACGCCGGCCTTCTCAGCGAGGGCTGCGAGCGCAACCGCCGAGAGCGGCGTCTGACTGCTTGGCTTCAGCACCACGGTGCACCTCCGGCGAGCGCCGGCCCTACCTTGCGGGTGATCATCGAGTTGGGGAAGTTCCACGGCGTGTGGCGCCGCAGACGCCAATCGGTGGCGTAATCGCAAGCAGCCTTGCATCCGGGCGCGGCGAGAGAATCGTTTCGCCATAGATGCGGCGCGTCTCTTCGGCGTACAACTCGACATAGGCGCCCCGATATCAAGTTCGCCTAGCGCCTTAGAGAGCGGTTTGCCCTGCTCGGAGGTCAGGATTAGCGCGAGATTCTCGCGATTTGCGACGATCAATTCGTACCATTTGCGCAGGGTGTTGGAACGTTGCTTGGCTGTGAGCTTAGCCCATGCAGGGAGCGCTCGTTCAGCAGCCTCCACGGCTCTCGTGCAGTCGTCGGCTGAGAGCTGCGGCAGTTTGGCGAGCCAAGTGCCGATCGCCAGATTGTTTTTACCGCAAGGCCAGGTGAGCCAACTCAGGCGCCATCAATGTAGCAGGTCTCCCGCCGAAGTGACAGGTCCTTCAGACGCTAGCGAAGGATGGACGAGCCTTGCGTGGATTGTGCGGCGGTGGTCGGGGTCGTCGCCTTGCTCCTGGAGGTCTTCAAATCCGAGCAATCAGGTCTTCGTCGACCGCGAAAAAAGGCCGCGCGAGATACCGCGCGGCCGAGTCAGGGAGGAAACGCCCCGAAGGGCACTGAATAGGAGCTCGGCAAGTAAATGAACTCACCGCGAACTCCAATCTCGCACGAAACGTCGTTAGATCGTGCAAGCGGATATCGGATACTCATTTACCTGAGAGGATTGGAGGCGTTCGTAGCGATATCTTGCAGTTTTTGTGCGCAGATTTCGCAACTTCGCAGCACTTGCTATCTGCAAGCACTTCTCGCGAGAACATTCGAACTTGCGTACTGTTCATTGAAGCATCGAACACTCGCTCGTGTACGCGTCCGTCCCTCGCTCGGTTTCAGGATTTAGGAAATCAATCTAAATTAGTCAGCGCTCGTGACGAGCGGCAGAGAAATGTTGAGCTTGGCGATCTACCAGGATAGCTGCGCGTCGCGACAGTGCGAACCAGCATCGGGCGCCTCCGGACAAGTCATTTGAGGGGCAAAATGCGCAAACTTGCGATCGGAATTCGTTGGAGATCATCCCCGCGTCGCGGATTGTGCGTTGGGCACCGCGAACAGCTGGCACCGCCGGGGATTTCAAGGCCATTGTCACAGGCGCAATCTGCGCTGTCGCCATGCTCCACGGCAGCGTGGCGCAATGTGAGTCGAATGGCAGCAACGAATTCAAAGATCATGTTATATCGTTGTCACAGACCTTCTTGGAATCCGGGCAAATTGCAACCCTCCCTGCGGTCTGTCATCAATCTCTACGCAGCGGGCTTCCAGAACGTGGTCTCGGCCCAACGAAACCTTGGCTTCAGCGAGAATTGAGGAGTTCAAGGCAAGTTACGAATGGTCGTCCGCGCAGTTGAGCATCGGGTGAGCGAGCTCAATCAGCCTCAGCGCCCGATATTGATGCTGAAGATGCGTTGCCACGACAATGAATTGATGTTGCGCGGCGAGGACAAAGCCATCGCGATGAAGATCGTAAAAAAGAGCGCCTCCGGGGCTGGGCTCCATCACGGAGGTGGTTCCTCGGCACCGACGTGGCGGAGCGAGAGCATCACAACTATCGTCGTGAGGAGGACACGGCCGCGACGTCTCGGGCATCAAAGAACAACGGCAACTGTGGTGAAGTTCATAGTCTTGGAATCAGCTAGTAGTTCATTTTAAAGCGTCAGCGTGCTTCCTCGTGCTACTTCTTTGCTCCTTGCGGAGTCGCCAAGCGTTGGACGCAACGACCACTGCGCTTTTGCGTGCTGTTCTTGAGCAGGTTTGCGAGAGTCTGCCTCGCAGCGAAACGGGCACTCGGGCCCATGTCGCTTCCAAGATCTTGGACGCCGCCAAGACAGGTGAGATCACGGCGGACCGCCTTAGGCAGGTCGGCATGGAAGCTCTTCGCTCTGCGCCAACGATGTGGCGGTAGGTGCGGACAATACTGATAGTGCTCATTTGAATTTCCAGGTCACGGCCTTGAAGATCCTAGTGAGTTACCCGGACGTGTTCGCATCCATGCGGGACCTCAAGCGAGACATGGCCATTTTGGTCACGAGCGGTCCCGATGGGGCGGCGCGCACCAAGAGAATGGGCGCACGCGTGCCCTACCTCGACGTTTTGCAACGACTCGTCGCGCGTGTGAATGGAGGGTGGCGCGTAACGGACAAGGGACGAGCGGTGCTCGAACGGATGGAGCCGCGCCCTAGCACGCCCCAAGTCCAGCCAGAGGACACGAGAGCTTGTGAGCTGCCATCGCCAGTGCCGACACGATCCCATTCTATCGAACTACGTTGGGACGAGCCTGAACGACTGGGGCGGCGGCCGGTCCTCTGAGAGCCGAACGTGCGCGCCGCACTCTTAGACCGGACTAGGCGATCAACGCAAAGCCCGACAATCGGTTGCCGAAGGAGAATTTTCGATGGCGTTGTGAGCTTCGAAGTTTTATTGGAGAGCTGAAACGAGAAGTGCTGATATCTCAGCATATATTGGGGAAAGGTGCTGTTGCTTTGATCAGGTCCAAGATCCCGCCATGCGCAGTGCGCCATTATTTTCGGCGCCCCAGCCGTTGGCTGGGGCCACGGCGCAGGCGCGGCCAAGTGGGACGGAGTGCCGGGAGTCTCGCCGCCTCTTAACGGCAACAGTATCTGAGCGCTGATGCCGCTCGGCATAAAGCGATCGATGGGCGATACGCTTGGTTCGCATTGACTCACGTCAATTCGCTCCCGCCTCGTTCTTGAAACATCCCTCTTAGACCGTCGTTCGCGAACAACGCCTAAGGTGCTGATTACTCTGCGGACCTGCCGGTTGCGCCACCCTCAGGCTGTCGGCCAGCAGAAGCTCGAGCTTGTCACCAAAGCGCTTGCGCCGATGGCTGAGATCCGAGCGCTCATGCTGGAAAAATGCCTCGCCGGTAAAGTGCTGAGAATACGCATCATGGACCTAGCGATCGCACACGCCTGGTGGGGAGCCATAATGTGCTTGCGCAGGAGCAGCAGCCCACAGCACATTACTCTCATGTTTCAGCCCTTCGTCTTCTTATGGAACTTAAGTAATTTAAGGCATCGTATCGCCTCTGAGATCAAAGATTATAATTCATTTTTTGACTGCCGACCTGCCAACTTGGCCAGCTTGATGTGCCTCGCGAAGAGCTCTTCTGCTTCTTTTCTGACGGAATGGAATGATTGACAGCACTGAGCGGTGTGATCCTGATGCATTTTGACAGTCGCAGGCCCTTCAGCTGCTCGGAGGCACGGAGCAGGGCGACGCTGCTGCCGGGACGATGCCCTGCTCGATAGCCTCGCGGGTCGCATGCATGTGAAGGAGCGCAAGGATCGCGTTGATGATGCGCGACCGAAGAAGCCGAAAGCGAGGGAAGAAGGCGATCTGTTTCGTGTCAGGTTCGATCAGATCATCAACATGAAGCACGAGCTGGTGCACCTCGCCGGCAAGGTCGAGTGGGATTGGATCGATGCGCAGATTGCACCCCTGTACAGCGACAAGGGCCGCCCTGGGATCGAGACCCGCTTCGTGCTTGCGACTCAAGAGTTTCATGAGGTCAATTTTCTGGACCGCGATGCATACTTGTGTGGGTTTAGCATGCTCCCGCGAGTTGGCGCGCAGGTGAGCCACAATGTTTGACAACACGGAGACGACCTGGTCGACCTCTTGGAGGGTTGTCTCACGCGGTAGGGACAAGCGCACCGCCGTGCAGGACATGCGATGGCGCGATTGAGCAGGATCCGCAGGCTGATCCGAGCGAAGCCGCTCTCTTGATGCGGGCCTTTCGCAAGAAAGATCTCGAAGAGCCGATCGTGGAATCCGAGTATGAAACGCCCTAGGGCGGTTGGGATCAGAATGGCCAATAGTGGATGCTCGATCTGCCCGAAATGGCGAGCGACACGCCGCTCCCGATCACAATAAATGCCATAACTCGGGGGAAGACAGGGGGACCGATGAAGGCGCTGCCGCGAATTGAGTTTGTCAACGCAGCCGACGCGAAGGCGATTCCTACTGATCTTAGGGTGAGGATGAGAGCTCAGCATTGTTCCGTATCTCGGACCTGACCTCACCGAGTTGATCGCACCAGATATGCCAATGACACAGGAGGCCTTCTGCCTTCTCCAGCAAAGTTGCGCTGTCGCGCCAGCCCAAAGGCAACGTCTGGGATGTCGAGAGCGACTCACACCGCTCCACCGTGACGGCATTGATGGTCCAGCCGTTCGCGCGCGGGTGGAGCCGACACCACTGCATCATCATCTAGCATCCTTACTACTACCTGTGATGGTCGAATCTTGGTACGACGGCCCGATGCGGACGGCTCTGCGGTACACGCGACGGATGGCGTGAGGTGCAAGGTATCGCGCGCTCCGGCACCCACGTCGATTGCTGGCATCCAATCTACGACCCGGCAGGCCAATAGGTGATCATGCCTCGGCGGCCCCATTGGCCTACTGTGCTGCGCAAGCCGCACGGCAGCGTGCTGCCGGTCAAGAGCTATCTAATTACTGACGCTGGATTATGTTGAGGTTCTGACTGAAATGGGCATCCAGACAACCAGTTCCCGACCTCATCAAGGAAAGGCGGAACGGACGGAGCGTCCTCTTCTTCGGCTGTCTCTTCACTGATCTGCTTTTGCTATTTATGCGCGGCAGATCGCCAAACGCTCGGCTGACGTCCATTACGCGCTCGTCGATCCGCAAGCACTCTCACGCAACGAACTCTGCTTTCTGGTCGAGCAACACCTGACACTGGTCGCGATATGGCCCCGCACGCGATAGAGATGTTGAGCGCCAAGTAGCGGCGCGAGGTGGTCGTCCCGCCGCTGTCCGCTAGTAGGAAGAGGTCGCATCGCAAGCGACTGGTGCGTGTTGGGAGATTTCACGCGAGCTCAATGAGAACCCAACGGCCATCTCCGTCACAATTGCGACGCCTGTCGCATTTGCGACCTGTGAACTGTCGCTGACGCGTGCACAACTGTGCGGATCAAGTCTAGCTAACTCGTTCATACGGCGGGAATGCCATCGCCATCCGAGATGGCACGCGAGTTGCTAACTCTCGTTCTGTGGCCGCTCAGGCTGGTCGCCATGGGCACACTTGGTAGAGAATTGAATATGAACGCTGTTGCCGGACGCGGAAAACATGTCGAAGATGCTGAGGATAGCGGCGGGATCCGCCGATTATAAGGGTTCCCGGAGCTCTTCGAAGAATGGCAAAGGGAGCTATGGGTCACAGGCTGTCCCAGGCGATCTGCCGCCCGGAATCTGGGACAAAGTTAGGACTCATCCCTGCTATAGCGAAGAAGCTCATCAGCATTACGCTCGCATCCATGTCGCGGTCGCGCCGGCGTGCAATATTCAATGCAACTACTGCAATCGTAAGTACGACCGAAAGCTGCTCGCGGTAGCCACCAGAATTCCGCAGCTGACCGTGCTCGGTATCGTCGGCCCCGGCGATGCCTTGGCCGATCCGAAAATGACTTACCATGCCACAGATCTCCGTGCCCGAGTACGGCACAGCATTCGGGCTCAAAGGCCAAGCGCGGCGACGCCGCGATCCCGCAAGAACCGCTGATCTCGGTCGCGTAAGAGGTCGTATCTATGCCATTCAAGATCGTCGCCTCGCAATGTACGCGTTCCTCGGCTTGTGAACCCTTATACCCGAATGTTGCAACGTCGGAGAAGGCTGGAAACTTCGTAATTGAATCCCAGAAGTGCACCGAATGCATCGTCTACTTTGACGAGCCGCAGTGTGTCGCTGTCTGTCCAGTTGAAAACACCAACGTCATCGATACATCAGTGCCGCCTTTACCACGCGCCTGCCTAAAAGGGGATGTGCTCGTGAACTTCGTGCCGAGCTCCGTCACTCCAAAGTCGCGAGTATCGCCGTATGCAGTGAGGGCGCCGCAGGCGTCGACTTGCAATTTCCTGTCATGGCCATGGATTACTCAGGATCGATCGCCAACATCGGTGCGTAGGCGGCGCCCCGGGTCCCCTAAGAAAGTCACGGAGCGCAACGGTCCAAAGTTGCGCCTCGATGCCGAGCACCCGCTAAGCAGCGCTGTCACCGATTTGACCCACGCCTCTGTGCTGACGGGCCTGTTCTTCGCCGAGCCAGCCGCATCGCCTTGCAATGTCGAAGGGGCCACCGGTCAGAGGAGGAAAGCTGCCCATGAACCTGGACCCAGTCATTCCACTATCAGGCAGCAAGGGAGCATTGGTCGTACACACGCGGCTCGACGAAAGTCTGCTACCCGAAGCCGAGGATCAGCAACGGCAGAACGGGATCTTCTATCGTCTGGACGGAGTGGCCGAAAACATCTGCTCGAAGCAGAGGCGTTGGCCTCTGCCCCGATCGAGCTCTACCGCTTCCACTTCTACAGACCCGCTGGGCTAAGACGTCGGAGGTGGCAAAGCTCTGCATTTTATAGCGTCTGTCGGGTCGGAACGCAGCGCATCGCGCCGCGCCGGCTTGGCTGGGTGATGAATGATGAGGCGATTGAGTTTCGCCGCATGGTGGCACGACGTATGCGGCCGCTTGCCACGGTGAACGACCCGGATACCTCCGTGCACCTCGAGTACGCGCAGCGACCTTCACCTCATTTGGTAACCGCTCTGAACCGCGAAGCTGAACGGCATGCCCGCTACGAAGTGGCGAGTCGCATCGCGGATGACGAGTCGGCATGTCTCATCGCAGACAAGGACAATATGCTGCAGAAGAGCACCTCTGCTCGCGTCTCCGTGCGCCCTGCAGGTTCGCGAGGGCGCGGTGCATGAACATGATCGTTTCCGACAGTGATGTGGTCCAGCTAAGCGGGCGGCCCGCGTTCAGCTTTGGCGAAAAGGTGAGGGCCAGCAGTACCATCCGCAATGACGGCACCCTTTGCGGCAAGGAGATCGGCGACATTCTGGCCAAGAAGGGCGACCTGGGTTACGTCGTTTCCATCGGTACGTTCCTGCAGAAATTCTATATCTACGGTGTCGAACTTCTTGAAAGTGGCTACCGCGTCGGCGTGAGGCGCAAAGAGGTCGGACCGGTCGACGAGGGCGTAGATGATCTGCCATTGCCGGAAGTGGCTGTGTCATGACAGAGCCGCGCATTCCAAAATATCGATCGGGCCAGCGCGTGAAAACGGCAGCCAATCTCATCAATGACGAGTCAGTTGCCACCGCGCCGCCTGATGGGATCCTGGTCGCCGCCGGTGCCATCGGCGAGATTGTCCGGGTCGCGATGCATACCGAAGCAAGCGTGCCGATTTATCTTGTAGATTTTGGTGAGCGGCTGGTCGTTGGTTGTCTTGAAGAAGAGATCACAGTCCTTTGAGGGGATGTTCTCGCAATGAGAGTGTCGAGAGAGGTACCGGTCGGGCTGATCCCGCATCCGAACGAGCTAGATCGCAAGCGGATCGAACGTGCTTTGATCTCCCGCAAGCACTCGCCGAGTGTGACGCCGGTAAAGGCTGGGTATCTCATTGAGAGTCCCTGCTGCTCGCGCAATATTGACAACGATGGCGGTCAGATCGATGTCGCGCTGTTTCATTACGATGCCGTGAGCGGGATCTGGAAACTGTTCTTCAAGAATCATGCGCGAGGAAGCTGGAAATTCTACAGCATTTTCCACCGGCTTGCGTCGGCGATCGACGAATTGAACACGGATCCCGAGCGGCTGTTCTGGCAGTGATGCTCATTGGCAACAATCATAAGGAGTCACAATGGCGCTCGCCATAGAACAATTGATCGAAATCGAACGCCTGCTTGAGACAGCTAACACAGACACTAGCGCCGTTGCTGACCTAAGGCGCCGCTTTCCGCAGCTCACCTTAGTTCGATGTGATGCGTCGGATGTGACGCAGCAGCCATTCCGGCGTCTTCCGCAGTTTGACCTGCATCTAATCGATGGATCTGACCACTGCATGCAGATTATGGACGACCAGGCGCGAGCGACTGGATTGGTGCTGGCTAGAAGGCATGTTGGGGGGTGATCGGCACTGGACCCGCAGAGAATCGCCTCGACGACGCGGAGGCGGTGAATGCAATTCCGCTCTCGCGTCCTGATATCATTGTTGCCGACTCTCGGCCGTCGAAGCGCTACTGTGTTCGCAGCGAATTTCCAGTCGGTCGGCGACTGAGATGCTCGAACGAGCTTTCGCGATCTATGTTGGCCGCAAGCATAGCCTTGCGGTTCCAAACGCACGATTGGGCTCCTGCTTGGCCTGAAGGCGCTCGGTATCGAGCGGGAGGAAGAGGTAATCGCCTCTTCCTATTCGTTTCTCAGACCGTGCATGCCGTCAATCTGGCGGACGCACGGGGGAGTTTGCCGACACCGAATGTTGGTCCGAAACGTGCCTCAAGACAATGCCGTAGAACGCATGAGGCCTAACACACGGGCGATTATCGCCGCCAACCCGAACGGGCCACCCGGCACCAATGCAGGTGCGAAGTTTAAGTCGCTGCGCGAGGTCCACCCCAAAGGGGGCGAAACTGAACACGCCACAATCGAGCAGCTCACCGGTCTCTAAACCTGGCAAAAAACGGGAACGATATGAATCCGCAGATCATCATTCACGTCCGCTTCGCTCCGAATGGCAGGGTGATCCAGATCAGCGAGCGCCCGGCGAGGCTCACGCCCGACCAATGGTTTGATGTTCTCAAGACCCGAGCCGGCTCTGCCTATCGCCCACTGTCCCGTGGCCGTGGCGTTTTTCGGGTGACCCGGGCCGCAGTTGATACCTTCAAGCAGAAACTGTGACGCCGGCATTTAGCGAAGAGATCATCGATATCGTGGCTAGCCACGATATCGGGGTGTTCGCAGGCTGTCCAGCCGATGCGATCGAGCGGGTGGCGCCAGGGCGTGCAGTCTGTCGCAGATGGAAGACATCGGCGATGGGCCTGCCGGTTACAATTCTTGTGATTCCTTCGGCAATGACTATTTCGATGATGTCAATCGTTGCTGGCAGGACGGAGTTTGGCTTGGCATCGGTTACTGCGGGTTGTTTTCCCCGGATCGGTCATGATTCAGATACAACGGAACGGCGCGACCTTGGAGGTCGACAGTGGGTTTTGCATCGGGGCCCCGTAATGGACACGCGCTTAGATCGGTTGCACTCCACGCTGTAGTCGATCCGAGTGTCGGGGGGCGAACATTCGCGATGCATCGGCTTTGCGAAACACCCACGTGCCGGCGGTCTCGTTCCTCCGATAACCTATCGACAGGCCTCGTCCTATCGAAACCAAGAGGGGCGTTTCGCGCACCGGCTCGTCCAGCCGCGCACTGCGGTTTTAAGCGTCTTGTCCCTGATGCGCCTGACCCATCGCCGATGCCTCAGCTTCATTCCGAAAGTGTCCAGCCGGAGTCCAGTGGACAAGCATGTATACGGGACTGACGGACGCCAGCGCACTCGAATCCTTGAGACGGCCGGCAATTTGAAGATCTCTATAACAGGGCGTCGTGTCCTTCTCAGTTGCACAAGAACAAGCTTCGCTAAGAAGCATGCGTTGGCCGCGGGAGGAGCCTATGTGATTGAGACAAAGGCTCGCTAGCGTTTTCCTTGCTGCGGAGCCTTTAGCGCCGTCAGCTTTTCGAAAGCTGTACAAGCGGAAGACACCGCTCAGCATATGTTAGGTGAATCATTCCGTTCACGTCGGGATACGCGAGAAACGACAAGTCTGAGTTGGCAGCTGAATTAGGGTCTGTTGGGATTCATCTGGAGTTTATCGCGGCCGCGGCCAGATAGATCATTGAAGTGAAGCTCTGGTCGGTCTTGTCGGCGCGCATTGCGATGCGCT
>NZ_JADPKY010000030.1 GCF_023074185.1 Bradyrhizobium sp. 132 | reverse complement strand
TGGCAAAGCGCGAGGCGGCAACGACACGTTCCGTTTCAATTTCAACAGCGGTCACGACAGGATCGAGGATTTTGGTCAGGGCGCACAAGGTGTGGCAGGATCAAATTCGGGGACCGACCACATTGATGTGAGCGCCTTGGGCATCACAAATCTCAGTCAGCTCAGCATCTCTGCTTTCGATCCAACAACTCACGAAAGCACGATCACGTTCAGTCCTGGCAACGACGTCATTGTGCATAGCCAAGTCGCACTCACGTCGCACGATTTCCTTCTTGCATAGAGCTTTTGGCGGCTGCACCTGATCCTCGGCGTCGGACGACAAGGCGCAGCGTGAGCTCGCCCGGTCGCTCCGCAATCCCGTAGCTCCGACGAGGCGAGCACGGCCGCAAAAGGCGCGTCGTCCCGAGGGGCAGGGCAAATTTGAACGCCAATCAATACTCATTTAAAACGCATCGGCGGAAAGGCGCAAAAGTATGGCCGGGAAGATCTGCCCTTCAACAACAGTAGAGATCCGTGGCCGCAGTATTGTTTGCATTCCTTCCCCGAATGCGCCGATACTTTGGTTATCGCGTGCGCACTTAGTCGTCGGCAACCTCTTGGTTGTACAAGTTTAGATTGTTCCTTAGTGGCCGGACTATTTCTGGCGGCTGTTCATCTTGATATCCAAAACGATCGAGACGTCCGCTCAAGGTCACATACAAGGCGAAATTCCGGTGCCGTGGGCACATTTCCGCTATACCCCAAAGAGCAGACATCGGCTGGTCATGAGTACCGCCAGACTGAAAGAGAGCGTCCTGTCTAATATACACCTTTAAGTGGTGTAAATCGCCACCCGCGCAGAACAAAGCCAATTTTCCCTACGATTACAAAGTTGTACAAAAGACACCGCCATCAATCCATCTGGTTAAGGCTGATCATGAACGCAGGCTTTTACTCCCTCCGCAGCCGCCGCCTCACCGCGACCATCAAGGCGCAAGGCGCCGAGATGTGTTCGCTGACGAGCGATGCTGGCGTCGAGTTCGTCTGGCAGGCGGCGCCGGCCTGGCCGCGCCATGCGCCGCTGCTGTTTCCGATCGTCGGGCGTCTCGCCAATGACGAATTGCGGCATCGGGGCAGGACGTACCGGATGACCCAGCACGGCTTCGCCCGCGACAGCCGCTTTGCGTGGGCGGAACGTGGTGAAAGTCGCTGTGTCCTGGTGCTCGAAGACAGCGAGACGACGCGCGCGCTTTATCCCTTCGCGTTCCGCCTGACGGCAACCTATACGCTCGATGAATCCGGTCTCGATCTTTCACTTACGATCGCCAACACCGGCAAGGAGACATTGCCGGCCTCGCTCGGTGGCCATCCCGCGTTCAACTGGCCGCTTCAGCCGGGAGCGGCGAAGGAGAGCTACGCGCTGAGCTTCGCGAGCGCAGAACCATCTCCCGTCCGCCGTCTCGACGGCGGCTTGCTGCGCCCGGCGACGGAGCCAAGTCCCGTCAGCGGCACTGTGTTGCCTTTGTCCGAATCCCTGTTCGTCGACGATGCAATCATCTTTGACCGGATCGCGAGCAATTCGGTCGGCTATGCCGCGGGGCAGGCCGCGTCCAGCGGGCCTTGGCTGAAAATGTCGTGGCGCGGCTTTCGCGAGCTTGGCGTCTGGTCGAAGCCATCGGGCGCGCCATTCCTCTGCATCGAGCCCTGGCGCGGCTATGCCACTCCCGCCGGCTTCGATGGCGAATTCACTGACAAGCCGGGCCTGATGCACATCGCAGCCGGCGCAGAAGAGCAATTGTCATTCCGGATCGACGTCGGATCGTCCTGAAGTCGGGTGGCCTCCGCGCGTATCCCGCTGCGGGTTGACGACAGCCCTTAGATCTCGATCCGCGTGAGGTCCTCGCCGAGCACGATGGGACCTGCGTAGTCCCGCCTTACGTCCGCGAGCAGTGCGTTCAACATGGAATCGTCGGTGCGCGGCCGGTGATGGGTCAGCGCGAGCTTCTTGACGCCGGCCTTGGCCGCGACCTTGCCGACCGTATCCCCGCAGGCGATGGTGAATTTCGCAAGCCGGCGCAAGTGCTCGTTGTTGATCTCCGGCGTTGCGAGAAAGCAGCACTGGACCAGCAGGTCGGCTCCCTCTGCCAACCGCTCGAGACCGGGGCAAGGCACCGTGTCGCCAGAAATCGCAATGATCTTGCCCTCGGCCTCGAACCGGTAGCCGAGACACATCCAGCGTGCGAGGAAGGCGGGCGGCATGTCGAGGCCGTCGCCATGCGAGACGAGCTCGGCGCTGATCTTCCAGCGACCAGTATCGAGAACGGGGCCCGGTATAATGTCCCTCGCGACGACCGGTTTCCAGCCGCCGAAGCTCGGCTCGCCCTGATCGCGCCAGGTGATGTCCTTGTCGTAGACCTGCGTGACCAGCGTATCGACGAGCCGTTCGGTATCCGGCGGCCCATAGATGCGCAAATCGTCCTTGCGCCCATGCATCCATGAATTGAGCATCACATCGTAGAGGTCGCCGATGTGGTCGAAATGGTGATGGGTGAGAAAGACCGTGTTGATGGAGCCAAGCGGCACACCGGCCTTGCTGAGCTGCACCATGACGCCGCGGCCTGCATCGATCAGGATGTTTTCCTCACCGAGCCTGATCAGCGTGGTCGTCGCCATGCGGCGCGGGTCGGGACGCGGGCCGCCGGTGCCGAGCAGGATGACTTCCATGGCATCTACTCCAGGTGCAGACTTTCGGAGCGTACAGTAGATTTGAAGCTGTTGGCGGGGCAAGCTGCAGCCGGCCGCCGGGGAGAGAGACGCTCAGCGCCAAGGTCCCGCACAACTGCCGCTTGTACCTGCGGCATCCCGCACATGATGCGCGGGATGGGAATTGTGGGCCAATTCATACTTCATGCGTCAAGATCGTGACCAATATTGTTTGGGCGTCACAACACGCCTAGTATTCCGGCGGCAATGGGGGCTCGAACAACACGTGAATGTACGTTCACAGGACGGCGCATCGCCCGGCGACCTGAGCTTCCAGGTCGATTCGCAAGCACACAGGACATCCAAGATCGTGGCTGATTCCGCACTTCGGGAATTGCGTCCCGGTGGCCGCGAGCGGCTGATCGTCGTCGAAGACGATCCGGTGACGCGGACGATGCTGGTCGGCTATTTCAGCGAGAACAATTTTGACGTCGTCGGCGCCGGCTCCTGCGCGGAGTGCCGCCAGGCGCTGCGGGCGCGGACCGATCTCGTCTTCCTCGACGTGCAATTGCCTGATGGCGACGGCTTCGATCTCGCCAAGGAAATCCAGGCGACCAGCAACGCGGGCATCATCTTCGTGACGCGCCGCGACACCGACGTCGATCGTATCCTCGGCCTCGAGATCGCGGGCGACCATTACGTCACCAAGCCGATCAATTTGCGAGACCTGCTCGCGCGCGCACGCAGTGTGCTGCGGCGGCGCTCGATCGACCGTAAGGCGGCGCGCAACCACAATTCGATCGCCTTCGGCGACTTGATCATCGACCTGACACGGCGCGAGCTGCTCGGCAGCGACGGCAAGCCGGTGGCGCTGACGCGCGCCGAATTCGACCTGCTCGCGGCGCTCGTCGGTGCCGACGGCAGGCCGCTCAGCCGCGACTATCTGATCGAGGTCGTCAGCAACCGCCAGGCCGAGGTCGACATCCGCACCGTCGATGCCCTGGTGGCGAGGCTGCGCCGCAAGCTCGTCGGCAGCGGCACGCCTGTCATCACCACCGTCACCGGCATCGGTTACAAGCTTGCTCTCAGCGAACGGCTCTAGACGCAAGCGCAGCACAAAATGGTGCCGGCTGCGCCATTGGGTTCAGCCACTGAAACCGACGAGGAACCGAATGGCAAGAAAGGCCGACAGCGCCACGGCGCCGGTAGTGACGATTGCAAACAGAACTCTCAAACTATTGTGCATGATCTCTATTCAGGTTCAGTTTCAAAAATGTTGTTCGTCCAACCGCTGCTCGTCTCAAGACAGGCAATTCTATTGACGTGATGCGACCCGTTTCCACTTGGCTTCGACGCGGGCCTTGATGAGGCGGACCCGGGCTTCCTGTGCTGCCCAATATGCTCTGCTCGCTACGGCCGTGCCTTGACGGTAACGCGCGTAAACGTCCTTCGGCTGTGCCGGTCCCTTTTGATTGTGCGCTGACTTCGAGACGGTGGGCGCCGTAGTTGGCGCCGGTGCTACATCTGGGACGGTCGCAGCTTGGTGTCCCACCGTCGTCGAGTTCATGGAGACAAGACGATTGCGGGCACGATTACAATAGACCTGCGAGCGCGGAGTCATGGACTCCTCGTCGTGACCTGCTCGATATTTCATCAGGGCACGGCAAAGGTCCCCGCCTGCCAGGCGCCATGCGCGGTTCAGATAGAGAACGCCGTAGTGGATGTTGATGTCGGGCTCTGCGAGCTCTGCGTTATTTCCCCGGAATCCGAGCATCGCCGCCGTTTCGGGCCGAATCTGCATGAGGCCGATCTCGCCGACTGTGCCGATGGTGCCCGGATTGTATCCGCTTTCAACGAACACGACGGCTTCCGCTATGTCGGCAGGCAGATTGGTCCTGGCCGTTTCTCTTTCGATAATTTTTCGGATCGCCGCCCGCGACGTCGGCGTCTCTCCAGCGCCGAGATCTGCATTGTGACCGCCAGTCGCCAACGTCGGTTCCGCGTCGTTCAGAGCGCTGTCCTGAGCGTGCACGGAGGTGGATGCCAACCAAAGCACAGCGATCGCAGCGTGTTTCCACGTCGCGCAGGCATTGATGCGTGTTCGATCCCGCAGCATGGAGCACGTACTATATCCTTCGAGTTAACAACCGATTTTCTGGCGGCCCGGGGTGCGGCTCGGCTCGGAAGGCGCGAGCGGCCAACGGTGTAATGAGGTTATCGCGACCGCGAGCTCTGGTCGGTTGATGTGCTTTGAGCACCGCCGGCCAATTTGTCGTCGATCGCATAGAGCGCGCAGATGGGCGACCATTTCATGCAGGCGCCAAGCGAATCGCGCTGGGCGTCATCGGTCGTGTCACGCCCCGAACGCCAGCCGTAACCGCCGTTCGGCGACACCGCAAAAGCCTTGTGCGGCATGGTGCTGGCGAGATAGCGCGAGAATTCGGCGCGCGCGGCCTCATTGAGCTGGCCGGGCGGCGGCAGCGGATCGGGCGGGCTCAGGATATCATGGCCGAGGGAGCGCTCGCGCAGGAAGGCGTCGAGATACGGCGTCCATTGCGGGCGGCCCACCACCGAATAGAGATAATGGCCATCGTCGCCGTAAGGCGGCGCCGCATTGAATTTCGCATTGCCGCCGGCGGCGCGAAATCCGTCATGGAGGCGGTGCGCGAGATCGGGACCGAAGAAGGAATCATTGGTGGCATAGACCCACAGCATCGGCACGCGTGAGGTCTTGCCGAAGGTGGCAAAGGCCTGCACCAACCCATCGGGATTGCAGACGTCGTCGTCATCGCGCGAGCCGCGGCCGCCGGCAAAGCTTATCGCGGCGACGAGGCCGGCCGGCGCCTGCGCGGTCAGCGCAACGGTGGCGAGCCCGCCGGCGGAATGGCCGACCGCGATCATGCCCGACGTCGTCACGTCGGCCCTGCGCGCCATCGCATCGATCGCCGCGCGCAAATCCGCCACCGCGACCGCTGCCGCCGGCAGGTAAGCGGCATTCGCGCAACCGCCGACGCTGTCGACGCGGCCGCCCGGCGAGGTGCCGTAGCCGCGCCGCATCACGATCAGCGCGGCAAAGCCGCGCCGGGCATATTCCAGAGCGATGCCGTAATATTTGTGCGCGGACATCGTCGCGCGATCGTCAAAACTGCGCGGCGAGCCGTGGCTGAGCAGCGCAAGCGGATAGCGCTTCGTGCCGGCTGGCCGGACCAGGAACGCCTCCAGCCCCTGCGACCCGGCCTCCGCCATGGGGATGCGCAAATCCTCAGTGTAGAACTCCGCGGCCATCGCATCGGCCACGATGCCGGCCGTCGCAAGCCAGGCAATCAGAACAACCAAGAGCCTCTGAAACAGCGTCATGCCCCGACTCGAAAAGCCCCGATCGAAAAGACCATAGCATGATCTCAGGAACGGCCGCCCCGCCGCGCGTGTTGTGCCCTTGGCGGGCGCCCGGCCGATGCTATGGTATTCCGCAATTTCTACGACAGGACGAGGTATATTCAGTGGCTGATGTTCATCCCGCGGCGGGCAAGCAGGCCTCGCCGGACGCGCTCACCAACATTCCGCGGCTGGTGACGGCCTATTTCGCTGGCAAGCCTGATGTCGCCGATCCCGCGCAGCGGGTGGCGTTCGGCACATCCGGCCATCGCGGCACCTCGTTCAAGAACAGCTTCAACGAGGGCCATATCCTCGCGACGACGCAGGCGATTTGTGATCATCGACGAGAAAAGGGGCTGACCGGTCCGCTGTTCATCGGCATCGACACCCATGCGCTGGCCGAGCCGGCGCTGGTCAGCGCCGTCGAGGTGTTCGCGGCCAACGGCGTCGACATCATGATCGACAAGGACGGCGGCTACACGCCGACGCCGGTGATCTCGCACGCGATCCTGACCTACAACAAGGACCGCACCTCCGGCCTCGCCGACGGCGTCGTCGTCACGCCGTCACATAATCCGCCGGAGGACGGCGGCTACAAGTACAATCCGCCGCATGGCGGGCCGGCCGACACCGACGCGACCTCCGTGGTCGAGAAGCGCGCCAATGCCTATCTCGCCGATGGCCTCAAGGGCGTGAACCGCATCGACTACGCCAGGGCACGCAAGGCTGCGAACGTCCACGCCTACGACTTCATTACGCCCTACGTCGCCGATCTCGGCAACGTGGTCGATCTCGACCTCGTCAAATCCGCCGGCATCAATATCGGCATCGATCCGCTCGGCGGCGCCGCCGTGCATTACTGGCATCCGATCATCGAGCGCTACGGCCTGAAGGCGACCGTGGTGAACGAGGCGATCGATCCGACCTTCCGCTTCATGACGGTGGACTGGGACGGCAAGATCCGCATGGATTGCTCCTCACCTTACGCAATGGCCAGCCTGATCGCGATGCGCGACCGCTTCGACGTCGCCTTTGCCAACGACACCGATGCCGATCGGCACGGCATCGTGACGCGCACCGGCGGACTGATGAATCCGAACCATTATCTCGCGACTGCGATCTCCTATCTGTTCGCGCACCGCCCGAACTGGGGCAAGGATGCCGCGATCGGCAAGACCGTGGTGTCGAGCTCGATCATTGATCGCGTCGCCAAGAAGCTCGGCCGCAAGCTGGTCGAAACGCCGGTCGGCTTCAAATGGTTCGTCGACGGGCTCCTCAGCGGCGGTTTTGGCTTCGGCGGCGAGGAGAGTGCAGGCGCCTCGTTCCTGCGCCGTGACGGCACGGTGTGGACCACCGACAAGGACGGCATCATCCTCGGCCTGCTCGCCGCCGAGATCATGGCGAAGACCGGCCGCGATCCGAGCCAGCTCTTCAACGACCTCACCGCCGAGCTGGGCGTGCCCCATTACGCGCGCATCGACGTCGC
Source organism: Bradyrhizobium sp. 132 (assembly GCF_023074185.1). Lineage (GTDB taxonomy): Bacteria > Pseudomonadota > Alphaproteobacteria > Rhizobiales > Xanthobacteraceae > Bradyrhizobium. The sequence goes on along the minus strand of NZ_JADPKY010000030.1, from coordinate 224,700 downwards.
CGCGACCACGCCGCAGAAAAACATCCTGAAGTCCGTCACGCCCGAGCAGCTCGGCCTGAAGGATCTCGCCGGCGATCCAGTCCGGGCGACGCTGAGCAAGGCGTCCGGCAACGGCCAGCCCTTCGGCGGCATCAAGGTCGAAACCGATTTCGGCTGGTTCGCCGCGAGGCCGTCGGGCACCGAGGACGTCTACAAGATCTACGCGGAAAGTTTTCGCAGCACCGAGCACCTGAAGCGGATCCAGGAAGAAGCGCAGGCGGGGTTGATGAAGGTGTTCGGAGCGTAAAAGGCGTAGGACAAGCGCCGGTCTTGCCTCCTTCGGAGATGGTGCTTCAGCCGCGGCGATTGTCGCACGTCATGGCCGGGCCTTGTCCCGGCCATCCACGTCCTTGCCGTGCCACGAAGGCTCGTGCGCAGCGCCTGTTCCTGTAGTTTCCTGGCTCTGTATACCGTTAGAGAGACAAGGGTATTTAGATACGCTGTTTCGCCCTTGAATGATTTCATTCCTGCGATATTGTATACACAGCGTATTCAACAGTCTTGGGAGCGAGACCGGTGACAAAACCCTTCCCGATGAACGCCTGGTACGTCGCCGCGTGGGATGCCGACGTGAAGCCGGCGCTGCTGCCGCGGACGATCTGCGGCAAGCATGTCGTGATGTACCGCAAGGCCGATGGCTCGGTGGCCGCGCTGGAGGATGCCTGCTGGCACCGCCTGGTGCCGCTGTCCAGGGGCCGGCTCGAAGGCGACACCGTCGTCTGCGGCTATCACGGCCTGAAATACAATGCGCAGGGCCGCTGTACCTTCATGCCTTCGCAGGAAACCATCAACCCGTCGGCCTGCGTCCGCGCCTATCCCGTGGTCGAACGTCACCGCTACATCTGGCTCTGGATGGGCGATCCCGCCCTGGCCGATCCCGGGCTGGTGCCCGACCTGCACTGGAATCACGACCCGGCCTGGGCCGGAGACGGCAAGACCATCCACGTCAATTGCGACTACCGCCTCGTGCTCGATAATCTCATGGACCTCACCCACGAGACTTTCGTGCACGGCTCGTCCATCGGCAACGAGGCGGTCGCAGAGGCGCCGTTCGACGTCACCCATGGCGAGAAGACGGTGACGGTGACGCGCTGGATGCGCGGCATAGAGGCGCCGCCGTTCTGGGCCAAGCAACTCGGCAAGCAACCCGGCAAGTCCGGTCTCGTCGACCGCTGGCAGATCATCCGCTTCGAAGCGCCGTGCACCATCGCGATCGACGTCGGCGTGGCACCGACCGGCACCGGCGCGCCGGAAGGCGACCGCTCGCAAGGCGTCAACGGCTTCGTGCTCAACACCATCACGCCCGAGACCGAGAAGACCTGCCACTATTTCTGGGCGTTCGTGCGCAACTATCAGCTCGGCGAGCAGCGCATCACCACCGAGATCCGCGAGGGTGTCTCCGGCATCTTCCACGAGGACGAGCTGATCCTCGAAGCGCAGCAGCGCGCGATGGACGAGAACCCGGATCGCATCTTCTACAACCTCAACATCGATGCCGGCGCGATGTGGACGCGCAAGCTGATCGACCGGATGGTGGCCAAGGAAAACCCGCCGCAGCACCTCCAGGCCGCGGAGTAAGCGTATGGCCGAGCGTGAGGTCGACCGCTCCGTCTCGCAGACCGTGAAGGCGCAGCTCGCGCTGCGCGACCAGATCCTCTCGGGCGCGTTGCGCCCGGGCGAACGCATCTCCGAGCTGCAGGCGGTGGAGACCACCGGCGCCTCGCGCACCCCGGTGCGCATGGCCCTGGTGCGGCTGGAGGAGGAGGGCCTCTTGGAGGCGATCCCGTCCGGCGGCTTCATGGTGAAGGCGTTTTCGGAGCGCGACATCTCCGATTCCATCGAGCTGCGCGGCACGCTGGAAGGGCTCGCCGCACGCTTCGCCGCCGAGCGCGGCGTTTCCGCGCGCGAGCTCGAGCCGCTGAAGGAATGCCTGGCCGCGATCGACGAGTTGCTGCGTCAGGTGCCGATCTCGGTCGATGCGTTCTCGTCCTATGTCACGCTGAACGCGCGCTTCCATGCGCTGCTCACGGAACTGTCGCGCAGTCCGCCGCTGATCCGGCAGATCGACCGCGCCTCGGCGCTGCCGTTTGCATCCCCGAGCGGTTTTGTGATGGCGCAATCGGCGCTGCCGGAAGCGCAGCAGATCCTGATCATCGGGCAGGAGCACCACCGCGTCGTGATCGACGCCATCGAGAATCGCGAAGGCGCGCGCGCTGAAGCGATCATGCGCGAGCATGCGCGGCTCGCGGTGCGCAATTTGCGGCTTGCGCTGCGCAACCGGACCCATCTCGACCTCCTGCCGGCGCTCGCGCTGATCAAGTCCGCAACCGATTGAGGGCAGTCACCATGCGCTTCATCGAAACCTGGATTCCGGCGACGCTCGTCTCGACGCGCGATCTCGCGCCGGGCATCCGCGAATTCCTGATCCTGCCGGACCGGTTCGACGGCGCCGCCTATCCGGTCGGCAGCCACGTCAATGTCAGCGTCACCATCGACGGGCAGCCCGAGACGCGGTCCTATTCGCTGGTCGGCGAAGCCTCGTCGCGCGGCTTGAAGATCGCGGTGCGCCGCGCGGAGGATTCGCGCGGCGGCTCGCGCTATATGTGGTCATTGCAGCCGGGCGCGCGGCTCGACATCACGACGCCCGCCTCGCTGCTCGCGGTCGACTGGGCGCGCCAAAACTACTGTCTGATCGCCGGCGGCATCGGCATCACGCCGATCCTCGGCGCCGCGCAGGCGCTGGCGCGGCGCGGCGCCGATGTGGTGCTGCACTATGCCGTGAGTTCGCGCAACGACGCTGCCTATCTCGACGATCTTGCAAGTCTGCTTGGTGATCGTCTGGTGGTTCATGCCAGCAACGAAGGCCGCCGGCTCGATCTCGATGCGCTGTTTGCGTCATTGGCGCCGGGCACGCTGGCGCTGTTCTGCGGCCCGATGCGGATGCTGGATGCCGCGCGCCACGCCTGGACCGGTGCCGGCCACCCGCTTCCCGATCTCCGCTACGAGACGTTCGGCTCCAGCGGCACGCTGCCGACCGAGACATTTCGCGTGCGCTTGAAGGGGTCCAATGTCGAGCTGGAGATCCCGCGCGAGCGATCGATGCTTGATGTGCTCAATGCCAGCGGCCACGACGTGATGTACGACTGTAAGCGCGGCGAATGCGGCCTGTGCGCCATCGACGTCGTCGAGGTCGACGGCGAGATCGACCATCGCGACGTGTTCTTCAGCGACCATCAGAAGGAGAGCAACCAGAAGATCTGCGCCTGCGTCTCCCGCGCGCGAGGGACGATCACCATAGACACGCTGTTGCGCGCGGATGCGATTTGAGGGGACTGTAGCGGGATCTATTTGGGCGGAATGGACGGGGCCGCGGGCTCCACCTCGCCCGCAAGCGGGAGAGGTCGCGCCGAAGGCGCGGGTGAGGGCTCTCTCCTCTTGGGGATTGTCCCGTTTCGGAAATACCCTCTCCCCAACCCTCTCCCGCAAGCGGGAGAGGGAGCGCACCTTCTCCGTCGCAGCACTAATCCCGCTCCTAACGCTCGCTACGCCGCGTAACTCGCCCGAAGCTTCTTCGGATCCAGCAGCGCCGGAACGTGCTCGGCCGACACCGGCCGGCTGATCAGAGAACCCTGCACTTCGTCGCAACTGATCTGGCGCAGATATTCGAGCTGGTCCGCGGTCTCGACCCCTTCGGCGACCACGTCGATGCGCAGGTCGCGTGCGAGGCCGATGACCGACTTTACGATTGCGGCGCAGTCCGGCTGCACCAGCATGTCGCGGATGAACGATTGGTCGATCTTGATGCGGCTGAACGGCAGCTTGCGCAGGTAAGTCAGCGAGGAGAAGCCGGTGCCGAAATCGTCGAGCGCAACCGTGACGCCGAGCTCCAGCAGCGCGTTCAGGACCGACGCGGCGGAACCGTATTTCGACAGCAGCATCGATTCGGTGATCTCGATCTCGAGCCGGTGCGGCGCGATCTTCGCGTCCGCAAGCGCCTGCACGATGATCTGGAGGATGGCTGTGTTGTGAAACTGCGCGGCCGAAAAATTGACGGCGACCCTGATCTCCTCGGGCCATTCGGCAACCGTCGCGCAGGCGCGGCGGATGACCCATTCGCCGATCTCGTGGATCAGCCCGGTCTCCTCCGCGATCGGTATGAATTCGCTCGGCGGCATCAGTCCACGCTGGGGATGTTGCCAGCGCAGCAGCGCCTCGAAGCCGGTGATGCGGTTGTCGCCGAGGTCGAGGAACGGCTGGAACACCAGGAACAGCTCGTCCCTGGCGATGGCGCCTTCCAGATCCGATTGCAGCGCCTTGCGGTCGCGAGACACCTTGTCGTCGCTGGCCTCGAAGAAGCACACCGTGCCGGGTCCCGCTTTCTTGGCACGGTACAGCGCGGCGTCGGCATTCTTCGTGACGTCGAGCGGCGTGTTGCCGTCCCGCGGTGCGAGCACGATGCCGACGCTGGTCGCGCCGACGACCTGGCGGCCCTCGATCTGGAACGGCTCATCGAACGCCGCGATGAAGCGCTCGGCGATCTCGAGCGCATCCTCCGGCCGTGCCAGATTGGCCATCACCAGCGCGAACTCGTCGCCGCCGATGCGTGCGACATGCTCGGCCGCGCGGGTGCAGCGTTGCAGGCGGCTTGCGATCTGGACCAAAAATTCGTCGCCGGCGGGATGGCCGAACTTGTCGTTGACCTCCTTGAAGCGATCGAGATCGAGCAGAAGCACCGCGAATTCCTCGCCGGACAGAGCGAGCCGCTTCAAGGCAGCATCGAGCGTTTCGTTGAAGGCGACCCGATTGGGCAGATGGGTCAGAGAATCCTGCCGCACCGTGCGCTCGGCCTCGATCTGCCGCATCACGCGTCGTGCGAACGCCAGCGAATTGACGAATACCGCACGCAGCAGCACGCTCCCGTACACCACCACCAGGATAGCCATCAGCATATAGGCGGGATCACCGTCCCGGCCGAGGCAGATCGCGATGCCAATGAAGATCGGTGTTGTAAAAGCGATCGCCGCAATCGGGATCGTGGCGAAGGCCAGCGCACCGCCGGCGAGCATGCCCGAGCAAAGGCAGGTGATGACGAGCTGGCCGCCGGTCGCTGCGTCGGCGAAGAAGGCGACCGGGACGATGCCCCAGGCGGCGCCAAGCACGAAAGCGTTGCGCACCAGCCGATGCATTGCCCGGCGCGAGACGAATTGCGGTTTGGTGATGCGGCGTGAGGCGTGCGATTGCAGGCCGAATGCGATCGCTGCGCCGGCCACGACGATGGCCCAGGCCAGCGCAAACTTCCAGTCGGGCGAATGCCACAGCGCAACAGCGAGTACGGCAGCATTGCAGGCGTTCGCCAGCATGATGCCGACCGAATAGCCGAGCACCAGCGACATCTGTTCGGCGCGGATATGGCCGGCGACGGCTTCGTCGGTTGCAGGACCGCCAAAGGCCGACAGATCGCCGGCGAACAGCCGCGCGAAATAGCTGGTCGTTTGAGTCCGCATTGCAGAGCCTAGCAGCATGGGCCGGTTGTCCGGCCCGACCCAGAGAATTCGCTGCAAACCTTTGACGAACTATGAATTATCCGAGCTTGCGACGATCACCGCGACCACTTCTGCGTGTTCGTCACGGAGTATCGATAACAAATCGATACAAATGCGCGGCGGTAACGCTCAGCAGGGCGCGCTGCACCCCTTGTCGCGGAGCGGGTCAGAGGATCTTGTCGGGCCGCAAGCGGACTTGCGGCCCGACGTCTCATCATAAGTCCAAGCGGCCTTGAATCAGGCGAGACCCTGTTCGGCCAGGAAATGCGTGAGCCTATCGATCTGCCGGAAGTCTACGAGGGCGGCAATGTAGCCGTCAGGACGCACCAGCACCCAATCCCCCGGCGACACGGAATATGCCGCGCGAAATTGCTCGCTTTCGTCGACGAGCTCCGCACCTGGACCGATGCAGTGGATGTGCAGTCCATTGCACGCCGATAGCGCTCCGCGTTTCACCTGATAGCCAAGCAGCGTCCAATGCGGCCCCTTGAGCAACCCGAACAAGCGTATGGGCTGTCCGGCGGCCCCGCGTAGCGGCGCATCCGGTGCACGGTTTCCCCCGCGGGGGCCTTCCAGACGTCCCGGTATTTCCAGCGTCAGCGGTGATCCCGGATAGCCGATGTCGAGTTGCTGCACCTCACGGCCGCGTCTCATATCGCCGCGTTTGGCGGCTTCCAGCAATACGGTGGCAAGGCCGAGCATGCTTGCAGCGACGGGGCGACGTTCTCTCTCATAGCTGTCGAGCAGAGTTGCCGAAGCGCCACGGATAACCGCCGCGAGCTTCCAACCGAGGTTGTAGGCATCCTGCACGCTGGTGTTGAGGCCTTGTCCACCCGTCGGCGGATGAATGTGAGCCGCATCGCCAATCAGAAATGCACGGCCGTCCCCGTACCGATCGGCGAGGCGCGCGTTCATCTGATAGGCCGACGCCCAGTGCACGCGCCGGATGCGGATATCGTTGCGCCCCGTGCGCTCGGCGACCATCGCTGATAGCCCATCGGCCGATAGATCGACTTCGCCTTCGAGCGGAACCGGTGCCTGCAACTGGAAGAGCTCCGTCCCGGCCAGTGGACACAGCGCGATCTGGCGATCCATTGCACCATCGTTGAAGCGGTGCCACGCCGTGCGGTCCAGCCCCGTCAGGACAATATCGGCGACGACGGCACGCACGCCAAGCGTCTTGCCTTGAAAACCGATATTGAGAGCGTGACGGACGAAGCTGCGGCCCCCATCGGCGCCGACGAGGTAACGCACCCGCACCGTCTCCTCACCGACCGGGCCTGACAGACGCGCATTCGCGCCGTCCTGATCCTGCTCCAAGCCGACCAATTCGCAGCCGAATTCCACCCGCCCGCCAAATTCGAGCAGGCGTTCGCGCATCACGCTCTCGGTCAGAAATTGCGGGATCATTAGCGCCATGTGGTAGGGCTCTGCGGGTGTCGGGGCGGTTTGCTCAGAAACCTCCGACTCGATGAAGCTGCCATCGTCCCGATATTTCCGCTGTGGCGGGTAGAGACCGCCGGCCGCAACGATACGATCGATGATGCCGAGGTCCTCGAAAATCTCCTGGGTTCGGGGCTGGATTCCCTTGCCGCGAGACCCGTGAAACGGACCGTCGCTCTTCTCGATCAGCCGAAAGGATATGCCCCGCCGGGCGAGATCGATAGCGAGCGTAAGGCCCGCCGCGCCTGCTCCGCATATCAGAACATCCGTCTTGAATTGCTTTGTCATGGCACCCTCAATATGTGTAATATGCACGCATTAAGCAGAGGACAATCGGAATGTCAAGAAGGGTGCAAAATACACATATTAAAAAACAGGTGCGCTCTCTTCACGAAGCGTTGATCGACATCGCCAGTGTCATGAATCGCCGGCAGGGCGACGACATGATGATTCGCGAAGCGGGCATATCGCTCGATCGCGCGCTGTTTCCGCTGCTCGTGGGCATCGAGCGGCGTGGTCCGATCGGCGTCGTCGATCTCGCCGATCGCATGGGACGGGACTACACGACGGTCAGCCGGCAGGTCGCGAAACTGGAAAGTCTAGGCTTGATCAAGCGCCGCGCCAGCGAAGCGGATCGCCGCGTCAGTGAGGCCACAATCACCCCGAGCGGGAAAGCCATGACGGACGCGATCGACAGGGCACGCGAACGGATCGTCGCGGCGATGTTTGCGACCTGGGACGATCAGGATGTCGAGGACCTAGTACGTTTGATGCGCAAGCTCGCGGACGCGATGATCGCGCCTGATCGGCCGACGTGAAGTCTGATCGGACGCCTGCAAGTGCAGTGTCCTGGTCAGTGCCCCAGCTGCTTCGGGTCGTAGTAAAACCGTTCTTCGATCAACTGATCGCCCCGCCACGTCTGCCATGCGATCTCATCCAACGTTCGGATGATGCCTTCGGCGCTGGTGAAGCTGAAACTCCAGCGTGTCGCCACATGGTCGCCCTCGATCAGGCTTGGCCCGATGCGGACCGCCTTGACCTCCCTGGAGGCCGCCAGCACGCCGCGCTCCTTGGCGACGAGCTTGTCGCGGCCGATCGTTGGTGCTGCGTTGTTCTCGTAGGTCGCGGCCTCGGGCGTATAGAACTGCTCGATCGCGCCGATAAAATCCCCGGTCTCCAATCGTTTGGCAAAAGCTTCGACGACGCCACGGCTCGGCATGGCACACCTCACGAATAACCGACTGATAGTCGGTAAATACCGACTGGTAGTCGAAAAGTCAACTGGCCGGCTGTGTTGAATTCGATTAGAGGAAGACTCATGGCGAAACAGGCGGAGCGGCGGGCAGCGACTTCGGAGGCGATCCTGACGGCGGCGCGCCGCTTGTTGGGAGCACAAGGATTTGCCGCGACGACGATGGACGAGATCGCCGAAGCCGCCGGCGTCGCCAAGGGCGCGGTCTATCATCACTTCAAGACCAAGGAGGCGGTGTTCGAAGCGGTGTTCGACCAGGTCTCGCGCGATCTGGTCGCCGAGATCGACAGCGCCGCGCGCGCCGAAAAGGATGTGCTCGCCGCGATGGTCGCCGGCACTCAGCATTATTTCGCGGCGACCGCCAAGGGCCCGACCGGCCAGATCATCCTGCGCGACGGCCCGGCCGTGCTCGGCTGGGAGCGCTGGCGCGAGATCGACGCCAAACATTTCGGCGGCAAGCTGCCGCGTGCGATTGCGGCGGCCATGGAGGCCGGGCTGATCGCACGGCAGCCGGTCGAGCCGCTGGCCCGGCTGCTGCTCGGCGCGGTGACGGAGGCCGCGGTCGCCTGCGCCGGGCGCGCGGATATCGCAAGGGCAGGGGCGGAATACGCCCGTGCGTTCAAGTCGCTGGTCGAGGCTCTGCGCGTCGCTACATGATCGTGCTAAGTGACGACACGGAAACGCCCACACCAACAAAAAGAACAGTAGCGCATGAACGCAACTTCCTCCCTCACGCCCTCCGATCCTGAATTCGACTACATCATCGTCGGTGCCGGCTCCGCCGGCTGCGTTCTCGCCAACCGGCTGTCGGCGAACGGCAAGCATAGCGTCTTGCTGCTTGAAGCAGGCCCGAAGGATTCCAACATCTGGATCCACGTGCCGCTCGGCTACGGAAAGCTGTTCAAGGAAAAGACCGTCAACTGGATGTACCAGACCGAGCCGGAGCCCGAGCTGAAGGGGCGCCAGGTGTTCCAGCCGCGAGGCAAGACGCTGGGGGGATCGAGCTCGATCAACGGCCTGCTCTATGTCCGCGGCCAGCATGAGGACTATGACCGCTGGCGCCAGCGCGGCAACACCGGCTGGGGCTATGACGACGTGCTGCCCTATTTCAAGAAGGCTGAGAACCAGTCGCGTGGCGCCGATCAATATCACGGTAGCGGCGGCCCGCTGCCGGTGTCCAACATGGTCGTGACCGACCCGCTGTCGAAGGCCTTTATCGACGCGGCGGTCGAGAACGGCTTGCCCTACAATCCTGATTTCAACGGCGCCACACAGGAAGGCGTCGGCCTGTTCCAGACCACGACGCGCAACGGCCGCCGCGCCTCGACGGCGGTGGCCTATCTTGGCCCCGCCAAGACGCGCGGCAATCTCAAGATCGAAACCGGCGCGCTCGGCCAGCGCGTGCTGTTCGAGGGCCGCCGCGCGGTCGGCGTCGAATACCGTCAGGGCGCGACGGTGCGCCGCGCCCGCGCGCGCAGGGAGATCGTGCTGTCGAGCGGCGCCTACAACTCGCCGCAGCTGCTCCAGCTCTCCGGCGTCGGTCCTGCCGACCTCCTGCGCAAGCACGGCATCGACATCGTGCTGGACGCGCCGGGCGTCGGTCACGACCTTCAGGACCACATGCAGGTGCGAATCGTGATGCGCTGCTCGCAGAAGATCACGCTGAACGACACCGTCAATCACCTGCTCCGCCGCACGATGGCCGGCGCGCGCTATGCGCTGTTCCGGAAGGGATGGCTGACGATCGCGGCCGGCACGGCGGGCGCGTTCTTCAAGACCAGTCCGCGGCTGGCCTCGCCCGACATCCAGGTTCACTTCCTGCCGTTCTCGACCGACAAGATGGGCGAGAAGCTGCATGATTTCTCCGGCTTCACGGCGTCGGTGTGCCAGCTCCGTCCCGAAAGCCGGGGGACCTTGCGCATCAGAAGCGCCGACCCGACCGTGCCGCCCGAGATCCGCATCAACTACATGTCGACAGAGACCGACCGCACCACCAATGTCGAAGCTCTGAAGATCCTGCGCAAGATATTGCATGCGCCGGCGATGAAGCCGTTCGTGGCTGGCGAGTACGATCCCGGGGCGAAGGTATCCACGGATGCCGAGCTGCTGGATTATTGCCGTGAGCGGGGCAGCACCATCTACCATCCGACCTCGACCTGTCGTATGGGCAATGATGCGCTCGCGGTGGTCGACCAGCGGCTGAAGGTGAGGGGGCTCGAAGGCCTTCGCGTGGTCGACGGCTCGATCATGCCGGACCTCGTGTCGGGGAACACCAACGCGCCGATCATCATGATCGCCGAAAAGGCTTCCGACATGATATTGGAGGATGCGCCATAAGGCATGATCCGGAAAAGTGGGAACCGGTTTTTCCGATAAGATCATGCCCCAAACAAGAGACCAGCGCATCGAGAAGGAGCACACGGCTTGGCTACGCGACTCAAGATCGGCACACGCAAGAGCGCGATGGCGCTGGCACAGACGGAAGAGATCGCGCGCCGCCTGATCGCTGCCATGCCCGATCTCGATGTCGAGATCGTCAAGTTCGACACCACGGGCGATCTCGACCAGACCAGCAAGCTGTTGCCCCATGGCGGCAAGGGCGGTGCCTTCGTGGCGCAGATCCGCGCCGCCGTGCTGTCGGGCGAACTCAATGCGGCGATGCATTCGCTGAAGGACATGCCCGGCAACGAAGACACGCCTGGCCTCGTGATCGGTGCCACGCTCTCGCGCGATCCCGCCAATGACGCGCTGGTGCTGCGTGACGGCGTGACGGTCGAGGCGCTGCGCCAGTCGGGCGGCAAGGGCTTCAAAGTCGGCACCAACGCCGTGCGCCGTGCCGCCTATGCGCGGCGGCTATTCCCCGACGTCGAGATCATCCACTTCCGCGGCGCCGCGGACACGCGCGTGCGAAAGCTCGACAATGGTGAGAAGCAGCGCCTGCCGGATGGCGGCGCGGTGGGTCCTGCGGATGCGCTGATCATGGCGCGGTCGGGTCTCGACCGTGTCGGCCTTTCGCAGCGCATCGCCTACGAGTTTACCGCGGCGGAGATGCTGCCCGCGGCGGGCCAGGGCATCGTCGCGGTCGAATGTGCCGCGCAGGACTGGCAGACAAGGCAAATCCTCGCATCGATCGACGATCCCTCCGCACATGCCTCTGCCGATGCCGAGCGCGAGGTGCTGTGGGTGCTCAACGGCCACTGCAACTCGCCGATCGCGGGCTTTTCGACGATTGCGGGCGATCAGATGTCGTTGACCGCGTCCGTGCTCGATCTCTCCGGCGACACCATCATCGAAGCTTTGCGCTCGGGCCCCGCCGATCGCCCACGCGAACTCGGCCGTGCGGTGGGTCTGGATCTGTTGGCCAAGGGCGCCGCGGAGATCATCGAGCGTAGCCGGCCGCGCTAAGCTCTTACCGAAATGCTCATGGGGGCGATGGTGGTATCATGCGCCTGTTTTGCCCGACGGGTCAAACGGCCTGGTGGCGGCCGCTCGAGCCATGCCAGCCAAACTTTTTCTCAGCCTAACTTTTTCCAAGCCTAACTTTTTCAATGACTTGGCTACTGTGCATGGGGTTGTTTTCGCGTTTTTGTTTTTCCGCTCCCCCCAGGCGCGAAATAAATCAACCCCGCACGCGCTTCAGCATCTGCTCGACATGGGCGATCGGCGTCTCCGGCTGAATGCCGTGGCCGAGATTGAAGATCAGCCGCCCTTGCGCAAAATTCGCCAGCACGTTGTCGACCGCGCGGTCGAGCGCGGCGCCGCCCGTGATCAGCGCCAGCGGATCGAGATTCCCCTGCACGGCGACTTTGCTTTGCACGCGCTCGCGGATGAAGGCCGGCTCCGCAGTCCAGTCGATGCTGACGGCGTTGACACCTGTTGCCTCGACGAAACCGGGCAATTGCGCACCGGCGCCGCGCGGAAAGCCGATGATCTTCGCGTCCGGCACCTTGGCGCGCACGCCTTCGACGATGCGCCGCGTCGGCTCGACCGACCAGCGCGCGAACTCGGCGGGCGGCAGCACGCCGGCCCAGGTGTCGAAGATCTGCAAGGCGTTGGCGCCGGCCGCGAGCTGCGCCAGCAGATATTCGATCGAGTTCTCGACCAGCACGTCGATGATCTCTGCGAACGCCTCCGGATGCCGGTAGGCCATCATCCGCGCCGGCGCCTGGTCGGGCGTGCCCTGGCCGGCGACCATGTACGTCGCCACCGTCCACGGCGCGCCGCAGAAGCCGATCAGCGCGATCTTGGGATCGAGCGTACCGCGGACGATCCGCAGCGCCTCGAATACCGGCGCGAGCTTGCTGAAATCGGCGTGCTTCGCCAGTGTCGCGACCTTGGCGGGATCATCCAGCGGTTCGAGCCGTGGACCCTCGCCGATTTCGAAGCGCACGGAACGTCCGAGCGCATAGGGGATCACCAGAATGTCGGAGAAGATGATCGCCGCGTCGAAGCCGAACCTCCGGATCGGTTGCAGCGTCACTTCGGCGGCGAGTTCCGGGTTGAAGCAGAGATCGAGGAAGCCGCCGGCCTTGGCGCGCACCTCGCGATATTCCGGCAAATAACGGCCGGCCTGCCGCATCATCCAGACCGGCGGGATGACTTGCCGCTGGCCGGTGAGGACGTCGATGAACGGTTTTGTCGCAGACTGGGGCACGAACGGTCCTGAAGATGGTTACGGCTCCTGATACACCGCCGCAGCCCCGAGCGGAACAGGGGAACCAGCGCAACTGAGCCGCGTTGATCAGCCAACGGAGGAAGAGATCATGGCTGAGACATTCAACCCCGCCCCGCATGACAAGCATGCCGACGATCTGCACGAAGCGCTCGCTGCCGATCGCCACGCCAAGCTTGACGCCGGGCTGGAAGATACCTTCCCGGCCTCCGATCCCGTGAGCGCCGCCCAGCCGGCGCCCTCGAAGGCCGATGCGGATGCCGACAATCCCTCGCTCTGGAACAAGGTGAAGGCCATCTTCGCCTAGCAGCCGGGACGCCGGATTCCGACAGGTTTGCTAATGCCTTGTTAGCGATGTGCTGATGCCGGCGTCCGTACGACTACGGGAAACCGCAGACGTAACCGCATATTGCTGCAGGCGTTTCAGAGTTCGATAACAGAAACGGCAGAGTTTCCGATCATCGGAGAAATCTGCCGCATGAACGCTGTGACCCAAAGAGCCGGATGGAGCCGCCTGCCGCTGCGGGCGGCCGCGTTCGTCGCGCTGACCTGCGCGACCATCCTCGGCGTCAGTGGCTGGCGGGAATGGGCGGCGCGCGACGCGGTGCTCAAGGGCGCCGAAACCGAGATGGCGAACGTTGCGCGCTCGCTGACCCAGCATGCCGAGGACAGCCTCGATCTCCTGGATTCAGGCGTCGTCGGCGTCGTCAGCCGGCTGGAGATGGACGGCACCGAGCCGGCCACGGTCGCCAAGCTCAGAACCTTGCTGGAGGCGCGCAAGAAGGCGATGGAGCGCGTCCACAGCCTCGCCATCATCGACGACCACGGCAATTGGTTGACCTCGCCCGGCACGATCGGCTCGACGTTCAACGACGACGCGTTCTTCCGCTATCACCAGCTCTCGCCGAAACGTGAGCCCCATATCGGCCGCCCGGTGAAAAGCCTGCTGGATGGCGAGTGGGTCGTCACCCTGTCGCGGCGCTTCAACAAGCTCGACGGCAGCTTCGGCGGCGTAGTGCTCGCGACCATCAGCTCGAGTTATCTCTCGCATTTCTACGAGCAGTTCGAGATCGGCCGCAACAGCTCGGTGGCGCTGATGCACGGCGACGGCATGATCATTGCACGCAATCCCAGCAACGACAGGTTCGTCGGCCGCAGCGTCGGCGACACCCCGCTCTTCCGCGACGCCGGCCTGCAGCAGCTGAGCGGTGCCTATCATTTCAAGTCGCCGCTGGACGGCGCCGCACGCGTCAGCTTCTTCAAGCGCAGTAGCCGTTATCCGCTCGTCCTGCTCGCCACCGTCGACAAGGACGAGCTGCTGGCGCCCTGGCGCGCTGCAGCGATCTCCCGCATGCTCTACGTGCTCGCGCTGGTCATGCTGATCGCAATCATCGGTGCGGTGCTGGTGCGGCAGCTGCAGCGGGGCCAGCGCATGGCCGCCGCGCTGGTCGAGAAGGAAGCGCATTTCCGGCTGCTTGCCGAAGGCTCCAGCGACATGGTGACGCGTATCGGGCTCGACGAGCGGCTGCGCTATGTCTCGCCGTCGTCGATCCGCGTCGTCGGCTGGCGCGCCAACCAACTGATTGGAACGCCCTCGCTCGCCGGCGTTCACGCGGATGATCGGCCGCAGGTCCAGGCTCTCGTCGACGCCATGAAGCGCGGCGAGAAGGAGGAGGCGCGCGTCACCTATCGCAACGCGCACCGGCTGAACGGCGAAGTCTGGCTCGAATCGACCATGCGGGTGACCCGCAAGGACAATGGCCGCGCCGACGGCGTGGTCGCGATCTCGCGCGACATCACCGAGCAGAAGAAGCTGGAGACCAGGCTGGAAACGCTCGCGATCGAGGACAGCCTTACCGGGCTTGCCAACCGCCGCCGCTTCGACGAACGGCTGAAGGAGGAGTGGGCGCGCGCTTATCGCGACCGCTCCAGCCTCTCATTGCTGATGATCGACGTCGACCACTTCAAGTCCTACAACGACGAATACGGCCATCCCGCGGGCGATGCCTGCCTGCGGCTGGTGGCGCAGATCTTCGCCGCCGAGATGCAGCGTCCGGGCGATCTGGCGGCGCGCTACGGCGGCGAGGAGTTCGCCGTGCTGCTGCCGAACACCGACGCCGCGGGCTGCGCCCGGATCGGCGAGCAGATTCGACGGGCGATCCGTGATGCGGGCCTCGTCCACACCAGCAACCATGCGTCCGGCTGCGTCACCGCTTCGCTCGGCGGTGCAGCCTGCCGGCCGGCGCTGGAGCGCACTGCTGGCGTTGTCTCGCTCGTCGAGGCCGCCGACCAGGCGCTCTATGCCGCGAAGGAGGCCGGGCGCAACCGGCTGATGATGTCGGGCGAGGTGACCAACCTTCTGCGCAAGGCGTCCGGTCAGTAACACCGCTCAATAATGTGGCGGGGGCTCATTGGCCGCTCCCGGCGCATTCGCCTCGGCCTCCTGCAGCCGCTCGCCGAGCTCCGCGATCTTCCGCGTCAGCGCGTCGATCTGCCTCCACTGCGCGGTGATGGTCTGGTTCAGCGTCTCGATCGTGTCGTCCTGATAGGAGAGGCGCGTTTCCATCTTGTCGATGCGCTCGCCGAGCGTCTTGATCTCATTCGTCACGTGCCGTGTCCTTGTCCCGTTCGCGCAATCCAAGTTCGTGCAATCCAAGTTTTTGCGAGCCAAGTTCTCGCAAACCATGGCCGAGCGCGACGCGCTCGTCGAACACGAAGCATTCGCCGCGCCAGCGGCTCTGCGCCTCCGGCACCTCTTCCAGATATTTGAGAATGCCGCCCTTGAGGTGATAGACCTCGGCAAAGCCGCGCGCGAGCAGATGCGCGCTCGCCTTCTCGCAGCGGATGCCGCCGGTGCAGAACATCGCGATCCTGCGGTGTTTGGCGGGATCGAGCTGCTCGGCTGCAAATTCCCTGAACTGGCCGAAGCTGTTGATGCCGGGATCGATCGCGCCGTCGAACGTCCCCATCGCCACCTCAAAGGCATTCCTGGTGTCGAGCACCAGCGTGTCGGGCGCCGCGATCAGTGCGTTCCATTCGCTCGCATCGACATAGGTACCGACTTGGCGCGTCGGATCGGCGGCCTGATCGCCGAGCGTGACGATCTCCTTCTTGAGCCGCACCTTGAGCCGGCCGAATGGCATCGCCTCGGCGGTCGAGAATTTCAGTTCGAGATTGCTTAGCCTGCCGCCGAACATGTCGCCGTGCGCGAGCTCATGGGCGAGGGCGTCGATCGCCTCGACCGTGCCGGCGACCGTGCCGTTGATGCCCTCCTGCGCCAGCAGCACGCTACCCTTCAACGCCAGGCCTGCACAGAATGCGCGCAACGGCTCACGCAGCTCGCGGTAATCGGGCAGGGCGGCGAATTGGTAGAAGGCGGCGACCTTGTAAATCATGGTGTCCGTTTAGCAGGCGGCCCGCGCCCGGAAAACCCGCAACGCGCAGCTCTATTCCCAGCGGGTAGCAGCCATTTCCCTGGTATGCCAGCATTGCCCCGGCGGGCCGGAATGTGTCATGTAAGCCCGGTTTTTCCGACCCAGCGCACCATCCGCGTGAGACGCCCAACGAGAGCAAGGATTCGATGAGAAACTTCCATTTCCCCGGCAGGTCCACGGTCCACGCCACCAACGCAATGGTGGCGACCTCGCATCCGCAGGCGTCGCTCGCCGCGATCGAGGTGCTGCGCGAGGGTGGCACGGCGGTGGACGCGGCGGTGGCGGGCTCGGCGCTGCTCGGCGTGATCGAGCCGCAATCGACCGGTATCGGCGGCGACTGCTTTGCGCTGATCCAGCCGCGCGGCGAAGGCAAGATCATCGCCTATAACGGCTCCGGCCGCGCCCCCAAGGCGGCGAACGCCGATTGGTATCTCGAGCGCAAGATCAACTCCGTGCCGCTGACTTCGGCGCATGCGGTCTCGGTCCCCGGCGTGATCGACGCCTTTGCGACTGTTTTGCGCGATCACGGCAAGTTCGGCTTCGACCGGCTGCTCCAGCCCGCGATCAAGGCGGCCGAAGAAGGCTACGTCGTCGCCCCTCGCATCGCCTTCGACTGGAAGAACCAGTTCGAGAAGCTGAAGGGCGGCACCAACACCGAGCGCTATCTGCTGCCGCACGGCAAGCCGCCGGTGGCCGGCGATGTCATCCGCCAGGCGGAGCTCGGCAAGACGCTGCGGGCGATCGCCAGGGACGGTCGCGACGCCTTCTACAATGGCCCGATCGCGGAAGACATGGTGGAGACCCTGCGCGGAATCGGCGGCCTGCACACGCTCGACGATTTCGCCGCGCACGCCACCGAGACGACGACGCCGATCGGCACGATGTACAAGGGCTACGACGTCTGGCAGTGCCCGCCGAACGGACCTGGCCTCACCATGCTGCTGATGTTGAACATCCTGTCGCGGTTCGACCTGACAAAATACGCGCCGCTCACCATCGAGCGTTTCCATCTCGAAGCCGAGGCCGCGCGCATCGCCTACATGCATCGCGAGCTGCATGTCTCCGATCCCGAGCATATGCAGATCGAGGTCGCCAAAATCCTCGCCAAGGAATTCTGCAACGAGCACATCGACAAGATCCGCATGGACGGTATGCTCGACCTGCCGAACGTCGCGCCGCCGATGAATCCCTCGACCATCTACATCACGGTCGTGGACAAGGACCGCAACGTCTGCTCGTTCATCAACTCGATCGCGCATTCATTCGGCTCGGCGATCGTCTCGAACAAGACCGGCGTCCTGCTCCAGAACCGCGCCGGCGGCTTCCGTATCCAGCCCGGCCACCCGAATTGCATCGCCGGCGGCAAGCGTCCGCTGCACACGATCATGCCGAGTCTGCTCACCAAGGACGGCCGGTCCGTGATGCCGTTCGCGGTGATGGGCGGACAGTATCAGCCGGTTGGCCAGACCCATGTGGTGACCAACATTCTCGACTATGGCTGCGACGTACAGGAGGCGATCGATATGCCGCGCGGCCTGCATTACGAGGGCCAGTACCAGCTCGAGGACAGCATGCCGGCCGATATCGTCGAAGGCCTGAAGAAGCTCGGCCACAAGACTACCAGCGTGGTCGGTCCGCTCGGCGGCGCCCAGGCGATCTGGATCGACTGGGACAAGGGCACGCTCACCGGCGGTTCCGATCCGCGCAAGGATGGTTGCGCCCTCGGCTATTGACCACCGCGCACGGGGTTCCCTGCGCACGATCAGGAAAAATTGACGAAGGGCGACGCGGCATTTGCTGCGTCGCCCTTTCTCGTTCGGAACGGAGCTCATTGCTTCAGGTTAAGGGGCGATGAGCGGTGCAGGTGTGCGCTGCTTTTGCTCGAAGCGGCGGAGGCCCTCCATGTCCGAAAAACCAGGTTCCGGACGATCCGGATTCGATCGACGCGCCTTCATAGCGGGCGCTGCCGGCAGTGCGCTGGTCCCTATGACGGCGCGCGCGGCCACGCAGGATGCGAGCGTGTCAGCCGCGCAGGATCCGGCGCTTCCGGTCGATGTCACGCTGCGGGTCAACGGCAAGGACAAGCGCCTGCACATTGACGCCCGCACCACGGTGCTCGATGCGCTGCGTGAACATCTCAAGCTCACCGGCAGCAAGAAGGGCTGCGACCACGGCCAGTGCGGCGCCTGCACGGTGCTGATCGACGATCGGCGCGTGGTATCGTGCCTGACGCTCGCGCTCGCAGCCGAGGGGCAGGAGATCACGACGATCGAGGGCCTTGCCACCGACGATCATTTGCATCCGATGCAGCAGGCTTTTGTCGACAACGACGCCTTTCAATGCGGCTATTGCACGCCGGGCCAGATCATGTCCGCAGTGGCCTGCGTCAAGGAGGGGCATGCGGGCAGCGAGGCAGACATCCGTGAATATATGAGCGGCAACATCTGCCGCTGCGCCGCCTATCCCAACATCGTCGCCGCCGTGAAGCAGGCCGCGCCCGAGATCATGAAAGGCTAGGCGCATGCGACCGTTTTCGTATCAGAGAGCAACAGATCCTGACTTGGCCGTGCAGGCGCTCAGCGCTGCCGCGGCTGCCAACAATCCGTTGACGCAGGCCGCGGCACAGCCGCTCGCCGGCGGCACCACGCTGATCGACCTGATGAAGCTGGACGTGATGCGTCCCGCCGCGCTCGTCGATATCAATCCGCTTGCTAGCGGCTGGTCCGCGATCGAATCCAAAGGCGACGGCTTGCGGCTCGGCGCGCTCGCGAAGATGTCCGATGTGGCCGCGCATACCGAGATCCAGCGCAACTATCCTGTGATCGCGAACTCCCTGAATCTCGCCGCCAGCGCCCAGCTGCGCAACATGGCGACGCTCGGCGGCAACGTGATGCAGCGCACGCGTTGCAGCTACTTCCGCGATGTCTCCTATGAGAATTGCAACAAGCGCAATCCTGGCTCGGGCTGTGCCGCCATGGATGGCGTTAATCGCATGCATGCGGTGCTCGGTACGTCCGATCAGTGTATCGCGACCTATCCCGGCGATTTTGCCCAGGCGCTGATCGCGCTGGACGCAATGGTCGAGATCACCGGCAGGTCCGGCACGCGCAACGTGCCGTTCGCAGATCTGCACAAGGCACCCGGCAGCACGCCCGACATCGAGACCACACTTCAGCCCGGTGAGTTGATCTCGGCATTCTCCGTTCCCGGCCGCTG
This sequence comes from Bradyrhizobium sp. 132, assembly GCF_023074185.1. Classification (GTDB taxonomy): domain Bacteria; phylum Pseudomonadota; class Alphaproteobacteria; order Rhizobiales; family Xanthobacteraceae; genus Bradyrhizobium. The sequence continues at coordinate 205,101 of NZ_JADPKY010000030.1, read as the reverse complement.
GCCGCGCTCGGTCTATCTCAAGGCGCGCGACCGTCAGTCCTATGAGTTCGCGTTGTCGTCGGCTGCCGTCGCGCTCGACGTGCAGGATGGCACGATCAGGGACGCACGCGTCGCGCTGGGCGGCGTCGCCACCGTGCCGTGGCGGGCGCGCGAGGCGGAGGCGCTGCTGAAGGGACAGAAATTCGACGACGATCTGGCGCAGCGTGTTGCCGCTGCCGCTTTCGCGGACGCGCGGGGACGCCAGCACAACAGCTTCAAGATCGCGCTCGGCAAGCGCGTGGTGGCGCGCGCGCTCCAGCAGGCCGTAACGATGGAGGTCCGATCATGACCGCTGCAGCTCCCGAGCCGAAGGCAAACATGGGCCAGCCGGTGCCGCGCTATGACGCCGCCGCAAAAGTCACGGGACGGGCGACATATGCGTCCGACATGCCGCTCGACAATCCCGCCTACGCATTCCTGGTCACCAGTGCCATCGCCAAGGGTCGCATCGACGGCTTCGATCTCGACGACGCCAGAGGCGTCCGCGGCGTGATCGACATCGTCACGCACGAGAACGCCCCGAAGCTGAAGGAGTCGAAGCTGTTCAGCAATGGCGGCTATGCCGGCACCACGATCCAGCCGCTGAAATCGGCCGACATCGCCCATGACGGCGAGATCATCGCGGTGGTCATCGCCGAGAGCTACGAGGCCGCGCGCGAGGCCGCCAATCGCGTCAAGGTCAGCTACACGGCCGTAGCGCCGAGTGCGAGCTTCGACTCGCCGGGAACGACCACGGCTGCGGCGAAAGGGCAAAACTCGCAGTTCAAGGAAGACCCGGAGGTCGGCGATTTCGCCAAGGCGTTCGACCAGGCTGAGGTCAAGCTCACCGCCTCCTATGACACGCCGACCCAGCACCACAACCCGATGGAGCTGTTTACGACGAGCTGCGCCTGGATGGGCGATAACCTCGTCATCTATGAGGGCAGCCAGTATGTCTATGGGCTGAAGAACGGCGTCGCCGAGCAGCTCGGCATCGACGCCGACAAGGTCCGTGTCGTCAATCCCTATGTTGGCGGCGGCTTTGGTTCGCGCGGCTCGATGACGCCGCGAACCGCCATTATCGCCGGCATCGCCAAGCGCCTGAACCGGCCGATCAAGCTGGTGCCGACCCGCGACCAGGGTTTCACCATCGCGACCTACCGCGCCGAGACGCGCCATGAGATCAGGCTTGGTGCTGGTCGGGACGGCAAGCTGGCGGCTTTGAGGCACGAGGGCTCCGAGGTTTCGTCGCGTCCGGATGCCTATTGCGTCGGCGGCACCAAGACGACGACGCGGCTCTATGCCTGCCCGAACGTCAGCAGTCTGGTGTCGATTGTGCGCGCCGACCGCAACACGCCGGGCTTCATGCGCTCACCGCCGGAGGTGCCATATCTCTTCGCGCTGGAGAGCGCGATGGACGAGCTCGCGGTGAAGCTGAACATGGACCCGGTCGAGCTCCGCCGCATCAACGACACCACCGTTGAGCCGATCGGCGGCAAGCCCTATACGTCCCGGTCATTGATGGCGTGCTTCGATGAGGCCGCCAAGGCGTTCGGCTGGTCGCAGCGTTCGCCGCAGCCGAAATCGATGTCGGACGGCGACTGGCTGGTTGGCTATGGCTGTGCCGCCACCTGCTATCCGACGCAGATGGCGCCGTCCGCCGCGCGCGTCCGGCTCCAGCGCGACGGCCGTACCCGGGTCGAGATCGCCGGTCACGAGATCGGTACCGGTGCATACACCGTCATCGCCCAGACCGCGTCCGAGCGGCTCGGCGTGCCCCTGGAAAAGGTCGCGGTCTTCGTGGGTGACAGCGACCTGCCGCCGGCGCCGGTTGCCGGCGGTTCGAACTCGACCGCCAGCACCTGCTCGGCAGTGATGATGGTGTGCGATCAAATCCGCCAAAGGCTGTTCAAGGCCGTGATGCCGGGCGACAGCCTCGCCGACAAGGCCAAGGAGACTGTCGGCATCAGCCAGACGCCAAGCACGCAGGCGGCGAAAAGCGATCGTCCGCTCGATCTGGACAAGGCCTTCGACGCGCTCGGTGTCGGCGTCGTCGAGGAATACGGCGAGTGGAAGCCGGAAGGCGCGCCGCTGGACTCCTTCGCGGCCATGCACAGCGGGCACGCGCGCCTCGTCGGTGGTCACTCGATGAAGTACAAGATTGCCTATGCCTTCGGTGCCGAGTTCGTCGAGGTCCGCGTCGACCGCTTTACCCATGAAATCCGTGCGCCGCGGCTGGTGGGAGCCTTCGCGGCGGGCCGTATCATGAATCCGCGCACGGCGCGCAGCCAGCTCATGGGCGGCCTGATCTGGGGCATGTCTTCGGCGTTGCTGGAGGCCACCGAGATCGACGAGCGCAATGCGCGCTACGTCAACGACAATCTTGCCGACTATCTCGTGCCTGTGAATGCCGACGTGCCCGGTGTCGAGGTGATACTGCTCTCCGAGCAGGACGATCACATCAACCCGGCAGGCGTGAAGGGCCTCGGCGAGCTTGCCAATGTCGGCACCAATGCGGCGATCTGCAATGCGATCTACCACGCCACGGGCCAGCGTATCCGCAAGCTGCCCGTGCGGCTGGAAAATATCGAGGTCTGAGGGGTGGAAACCGCATGCTCGTTGCGCTAGACACCTTCCGCCTCAAACGGAAGGTGTCTTATGCAGCGTTTACAGCGCGTGCTCCTCGCCATCATGTCGGCACTTGCGATCACCTTGATCGGCAGTGTGTCGACGTTCGTTTCCACAACGGCCTCGGCCCAGACCGCAGGAAAGACCATGACCACAGCTTCAGGATTGCAGATCACCGATAGCGTCGTCGGCACCGGCGCTTCGCCGAAGCCCGGACAGATTTGCGTGATGCACTATACCGGCTGGCTTTACGAGAACGGCCAGAAGGGCAAGAAATTCGACTCGTCGGTCGATCGCAGCGAGCCGTTCGAATTCCCGATCGGCAAGGGCCGTGTCATCGGCGGCTGGGACGAGGGCGTTGCCTCCATGAAGGTCGGCGGCAAGCGTACGCTGATCATTCCGCCGCAGCTCGGGTATGGCGCCCGCGGCGCAGGCGGCGCGATCCCGCCGAACGCAACGCTGATGTTCGACGTGGAATTGCTCGGGGTGAAGTAAGCCCGCAAACAAAAGACCGGCCTCTCGGCCGGTCTTTCGCTTTCAGTCTTGTTTGTCTCAATGCTGGACGTGTTATTCCGTTCCGCGCTTGGCCGCAGCCGCCGCGCGATCGACCGCGTCTTTCGCGGCGTCCTTGGCGTCACCCATGGCCCGCTGGCCCTTGCCCTTCACTTCCTGGACTGCGCCTTCGCCCTTCATGCGGTCGGACCCGGTGGCTTCGCCGATGCCCTGCTTGGCCTTGCCCATTGCCTCGTTGGCGGAGCCCTTGATCTTGTCGGTCGTGCTACCCATGAAACTCTCCTTGCGGTTCGCTTACCGAGACAACGCCCGACGGCTATGAGGGTTCCGATTTTGGTATGGCTTGCGGACGCGGCTTTGGGTTAATTTGCCGCGCACGGAACCAACAGAAAGCAAGTCCCATGACCGGCCATGACCATTCGCATTCCCACCATGACCACGATCACGACGATCGCTGGAAACATGACGGCGTGCGCGTCATTCCCGGCAACCAGCTCGATACCAACGTGCCGTCGACGGCGGGCATGGACCGCGCGGCCGCGATCAATTTCGCGCGCGTCGGTGCGCAGAAATTGTGGGCGGGCACGGTCAGCATCAAGCCCGACGCCAAGACCGGCGCGCATCACCACGGCCATCTCGAAAGCGTCATCTACGTGGTGAAGGGCAAGGCGCGGATGCGCTGGGGCGAGAGCCTGCAATTCACCGCGGAGGCCGGCCCCGGCGACTTCATTTTCGTCCCGCCCTACGTGCCGCATCAGGAGATCAATGCCAGCCGCGACGAAGTGCTGGAATGCGTGCTGGTGCGCAGTGACGGCGAGGCGGTCGCGATCAACCTCGACATCGAGCCGGTCGAGAAGCCCGAGACCGTGCTGTGGGTCGATCCCATTCACCGCGATCCGAACGAGAAGAAGTAGGCTGCCCAAAACCGCGCGGGGGGCGATGCGACAGAACCGCACAGGTTAGGAAGCGAAAATATCCGGAAGCGATGTCGGGTGGCTGCCCAGCCATCCGTCCTTGGGCAGAACCCCGTCCCAGGAGCTTTCGATGCCCAAAATGATTTTCGTCAATCTTCCGGTGACCGACCTCAAGCGTGCCACCGCCTTTTACGAGGCGGTCGGCGCGGTCAGGAACCCGCAATTCAGCGACGAAACGGCGAGTTGCATGGTCTTTTCCGAGGCCATCTTCGCCATGCTGCTGACCCACGACAAATTCCGCCAGTTCACACCGAAGCCGATCTCGGATGCCAAGACCTCGAACCAGGCGCTGTTCTGCCTGTCCGCGGACAGCCGCAACGAGGTCGACGATATCGTCGGCAGGGCCGCGGCGGCGGGCGGGGCGGCCGATCCCGGCCCGAAGGACGAATACAGTTTCATGTACGGCCGCAGCTTCGAGGATCCGGACGGCCACATGTGGGGTGTGAACTGGATGGACATGGCAGCCTTTGCCGCGCAGTCCGACATGTCGAACGCCTGATCCAAGCCACGACACCACGAAACTGAAGAGGAGCATTCAAGATGTCAAAGGTCGTGCCCTGCATGTGGTTCAACGGCGATGCCGAGGAAGCCGCGAAATTCTACGTCTCGCTCGTTCCGAATTCGGAGATCAGGCACGTTCAGCGCAACGTTTCGGACAACCCGTCCGGCAAGGAAGGCTCCGTGCTGGTGGTCGAGTTCACGGTCGCCGGACAACCTCTGGTCGCGCTCAACGGCGGCATGAAGATGGAATACACCCACGCGCTCTCGCTCATGATCCATTGCGACGATCAGGTCCAGGTCGACAGCGTCTGGAATGCCTTCCTGGCCCATGGCGGCAAGGAAGAGCAATGCGGCTGGCTGCATGACCGCTACGGCGTGTCCTGGCAGGTGGTGCCGAAGGTGATGTTCGAATTCCTCTCGAGCCCCGACAAGGCCGCCGCCGCACGCGCCATGCAGGCCATGATGAAGATGGTCAAGCTGGATGAGGATGTGCTGCGCCGCGCGTTCGAGGGCAAGTCGGCGGCGTGAGGCGGTGGCGGTTCGGCCTAAGACCGGACTCCTCATCCTGAGGAGCTTGCGCGGCAAGCGTCTCGAAGGATGAAAGGCCGAGCTGCTAAAGCGGGGCCTGCATGGTTCGAGACGGCGCGCGCGCGCCTCCTCACCATGAGGAATTAATAATTGATCCGCAGCCCCACGCCGCCATGGATGGTGTTGCCCACCGGCTGCGGACCCAGCGTGCCGTTGGCGAACAGGTCCACGATCCAGCCCTTTTGCACGCGGAAGCCGAGCCGGCCGCCATATTCGAACCAGCCCTGGTTGCCCATGGTCGGCACCACCGTGCCGTCGCCGGTCACGGTGGCGACAATGCCGCTATGGCTGGCGAACGACTGTACCCAGCCGCCATTGATGTTGGCCTCGATATTGCTGCCGTAGAGATGTGTCCACTGGCCGCCGATCTTGACCAGGTTGGTGCGGTCGGTGCCGGTCGCGATGCTGGCGTCGAACGGATTGAACGCCACCGCGCTGTCGGTATAACCCGAGACGCGCTGCCAGAGTTGCCAGACCTCGATCGAGGCGGCGACCTCGTCGCGGGGCGACACACGGCTGATCCAGCCGGCGCGGCCGTAGACGGCGTAGTTCGAGGCGTTGGTCGAACTCGTGACGCTCACCGGGCCGAGGCTGGTGTTGTAGCTGCGGGTGTAGCGCGCCTTCTCCCACGGCGTCAGGATCGTGCCGATGTCGAAGAACGGGCGCGACGAGCCCCAGTCGGTGAAGTCATAGCGCAGCGCGAAAGCGCCGATCGGCGCGCTGGTGATGTTGTAGCCGCCCTCGCTGTACTGCGTGTAGGCGATGCCGGCGAGCAGTGACAGATTGTTGGTCAGCTCCTTGCGGCCATGGATGCCCGCCGAAAACGAGCCCGCGGAGCCGAACGCGCTGATGCAGTTGCTGCAATTGACCTGCTCGTTGACGCCGAGCAGCACCGTGCCGAGCACCCGGTTGGTGATCATCTGGTTGAAGCGCTGATTGGCAAGGCCGCCGATCGAGTTGCCGCTGGAATCCGCGCCGGTCGGCGTCGGCGTCGGGCTCGGCGAGGAGGACGGATAAGGGCTCGGCGACGATGACGGGTAGGGGCTGGGCGAGGGCGAGGGGCTGTAGGTCGGTGTCGGCGAGGGTGAATAGCTCGGCGCTGGGATGGGCGTCGACCCTCCGCACCCGGACGCGCAATTCGTGGCGGCTGCCGCCGGACGGGCATCGACCGCGACAAACGCAACCGCAGCCGCGGCGGTCAGCACGCTCGCCAGGATGAAGCGCCTGACGTTGAATACCTCCATCGTCAGCGCCCGCACAGCATGCCGTCGTCATGGACGGCGGGCGTGATGGTCGGCGACGCCTCCGCATATTGGTTGACCGCGCACAGCCCGGCACTGGCGGCGCAGGTCGCGGCAAACGTCCAGGGCGGCGTATTGGTCTTACCGATAGAGATCTTGCCGCCGGTCGAGGTGATGATTGCGGTGTCGCCGGGCTGCGTGAGCTGCACGCACTGCAGGCTCGTCGTGCAGACGCTGGCGGCGCCGTCCTGCAGCACGACGACCGAGCGGCCGCGCTGGGACAGGATATCGAGCGTGGTGCCGCGCACGCCGATGGTCGCGAGCGGCGTCGTGATCTTGTAGGCGGTCTTCGCGGAATGTCCCGTAACTAACCGGAATGTGCCGGTGGTCATGCGGATCGCGACGTCGCGATAGCTGTGCTCGTCGTTGAAGACGGTGCGGTCGAGCTTGAGCGTCGCGCTCGGGCCGAGTGACAGATTGGTGCTGTCGGCCATCACGAAGCGCGCCGCGCTGTCGGCGCCGGTGCGCACGGTCTCGTCGCGCAGCATGCCATCACCGACACTGATCGGCGTCGTGGTCGCGGCCACGCGCACGACCTCGTTCTGGATCACGACGGCTTCACCGACGCGCGTCTGCGCTTGCGCGCAAGGCGCTGCGCACAAGGCGGCCGACAACAGCGTGGAGAAAAGCCAGAAACGCAAATTCATTTCGCAATCGATCGATTTGTCCCTGATCGTACCGGATCGCGCGCGCTTGCGATGTGGCGAAATTATCACAAGCGACGCGGGACCTGCGTTATGCTTAGTGACAGTTGCGGCAGAATGCGTTCAATGAAAAGCGCGATCTTTGTTTTTGTCCGCGGTGACGCAAATTTGCCACGCAAAACTTCTCCACAAATGCCGCTCGACTTGCCCGCAGTTCCGAAGGTGTCGCGGAGCGCAGTGATTGCTGTCGTGATTTTCCTGGTCGCGCATCTCGCGCTGCTGATCGGCCTCACGACGCCGGAGAAGTTCGTCTTCGACGAGGTGCACTACGTGCCGGCTGCGCGGCAGATGCTGGCACCGGCGATGTCGCAACCGATGCTCAATCCGATGCATCCGCCGCTGGCCAAGGAGCTGATCGCGGTCTCGATCGCGGGCTTCGGCGACAACGCGCTGGGCTGGCGCTATCCCGCGACATTGTTCGGGGCGCTCGCGATCGTCGCGACCTATCTGTGCGGCCTCGCGCTGTTCGCCGCGCAAGGACCTGCGATCGCCGCCGCGCTGATCGCCGGCTGCAACCAGATGCTGTACGTGCAGGCGCGCATTGCGATGCTCGACATTTTTGCGTTGGGCTTCGGCCTGCTCGCGATGGCCGCCTTCATGCACGGTTTTCGAAGGGATCGCCCGCATGCGTTGTTCGCGCTCGCGGGCAGCCTGTTCGGCTGTGCTGCGGCCTGCAAATGGAGCGGCCTGTTTCCGCTCGGAATCTGCATCGTCATCGTCGCGGCGATCCGCCTGATGCAGGGCTGGCGCACGCTGTTTGCCGACGCGAAGCCGAGTGACTGGTATCGGCCCGATCTGTGGCCCGATTTTCGGATGCAGCACGCCGCGCTGTGCTTTGCCGTTCTGCCGGCGCTGACGTATCTCGCCGCGTTCGTTCCGCTCCATGGATTGTCGCTATCGGATCTGATCGAGGCGCAGCGCCGGATCTTCGCCGACAACACCACGACCGCGATCGCCGGCCACACCTATATGAGCGCGTGGCCATCCTGGCCATTGCTCGCGCGACCGGTATGGTTCCTGTTCGACAAGACTACGGAGGACAACGTCTCCGCAATCGTCTTCCTCGGCAATCCGCTGGTGCTGTGGCCCGCGTTGCTCGCGCTCGCGGTCGTGCTGCGCGATTTCGTCGTCGCGCGCCGCTGGGATGCGTTCCTGATTGCGGCCTTCTACTTCGGGTCCTGGCTCGCCTGGGCGTTGCTGCCGCGCACGCTCGGCTTCATCTACTATTATCTGCCGGCTGCGACCGTGGCGTCACTTGCGCTGGTCTACGTGCTGCGCCGGGACGGTCTGCCCCGCTGGATGCTGTGGGCCTATGTCGGCATCGCAGCGATCGGTTTTGCGGTCATGCTGCCGATCTCCGCGGCGTTTGTCGGCGCGTCGATGCAAACCTTCGGCCGGCTGATGCTGTTCCAGAGCTGGATATGACATCGCCGCCTGCCGGGGGAACGGCAGGCGGCGTCTTCATTGGCGATGACCGGGGAATTACTTCGACGCGGTCTTGGTATCCATGTTCACGACCTGGACGCGGCGGTTGATCGGGTCGGCGCCGTTGGCGGTATCCTTCAGCTTGGTCTTGCCGTAGCCGACGGTGACGAGATCGGTGCCGGTGAGGCCGTAGTTCTGCACCAGGTACGTCTTGATGGTGTCGGCGCGACGTTCGGAGAGGCCCTGATTGTATTCTTCGCCGCCGACCGCATCGGTGTGGCCGGCGACCACGAAGGTCGAGCCCTTGAGCGACGGATCGGACAGGGCCTTGCCGAGCGCCTGCACCGACGATACCGAGGTCTTGGCGATGTTGGCCGAGTTGTAGTCGAACTGGATTTCCAGATCGATGTTCGGCTTGGTCGCCGCGAGCTCGGCGATCTGGTCGCGCTCGCCGGTCGAGAGCGACCGGGTCGAGCGGTTGCGCACCGTATTCAGGAAGGTCGATTCCTTGGCCTGCACCGCCGGATCGGCCTGCGGACCGGCGGAGAGGCCGCGGGTCGTCGGCTTCGGCTTCAGTGCATCCAGGATCTGACCTGTGGAGACGTTGTTGTCGCCGGCCAGGGCGAGGCCCGCCGTCATCGACAGCGCTGCCGAGAGCGTAATCGCCTTCAGTCCAAAAAAATTAACAAAACGGGTCATTGTCGTATCCTCGCTGTTACGCCTGATGGCGATTTGATGCTGCTGCGAGCATAGAGAAGGTTCAAAGCACCTAATGTGATCTTGGTCACGGTGGCTACAGCCGCTCCCGGAGTGATCCTAGCGCATTTTGCGGCGTGGACATCGATCGTCGCAAAGCCGTCGCGGCATGGTCAGCTCGCGGACAAGATGTCGGCCAGATGCGCGCCTAGCCCCTTCAACCGACAATCACGAGCGAGGGAGCCGAGTTCCATCCAGTGCCGAGGCCAAGTGACTACCAGACCTATCGCAGTGGCCCGACGGAACGGACGGTGCCCCTGAGCTCAATGCCCGTCTATATCGGCGCGGCCATGATCGCGGTGGCGATCCTTCTATCGACGCTGATCACAGGGATGACCGCCCGCTATGTCGGGCTTGAAGGGTCGACCGACGAGAACATGTGGCTGGTCGATCGTCTCACCGGCAGTGTCTATCGCTGCCAGGCGGAGGGGCGCGGCAGAGCCGCGTGCGAGCCGGACGTCGCCACAGGCAGCATCGGCGACCGGTCCAAAGCCCCGAAAGATGACCGCTGAGCCTCCACCTGCGCACCGCAGCAAGAATGAAAATTGTCTTCTCTACGAAACGTCTTCGCCAGCGAATACGTAATTGCGAAGGCCGGCATGACGCCGGTTTCGTTTTACGGAGGAGACTTTTTCCATGAAGATCTTGCTCACAGCCGCAGCTTTTGTCGCGTTCACTCTTTCCCTCTCACCGGCATCCGCCGCGATGATGGCGTGCACCGGCGATAACATGATGAAATCGACGGCCATGATGATGGGCACCGCCGACACGCCGGCCAAGGTGGCGGCCAACAAGGAAATGGCCATGGCCAACACCGACATGAGCAACGGCAAGATGAAGAGCGCCTGCATTCACTACATGAAGTCGCAGAAGGCGATGACGATGAAATAGGCGCGAGGCGCGCCCATCGACCGCGCTGTCAGCAGTTGGCAGCGCGTTTTTTCTTTGGCCGATGCTTTGCCGTCTCCTTTCTCCCGGCGCGAATTCCGCTACATTCCTTCCCGCAATGTCCCGCGCGCCCAAACCGATTCCACTCACCACGACACAGGCCCGGCAGATCTGGCTTCATGCCCAGCGGCTGGATGAGCGCGCGCCGTTCGGAGGCGGGGCGCAGGCCGTCGCCGACGCAGTCGCCCATCTCGGCTATGTACAGATCGACACCATCAACGTGATCGAGCGCTGCCATCACCACATCCTGTTCAGCCGCATCCCGTCCTACCGCCGCGCCGATCTGCGCCACGCCCAGAGCGTGGACAGAAGCGTCTTTGAATATTGGACGCATGCGCTCTCTTACGTGCCGGCCGGCGACTTCCGCTTCTTCCTGCCGGCCATGCGCGAGCACCGCCGCGAGGGGCACAAATGGTTCGCCTCGGTGATGCCTGCCGACATGCGCAAGGTGATGCGGCTGGTGCGCGCCGGCCCGCTGACGATCCGCGACATCGAGGACGACGTGCTCACCGAGAAGGAGCATCTCTGGCAGAGCCGAAAACCCTCGAAGCGGGCGTTGCAACTCGCCTTCTATACGGGGGCCGTGACCATCAGCGAGCGCCAGGGCATGCTCAAGACCTATGAGCTGATGACGCGCCATTTCGGCTGGGACAAGCTGCCGAAGCCGGCCTCGACCAAGGACATCACGGCCTATCTGCTCGACCGCGCGCTACGGTCGCAGGGCGTGGTGAGCCTCGATTCGATCTGCCATCTCGACGCGCCGCGCAAGGCGGCGGTGGCGGGCCTGATCGCCTCGCGCGCCCGCCGTGGCAAACTCGTGCCCGTGACGATCGACGGTGCCGGCAAGCAGGAGCACTGGGCACAGCCGGCAGCGCTCGAGCCGGGCGAGCGCGCGTCCTCCGATCTCGTCCACATCCTCTCGCCGTTCGATCCGCTGATCATCCAGCGCAAGCGCACCAATCTCTTCTTCGGCTACAACCATCTGTTCGAGGCCTATGTGCCCAAGGCGAAACGCAAGCTCGGCTATTTCGCGCTCCCCGTGCTGGTCGGCGACGAAATCGTCGCCGCGCTCGATCTGAAGACCGACCGGCAGGCGAAGAAGCTGCTGATGCAGAAATGGACCTGGGTCGGGCAGGGCAAGAAGACGGCGGCGCGCAAGGAGCTGAAGCAGAAGATCGAGGAGGAGCTCGATCGTTTCGAGAAGTTTCAGCTGGCGGAGTGAGGATGTCGTCGTAAGCCGGATTGGCGCAGCGTAATCCTCCACTGTCTATTTCCGCGCAAGCGAAGGTGGTGGGTTACGCCTTCGGCTGACCCACCCTACGCATCGCGATGAATCGATCAATCCAAACGCCGAACGCAATCCCGACAGCATACGCCAGCAAATTCCACAGCGAGAAGATGCGCCCCAAGAGCAGCGCCCCGGCTGTGGTCAGCCTGAACGCATCGAGCCACGGCGTATGCACCTGCCGGGAAAACTCGACGACGACCGCGATCACCATCGCGATGGCCGCGATCTGCGCTGGTGGCAGCCGCGGCAGCAAAACGCCCGCCAGCAGAAACACCATCGTTGCCCACAGCAGCGAGCCGCCGTACTTCACCACGAAGGCGGGCAGGCCGAGCGGAAAACCGTACCAGCGCAGGGACAGCCCGCAGACGATCACCGCCAGCGCCAGCCCGGCGCGGATCAGGGATGTCCGTAACGGCGCAACAGGTTTATCCGGCTGCGCCCCTTGCATTGCTCGCTCCATTGACTCTTGGCCGATCATGCTCAAAACCGCTCTCAGCCAATAAAAGCAACAACCCCGGGGGGAAGCCATGAGCCAGACCACGACCTATGCCGGTCCGACCGGCGGCGCCAAGAGCGAAATCGAGGCCTCGACGATTCGCGCTATATCCTGGCGCCTGATTCCGTTCCTGGTGCTGGCCTACTTCTTCTCCTATCTCGACCGCGTCAATCTCGGCTTCGCTGCGCTGACCATGAATGCCGAGCTGAAGTTCACGCCGCTGATCTTCTCCTGGGGCGCCGGCATCTTCTTCATCGGCTATTTCATCTTCGAGGTGCCGAGCAATCTGGCACTGGAGAAATTCGGCGCCAGCCGCTGGATCGCCCGCATCATGGTGACCTGGGGCATCATCTCGGGGCTGATGGCGCTCACGAGCGGTGTCACGAGCTTCTACGTCCTGCGCTTCCTGCTCGGCGTCGCCGAAGCCGGCTTCTTCCCCGGCATCATCCTCTATCTCACCTATTGGTATCCGGCCGAATATCGCGCCCGCTTTCTCGCGGCCTTCGCCATCGCCGTTCCGGTCTCGACCGTGATCGGTGCGCCGGTCTCGGGCCTGCTGCTCGGACTTGACGGTGCGATGGGGCTGAAGGGCTGGCAGTGGCTGTTCATCATCGAGGGCATTCCTTCCGTGCTGCTCGGCATCGTCACCTGGTTCTATCTCACCGACAGGCCGGAAAAGGCGGACTGGCTCTCTGCCGAGCAGAAGACCTGGCTCAAGTCCAGGCTCGATTCGGAAGTCGCGGCCAAGCAGGCGGTGAAGCATCTGTCGCTCGGCGAGGCCTTGTCGTCGCCGAAGGTGATCGCGCTCAGCCTGGTCTATTTCGGCTTCGTCGGCGCGCTCTACGGCATGCAGTTCTGGCTGCCGCAGATCGTCAAGGCGTTCGGCCTCACCAATGCGCAGACCGGCTTCGTCACCGCGATCCCATATCTGTTCGGCACCATGGCGATGATCCTGTGGGCGCGGCACTCGGACGCCACGCGCGAGCGCGTGATGCATGTCGGCGCGCCGCTGCTGCTTACCGCCGCTGCGCTTGCCGTCTCCTCCTATCTCACCGATCCCACCATGACGATGGTGGTGCTGACTGTCGCCGCGATCGGGGTGTTCTGCTGCTTCGGCGTGTTCTGGACCCTGCCGACCGCCTGGCTCTCCGGCACGGCGGCGGCCGGCGGCATCGCCCTGATCAACTCGATCGGCAACCTCGCCGGCTTCGGCGGCCCCTACCTGATCGGCTGGGTCAAGGAAGCCACCGGCCAGACCTCGACCGGCTTGTTGGTGCTGGCGGTCTTGCCTCTGCTCGCCGGCATCCTGGTGTTCATCGGCGGCCACGACAGCAAGCACGAGTTCGCCGAACAGGGGCGGCGAGGGGGCTGATATTCCGGGGTGGTCCTTCGGACCGTCCTGGAAGGGCGAAGCTGCTCCGGCGCACGGATCGCTAACCTGTGCCACGGGATTTTTGTGAGCCAGCCAGCCCGAGAAACACCAGCATGGCGCGATTGAGGCGCAAGAGATCCTCGTCGTCGAGCCGCCCGATCAGCATGCCCATCTTGGATTTCGGTACCGTGGTGATCTTGTCGACCATCAGGCGGCATGCCACTCGGAGGCCGTTGCGATCGTTCGGTTCGACCTGCAATCTGAAGAGTGGTGCCTCAGTTTCGAATGTTGTTATTGGGCAAACCGTGATCGATTCCGTTGCGTCAAAATCGTCGTCTTGCACGACGATGACCGGACGCGGTTTCCCTCCGTAGTCCTTTGCGCCTGCTGCTGTCCAAACTTCGCCTCTCTTCATTGGTTCGTGAACCGCCATGCTGGGCACGCTCAGTTGCTGGACCTCCGTCCGCGCGCGGACGAATTTCAGTGGGAGCGAGTTTGGGCCAAAGCCTGCTGCGAAGCTGTTTCGGGCCTGAGGCCCTGCCGACGAGATTCCCTGCGCTGTTCACAGGTTATTCTGTCTCGCCAGGCCAATCGGAGATCGCATCGATGAAAGCCTGATCCTCATCCTCATGTGGGTTCGATGCGACCGCCAATGATTGGCGATGGGCTTCCGCCTTGAAAGAGGCTGAACGTACATCCGGAACCCAGATCTGGATCGGACGGAGCCCCTGCGCGCGCAGCCGCTCTCGATGCTTGCGGACCTTCGCTCGCGACGACTTCGGCTTAGAAGAGGACGGCATAGTTCTCTCCGTTTGGTTACATGTAACCATATCAGGCGAAGGGAGTTCCGCCAATCCACGGAATCTTACTATCCCTTAACGATCACGCTTTCCTGATGACTGACGAATATTGACTTTTATCAATGATTAGTCGACATTCCTCTCATTGCAGCCGCAGGAGTGTTCTCCGATGTTCGTCCGGTCAGTTTTGTCGAGCTATTCCAAGCTATTGGCGGGTGTGTCGCTGGCGTTGATGGCTGCCACCCTGGGCGGGTGCAATGACACCGTTGCTGAAAAGGCCGAGCCGCCGCGGCCGGTTCTGGTCGCAACGGCCCATTATGATGCCGAAACGCCGGAGCGCAGCTTCGTCGGCACGGTCAGGCCGCGGATCGAGAGCGATCTCGGTTTTCGCGTCGCCGGCAAGGTTGCCAAGCGCCTGGTCGAGGTCGGCCAGACCGTCGAGATCGGCCAGCCGCTCGCGACCCTCGATGAGATCGACCTGAAGCTCCAGGCTGAGCAAGCGGTCGCCGAGCAAACCGCTGCGACCGGCGTGCTGGCTCAGGCCGCCGCCGCCGAGCAGCGCGCCAAGGATTTGAAGGCCAAGGGCTGGACCACCGACGCCCAACTCGACCAGAGCCGCGCTTCCGCCGATGAGGCGCGCGCGCGCCTGAATCGGGCCGAGCGCTCGGTCGAGCTGACCAATAATTCCCTTTCCTACGCGACGCTCAACGCCGACGCCCGTGGCGTCGTCACCGCAACGCTGATCGAGCCAGGCCAGGTGGTTGCCGCAGGCCAGACCTCGATCCGTGTCGCCCGCTTTGCCGAAAAGGAAGCGGTCGTCGCGATCCCTGAGACGCTGGTCGGACGTGCCAAGTCGGGCGCCGCCAGCGTCACTCTTTGGTCGGAGCCGGGCAAGAAATATACGGCCAAGCTGCGCGAGATCGCGCCGACCGCGGATTCCGCCACGCGCACCTATCTCGCAAAATTCTCGCTGCCCGAGGCCGACGACAGGGTTTCGCTCGGCATGACCGCGACGCTGACGCTGTCGGATGCCGCGACCGAGCGCGTCGCGCGGTTGCCGCTGTCGGCGCTGTTCAACGAAGGCGGCAAGCCGTCCTTCTTCGTCGTCGACGACAACGGCGCGGTCACGCTGAAGCCGGTCGCGGTGAAGTCCTACGAGAGCAACGACGTCGTCATCACCGGCGGTGTCGAAGAGGGCGCCAAGATCGTCGCCCTCGGTGTGCAGAAGCTCGATCCGGGCCAGAGGGTGCGGATCGTATCGTCACTGTCCTTTTAAGTCTCGTTTACGAGTTACGTCGTGTGAGGTGAGTTTCGGCCTAAGCGCAAATGCTGGGGCTGAAGCGGCGAAGCGATCCAGAACCTGCCCAGCCCCCTGGATTGCTTCGCTGCCTCGCGACGACGCGTTGAACAGAGTAGCTGCCTTTTTTTGCAACCGGATCATCTTTGGAGAGTGCGATGAAGCGCTTCAACCTTTCGGCCTGGGCCGTCAGCCATCCGACCCTGGTCCTGTTCCTGATGGTCATACTCGGCATCGCCGGGTTCTTCTCGTATCAGAAGCTCGGCCGTGCCGAGGATCCGTTCTTTACGGTGAAGGTGGTCAACGTCTCCGTGATCTGGCCGGGCGCGACCGCGCAGGAAATGCAGGCTCAGGTCGCCGATCCCATCGAGAAGAAGATCCAGGAGCTGCCCTACTTCGAGAAGGTGCAGACCTATTCCAAGCCCGGCTTCACCGCGCTCCAGGTGACCTTCCGCGATTCCACGCCGCCGAAGGATGTGCCGTATCTCTTTTATCTGCTGCGCAAGAAGCTGGTCGACGTGCAGGCCCAACTGCCCGCGGGGATTCTGGGCCCCGTTGTCAACGACGAGTTCTCCGACGTCGATTCGATTCTCTACATGATGACCGGCGACGGCGCCGATTATGCGCAGCTCAAGAAGGTCTCGGAGGGTTTTCGGCAGCGCCTCCTGAAGGTGCCCGGCGTGACCAAGGTCGACGTCTACGGCAACCAGGATGAGCGCATCTTCGTCGAATTCTCGCACGCCAAGCTCGCCACCCTCGGCATCACGCCGCAGGCGCTGTTCGATTCGCTCGCCAAGCAGAACAACGTGACCCCGGCCGGCACGGTCGAGACCTCGTCGCAGCGCGTGCCGCTGCGCGTCACGGGGGCGCTCGACGGCGCCAAGGCCGTGGCCGAAACCCCGGTCGAGAGCAATGGCCGCGTGTTCCGTCTCGGCGACATCGCCACCGTCACCCATGGCTATGTCGACCCGCCGAGTTTCATCGTGCGCCAGGAAGGCAAGGCCGCGATCGGCATCGGTGTCGTCACCGCCAAGGGCGCCAACATCCTCGATCTCGGCAAGGAGGTCGAGAAGGCGACGGCTGAATTCATGAAGGCGGTGCCGCAGGGCGTCGACGTCAAGCTGATCGCCGACCAGCCCAAGGTGGTCGAGCACGCCGTCGGCGAGTTCGTGCACTCCTTCATGGAAGCCCTCGTCATCGTGCTGTTCGTGTCGTTCCTGGCGCTCGGCTGGCGCACCGGAATCGTGGTCGCGCTGTCGGTGCCCTTGGTGCTCGGCATCGTCTTCGTCGTCATGAACACGATGTCGCTCGACCTGCACCGCATCACGCTGGGAGCGCTGATCATCGCACTCGGCCTGCTCGTCGATGACGCCATCATCGCGGTCGAGATGATGGTGGTGAAGATGGAGCAGGGCTGGGACCGCATGCGTGCGGCGTCCTTTGCCTGGGAATCCACTGCGTTTCCGATGCTCACGGGAACGCTGGTCACGGCCGCTGGCTTCCTCCCCATCGGCTTTGCCAATTCCGCGGTCGGCGAATATGCCGGCAGCATCTTCTGGATCGTGGCGATTGCGCTGGTCGCGTCCTGGTTCGTGGCGGTGATCTTCACGCCCTATATCGGCGTCATGCTGCTGCCCAACATCAAGCTGCACCATAATCACGATCCGCACGCGGTCTACGAGACCCGCATGTATCGGGGCCTGCGCGCCATCGTGCAATGGTGCGTCAACCACCGCGTCACCGTGGTGGTCGCGACCGTCGGCGTTTTCATCGCCTCGATCGTCGGATTCGGCCACGTCCAGCAGCAGTTCTTCCCGCTGTCCGAGCGCCCCGAGCTGTTCCTCCAGCTTCGCCTGCCCGAGGGCACCGCCTTCAACGTCACGGAAAAGGCGGTGAAGAAGGCCGAGACGCTGCTCAAGGACGACAAGGACATCGAGACCTATACGGCCTATGTCGGGCAGGGCTCGCCGCGTTTCTGGCTCGGCCTCAATCCGCAGCTTCCGAACGAGGCTTTTGCCGAAATCGTCATCGTCGCAAAGGGCGTCGAGGCGCGCGAGCGTATCAAGGCCAAGCTTGAAAACGCCGTCGCCGACGGCGCGCTCAACGAGGCCCGCGTGCGCGTCGACCGCTTCAATTTCGGTCCCCCGGTCGGCTTTCCCGTGCAGTTCCGCGTGATCGGCCCCGACGCCAACAAGGTGCGCGAGATCGCCTACCAGGTTCGCGACGTCATGCGGCAGAACAAGAGCGTCAAGGACGTCCAGCTCGACTGGAACGAGCAGTCGCCTTACCTCAAGCTCGTCGTCGACCAGGATCGCGCCCGCGCCATGGGCCTGACGCCGCAGGACGTGTCGCAGGCGCTGTCGATGCTGATCTCGGGCTCACAGGTGACGACCGTGCGCGACGGTATCGAGAAGGTGGCCGTGGTCGCCCGTGCGATCCCGTCCGAACGCCTCGACCTCGGCGGCGTCGGTGATCTCACCATCACCTCGCGTAACGGCGTTGCCGTGCCGCTCCAGCAGATCGCCAAGATCGAATACGGCCACGAGGAGCCGATCATGTGGCGGCGCAATCGCGACATGGCGATCACTGTGCGCTCCGACGTCGTCGACGGCGTGCAGGCGCCTGACGTCACCGGCCAGATCACGCCGAAGCTGAAGGCGATCACGGACAACCTCGAGCCGGCCTACCGCATCGAGGCGGGCGGCGCGTTCGAGGAATCCGCCAAGGGTAACGCCTCGATCTTCGTTCTCTTCCCGCTGATGGTCATGGTGATGCTGACGCTGCTGATGTTCCAGCTTCAGAGCTTCTCCCGCTTGATCCTGGTGTTTTTAACCGCACCCCTCGGTATCGTCGGCGCCTCCCTCGGGCTCAACATCGCCAACGCTCCGTTCGGCTTCGTGGCGCTGCTCGGCCTGATCGCGCTCGCCGGCATGATCATGCGCAACGCGGTGATCCTGGTCGACCAGATCGAGACCGACGTTTCTCATGGCTTGACCCGTCGCGAGGCGATCGTAGAGGCCACCGTCCGCCGTGCCCGGCCGGTGGTGCTGACGGCGCTCGC
This sequence comes from Bradyrhizobium sp. 132, assembly GCF_023074185.1. Taxonomy (GTDB): domain Bacteria; phylum Pseudomonadota; class Alphaproteobacteria; order Rhizobiales; family Xanthobacteraceae; genus Bradyrhizobium. Next base: position 186,431 of record NZ_JADPKY010000030.1, on the reverse strand, counting down.
CGCCATCCTCGCCATGATCCCGCTGTCGCGCTCGGCGTTCTGGGGCCCGATGGCGATCACCATCATGGGCGGACTGTTCGTTGCGACCTTCCTGACGCTGCTGTACCTGCCGGGCCTCTACGCCCTCTGGTTCCGCAAGAGCCTGGATGAGGCAGGCACCCCCGAGCAGCCCGCCGCACCGCAGCATGGGAGCGATGACGAGCACGCAATTCCGCTTGCTGAGGCGGCTGAATAAGTGAAGATGAACTGCTGATTGACGAGTCCTGACAGATGACACTGGTTTCGGAACATATCGAAGGCGACACCCGGGATCGTATTCTCGAGGTGGCCGAACGGCTGTTCCGCCAGATCGGCTATCTCAAGACCACGGTCGGGGACATCGCCAAGGAGCTCAAGATGAGCCCCGCCAACGTCTATCGCTTCTTCGAATCGAAGAAGGCGATTCATCAGGCGGTGGCCCGCTCGCTGATGTGCGAGGTCGAACTGGAAGCGCAGCGGATCGTGGCGAGGCCGGGTCCGGTACTCCCGCGCTTCCGCGAGTTGCTCTCCACCATCCATCGCATGAACACCGAGCGCTATGTCGGCGATTCCAAGTTGCACGAGATGGTCGAGATCGCGATGCAGGAGGACTGGGACGTCTGCGTCAACCACATGGAGTGCATTGCCGGGGTCATCGGCCAGATGATCGCGCAAGGCGCGGCCTCCGGCGAGTTCGAGGCCCCGGACCTGAAACTGGCCGCGCTCTGCGCCTGCACCGCGATGATGCGCTTCTTCCACCCCCAGATGATCGCCCAGTGCGCCACCAAGCCGGGTCCGACCATCGACCAGATGATCGATTTCGTCATCGCGGGATTGTCCCCGCGGCACTGACGCGGCGGCGGATTTCCTCCTATAAGCAGGCCGACGTAGTCCGGATGGAGCGAAGCGCAATCCGGGCACAAGGACCGGGGAAAAGCCAGCGTGACCGACAAAGACCTGCACTTCTACGAGCCCGCCAAGGGCCACGGCCTCAAGCACGATCCCTTCAACGCCATCGTCGCGCCGCGGCCGATCGGCTGGATTTCGTCGCGCGACACCAACGGCCACGTCAATCTCGCGCCCTACAGCTTCTTCAACGCGTTCTGCTATGTGCCGCCGATCATCGGCTTCTCCTCCACCAACTGGAAGGACACCGTCGCGAACATCCAGCAGACCGGCGAGTTCGTCTGGAATCTCGCCACGATGGACCTGGCCAGGCACATGAACGCGACCGCCGCCCACGTCGGGCCTGAGGTCGACGAGTTCAAGATTGCAGGCCTGACCGCCGTGCCCGGCAAGCTCGTCAACGTGCCGCGCGTCGGCGAAAGCCCCGTCGCCTTCGAATGCAAGGTGGCGGATATCGTCCGCCTCAAGGGCGCTGACGGCAAGGAAGCCAATGCCTGGCTGACGCTCGGCGAAGTCGTCGCCGTCCACATCGACAAGGCCATGATCAAGGACGGCGTCTACCAGACCGCCGCCGCCCGCCCGATTGTCCGCGCCGGCCGCAGCGGTGATTATTTCGAGATCAAGCCGGAAAACATGTTCGAGATGGTGCGGCCGGATTAGCCCGGCCGACCTCGTCGCCTAGCCCCTCCCGGAACTGCCACCACGCCCCGGCCGTTATAGCCTCTGGGCGGCCGCCCGGCCGCGTCAATTCGCGTATTTTCGCAGGCGAAGTGTTCACCTCCGCCGGCCACTTTTCGCTAAAATGCCCGATAACCGCGCCGATGCACGAGGTCCGCTATGAGCTTCCGCCGTGATACCATCACAAAGCCGATCTTCTCCTGGGCGCGCGGCGTGCTGCCGGCGATGTCGGACACCGAGCGGGAGGCGCTGGAGGCCGGCGACGTCTGGTGGGACGCCGATCTCTTCACCGGTAACCCTGATTGGTCGAAGCTGCTGAAGGTCCCGCAGGCAACGCTGACCGAACAGGAGCGGGCCTTTCTCAACGGCCCCGTCGACGAGCTCTGCGCCATGCTTGACGAGTGGAAGATCTTTTGGGAATTGCGCGACCTGCCGCAGGACGTGTGGGCCTTCATCAAGCGCGAAAAATTCTTCGGCATGATCATTCCGAAAGAGTTTGGCGGCCTCGGCTTTTCGCCCTATGCGCATTCGGAAGTGGTGCGCAAGATCTCGACCCGCTCGATCGCCGCCGCGGTGACGGTGATGGTCCCGAACTCGCTGGGCCCCGGCGAGCTCCTGATGCACTTCGGCACCAAGGAGCAGCAGCAGCGGTGGCTGCCGCGTCTTGCCGACGGCCGCGACATTCCCTGCTTCGGTCTCACCAGCCCGGAAGCCGGATCCGATGCGGCCTCGATGATCGACACCGGCATCATCTGCAGGGGCGATTTCGAGGGCCGCGAGGTCATCGGCCTCAGGCTCAACTGGCACAAGCGCTACATCACGCTCGGTCCCGTCGCGACGCTGTTGGGCCTCGCCTTCAAAGCCCATGACCCCGATCATCTCGTCGGCGATCAGGAACAGCTCGGCATCAGCGTGGCGCTGATCCCGACCGATCTGCCCGGCGTCGAAATCGGCCATCGCCATCTGCCGTCGATGCAGGTGTTCCAGAACGGCCCGAACCGGGGCCACGACGTCTTCATCCCGCTCGACTATGTCATCGGCGGCCAGGAGCGGTTGGGGCAGGGCTGGAAGATGCTGATGACGGCGCTCGCCGCCGGCCGCGGCATCTCGCTGCCATCGCTGTCTGCGGCCGGCGCCGCCTATGCCGCCCGCACCACCGGCGCCTATGCCCGCATCCGCGAGCAGTTCGGCATCTCCATCTCCAAGTTCGAGGGCGTCGAGGAGCCGCTCGCCCGCATCGTCGCGACCGCCTATCAGCTCGACGCGGCACGGCGGCTCACTTGCGCCGCGCTGAATGCCGGCATCCACCCCGCCGTCATCTCGGGCATCATGAAGCTGCACGCGACCGAGCGGATGCGCACCGCGGTCGACGACGCCATGGACATCCATGGCGGCAAGGCCGTGATCGACGGTCCGCAAAACTATCTCGGCAATCTCCACCGCGCCGTCCCGGTCGGCATCACCGTCGAGGGTGCCAATATCCTCACCCGCAATCTCATCGTGTTCGGGCAGGGCGCCATCCGCGCGCATCCTTATCTGCTCGACGAGATGAATGCGCTTGCCGATACCGACCGTGAACGCGGGCTCACCGCCTTCGACAAGGCGTTCTGGAAGCATGTCGGCCATAGTTTCGAGACGCTGTTGCGCGCCTTCGGCCGGAGCTGGACCTTCGGTGCCTTCGCGCCAGCGCCCGATGCGGGCGACGCCACGCCATTCTATCGCCAGCTCTCACGCTATTCGGCGGCGTTTGCACTCTGCGCCGACATGGCGCTGCTCACGCTCGGCGGCGCGTTCAAGCGCAAGGAGATGCTGTCGGCGCGCTTCGGCGACATCCTGTCCGAGCTGTATCTGCTCTCTGCCGCGCTCAAACGCTGGCATGACGAGGGCCGGCAGAAGGAGGATTTTGCCGCGCTCGAATGGTGCATGGCGACCGGCTTCAAGACCATCGAGAACCGGCTCGCGGAGATACTCGCCAATCTGCCGAACCGCTTTGTCGCCGGTTTTCTCAAGCTGGTGGTCCAGCCGTTCGGCGCACGGGTGCTGGGTCCCTCCGACCGCGTCGTGCACCAATGTGCAAGCCTGGTGCTGGAGCCCTCGGCGGCGCGCGAGCGCCTTACGCCGGATCTTGCCCATGTCGATGACGACGGCGGCTTTGCCCGGCTGGAGCGCGCGTTCAAGCTGGTCGCAGGCACGGACGCCATCGCCAAGCGCATGCGCGCGGCGCATATGAGCGACTGGAAGGATGCGGTCGCCAAGGGCGTAATCACGCAGGCCGAGGGCGAGCAGCTCGCCGCGGCTCGCGAAGCCGTCGCAAAAGTGATCGAGGTCGACGATTTTGCGCCGGAGGCGCTGTCGCCGATTTACAAGAAAACCGGCGACGTGCATCAGTTCTTCCAGGAACTCGGTGACCAAAGGGCGGCGAGCTGATGGCACGACCGGTATTCATCGTCGACGGCAGCCGAACGCCGTTTCTGAAAGCGCGTTCGGGGCCGGGTCCGTTCACGCCGGTCGATCTCGCCGTGCAATGCGGCCGGCCGCTGTTGGCGCGCCAGCCGTTTTCGCCTGATACCTTCGACCAGGTCATTCTCGGCTGCGTCAACGTGATCGCGGACGAGATGAACCCGGCCCGCGTCGCCGCGCTTCGGCTCGGCATGGGCGAGGACATGGTCGCCTTCACAGTGCAGATCAATTGCGGCTCCGGCATGCAGTCGATCGACACCGCCTACCGCTACATCCGCGAAGGTCATGCCGACATGATCCTCGCCGGCGGCACCGAGGCCTTGAGTCATGCGCCGCTGGTCTGGCCGAATTCCGGCGTGCGCTGGTTCGCCGGCCTTGCCACGGCCAAGGGCGTGGCCGCGAAGCTTGCCGCTGCTTTCAAATTGCGGCCGCGCTATCTCAAGCCGATCATCGGGCTCGAGCGTGGGCTGACCGATCCCATCACCGACCTGAACATGGGCCAGACCGCCGAGGTCGTCGGCCATCTCTTCGGCATCACCCGCGCCCAGTCCGACGCTTACGCCGCCGAGAGCCATCGCCGGCTTGCGCATGCGCAGACGTCGGGTTTTCTGAAGGGCGAGGTCGAGACCGCATTCTCCCGCGACGGCAAGTTCTTCGACCATGACGATGGCGTGCGGCCGGACTCGTCGGCCGAGACGCTGGCAAAACTGAGACCGGTGTTCGAGCGTCCCTGGGGCCGGGTCACCGCCGGAAATTCCTCGCAGATCACCGACGGCGCGTCCTGGGTGATCCTGGCTTCCGACGAAGCGGTCGCCAAGTACAAGCTGACGCCGAAGGCGGTTATCGTCGACAGCAACTGGGCCGCGCTCGATCCTGCTATCATGGGGCTCGGTCCCGTGATGTCGGCGACGCCGCTACTGAAGCGCAACAACCTCACCATCAAGGATGTCGAGACCTGGGAATTGAACGAGGCCTTCGCCACGCAAGTGCTCGGCTGCCTTGCCGCCTGGAATGACGACAAATTCTGCCGCGAGATTTTGCGGCTCGACGGCGCGGCCGGCGAGATCGACCGCGAAAAGCTCAATGTCGACGGCGGCGCCATCTCGCTCGGGCATCCCGTCGGCACCTCCGGCAACCGCATCGTGCTGCATCTGGTCAATGCGATGAAGCGGCTCGGCACGCGGCGTGGCGTTGCTACTGAGTGCATCGGCGGCGGACTCGGCGGCGCCATGCTGATCGAGGCGGTGTGACCATGGATTCCAGGATCATGACCGCGCTCGGCGATCGCGTCCTCACGCTCGGGCCGAAGCCGGCGTCAGACAGTCCCTACAAGAACTTCAAGCTGACGCGCGATGCCGACGGTGTCGCCTGGCTGCTGTTCGACCGCGCCGATGCCAGCGCCAACACGCTGTCCTCGGATGTGATGGAGGAGTTCGACACCGTGCTCGCGGCGATCGAGACCGAGCGTCCTGCCGGCCTCGTGATCCGCTCCGCAAAATCGTCCGGCTTCATTGCCGGCGCCGACGTCAACGAATTCCGCGGCGCCAGCGATCCCGCAATGGTGGAGATACGGATCCGCGCCGCGCATGCGGTGGTCGATCATCTGGAGGCGCTGAGGCTGCCGACCGTCGCGGTCATCCATGGTTTCTGTCTCGGCGGCGGGCTCGAGGTCGCGCTCGCCTGCCAATCGCGTATCGCCATCGACGGCGCGCGCTTCGGCTTTCCGGAGGTGATGCTCGGCCTGCATCCTGGTCTCGGCGGCACGGCGCGTTTCACCGCGCTGGTCAATCCGGCCCAGTCGATGGCCTTGATGCTGACGGGCCGCACCATCGATGCGCGCCGCGCCAAATCGCTCGGCCTCGTCGACACCGTGACGCAGGAGCGCCATGTCAGCAATGCGGTGAAGGATGCGCTGTTTGGCCGGTTGAAGCGAGCGCGCCCGGGGATTCTCACCCGCGCCGCCAATTTCGGACCGGTGCGGGGGCTCCTTGCCAGGCGCATGCGCAGCGAAGCTGCGAAGGCTGCGTCCCGCGCGCACTATCCCGCGCCTTACGCGCTGATCGACCTCTGGGAGACCCATGGCGGCAGCAAAGCCGCGATGCTCAGGGCAGAGCAGGCCTCATTCGCCAAGCTGATGGTGACGCCGACCGCGCAGAATTTGATCCGCGTGTTCTTCCTGCGCGAGCAGATGAAGAAGGCGGCAGGCCCCGGCAACACGGTCAAGCAGGTTCACGTCATCGGCGCTGGCGCCATGGGCGGCGACATCGCGGCCTGGTGTGCGGGGCAGGGGCTGCGCGTCTCGCTTGCCGACATGAAGGCGGAGCCGATCGCGGGCGCGGTCAAGCGCGCCGCCGATCTTTTTGGCAAGATCATCCGGAAGCCCACCGATGTCCGCGACGCGCTCGATCGTCTTATCCCCGATCTGGACGGGGAGGGGGTCCGCAACGCCGATCTCATCATCGAAGCGGTGCCGGAAAAGCTGGAGCTCAAGCAGAAGGTCTATGCGAGTATCGAGCCGAAGATGAAGCCGGGCGCGATCCTTGCGACCAACACCTCGAGCATTCCGCTCCAGGACCTGCGCACGACGCTGGCGCGGCCGGAACGCCTCGTCGGCCTGCATTTCTTCAATCCGGTGTCGCGGCTGCAACTGGTCGAAATCGTCAGCCATGACGGCAACGATGGGCAGGTGCTCAAGGAAGCACTCGCCTTCGTCGGCGCCATCGACCGACTGCCGCTGTCGGTGAAAAGCTCGCCCGGATTCCTCGTCAACCGCGCGCTGACGCCCTACATGCTGGAGGCGATGGTGATGCTGGACGAGAAGATCGACCAGCGCCTGATCGACGCGGCCGCGGAGCAGTTCGGCATGCCGATGGGGCCGATCGAACTGGCCGACCAGGTCGGGCTCGACATCTGCATTGATGTCGGCGACATGCTGCGCACCAAGTTCGGCGATCTGCTGCCGCCGACGCCGGCCTGGCTGCGCGAGAAGGTCGCCAAGGGCGAACTCGGTCGCAAGACCGGCAAGGGTTTCTACACCTGGAAGGACGGCAAGGCGGAGAAGGCGCCGTTGCCGGAAACCGGCCCCCGCGTCACCGAGCAGATGATAGACCGTTTGGTGCTGCCGATGTCCAACGTCTGCGTCGCGGCACTTCGCGAAGGCATCGTCGACGATGCCGACATGGTCGACGGCGCCATGATCTTCGGAACCGGTTATGCACCGTTCCGTGGTGGTCCGTTGAACTATGCGCGCACGCGCGGCGTGGAGAATGTCGTATCCACCTTGCGCGCGCTGGCCGGGAGATTCGGCGAGCGCTTTGCGCCGGATCCGGGCTGGGACAATTTCAAGTGAGCAAATTTCAAGTGAGAGAGGCATGAACGAACAAGCCAATACCGGGCCGAGCGGCGATCTCTGCATCCGCACGCTGGCGATGCCCGCCGACACCAATGCAAACGGCGACATCTTCGGCGGCTGGCTGCTCAGCCAGATGGATGTCGGCGGCGGCGTGTTTGCGTCAAAAGCCGCGAAGTCGCGCACGGTGACCGTCGCAATCGAAGCTATGAATTTTCGCAAAGCGGTCTATGTCGGCGATCTCGTTTCGGTCTATGCCAATCTCGTCCGCGTGGGCCGTACCTCGATGACCGTGCATCTCGAAGCCTGGGCGCTGCGGCGCAGGGAGCTCCAGCCGATCCTGGTGACCGACGGCAATTTCACTTACGTCTCGATCGACGACGACGGCCGTCCGCAAACGATCCAGAGAAACGATCCACCAATCGCGACGTAACCGCGCGCGACGCATGACCGCGCGGCGTTGCGCCTGCCATCGTCGCGTCTTCGCCAAGAACAAGTCATAAAATGGATGAGGTCCCGGCGTACTCAATTTCCCGTCGATTCGGGTGGAAACAGGCTGATTTGCTCAAGGAACCTTTGGGCACCGATGCCGTTATTTGCTCGCACTGAGGAATCTAAGGGCCATGCCGGACAGCTACATCATCGAAGTCAATTCGCAGACCGCAGGTATCGTCGTTCGTTCTCAAGGGGGCTACTGCTTCTTCGCCTCATCCCACCGCTTCAACCGCCTTGAAGGCCAGCTCTTCCGCAACGCCCGCGAAGCCGAGCGCGCCGCGCGCAAGCTGGTTAACGGTGATGTGAAGGAAGCGGCGTAGTAGTCCCGCTGGTCAGGGTCGCGCGTAGCGCGAGAGGTAGGAATCTTTTGCCGCGAACTCTGCCTTCCCTTCTCCCCTTTATGGGAGAAGGTGGGGCGAAGCGCCGGATGAGGGGTCGTTTCAGCAGATTCAGAAGCGGGAGATTCGTTCTCGGAGAGAAACTCCTCACCCGACTTCGCTTCGCGAAGCCACCCTCTCCCACAAGGGGGAGAGGGAAAGAGCCGTTGTTCACAACTTCGTCGCCGACCTTGAGAGCAGCTTCCAGTCATCGCCCTGCTTCTGCCAGTTCATCAGGATGTGAAGGTTGGTCGGCACTTTTTTCCCATCGGCCGCCATCTCCTGTTCCGCTACCCAATGGAAGCGCACGATCGCGGCGGGGCCGACCACCTTGATGGTCGGGTCCTTGTACTCGATCGACAGGAATTTCGACTTGCCGTCGGTGGCGTTGGTGACGAAGGTTGCCTTGTCCTCGACCTTGCCGCTGGAATGGCTGTAGCTGACATCGTCCCAGCACAGCGCACCGAGCGCCTTGGGATCGGCGGCGATCTGGGCGAGACGGAAGGCCTCGACCTTCTTCGCCACGGCTTCCTCGTCCGCCGATGCCGCCAGCGCCGGTGTCGTGACAGCTGAGACAGCAAGCGCCGAGACGGCAAGAGTCGAGAGAGCCAGATCGCGTCGGTTGATCGTCATCGTTTCCTCCTTTTTGATCTTGCAGCCAGTGTTGCAGCCGCGCGCGACTTTGTCGAGTGGCGCATCTCCGTCATGTGGATGTGTCATTGCGCGATCGAGGGTGTATTGATACGTCTTTCGCATCAATGCGCTGCGCATTTGGGAAAGTACGGACATGATCGACGCGATGGGCAGGGCGCTGCTGTTCGACATCGACGGCACGTTGGCCGACACGGATTTCCTTCATCGCGAGGCGTTCCATCGCGTGTTCGCCCCGCGCGGCCATATCGTGGATGAGGAGCGCTTCAAGCGCGAGCTCCAGGGTTTTTCCAATGTGTCGATCGGGGAGCGATTTCTGCCGGACGAATCGCCGGAACGTCGCGTTGCAATCCTCGGCGAGAAGGAGGCGATCTTTCGTGACCTGGTGGCTGGACAGATCGTGCCGCTTCCGGGCCTGATGGCGCTGCTCGACCGTGCCGATAGCGCCGGCATTCCCATGGTGGCCGTGACCAACGCGCCGCGTCTCAACGCCGAACTGCTGCTGTCGGGCCTCGGCATTACGGACCGCTTCAAGGCGATCGTGATCGGCGACGAGCTGCCGCACGGCAAGCCGCATCCGCTGCCCTATCAGGAAGGGCTGCGCTTCGCCGGCGCCAGCGCGGCGGCCTCGATCGCGTTCGAGGATTCCCGCTCCGGCGTGCAATCGGCCGCCGCCGCCGGCATTCCGACCATCGGGATGCGCACCACTCTCGGCCACGCCGACCTTGTTGCCGCCGGCGCGGTCGCTTCCGCCAGCGCTTACGACGATCCGACACTGCTGGCGCGCCTCGCCGCCGCGATGGCGTGGTGAGGACGTTGGTCCGTTAACCGTGATCGGCACGCGCATTGACCGAACGTGCGAACCGCCGCACCATGCGGCTTCCTGACTTGAGGCTATTGTCGTGACCGGACTGACTCATCGCCAAGCCGAAATCCTCAACATCGCGCGGGCTTCGGGCCGCGTCATGGTCGAGGAGCTGGCGCGCCGGTTCGAGGTCTCGGCCCAGACCATCCGCAAGGACCTCAACGATCTCTGCGAGCGCCGCTCGCTGACCCGTATCCATGGCGGCGCCATCATCGCCTCCGGCGTCGAAAACCTCGCCTATGAGGCGCGGCGCTTCGTCGCCGCCGACGAGAAGAAGGCGATTGGAGCCGCGGCCGCATCGCTGATCCCGAACGGCTGCTCGCTCTTCATCAACATCGGCACCACGACCGAGGAAGTGGCAAGCGCGCTGACCTCGCACGAGGACCTCCTCGTCATCACCAACAATCTCAACGTCGCCATGCTGCTCTACCGCCATCCCCGCATCGAGGTGGTGGTTGCCGGCGGCACGGTACGGCGCGCCGACGGTGCGGTGGTCGGCTCGACCGCGACGCAGCTGATCGGCCAGTTCAAGGTCGACTACGCCATCATCGGGGCGTCCGCGATCGACGAGGAAGGCGCGCTGCTCGACTTCGACTATCGCGAGGTGCAGGTGGCGCAGGCCATCATCGCCAATGCCCGCAGCGTTATGCTGGTTGCCGATTCCACAAAACTCCGCCGCAGCGCGCCGGTGCGCATCGCCCATATCAGCCAGATCCAGACCTTCGTCACCGATCAGGAATTGCCCGAGCGCCTCGCCACGATTTGCAATGCCAAGGGCATCGAGGTGATGGCAGCGATGCCGAAGGGGGCGGATATCGATGAGGCGGCCGAACCGGCGCAAGAGGCCGCGCCGGTCGTTCGGTTGCGTTAGATGGCTGCGATCGATCCGGAGCTGACATCACGCCGCAGTTCACAGACCAAAACGCTTCAGGTCCTCCGGCAGGAAATCTCGACCTGTCCGGTTCTTGACGCTTGGCAGATTTGATACTCTTTCCCGCCAAGCGATGAGGGATTTGCACGCATCGGGAATCGATATCCCCGCTGCGCCAGCGAAGTCCAGGCTCGCAAAGACCGTGATATCCGCCATCGAGAAGGCGTCGCCGGCAACGAACGGTGTGTTCTTCAGGACGCCGTCGAAATAATTCATGCCGCGGATGAACCTGGCGCGCTGTCGCTCACCCCATTCCTTCCTGCCGGCCCATTCCGGAGCCACATAGGGCTGCATCGCAGGTCCGAGGCCCGACGTGGCATAGTGAAAGTAGCCGTCGACCGCGCCCATGAGCTCGGCCTCGGCGCGATTCTGCATCATGTGGATCACCGCCTTCTCGCGCGGTGTCCTGCCGGTGAGGACCGGATGGCCATCGAGATGGTCCAGATATTCGGTGATGGCCGTCGACTCCGAGATCAAGGTGCCGTCATCGAGTTCGAGCACCGGGATTTTCCCCGAGGGGTTGATCGCGAGAAACGGCGCCTGCTTGTGCTCTGCCCCGATCAAATCGACGCTGACGAACTCGACCCGGTCGTCGAGTCCCTTTTCGGAAAGGACGATGCGAATGCGCGAGGAATTGGGAAATCCGGGCCGGTCGTAGATTTTCATGAGAACATTCCTTTATCTATCGATAGATAGGTGGGCAGGCGGATATGGGGCCTTTGCAATGGCGGAGTCAACGGCTATCTATCGATAGATAGATGGGGGCGACGATGACGGCCGATACCAAGCAGGTGATCATGGATGCGGCCCGCGCGATGGTGCAGGCGCGCGGCTACAACGGCCTGAGCTTTCGCGACCTGGCGAAGGAGGTGGGCGTCAAGAGCGCCAGCGTCCACTATCATTTTCCGACCAAGGGCGATCTTGGCGCCGCGCTTGCGCGTCGCTATGCCGACGAGGCGATCGAGATCTTCGACGGGTTCCTCGAAGCCTCGCAGGACGTCGGGGCCTGCCTGAGGATGTATACGGACGTCTTCCGTTCCGCGCTGTCGAACGACAACAGGATGTGTCTGTGCGGGATCATGGCCGCCGAGCACGATGACTTGCCGGCCGAAGTCAGAGCTGAGGTCGACAGGTTCACCGACGTCAACATCCGGTGGCTGGTCAAATTGCTGTCGCGTGGAAAGAAGGCGGCAACGGGAGCGATTGAGCAGCGGGCGCTCGCGATCTTCGCGGCCGTCGAGGGCGCACAGCTCGTCGCGCGCGGGCGAGGCGACATCGCGGTCTACGACCAGGCGATCGAGGCTTACAGGGCGGCAGGGCTGCTGCCCTGAGTTTTGGGTCGGCCGACGTCTTAGTCTTATACGTCGTCCCACGGGTTGAGCAGCACGACGCCGAATGCCGCAAAATCCTTCACATTGCGTGTGGCGAGTGTGAGGTCGTTTGCGAGCGCGGTCGCGCTGAAGAATCCATCTATCACGGACAGAGCGATGCCGCTGCGGCGGCTCTGCGCCATCAGGTCGCCCCAGCGCTCGGCGACCGCATGGTCGATCGGCAGGATGCGCCCGGCAAAACGCTCCGGCAGATCATGCGTGAGCCAGGCAGTCAGTGCCGCGCGCCGGCCGCCGTCATCCAGCAGTGCGATGCCACGGCGAAGCTCCGCGATCGATGCCACGCTGATGAAGGCGCGGTCCTCGTCGATCGTATCGAGCCACGCCAAAACTTTCGGGGAAGGCGTCGGCCGCCGAACCTCCGAGAGCACCTTGGTGTCGAGCAGCAAGTTCACGGCATCTCGTCGCGCGGCGTGTCGTGCATGCGTTCAAGATCGAGGTCGGCGCCGCGTAATGGCGACGCCAGCAGGAATTCGGCCAGCGTGCCTTTGCGCGCCGTCTTGCGCGCCCACTCGTCGGCGGAAACGACAACCGCATTGGGCCTGCCGTGACGGGTGATGACCTGCGGGCCGGACTGGGCGCGGTCGATCACCTCGGAAAGCCGTGCCTTGGCGTTGGCAAGCGTCCAGATGTCATCGGTTGGAAGCGCATCGGGTGCAGTGTTGGAGTCGGCCATGAGAATATCGACCAATATGACTACTATGACTATAATTCTCTGAAGCTAAGCATTCAAGGGTGCTTTTGCCGCTGGAATTGCCGGCCCAGGCTGCTCAATTCCGCGTCTGTCTGCCCCACTTAAAAGTTCCGCTTTCACTTCCTTTCTTCTCTCTTTCATCTTGCTTTCGTTTTTCGGTGTGATCTAATCAAAAACGAAAGTAACCGCTCGATTGAACGGGCGGTCGCCGGGGGATGCGTCTGTTGGAGCGTATTTTTGACCTCGCCATCATTGGAGGCGGTGTTAACGGCTGCGGCATCGCGCGCGACGCGGTGGGCCGTGGCAACACGGTTTTCCTGTGCGAAATGAACGATCTGGCGAGCGGGACGTCGTCCTGGTCGACTAAACTGGTGCATGGCGGCCTGCGCTATCTCGAATATTACGAGTTTCGCCTGGTCCGCGAGGCGCTGATCGAGCGCGAGATCCTCTGGGGCATCGCACCCCACATCATTCGCCCCTTACGTTTCGTTCTGCCGCACCATGCAGGCCTGCGACCGGCCTGGCTGCTGCGCCTCGGCCTCTTCCTCTATGACCATATCGGCGGCCGCCATCTGTTGCCGGCGACCCGCTCGGTCGATCTCAGGCGTGACGAGGTCGGTCGCCCGCTGATCCCGAACCGCTATACCCGCGCGTTCGAATATTCCGACTGCTTCGTCGATGACGCCCGTCTCGTCGTGCTCAACGCGCGCGACGCCGCCGACAAGGGCGCCGAGATCCGCACCCGCACCCGGGCGACGGATATCAAGCAGTCCGACGGCATCTGGACCGTCAGCATGATCGACACGCTGACCGGCGCGCGCTCGTCGATCCAGGCTCGTGCGCTCGTCAATGCCGGCGGGCCCTGGGTCGAGGACGTGCTCGGCAGTGGCGCCGGCGTCAACGCGAAAGCCAAGGTGCGCCTGGTGCAGGGCTCGCACATCGTCGTGAAAAAACTCTACGACCACGACCGCGCCTACATGTTCCAGAACGCGGACGGCCGCATCATCTTCGTGATCCCGTATCAGGACGATTTCACGCTGATCGGCACCACCGACCGCGACTATGACGGCGATCCGGCCAAGGTGAAGGCGACGGCCGAGGAGATCCAGTATCTCTGCACCGCGGCAAGCGAATATCTGGCCAAGCCGGTCACGCCTGACGACGTGGTCTGGACCTATTCCGGCGTGCGCCCGCTCTATGACGACGGCGCCAGCGAAGCCAAGGCCGCGACGCGCGACTACGTGTTCGAGCTCGACACGCCCGGCGGCGTGCCGCTGCTGTCGATCTATGGCGGCAAGATCACGACCTACCGCCGTCTCGCCGAGGAGGCGCTGGAGCGGCTCGCGCCCTATCTTCGCAGTGCGAAGGCGCGCGAGGGCTGGACCGGCAAATGGCCGCTGCCCGGCGGCGACATGGGCGTCTCCGATGTCGACGGCCTGATCGCGGAGCTTCAGCGCGGCTATCCCTTCCTCAGCCACGAGCATGCGCGGCGACTCGCGCGCGCCTATGGCACAAAGGCGATCAAGCTGCTCGGGGATGCGAAATCCGCGGCCGATCTCGGCCAGGCCTTCGGCGCGACGCTGAGCGAGCGCGAGGTCCGCTATCTCATGGCCAACGAATGGGCCGTCACTGCCGAGGACATAGTCTGGCGCCGCTCAAAGCTCGGCCTGCGACTAAGTGCCGACGAGATCGCGGCGCTTGACGACTGGATCAGGACCCACGCCGTGCCGCAAAGTCCCCTGCTGGAAGCCGGAGGACGCTCATGACGGTGACACTCGATCACGTGACCCGGACTGTCGACGGCGTCCCGCACATCCGCGACGTCTCGCTGACGCTCGAGAGCGGTACGCTCAACGTGCTGCTCGGGCCGACGCTGTCGGGCAAGACCTCGATCATGCGGCTGCTCGCAGGCCTCGACAAGCCGACTTCGGGCAAGATCTTGGTCAACGGCAAGGACGTCACCGGCGCCGACGTGCGCAAGCGTTCGGTCGCGATGGTCTACCAGCAGTTCATCAATTATCCCTCGCTTACAGTCTATGAGAACATCGCGTCGCCCTTGCGTGTGCAGGGCAAGCCGCGCGCTGAAATCGAGGCGCGCGTGGCGGAAGCCGCAAGGCTGCTCAGGCTCGAGCCGTTTCTGAAGCGCACGCCGCTCCAGCTTTCCGGTGGCCAGCAGCAGCGCACCGCGATCGCGCGCGCGCTGGTCAAGGGCGCCGATCTCGTGCTGCTCGACGAGCCGCTCGCCAATCTCGACTACAAGCTTCGTGAGGAGCTGCGCGCCGAGCTCCCGCGCATCTTCGAGGCTTCCGGCGCGATCTTCGTCTATGCCACCACCGAGCCAACCGAGGCGTTGCTGCTCGGCGGCAACACGGTGTGCATGTGGCAGGGTCAGGCGCTCCAGATCGATGAGACCGCCAACGTCTACCGCCGGCCGCAGACTTTACGCGTCGCGCAGGTATTCTCCGACCCGCCGCTCAATCTCGTCGGCATCGAGAAGAAGAACGGCTCTGTGCAATATGCCGGCGGCGCGGCGTCGCCGGCCTCGGGTCTGTATTCGTCGCTGGCCGACGGCACCTACCGGGTCGGCTTTCGCGCGCATCAGCTCGCGCTCGCCAACGGCCAGGCCGATCGCCACGCCTTCCATGCCACGGTAACGGTGACCGAAATCACCGGTTCGGAGAGTTTCGTGCATCTGACCCGCGACGGATCGAAATGGGTTGCGGTGTTGCACGGCGTGCACGAGTTCGAGCCCGGCCAGACCATCGACGCCGTGCTCGATCCCAATGATGTCTTCGTTTTCGATGCGGCAGACCGTCTGGTCGCCGCACCCGGCAATACCTAAGGGAGATGCGACATGGCCCGCATTGACCTCGTCGATCTCGCGCACTCCTACGGCGGCAACGATGCGCCGCAGGACAGCTTTGCCCTGAAGCCTGTCACCATGACCTGGCGGCAGGGCGGCGCCTATGCGCTGCTCGGGCCGTCCGGCTGCGGCAAGACCACGCTGCTCAATGTCATTTCCGGCATCATCACGCCGTCGCGGGGGAAAATCCTGTTCGACGAGGTGGACATCACACCGCTGTCAACCCAGAAGCGCAACATCGCCCAGGTGTTCCAGTTTCCGGTGATCTACGACACCATGACGGTGGGGCAGAATCTGGCGTTTCCACTGAAGAACCGTGGCGTGCCAAAGGCCGAGATCGACAAGCGCGTCGCCGAGATCGGCCGCCTGCTCGATCTCGAACCCTATCTGAACCGCAAGGCGACGCGGCTCACGGCTGACGCCAAGCAGAAGATATCGCTCGGCCGCGGCCTGGTGCGCTCCGACGTCGCCGCCGTGCTGTTCGACGAGCCGCTCACCGTGATCGATCCCGAGCTGAAATGGCAGCTCCGCTCCAAGCTGAAGGCGCTGCATCGCGAGCTCGACCTTACGATGATCTACGTCACCCACGACCAGACCGAGGCGCTGACCTTTGCAGACACCGTCGTCGTCATGCATGACGGCCGCGTGGTGCAAAGCGGCACCCCGGCCGAGCTGTTCGACAAGCCCGCGCACACCTTCGTCGGCTATTTCATCGGCTCGCCCGGCATGAACATCCTGCCGGCCGAGGTGAGGGGCCGCGAGGCCAAGATCGACGGTCACGTCATCGCGCTCAATCGCAGCTACGACAGCCTTCCGGCAAGCGCGAAGATCGAGATCGGCGTGCGTCCCGAATTCGTCGAAACCGTTGCGCCGGCACCGGGCCTGCTCAGCGCAAAAATCGAACGCATCGACGATCTCGGCCGCATCCGCTTTGCGCGTGCGCGCCTCGGTGATGCAAAACTCGCGGCGCGGGCGCCGGCCGGCTTCACCAGCCCGGACGGCACGGCCGGCCTGAAATTCGATCCGTCGCACGTCCACGTTTATGCCGACAGCCTTCTGGTGGAGGGAGCCGCCTGATGGACAAGACCGTCAACCAAAAAGCCTGGTTCCTGGTGCTGCCGGTGTTCCTGGTCGTCGCCTTCTCGGCAGTGCTGCCGCTGATGACGGTGGTGAACTATTCGATGCAGGACACCTTCGGCAACAACCAGTTCTTCTGGAACGGTGTCGGCTGGTTCAAGGAATTGCTCGACCCTTCGACCGACCTCGGCGGCCGCTTCCTCGCCTCGCTCGGCCGCAATCTGTTCTTCTCGATGGTGATCCTCGCGATCGAGGTGCCGCTCGGCATCGTCGTCGCGCTGTCGATGCCGCGCCAGGGTTGGACCGTCGCGGCCTGCCTCGTCATCCTCGCGCTGCCGCTGTTGATCCCCTGGAACGTGGTCGGCACGATCTGGCAGATCTTTGGCCGCCCCGATATCGGCCTGCTCGGCTATGTGCTCAACGCGATCGGCATCGACTACAATTACGTCTCCAATGCCGTCGATGCCTGGGTCACCGTGATCGTGATGGACGTCTGGCACTGGACCAGCCTGGTCGCGTTGTTGTGTTATGCCGGCCTGAAGTCGATCCCCGATGCTTATTACCAGGCAGCTCAAATCGACGGCGCCTCGCGCTGGGCGGTGTTCAAGGCGATCCAGCTGCCCAAGATGAACCGCGTGCTGCTGATCGCGGTGCTGCTGCGCTTCATGGACTCGTTCATGATCTACACCGAGCCATTCGTCGTTACCGGCGGCGGGCCCGGCAATTCGACGACCTTCGTGTCGATCGAGCTCGTCAAGATCGCGCTCGGCCAGTTCGACCTCGGCAAGGCCGCCGCGCTGTCGCTGGTCTACAATCTGATCATCCTGATCGTCTGCTGGATCTTCTACACGGTCATGACCAATGCCGGCGCCGAGCGGAAGCCGCAGGAAGGAGCCGCGTGATGCATTCGATCCCCGGCCGTCGCCTCATCATGGCGTTGTTTTTGATCTTCCTGCTGTTGCCGATCTACTGGCTCGTCAACATGAGCTTCAAGACCAACGCCGAAATCGTCTCGACGATGACGCTGTGGCCGCACGCCCCGACGCTCCAGCACTACAAGCGCATCTTCACCGACGAGAGCTGGTATTCCGGCTACATCAACTCGCTGGAATATGTCGTCCTCAACACCATCATCTCGATCTCGGTGGCGTTGCCCGCGGCTTACGCGTTCTCGCGCTACCGTTTTCTCGGTGACAAGCATCTGTTCTTCTGGCTGCTGTCGAACCGCATGGCGCCGGCCGCGGTCTATGCACTGCCGTTCTTCAATCTTTACTCGGCGATCGGGCTGTTCGATACTCCCTGGGCGGTGGCGCTCGCGCACTGCATCTTCAACGTTCCGCTGGCGGTCTGGATCCTCGAAGGCTTCGTCTCCGGCGTGCCGCGCGAGATCGACGAGACCGCCTTCCTCGACGGCTATTCCTTCCCGCGCTTCTTCATCAAGATCCTGGTGCCGCTGATTGCGAGCGGTATCGGCGTCGCCGCCTTCTTCTGCTTCATGTTCTCCTGGGTCGAGCTGCTGCTCGCACGCACGCTGACCTCGGTGCAGGCCAAGCCGATCGCGGCGATCATGACGCGCACAGTGTCGGCCGCCGGCATGGATTGGGGGCTGCTCGCGGCAGCCGGCGTTCTCACCATCATTCCGGGCGCGCTCGTGATCTGGTTCGTCCGCAACTACATCGCGAGCGGTTTCGCGCTCGGCCGGGTCTAGGAGGCATCAATGGAATCTATTGCATGGATGGCCTGGACGCTGCCGACGGCGATCTTCTTTGTCGCGCTCGCCTGCACGCTTGCCGTGATGACCTGGCTTGGGGTGGCCTATCCCGAAACCGAGCGCGTCGGCGTGCTGCGCATCCCCACCACGCGCGGCGACCGCCTGTTCATCTCCCTGATCATGGCGGCTGTCATCCACTTGCTCTGGATCGCCTTCGCCGGCACCGACGCACTCGCCACGCTGCCGATCGGCGAGGACGGACTTGAAATTTCGCGCCTTTGGCTCGCATCAGGAATTTCGCTGGCCATGGCCGTGCTCATTTTTCGCACGGTCTAGCCCGCGAAGGGACGGCCAGATCCGGGACCAACCCGGGCCTGTAGAAAGTTTGTCGCTGCAACGGAGGAACAACATGCGGCAGTTTAGGAGAAGGGAACGTCCATTGACCAAGAATAGCTTTCTGACGATGTCCAGCGTCGCCGCTATCGTCGCGGTGTCGTTGGCCGTCTCGGCGCCGGTGCGCGCTGCCGACGATGCCGCAATCCAGAAATGGATCGCGGAATTCCAGCCCTCGACGCTGTCGAAGGACGAGCAGAAGAAGGAGCTTGAGTGGTTCGTCAAGGCGGCCGAGCCCTTCAAGGGCATGGAGATCAATGTCGTCTCCGAGACCATCACGACCCACGAATACGAGTCGCAGACGCTGGCGAAGGCGTTCTCCGAGCTCACCGGCATCAAGCTCAAGCACGACATCATCCAGGAAGGTGACGTCGTCGAGAAGCTGCAGACCCAGATGCAGTCCGGCAAGAACGTGTACGACGGCTGGATCAACGACTCCGACCTGATCGGCACGCACTTCCGCTACGGCCAGACCATCGCGCTGTCGGACTACATGACCGGCGAGGGCAAGGACGTCACCGATCCCCAGCTGGACGTCAACGACTTCATCGGCAAGTCGTTCGGCACGGCCCCGGATGGCAAGCTCTATCAGCTGCCCGACCAGCAGTTCGCGAATCTCTACTGGTTCCGCTACGACTGGTTCACCAACGCCGACTACAAGGCCAAGTTCAAGGCCAAGTATGGCTACGAGCTCGGCGTGCCCGTGAACTGGTCCGCCTACGAGGACATCGCCGAGTTCTTCACGAACGACATCAAGGAGATCAACGGCGTCAAGGTTTACGGCCATATGGACTATGGCAAGAAGGACCCGTCGCTCGGTTGGCGGTTCACCGACGCCTGGCTGTCGATGGCCGGTAACGGCGACAAGGGCATTCCGAACGGCCTGCCGGTCGACGAATGGGGCATCCGCATGGAAGGCTGCCGTCCGGTGGGCTCCTCGGTCGAGCGTGGTGGCGACACCAACGGCCCGGCCGCGGTCTACTCGATCACCAAGTACCTCGAGTGGATGAAGAAGTATGCTCCGCCGCAAGCGCAGGGCATGACCTTCTCCGAGTCGGGTCCGGTGCCGGCGCAGGGCAACATCGCCCAGCAGATGTTCTGGTACACCGCCTTCACCGCCGACATGGTGAAGCCGGGCATCGCCGTGATGAACCCGGACGGTACGCCGAAGTGGCGTATGGCTCCGTCGCCGCACGGTTCGTACTGGAAGGAAGGCATGAAGCTCGGTTATCAGGACGCCGGCTCCGTAACGCTTCTCAAGTCGACCCCGGCGGATCGCCGCAAGGCAGCCTGGCTCTATCTCCAGTTCATCATCTCCAAGACGGTGTCGCTGAAGAAGAGCCATGTCGGTCTCACGTTCATTCGTGAATCCGACATTTGGGACAAGTCGTTCACGGAGCGTGCGCCGAAGCTCGGCGGCCTGATCGAGTTCTACCGCTCGCCCGCGCGCGTGCAGTGGACCCCGACCGGCAACAACGTGCCCGACTATCCGAAGCTGGCGCAGCTGTGGTGGCAGAACATCGGCGATGCGTCGTCCGGTGCGAAGACGCCGCAAGCCGCGATGGACTCGCTTGCCGCCGCCCAGGACTCCGTGATGGAACGTCTGGAGAAGTCCGGCGTGCAGGGCGCCTGCGGTCCGAAGCTGCACAAGAAGGAAACGGCCGAATACTGGTTCGCCAAGGCCCAGAAGGACGGCACGATTGCTCCCCAGCGCAAGCTCGCCAACGAGAAGCCGAAGGGCGAGACGGTCGACTACGACACCCTGATCAAGTCGTGGCCGGCACAGCCCCCGAAGCGCGCGGAAGCGAAGTAAGGCACATCAACGTAACGACGAAAGGCCGGGAGCAATCCCGGCCTTTTTCTTTTTGTTGTCGTGGATTTTGCTCCATACCGTCATTGCGAGCGAGCGAAGCAATCCAGAGTCTTTCCACGGAGGTAGTCTGGATTGCTTCGTCGCGTTGCTCCTCGCAATGACGGAGGATGGAGCGACGACGACGCCTTACTCCGCCGGTTCAGTCGTCAGCGCCGGGTAATCCGTGTACCCCTTGGCACCGCCGCCGTAGAACGTGTTCTTGTCCCAGTCGTTCAGCGGAGCGCCCTGCTTCAGCCGCTCGACCAGGTCGGGGTTGGAGATGAACGGCTTGCCGAAGGCGATCAGATCGGCCGCGTTCGCCTCCAGCACCTTGGCGGCGAGGGCGAAATCATAGCCGTTGTTGGCGACGTAAGCGCCGGCGAAGCGCTTGCGCAGGCCCGCATAGTCGAACGGCGCGATGTCGCGCGGACCGCCGGTGGCGCCTTCGACGACGTGGAGATAGACGAGCTTGAGCGCGCTGAGACCGTCGACGATATGGTCGTACAAGGCTTGCGGGTTCGAGTCCGAGATATCGTTGGCCGGTGTTACCGGCGAGACGCGAATGCCGGTGCGCTCGGGGCCAGCCTCGGCCACGACGGCCTTGGATACTTCCAGCATCAGCCGCGCGCGGTTCTCGATGGAGCCGCCATAGGCGTCGGTACGCTTGTTGGTGCCGTCCTTGGCGAACTGCTCGAGCAGATAGCCGTTGGCGCCGTGGATCTCGACGCCGTCGAAGCCGGCTTCGAGCGCATTCTTCGTGGCGCGCTTGAAATCGTCGATGATCCCGGGAATTTCGGCGAGCTCGAGCGCGCGGGGCTCGGAGACGTCGGCGAAGGTACCGTTCACGAAAGTCTTGCCCTTGGCGCGGATCGCGCTCGGCGCTACCGGGGCTGCGCCATTGGCCTGGAGATCGACATGCGAGATGCGGCCGACATGCCAGAGCTGGATGAAGACCTTGCCGCCGCGCTCGTGGACTTGATCGGTGACCTTGCGCCAGCCGGCGGCCTGGTCCCTGGAGTAGATGCCGGGTGTGTCCTGGTAGCCCTGGCCCTGCTGCGAGACCTGGCTCGCTTCGGTGATCAGAAGCCCTGCGGAGGCGCGTTGGCCGTAATAGTCGGCGGCGAGCGCACCGGGCACGAACGTGCCGGGAACGGCGCGGTTGCGCGTCAGCGGTGCCATCACGAAACGGTTCGCAAGCGTGATCGGGCCGAGCTTGTAGGTGTCAAACAATTTGGTCGAACGGCTCATGGGAATGCTTCCAGGCGGTGAAAGGTCTGCAACACTTGTGCATCGCGGCAATCAGCGCAAGGGAGGAGCCATACGGAAAGTGCAGGCGAGCTACGCGGCAAGGCCCGCGTAGCACAATTCGTATGCAGTTTCGGCCTCGACAGCGGAATTCCGCTGCCGCGGGCCATAACTTAATTCGCGCCGAGGAAATCGCGCTTGCCGATCTCGACGCCGGCGTGGCGCAGAAGGCCGTGGGCGGTTGCGGCGTGGAAATAGAAGTTCGGCAGCGAGAACGCGCTCAGGAATTGCTGGCCCTTCATGGTGATGGATTTGTCGGGGCCAGCCGGGAAGGTGACGTCCTTGGTGTCGGCGCCCTCGAACTGCTCGGGCTTGAACGATTTCACATAGTCGATGGTCTTCGCCAGGCGCTGCTTCAATTCGGCAAAGCTGGTCTCGGTGTCTGCTGTGGAGGGCACTTCGCTATGGGTCAGCCGGGCGCAGCCCTTGGAGGCGAAATCGCTGACGAGCTGGATCTGCTTCGACAGCGGCAGCATGTCCGGAAACAGCCGGGAGCCCAGCAGGACGCTCGGATCGACCTTCTTGGCCGCGCAATGCGCCTCGGCTTTCGTGAGCAGGCCGGTCAGGCTGTTCAGCATTTGCAAATAGGCGGGGACGACGGCGTCGTGGAAGGACATGTGATGCTCGCTCTTGTGGTGGGGAATCTCAGGAGAAACCTGAGCTACTCACATGGGGCCGTCATGGAAAAATACAATCGCGGGAGCGGCTTGTGCAGTGCGAAAACTCTACCGTGCAACGCTCTCCGCTGTCATCGTCCGGCTTGACCGGGCGATCCAGTACGCCGAGACGGCTGTGATTGAGCCGGGACGCCACGGCGTACTGGATGCCCCGCTTTCGCGGAGCATGACAGCGAGCGGGGTCGCTTATCGGATCGTCACCGCAGGCTGCGCCTGTGCCGTGCCACCGCGCATCCGGGCCAATAGCTCGGAGGTCGGCCAGGAATCGGCCGGCAGACCGTATTTGACCTGCATCGCCTTCACTGCGGCGCGGCTCTGCTGGCCCAGCACGCCGTCGACCTTGCCGACATTGAAGCCGGCCTGGACCAGAAGCTGCTGCAATTGCTTGAGCTCGTTGAACGGCAGCTGCGCGACCGGTGTGGTCGGCTTGCGCATCGGTGCTGCGCCCGCAATGCGCGAGGCGAGATAGCCCGCGGTGGTCGAATAGATCAGCGAGTTATTCCACTCGGTATAGGCCGCGAAATTCGGATACGCCATGAAGGCCGGCCCGTTGCGTCCCATCGGCAGCAGCACGGAGGCCGCGAGATTGTCGCTCGGCAGCGGCTGCCGTCGGGATAGGTCACCCCCAGCTGCGCCCATTTCGCGCGCGGCTGCTGCACGGTGAGATCGGTCTGATCCCACGGCAGGATTTGCGGCACCTTGATCTCCTCCAGCCACGGCTCGCCGCGCCGCCACTTCAATCCGTTGGCGATGTAGTTCGCGGTCGAGCCGATCACGTCGTCTTCGCTGCGGAGGAGATCGCGCCGTCCGTCGCCGTCATAGTCGACGGCATAGTTGACGTAATGCACTGGCAGGAATTGGGTCTGGCCGAGTTCGCCGGCCCAGGAGCCGATCATCTCGTCGGGTGTGAGATCACCGCGGTCGATAATCTTCAGCGCGGCGATGGTCTCGTTCACGAACATCTCTGAGCGGCGGCAGTCATAGGCCAGCGACACCAGCGATTTCAGTGTCGGCAGATTTCCCATGTTGACGCCGAAATCGCTCTCCAGTCCCCAGAACGCGGCGATCACCGCCGGCGGCACGCCGTATTCCTTTTCTGCGCGCGCGAACGCGGCCGCATGTCGCTTGATGTGCTGCTGGCCGTTCTGCATGCGATAGGGCGCGGCCATGCGGCCGGCAAATTCAGTGAAGAGCTGGCCGAACACGCGCTGGCCGCGGTCGCGATTGACGATGCCCTGGTCGTAGACGAGGTAGGGCGAGGCCTGCGCCATCGTTCGCTGCGACACGCCGGCGGCCACCGCCTGCTGTTTTACGTCAGCCAGGAAGCGATCGAAGTTCGCGCCATTGTGGCACGACGCCGCGCGCGGGGAGGGCGCAGTGGCCCTGGGGGCCGCTGGCTTTGCGGGCGGTGGCGCGAACTGTGCGGAGGCAGGAAAGGCGAGTGTGAGCAGAGCGGTGGCCGCGATCGCAATTCGGGTCTGGAGCATGAGGTTTCCGCAAGGGGAGGAGACGCTTGGATTCTTGACGAAGTTTAATGGAATGATCGGGCTCAAACCAGTGCCGCGGCTCCGCGACGCACCTGGAAACCTTGCGGGTGGGGCGGGGTCGTCCCTACCTCATGCTTGCCGGCCTGCAACGCCTCCAGCGGCGGCGGCCGGACCCGGGAGACGGCCATGAACTATCTTCGTACCGCAATGCTGCTCGCAGGCCTCACCGCCCTGTTCATGGGCGTCGGCTATCTGATCGGCGGTGCTGGCGGCGCCATGATTGCGCTCGTCATTGCCGCGGCGACCAATCTCTTCACCTACTGGAACTCCGACCGCATGGTGCTGAGCATGTACGGGGCTCATGAGGTCGACCGCAGCAGCGCGCCGGAGCTGGTCGGGCTCGTCGCCGAGCTTGCGCGCCGCGCCGGCTTGCCGATGCCGCGCGTGTTCCTGATGGACGAGCCGCAGCCCAACGCGTTTGCCACCGGGCGCAATCCCGAGAATGCCGCGGTTGCGGTCACCACCGGGTTGATGCAGCAGCTCAGCCGCGAGGAGCTCGCCGGCGTGATCGCGCACGAGCTCGCCCATATCAAGCATCACGACACGCTGCTGATGACTGTTACCGCGACCATTGCCGGTGCGATCTCGATGCTGGCGCAGTTCGGCATGTTCTTCGGAGGCAACCGCGACAACAACGGCCCGGGCATCGTCGGCTCGATCCTGATGATGATCCTCGCTCCGATCGGGGCCATGCTGGTGCAGATGGCGATCAGTCGTACGCGCGAATACGCCGCGGACAATCTCGGCGCACGCATCGCCGGTCAGCCGATTTGGCTCGCATCGGCGCTGGTGAAGATCGAAGACGCTGCGCATCAGGTCCCGAACCTCGAGGCGGAGCGAAATCCCGCCACCGCGCATATGTTCATCATCAATCCGCTATCGGGCCACGGCGTGGACAATCTGTTCGCCACCCATCCGTCGACGCAGAATCGCATCGCGGCGCTTCAGCAACTCGCAGCCGAGCTTGGCGCGCAGGCGTCGCCGTCGATCGGCGCCAACGAGAACTATCCGCCGCGGGGCCCGTGGGGCCGCTCCTCTTCACGCGGCCCTTGGGGCTGATGCGGACGCGGCTGGAATTTGCATGCTTTGTGACCTGACGCACACAGGCTGGTCCCAGCCGGTGTTAACACTCTGGCGAAACCGTTCCTTCGAAAGGGGATGCGTGGCCGGCCCGCTGCCTGCCACGGTCGAAGATGACCAAAGCTGCAGTACCATTGCTGATCGTCCTGGGCGTGCTCATTGGCCTGTCCACGCACACGGTCGTCAATTGCGGGGACGAGGACGATCCCGACATCTGCTCGGCGGTGATCGGCTTCTCGCCGCTCCGTGGATCGCTGATCGCCTTTGCCTATGAGGGGCGCGGGCGGATCGCGCTGCGCCATGGCGACTGGCGGCGGGCGATCGCGGATTTCGACGAGGCCATTCACCTCAATCCCAACCGCGCCTCGCTCTATCGCGACCGCGCACTGGCGCGCCGGCAGAACGGCGATTTCGAACTTGCCATCGAGGATTACGACGAGGCGATCGCGCATGATCCGAGGCTCGCCGCGCCCTATCACCAGCGCGGTCTCGCGCTCGCCGCCACCGGCGATCTCGATCGCGCGATCCTGAGCTACAGCACCGCGGTCCGCCTCGACCCCTCGGATGCGCAGGCCCGGCTCGCCCGCGGCCTCGCATTCCTCGCCCGCGGCCGGGCGGATGAGGCGCGCGCCGATTTCGAGGCCACGCTGGCGCTGCCCGCCGGCAAGGATAATGCCCACACTCGCGATGCGGCGCGCGCAAAACTCGCCGAACTCGCGAGCGCCGAGCCAACCGAAGTGGCCGCGCCAAGACGGTGAGTAGCTTACTTCGACTTCCTGGCTTTGGCCTTCTTCGCCTTCTTCACAGGCTTTTCCTTGGCGGCTTTCTTCTCCACCTTTACTGCGACCGGCGTGCTGGCGGCAATCCGCATCGACCGTGCGTAGCTGTCGGCGACATTGTCGGCGGACATCTGCAGGCGCTTGGCGGCGGTGGTGGCCTGCTCCATGGTGGCCTTCGCCATTATCTTGAAGCGATCGCCGGTCTCCTTGCTCTTGGCCTTGGCCGCAAGGCCATTGAAGCGATCCCGCCGCTCCTTGGCGCGGGTCATCAGGCCCGTATGCAGCTGTCTGGCCAGTTGCCGGATCACGACATCCAGGTCGGCGTCCGCCATGTTGTTCTATCCTCTTCGAAAACAGTATCGATGCGGGCGGGACTATGCAGATCGAGCCCCGCCTTGGCAATTCCCCGCCGGGAGTCATCCGCAGCTTCCGGTTTACAAAGCCAAAAAGCCGCGCATTTCGCGCGGCTCTTTGGCTTGGTTTGGCGCTTTCTGCGTTACTTCAGCGAGGCGACCGGGCCGCTCGACGCTGCCGGATCTGGGTCGAAGCCGAACACGCCGACCAGATATTTGTAATAGTCCGGCATCTTCTCCTTGAGCGTCTCGCGCGACTTCGGGTCGTGGAATTCGCTCTTCCCGGCCAGGAAGATGCTGGCGGTCACCGCAAAGAATTCCATGTGATTCTTCATCGCATAGGCTTCCTTGGGCAGGAGGTCCTTGGACTTGGCAAAGGCGTAATAGCCGATCACGCCCTTGTTGGCGTAGCCGTCCGGCAACAGCCGCGCGTGATAGGCGTGCAGGAGTTCGTGCAGCAGCACGGCCTCCTTCTCGTAACGCATCATGTCGGGCCGCAGCATGATTACGCCGAGGCCCGAATCGACAGCGAGGTCGACGGCATTGGGATTGGTCCAGCGCTGCGTGGCATGGTCCCAAACAGTGAGCGTTCGCGGCACGCGGCGCTCGACGTTCGGGGCGACCCGGCCGTAACAGGCAGTCGCGGCGCCGTCGTCGAGGCAGGCGAGCTCGCTCGCAATGATCGGGACGGTGCGGAAGAAGCGCAGGACGCGCGGCGAGAGGCCAGCACCCTCGACCACGTCGATCTGGCTCTTCAGATTCTCGGTGAGCTTGTCGACATCCTTGCGGTCGGAATTCTCCGAGATGTCGAACATGTAGCCGCGGTAGCTCTGGAAACCCGGCGGCAACGCTTGCGCCGCGCCGGCGGACGCATCGAGCGGTCCGGCATTGGATGGATTGGCCATGAGCGCGCCGACAATGGTCGCGGTCAGCAGCAGCGCAATGCGCATGATAAACCCCCTGATGTCACTTGACGCGGCAGACTAAGCCATCGTTGTTTGCGAAAAGTGAGTGGGGCGAGACTAAGGCACCGATGTTGAGGCGTGCTTAACCGTTGGTTGCAGATCGCGGAAGTGGATTAGTGCCGGGTTAACCAACCGTGGATCGCCCGCACGGTTCGGCGTAGCATGCGGTGCGGGCACCAGGTCCGTAGATCAAGACAGCCGGTAGGAGGATGCCATGTATGCCGCCATCCGTCAGGCCAAGGCGAAAAGCGGGAGCGCGGAAGAGCTGGCGCGCCGCATCAAGGACGGCGCCGTTCCGATCATCAGCGACGTCGACGGTTTCCGCGCCTATTACGTCGTCTATGCCGGCGACGACACCGTGACCGCGATCTCGATCTTCGACAAGTTCGAGCAGGCGGAGGAGGCGAACCGGCGCGCGATCGCCTGGATCGAGAAGGATCTCGGCCCGCTGCTTGCAGGCGACGCCCGCGCCGCCGCGGGGCCGGTGATCGTGCATACGCTGGCATAGGACTTGGGTGCAGCCGCGCATTCAACTGTCATCGCCCGGCTCGACCGGGCGATCCAGTACTCCGAGACGGCAGCGATTGAACCGACAGGCCGCGGCGTACTGGATGCCCCGCCTTCGCGGGGCATGACAGCGGTGTGCTTCACAGCTCCCTCGCATTCGAGAACGCGAAACTCGACACCCGCCGGGTCGTCTCGTCCAGGATCAGCGTGCGCGTGATCGGTGGCTCCGCGCGCTGAGCGCAGTTTTCGCGCTCGCAGAGGCGGCAGTTGACGCCGATCGGCGTGCCCTCCGTTTTCTCCAGATCGATGCCGGCGGCGTAGACGAGGCGCGCGGCGTGACGGATCTCGCAGCCGAGGCCGATGGCGAAGCGCGGCTGCGGCAACGGGTGCGGCGCGACGGGACGGCGCACCATCTGCGCGATCGAGAAATAACGCGTACCGTCGGACAGCTCGATCACCTGCTTGAGCAGGCGATCCGGCGTGTCGAAGGTCGAGTGCACGTTCCACAGCGGACAGGTGCCGCCGAATTTCGAGAACGGGAATGTGCCGGAGGAGAAGCGCTTCGAGACGTTACCGGCATTGT
Organism: Bradyrhizobium sp. 132; assembly: GCF_023074185.1. Classification (GTDB taxonomy): domain Bacteria; phylum Pseudomonadota; class Alphaproteobacteria; order Rhizobiales; family Xanthobacteraceae; genus Bradyrhizobium. Next base: position 157,927 of record NZ_JADPKY010000030.1, on the reverse strand, counting down.
CGACACGAAGCAGGAAGAAGGGAATGCCACGGGCGTTCGGCCGCTGCAGGGTGGTGAGCCGGTGGCAGACCTGCTCGAAGCCGGAATTGAAGCGCTGCGCCAGCAAATGGATGTCGTAGTTCAGTGCTTCCGCCGCGGCGAGGAACGCGGGGTAGGGCATCATCACGGCGGCCGCAAAATAGTTGCCGAGCGTGATGCGGAACAGGCGCCGCGGTGTGTCGTCGAGCGGGCCGGCGCGGCCGATGATGGTCTCCAGTTGCTGCGCGCATTCGCTCAAGCCGAGCTGGAAGGCGAGCTGGAACGCGCGGCCGGGCGCGTCGACCAGCTCGGAGATCAGGAGCTGGCGGCGATGGCGGTCGAAGCGCCGCAGCGTCTCGCGCATCACGTCCACCGGCATGATGCGGGTCTGGATCGAATGCTTCTCGCGCAGTCGCGCGGCGAGCGCCGCATAAAGCTCTTCGGCCGGCACGTTCAGTTCGTCGCGCAGAGTTTCCGCGGCTTGCTCGAGTTCCGGAAAATAGTTGCGGTTGGCCTCGATAAGCTCGCGGACGCGTTCGACCGGATTGGCCTCATAGCGCGTGCCGACGTCACGGTCGGCCATTTGCGCTGCCGCCAGGGTCTCGCCCTGGCGCGCCTCGGCATAGGCGGCGTAGAGCCGCTGCAGCGCATGGGTGACGCCGGGGCAGAGTTCGGCGAGATCGCGCAGTTCCTGCTTGGGAACGTCGATCTGGCGGAACAGCGGGTCGGAGAAGATCTCGTTGAGCTCGGCGAAAAAGCGATCCTCGTCGGCGGTGGCGAGGTCGCGCAGGTCGAGGTCATAGGTCTCGGCCAGCCGCAGCAGGATCTGCGCGGTCACTGGACGCTGGTTGCGCTCGATCAGGTTGACATAGCTCGGCGAGATCCCGAGCCCCTCGGCCATCTGGGTCTGCGACAGCCCCAATTGCTGCCGGATCCGCCGAAAGCGCGGGCCGACGAAGAGCTTCTTGCTGGAACCGGCGGGCATTTTCAGGTCTCCCGAGGCATCAAGGACAGTTTGTTTGATCTATATCCTTTACAAAATTTACAAAATAACATCTATTACATGTTCTGATGTTACATGACATCACCATTCAAATACAAGGTCTCTGTACGACCTGAGCTTTCTCGCGTTTAGCTTCTGACACGCATTTCGCAATGCATTGTCAAGAATGTCGATGGCAGACATCGCCGTCGTCAGCGAAAGGATCAGGCACATGAACTATCAGCCCCGCGGCATCAGCACCCTCCAGGGCCCGGCCTCGTATCAGAGCGAGATCGAGGCGGCCCAGTCGCTCCTCGAGACCCAGCCGACCTGGAACGGTGTGTCGGCCGAGGCCGTCGCCCGCATGCGCCTGCAGAATCGCTTCAAGACCGGCCTCGACGTCGCCCGCTACACCGCGGCGCTGATGCGAGCCGACATGGCCGCCTATGACGGCGACCCGACCAAGTACACTCAGTCGCTGGGCTGCTGGCACGGCTTCATCGCCCAGCAGAAGCTGATCTCGGTCAAGAAGCACTTTGGCAAGACCGATCGCACCTATTTGTACCTGTCCGGCTGGATGATCGCGGCGCTGCGCTCCGAGTTCGGTCCGCTGCCCGACCAGTCGATGCACGAGAAGACCTCGGTGCCGGCGCTGATCGAAGAGCTCTACACCTTCCTGCGTCAGGCCGATTCGCGCGAACTGAACGACATCTTCCGCAGCCTGGATGCCGCCCGCAAGGAAGGCGACAAGGCGAAGGAAAAGGCGATGATCGAGAAGATCGACAACTTCAAGACCCATGTCGTGCCCGTCATCGCCGACATCGACGCCGGCTTCGGCAATGCGGAGGCGACCTATCTGCTCGCCAAGAAGATGATCGAGGCGGGTGCCTGCGCGCTCCAGATCGAGAACCAGGTCTCGGACGAGAAGCAGTGCGGCCATCAGGACGGCAAGGTCACCGTGCCGCACGAGGTGTTCCTGGCGAAGATCCGCGCCTGCCGCCACGCCTTCCTCGAGCTCGGCGTCGAAGACGGCGTCGTCGTGACCCGCACCGACTCGCTCGGTGCCGGCCTGACGCAGCAGATCGCCGTCAGCCACAAGCCCGGCGACCTCGGCGACCAGTACAACAGCTTCCTGGATTGCGAGGAAGTGACGGCGGAGAACGCCCGCAACGGCGACGTCATCATCAACCGCAACGGCAAGATGATGCGTCCGAAGCGGCTGCCCTCCAATCTCTATCAGTTCCGCCCGGGCACCGGCGAAGACCGCTGCGTGCTCGACAGCATCACCTCGCTGCAGAATGGTGCGGACCTGCTGTGGATCGAGACCGAGAAGCCGCATATCGAGCAGATCGCCAAGATGGTCGATCGGATCCGCAAGGTCGTTCCAAACGCCAAGCTGGCCTACAACAACTCGCCGTCGTTCAACTGGACGCTCAACTTCCGTTGGCAGGTCTACGACGCGATGAAGGAGGCCGGCAAGGACGTCAGCAAGTACAATCGTGCCGAGCTGATGAAGCAGGAATACGACGATACGCCGCTGGCGAAGGAAGCCGACGAGCGCATCCGCACCTTCCAGGCGGATTCGGCCAAGCGCGCCGGCATCTTCCACCATCTGATCACGTTGCCGACCTACCATACGGCGGCGCTCTCGACCGACAATCTGGCGAAGGAGTATTTCGGCGACCAGGGCATGCTCGGCTATGTCAAGAACGTCCAGCGCGCCGAGATCCGTCAGGGTATCGCCTGCGCCAAGCATCAGAACATGGCCGGCTCCGACATCGGCGACGACCACAAGGAATACTTCGCCGGCGAAGCTGCCCTGAAGGCGGGCGGTGCCCACAACACGATGAACCAGTTCGGCTAACGCATCACGCTATTCGACAGGAGACTGACAATGACCAACAGCAATTTCTGGGTGATCGGCGGCGAGTTCGGTTCGATGAACTTCCACAAGCTGGTGGAAGGTTCGGCCCAGGTGCAGGGTCCGTTCAAGACCCGCAAGGAGGCCGAGGACGCCTGGCGCTCGGTCTCGGAAGAGAACCGCCACAAGGCCGGAGTTCGCTTCTCGATCGTGGAAGAGCCGTCGCGGGTCTCGGCCTGACAATCTGAACTGATAAGAAGACGTCCAAGGACGGATGGTCCCATCCGGCGCAAGCCGGGTGGGATCGTCTGTTTTTGGCACAGGTGAACGGCCTGTGGGCGCCGTAAGTAACTGGAATTGTGGGGCCTTTGCGGACACATTGGTTGCTGATAGGTTAATGGAAGGAAGTCAGGACGAGGCCGACAATGTCAGAGCCCGAAACCAGCGGGATCCACCCCGGCCAGCCACGCCCGGTGCGGCTGCGCGATGCGCTGTTGCGGGCGCGGATCGAGGCCGCCGACCGGACCGGCGTCGTCGTCGATTTGCGCGATGCCGAAGTGGCAAGGCTCGAGATCCTCAACGACGCGCTCGATCCCCTGTTCGCGCAGGTGCCCGAGCGGATCGACCTGTTCGACCGCGGCATCAGCCAGGGCGATACGCCGAGACTCTGGATCGACGTCGTCGCGCACATCGTGATGGGCCGCGACAAGCGGATGTACCGCTTCGTGCAGGACACCCGCTTCGGCCGCATCGTGCTCGCCGAATCCCACGACACCGCTGTCATCGTCGAGGCCGTGACTGATTACGTCGCCCGCCGCATGATCGAGCGCGAGCATGCGATGGTGGTCCCGCCTGAGCCGAAGCCCGAGGTCGCGCCGCCGTCGCGCCGGTCGCGCGTCTGGCCGTTCGTGTTCGGATTTGTGCTCGGCGCCGCCGCGCTGTTCGGGGTTGCCGTGCTGGCGGCCCTGCGAAACTTGTGAATTTCTCCTCCGTCGCAATGACGGCGTGGCCTCAAATCAACCTGACATGCTTCATCTGTACGATCTGAAGCCCAGCCCCCAGGCTCCGCACCGCCTGCTCGCATCGCCAGCCGGCATTGTCCTTCTCGATCGTGAACAGATTATAGGCCGCGGCCGGGGTGTGCCCGTGCGCGAGCGCGGAGGCCGACGGCGCGCCGATCGCGGGAATGTTGCCGTTGGGGCCCTCGAACCACATCGTCGAATGAACGTGGTCGTGTCCGTGCAAGATCAGCTCGACGCCGTGGCGTTTCAGAAGCGTCAGCAGCCCGGCGGAGTCAGTCATCCGCTTGTGGTACGCGCCGGACTTCAACGGATGATGCACCAGCAGCACGCGAAAGACATCCTCGGCTGCAAGCCGTTCGAGCCCCTCTTCGAGGGCCGCGAGCTGATCGCGTCCGAGCGTGCCCGTCGCCATCAGCGGAAGAGTCGGCACCGCCGTGGACAGGCTGATCAGCGCGAGCGGCCCGCGCCGGCGCACGGAAGGAAAGCCGATACGGCCGTCGTCGCCCGCAAGATAGGGCGCGAAGGTCTCGCCGAAACGATGCGAGGTGGCGCGGACATAAGCGTCGTGATTGCCGGGAATCGTGGTGACGCGGTCGGGCGGGCCGACGCCGTCGAGCCAGGCGCGCGCCGGCGCGAATTCGGCTTCCAGCGCGAGATTGACGAGATCGCCTGTGACCGCGATGTGGTCGGGACTTTGCGCCTTCATGTCGGCGACGAGTGCGTCGAGCACCTCGCGGCGCTGGTACTTGTGACGGTTGCGCGTCCAGTTGACGTAGCCGAGCGCGCGCTTTCCGGCGAGCTCGATCAACCGCGGCTTCGGCAGCGGCGGCAGATGCGGGTCGGACAGATGGGCGAGCGTGAAGGGGGCCATGTGGCTGCGATTGCCTCGCTATTCGTCCGCTGTAATGGCAAGGTCGCGGGCAACGCGCAAGCCAAGCCTCAGGCAAAGCGTCAAGGAGCCTGATGGGGGATCGTCTGAATAGCGTCCGACGGACATTCGAGCCGCTGCTGCGGCGAATCTTCCACGCCTATTTCCTGCTCGTCCGCGGCATGACGCTCGGCGTTCGCGCCGTGGTGCTGGATGCCGAGAGCAGGGTGTTCCTGGTCAGGCACAGCTACGTCACGGGCTGGTATCTGCCCGGCGGCGGCGTCGATCTCGGCGAGACCATGGAGCAGGCGATGCGGCGCGAGCTCAAGGAAGAGGGGGATATCGATCTCACCGGCGACGCCGTGCTGCACGGCATCTTCCTCAACAGCCACGTCTCCCGCCGCGATCATGTCGCGGTCTACGTTGTCAGGCAGTTCAAGCAGGATCGCCTGCCGCAGCCCAACCGCGAGATCGCCGAATGCGGGTTCTACGCTGTCACGGCGCTGCCCGAGGGGACCACGCCCGGCACGCGGCTGCGGATCGCGGAAGTCCTTCACGACAGGCCGCAGATTGCGACGTGGCGATGATGGCTGCCTGTGCTAGTAAACCGCGCCTGCGGTCTCGGCGCATGGACGAGGGATGAAGATTGTCTGAATCGACGAGGTCATGGCCATTCCGGGTCGCCGTGCTGGTTCCCTGCTACAATGAGGAAGCCGCCGTTGCTACGGTCGTCGCCGATTTCCGCAAGGCACTGCCTGCGGCCGAGGTCTACGTGTACGACAACAACTCGACCGACCGCACCGCGGCGATCGCGCGCGAGGCCGGAGCAATCGTGCGCAGCGAACGGCGCCAGGGCAAAGGCCATGTCGTGCGCCGCATGTTCGCGGACATTGAGGCCGACATCTACGTGCTCGTCGATGGCGATGCGACCTACGACGCGCCGAGCGCGTCGCGCATGATCGACCAGCTCCTCGATGATCATCTGGATATGGTTGTGGGTCTGCGTGTCGATCAATCGCAGGCGGCCTACCGGCGCGGTCATCGCATCGGCAACCGGCTGTTCACCGGTTTCCTGGCTTCGACCTTCGGCCACGCCTTCACGGACATCCTGTCCGGTTACCGCGTGTTCTCGCGCCGGTTCGTCAAATCCTTCCCCGTCCTGTCCGGCGGTTTCGAGATCGAGACCGAGTTTGCGGTCTATGCGCTGGAATTGTCGCTGCCGGTTGCCGAGGTCGAGACGCCGTATTATGCGCGCCCGGAAGGCTCCTTCTCCAAGCTCAATACTTGGCAGGATGGGTTGCGTATCTTCAACACGATGCTGAAGCTCAACCGGTCGGAGCGGCCGCTGCGCTTCTTTTCGGCGATCGGCATCGTCCTCGCGCTGCTGTCGATCGCTTTCGGAGTGCCCGTCGTGATCACCTTCCTCGAGACCGGTCTCGTACCGCGCCTGCCGACCGCCGTGCTCTCCATGGGCCTGATGATCATGGCGCTGCTTTCGGCTTCGTCGGGGCTCGTGCTCGACACCGTGACGCGCGGCCGGCGGGAAATGAAGATGCTCGCCTACCTGTCCCAACCGCCGCTCGGGAGGAACTGAAAGCCTCCGGGGGCGGGCGCAATCCCATGGACCGTTGCCCTCCAAGGTGATATCCCGCCGACGCCGCCTGACGCGTTTTCCGACGCGAACCGATGACTCCCGCCTGAAGATGCCGTGACGCGATGAACGATCTCTCCCTCACCATCCGGTCGGAAGCCGCCGGCGATGCTCAGGCGATCGAGCGGCTGCACGAACGCACCTTCGGACCCGGCCGCTTTGTGCTCAGCGCGTACCGCATTCGCGAGCATGTGGATCACGTGCTCGATCTATCCTTCACCGCCCGCGTCGGTACGTTGCTGGTCGGATCCGTACGGCAATTGCCGGTTTGCGTCGGTGACACGCCTGCACTGCTGCTCGGGCCCCTGACGGTCGAGCCTCCGTTCCGCGGCCGCGGCGTCGGCCGGCTGCTGCTCGAGCGCGCGCTGAAGGACGCCAAGGCGCAGGGCCATCGCCTGGTGCTGCTGGTCGGCGACGAGCCCTATTACAGCCGCGTCGGCTTCAAGCCGGTGCCGAAGGGGCGCGTCACCATGCCGGGCCCGGTCGATTACAGCCGGCTCCTCGTCGTCGAGCTCGTCGAGGGCGCGTTCGAAGGTGTATCGGGGCCGGTCGGTCCCGACTGGAGCAAGACGCCAACCTGACGCGCCATCGCTTCGAAGCTCACATGAAGGTAGGGCAGTGCCGGTCGATCAGCAATATTACCGGGAGGTGGCGTCCGGGAGCACGGCGGAAAAGCTGCTGATCGCGGCGCGCGACCGCATATTCCGAGATTTCATCGCCCAGATGCAGCCGTCTGCGTCGGACGAGATCCTGGACGTCGGTGTTTCCGACGTGATCAACGACGGCGCAAACGTGCTGGAAAGAAGCTATCCACATCAGCACAAAATCACGGCCTGCGGGCTCGGCGAAGGAGCCGGGTTCAAGGCGGCTTTTCCGCTTTGCCGTTACGTGCAGATCGAACCGAATACACGGCTGCCGTTTGACGACAATGCGTTCGATGTCGCGACGTCCAATGCTGTGCTCGAGCATGCCGGCAGCCACGGAAAGCAGGTGCTCCTGGTCAAGGAGCTTTGCCGCGTTGCGAGGCGGGTGTTCATCACGGTGCCCAACAGGTTCTTTCCGGTCGAGCACCACACGGCCATCCCGCTGGCGCACTATCTGGACGGCACCTTCAGGATCGCCTGCAGGATCGCCGGCAAGTCGGAATGGACCGACGAGCAGAACCTGATCCTGATGACGCGAAAACGGCTGCTGGGGCTCGCCGCGCTGGTCGTCAAGTCCTCCATCCCTAAGTCCGCGGCAGTGGGCTACACCGGTTTGTCGCTCGGCCCGCTATCGTCCAATCTCTATCTCGCATTCCGCTAAAGCAGCGCCGGCGCCGCCCGCCGCATCATGATCCCGATGAAGAAAATCCATACCAGCAAAGCCGTCTTCGCCGTCTTGTTTCTCGCGGTGCTGGTTGGCCATTTCTGGACGATGTTGCGATGGAATGAGGATCGCGGCGTCTATGACGACATCTGCTACCTGCGGCAGGCGCATCTGTTCCAGAGGTTTGGGCTGGTGGAGGGCTTCGACACCAGCCTCACCCGCGACGATGATGGCTATCAAAAAGCAAAGCTGAAGGCGATCGGCTACCCGAACTGGGCCGATACGACCGCCGCGCCCTGTCACAACTTGATGCCGGCCACGGGGAAGGTCGTCATTCAATACCCGCCGGGTGTCGGCCTCGTGTTGGCGTTGTTTCCGCCAGGGCACCAGGTCGTGCCCATGTACATGCTGGCGACCATCATCGTGCTCGGCTTCGCGCTATTTGCTCTTTCGCTTGCGCGCAGCACGAGATCGGTCCTGATGGCCGGGACGTTCGGCTGTCTTGCGATCTACCTGATGGTCAATCCGGTCAAGGCGAGCTATTCGATGGCCCCGACCGTCGTCGTGTGCGCGCTCGCGGGATGTCTCACGGCGCGATGGCTGGCGAGCCCGCGATCCCAACCGAGGATCTGGCTGCTGGCGCCAATCGGTTTCCTGCTCGGATTGACCGTCGATTTCCGATTGGCCAACCTCTTCCTGGCGTCCGGCTACAGCCTGTTTCTCCTCGTCATGTTCCTTGCGGAACGGACGATGTCCCGGTTTTTGCAGGGGGCCGTGTTCGGCGTCGCGTTGCTGGCCGGCGTGATACCGACCATCCTCTATTACGCCGTCAACGCCGGCAGTCCGTTCGCGTCGACCTACGGCAACAACCCCGATGTCAGGCCGCTGGATTTTTCGTTCGCAGTGGTCCGGGACTATCTTGCCGACCCGCTCCAGAGCTTGCTGATCGTCATCGGAATTGCAGGCTCGATCTGGCTGTTGCGGCAGGCGAATGGCACTCGCCGTGTCGCGCAGCTCACGATGACCAATCTGGCGCTCAATCTCGCCTTCTTCTTCACCTATCCGATCGCGACGCCATATTACACGATCCCCATTTCCCTCCTGACACTGTGGAGCCTGCTGTTTGCCGTCCTGTTCCAGGAAGCGGCAGAGGATGCCCCTGGAGCGGCCGCGTTAGCCAAAGCGCGATGAATTCAGGTTAGCTATCGCGCTTTCGGCGCGGCCACGCCTCATACTCCGTCATTGCGAGCGGCTTGTCCGCCGAAGCTCGAGAGCGAAGGCGGAAGCTAAGCAATCCAGAATCTTACCGCATAGGCAGTCTGGATTGCTTCGTCGCAAGGCTCCTCGCAATGACGGGTTCGAGGCAGCCTTTTAGAACTTGAAGTTGGCGAACGCCCTGACGCCGATGCCGGGCATCAAGACCTCGTCCTTGGTGTAGGATACCGAGTTGCGGATGTTCTCGTTCAACAGATTGTTGCCGACGAGGCCGACCAGCATCTCGCGCGCGCCGAATGCATTCGGGTTGAGCTTGGTCTTGTAGGTGACCTCGGCCTTCAGCAAATTGTAGCCCGATGTCGGCGTCTCCGCGATCACAGCGACGTTGTTCTGCGCGAAAGCGTGCAGCAAATTGACGCGCATCAACCAATTGTCGTCGCGCCAGAACACGCCGCCGCCCAGTCTCAGCGGCGGAATCCGCGGCACGTTGGTGCCGTCGGTGAAGGTGGCACGCACGACGTCGAACTGGTTCTCGATGCCCCAGATGCCGCCCTGGAATGCACCGACATCGAACTGCGACTGGAATTCGCCGCCGCGGAAGTTGGCATTCCGCTGCGAATAGACCGCCAGGTTCAGCTCGGCACCGGGCGTGCCGCAGGAGGCAAAGTCGCCGTCGCACATCACGCCGGTGAGGCGGCGATAGATGAAATTGTCGAAATGCGTGTAAAAGGCGGTCGCCTCGAACCGGAACGGTCCGGTCGCCTTGCGCAAGCCGATTTCGACGGACTTCGCGGTCTCGATCGTGAGGTTCGGATTGCCGATGTCGAAGGTCGCGGTCGCATCATGGCCACCGCGCGAGAACAATTCGGCCGGCTTCGGCGCGCGCTCGACATATTGTGCGGTGATGCTGCCGACCATGCCGCCCGGCAGGTCCTGCAACAGGCCGATGCTGCCGCTCTTCGGCGTGAACGACGGATTGTGGACGATGCTTGTTTGCGGTGACCCGTCGGGCAGGAAGTCTGCGGGGAAATCGGGCGTGGACCCGTGCAGTTCGACATGTTCGATCCGGCCCGCGATCTGCGCCCTGGTCTGTTCGCTGAACTTGAACTCGTTGAAGACGTAACCCGCGACGCGGTAGTTTCGGTTCGGGTCCCACAACCCGTTGAACAGCGCGCCCGGATCGTCCGGGCTTGGCGCCGTCAGCTCCTGGTGGCCCGCCTGGAAGCCGAACGCGGTCGTCACCTCGGCAAAACGGGCGTTGAACGGCATCAGCTGCACCTCGGTGCGGATCTCCTGCTCCTTGTTGGTGAAGGTCTGCCGCACGCCGTCGGTGTTGGGGTCGGCGGGATCGGCAAGGCCGATCTCGTTGTGCCGGTAGTCGGTCGCGCCGGCCCAGAAGCGAACGATTTCGATCGCCGCAGCGTCGGGATGGTACTCGCCCTTGACGTTGATCTTGGTCTGGTGAGCGTCGATCCGGGTGTTGTGGTCGGCGCCGTCGATGCCGGGGATGTGGTAGAGCGCGTCGTTCTGCGTGATCGCCGCACCGATATAGCCGCCCTGGAAGAAGTAGGAGCCGCCGATCGAGCCGCCGTCCGAGCGCGTCGCCGAATTGGGCTGGCGCCCGTTGGCGATGGAGCGCGTCTGGTCGGCGAGGTACGGGTAGCTCGGGATGCTGTAATCGGTGGTGTTGCGGCCGTAGACGTCAGCATGGAAGGCGTAATTGCCGCCCCCGGTGTCGAGCAGCACGCCGCTCTCGACGCCGCGATCGACCGAGCTGAACGCGCTGCGCGTTTCGGCGGTGACGCAAAGCGACGTCGCGGCGCCGGCGAGCGGCGCCTTGACCGGCAGGCCGAAACTCTGGAACGGCTGGGCACCGCAGTTCGGCAGCGCATCCGGAATCCGGTTGTTGGTGGCGCTGACGACGCCACCGATCGAGGTCGAGCCATAGCGCAGCGCGGCCGGCCCGCGCACCACCTCGACCTGGTTGGTCGCCAGCGGATCAATCGGGACGAAGTGATCCTCGCCGAGGTCGGAGGCACCACCGGCATTGGTGCCGTTCTCGACGATGCCGACGCGGTTGACGTCGAGACCCCGGATGATCGGCCGGCTGGAGGCGCCGGGCGCGAAGCTCGAGCCGGTGATGCCCGGCTTGGAGAACAGGAGATCGCCGAGCTGACCGCCGCCTTCGCGGCGGATCTCCTCGTTCGGCACGACTGTGACGGTGGCGAACTGGTTGGTCACGATCGGCAGCACGCCCTGCTGAGGTGCGGCGGGCGTGGAGGCTGCCGGCGTGGCGTCCGCCGCGCGTTCGTGGCTGCGTGCCCGCGCGGTTCGCGTGGCGCGGCCCGGGTTGCGGGTCGGCACCACCGCCCTGCGCACGATGGGGCTCGGAGCCGTCACGGTGACGGCGGGGATTTCGGTAGACGCCGGCTTGTCCTGAGCCAGCGCCGGGGTGGCGGCGGCGCCGAGCAGGAGCAGGCTTGCTCCGCCAAGGCGCTGCGCGCGCCGCAATTCAAATGACATGGTTCTGATTCCAGTCAGGCGCCGTCCGCATATTCGTGTGTTGATCGGAGGCGGCCTGCCGTCGCTGCGCGACGGAATTCGACTTCAACTGCTCCCGGGCATCCGCCGACTTTCGGCGAGCCCAGACGTGATCACGTGATGTCTGGAGTCAGGACGCGGGAGGGGCGCGCGGCTGGAACGCCGAGCCGGCCGACTTCAGATGGCTGAATTCAGCGTCGGTGGTGCGATAGAGCAGCTCGATCGCCTGCGGCAGCAGCAGCACAGGCGGCGCCGCGAACATGACGGTGCCCGCCATCGCGACCAATGCGCAGATCGCGCAATTGTCCTCGCCCGGCTGCTCCCGGTCGGGACCTGCCGGCGATTGCCTCTCGACCGCGGCACGGTGGATCGAAGCGACACCGTTGGTGCTGTCGGTCTGCTGGAGCGAGGCCTGGGCGAGGGGAGCGGCCTGGGCGAACCAATGGCTGTGGCCGAACGTCAGCGCGAACTGCACCAGCATCGCGAGGATCGCGAGCCGGGCGCCGTGCCTGATATTCGACCGGAACCACTTCATCTGAAAACGCCACCCCACATCGCGAGGGCATCATCCCCTGATCCCGCGACGTTATAATGTAACATCGCCAGATCGGTCAGCGGATGTCAACCGCAGTCGCACCGATCCGCTCGGGCGGATTGCTGATGTGTCGTTCGCGCAACGGGACGTTCAGCGCCCTTCGCGGACCCAGGTCGCGGCAAAGGCGCCGAGCAGCAGCAATAGCCCGATCAGGCCGGCGAAGATCGGCAGCACGCCGACGCCCTTCACGACGCTGGCGTCGCGCATCCGCACGCCCATCCAGCCGTCGCCATGGAAGACGCTCGCCGAGCGGACCGGCAGGATGCGCGGCAGCTCGACGTTGGCGCCGTCAACCACGCGCACGGCGTTGCCGCCCGTGGCCTGCGTCAGCGGCTTGAGGGTCTCGGTGGTCGAGGTGACTTCCGAAAACTCCTTCGGATTGGTCGGACCGACATTGATCAGCGCCTTCAGCGTGCCGTCGGTCGCCTGCCACAGGCCGAGTTCGCTCGCCGGCAGGCTGGCGCGCCATTCGCCGGGATCGCCGGGCGCAAGCGTCAGGTCGCGCGCCACGCCCGACGGCGAGGTCACGCTGACCGGCTGGACGCTGTCCGCCATGGTCTGGCGCACCACCACGAGATTCTTGCCCTGCACCTGCAGGCGTAGCGCTTCCTCGTCCAGATCGGGCTGCTTCATCAGCCAGTGCGACATGCGCCGCAACAGATCGAGATGCGGGCCGCCGCCTTCATAGCCGCGCGCCCACAGCCAGATGTGGTCGGAGAGCAGCAGCGCGACGCGGCCCTCGCCAAAACGCGACAGGAACAGCAGCGGCTTGCCGTCGGCGCCGGTCATCACCGGCGGGTTGACGGAATTGCGGGTGTCGACAGTGCGGAAGAAGCGGCTCCAGTGCGGCGGCTCGCTGGCGGAGCCTTCGAGGCCGCGCGTGACGGGATGGCGTTTGCCGACGTCGGACAGATGCGCGTAGAACGGCTTTTCCGTCACCCCGACCGGTTCGGCGGGCAGCACCGAATCCAGCGGCGTGCGCCAGATGCTGGTGTTGGAGGCGTAGTCGGGGCCGGCCGAGACCAGCACCGCGCCGCCGCCGCGAACGTAGCGTGCGATGTTGTCGAAATAGGCGATCGGCAGCACGCCCTGGCGGGCATAGCGGTCGAAGATGATCAACTGGAATTCGTTGATCTTCTGCTGGAACAGCTCGCGGGTCGGAAACGCGATCAGCGACAATTCGTTGATCGGTGTGCCGTCCTGCTTCTCCGGCGGACGCAGAATGGTGAAGTGGACGAGATCGACGCTGGCGTCGGACTTGAGCAAATTGCGCCAGGTGCGCTCGCCGGAATGCGGCTCGCCCGAGACCAGCAGCACGCGCAGCTTGTCGCGCACACCGTCGATGGCGACGACGGCGCGGTTGTTCACCGGCGTCAATTCCCGTTCGAGCGGCGAGGCCTCGATCTCGACGATGTTCGGCCCGGCATGCTTGATGTCGACGTCCACGCTTGCGGCCTGGCCGCTTCCCAGGGTGCGCTCGTTGATGACCTCGCCGTCCCTGCGGACCGTGACCTTGGCGCGCTCGCCGCTGACGCCCTGGTCGTCGAGGCGGTAGGTGATGGTCTGGGGCTGCCCGACGATGCCGAAGCGCGGCGCCGCCAGGATCGCGATGCGGCGGTCGCGCTCGTCTTTCTGTCCGGTGATCAGCGCGTGAACCGGCGCCTGGAAGCCGAGCCCGGCGGCGTTGGCCGGAATGTCGTGGACGCGGCCGTCGGTGATCAGGAAGGCGCCGGCGACGCGGTCGACCGGCACGTCGGCAAGTGCCGAGGCCAGCGCGCCGAACAGCTTGGTGCCGTCGGTCTCGCCGTCGGCCTGTCCGGCGTCGACGACGCGGACCTCGAGTCCCTTGATCTTCTTCAGGCTGTCGACCAGCGCCTCCTGCGCCTGCGCGGCCTCCCGATTGCGATTGCCGAAGTTCTGGCTCGGGCTCTTGTCGACGACGACTGCTGCGACCGAGGTGAGGGGATCGCGGTCCTCGCGGGTGAAGGAGGGATTGGCGAGCGCCAGCAGGAACAGCACCAGCGCGGCCACGCGCACGGCAGCGCCGCGCGCACGCGCCAGCAGCAGCACGAGCGCGATGACGACGATCGCGGCCAGTGCGAGCCACAGGACGATTGCCGGAACAAGCGGCGTAAACGCGATGCCGTAATTCATGTCGCACTTCTATTCATTGTGAGCATGACCTCTTCGGAAAACCGGTTCCCACTTTTCCGGATCATGCTTATTGCCCCAGCCGTTCAATCAACGCCGGTGCGTGCACCTGGTCGGCCTTGTAGTTGCCGGTCAGCGTGTACATCACGATGTTGGCGCCGGCGCGGTAGGCGAATTCGCGCTGGCGGGGGTCGCCGCCGGTCACCGGCAGCATGGCCTGGCCGTCGGGCCGAACGGCCCAGGCGCCGGCGAGGTCGTTCGAGGTGATGATGATCGGCGAGACGCCGTCGCCGCCGCGTGCCGGCCGCTGCGCGCTGTCGTCGTCGTCTTCGCGCGGCAAGGTCTCGACCCAGGTCTGGCCGGTGTTGAAGCGGCCGGGGAAGTCGCGCAGGAGATAGAAGGTCTTGGTCAGCACGTGCTCGCGCGGCACCGGCTCGAGCTCGGGCACGTCGAGCGAGGACAGGATTTCGCGGAGCGTCTGCATGGCGGGGGTCTGCGCGGCGCCGTTTGCGCCGGGCGGTGCTTCGACCGCGTCGCGGGTATCGAACAGCACGGTGCCGCCCTGCTTCATGTAGGCGTCGATCTTGTTGATGGCGTCCTGCGGCGGCTTGGGCGCGCCGGGCACGATCGGCCAGTAGATCAGCGGGAAGAAGGCGAGTTCGTCGCGCGCCGGATCGATGCCGACGGGATCGCCGGCCTCGAGCGCGGTGCGCTGCGCCAGGAACAGCGTCAGTCCGGACAGGCCGGCCTTGACGATGGAATCGACGTCGGCATTGCCGGTCACGACATAGGCGAGGCGGGTCTGCGACACCGCCTTCATCGCGAACTCGTCGGACGCGCTGTCCGCGTGCGACGGCGTCGGCACGAGCGCCACGAAGCCTGCGAGCGCCAGTCCGAAGACGATCATCGCGGGCGCGGCGCGGCGGCGCAGCAGCGCGGCGAGGCCGCCGCCGAGCACCGCGACGATGATGGCGTCGATCAGGAACAGCGCGAGCGCCGTCGACAGTAGCCAGCCGCGCAAGTCGCGCGGCTCGGCATTGGTGTAGGTGGCGTGCCGGGCGCGCAGGCTCGCGGTGTTCAGGGCTGCGATACGGTCGGCGCTGGCAAGCGTGTTCACGGCGAGCGGTCCTTCTGCCGGACCATAGAAGCCCGGCGGATGATCGGGTGTGGCGCGGTCGCGATAATCCGCGGGCAGCGGCTTTGCGGCGGCGGGCGGCGGGCCGAAGGCTCCGAAGCCGTCGAGGATGTGCAGCGGCGCCACCGTCTCGGCAGTCGCCTCAGTGGCAACCCCGGCGCCGGGCTTGGCAGTATAGCCGGACATGTCGACGACACGCCGCAGGATTTCGACGAAGGTGCCGGACATCGGCAGATCCGACCAGCGCATGTCGGCGCTGACGTGGAACAGGCTGACCACGCCCTTGCCGCGATGCTCACCGGTCACCAGCGGCGTGCCGTCTTCCAGCGATGCCCAGCTCTTGGTGGCGAGCACGGCGTCGGGCTCGGCCAGCACCTGGCGGTTTATGGTGACGTCCTTGGGGACCACGACGCCGGCAAACGGACCGTCCGCCGCGAACGAGGCCAGATGTTGCGGCTTTTCCCAGGTCAGGCTGCCGCCGAGAGTCCGGCCGCCCTTGCGAAGCTTGACCGGCACGAGATCGTCTTCGGCCTGCGCCAGCCGCGGACCGGCGAACCGCACCAGCACGCCGCCCTGGTTGATCCAGGCATTGAGACGCTCGCGGATTTCAGGGGCGATGGTGCCGACATCGGCAAGGATGATCATCGGCAGCTTCTGGTCGAGGAACTGCGTGATGCCCTGCTGCGGCGCGCCCTTGTCGGCGAGCCGCACGTCGGCGAACGGCGCCAGCGCGCGGGTGAGATAGAAGGTCGGCGCCAGCAGCGGCTGCGCCGTTTCGCTGCTCGCGCCCGAGACGATGCCGATGGCGCGGCGGCGCCAGCGCTTGTCGAGCAGCTGCACCGCGCCGGCGGAGCGCTCACCGGCAATTTCAAGCCGTGTGATGTCGTTGCGCAGCTCGACCGGCAGATCGAACGCCGCTTCGGTTTCCTTGTCCTGCGGACCGAACGAATAACGCGCTTCTCCGATCGGCGAGGCCTTCTGGTCCAGCGCGCGCACGGTGCCGATGGCAATGCCGCTGTCGGTGCGCAGTACCTTGACCGTCATCCTGGCGGCGGCGTTCTCGGCCGCGACCAGAGCCAGCGGCGAGGAGGTGCCGCCTTCGAACACGGTCAGGCTGCGGTCGCCGATGCTCTTGCCGAGGCCAGCCACGAATTCCTCGCCGCGACCGGTGTCGACGCCGTCAGAAAGCCAGGCGATCTCGCAGTCGCCGGTCGCTTTCAGGAAGCGATCGATTGCGGTCAGGGTCTCGACGCGGTCGATCGAATAGGGCTTCGGCGTGAGCTGCCGCAGCGCCACGCGCGCGGCGCCCGCCGGCATCAGGGTGATATCGCGGTTCGGCTCGGACAGCGGCGCCAGCGCAATCGCGCGGCGGTCGTTCTCGGCATTGGCGATCAGCTCGTCGGCGGCCCTGATCCGGATGTCCCAGTTCGATGCCGCACTCCAGCCGTCGTCGAACATGATCATCAGCGGCGCCTTGCTGGCGGCGATGCCTGTTTGCGGATTCCAGATCGGGCCGGCGGCGGCGAAAATGACGAGGGCCGCTGCCAGGAGCCGCAATGCGGTCAGCCACCACGGCGTCCGTGAGGGCGTCTCTTCGCGCGGTGCGATGTCGAACAACAGGCGCGTCGGCGGAAACTCGATGCGGCGCGGCCGTGGCGGCATCACGCGCAGCAGCCACCACAGCACCGGGAGGCTAACGAGGCCAATCAGGAGCAGCGGTTCGGTGAAGGCGAGCGGCAGTCCCATCATGCGGCGGGCCCCGCCTTGATGGTCGTGGTGCGGGCGCCCGACTTGCTTACCTGCATGCCGGCATGCAGGAACAGCAAGAGCTCAGCGGCGGAGCGGTCGGTCGCGTGCGTCGTGAACAGCCAATCGAGCTTGTTGGTCTCGGCGCGGATCTGGTCGCGGTGCAGCGCGAGCCGCGCGGTGTAATCCTGCGCCCAGCTCTCGGCGCGGCCGGCGGTGATCACGCCGAACCCTTCGGGCTCGACAAACTCGACGCGTCCGGAATAAGGAAACGACTCTTCGGCGGGATCGACGATCTGCACCAGCATGCCATGGGCGCCGGAGCCGGACAGGCCCGCGAGCGTCGTCCCGATCTCGAAGATAGGCGACCAGAAATCCGACAGCACGATCGTCTCGGCCAGCGCCGCGGGCACGAAGGACGGCGGCAGGCTCAGCCGGTCGGCATCGTCATGCATCATCGCCTGCGCCATCTTGTCGATGACGCTGCGGCTCGCGGTCGGTGTCATCAGCCCGGGAATGCCGACACGTTCGCCGCCGGAGACGAGCAGCTCGGCCAGCGCGAAGGCGACGATCAGCGTCCGCTCGAGCTTGGATTCGCGCGCAGTCTTCGAGGCGAAGGCCATCGAGGGGGAGCGGTCGGGCCAGATCCAGACCGTGTGCGAGGCTTCCCATTCAAGCTCGCGGACATAGAGATGATCGTCACGCGCCGAGCGCCGCCAGTCGACGTTCTGCGCCGGCTCGCCGGAGACGAAGCGGCGGTACTGCCAGAAATTTTCGCCGGCGCCTGCGCGCCGTCGGCCGTGCAGACCGTGAATGACGTTGGCGGCGATACGGCGGGCCTCGAGCACCAGGCGCGGCAGCGAAGCGGCGAGCGTGCGGCTTTCGCCATCGGCACGTCGGATCGCGATGATCTCCTTCGCTGCTTGCCCGTTCTCTGCGGCCATCAACCGATCCGTGTTTTCAATTGCCGGATCACGTCCGGAATCGTGCGGCCTTCGGCGCGCGCCTGGAATGTCAGCGCCATGCGGTGCTTCAGCACGGGCTCGGCGAGGTCGAGCACGTCGTCGATCGAGGGCGCGAGGCGCCCGTCGATCAGCGCGCGTGCGCGCACCGCGAGCATCAGCGATTGGCTGGCGCGCGGGCCCGGTCCCCAGGCGATGAACTTGCCGGTCTCGCCGCTCTCCGGACCCGGACGGGCCGAACGGACCAGCGACAGGATCGCCTCGACCACGGAATCGCCGACCGGCAGGCGCCGGATCAGCCGCTGTGCGGTGATCAGCGCGTCCGCGGTCATCGATCCCCTGGCCAGTGTCTCTTCCGCGCCGGTGGTCTCGAATAGGATACGGCGCTCGGCGTCGCGATCGGGATAGTCGACGTCGATCTCCATCAGGAAACGGTCGAGCTGCGCTTCCGGCAGCGGGTAGGTGCCTTCCTGCTCCAGCGGATTTTGCGTGGCGAGCACATGGAACGGCTTCGGCAGATCGTGGCGCGCGCCGGCCACGGTGATGTGCTGCTCCTGCATCGCCTGCAGCAGCGCCGACTGCGTGCGCGGGCTGGCGCGGTTGATCTCGTCGGCCATCAGCAATTGCGCGAACACGGGGCCGGAGATGAAGCGGAAGGCACGCTTGCCGCTGGTGCTTTCGTCGAGCACTTCGGCGCCGAGAATGTCCGACGGCATCAGGTCGGGCGTGAACTGGATGCGCTTGGCATCGAGGCCGAGCGTGATGCCGAGCGTCTCGACCAGCTTCGTCTTGGCGAGACCGGGGACGCCGATCAACAGCGCATGGCCGCCGGAGAGGATGGTGACCAGCGTGTTCTCGATCACGCGGTCCTGGCCGAAGATGACGGACGCGATCGCATCCTTTGCCGCGCGAATCTGGCTCGACACCTGCTCGGCCGAACGGACTACTCCGTCTTCGAGCTTCTCGACACTCTCCGCCATCCGTTAGCTCCTTCAGCCTGCCATGCGGCTCGCTTGCGTCGTCATGTCATCACATGGGCCCTATGCTAGACTTGCAGGAAGGCCATGTATTCGTTGAATTAACCTATCCCCACCTTATC
This sequence comes from Bradyrhizobium sp. 132, assembly GCF_023074185.1. Lineage (GTDB taxonomy): Bacteria > Pseudomonadota > Alphaproteobacteria > Rhizobiales > Xanthobacteraceae > Bradyrhizobium. The sequence continues at coordinate 138,773 of NZ_JADPKY010000030.1, read as the reverse complement.
GGCTTAGGGCTATGTAGGGCATCACGAAGTGGAGACCTCCACACCGGACTGATCCGGAGTGGAACCGTGCACCGACAGACGACGTAGACTTACAATTCAGACCTGCAGCAAACGTGCCAAATGACAGAGTCAGGGCAAACCATGGCGAACCAAGGGCAGAGCGCCGATCGCGGTCTTGAGGGGCTGACTGCCGCCGCCAAAAGTGCTGCCGATGCCGAAGGCGTCAAAAAGGGCCTGCCTCCGGTGCATCTGTGGAATCCGCCGTTTTGTGGCGATCTCGACATTCGAATCGCTTCCGATGGCACTTGGTACTACATGGGGACGCCAATCGGCCGCCACGCGCTGGTCCGCCTGTTCTCGACCATCCTCAAGCGTGAAGGCGACAAGCATTTCCTCGTCACGCCGGTGGAGAAGGTCGGCATTCGCGTCGACGACGCGCCGTTCATGGCGGTCGAAATGCAGAAGGACGGCGAGGACAACCACCGCGTGCTCCGCTTCCGCACCAATGTCGACGACTGGGTCACCTGCGATGCGGCGCACCGGCTGCGCTTCGAACGGGGCGAGGGCGGCGGACTGACGCCCTATCTGCATGTCCGCGCCGAACTCTGGGCCAAGGTCACCCGCGCGCTCTATTACGATCTGGTTGACATGGGTGAGGAGCGGATGGTCGATGGCCAGCCGATGTTCGGCGTCGAATCGGCCGGCGAATTCTTCGCCATGGCCGATGCGGAGCAGGTGAGGGCCGCGCTTTGAACAAGCCTATCCTGAAGACCGATCCCGCCACGTTCGGAGCGGCCGATTTTTTCGCCCGCTCCAAGGCGCGATTAGGCTTCGACGTGCCGCCCGGCCTGTTCGATCCCAACATCATTCCGGCCTCGGGCGATCCCGGCACCGACAAGATGCTCGAGATCATCGCGCGTGAGCAGCCGGTGCGGCCGGCGGCGGTTTTGATCGCGGTGGTCGATCATCCCGAGCCGACCATCCTGCTGACGCAGCGCTCGGCGCATCTGAACGACCATGCGGGCCAGATTGCCTTTCCCGGCGGCAAGATCGACGCGACCGACTCCTCGCCGCTCGATGCGGCGCTGCGCGAGGCGGAGGAGGAGATCGGGCTGTCGCGCGACTTCGTCGAGCCGATCGGCTATCTCGATCTCTACGGCACCGCGTTCGGCTTCCGCATCCTGCCGACGGTAGCCCGGGTGCGGCCGGGTTTTGAGCTGACGATCAACCATTCCGAGGTTGATGATGCGTTCGAAGTGCCGCTATCCTTCCTGATGAACCCGGCCAACCACCAGGTGCACAGCAAGGAATTCCGCGGCATGGAGCGATCCTACTACGCGATGCCGTTTGCGGAACGCTACATCTGGGGGGCGACGGCCGGAATGCTGCGTGTGCTTTACGAGCGGATCTATTCATCATGATCCGTCCAGTTCTGACCGAGATCGGAATTTTCCTCGTTCCCTTCGCCGTCTATGCGCTGTTCCTGGCCGCCAGCCGTTCCGGGCTGTTCGTGCAATCGTCCTGGCCGATCACCATCGTCGCGCGTCTCATGCTGGCGGCACTCGTGCTGGTGATCGCGGGGCTGATCGGGTTTGCGCATTTCTCCGGCGCGGCTCCGGATTCGACGTATGTCCCCGCCCATGTCGAAAACGGCAAGCTCGTGCCGGGCGTGGAAAGATAGGGGCCGGCCGATGAGCGCGGAGCCCATGCTCGCCGATGCGCCCTGGCTGATTTCGGGAGGGACTGCGCGCGTCCTGGAGCTGCTCAACGCGGATGGCGAGGAGGCGCGGGTGGTCGGCGGCGCCGTGCGCAACGCGCTGCTCGGTCTCGTGCCCGGTGATATCGACATCGCGACCACGGCGCTCCCGCACGAGGTGGTGCGGCGCGCCAAGAGTGCCGGCATCAAGAGCGTGCCGACCGGCATCGACCACGGCACCGTCACGCTCGTCATCGACAACCAGCCATACGAAGTCACGACGCTGCGCGAGGACACCGAGACCTTCGGCCGCAAGGCCAAGGTTGCGTTCGGCCGCGACTGGGTCAAGGACGCCGAGCGGCGCGACTTCACGATGAACGGGCTGTCGGCCGATGCTGATGGCGTTGTCTACGATTACGTCGGAGGCGTCGCGGATGCGGCCGCGCGGCGCGTGCGCTTTATCGGTGATCCCGACCAACGGATCGCCGAGGATTTCCTGCGCATCCTGCGTTTCTTCCGCATCCACGCCGCGTTCGGCGCCGGCGATCCCGACCGCGACGGCTATCTCGCCTGCATCCGGGGACGCGCGGGCCTTGCGAGCCTGTCGGCCGAGCGGCTGCGCATGGAGATGCTGAAGCTGCTGGTCGCTCGCGGCGCGTCTGCCGCCGCGCTTGCGATGGCAGATGGCGGATTGCTGCAAGCGCTGACCGGCGGCGTCGCCTACACCGGGCCGCTCTCGGCGATGATCGCGATCGAGCGTGAGCTCGGCCTCGCTGCCAGCGCAACGCGGCGGCTCGCTGCGCTGACGGTCGCCGTGACTGAAGATGCAAAACGCGTCGCCGCGCGCTTGAGACTCTCCAATGCGGAAACCAAGGCGCTGGATTCGATGGGGCACCGCTGGTGGCGCCTGGCGATCAAGGACGAAGCCGATGCGCGGCGGCTGCTCTACCGGCTCGGTGCGGAGCGCTATCACGATCGCGTGTTGCTTGGCTGGGCGCGAGGCGGCGATCAGGTCGGCTCGTCGCGATGGCGTGTGCTCGCCGAGCTGCCGCAGCGCTGGACTGCGCCGAAATTTCCGCTGAAAGCTGCCGACTTCATCGCGCGCGGCATGGCGGAAGGACCCGCGCTCGGGCATGTGTTGACGCTCGCCGAGGACGCTTGGCTTGCGGCGGATTTTCCCCTAGAGGACACCGCACTCGCTTCCATCGCCGATCAAGCAGCGGCACGCGTCAGCCGCGACGAGAAAACGTGACCATCGTCTCAGGCTTCGCCGACATCTCGATTTTTCAGCTTCTGCTGGTCGCGTTAATGGCGTTGTTTGCTTCGATCATCGGTGGTCTCGCCGGCTACGGCACCGGCGCTCTGATGCCGCTGGTGCTCGTGCCGCTGGTCGGCGCCGAGCCGGTGGTGCCGATCATTGCGATCTCCGCGATCTTCACCAATTCGAGCCGCGCGATCGCCTATCTCCGCTATGCCGATCGCCGCCGCGCGCTGATCGTGCTCGCCTGCGCGGCGCTGACGACGGCGCTCGGCGCCTACGGCTACACCCGGCTGACCAATGCCGGCGCTGCGCTGGTGATCGGCTCCATGCTGATCCTGAGTGTGCCACTGCGCCGGATGCTCCGTCGTCGGCAGGTCAGGATCGGCGACACCGGCCTTGCGGCCGGCTCCGTCGGCTACGGCGTGCTGGTCGGCGGCACCTCGGGCTCCGGCGTGATCCTGCTCTCGCTGCTGATGGCCGCGGGACTCGAGGGCGCCGCCGTGATCGCGACCGACGCGATGATCTCGCTTGGCACCGGTCTGATCAAGATTTCGGTGTTCGGCCTCGCCGGCGCGGTCACCGCGCGGGTGCTCGCCTTTGCGCTGCTGATCGGCGGGATCGCGATCCCCGGCGCGTTCCTCGCCAAAGCCTTCGTCGAGCGGATGCCGGTGCATATCCACACCGCGATCCTCGATGTCGCGGTGATCACCGGCGGGCTGGTGATGATCTCGGCGTCCGCGAGGCAACTGATCGGGTAGATTATCGCGGAGCGGAACGCGTAGTTTACCTCTCCCCGGGACAGAGCGCATATGGGCGCCGAAGCTTCCACAACGTCATGGCCGAGCCCGTCCGGACAAGCCCGGGCATGATGACCTTTTGGGTTACGATGACAGTGCACTTAATCATCGCCGTCAGACTGCGCTGGCTTCGGTCCGCGCTTGCCGGGCTTGAAGCGGGTCGGGTCAATTGGGTGTATCGTAATTCCCGCTGCCGTGGCCTTCGCCTTCCGGTATCGCTCCGCCGGTTCTAAGTGTCATATGTGACTTTTGGAACGGAGGCGCTTCGTCGGGCGTTTCCGGAGCATGCCGAGGTACGTCTTCCGCGTCCACAATGTTGCGTCCAGCAAGGACGAGCAAGGGGAGGAACTGCGAGACGACAAAGCCGCGTGGCGAGAGGCCACGAGCTTCGCTGGCTCTATTCAAGGATGTCGACGGCAATTCCGCCCGGCCAAGAGTGGAGCCTAGGCCTCGACCCTCTTTGCGATGGTCTGTGGAGACAAGAAATGAGCTCCGTAGACATTGTTGTTCCCTGCTTCCGGTATGGGCACTTCCTGCGGGAGTGTGTCGAGAGCGTTTTGGCGCAATCCGGCCCCGAGTTGCGCGTGCTCATTATCGATGATGCGTCGCCCGACAATACAGTGGAAGTTGCGGAAGAGTTAGCCCGCTCCGATCCCCGGGTGGATTATCGCAGGCACACCTCGAATCAAGGGCTCATTGCTACCGCCAATGAAGGCATCGCCTGGGCGAGAGCCGACTATATGCTTCTTCTGTCCGCGGACGATTACCTGTTGCCCGGGGCCCTTGCGAGATCGGTCGAGCTGATGGACGATCATCCGTCTGTCGCTTTCACCTTCGGCGGCGCGGTTGTTCTTGATCAACAGGGGGAGCGTTCGCGGCGTAGAACAGGCGTGGGATCAAGAACCAACATTTTGTCCGGCCTCGATTTCATTACACTTAGCGGCGCAAAAAACATTGTGCTATCACCAACAGTAGTGGTTCGTACGAGCCTGCAGAAAAGATTGGGCGGGTATTTAGCTGATTTACCCTACGCTTCTGACATGGAAATGTGGTTCCGGCTCGCCGCGCACGGCGACGTCGGGGTCATTGCCGCTGATCAAGCCGTGTATCGAGCGCACTCGGCCAACATGTCAAGCGAGCCTTCGCGGGAGCAAGACCTGCTCCAACGCAAGGCGGCGATTGAACATTTCCTGACTAATGGTGCTGCCAGGTTGACCAACGCTGCTGATCTTCGTGCCTGGATGAACCACATGTTGGCACTTGAAGCGATCGGTTGCGCAAGCACTGCCTTCAACGAAGGAGCGATAGAAAGCTCAGCAGGCCTTTCTAAACTTGCGGTCGGTATTGATCCGACCGTTCGAAGAACGCGTCGTTGGTGGTTTCTTGCCTGCAAGAAGGTTCTTGGGCTGCGAGGATGGCAGCTCGTGCGGCCTGCAGTTGAATGGTTTAGAGCTATCTTACCGAACGAGCCCCGCGGAGCGGACTGAATGTGCGCAAGTTGAGATCTGAGATTTTGAACCGGAACGGACCTCGTCAAGCGAACGCACCTGTTGCAGACGATCTGTACAACACGTACCGTCGCCGATGTCGATGCAAGGAACCCAATGACTGATCGAGAAAAGATTCTAATCGCCCTTCGAGAAAAGCCTCTGAAAACTTTCGAAATCATGAAGCGCGTCAACATAAAGAACCAGGACGACTGCCAATCGCTCCTGTTGAAGATGCGTGACGACGGCGCGGTGAAGTTCGATATTCACAAGGGACATTGGCTCGTCGCGTGACGGCGTTCGTTTGGTCACCAGCGGCTGGTGGAATTGCTTCCAAGTTCCTTTCAGCGGAGAGAACGACTAGCCGCCTTCGGGCGGCTTTTCTCTTGGCGGTGACTTCCGTTGGTCACTTTTCAGAAATGGCCTTGGGCTGCGGGATGTCCGTTCGCAGGGGGCGCCAAGTTGCAAACAAGCGATCGGCACAATATCGTCGATGGTCCGCCCCCATTTCTGACGTCCAATCTTCTCAGGAGCCAACACTATGAATGTGCTCTCAGTGTCCAGCGGGATCAATCGTCCTCCAGGGAGGGTCGATATCCCGTCTGCCTGGCAAGGCGCTGAGATGAAGGCGAATCCTGATCGATGGTTGATATCGCTTGCTGCCGGCGAGATCGCCGAGCTCGAGAACGCAGCTGAAACATATCTCGGCAGAAGCAAAGAAATCGCAGAGATCACGAAGGAAAGCTTTCCGCTTCCTCATCTCGGCGCGCACCTGGAAGATCTCAAGAAGAAGCTGTTGGTCGGCTTGGGCTTCCAAGTCATACGCGGCCTCCCGGTGGCAAAATATAGCCAGGAGTTTGCCGCTACGATATTTTGCGGGGTGGGCGCGCATCTTGGATCGGCGCGGTCTCAGAATGCAGCGGGTCACATTCTCGGTCACGTCCGTGACACAGGTGCCGATGCGAAGGATCCGAACACTCGAATTTATCAAACTTCGGAACGTCAGACATTCCACACGGATTCGTCCGACGTGGTTGGATTGTTATGCATTCGCGAGGCGATGGAGGGAGGGGATTCTCTCCTTGTCAGCACGACGACAATCTACAACGAGATGTTTGACAGACGTCCCGACCTTGCCGCTCTCTTGTTTGATCCGATCGCGACAGACCGGCGAGGCGAGGTGCCGGAGAACGAAAAGCCATATCTTGAAATCCCGGTGCTGAATTGGCATGCGGGGTTCCTGACCGGGTTCTATCAGCGCCAGTATATCGATAGTGCGCAGCGCTTTCCCGATGCGCCGAGACTGACGCCCGCTCACGTCGAGGCACTCGATCTCTTTGACGCGCTCGCAAACAGCCCCACTCTGCATTTTGGCATGCGGCTTCAGCCGGGTGACATGCAGTTCGTTTACAATCATGCTTTGTTGCATGATCGGACCGGATTCCGTGATTGGCCCATTGCAAGCCAAAAGCGTCATTTGTTGCGGCTTTGGCTCAGCATGGAAGGCGACCGGCCGCTGCCCGATTGTTTCAAGCAGCGCTATGGTTCGATTGAGATTGGCAACCGTGGCGGCATTATCACCAAAGGTACCAGTCTGAACGTTCCGTTGGATTGACGTTCGAAGCATCCAGCGATGTCCGCTCTTGCGCCGTTGTTGGCATAGAAGCGGACATCACATGCGGCGGAGCCGAGCACTCCGACCTAACGAGGACGCGGTCTCAGGCGTGCCTACTCCTCGTCTTCGTCCTCGTCATCCTCGTCCTCGTCCAATTCTTCCAGCTGTTCGAGCACGGCCAGCGGCAGCGTCTCGCGGAACAGGTCGCCTTCCGCGCCCATCCAGAGGCAGAGCACGTCGTCGCCCTTCACTTCCGCAACGGTGAGCGGCTGCCCGCCGGATTTCAGCATTACGATATCGCCGACTTTCAGTTCCATGGATGGTCCTTTCAGGTTGATTGACAGAGAGTTGATTGACGAGAGAAGAGTTAGCAAGCCGTCATGACATGCCGATCACGACTGCGGGTCCGCGGATGCGCTACGGCTGCGCGTGTCCGCCGCGCAGACTGAAACGTCGATGACGGAGGTTCGAGTGGGGGATCGCTCAAGAGGCACGCAAGGGCTCTTCGGTCCTGGGCGCGGCGATGATGCCACCATGCCCGTGTTTTGCCCGACGAGTCAAAGGGTTTCGTTAAATCCGTAAGTCATTGGTTTTGCAGCGGTCGGCTACTGTGCATGGGGTTGTTTTCGATGTTTTTGTTTTCGCGGCCTTGATCATCCCGGCAAAAGTTCGCCGAGCGAGCGGATGATGCGGTCAGGCTTGACGAGCGACCCTTCGGGCAGGCCGTCGCCGTGCACGTCGATCCAGATCGAATAGATGCCGAGACGCTGCGGAGTCACCACTTCCCATTCCAGATTGTCGCCGATCATCCAGGTATCTTTTGCGGTGACGCCGAGCGTGTCCATCGCGTGCAGGTAGGCGCGCTCCTCGGGCTTGCCAAAACCGTGCTCGCCTTCGATCTGGATGTGGTGGAAGCGGTGCGCCAGCTCGAAGCGCTCGACCTTGGCGCGCTGGGTGTCGGCGGCGCCGTTGGTCACCAGCGCGAGCTTGATGCCGAGCGCCTTCAATTTGTCGATGGCCTCATGCGCGCCGGGGAAGACGAACATCTCCTCCTCGCGATAGGTGGTGAAGCGGTCGGCGAGGCGAATGGCGAGGTCGTCGGGCAGGGCGCGGTAGCCGGCGGCGGCGAGCGCGGCAAACCCGCCCTTGACGGTGAGGTGACGAGCTTCGGCAAGCCTGAGCCGCCACGAGGCGTCCGCATTGGCCCAGAAGTTTTTCGCGAACGCGAGCACCGTGGTTGCGACCTGCTGCGGCGGCAGCGGCGCGAGCTCTTCGGCAAACTCGTTCGCGATCGTGTTCCAGGCGATCTCGGGCCGGCCATAGGCCGACAGGATGGTGTCGTCCATGTCGATCAGCATGGCGCGCGGCAGCGGCCTGATTGCGGGCTTCATCGGAGTCATGGCCATTTCACCTCCGGCGGCAGCGACGACAGGATCGAATCGACATTGCCACCGGTCCTGAGCCCGAAGATGGTGCCGCGATCGTAGAGCAGATTGAATTCGACATAGCGGCCGCGCCGGATCAATTGCTCCTCGCGATCCTCGGCCGTCCAGGCGGTCGCGAAATTGCGCCGCACGATCTCAGGATAGATCTTCAGGAAGGCGCGGCCGACATCCGCGGTGAAGGCGAGGTCGGCGTCCCAGTCGCCGCTGTCGTGCCAGTCGTAGAAGATGCCGCCGATGCCGCGGGCTTCTTTCCGATGCGGCAGGTGGAAATACTCGTCGCACCACTTCTTGTACTTGTCGTAATCGGCGATGCCGTTCGGCTGCGTGCAGGCCTGTTTCATCGCGGCGTGGAAGGCGATGGTGTCGGCGTCGTCCTGCGTCCGCCGGCGCTCGAGCACCGGCGTCAGATCGGCGCCGCCGCCGAACCAGGCTTTTGTGGTGACGACAAAGCGCGTGTTCATGTGCACCGCTGGCACGTGCGGATTGCGCAGATGCGCGATCAGCGAGATGCCGGAGGCCCAGAACTTCGGGTCGTCCGCCGCGCCCGGAATTTGCGCGCGAAACTCCGGCGCGAATTCGCCGTGCACGGTCGAGCAGTGCACGCCGACCTTCTCGAACAGGCGGCCGGACATCATCGACATCACGCCGCCGCCGCCGGCCGCGCCGGTATGATCGGTGCGCTGCCAGGGCGTGCGTTTGAAGCGGCCGGGCTCGCCCGGATAAAGGTTTTGCGGCGCGTCGTCTTCCAGCCGCTCGAAGCTCGCACAGATGTCGTCGCGCAAAGCTTCGAACCAGACGCGGGCGCGCGTCTTGCGGTCTTCGATCAAGCTCGGGTCCAATGTGGATGTCATTCTTTCAGCCCTGCGGACCGTAATAGGTGCAGCTCTCGCTGCAACTGTCGCGATGGATGCTGACGCGGGTCAGCTTGCCGATATGCGCCAGCCGGTCCCAGACGAAGAGCGAGAGGTTTTCCAGCGTCGGTGTGCCCAGCGCCTCGATCTTGTTGAGGAACTTGTGGTCCAGCATCACGCGCACATCCTCGATGGCGCGCTGAAGGAGGCCGAGATCGACCACCATGCCGGTCGCAGGGTCCAGCGTGCCGCGCACCGTCACCTCAGCGCGAAAGGAGTGGCCGTGGATCTCTTCGCTGGCCGCGCCGAACGTCGTTCCCGACAATGAGTGCGCCGCCTCGAAGCGAAACGATTTCGTCAATTCCCACATCTGTTCGAAAACCAATCCTATCTGATACCGAGCGACTTGTGCGTCTGCACGCTGAGCCGCCATTGCGGATGATTGAGGCAGTAGTCGATCGCGCGCGCGGTGTTCTCGGCCACCTCGGGCCCGTCCATCGGCTGCAGCGAGAAGCGCTCGAAGGCGAGGCCTGCGAAGGCCTCCGGTGCGGCGAGTGGCTGCGGATAGACCAGCTTCAGCTCGTGGCCGCGCCGGACCACCAGGTCGCTGCCGCCCTTCGGACTGACGCAGATCCAGTCGAGCCCCTCGGGCGGGACGATCGTGCCGTTGGTCTCGACGCCGATCTCGAAGCCGCTTGCGTGGAGCGCATCGACCAGTGCGGCATCGACCTGGAGCAGCGGCTCGCCGCCGGTGAGCACCACGTAACGGTTGTCGGTAGAGGCTGTCCATTGCGCGGCGATGGTGCCGGCGAGTTCCGCGGCCGAGGCGTAGCGCCCGCCCAGCGTGCCGTCGGTGCCGACGAAGTCCGTGTCGCAGAATTTGCAGGTGGCGCCCGCGCGGTCGGCCTCTCGCCCGCTCCAGAGGTTGCAGCCGGCAAAACGGCAAAATACGGACGCGCGCCCGGCATGTGCGCCTTCGCCTTGCAGAGTCAGGAAGATTTCCTTGACCGCGTAACTCAACCGTCTCTCCTCAATCCTATGGGCCCTTCAATCCTGTGAGGCCTCGGGGTTCCGGATCTGCCGCAGCGCTTCGCCTGCGGCCATCGCCGCGGTCATGGCGACATTGAGCGACCGTAGCCCCGCCGCGATCGGAATCACCAGCCGCGCGTCCGCGGCTTCGACCACCGCGTCGGTGACGCCGGCGCTCTCGCGCCCGAATAGCAGGATGTCCGTCGTCTGGTAACGGAAATCGCGGTAGTCGGTGGCCCCTTTGGTGGTGAACAGCAGCAGGCGGTAGCCCTGTGCCGCGCGCCATTGCTCGAATTTCGACCACGAGTCATGGCGGTTGATGCTGACCTGATCGAGGTAATCCATTCCCGCCCGGCGGAAATGCCGGTCGGAGACGGGAAAGCCTGCCGGTTCGATGATATGGGCGGCCACGCCCAGACAGGCGCAGAGCCTGAGAATCGTGCCGGTGTTCTGGGGGATGTCGGGTTGGAAAAGCGCTATCTGCATGGGCTGTGCCGGGTTCGGTGCGGGCCGGAAATGTCTCAATAAAACATCGCTGGCCGCGGAATTCGTGCATTGCACGCTCCCGCGCCGATAGCGGGCTTGCGCTCGCCCGGCAAGGGTGCCAATAGAACGATTCTGGACTGCTGTTTTCGCCTTGTTTTGGTGGGGACACGTGAAGTTCTGCCGCCGCGGGGGGGCCGCGGGCGCTAGCAGGCTGTTCTGGGGACCTTGGGGCCCTCTGGAGCGGTTCCGCCGGCAGAATAAGAAGAAAGGGTTGGAATCGTGACGACAGCGTCTTCGGCGGACCATCCGACACGCCGTGATTTCTTATTCGTTGCAACGGGGGCAGCTGCAGCAGTAGGGGGCGCAGCCGCGCTCTGGCCCTTCGTCTCCCAGATGAATCCTGATGCGTCGACCATCGCCGCCGGTGCGCCGATCGAGGTCGATCTCAGTCCGGTCGCCGAGGGGCAGGACATCAAGGTGTTCTGGCGCGGCAAGCCGATCTATATCAGCCACCGCACCAAGAAACAGATCGACGAGGCGCGCGCCGTCAATGTGGCGAGCCTGCCCGATCCGCAGTCCGACGAGGCCCGGGTCAAGTCCGGCCACGACCAGTGGCTGGTTGTGATCGGCATCTGCACCCATCTCGGCTGCATCCCGATCGCACATGAAGGCAATTACGACGGGTTCTTCTGCCCCTGCCATGGTTCGCAGTACGATTCGTCCGGCCGCATCCGCCAGGGGCCCGCGCCCGCGAACCTGCCCGTGCCGCCGTACCAGTTCGTTTCCGACACCAAAATCCAGATCGGCTGAGCTTCGGACCCGCGTCCGAAGCTTCGCGCCGTCTCGTCGTTATATTTCCTCAGGATCGCATCATGAGCGGACCATCCGACTACCAGCCGAGCAATCCGGCCCTGCAATGGATCGAGCGACGTCTGCCGATCATGGGTCTCGTCCACTCGTCCTTCGTTATCTATCCCACCCCGCGCAACCTGAACTACTGGTGGACCTTCGGCGCCATCCTCTCCTTCATGCTTGGGATCCAGATCCTGACCGGCGTGATCCTGGCGATGCACTACACGCCGCATGCCGATCTCGCCTTCAAGTCGGTCGAGCTATTGGTCCGTGACGTCAATTACGGCTGGCTGCTGCGCAACATGCACGCCGTCGGCGCCTCCATGTTCTTCGTCGCTGTCTACGTCCACATGCTGCGCGGCCTCTATTACGGCTCCTACAAGGAGCCGCGCGAAGTGCTCTGGATCCTCGGCGTCATCATCTACCTCCTGATGATGGCGACCGGTTTCATGGGCTACGTGCTCCCCTGGGGCCAGATGAGCTTCTGGGGCGCCACCGTCATCACCAATCTGTTCTCCGCCATTCCCTATGTCGGCGAGAGCATCGTGACGCTGCTGTGGGGCGGCTATTCGGTCGGTAACCCGACGCTGAACCGCTTCTTCTCGCTGCACTATCTGCTGCCGTTCCTGATCGCGGGCGTCGTCGTGCTCCACGTCTGGGCGCTGCACGTCGCCGGCCAGAACAATCCTGACGGCGTTGAGCCGAAGACGGAAAAGGACACGGTTCCGTTCACGCCGCACGCCACCATCAAGGACGGCTTCGGCGTCGCCTGCTTCATGCTGCTCTACGCCTGGTTCATCTTCTACATGCCGAACTATCTCGGCGACGCCGACAACTACATTCCGGCGAACCCGGGCGTGACCCCACCGCACATCGTGCCGGAATGGTATTACCTGCCGTTCTACGCGATCCTGCGTTCGATCCCGAACAAGCTCGCGGGCGTGATCGGGATGTTCTCGGCGATCATCATCCTGTGCTTCCTGCCCTGGCTCGACGCCGCCAGGACGAAGTCGTCGAAGTACCGTCCGCTGGCCAAGCAGTTCTTCTGGATCTTCGTCGCGGTCTGCATCCTGCTCGGCTATCTCGGCGCGCAGCCGCCGGAAGGCATCTACGTGATCGCCGGCCGGGTCCTGACGTTCTGCTACTTCGCCTACTTCCTGATCGTGCTGCCGCTGCTCTCGCGCATCGAGACGCCGCGGCCGGTGCCGAATTCGATCGCAGAGGCGGTTCTTGCAAAGACCGGCAGCAAGTCGACGCCGATGGTGTCGACCGTGATCGCTCTTGCGCTGGTGGGCGCGTTGTTTGCGGGCTCAGTCGACAGCGCCCGCGCCGAGGAAGGCGGCACCAGGCCGCCGGGCAACAACTGGTCCTTCTCCGGCCCGTTCGGCACGTTCGACCGCGGCGCACTCCAGCGCGGCCTCAAGGTCTACAAGGAAGTCTGCGCCAATTGCCACGGCCTGTCCTTTATCGCCTTCCGCAATCTCGGAGATCCCGGCGGCCCCGGCTATTCGACCGCGCAGGTGGCAGCCTTCGCCTCCGACTACAAGGTCAAGGACGGTCCGAACGATCAGGGCGACATGTTCGAGCGCCCGGGCCGGCCGGCGGACTATTTCCCCTCGCCGTTTCCAAACGAGCAGGCCGCACGTGCGGCGAACGGCGGCGCCGCGCCGCCGGATCTGTCGTTAATCACGAAGGCGCGTTCCTATGGGCGCGGCTTCCCGATGTTCATCGTCGACTTCTTCAGCCAGTATCAGGAGCAGGGCCCAGACTACGTCTCGGCGGTGCTGCAGGGCTTTGAGGACAAGGCGCCTGAGGGTGTGACCATCCCGGAGGGCTCCTACTACAACAAGTACTTCCCGGGCCACGCCATCAAGATGCCGAAGCCGCTCAGCGACGGCCAGGTGACCTATGACGACGGCTCGCCGACGACCGTCGCGCAGTACGCCAAGGACGTCACCACGTTCCTGATGTGGACCGCCGAACCGCACATGGAAGCGCGCAAGCGCATGGGCTTTCAGGTCTTCATTTTCCTGATCATCTTCGCCGGCCTGATGTACTTCACCAAGAAGAAGGTCTGGGCCGACTCGCACTGAGCGGTTCAAGGCGAAACGAGAATTTAAGAAGCCCCCGCGAGGGGGCTTTTTTGTTGCACACGAGCGTGTGTTGTCAGGCGCGATTGCCTATCGCGCTCCCAGCGGCCAAAGTACCGCCAACCGCTCCCCAGAAACTCACCGGAGGACATCATGGGAACCGCCATCACCTTCAAGCGCCCGGACGGCAAGGACGGATCGGGCTATCTCGCCAACGCGGCGCGCGGCAACGCGCCGGGCGTGGTCGTGATCCAGGAATGGTGGGGCCTGTCGGACCAGATCAAGGGCCTGTGCGACCGCTTTGCGCTGGCCGGTTTCGACGCGCTCGCGCCCGATCTCTACAAGGGCAAGGTGGTGCCGTATCACGACACGGACGCCGCCGGCAAAGAGATGAACTCGCTGGATTTCATGGACGCCACCACGCAGACCGTGCGCGGCGCCACGCAATATCTGTCGCGCAACGGCGCCAAGGTGGGGCTGACAGGCTTCTGCCTCGGCGGCGCCGTGACCATCATCGGTGCGACCAAGATCCCGGAGCTTGCGGCCGGCGTGGTGTTCTACGGCATTCCGCCGGAGCAGGCGGCCAAGCCCGCCGACGTCAAGATTCCGCTCCAGGCTCATTTCGCCAACAAGGACGACTGGTGCACACCGCAACTGGTCGATGCCTTCGAAAACGGCATGAAGACCGCCGGCAAGTCGCTGGAGTTGTTCCGCTATGACGCCGAGCACGCCTTCGTCAACGAGCAGCGCCAGGCCGTGCACGACCGCGAAGCCGCCGAACTCGCCTGGGGCAGGGCGACGGAGTTTTTTAGGAAGCATCTGGGGTAGGCCGGGCGGCGGCCCGCCGCGATCAGCGCTATTGCCGCATCGCATTTGAAAATTGATCACTGCAATCATAGGCTGCAGCCGCATGGCATTCGCCATGCGACTGCAGGAGGGCACGATGATTGTGGATGGCCGCTTGACCATGGTTGTGGTGCCCAGCAAAGCGCTGGAAGCGGCCCGCAGCCCCGAGAAAGCCGACCATCTCACTGGCGCTGTGGTCGACTACGTCAACGAAATTCAGAGCGTCGGCGTCTACACGGCAGGTGAGCTGCCGGCCGTGGCCATACAGGCCTATCATGCCGACTACTATCTCTCTCAGGTCTACAACGGCGGTCACAGCCAGTTCATCGGCAACACAGGGCTCGCGATGCTTCCGACGACATCTGGTGATGCGCTCGCGGGACTGAAGGCCATGGGTGCGAGTGCGCAACACCAGATCTTGCAGGAGATGATCGCCTGGGTGGAGGCACATCCCGGCGAGGCTGCGCTGCAGACCGGATTCGAAAACCGCGCCGCGGCGCTCAGCGCGCTTGATAGGCGCTTCTTTGCGGCAGAACGGCAGCAACCAATGACCCAACTAGCGGCCCGATGGATCGCAAGCTGGCCCGAATTGCACGCCGTCGCGCAGGAGCAATATTCTTCCGAAATCGAGGGGCTTGCGCAGCTTAACCCACATCTGTCCCACCGCCTGATCTGGCGAAGCGTTCACCGCATCAGCTTTCAGATGACTGACAATCTGCAGCTCACGGTCGCCGCGGTGTGCGGAGCGGTGAAGCCTGACCCGGAGCTCAAGGTCATGGTGCTTCCAGGATTCGACACGGATGTGGAGGGGCAGCAATGCACTGCGTTCGGCGTAAGGACCAACAAGGGCTCGCGGCTATGCGTCTTTGACGAGGCGGGTGGACGACTTTATGAACTTGCCACGCGCCCTATGATAGTGGGCGCGCGGCTGTCGACTGTGGGGACTGACACGATCCAGAATTTCTTGAGAATTGCCGAGCAAAACTTTGCGGCCGAAGCGATCGACCTGCTGTTGCGGAAGTTAAGTCTGGGTCCCACCGCGGCGATCACGGCCTTGAGCGTGAGCGACGATCGAGCCAGTTGGTGTGTGGTCACAGGAGAGACCAGCGTTTTGGTCGAAACCTTTGGCGACCGCGCCCAGGTCATCGGATCTGACGGCGAGCTCGTGCTCACGGTAATGCGAGACGAAATCGAGCGTCATGCCGCAGACGCGGCCGTTGGGCGCGACAGCCTGAAAGACCGGCCATAACCCTCGTTGCGTTTGCGCCATTTTGCCGGTCGGGCCGGCCCAGCCGCTCTTGACGCCGTCCCCGCGCCATGATGAGTATCCGCCCATGAGCACCACCGTCCGCCCATCCCGTCTTTGGTGGCGCACCTCCTAAGAGGTGGCCGGTGCGATTTATTCTCCCAAAATCGTCTGAGGTCGCCCACGCAGTGCGGCGGCCTGATCGTTTGTCCTGTGTGGCGTTCCCTCGGCAAGTTTCGTAAGAGGACGACATGAACAGGACCGTCTTTGCCCTCCCGGCTCGAAGCGACTATGTGACCCGCGCGGGGCTTGCGATCACGCGCGTGGCCGAGCAGTTCACCGGCGGCGCCAACCGGCTCGACGATCTCGTCAACCTGCTCGACCGTCGCCGCGGCGTGGTGCTGTCCTCGGGCACGACCGTGCCCGGCCGCTACGAGAGTTTCGACCTCGGCTTCTCCGATCCGCCGCTCAAGCTCGAGACAACAGGTTTCAATTTCAATCTGGAAGCATTGAACGAGCGCGGGCAGGTGCTGATCGCCTTCGTCGCCGACGTCTTGCGCGAGCCCTGCGTCGTGATCTCCGAGAAGACGTCCACGCGCCTTGCCGGTCATATCGTCCGCGGCGAAGCCCCGATCGACGAAGACCAGCGCACGCGGCGTGCCAGCGTGATGTCGCTGGTGCGCGATCTCGTCGCCGCCTTCTCGGCCAATGACGACGGGTTGCTCGGCCTGTTCGGCGCCTTCGCCTACGACCTCGTCTTCCAGATCGAGGATCTCGTGCAGAAGCGCGCGCGCGAGAGCGATCAGCGCGACATCGTGCTCTACGTCCCGGACCGCCTGCTGGCCTATGACCGCGCCACCGGCCGCGGCGTCGTGCTCACTTACGATTTCGCGTGGAAGGGCAAGTCCACCGCGGGCCTGCCGCACGAGACCGCCGAGAGCCCGTACCTCAAGACGTCGCGCCAGGGTTTTGCGGATCACGCGCCCGGCGAATATCAGGCCACGGTGGAAACCGCGCGCGCGGCCTTCGCGCGCGGCGATCTCTTCGAAGCCGTACCTGGCCAGCTGTTCGCCGAGCCTTGCGACCGCTCGCCGGCGGAAGTGTTCCAGCGGCTCTGCGTCATCAATCCGTCGCCCTATGGCGCGCTGATGAATCTTGGCGAGGGCGAGTTTCTCGTTTCTGCCTCGCCCGAAATGTTCGTGCGCTCGGACGGACGCCGGGTCGAGACCTGCCCGATCTCGGGCACGATCGCGCGCGGCACCGACGCGATCGGCGACGCCGAGCAGATCCGCCAGCTCCTGAACTCGGAGAAGGACGAGTTCGAGCTCAACATGTGCACCGACGTCGATCGCAACGACAAGGCGCGCGTCTGCGTTCCCGGCACGATCAAGGTGCTGGCACGCCGGCAGATCGAGACCTACTCGAAGCTGTTTCACACCGTGGACCATGTCGAGGGCATGCTGCGCCCCGGCTTCGATGCGCTCGATGCGTTCCTCACCCACGCCTGGGCCGTCACCGTCACCGGCGCACCAAAGCTCTGGGCGATGCAGTTCGTCGAGGATCACGAGCGCTCGCCACGGCGCTGGTATGCCGGCGCCATCGGCGCGGTGAATTTCGACGGCAGTATCAACACCGGCCTCACCATCCGTACCATCCGGATGAAGGAAGGCCTCGCGGAGGTGCGTGTCGGGGCGACCTGTTTGTTCGACTCCGATCCCGCCGCCGAAGATCGCGAATGCCAGGTCAAGGCTGCCGCCTTGTTCCAGGCGCTGCGCGGCGATCCGCCGAAGCCGCTGTCGGCCTTTGCGCCCGATGCCACCGGTTCGGGCAAGCGGGTGCTGCTGATCGACCACGACGACAGCTTCGTCCATATGCTGGCCGACTATTTCCGCCAGGTCGGGGCTGACGTCACCGTGGTCCGCCATGTGCATGCGCTCGACATGCTCAGGCAGAAGAGGTGGGATTTGCTGGTGCTGTCGCCCGGCCCCGGCAGGCCTGAGGATTTCGGGATCAAGAAGACCATCGACGCGGCGCTGGACAACAAGCTGCCGGTGTTCGGCGTCTGCCTCGGCGTCCAGGCGATCGGCGAGTATTTCGGCGGCGAACTCGGGCAGCTCACGCATCCCGCCCACGGCCGGCCCTCGCGGGTGCAGGTCCGCGGCGGGAGGTTGATGCGCAATCTGCCGAACGAGATCGTTATCGGCCGCTATCACTCGCTTTATGTCGAGCGCGACAGCATGCCCGAAGTTCTCGATGTCACGGCCAGCACCGAGGACGGCGTGGCCATGGCGCTGGAGCACAAGACCCTGCCGGTCGCCGGCGTGCAATTCCATCCGGAATCGCTGATGTCGCTCAGCGGCGAGGTGGGATTACGAATTGTCGAGAATGCGTTCCGGCTGGAAGCGCGCGTTGATTGAGAGGCACCAATGAATTTCGACCACGATCTGAAGGCGAGCGTTCGCACCATCCCGGACTACCCAAAGCCGGGGATCATGTTCCGCGACATCACCACGCTGCTCGCAGATGCGCGCGCGTTCCGCCGTGCGGTTGACGAACTCGTCAATCCCTGGGCCGGCAACAAGATCGACAAGGTCGCCGGCATGGAGGCGCGCGGCTTCATCATCGGCGGCGCGGTGGCGCATCAGGTGTCCGCCGGGTTCGTGCCGATCCGCAAGAAAGGCAAGCTGCCACACACCACCGTGCGCATCGCTTACTCCCTCGAATACGGCATCGACGAGATGGAGATGCATGTCGACGCCATCCAGCCCGGCGAGCGCGTCATCCTGGTCGACGATCTCATTGCCACGGGCGGCACCGCGGAAGGCGCGGTGAAGCTGCTGCGGCAGATCGGCGCCAATGTGGTGGCCGCCTGCTTCATCATCGACCTGCCCGAGCTCGGCGGTGCCGCCAAGCTGCGCGCGATGGACGTGCCCGTGCGCACGCTGATGACGTTCGAGGGACACTGAACGGCAACGGCGCCGCTGGCGACGTTCAGATCGCCTCGGCCTTTAGCTCCGACAGCCAGTGCAGCATGCGCTCTTTGAGCAGCGCATTCCTGACATAGGCGCTCGCCTCGTCCTCCAGACGCTCGCATTCGCCAAATGTCAGGCCGGGCTCGCCATGCGTGGTCCACGCAGCCTGAAGGCTGCGGCAGGGGTGGCTGCCGTGGCGCAACGAGAACCAGATGCGGTTCTGGATTGTCTCGAGGTTCGGCGCCTGTCCGACCCATGTCTCGCCCGATGCCGCGCAGCGGACGACGTAGATGCCTGCGACGGTCTTCCGCTCCCTGTAGGCGGCGATGGCGGCTTTCCGGTCGATGGTCACTGTGAGGGGCCTTGCTGAGGGATGCTGGTGCGCAAACTCAGTAACGGCGGGTCCGCCGCAAGTCAATATTATCCGGGTAAAATATTCAGGACCGTTGCAGGATCAGGCTGAGCTCGAGCTCACGGAAGGCGAGGTAATTGCGCCGGGTCCACTGGTGCAGCTCGGTCGAGGCATCCTTCTCCTGGCGCAGATACCCGGTGAAGGAGAAGTTCAGCCGGCCGACATAGGTCTTCAGGAAGCCGGGCAGCGCGGGCAGGCGGAACACCCGCCCGGCAGCCATTGCGGCCGGCAGCTCGCCGCGCACGATGTGCTCGTTATCGACCGTGATCAGGTTCATCCGCGGGATCTGTTCGCGCAGCATTTCGTAGGCGCGGGCCGAGGCGCGGTCGGTGTCGGCGACGAACAGGATGATCGGCGCGACGTGGCGGCGCGCGGCCTCTTTCAACAGGCCGATCTCGTCGGCCATCTTGAAGAACTCGTCAAAGGCGTGGAAGCCGAGGTCGATCACCTTGGCAAGCCCGTCATCGACGATGACGCGATCCATCAGCTGCATCTTGCCATAGGTGTCGATCACGTCGGCGGTCTCCGTGATCTTTGGCAGATAGTCGAGCAGCGACGGCTCCTTCAGGTTGACGTCGAAGGCCGCGACGTTGCCGTTCTTGAGCAGCAAAAATTCGCTCAAAAGCCGCGCCAGCAAGGTCTTGCCGACCTGCGGGCGGGGCGAGCAGATGATGTAGAAGGGCGTTGCTGGCATCACGAACTATTATCTGAGCGAACTCACCGCCCAATCCAGCCGTATCCGCCCGGGGTCCGCAACTATTTTTCGCTGTTGCGGGCGGCGGGCTTGGAGCCGACGATGTCGGTCAGTCGGATCCGGTCGAATTCGCTCCAGACGTTCGCCAGCCAATGCCGGACATAGCCGCGGAGCACGAACGAATAGTTCGCGGCCTCGTCGTTGATGCCCTTGTTGGCGACGAATTTGAGGAACGGGACCGAGGACACCTCGACCTGCTCATAGGCCATTTCGTTGAGTTTTGGGATGGTCAGCTCGGTCGCATCCTTGATGCGGTGGAAGTATGAATTGTAGGTCGCCTGGTCCCATTGGAAGAACTGCGTGTCGTTGATGAAGTTCTTCACCAGGAAATACTTTGCGCCGGTCATGAAGCCGGCTGTCTCGGCGATCTCATCCAGTGAGGCGATCGAGGGTCCGAGGATGTGGAACACCGCGAAGGTGATCTGGCCGGCCTTGGCGGCGTCGAGGAAACCGATGTCGCGCAGCGAGGCCAGCGCCGGCGAGAGCAGGCCGGCGCGGACGTCGATCACGGTCACGGACGGGCTCGTCGCGTTGAGCGTATCGAAGATCTTCATCTGATCGGACGTCGTCGTCATGTCGACGATCTCGGTGATATCAGGGTGGAAGCGCTTCAGGGTTCCGCGCGGCGACTCGGTGTCGAAGGCGCGCGTCGGCACGTTGTTGGCGGAAAAATAATCGAGCAGGGTGCGCGACACCGTGGTCTTGCCGACCCCGCCCTTGTCCGCGCCCACCACAACCACTGCCGGCTTTGCCATTGCTGTCCCCTAACGCGCCCCCGATCGCGAGATCGCAATCGGCCGGGCCCCAAATCGATGTCCCAAGGATGTCCCGAGGATGTCCCAAGTCTGCTGTTGGGCGCGAACATGGCAGAAACAAGGGAGAATTCAATTCCTCGGCATGCAGTTACGGCAATTCCCGAGGTTTTTCCCAAACGCGACCAAACCTCCCGCGCGCCGCGTCAAATCACGCGTTTAACGGCGGCCCCAAGGACCCATTGGATTGCCCAAGGGATTGCCGCTTGCGGTTCCGGCAGGACTGGATGCGGGCACGGGCGGTGGACTGGCCGAGCCGCCTGCATCGTCCCAAGGACCCTGGCGTAGCGGCGGTGGCGTGCCTTGCCGGCCGGCTTGTGCTTCCGGTTCTTCCTCCTCATAGCCGGGTGGCGGCAGCGGACCGGGATCGTGGCCGCCGGCGAACTTGACCAGCGCGTCGACCCGGGACTGCACCGAGGGGTGAGTGGCAAACAGGTCTGCAAAGCCCTCGCGCGGATTGTCGACGCAGAGCTCCATCACCGCCGAGGTTGCGCCCGGCAGCTCGCCGCGGTTCTCGATCTTGCGGAGCGCCGAGATCATGGCGTCCGGGTTTTTTGTCAGCTCGACCGAGCCCGCATCGGCGAGATATTCGCGCGAGCGCGACAGCGCGAGCTTCACCACTTGCGACAACAGCCATGCCACCACGATCAGCACCACCGCGATGATGATGACCACCACCGCGCCGCCGCCGGAGCTCTTGCTGTCGCTCGACGACGAGGACGATCGCGATGACGAGGAGGAGCCTGACGACCACGAGCCGCCGCCGGAGCTCCAGCTGAAATTCGTGAACAGGCGGAAGAACAATTCGCCGAAGAAGCCGACTACACCGGCGATGATGACGGCGACCACCATGAGCTGCACGTCGCCGTTCTTGATGTGGGTCAGCTCGTGGCCCAGCACCGCCTCGATCTCCTTGTCGTTCAGTGCGTTGAGGAGACCGGTGGTGACGGTGATCGAATATTGCCTCGGGTTGAGGCCGGTCGCGAACGCGTTCAGCGCCGGGCTCTCCATGATCTTCAGCTTTGGCATCGTGATGCCGCGCGAGATGCAGAGGTTTTCGAGCAGATTATAGAGCCGCGGCTGTTCCTGCCGGGTGACGTCGTGGCCGCCGGTCACGGCATCGATCATCGACTGGTGGAAGAAATAGGCGATCACGATCCAGGCCGCTGCCACGACGGTTGCAACCGGCGCGGCGACTTTCAGGTCATAGAAGGCGCGGCTCAGATAATAGACGATGGTCTCATTGCCGTTGCTGACGACTTCGGCGATCAGCGCACCGGCATAGACCAGCACATAGACCAGCGCGAACAGGCCGGCGAGCAGCAGCATCGAACGAAACTTGTTCGAGGCGATGTGCGTGTAGAGACCATACGCGGCCATGACGCAATGCCCTGCCGGCCTATCGGCTCAACTCAGAACTTCACCTGCGGCGTGGCCTCGACCTCGGTGCGGCTGGCGCCGAGATCGAAGAAGTCCTTTTTGGTGAAGCCGAACATGCCGGCGAACAAGGCGGCGGGCATCTGCTGGATGCCGGTGTTGTATTCCTGGACCGCGCTGTTGAAGAAGCGCCGGCTGGCCGCGATCTTGTTCTCGAGGTCGGAGAGCTCGCTGGCGAGCTGCTGGAAATTGGCGTTGGCCTTGAGGTCGGGATAGGCCTCCGACAGCGCGATCAGCCGGCCGAGCGCGCCGGAGAGCTGGTTCTCGGCTGCGGACACCTGCGCCGGTCCCTGCGCCGACATCGCCGAATTGCGCGCCTTGACGACGTCGTCGAGCGTGCCGCGCTCATGCGATGCATAGCCCTTCACCGTCTCGACCAGGTTCGGGATCAGATCGTGGCGCTGCTTGAGCTGCACGTCGATGTCGGCAAAGGCCTGGCCGACGCGCTGGCCCAGCGCCACCAGACGGTTGTAGGCGCTGAAGGCGAACAGCACGAGGACGACGATGACGCCGAGAACGATCCAGCCGGTCGACATGGAGAACTCCTGAAGGGAATTAAGGCTGGCGCAGCCTAGACCAAATTAGCGCCCGGCGAGAGCCCGCCGCGGAGAGAAGGTAAGACTTGGTCGGATCTGGAACCATCCGAGTTCAAGCCAAAAGCGCCGGACGAGGTTAACTTTCGGACATGACGGCGTCACCCCAGCGCCAGCGCCGGGCGCTTGCATAGGCGGCCTTGTCGCGGCGGGGGATCCTGGCAAGTTCAACACTCTGCTCGGTGCAAAGCTTGGCCGTGATCTCGGCCTTGCCGACATCCGGCGGCGCCAGCACGCGCGCGGCGCGTGCAGCGGGCGGCGTACGGGTCAGCGCCACGTAGATGAAGCGTTCGTCCTCGAACGGCACGTCGGCGCCCTTGATCTGGCGGTGCGCCTGGGAGCGCGGCAGGCGCTGGGAGAAATGGCACCAGTCCGGCGCCATGAGCGGACAGGGCTTTTCGTGGGGGCAGGGCGCGGCGACATAGGCGCCCGCCGTGATCAGTTGCTGGCGCAAAGCGAGGATGCGCGCGTAGCCGGCGGGCGTGCCGGGTTCGATCACGACCAATGCGTGGCGCGCTTTCGCCCACATCGTTTCCGCGAGCTTGTGTTGATCGCCGTCACGGAGCTCGCCGATGACGTAGCTCGCAACCACGAGATCGGCTTGCGAGACCTCGGCGAGGTTCGCGCCGGCATCGCCCGGCAGATAGCGGCACTGCGCAAGTCGCGAGCTATCACGCGCCAGTTCAAGCGCCAGCCTGCTCAGCGCGCCGTTGGCGTCGAGCAGGGTGAAATCCTGCAGCGAGGAGAACGCCTCTGCGGCGGCCCAGCTCGCGGTGCCCGGGCCTGCGCCGACGTCGAGCAACGTTTCCGGAGCGAGGTCCGGTGCGATCTCGGTCAGCGCATTCAGACTTGCCGCCACAGCCGCGTAGGTCGCGGGCATGCGCGCGAGCGCGTAGGCGAGCGCATCGGCATCCGACTTGATGGTGCCGGAGCCGCCGCCTGCGCGATAGGTGGTCGAGATTTGCGACGATCGTCGCGCCGCATCGGTGCGCGAAAAGCCCTGGAGCTTGCCGTCGAGGGCCGCTTTCAGTTCCGCCGGGAGGTTGGGTGAGATCATCATTCGTGGCCATCATCTGCCCGAGTGCGCAATTGCGCACAAGGCGGATGATGACGTCAATGGGTGCGGCTCGTCCGTAGCCTCACGCAACGTTCTGGTCGAGAATGTCCACTGCCTCTTGCAGATTCACAGACACCAGTTGCGAGACGCCGCGCTCGGCCATGGTGACGCCGAACAGGCGGTTCATCCGCGCCATCGTGATCGGGTTGTGGGTGATGATGATGAAGCGCGTGTCGGTCGAGCTGGTCATCTCGTGCAACAGGTTGCAATAGCGCTCGACGTTGTGGTCGTCGAGCGGCGCGTCGACTTCGTCCAGCACGCAGATCGGCGAGGGGTTGGTGAGGAACACCGCGAAGATCAGCGCCATCGCGGTCAGCGCCTGCTCACCGCCCGAGAGCAGCGACAGCGTCTGCGGCTTCTTGCCCGGCGGCTTGGCGATGATTTCGAGGCCGGCTTCCAGCGGGTCGTCGCTCTCGATCAGATGCAGCGCGGCCTCGCCGCCACCGAACAGCTCGACGAACAGGCGCTTGAAGTGGCTGTTGACGACCTCGAACGAGGTCAGGAGCCGCTCGCGCGCCTCCTTGTTGAGGCTCTGGATGCCCTGGCGCAGCCGCTTGATGGCTTCGACGAGGTCGTCGCGCTCGGTGACCAGACCGTTGTGCTGGGTCTCGACCTCGCGCAGCTCTTCCTCGGCGCGCAGGTTGACCGCGCCCAGACGCTCGCGATCGCGGCGCATTTTTTCGAGGTCTTCCTCGATGTCGTGCAGCGGCGGCAGCTCCGCGCCGGGCTCGATCTCGGCAAGGCCGGCTACGGCCTGCGGCTCGACTTCCAGCATGTCGCGGATTTCGCGCTCGATGTCCTCGAGCCGGCGCCGCGCGCCTTCCATGCGCTCCTCGGCGCGGGCCGTGGCCTCGCGGGAGCTGGACAGCGCTTCGAGCGTCAGCTTCGCGGCGCGATCGGTTTCGGCCATCGCGGTTTCCGCGCTGGCGAGCGCGTCGGCGGCCATGCGGCGGTCGTTTTCGGCATATTCGATCTCGGTGATCAGCGCGCTGCGCTTCTCCGCGAACACGGCCGGTGCGTTCTCGAGGTCGCTGCGCTCGATGGTGACTTCGGAGATACGGGCCTGGATGGTGTCGATGTGGGAGGCCGCGCTCTCCTTGCGGTTCTGCCACTCGGTGCGTTCGGCGAGGATCGCCTGCACGCGGCGGTCGGCAAGCTCGGCCTCGCGCGCCAGCGCCTGCGCCTCGGCACGGACCTGGGCGGCCATGCGGCGATGGCCTTCGATGTCGCTGCGGACGGCGGCGAGACGGGTTTCGGTGTCCTCGCTCGACGGCAGCTCGGAGATTCCGGCTTCGGCGTATTCGTAGGCGGCTTCGGCCTCGGCGCGGTCGGCGGCGAGACGGCTGTGCGCTTCCGACAACGTCGCCTTGCGCGCGGCGTGGCGATTGATCTCGCGCTCGGTGGTGGCGTGGCGCTCGCGCGCGACGTTGAGCTCGCGCTGCGCGGCGCGCCAGGCTTCGCGGCTTGCGCCTTCGGTGCTGGCGGCCATCTGCAGCTCGGACTCGGCGTCTTCCAGCGCCTGACGCTTGATCTGCGCGTCGATGCGGGCCTGCTCCAGATCGTTCTCGATGTCGACGAGGCGGGCGCGCTCGGCAAGGCGCCGCGCGGCGCCGGTCGGCGCGTGGGCCGCGGCAACAAAACCGTCCCAGCGCCAGACGTCGCCTTCGGGCGAGACCAGCCGCTGGCCGGTCTTGAGCTGCGAGACCAGCTCGGCGCCGCGCTCGCGCGGAACCACGCCGATCTGCGCCAGGCGGCGGGCCAGCTCGGCCGGTGCCTGCACGTGGCTGGCGAGCGGCACAACGCCCTCGGGCAACTCCGGATCGCCCTCGGTGACACCGGCATTGGTCCAGCGCATCGGCGCGGACGGATCGACCGGGGCGTCGAGATCGTCGCCGAGGGCTGCGCCGATCGCCTTTTCAAAACCCTTGTCGACGGTGATGCCGTCGATGATCGGCGGCCACAGATTTTTGGTCTCGCCGTTGAGGATCTTGGAGATCGTGCGCGCTTCGGTATCGAGCCGCTGCACGCGCTTGTCGGCTTCGACGAGCGGCGAGCGCGAGGATTCCAGCGTCTGCCGCGCGGCGACGTGGGCGGCTTCGCTGTCCTGAGCGGCGGCTTCCGAGGCCGCAAGCGTCTGCTCGGCGTTCTCGACCGTTGCGGTCAACTCGTCGAGATCGCCGAAGCCGCCGGTCTCCGCAGTGAGCTTCTGCTCTTCCGCCGCGACGTTCGAAATCTCCTGGTCGAGCCGGGCGAGCTTGTCGCGGTGGGTGCGAACGTTGGCTTCGAGCTGATGGCGCTTGGCGGTGAGGTCGGCGAGCGCGGTGGTGAGCTCGGCGAACTGGTGCTCGGTTTCGGTCAGCACCGCCTCGGCTTCGCCGACGCGCTCGTCGACGCCTGAGCGCTTCTCGACGCGCGACTTGATCTCTTCCTTCAGCTCGGAATCCTCGGCGTCGAGGCGCTGCAGCGCCACGTCGGCGTCCATGGTCTGCTGCTGGGCGCGCGAGATGTCGCCTTCGAATTGTGCGAGACGGCGCTCGAGCTCGGCGACGCGCTCCTTGGCGCGCTCTTCCTCGCGGTCGAGCAGCTCGCGGGCGTTGGTCAGGCGCTGCAGCCCGGCTGCCGCGCGCGCTTCGGCATCGCGCAGCGCCGGCATTTCGGCGGCGCGGATCGCCTGGATGCGGGCGGCCTCGGCCTGGTGCTGGGTACGCTCCGCCATCTCGCGGACCGCGAGATCGTGGATCTGGCCGGATTCGTTGACGTCGGCGTGGGCGCCGATCCAGCGCAAATGGAATAGGGTTGCCTCGGCCTTGCGGACCTTGGCCGCAACTTCGCGATAGCGCACGGCCTGGCGAGCCTGCTTCTTCAGGCCTTCCACTTGCCCTGCGAGCTGGCCGATCACGTCCTCGACGCGGGTGAGGTTGGTTTCGGCCGCCTTCAGCCGCAGCTCGGCCTCGTGGCGGCGGGCATGCAGGCCGGCGACGCCGGCGGCGTCTTCCAGCACGCGGCGGCGCTGCTCGGGCTTGGCCTGAATGATCTCGCCGATCTTGCCCTGGTGGACGAGGGCCGGCGAGCGCGCGCCGGTGGCGGCGTCGGCGAACAGAATCTGCACGTCGCGGGCGCGCACGTCGCGGCCGTTGATGCGGTAGACCGAACCGGCCTCGCGCTCGATGCGGCGGGAAATTTCCAGAAGCTGGCTGTCGTTCATCGCCGCCGGCGCGGTGCGAT
This sequence comes from Bradyrhizobium sp. 132, assembly GCF_023074185.1. GTDB lineage: Bacteria > Pseudomonadota > Alphaproteobacteria > Rhizobiales > Xanthobacteraceae > Bradyrhizobium. The sequence goes on along the minus strand of NZ_JADPKY010000030.1, from coordinate 111,750 downwards.
CGGCATTGTCGATCGTCATCGTCACTTCGGCGTGGTTGCGCGCAGGACGATTGCCGGAGCCGGCGAAGATCACCGCGTCCATGTCGGCAGCGCGCAGCGACTTATAGGAGGTCTCGCCCATCGCCCAGCGCAGCGCCTCGACGAGATTCGACTTGCCGCAGCCGTTGGGGCCGACCACGCCGGTCAGGCCGGGTTCGATGACGAAGTCGGTGGCCTCAACGAAGGACTTGAAGCCGTGAAGGCGCAGGCGGGTGATTTTCATAAGCACGCATCTCTGTTGGCAGGCGCGAATCCCCCTGCCGGGACACTACCATGGAAGGCAATGTCGCTATCCGGGCGAGTCGCGCGAGGCGCCTCATGCGGCTGGACAATGGCCGCGGTGTGCCGCGAGGGCAACCGGCCAAAGCCGCTTTTCCCAAGGGATTTATGCCGGGAAAGATACGGCCATCGAGATGCGAATCAGGCTTTGTATGCGAAGAATCAGCTCTTCAGCAGCGGATTGATCTTCTTGGCGAATTCCTCGAACGTGGTCTCGCCCTTGATCTTCTCACCGTTGATGAAGAAGGTCGGCGTCGAATCGACCTTCAGAACGTCGCTGGCGTATTTCTGGTCGGCGGCGATCTTGTCGAGCAGGGCCTGGTCCTTCAGGCAGGCCTCGACCTGCTGCTGGGTAAGGCCGGCCTGCTTGCCGATCCGCGTCAAGGTCTCCGTGGTGTTCTTCACCACCCAGTCGTTCTGCTGGCGGAACAGCATGTCGGTGACTGCGAAGTATTTCGGCGCGTCGCCATTGGCGATACAGCGCGACAGCATCGAGCCGGCGGCGGCTTTGATGTCGAGCGGGAACTCGCGGAAGATGTAACGCACCTTGCCGGTGTCGATGTATTCCGACTTGATCTTGGGGAACACCTGCTCGTTGAAGGCCGCGCAATGCGGGCAGGTCATCGAGGCGTATTCGGTGATGGTGACGGCGGCGTCCTTCGGGCCCAGCGCCATGTCGGGCAACGACACCGGCTTCGCCACATCGGTGGCAGCCTGCGCCATCGCTTCGGAGATGAACCGCAGCGGCGAGAACCCGGCGACCGCGGCAAGCCCGGTCAGCGACAGCATCGTGGTGAAGGCGCGGCGGGTGATGATCAAGGTCGGCTCCCGGATTGGCGTGGTCTCGCCCGAAATTCCCGTTTGGGCGGCCTGTCGCTAGCTTGAAACCTCGTTTGAGGCAATGGCGAGCGACAAGGACGGGTTCAGATTGGCAGCCGAATGAGGCTCAATTTCGCTTGATGGCGGCCCCGAGCCGGGCCAGCGCCGACTTGAGCTGTTCATCTTCGATGTCGCCCAGGCTCTCCGCCACCTTGGCCACGGATTTGGCGTCCGGCGGGGCGGGGCGTGCCGGCCGCCGGGCGCGCGAGAGCGGGGCCTGGCGGAAGGCCAGCTTGCCGACCGCGCTCCAGCCGAAGAAGCGGTTGACCCGCTCCAGGATCACGTCGGCGGAGTGCTGGATCTCCAGCGCGATCGGCCCCTCAACCCGCAGCACCAGCGTCGCCGGCTCCTGCGGCTGGCCCTCGACCGGGCGCGGCCACTGCATCTTCAGCGGCTCGGCATGGGCCGCGATCTCCGGCCCGGCAATCTGCGCCCACCGCGTCACCAGTTCGCGCGCGGCAAACCCCTGCTTGGCATAGGCCTCGGCAAAGACGTCGTTGAGCAGGACCGCGAGCGGCTTTGCGCTGATGGGACCGGGTTTGATAGGACGAAGCTTGGACATGCGCCCTTATAGCACTCCGGGGCGTGGCCCATAGGCTCCTCGCTGCGAAGAAAGACGTGGATGCCCGCGACGAGCGCGGTCATGGCGTGGAGAGATCGGCCTGACGCCGTTACAGTGAGAGCATGAGCCCAAAATCTGCCCTCAAGGCGAAATCGGAACCAGTTCAGCCGGAGGAGACCTCGTCGCGTCCGCTCGCGCTCCTTGCCTGGTACGACCGCCACCGGCGCCGATTGCCCTGGCGCGCCGCGCCCGGGGAGGCGTCCGACCCTTACCGTGTCTGGATGTCCGAGATCATGCTTCAGCAGACCACGGTGAAGGCGGTCGGGCCCTATTTCGAAAAGTTCGTCGCGCGCTGGCCTGATGTCACGGCGCTGGGGCGGGCCTCGCAGGACGACGTGCTGCGGATGTGGGCCGGGCTCGGCTATTACTCACGCGCGCGAAACCTTTATGCCTGCGCGGTTGCGGTGACGCGCGAGCATGGCGGCACCTTTCCCGGCACCGAAGAGGGCTTGCGCGCGCTGCCGGGCATCGGGCCTTACACGGCGGCCGCGATCGCGGCGATCGCCTTCGACCGCCGCACCATGCCGGTCGACGGCAATATCGAGCGGGTGGTGTCGCGGCTCTTTGCAGTTGAAGAAGAGCTCCCGCAGGCAAAACCGCTGATCCAGCAACTGGCGGCGACGCTGCTTGCCGATTCTCGCGCGGGAGACAGTGCACAGGCGCTGATGGACCTCGGCTCTTCGATCTGCACGCCGAAAAAGCCGGCTTGTTCGTTATGCCCCTTGAACGAGGACTGCACGGGGCGCGCGCTGGGAACGCAGGAAACGTTTCCGCGCAAGGCGCCAAAGAAGACCGGCGCGCTACGGCGCGGTGCGGCCTTCGTCGTCACGCGCGGCGACGAGCTTCTCGTCCGCAGCCGTCCCGAAAAGGGCCTGCTCGGCGGCATGACCGAGGTGCCGGGCTCGGCCTGGCTGGCCGGGCAGGACGATGCCAAGGCGAAGCAGCAGGCGCTGGAGCTGAAGGGGTTGTCGCGCTGGCAGCGCAAGGTCGGCGTGGTCACCCACGTCTTCACGCATTTTCCGCTGGAACTGGTGGTCTACACGGCCAGGGCCGAGGCCCGCACGCGCGCGCCCGAGGGGATGCGCTGGGTTCCGATTGCGACCTTGGCCGGCGAAGCGCTGCCCAATGTCATGCGCAAGGTGATTGCGCATGGATTGGGTCGCTAGGACCCATCCTGCTGACACCATGCTGTCAGCAACCCTGGGCTACTCACGCAGGGCAACGGAGGGTTCGCATGATCAAGACCGCGCTCGACAACTTCAAGAGGCCGCCCTGCGCCGAGCTGCTCGGATGGCGCCTGCTCGATGCTCGCCCGGAGGAAGGCTGGATCAAGCTCGCCTTCGACGGCAAGCCTGAGTTCTGCAATCCTGCCGGTTTCATCCAGGGCGGCATGCTCTCGGCCATGCTCGACGACACCATGGGCCCCGCCGTGCTGGTGATGAGCGAGGGCCGGCTCTACACCACCACCATCAGCATGACCGTGAATTTCCTGGCCCCCGCAAAGCCCGGGCCGATCATCGGCGAGGCCAAAGTGACCCAGCTCGGCAAGACGATCGCGTTCGTCGAGGCCAGGCTGACGGCGGAAGACGGCACGCTGCTGGCGACGGCGACCGCGAGCGAGCGGCTGCTGGAGGCGGCGAGGGTGGTGCGGCAAATAATCTAGCCGCGCGTGCGGTACCCCTTCTCCCCTTGCTTGCGGGAGAAGGTGGCGCAAACCGCCGGATGAGGGGTATCTCTCCGCGCGTTCAAATCGTGAGGGACGAACGCGTGGCGATAAACCCCTCACCCAAGTGAGTCTGCGTCGACCGGCATCGCTGCCCTCTCCCACAACGGGCGAGGGCACATCAATGTGCATCTCGCTTGAGCAAGAGTACTACGCTCCCACGCGTTTCGCACGCGCGCTGACGATCGGTGGCTTCGCATTCAGCGCCTCCACCTGAAACCCGGCGACGCGCTTGTAGTTGGCGGCAATATTCTCGAGCTCCTGCTGCGACAGCACGTCGGTGACGACCTTGTAGCCATCGGGCGCGCGCTCCTCGACGAGCTGCATCACCTGCTCGGGGCCGTTCTTGCGGTTGAGCAGGACCAGGTCGGTGGTCGCAGGCCTCCGCTCGGCCTCATAAGCCAGCAGCGCCGCCTGCGTCGGGCCGTGCGCCAGGATCTCGCGCGTGATGGTGCGGGCATCGAGAATCGCCTGCGAGGCGCCGTTGGAGCCGATCGGGTACATCGGATGCGCGGCGTCGCCCATCAGCGTGACCCGGCCAAAGGTCCATTGCGACACCGGATCGCGGTCGACCAACGGATATTCATAGGCATGCGGGCAGTTCTTGATCAGGCCGGGCACGTCGAGCCAGTCGAACTGCCAGCTCTCGAACCAGGGCAAGAACTCTTCCAGCCGCGCGGTGCGGTTATAGTCCTCGCGCCGCCATTGATAGGTCGGCGGCATGTGGCGCTCGGCAACCCAGTTGATCAAATGGTTGCCCGCCGCGTCCGGCTCTTTCGATATCGGATAGCAGACGAATTTCAGGATCTCATGTCCGGCCATGATCATGGTGCGGCCGGTAAGGAAGGCTTTTGCAGGCGTGACGCCGCGCCAGAGGATGCGGCCGTTCCAGATCGGGGGGCCCTCGTCGGGATAGAGTTTTTCTCGCGCGGCGGAATGGATGCCGTCGGCGGCGATCAGGATCGTGCCGTCGTAAGTCCCCGCGGCCTTGCCGGTTGCCTTGTCGATGAAATCGGCGCGCACGCCGTCAGCGGTTTCGCTCCAGCCGGTCAGATGATGGCTGGTCAGGATGTTGTCGCGTCCGAGGCGTTCGATCGCGGTGTCGAGCAGGAGCTGCTGGAGCGTGCCGCGATGGATCGAAAATTGCGGCCATTGATAACCGGCCTCAAGCCCGCGCGGCTCGCTCCAGATCGGCTTGCCGTGCCTGGAGAAATAGGCAAGCTCGCGGGTGCGCACGCCGCTGGCATCGAGCTTGTCCATCAGGCCGAGCTCGATCAGCTCGCGCACCGCATGCGGCAGCACGTTGATGCCGACGCCGAGCGGCCGCAGTTCGGCGACGCTCTCGAACACTTTCGTGGGAATGCCGATTCCGTGCAGGCTGAGCGCAAGCGTCAGCCCGCCGATGCCGCCACCGGCGATGAGTACGGTCATGAGAAAACCCCTCCAATTGGGGGGTCTTGGCACAGGCGGGCGCCGGTGGGCAACTGCGAAGAGCAAGAGCACTGAGAATGCCCTACTATGGACCTCGGGGCCAGCAGCCGTTAACTTCCGGCTTTCTCATGAGGTCCGACATGCTCAAGCTCTACTACGCCACCGGCACCTGCGCGCTCGCCACCTACATCACCCTGGAAGAGGCCGGTGCCGACTATTCGGCCGAGCGGCTGAGCTTCAAGACCAACCAGCAGACCAGCGCGGATTATCTCGCGATCAACCCGAAGGGCCGCGTGCCCGCGCTGGTGACCGATCGCGGCGTCCTGACCGAGACGCCGGCGATGCTGGCCTATCTTGCGCAGACCTTCCCCAAGGCGGAGCTCGCGCCACTGGACGATCCCTTCGACTTCGCCCAGGTGCAGTCGTTCAACTCCTACCTCTGCTCGACCGTGCACATCAACCATGCCCACAAGATGCGCGGCGCCCGCTGGGCGAGCGAAGAGAGCTCGTTCGCCGACATGAAGCAGATGATCCCGAAGACCATGGGCGCGTGCTTCTCCCTGATCGAGCAGAAGATGTACAAGGGGCCCTGGGTGATGGGCGAGCAGTACACGATCTGCGACCCCTATCTCTACACCCTGTCGACCTGGCTTGAAGGCGACAGCGTCGACATCAACGCAACGCCGAAGATCGCCGATCACTTCAAGCGCATGTCCGACCGTCCCGCCGTGCGCAAGGTGATGGACGCGCAGAAGGCGTAGGATCTTGTAGGGCGGGCAAAAGCGCAAAGCGCCGTGCCCATCAACTTCCACGCGACAGCAGAAGGGGTGGGCACGCTTCGCTTTGCCACCCTGTGGGACTGCGACGTTAGGAAGCCTTTCGCTTCTCCAATTCTCGTCCCGTCTCCAGCATCAATCGCCGCAACCAGATCGATCCCGGGTCCATCTGGGACCGCGTCGGGTAGAACATGAACTGCTCGTCGACGCCGGGGTCGAGCGGCGGCGTCACCGTGACGAGGCCGAACTGCTTCGACAGCGCCGCGATCAGCCGGCGCGGCACGAAGGCAACGAGGTCGGTGCGGGCAGTGACGTGCAGCGCTTCGAGATAACCCGGGACCACCAGTGAAATGTGCCGGTCGATGCCCTTGGTGCGCAGCCAGGTGTCGATCAGGTCCTCAGCGCTGCCGCGGATGATGACGCCGACATGGCGTGCGGCGAGGAACGTCTCGCGCCGCTTCAGCTTCACAGCCATGGGATGGCCGCGCCGCACTGCCAGCGCATCGCTGTCGGTGTAGAGCAGCTGCCGATGAAAGCCCTTGAACGCGTTGCCGATCGAGATCACGAGATCGATGGTGCGGGCGAACTCGGTGTTGAAGATCGCAGGTCCCCGCCACGGCACGATGTCGATGCGGACGTTGGGCGCAACGCGCGTCACCTTCTCCATCAACGGCGGCATCAGGAGCTCAACCGCGAGATCCGGCATCATCAGGCGGAATTGCCGTTCGCTGCGGCCGGCGTCGAAGTCGTCAGGCACGAACAGCCCGCGCACCTGGTCGAGCGCCTGCGCCAGCGGCGCGCGCAAGGCGTGCGCCCGTGGCGTCAGCTCCATCCGCGCGCCTGTGCGCACCAGGAGCGGATCGCCAAAGATGTCGCGCAGGCGCTGCAGCGCATGGCTCGCCGCCGGCTGCGAGAGTCCGATCCGCAAGGCGGCGCGGCTGACGCTGGCCTCGCGCAGCAGCGCGTCGAGCGCGGTCAGAAGGTTGAGGTCGAGCGAATTCAAATTCATGAGGCGAATAGATATCATATCCGCTATCGATTTGAAGAATTTAGAGCCGGCGGCGATGATCCCGGTGTTCTCACCAACGGAGATGCCGCCATGAGCGCAAATGCCAACAAAAAACTGATGCAGGATATTTTCGCGGCCGCCGCCAGTTCCGATCCGGTCGCGCGCGACCGCGCCTTGTTCACCGCAAGTCTTGCCGACGACGCCAGATGGGTCGTGACCGGCCAGTACTCCTGGTCGCGCACCTTCGCAGGGAAAGAGGCGATCCTCAACGATCTGCATGCCTATGTGCGGACCCGTCTGGTCGACCGGACACGGACCGTCGCCCACCGCTTCATTGCCGACGGCGACATCGTCGTCGTGGAGGCCAAGGGCGACAACGTCACGCCCGAGGGGGTGCGCTATGACAACGACTATTGTCTCGTGTTTCGTCTCGAGGACGGCAAGATCAAGGAGATCCGGGAATATTGCGACTCGGTGCTGACCGAGAAGGCACTCGGCCCGTTTCCGCAAACGGCCGTGAGCTGAGCGGGTCGAGCGGCGTCGCGTTCGGCGACCGCTGCCGTCCGCCCCGTCGGCGATGGTCGTGTCGGTCTGGCGCAGTCCGGATAAGCTGCAGCGGCCTGCACGCTGCTGCGGGCTTCGCGCCAAAACCGTGCTCAACCTGCCGATAAAATCAGCGATGTTGTGCCGTCTGACGCATGCGCGCTCGAAAAATTTGAAGGTTCAATTAACGAGTGTCCCCCATTGTGTCGCAGTGCAGCGTGAGTCGCGTAAAGCGTGACGCGCGGCTGCCGGGGGTGGCCGTGACGATCGCCGGAGTTGTTCGTCCGCCCGAATTCACATGCATCTGGGTGGACAGTGGGAATGCCGAGTTTTCGTTTGCGGATCAGGGGACGCCTGTACGCAGGTTTCATGGCCTTGGTGGCGGTTGGTCTCGTAATGGCGGTGGTCGCCGTCTGGAATTTACGGACCGTGCAGGATCAGGTCGCAAAGGCCTCGGCGTTTTCGGACAGTACGGCACGGGTTCTGGAGATATCGACCCATCTTCAGGCGATCCAGCGGGCCAATCTGCGATACATTTATGACGCCAACGAGCCTGCAATGCGGGAGGCGGCGGAACGGGAGGCCGCGGCGACCGAGCTGTTGCAAGTCGGGGCGAAGGGCACGCTCTCCGAGGAGCGCCGAAAGCTCTACAATGATCTGATCGCCGACATCGCCAAGATGCGAAGCCTGCGTGACAATCTCGGCGACGCCGTCAACGAGGCGAGAACCGGCAAGGCGACGCTGCTGCCGAGCGGCGATGAGCTCACCGTCAAGATGAACAAGCTGGTCGATGTGGCGCGCGCAGCCGTCGATGAAGACACTGCGTCCCTCGTCGCCGACCTCGAATCCAGGCTTCTTCTCGTTCAGATCGCAAACTGGCGTTTCCTGGCCCTGCGCGACGTGAAGGGGCCCGCGAACTTCAGAACCAATGTAGACAGGGCGTCGCAGCGGCTCGCAGCGATCGAAAAGAGCCCGCAGGCGACCGAATTACGAACCACGCTCGCCCCGGTGAAGACTTCGCTCGGAATCTACAAAACCGCCTTCGAGACGACGTCGGCGGCGATGCTCCAGGCCGACGAGATCTACCACAAGAACCTCGCGCCTCTCATCGTCGACAGTATCGCCAAGCTCAAGGTCGCGGAAACGGCCTTGAAGAAGGACTACAAGGATTCGCGCAGCAGGGCCGAAGCCGTCATTGACGGCACGACGACCGTGCAGGAGATCGCGGGCGGCCTTGCCATCCTGTTTGGATTGATCGTCGCCTTCCTGATCGCCCGCAGCATCGTCGGTCCCCTGACCTCGATGACGCGCGCGATGGGGCTGCTTGCCGGCGGCAATCTCGAGGTCGCGATCCCCGGCCGCGGCAAGCCTGACGAGATCGGCGACATGGCCAAGGCGATCGAGGTGTTCAAGACCAACATGATCGACACCGAGCGCCTGCGCCATGAGCAGACCGAAATCGAGGCGCGCCAGGCCGAGAGCCGCAAAGCCGACATGGTGAAACTGGCCGACCAGTTCGAGCAGGCCGTGGGCGAGATCGTCGACACCGTGTCGTCGGCATCGCACGAGCTCGAGGCGTCCGCAGGCACTTTGACCACGACCGCTTCGCGGGCCCAGGATCTATCGACGGAAGTCGCCTCCGCGTCGCAGGAAGCCACGGCCAACGTGCAGGCGGTTGCCTCGGCGACGGAACAGCTGTCCTCGTCGGTGACGGAGATCGCGCGCCAGGTACAGGAATCGGCCCGCATCGCCGGCGAAGCCGTCGGTCAGGCGAGCAGGACCAACGCGCGTGTCGGCGAGCTTTCCAAGGCCGCGGCCCGCATCGGTGACGTGGTTGAACTGATCAGCACCATCGCCGGCCAGACCAACCTCCTGGCGCTGAACGCCACCATCGAAGCGGCGCGCGCAGGCGAAGCCGGCCGCGGCTTTGCCGTGGTGGCCTCGGAGGTCAAGGCGCTCGCCGAGCAGACCGCGAAGGCCACTGGCGAGATCGCTCAGCAGGTTTCGGGCATCCAGGCCGCGACGGAGGAGTCGGTTGGCTCGATCAGGGAAATCAGCGGCACCATCCAGCGGCTGTCGGAGATCTCGTCGACCGTCGCCGCTGCCGTCGAAGAGCAGGGCGCGGCCACGCAGGAGATCTCCCGCAACGTCCAGCAGGCTGCCCAAGGCACGCAGCTTGTGTCGTCCAACATCGGCGACGTGCAGCGCGGCGCCTCCGAGACCGGCTCGGCTTCCTCGCAGGTGCTCTCGGCGGCGCGTTCGCTGTCGGCCGACAGCAACCGGTTGAAGCAAGAGGTCACCAAGTTCCTCAACTCGGTCCACGCCGCCTGAGGCTTGAAGGCAAAAAGCCACGCGCATGCGCGTGGCCTCGCTTAGCGGCGTGGCGCGATCAGGCCACTTTCGTGGTCATGTGCTTGAACATGTTGCCGCGGGCCTCGTCGTCCATTTCGGCCTTGAAGGTGAACTTGTCCTTCAACGCGATCGCGCGCGCCGCCGCGGGCCGCGCCGAGACCTCGTCCACCAGCCGCTTCACGTTCGGATATCGTGCAAAGGCGTCGTCGCCGAGCTTGAACGGCACCATCCGGGCCCAACCCCATAGCGCCATGTCGACGATCGAATAGCCGTCGCCGACCACATAGCGGCGGCTGGCGAGGTGGCCGTCGAGAATCTTGTAGTGGCGATCGGTCTCGAACTGATAGCGGTTATGCGCGTAGTCGTGGTTCTGGTCCTTCGGCGCAAAATGCTTGAAGTGAACGGCCTGACCCGAATAGGGCCCGACGCCCGTGGCGATGAACATCAGCCATGACAGCGTCTCGCCGCGAAAATCGGCGGCGGGCAGGAATTTGCCGGTTGTCTCGGCGAGATAGAGCAGGATGGCGTTGGAATCGAACACGATGGTGCCGTTGTCGTCGATCGCCGGCACCTTGCCGTTCGGATTGATCTTCAGATAGTCCGGCGTGAACTGCTCGCCCTTGCGGGTGTCGATCTTCACCGGCTCGAAGGGCAGGCCGGACTCTTCGAGATAAAGCGCGACCTTGGTCGGGTTCGGCGAACCGTTGAAATAGAATTTGAGCATCGGGCGTCTCCCCAGTGTTTGGTGGCCGAGAGCGGAGGCAGCGTCACTGTCGCTGACGGCCTTCTCTTGCCTGAACCTTGTCGGTGGGAGCAACCGGCGAGTTTGCCGGGCGGCACCTGCGCGCCATGCAGATCAGCCGGCGTAACAAAGGCCAATCGCCGCCGTAATGACCATGGCCGCGCCCACGGCCTCCAGGCGCAGCCCGAGCCGCGTGGCGATATGCATGTCGGAGGCCCGCGCCTTGCGTTCAGATCCGCGCGCGTTGCCGTGAATGATGACGTCATGATTGAAATTGTCGTGTGCCTCGTTGCTGCTGGCGAGCCCGGCGCAGACCACGAGCACGCCGAACAAGGCGAGGCCGAAGAAGCCCAGCAGCGCGATCAGGAACATCGGAAACATGCCGACCAGGAAGATCGGCAGTAGCGGTAGCAGCAGCAATGTCTCGGACTGTCGTCGCATGGGAGCCGACCGGTCGGGACTGACCTCTCAAATCTAGTCCCGGCCGTCACGTCATTCAAGACGCCGTGGGGTGGGCAAAGGCGCAAAGCGCCGTGCCCACCAGCACTGCTTCGGTCCGGATTGACAGGGATGGTGGGCACGATTCGCTTTGCCCACCCTTCAAGATCGCGGGAAGCCTACCCGGCCGCCATGCCGGCGCGGATTTCGGCGCGGAGTTCGTCGATCAGCTTGAGACCCTTCTTGGTCTCGATGTGCCAGAAGGTCCAGCCGTTGCAGGCTTGCGCACCTTGCGCCACCGCGCCCATGCGGTGGATGGAGCCGACCTTGTCGCCGAACATGATGGCGCCGTCAGCGCGCACCAGTGCGCCGAGCTTCTTCTTGGCGTCGAACAGTTTCGTGCCGGGCATGATCATGCCGCGCTCGATCAGCTCGGAGAACGCCACCCGCGGCGCTTCGCGCGCGGTCATGAACGGGGCAAGGCTCGCCTCCGGCAGCGGCTCGACCGCGGCGATGCGCGCTTGGGCCGCTTTCGCATAGGTCTTGTCGCGCTCGAAGCCGATATAGGAGCGACCGAGGCGCTTTGCGACCGCGCCCGTCGTGCCGGTGCCGTTGAAGGGATCGATCACGAGATCGCCGGGCTTCGATGACGACAGCAGCACGCGCGCGAGCAGGCCTTCCGGCTTCTGCGTCGGATGTACTTTCTTGCCGTCGGCGCCCTTGAGGCGCTCCTCGCCGGTGCAGAGCGGGATCAGCCAGTCGGACCGTGCCTGCACGTCCTCGTTGGCGGCCTTCAGCGCCTCGTAGTTGAACGTGTAGCCCTTGGCCTTTTCGTCGCGCGCGGCCCAGATCATGGTCTCGTGTGCGTTGGTGAAGCGGCGGCCGCGGAAATTCGGCATCGGATTGGTCTTGCGCCAGACGATGTCGTTCAGGAGCCAGAAGCCGAGGTCCTGCATGACCGCGCCGACGCGGAAGATGTTGTGATAGGAGCCGATCACCCAGATCGTCGCCGACGGCTTCATCGCGCGGCGGGCGGCAAGCAGCCAGGCGCGGGTGAAATCGTCATAGGCGGAAAACGAATCGAACTTGTCCCAGTCGTCGTTGACGGCGTCGACATGGGATTCGTCGGGGCGTTTGAGATCGCCCTTGAGCTGGAGATTGTAGGGCGGATCGGCGAACACCAGGTCGACCGAACCAGCCTGAAGCTTCGACATCTCGGCGACGCAATCGCCGAGGACGATGCTGTGCGAAGGAGATTCAAAATTTGTGCGGGGCGCCCTTGCAGACGCCCCGCGACGCGACTCTACCATGACTCAAGAACTCTGACTCAGGCGACGCTGTCGGCGACGCGGGACCAAACAACCGACTGACCGTTACATTGCAGCGGCAAAGTAAAAATCGACTTAACCCGCCGCTTTCGTGAGCAGTCGTCGCGTCGCGCGTCGTGCGTGGTTTGCTGCACGCTTTAGCCGTGTTTTACAGCGCATTTCGCGTTTCTTCGTGTTGCGGGAGCGGCCGGAGTGCCAAAAAACTTCAAATTTCTCTCGGAAAAAATTGCACGACGCCCGGAAAAAATTGCTGCCATGGTCATGCTGTCGCACTAGGCAATAATTGCCGAGCGGGATATTGATTAACGCCATGGAAATTTTACGTGTGTGGCGCGTTGAGCTTTCTTGCGCCCAAATGATGCCATCCAGGACCGAGGGAAGCCGCCATGCGCTACGATGATTTCCGCCGCAGCGACGATATCGAGGATCGTCGCGACGATGGCGGCGGCGGTGGTGGAGGAGGCGGGTTCGGCCTGCCCATGGGCGGCGGCGGGCTCGGCATCGGCGCCATGATCGTGCTCGGCCTGGTCGGCTATGCCTTCGGGATCGATCCGCGCATCCTGATCGGCGGCGCCGAGATCCTGACCGGCGGCGGTCAGGCGCCGTCCTACCAGACCGATCGCCAGTCGTCCTCGGCGAAGCGCGGTGCGCCGACCGACGAGATGGGCAGCATGATTTCCGGCATCCTCGGCGAGATCGACGATCGCTGGAGCGAGATCTTCCAGGCCTCGGGCCAGTCCTACACCGGTCCGAAGGTCGTGCTGTTCCGCAACGTCACCAATGGCGGCCGTTGCGGCCGGGCAGAGTCGGCAATGGGACCGTTCTATTGTCCGCCCGACAAGACCATCTTCCTCGATACCGGTTTCTTCCGCGAGGTCGAGACGCGTTTTCGCGGCTGCTCCGGCAAGTCCGCCTGTAACTTCACCACCGCCTACATCATTGCCCATGAGGCGGGCCATCACATCCAGAACCTGCTCGGCATCATTCCGCGCGTGACGCGACTGCAGCAGCAGGCCGGCAGCAAGGCGGAATCGAATGCGCTCCAGGTGAAGGTTGAATTGCAGGCCGATTGCCTGTCCGGTGTCTGGGTCAATCGCGAGGCGAAGAAGCGGCCGAACTTCCTGGAGCCGGGCGACATCGACGCCGCACTCACCACGGCGAGCGCGATCGGCGACGACACGCTGCAGCGCCAGGCCACGGGCCGCGTCGTGCCCGATTCCTTCACCCACGGCTCGGCGGCGCAACGCAAACAGTGGTTCATGACCGGCTACCAGCAGGGCACGGTCCAGGCCTGCAACACGTTCGGCGGCGGGTCGTTGTAGCGATGATCTCGTGCCCCGGACGCTGCGCAGCACGAAGTGATGCGCTGCAGAGCCGGGGCCTACAAAGCCGGTCCTGCCGAGCTTCATAATGGGTCCCGGCTCTGCGCTGCACCGCTTCGCGCTGCATCGCGTCCGGGACACGAGAGGAAAGAGTCGTGGCGTCCATCGACGAAACAAAACAATTCATCCCGCTCAACATTGCGGTTCTCACTGTTTCCGACACGCGCGCGCTCGCTGACGACAAGTCCGGCCAGACGCTCGCCGACCGGATCCTTGCGGCCGGCCATCATCTCGCCGCGCGCGAGATCGTCACCGACGACGTCGAGGCGATCCGCGCCGTCATCCGCGGCTGGATTGCGGACGCGGGCGTTGATGTCGTCATCACCACCGGCGGCACCGGTTTTACGGGACGCGACGTCACGCCGGAGGCGATCGAGCCCTTGTTCGAGAAGCGCATGGACGGTTTCTCGATCGCATTCCACATGCTGAGCCACGCCAAGATCGGCACCTCGACGATCCAGAGCCGCGCCACCGCCGGCGTGACTGGCGCGACCTACATCTTCTGCTTGCCCGGCTCGCCCGGAGCCTGCCGCGACGGCTGGGACGGTATTCTCAAGGCCCAGCTCGACTACCGCACGCGTCCCTGCAATTTCGTCGAGATCATGCCGCGGCTGGACGAACACCTGCGCCGCCCGAAGGCCCAGGGCGCGACGGTGTAGTCGCGCTCTTCTTCCCCTTGTGGGAGCAGGTGGCGCGAAGCGCCGGATGAGGGGTCCATCCGCACGGGCACATTTACTTGCATCCCGCTCGTTGCGAATAATCAGAGATCCCGCTCCCAAGTCTCGCCGATCAGATCGGCACCGAAGCTGTGGTGCTTCTCTGCCTTCACGAGCTTGAAGCCTGCACTTTGATAGATGCCACGCGCGGCGACCAGGATGCTTTGGGTCCACAGCGTCATCCTGCTGTAGCCTCTCTCGCGTGCGCCCTGGATGCATTGCTCGACCAGCGCGCGACCGACACCGAGTCCACGCGCTTTCTTCTCCACCTGCAACAGGCGCAGCTTCGCAATCTCGTCCGTGGCCTTGACCAGGAAGATCGAGCCGACCGGCTCGCCACCCACTTCCGCAATCCAGCAGTGCTCGCGCGCGGCGTCATAGCCCTTGATGAACTGTGCGCAGATCTCGGCGACCAGGGCCTCGTAGCTGATATCCCAGTTGTAGTCGGCCGCATAGGCGGCGGCCTGCCGGGAGATGACCCAGCCCATGTCACCGACGCGATGGCTGCGCAGCATGAAAGCCGCGGGCTGGCTTCGACGTTGCTCCAGCACAGCCTCGATGCTCGCCATAGCCTGCGTGAGCCGCGTTGCATCGCTGGCCGAAAGCTGAGCCAGCATTGCGGCGACCTCATTTTGCGAGCCCAGGTTCAGCTTGGCAAAGGTCTGGCGGCCCTTAGCGGTGAGACTGAGCTGGTATTGCCTACGATCCGCGGGCAGGGGCCTGCGGGTGATCAGCCCCTTTTCGTCGAAGCTTTGCACGATGCGGCTGAGATAGCCGGGATCGAGGCCAAGCTCGTTGCCGATCTCCTTTGCGGCAAGATCGTCCCGTTGCGCGAGTTCGTAGAGCACGCGCGCCTCGCTGAGCGAGAACGGGCTCTTTCCAAGGTGCTGGTCGAGCACGCCAAGCTTGCGAGTGTAGAAGCGGTTGAAGGCGCGGACCGCTGCGATGTGGTCGTCGGTAGCGTTGAACGGCATGGGTCACCTCGATATTTGCCATTGTCAAACAATTAATTGACTTTGGCAAGTATCTGGTGGCCTCAGCCGACCATGACGATCCGGCTGCGCAGCATGATCCGGGACGAGCGGCCGAGCCGCCGCAGCAGCCGTGCCTCGGGGCGGCGGGCCTGGGGCGGGTAGCCGCCGATCCGGTCGTAGTGATCACGCGCGATCAAAAGTCCCTGATCGCCGAAGGGGCCGATGAGCTTGCGCGTCACGGCCCGGAAGATGTCGCGGAATCCGGCGTCGGCGTATGGCGAGCGCGCATAGCGGAAGACGGCCGCACGGTCCCGGCCGCTGGACGCGACGGTCTGGATGAACTGGGTGGTTTCCTCGATCCAGCCGGTTTCCAGCACGGCGCCTGCGGGCAGGAACATCAGCCAGGGCGAATGGGCCTGGAGTGCGCCGGCGGCGAGGGCTGCGCCTTGCGAGGATCCCTCGAAGCCGATGAAACGGCAGCCCGCGACGTCGGCAACGCGCTCGATGACGCCGTTGCGGGTGCCATCGACCAGGAGCACTTCCCGGATGATGCCCGCGGCGGCACCGGGTACCAGCGCGGCCAGAGTTGCGACCGCCGTCTGCTCGACGCCTTCGGTCGGAATGATGACGCTTAGCATGATTGAGGCTTCAGTCTCCGCACTTCGGGAGAAGCGCAACTAATTATATTATGATGTTGTCATAAACATGCAGCGTCGCCGAGTGCAACTTTTCGGCCGCGCTTCGGTCTACGATGGTAAACCGCCGGAGCCGTCGCATCCAAATATGTCCCGTGCGGCGTGGCGATATTGCCGAATGTTTCGGCGCCGTCCTTGCTTGACCGTATTAGTGCGGAGGTTGCCGCAACCTTGCGCGACGCCCAGGCCGTTCGCAATCCTGCAAAAAGCGGATCCGATAGCTGACCAGCGCGGGAACGGGAAAAACGTGCAATCGCGCCGCTGACGAGGGGCTTCGAATGAACGCCGATCAACTTGCTGTTAACACGCCGGCAACATCTCCCAGGCTGGATGGCGCGCCGATCTTGCGGATCCGCGCCGTGATGCTGGGCGAACGCATCAATCCCTCAGGCCTCGAGATAGGCGCGACCGTCTCCTCGACGCCAGCCGCCTTCCGCGTCCATGCCGGCCTTGCGGTGATCTTCCGGTACGGCGTCGTGGTGCTGATCGGCCTTCTCCCTTCGGAAGAGAAGGTGCTGATCGACAGCCTGAAGCCCCGCGTGACCGGCGAGCTCAGCCCCTATGAGGAGGAGATCGCGCAGGCGCAGCTCTGCAAGGACGAAAGCGCCGAGGCGATCCAGCCGGGCGGCCCGATCTGCCTCGCCAAATTCTCCGACGACCGGCTGCTGCTGATCGCGGATGCGCTCGCCAAGAGTACCTCGCTTGCGCGCGACGAGCGGCGTGTCGCCGCGGTCTTCGACGTGATCGAGCCCTTTGCGCGCAAGCTCGCCGAGCAGGGTCGCACACCGCCCCGGCGCAAGGGCATCCTGCAACTGATCGGCAATGCGCTTCTGGTCCAGCAGCGCGTCGCCGGCCGTGTTGCGGTGGCCGAGAAGCCGGACGTGCTTTGGGAGAAGCCCGAGCTCGACCGGCTCTATGCCCGCCTGGAAGACGAGTACGAACTGAAGGAGCGCCTCGACACGCTCGAGCGCAAGCTCACCGCCGTGTCCGAGACTGCCAACGCGCTCACCGACATCATCGACACCCAGCGCTCGCTCCGCCTCGAAATCGCGGTGGTGGTTCTGATCGTGATCGAGGTTGCGATCGGCTGTTTCCAGATTTGGTCGGGGACGCACTGACTCTGCGAGCGTCCTTGGCCTTATGGTTCGAGGCGCGCCGTAGGGCGGCGCTGCTCACCATGAAGGTCTAAGATTTCGTCGCGGAGCAGGACCTCATCCTGAGGAGCCCGCCAACGGCGGGCGTCTCGAAGGATGGGCTACGAAAAGATTGCCCTGCCACGTACTCTCAAATGTGATTTTCTTGTCGCAGCACCGCCGCACAATGCCGTGCGATCATCAGTTCCTCATTCGTCGGGACTACGTACACATCGACGGTGCCTCCGTCTCCGCTAATGCGCTCGCATCCCTCGTCATTCGCCGCGGCATCCACGCGCACACCGAGCCAGCCGAGACGCTCGGCGATTGCGCTGCGGATTTCCTTGGCGTGCTCGCCGATGCCGCCGGTGAAGACCAGGCAGTCCAGGCCGCCGAGCGTGGTCGCCATCATCGCGACCTGCTGCGCCGCGCGGAACGTGAAGAGCTCGACCGCCTCCCGCGCCGCAGGCTCGCCGCTCGCAAGCAGCACGCGCATGTCCGAGGAGATACCGGAGACGCCGAGCAGGCCTGATTCGTGATAGAGCAGGCGCTGGACATCTTCGACCGACATCTTCTCGTGCTGTTGCAGATAGAGCAGCATGCCGGGGTCGATCGTGCCGCAGCGCGTGCCCATCACCAGACCGTCGAGCGGCGTCAGGCCCATCGTGGTGTCGATGCTGCGGCCATCGCGCAAGCCGCACAGGCTTGCGCCGTTGCCGAGATGTGCGATGACGGTGCGCTTTGTGATGAGCTGCGGCGCGGTCGCAGCGAGACGCCCCGCGACATATTCGAATGAGAGGCCGTGAAATCCGTAGCGCCGGACGCCGCGCTTTTCATAGCGCCTCGGGATGGCGAACCGGTTCGCGGGCGGCGTCAGGCCGTGATGGAAGGCGGTGTCGAAACAGGCAATCTGCGTCAGCGCCGGCCGGATCGCCTTGATGGTGCGGACCGGCTCCAGACAACGCGGCTGGTGCAGCGGGGCAAGCGGCGTCAGCGCCTCCAGCTTCGCGTAGACATCATCCGTCAGCTCGACCGGACCGGAATAGTCCGGGCCGCCATGGACGATGCGGTGGCCGACGGCGACCAAGCGGCGGTCGCCAAAACGGTCCTCGATGAAGCCCAGCACGTCGACGAAAAGATGATCGCTGTCCGGATCCGATGCTTTCCTCTGCTTCTCGAACAGATCGTCGCCCGCGGGGCTCTTCACGACCAGCCGCGGCCTGGTCTCGTGCTCGTCGAGCAAGCCCTTGCAGAGCAGGGCGGGCTCGGCCGCCGACATGCCGAACAGGCCGAACTTGATGCTCGACGATCCCGAGTTAAGAACGAGAACCGTTTTCGACATGGCTGCTGTCAGTCGCCCGCCTCCGCCGGAGTGTTGCCGCCTGCGCTGTTCGGCCAGACCCAGCCCTGGACATCCGGCATGTCCTCGCCGTGCTCGCGCACATAGCGCGAATGCTCGATCAGCTTGTCACGGAATTGCTGCTTCACCTGCGCCGCCTTGGCGGCGAGCCCAGGCACACGTTCGATCGCCTCGATCGCGAGGTGATAGCGGTCGAGCCCGTTGAGCACGACCATGTCGAACGGCGTGGTGGTGGTGCCTTCCTCGGCAAAGCCGCGCACATGCATGCCGGCATGGTTGGTGCGGTTGTAGGTGAGACGGTGGATCAGGTAAGGATAGCCGTGATAGGCGAAGATCACTGGCTTGTCGCGCGTGAACAGGCTGTCGAAGTCGCGGTCGTCGAGACCGTGCGGATGCTGCTCCCGAGGCTGCAGGGTCATCAGGTCGACGACATTGACGACGCGCATCTTCAGGTCGGGCAGTGCCTTGCGCAGGAGGTCGATCGCGGCGAGCGTTTCCAGCGTCGGCACGTCACCGGCGCAGGCCATCACCACGTCGGGCTCTTGTCCCACGTCTTCCGTGCCGGCCCAGCTCCAGATGCCGATGCCGGCATCGCAATGCGTGGCCGCTTCCTGCATCGACAGCCATTGCGGCGCCGGCTGCTTGCCGGCGACGATCACATTGATGCGATCATAGGTGCGCAGGCAATGGTCCGCGATCCACAGCAGCGTGTTGGCATCCGGCGGGAAGTAGATGCGAACGATGTCGGCCTTCTTGTTGGCGACGAGATCGACGAAGCCGGGATCCTGATGGCTGAAGCCGTTGTGGTCCTGGCGCCAGACATGCGAGGTCAGCAGATAATTGAGCGAGGCGATCGGGCGCCGCCATGCGAGATGCCGCGTCACCTTGAGCCATTTGGCGTGCTGGTTGAACATGGAATCCACGATGTGGATGAAGGCCTCGTAGCAGGAGAACAAGCCGTGCCGTCCGGTGAGCAGATATCCCTCTAACCAACCCTGGCAGAGATGCTCGCTCAGTACCTCCATCACGCGGCCATCCTGCGCGAGATGCACGTCGTAAGATTCGATCGGCTCCATCCAGACGCGTTCGGTCGCCTCGAACACTGCGTCCAACCTGTTTGACGCGGTCTCGTCCGGACCCATGATACGGAAGTTGCGCTCTTGCGCGTTGAGGCGGATGACGTCGCGCAGGAATTTGCCGAGCTCGCGCGTCGCTTCCCCCATGACGCCGCCGGGCTCTCGCACGTCCACCGCGAAGCTGCGGAAGTCCGGCAGCTTCAGCTCCTTCTTCAGAAGGCCGCCATTGGCGTGCGGATTGGCGCCCATGCGGCGATTGCCTTCGGGCGCGAGCGCCTGGAGCTCGGCAATGAGCGCGCCGCTCCCGTCGAACAGCTTTTCCGGCTCGTAGCTGCGCATCCAGTCTTCGAGAATCTTCAGATGCGCCGGATTCTCCCGGCAGTTCGCGACCGGCACCTGATGTGCACGCCAAAAACCTTCGACCTTCTTGCCGTCGACCTCCTTGGGGCCGGTCCAGCCCTTCGGGCTGCGCAGCACGATCATCGGCCAACGCGGACGTTCGACGCTCTTGCGGCCGTCGCGGGTGTGCTGCTGGATCGACCGGATGCCGGCGAGCGCGACGTCGAGCGCGTCCGCCATGGCCCGGTGCATCAATTTGGGATCGTCGCCCTCGACGAACAGCGGCTCGTGGCCGAGCCCGTGGAAGAGATCGCGGATCTCTTCATCGCGCATCCGCCCGAGCACAGTCGGATTGGCAATCTTGTAGCCGTTGAGATGCAGGATCGGCAGCACCGCGCCGTCATGGGCGGGATTGAGGAACTTGTTGGATTGCCAGGACGCCGCGAGCGGGCCGGTCTCGGCCTCGCCGTCGCCGACGACACAGGCGACGATCAGGTCGGGATTGTCGAAGGCCGCGCCATAGGCATGCACCAGCGCGTAACCGAGCTCGCCGCCTTCATGGATCGAGCCCGGCGTTTCCGGCGCCGCGTGGCTGGGAATGCCGCCGGGGAAGGAGAACTGTCTGAATAGCTTGCGCAATCCGTCCGTATCGCGTGCGATATCGGGATAGATCTCGCTGTAGCTGCCTTCGAGATAGGTGTTGGCGACCATGCCGGGGCCGCCGTGGCCGGGACCGCAGACATAGATCACGCTCAGGTCCAGCGCGCGGATGACGCGGTTGAGATGGGCATAAATGAAGTTCAAACCCGGCGTCGTGCCCCAATGGCCGAGCAAACGCGGCTTGATGTGCTCGGGCCGCAAGGGCTCGCGCAGCAGCGGGTTGTCGAGCAGGTAGATTTGCCCGACGGAGAGATAGTTCGCAGCGCGCCAGTAGCGATCGAGGAGGCCGAGGTCGCTGCTCGCCGCAGGCGATTGTCTTCGATTTGTCATGTTCTTGCCGACCTTCACCCAGCGATTGTCACCAACATCGATCTGCGGCGATTGATCCCTGACCGGCACCAAACGAACTCGTCGGAACGGGCGTGTTGCGCGAGGTCAAAGGCGCCCGCCCGACATTTGGGCGGTTACTGTGCATGGGGTTGTTTTTCAGTTTTTTGTTTGTGTTCTTGATTTGTTCCTTCGACATGCTATCTTGGCTTTATGAGTCCAGCATCCTCTCATGCTCTCAAGCACCCGCCGGTCACGGCGCCCTCCGAGCCGGCGGGTGCGCCTTCTGCTTTCCCTGAGCTTGCGGTCGCCATCGACAAGCAGCGCAGGCGAGGGCGGGGCGCCCAATCCAATGCCAGCGGCCGGTACGAGGCTGAGGCGCGCGTCGCCTTCGACGATGGCTGGCAGAGCCTGGAAGAGCTGCCGCCGTTCAAGACCACCGTCGGCGTCGACACCTCGCGCAAAGTGATCACCCGCAACGATTCTCCCGACATCGGGTTCGATCGCTCGATCAATCCCTATCGCGGCTGCGAGCACGGCTGCGTCTATTGCTTCGCGCGGCCGACCCATGCCTATCTCGGCCTGTCGCCGGGGCTCGACTTCGAATCGAAGCTGTTCGTGAAGCCTGAGGCACCGGCGCTGCTCGAGAAGGAGCTTGCTGCGCCCGGCTACGAGCCGCGGATGATCGCGATCGGCACCAACACCGATCCCTATCAGCCGATCGAGCGCGACCGCAAGATCATGCGCGGCATTCTGGAGGTGCTGGAACGCGCCGGCCATCCCGTCGGCATCGTCACCAAGTCGGCGCTGGTGACCCGCGACATCGACATTCTCGCGCGTATGGCCAAGCGCAACCTCGCCAAGGTCGGGATTTCGGTGACCTCGCTCGATCCGAAGCTCGCGCGCACCATGGAGCCGCGGGCATCGACGCCGCCGAAGCGGCTGGAGGCGCTGAAGCAGCTCTCGGAGGCCGGCATTCCGACCACCGTCATGGTCGCGCCCGTGATCCCCGCGCTGAACGATTCCGAGATCGAGCGCATCCTGGATGCCGCCGCCCATGCCGGCGTCAAGGAAGCTTCCTACGTGCTGCTGCGGTTGCCGCTTGAGGTACGCGATCTCTTTCGTGAATGGCTGATGGCGAACTATCCGGACCGCTACCGCCACGTCTTCACGCTGATCCGCGACATGCGCGGCGGCCGCGACTACGACGCGAAATGGGGCGAGCGCATGAAGGGCACCGGCCCGATGGCCTGGACCATCGGCCGCCGCTTCGAGATCGCATGCGACAGGCTCGGGCTGAACAAGCGGCGCTCCAAGCTGACGACGGATCATTTTGCCAAGCCGAAGCGGAACGGCGATCAGCTCAGCCTGTTCTGAGCGACGAAGTGGAAGAGGTGTCGTATGAGTAAGGAATTGCCGCCGCCGGTGCCGCGGCTCACGGTCATCACGCTGGGCGTCAGCGACATCCGCGCCAGCATCGCTTTCTACGACGCGCTTGGTTTCTCGCGCCGGCTGAAGCTAACCGGTGAGGCCGTTGCGTTCTATGACACCGGCGGTCCGGTGCTTGCGCTGTTTCCCTGGGATCAGCTCGCGGCCGACGCCAAATTGCCCGATACTCCGAGGCCATCGACGTTCCGCGGCATGACGCTCGCATGGAACTGTCGCGCGCGTGAGGAGGTGGACGCGGTGCTGGCATTCGCCCTCAGCAAGGGAGCCGCGCTGCTGAAGGCCGCGCATCAGACCGACTACGGCGGCTATTCCGGCTATTTCGCCGATCCTGACGGCCATCCCTGGGAGGTCGTGGTCGCGCCAGGCATCGAGGTCGGCGAGGACCGGCGGGTGCATCTGGCGGAATAGGGCGGCTGACCCTGAATAACGGGAATTGTCCGAGGTTCCCGGTTGCGCAGGCCACGTCGCTTGCGCACGATCCCGGCCATGATTCGGGATCAATCCGCCAAGAAGCCGGCCAAAGGTGCGCCCAAGAAGGCTGCGCCCAGTAACAAGAAGACTGCGCCCAAAAAATTGGCCAAGGCGCTGGCCGGCGGAAAAAGCGCCACCATCGTTCCCCCAAGCTTCCGCCGCGAGCGCGCGCTGATCAAGTGCGGGATCTGGCCGGTCGCGGGCTGCGATGAGGCCGGCCGCGGGCCGCTGGCCGGTCCTGTGGTGGCGGCTGCGGTGATTCTCGATCCCGACCGCATCCCGCGCGGCATCGACGATTCCAAGCGCCTGACGCCCGAGGCGCGCGAAAAGCTGTTCGACAAGATCTGCGCCACCGCGCAAGTCTCGGTCGCCGTCGCTTCGCGCTCCCGCATCGACCGCGACAACATCCTGCGCGCCTCGCTGTGGGCGCTGAAGCGCGCCGTGGTGGCGCTGCCCGAGCAGCCCCGCCACGTCTTCGTCGACGGCCGCGACCGGCTCGATACCGAATGCGACTGCGAGGCCGTGATCGGCGGCGACGGCATCGTCCTGTCGATCGCGGCGGCCTCGATCGTCGCCAAGGTGACGCGGGACCGCCTGATGTGCGCGCTGGCGCAGGACTGCCCTGGCTATGGTTTCGAGCAGCACAAGGGCTACGCCGTTCCCGAGCACCTCGACGCGCTCAACCGCCTCGGCCCCACCGTCCACCACCGCAGCTTCTTTGCTCCCGTCGTCGCCGCCCGCGCCAAGCACATGCCCTGGACGGTTGTGCCGGCGCAGGACCTGTTTGCGGTGACCGAGATCGAGGTGCAGGTGGACACCAGCCTGGAAGTGGACGCGTCGGCAAATCTCTAGACCAGACTCGGTTGCCACGACGCGCAGCGCCCTCTATCAAAACAGTCGTGAGCGAATAGGGCCGGCTGGACGGGTTGGCTGCATCTTTCGGACGTTGCATGCGGTTTACCTCCCTGGTTATCGAGCTCATTCGCGCCCGGCCGCGGCTGATCGTGTGGATCGCCGTGCTGCTCCAGGCCGCGATGTGGCTGTTTGTGGCGCTGGCGTTCTATCGCAGCCCGCCCGGCAGCCTCGCGACGCTGCTGGCCTTCGGCCGCGAATACCAGGTCGGCACTGATTTGGGCCCGCCCTTGCCGGTCTGGCTCGCCGACATCGCCTATCGCGCCGCCGGCGGCCACGTGTTCGGCGTCTACGTCCTGGCCGAGTTCTGCGGGATCGCAACCTTCATTACGCTCTATCATCTGTCCCGCGCCGTGGTCGGCCCCCAGCAGGCGGTGCTGGCCGTGCTGCTGACCATGACGATGCTGGCCTTCTCGTCGCCCGCACTCGACTTCGGCCCCCTTGTGCTGGCGCGACCGCTCTGGGCACTGCTGCTACTGCATTCCTGGCAGATCATCGGCCAGCGCCGCGGCAATGCCTGGTTCGCCTGGTCGATCGAGGCCGGCCTCCTGCTGCTGACGACGCCCGCGGCGATCTTCCTCCTGCTGCTGCTTATCGCCTTCGCGCTCGCAACCGCGGGCGGCCGCCGCACGTTGCGCGCATTCGACCCGCTGTTTGCGCTGGTGGTCGTCGCCGTGCTGGCATTGCCCTATGCGGTCTGGCTGATGCGCGCCGAGGCGCTCGTCCTGCCGGCTTGGCCTGAGGTCGCCGAACTCAATGCCCGCGCGCTGCACGCGGGCTGGCTGCTCGGAGGGCTCCTGCTCGGCGCGGCGGCGATCCCGGCGCTGACGATCCTCAACACCGGCCTGTTCGTTCCCAGGAGCGAGGAGGCGCCGATCATCTACCGCCCGCCGGTCGAGCCGCTCGCGCGCAACTTCGTCTATTTCTTCGCGCTGGCGCCGGCGCTCGGCGCGGTGCTGATCTCCGGCCTGCTGGGCCTCGATGCCGTCGTCGGCGGCGCCGGCGTCGTGTTGGTCATATCGGGGCTTGCCGTGGTCGTGGTGGCCGGTGATCTCATCGCGATGCGCCGAGCGAAGATGCTGCGGATGGTGTGGGCCGGCGCCGTCGTGGCGCCCGCAATCGGCGTCGTGCTCGCCGTCCTGTTCCTGCCCTGGACCGGTGCCAACGAGATCGCGACCTCGATGCCGGCGCGAGCGATTTCGGACTTCTTCGACGAAAGCTTTGCCCGCCGCACCAATCATCGCCTGCGCGCGGTCGCCGGCGAGACCCAGCTTGCGAGCCTGATCACGCTGCATTCCGGCCGGCCGCATCTCTTCATCGATGCCGAGCCCGCGCGTACGCCGTGGATGAATCAGGCCAAATTCAGCGAGACCGGCGGCGTCGTGGTCTGGCGCGCCTCAGATACCGCCGGCACCCCACCGCCGGAAATCCTGGCGCGCTTTCCCGGCATCGTCCCGGAAGTGCCGCGCGCCTTCGAATGGCTGGTGACCGGACGCCAGCAGCTCCTGCGTATCGGCTGGGCCATCGTGCGGCCGAAGGGGAGTTAGACTGCGCTCGTGCCCCGGACGCTGCGCAGCACGAAGTGATGCGCTGCAGAGCCGGGGCCCATGTTGCAGCAGTCTGGGTCCCGGCTCTGCGAAGCAGCGCTATCGCGCTGCATCGCGTCCGGGACACGAGAGGACTATCCCGCCAGGATCTTCGCAATCGCCCGCAGATCCTGCCAGGCCAGCCTTTTGTACGAAGGCGAGCGCAACAGATAGGCCGGGTGGAAGGTCGGCAGCGCGCGGATCGTGCGGCCACCCGTCTCGTAGTCGAACCAGCGGCCGCGGGTGCGCATGATGCCTTCGCGGGTCGAGAGCAGCGTCTGCGTCGCGGGATTGCCGAGCGTCACCAGCACATCCGGATTCACCAGCTCGATCTGGCGCTGGATGAAGGGCAGGCAGATTTGCGTCTCCTGCGGCGTCGGCGTGCGGTTGCCGGGCGGCCGCCACGGAATCACGTTGGCGATGTAGACGGTGGTGCGGTTGAGCCCGATCGCGCCGATCATGAGGTCGAGCAGCTTTCCGCTGCGCCCGACGAAGGGCAGCCCCTCGATGTCCTCGTCGCGGCCCGGTGCCTCGCCGACGAACATGATGCGCGCCTGCGGATTGCCGTCGGCGAACACCAACCGCGTCGCCGTGTGTTTTAGCGCGCAGCCGTCAAAACTTTGCATCAACTCGCGTAGCGCCTCCAGCGTCGGCGCGGTGCGCGCAGCCTCGCGCGCCGAGGCGATCGCGATGTCGGGCGCGGGTGCGGTCTCGCCGCGTATCACCGCGGGGGCGGCCACCGGACGCGGTGCTTCGACCGGAGGTGGCGCACGCGGGGCCGGAGGCGGGGTATCCAATTCCGCCAGGCGGTCGGTCGGTTCCTCCGCGAGCGCGCAATCGACTCCAGCCTCCAGATAGAAGGCGAGAAGCTCTCGGACGGTGGGTGCGGGTTCTGGGATCATTTGGAAAGTCTGACTATTGGTTCAGTTTAGGCCGCCTTGTATCCCAGCGAAACGCATTTCCTAGGTTGTCCTACCCGGAAAAATCGGAAACAAGAGGGCGCAATCGACCAAGGACCGTCTCAAGGGCTGAGATCAGATGAGCACCGAAGAACTTCCCCCGCGCGAATCCATGGAATTCGACGTCGTCATCGTCGGCGCCGGC
Organism: Bradyrhizobium sp. 132; assembly: GCF_023074185.1. Lineage (GTDB taxonomy): Bacteria > Pseudomonadota > Alphaproteobacteria > Rhizobiales > Xanthobacteraceae > Bradyrhizobium. The sequence goes on along the minus strand of NZ_JADPKY010000030.1, from coordinate 85,405 downwards.
CCCTCGGGCCTGGCCGCGGCGATCCGGTTGAAGCAGATCAATGCCGATCTCAACGTTGTCGTGGTGGAGAAGGGCTCCGAGGTCGGCGCGCATATTCTCTCCGGCGCCGTGATCGATCCGGCCGGGCTCGACAAACTGATCCCGGACTGGCGCGAGGATTCCGACTGCCCGCTGAAGACGCAGGTCAAGGACGACCGCTTCTACTGGATGACGGGCGGCGGCGCGATCAAGCTGCCGAATTTCATGATGCCGCCGCTGATGGACAACCATCATTGCTATATCGGCTCGCTCGGCAATGTCTGCCGTTGGCTCGCGCGCAAGGCCGAGGCGCTCGGTGTCGAGATCTATCCGGGCTTTGCCGCCGCCGAGGTGCTCTATGACGAGCAGAGCGCGGTGAAGGGCATCGCCACCGGCGACATGGGCATCGGCCGGGACGGCAAGCCGAAGGACTCCTTCACCCGCGGCATGGAATTGCTCGGCAAGTACACCCTGTTCGCCGAAGGCGCCCGCGGCAGCCTGACCAAGCAGCTGATCGCGAAGTTCGCGCTGGACTCCAACAGCGAACCGTCGAAGTTCGGCATCGGGCTCAAGGAAGTCTGGCAGATCGATCCCGCCAAGCATCAGAAGGGCATGATCCAGCATTCGTTCGGCTGGCCGCTCGACCTGAAGACCGGCGGCGGCTCGTTCCTCTATCACTACGACGACAATCTCGTTGCCGTCGGCTTCGTCGTGCATCTCAACTACGACGATCCGTATCTGTCGCCGTTCGACGAGTTCCAGCGCTTCAAGACGCATCCCTCGATCCGCGGCACCTTCGAGGGCGCCAAGCGGCTCGCCTATGGCGCGCGGGCCATCACCGAGGGCGGCTATCAGTCGGTGCCGAAACTCAGCTTCCCCGGCGGCGCGCTGATCGGCTGCGCGGCCGGCTTCGTCAACGTTCCCCGCATCAAGGGCGTGCACAATGCGATGGGCACAGGCATGCTTGCCGCCGAGCATGTTGCGGCCGCGCTCGCCGCCAATCGCGCCAATGACGAGATCGTCGACTACGAGAACGCCTGGCGCTCTTCCTCGGTCGGCAAGGATTTGTTCCTGGTCCGCAACGTCAAGCCGTTGTGGTCGAAATTCGGCACCGTGCTCGGCGTCGCGCTCGGCGGCTTCGACATGTGGTGCAACACGCTGTTCGGAGGTTCGCTGTTCGGAACCCGGCCGCACGCCAAGCCTGATCGCTCGACACTCGATCCGGCCAAGGCCCACGCGCCGAAGAACTACCCGAAGCCGGACGGCAAGATTACCTTCGACAAGCTGTCCTCGGTGTTCCTGTCCAATACCAATCATGAGGAGGACCAGCCGGTCCATCTCAAGGTCACGGACATGAATCTTCAGAAGACCTCGGAGCACGACGTGTTCGCGGGTCCTTCGAATCGCTATTGCCCGGCCGGCGTTTATGAATGGGTCGAGGAGGGTTCGAGCCCGCGCTACCAGATCAACGCCCAGAATTGCGTTCACTGCAAAACCTGCGACGTGAAGGACCCCAACGGCAACATCACCTGGGTTCCTCCGGAGGGCGGCGGCGGCCCGAACTACGAGGCGATGTAAGGGGGGTCACCGAGCCAAGACCCTGGTGATCAAGGCCCAATGTGACCAAAGCGACGTGACCCAGGCCCTGTGACGCACGTTCGCGTGAGAACCCGGCTGCGGTTGCGGCCCGTGGCCACGATAAGGCCATACTAGCAGCGTCTTGGGGCGCTCTTGACCGGTCACTTGGCCGATTTGGGACGTGCGGCGGGGATCGCCCGGCCCGAATCCTTGCGGTGAAGCGCCAAAAGCGGCATTGTCGGCCCGACGGTTCCGGGTCCCGATGCCACCGGCCGCGTTCGCTTGCGATACGGCCTTTTGCTGCAGACCCAGGCACTACCAACTCAAGGCGAGCCCTGATGCTTTCAAATCGTTTCAACCGCTGGACTGTTGCCGCCATCGCCCTCATGGGCACAGCGATCGCGACGGTCCCCGGCGCGGTCCTGGCGCAAACGCCGGATCATCCGTCCGACACGGCGGTACAGTTTCCGACCCGAAACGATCTGAAGGCGCTCACCACCTCCGGCAGCTATCTCGCCGCCCGCCACGCCAGCGTCGAGCGCGACGCTGCCTCCGCCGCCGCGTTCTACCGCTCCGCTCTGCGCACCGACCCGAAGAACAACGAGCTGCTCGACCGCGCCTTCATCTCGTCAGTCGCCGACGGTGACATCGACGAAGCCGTCAAGCTCGCCGAGCGCATCCTCACCATCGACAAGACCAACCGCGTCGCGCGCCTCGTCGTCGGCGTGCACGATCTCAAGTTCAAGAAGTACGCGACCGCGCAGACCAACATCAACCAGTCGATCCGCGGTCCGATCACCGATCTCGTCGCCACGCTGCTGTCGGGCTGGGCCGCCTATGGTGCGGGCGATGCCAAGGGCGGTGTCGCGACCATCGACAAGCTGGCCGGTCCGGAATGGTATCCGCTCTTCAAGGACCTCCACGCCGGCATGATCCTCGAACTCTCCGGCAAGGAGAAGGACGCCGGCACCCGGTTCGAGCGCGCCTACAAACTGGACGATTCCATGCTGCGTGTCACCGAGGCCTATGCGCGCTGGCTGTCGCGCAACAAGGACTCGGCCGCCGCGACCACCGTCTACCAGGCGTTCGACAAGAAGCTCGCCCGCCATCCGCTGATCGTGGAAGGCCTGCGCGAGACCAAGGCCGGCAAGAAGATGCCGCCGCTGGCCGATTCCGCGCAAGCCGGCGCCGCCGAAGCGCTCTACGGCATTGGCGCCACGCTGACCCGCCGCGGCGGCGAGGATCTGGCGCTGGTCTATCTCCAGCTCTCGCTCTACCTCCAGCCCAGCCATCCCCTGGCGCTGCTCTCGCTCGCCGATCTCTATGAATCGGTGAAGCGGCCGCAGATGGCGATCAAGGTCTATGAGCGGGTGCCGTCGTCCTCGCCGCTCAAGCGCAACGCGCAGATCCAGCTCGCCATCGATCTGGATTCCGCCGACCGCACCGACGAGGCGATCAAGATCCTCAAGGGTGTCACCACTGAGGATTCCAAGGATCTCGAAGCCATCATGGCGCTCGGCAACATCGAGCGCGGCCGCAAGAAGTTCGGCGAATGCGGCGCGACCTATTCGCAAGGCGTCGACGTGCTGCCGGCCGGCAACGACAAGGCCAACAGCGTCTGGTACTATTATCGCGGCATCTGCGAGGAGCGCTCCAAGCAGTGGGGCAAGGCCGAAGCCGACATGAAGAAGGCGCTCGAGCTGCAGCCCGACCAGCCGCACGTCCTCAACTATCTCGGCTATTCCTGGATCGACCAGGGCGTCAATCTCGACGAAGGCATGAAGATGATCAAGCGGGCGGTCGAGCAGCGCCCGGACGACGGCTACATCGTCGACTCCCTCGGCTGGGCCTATTACCGCATCGGCAATTACGAGGACGCGGTGAAGAACCTCGAGCGCGCGATCGACCTCAAGCCCGAGGATCCCACCATTAACGACCACCTTGGCGACGCCTATTGGCGCGTCGGCCGCACGCTGGAAGCCAAGTTCCAGTGGGCGCACGCCCGCGATCTCAAGCCCGAGGCGGATGAGCTTCCGAAGATCGAAGCCAAGATCGCAAACGGTATGACCGACGACAATTCGAACTCCTCGGCTGCGCAGGCGGAGAAGGAGAAGAAGAAGGACGACGGCAAGGGCGGCGGCTGAGCTGAGCGCACGATCCGGAAAAGTGTGTAGCGGTTTTCCGGCAAGATCATGCGAAGGAAAAACTAAGTTCTGGGGGCGTGTCGCCAATGCCGGCGTTCATTGAAGAAGGGCGCGCGAAGGTCAATTTGAGCCTTCGCGTGGTCGGCCGTCGTGCCGACGGCTATCATGATCTCGAAAGCGTCGTCGCATTTGCCGACTGCGCCGACCGGCTGACGTTGGAGCCCGGCGGCGAGTTGAAGCTCACCACCACGGGGCCGCTCGCGGCGGCCTGCGGTGATATGGCCAACAACCTCGTGTTCAAGGCGGCCAAGCTCCTGGCCGACGCCGTGCCGAACCTGAAGCTGGGCGCCTTCGCGCTCGACAAGGTGCTCCCCGTCGCGGCCGGCATTGGCGGCGGCTCGGCCGACGCCGCGGCGGCGCTGCGGTTGCTAGCACGTCTCAACAATCTGTCGCTCGACGATCCGCGGCTCCAGACGGTCGCGCTTGCGACCGGCGCCGACGTGCCGGTGTGCCTGTTCTCGCGCGCCTGCGACATGACCGGTGTCGGCGAGCAGCTGCTGCCCTTGATGCTGCCGAGCATGCCCTGCGTGATGGTCAATCCGCGCGTGCCGGTCGCGACCAAGGATGTGTTCCAGGCGCTGGGCCTGCGCAACGGCGAACTCCTGGTCGGCGCCACCTCCGTCTTCGACGCCCCGGCCTGGCCGGACGAGGGCGCCACCATTGCCGATTGGGTCGATACTCTCGAGACCGTCGCCAACGATCTCGAAGCGCCGGCGATGCGCATCGAGCCCGTGATCGGCGACGTGCTGGAAGCCTTGCGTGACTCCGCCGGCGTCAAGCTCGCCCGCATGTCCGGCTCGGGTGCGACGTGCTTTGCGATCTATGGCGCGTCCACTGATGCGCATGCCGCCGCCGAGAAGATCCGCAGAGATCATTCCCGGTGGTGGGTGCACGCGGGGACATTGAGCTAGGCCAGCCCGAGAAACTTTCGAATCTCACCCAACACCTCTTGCGGCTTGTCATGCTGCAGCCAGTGTCCGGCCTCGGCAATGGTCACGACGCGCGCCTGCGGGAAGTAGCGCTCAAGGCCTGCGGCCCTGGCGCCCGCGAGAAAGCTCTCGCCGGCATTCAAGAGCAGCGTCGGACAGGTGATGCGCGACCACAGCGCGACGTGGTCGTCCGGCCAGAACCGGTGCGGCGCAGAGGCGCGCTGGTACGGATCGAACTTCCAGCTATAGGTGCCGTCGTCGTTCTGCCGCGCGCCGTGGGTGGCAAGATGCAGCGCGAGGTCGCGGGACAGCCGCTTGTTGTGAAGCACCATCTGCGCGGCCGCATCCTCAAGGGTCGAATAGCGGCGCGGCGTGCGGTCGTGCAGTCTGTCAAGCTGGCCGACCCATTTGCTGATGCGCTCATGCGTCGGTGACTTCGGTGTATCCGGCAGCATGGTCACACCGTCGAGCACGACCAGCTTCGAGACCAGTTCGGGGAATGATCCTGAAAAAATCAGGCTCACCATGCCGCCCATCGAATGGCCGACGAGAGTGACTTGGGGCGCGGCGATGCTGCGGACGAGTTGGGTGAGATCGTACACATATTCGGTCAGCGCGTAGCTGCCGCCCTTGGTCCATTCGGAATCGCCGTGCCCGCGCAGGTCGGGCGCGAGCACGTGAAAATGCGGCTGCAGCGACCGGGCGATGACGTCCCAGCTCCGGCAGTGATCGCGGCCGCCGTGAACCAGGACGGCTACGGGCGCGCCGTCGTTGCCCCAGTCGGCATAATGCAGCCGCAGGCCGTGCGACTCATAGAATCGGCTTTGCGGGGCGAGCGTCGTGGAGCTATCCATTCACGGGCCGCCGCGCCAGTGCGAGCGACAGGCCGAGGCCCGCGATGAAGACGCCCGAGCCCTGGGTGAGACGCCGCATCAAATGCGGCCTTCCAATCAGCTGCGTACGTGTCGCGGAGGCCATCAGCACCACCACGATATCGGCGAGCGTGTTCAGCGTCACCGAGATCGCGCCGAACACGATGAATTGCAGCGTCGGGTTCGATCCCGCCGGGTCAAGGAACTGCGGAATGAAGGCGAGGAAGAACGCGGCGGTCTTCGGGTTCAGCGCCTCGACCAGCACGCCGTCGCGAAAGGCGCGCTTGTCGCCGACGGGCTCGCTGTCGAATGACAGCGCGTGGCTGGCGCTGCGGAAAGTTCTGATGCCGAGCCAGACCAGATAGAGTGCGCCGACTAATTTCACGGCGGCAAACAGCTCGGCGCTGGCAAGGATGATCGCGGAGATGCCGAGGCTGCCCGCGACCACATGAACCAGCCCGCCGAGCGCGGTGCCCGCGGTCGATGCAAAACCGCTAGCGCGCCCTTCCGACATGGTCCGTGCCGCGACGTAGAAAATGCCGGGGCCGGGAACGGCGGCAATGAGACAAGCGGCGGCCAGGAACAGCCAGAAATTCGTTTCGATCATCCTGTTTCGTAGCGCAGCTTGCCGCGATTGCAAGCCCTCTTGCCTAGCCGATCCGGCGGAAGATCACGCTGGCATTCACCCCGCCGAAGCCGAACCCGTTGGAGATGGCGTTGAGCATCGGCATCGGCCGGGCCGCGCCGGCGACGATGTCGATGCCGTCCGCACCCGGATCAGGGTTTTCGAGATTGAGCGTCGGCGGCGCGATCTGGTCGCGCAGGGCGAGGATGGTGAAGATCGCCTCGAGCCCTCCGGCGGCGCCGAGCAGATGGCCGGTGGCCGATTTGGTCGCGCTCACGGCAATGCCGTGGTGACGGCCGAACAGCGCGGCAATCGCGCCAAGCTCGCTCTCGTCGCCGGCCGGCGTCGACGTCGCGTGCGCGTTCAGGTGCTGCAAGTCCGCGGGCGCAAGCTTCGCCTGTCGGAGCGCGATCTCCATCGCGCGCCGGGCGCCGTCGCCATCCGGCGGACCCGACGTCATGTGATAGGCGTCCGCGGTCGTGCCGTATCCGACGATCTCCGCGATCGGCGTCGCGCCGCGCGCCAATGCATGCTCCAGCTCCTCGATCACCAGGATGCCGGCGCCTTCGCCCATGACAAAACCGTCGCGGTCGCGATCGAACGGGCGCGAGGCGCGTGCGGGCTCGTCGTTGAAGGAACTCGACAGTGCGCGGGCCGCAGCAAAGCCGCCGAGGCTGACGATGTCGATGCAGGCCTCCGCGCCGCCGCAGATCGCCACATCAATCTCGCCTGCGCGGATCATGCGCGCAGCGTCGCCGATCGCCTGAACGCCGGCGGCGCACGCCGTGACCGGTGTGCCCAGCGCACCCTTGTAGCCGTATTTGATCGAGACGTGGCCGGCCGCGAGATTGGCGAGGAAGGAGGGGATCGTGAACGGCGACAGCCGGCGCGGGCCGCGCTGTTCGGTGATGCGCACCGCCTCCGCCATCGCCGGAAAGCCGCCGACACCGGAGGCGATGATCGTCGCGGTTCGTTCCAGTGCGGTCGCATCCTGCGGCGTCCATTTGGACTGCGCGACCGCTTCCGCGGTGGCGAGCAGCGCGAACAGGATGAACCGGTCCATCTTGCGCTGGTCTTTCGGCGCGGCGGCCTGCGCAGGATCGAAGCCGCCATCCGCGTCATCGGCCTTGTCGGGCACGAGGCCGGCAATGCGCGCGGGCAGCGCCAGCGACCATTCCGGCAGCGGGCGCAGCCCGCTTTGACCGGCCAGCAGCCGGCGCCAGGACAGTTCGACACCGCAGCCAAGCGGCGACACCGCGCCCATTCCCGTCACGACGATACGACGCATGTCAGTCTCCCACCGGCGCGATGGCCGGGTTCATGGCTTTGAGCGAGGTCAGCCGTTTGCGCATGACACCGCTGGCGCGGGGGCCGGCGATGATGACCGCATTGGCGAGCGTGATCGGCCGCATGTCGGCGGCATCGACCACGACCGGATCGAACGGACGACTATCGTCGCGGTTCGCCAGCAAAATGGATTCGCCTTTCGGCGTGAGATGCTTGTTGCCCCAGGCGAGCAGCGCGACGATCACGGGAAAGAAATCCCGCGCCTTGTCCGTCAGCACATATTCGTAACGCGGCGGCCGCTCGTGATAGCGGCGGCGCACGAACATGCCGCTTTCGGTGAGATGGGCCAACCGCCGCGACAGGATGTTCGGCGCGATCCCGAGACTTTGTGAAAATTCGTCGAACTTTGTTGCGCCCTGGAACGCATCCCGCAGGATCAAAATGCTCCACCATTCACCAACGGTCTCCACGGCGCGGCCGACCGGGCATTCCAGGATGGAGGGGGATTTGGGCTGCATCCTGGGAAGGTAGAGAGGTAACTTGCAAAATGCAAGTTACTCGTCATTGCGAGCGCAGCGAAGCAATCCAGAGTCTTGCCGCGGTGGCAGACTGGATTGCTTCGCTGCGCTCGCAATGACGATTGTTGATGCAGTCGGGCGCTGTCTCACCGACCTTCGCCGGCAAGACACCGAAATGTGCGGGTAGCGTGCGAGCCCTAATGCGACCGTGCCAGACAGAACGCCACGACCTGCTCCAGTGCGCTCTTCATTGGCGAGGACGGGAACAGCGCCAGCGCGTCCACAGCCATGGCGCCGTAGTGCTGGGCGCGGCTCCGCGTGTCTTCGAGGGCGCGGTGCTTGTTCATCAACCCGATGGCGTGGTCGAGGTCGGTGTCGCCGACCTCGCCGCGCTCGAGCGCGCGGATCCAGAAGGCGCGCTCGGTGTCGTTGCCGCGGCGGAAGGCGAGCACGACTGGCAGCGTGATCTTGCCCTCGCGAAAATCGTCGCCGGTGTTCTTGCCGAGTTTTGCGCTCTTGCCGCCATAGTCGAGCACGTCGTCGACCAGCTGGAAAGCGATGCCGAGATTCATGCCGACTGATCGGCAGGCGGTCTGTTCCGCCTTGGGGCGGTTGGCGATGACAGGGCCGACCTCGCAGGCAGCGGCGAACAGCTCGGCGGTCTTGCCGCGGATCACGGCGAGATATTCGTCTTCGGTGGTCGCGGTGTTCTTGGCGGCGGCAAGCTGCATCACCTCGCCCTCGGCGATGGTCGCGGCGGCCGCGGAGAGGATGTCGAGCGCGCGGAGCGAGCCGACCTCGACCATCATGCGAAAAGCCTGGCCGAGCAGGAAGTCGCCGACCAGCACGCTCGCTTCGTTGCCCCAGAGCATCCGCGCCGACAGCTTGCCGCGGCGCATCTCGCTCTCGTCGACGACGTCGTCGTGCAGGAGCGTGGCGGTATGCATGAACTCGACGGAGGCGGCGAGCTTGATATGGCCGTCACCGGCGTAGCCGGCGAGGTTGGCCATGGCGAGCGTCAGCATCGGCCGCAGGCGCTTGCCCCCGGAGGAGATCAGATGATTGGCGACCTCGGGGATCATGGTCACATCAGAACCGGTCCGCGACAGGATCGTGGCGTTGACGCGCTCCATGTCACCGGCGACAAGGACAACCAGCTCTTCGATCGACGCGCCGGGAGTTTCGAAAGGTACGATGACGGCCACGCCGGTCTCCAATATTTGCCCCGGAAGGGCTATTCTGATCGAAAGACAATAGAAACTGGACGGGGATGCGGCAAGGGCCGTGGAACCATTGACATTGCCGCTTAATCCCCGTCAGGCAGGAGGCCTGTGTTTTGCGAGAACTGGTTCGGACCAACGATATGGTGCTGGTGTCGGCGGTCGGCGCGCTGCTCGACGGCGCCAACATCCATCATCTGGTGCTGGACCAGAACATGAGCATCATCGAGGGCTCGCTGGGCATTTTGCCGCGGCGGATCCTGGTCCATGAAGACGACGCCCTCGAGGCCCGGCAGCTCCTGACCGAGGCCGGCCTCAGCCACGAACTCCGCAGCGATAGGTGAAGCGCTGACAGACCTCACCGAAGACGCCTTTCTCGGCGGGCAGTTGCGACTGAAGCAGAAGCGGTCCGGCCATCGCGCCGGGCACGACGCCATTTTGCTCGCGGCGGCGACGCAGGCCCAAGCGGGCGACCGCGTGGTCGATCTCGGCGCCGGCATCGGCACAGCCGGGTTGGCGCTGGCCCGGCGCGTGGCCGGTATCAGGCTCAGCCTGGTCGAGATTGATCCGGAACTGGCAGGGCTTGCGCGCGCCAATGCGGCGGCGAATGCGATTGCCGCCGAGACCATCGTGCTCGACGTCACCGCGGACGCACAGGCGTTTGCGGCGAGCGGGCTCGCGCCCGACAGCGTCGACGTGGTGCTGATGAATCCGCCCTTCAACGATCCCGCTCGCCATCGTGGCTCGCCCGATCAAGCGCGCCACACCGCGCATGTGGCGACCGACGGGACGTTGAATGCGTGGGTGCATGCGGCACGGCGCATCCTCCGATCGGATGGCGCGCTGACATTGATTTGGCGCGCAGATGGAATCGCCGACGTTTTGGCAGCGCTGTCACACGGCTTCGGAAGTCTCGCGATCCTGCCGGTTCATGGCGAAGCGGGACGGCCCGCGATCCGGGTGCTGGTGCGCGCAGTCAAGGGCGGCCGGGCTCCGACGCGCGTGCTGCCGGGCCTCATGCTCAACGACGCGCCGCGCGTGCCGAACAACGAGGTGAGGGATATCCTGGAGGGAAGGGCGGTGTTGCCGCTGGTGGAGCCGTGACGGCCTACTGCGGAAGTGATTCCGACTGCTGCTCTTGCGGAGTCGTCAGGCGGATCGCCGTGAACAGCGCACCGATCAGCAGCATCAGCAGATAGATTTTCATGGTGTTCTCCGCTGGCCCATTGCAGCCTCTCAACGGAGTTTCCGCAAAACACGTTCCGGGCCCTTCCAATGACAGTCGCGTGATAAGAAATGGTTAATCAGAGGTAACGGCATGGCCGAACAATTGAACGATCGTGAGAGTTCCGGCCTGGCCGACAAGCTCATGCAATATCTGCCGGCGCGCTTCCGTCCCGGCACGGCCGTGGTGCCGGTGGTGCGGCTGTCCGGCGTGATCGGCGCGGTGACGCCGCTGCGCCCGGGCATGACACTCGCGACCGTTGCGCGGGTGCTGGAGCGGGCGTTTTCGATGCGCAACGCCAAGGCGGTGGCGCTGGTGATCAACTCGCCCGGCGGCTCGCCGGTGCAGTCGCGCCAGATCTATCTGCGCATCAAGCAACTCGCGGCGGAGAAGAAGCTGCCGGTGCTGGTGTTCGTCGAGGATGTCGCCGCATCCGGCGGCTACATGATCGCCTGCGCCGGCGACGAGATCATCTGCGATCCGTCCTCGATCCTCGGCTCGATCGGCGTGGTCGGCGGCAGCTTTGGTTTCCAGGAAGCGATCAGGCGGCTCGGCATCGAGCGGCGCCTCTACACCGCCGGCGCGCACAAGGCGATGCTCGATCCGTTCCTCCCCGAGAATCCCGAAGACGTCGCCAAGCTGAAGGCGCTCCAGCGCGAGATCCACCGGATCTTCATCGCGCTGGTGAAGGAGAGCCGCGGCGCGCGGTTGAAGGGCGACGACGACACCCTGTTCACGGGCGAATACTGGGCTGGCGAAAGCTCAATCGCGCTGGGGCTCGCCGACAGCATCGGCGATCTCCGCTCAACTCTTCGTGCCCGCTTTGGTGAGAAGGTTCTCACGCCCGTGATTGCCCAGCCGACCGGTCTGCTTTCCAGTCTTTTGGGCCGGAAATCGCCGGGCGCCGGGCAGCTTTCGGCCATGGAATCAGTGGCTGGCCTGCCGGACGATCTGATCTCGGCTGTCGAGACACGGGCGATCTGGGCGAAATTCGGGTTCTAGACCGAGGCCGCCCGCGCCATTTCGCCCGGGGCGTGCCGATTGCGGTGCGGCCCGGTCTGCGCAAGAATGCGCGTGGGGGCTGAGCATTGTGAACAAGGAACGACCAATGCCGCCGTTCGTCGCATTCGCGGGCGTCCTGGGCGGGCTTGCCGTGGTCCGCTGGGCCTACAAGACCGCTGTCAGGATCAACCGGGAGCTGGAGGAGATGCGCCTCTCGCGCGTCGCCGAGGCCGCCCATAGAGGGGCCGTCCAGACGCTGAAACAGGACCCCGTCACCGGAGCCTACCGGCCGGGTTAGTTGGTGCCGTAGGCCTAGGCAAAGCGAAGCGTGCCCACCACCGGCATCGCGATCTTGGAAAGATGGTGGGCACGACGCAATTGCGCCTTGGCCCACACTGCCGCATCGTCCCGGGACGATGGAGTGTTTGGCCCGAAACGGCCCCCTTCACCTTGATTCCCACCCCTGCCGTCGATACGGTCCCGCGCGATTCAAACCCCCGCGAGAGCCTGATCTGACGATGGACGCCTCATTGCCCGCCCATATGCGCCCGGAACGCTCGTTCCAGGGTTTTATCCTCGCGCTCCAGCGGTTCTGGGCCGAGCAGGGCTGCGTGATCCTGCAGCCCTACGACATGGAGATGGGTGCGGGCACCTTCCATCCGGCCACCACGCTGCGCGCGCTCGGGCCAAAGCCCTGGAACGCGGCCTATGTGCAGCCCTCGCGCCGGCCCAAGGACGGCCGCTATGGCGAGAATCCGAACCGGATGCAGCACTACTACCAGTTCCAGGTGATCATGAAGCCGTCGCCGCCGAACCTTCAGGAGCTGTACCTGAAGTCGCTCGCCGCGATCGGCATCGATTCCGCCGTGCACGACATCCGCTTCGTCGAGGACGATTGGGAGAGCCCGACGCTGGGCGCCTGGGGCCTCGGCTGGGAGTGCTGGTGCGACGGCATGGAAGTGAGCCAGTTCACCTATTTCCAGCAGGTCGCGGGTGTCGAATGCGCGCCGGTCGCGGGCGAGCTCACCTACGGGCTCGAACGCCTCGCGATGTATGTGCAGGGCGTCGATCGCGTCTACGACCTCAACTTCAACGGCCGCGATGGTGACGCCAAGGTCACCTATGGCGACGTCTTCCTGCAGGCCGAGCGGGAATATTCGAAGCACAATTTCGAAGTCGCCGACACCGCGATGCTGTTCGAGCAATTCAAGATGGCCGAGACTGCCTGCAGGAAATATCTCGACGCCGGTTGGAAGGATAGCAAGCGCGAGGCGCATCTGATGGCGCTGCCGGCCTATGACCAGTGCATCAAGGCGAGCCACGTCTTCAACCTGCTCGATGCCCGCGGCGTGATCTCGGTGACCGAGCGGCAGAGCTACATTCTCCGCGTGCGCGAGCTGGCCAAGGCCTGCGGCGAGGCCTGGATCCATACTGAAGCGGGCGGAGCGGCCTGATGCCCGATCTTTTGCTTGAACTGTTCTCGGAAGAAATCCCCGCGCGCATGCAGGCCAAGGCGGCCGACGATCTGCGCCGCATGGTCACCGACAAGCTCGTCGCCGAAGGCCTCGTCTACGAAGGCGCGAAGGCGTTCGCGACGCCGCGCCGTCTGGCGCTCACCGTGCACGGCATCCCTGCGCGCCAGCCTGATCTGAAGACCGAACGCCGTGGACCGAAAATGGGCGCGCCCGATGCGGCCGTGCAGGGTTTTCTGAAAGCGACGGGTCTGACATCGCTCGACGAAGCCAAGATCCAGCGCGACCCGAAGGGCGATTTCTACATCGCGCTGATCGAAAAGCCCGGCCGCGACGCGATCGACGTACTCGCAGAAATTCTCCCGGTGATCATCCGCACCTTCCCCTGGCCGAAATCGATGCGCTGGGGCGCGCGCTCGGGGAAACCGGGTTCGCTGAGCTGGGTGCGCCCGCTGCACACGATCATCGCGACCTTCGGGCCCGAGACCGAAGAGCCCGATGTCGTCAAATTCTCGGTGGACGGCATTGAGACCGGCCAGACCACCTACGGTCATCGCTTCATGGCGCCTGACGCGATAAGCGTGCGCCGGTTCGAGGACTATGAGGCCAAGCTGAAGGCTGCAAAAGTCATCCTCGATCCGCAGGCGCGCAAGGATATCATCTTTGCGGACGCTAAGGAGCTGACATTCGCGCAAGGGTTCGAGCTCGTCGAAGATCAGGTGCTGCTGGACGAAGTGTCCGGTCTCGTCGAATGGCCGGTCGTCATGATGGGATCGTTCGAAGCAGAATATCTCGCGATCCCCGAAGAGGTGATCCGCGCCACCATCCGCAACAACCAGAAGTGCTTCGTCGTCAAGGATTCCAAGACCGGCAAGCTGACCAATAAGTTTGTCCTCACCGCCAATATCGAGGCGGCGGACGGCGGCAAGACCATCGTCGCCGGCAACGAACGCGTGATCCGCCCGCGGCTGTCGGATGCGAAATTCTTCTATGAGACTGACCTGAAGACGAAGCTCGAGGATCGCCTGCCGAAGTTCGAGCATATCGTGTTTCACGAGAAGCTTGGAACGCAGGCCGCGCGCATCAAGCGGATTGAACGCCTCGCCGCCGAGATCGCCCCACTGGTCGGCGCCGATGTCGCGAAGGCAACGCGCGCCGCGCATCTGGCGAAGGCGGATTTGCTGACCGAAGTCGTCGGCGAATTCCCCGAGGTGCAGGGCCTGATGGGCAAGTACTACGCGCTGGCCCAAGACGAGGACGCTTCCGTCGCCGCCGCCTGCGAGGAGCACTACAAGCCGCAAGGCCCTGCTGATCGCGTGCCGACCGATCCGGTCAGCGTCGCGGTGGCGCTCGCCGACAAGCTCGACACGCTCGTTGGTTTCTGGGCCATCGATGAGAAGCCGACGGGGAGCAAGGACCCGTATGCGCTGCGTCGCGCGGCGCTGGGTGTGATCAGGCTGATTGCCGAAAACGCACTGCGTCTGTCGCTCATGAAGGTGGCGGCGTCCGCACTCGCCGGCTTGTCCGTGAAGCCTGCCGATGCGCAGAAGCTTCCGAGCGACCTGTTGGCTTTCTTCGCCGACCGCCTGAAAGTCCAGCTCCGCGAGCAGGGCGCGCGTCACGATCTCGTCGACGCCGTGTTCGCGCTCGGTGGCCAGGACGATCTCCTGATGATCGTCCGCCGCGTCGAGGCGCTGGGCAAATTCCTCGAGACCGACGACGGCAAGAACCTGCTCGCCGGTATCAAGCGCGCCAGCAATATTCTCGGCATCGAGGAGAAGAAGGACAAGCGCAGCTTCGACGGCGCACCTGATGCCGCGCTTTACAGCCTCGACGAGGAAAAGGCGTTGGCGAAGGCGATCGGCGAGGTGACAGCGGAAGCCAGCACCGCCGTCGCCAAGGAAGATTTTGCCGCCGCGATGAGCGCGATGGCAAAACTGCGTCCACCGGTCGATGCGTTCTTCGAGAAGGTCCGCGTCAACGACGACGACGCGAAAGTGCGCGAAAACCGCCTGAAGCTGCTGAACGAAATCCGCAGCGCCACGCGTGCGGTCGCGGATTTCTCGAAGATCCAGGATTGATCTCGTGCCCCGGACGCAGCGCAGCGCATCTTTGCGGTGCGCTGCAGAGCCGGGGCCCATGCCGCGGGGACTTGGAGCTTCTGGGTCCCGGGTCGCGCTTCGCTTACCCGGGACACGAGAGCACGCACACGAGATGCACAAAAAAGCCCCGCCCGGCGGGGGGAAGACCGGACAGGGCCAGATGTCCGATTACACTGTTCGCGTCAGCCTGATTGATGTGACGCGCCGGACATCTAGTTGATCCTTGAAAGCGCTAGTCCATCACCTCGACGATGCGCCGCGAGCGCGGCTCGACCAGCACGGTCTCGCCGTTCACGACGGTGTAGCGATAGGTGGTGGCGCCAAAACGTTGCGGCACGTCATAATAGGTGACGCCGCTTTCGGGTAAGGTGGCACCGACCACCACGCGATCGGGGATACGGAAAGCCGGCACACGTTGTTCGACGACATAGTCGCGGAAAGCCGGCCGCTGTTCGACCGGAATGGTCGGGCCGCTGTCGACGACGACGGGTGCGCGTCCCACCGTGCCGCTTTGCGCCTGCGCCGCAAGGGGCGAGCCGATCGCGGCCGCGAGCGCTGCAAGAGCAAGAATCCTGTTCCGCATGGGCAACTCCTTCGAGAAGGTTTTCGGGAAGCGCCACTGGCGCAACCGGTTGCCAATGCGCGCGTCTTCGCGATGTTCCGGAAAACACCTGCCGCATTCGCGGCATTTTCGGGCAGTTTTCGCGGAGCCGGGAACTCCCACGTCCCATGTGCGTCTCTACCCGCGGAACCCGGTCCGCTATGATCCGGCCGCGATTCGCCCCACCCACGGAAAGACAATTCATGCACATCACCGTCGCCCACATCTCGCCAATCCTGTCGCTGCTTGCGGGCGTGCTCATCCTGGTCATGCCGCGCCTCCTGAACCTGATCGTCGCGATTTTTCTCATCATAAATGGTGCGATCGGGCTCGGATTGTTGAAGTGGCTCCATCTCTAGGCCTTCATTCTCCGGAACTCTTCGACTTGCGCGGGCCTGCCCAAAGTGGTGTAAGGCGCGCCATTACCCATTCCTCTCGCAGGTTGTGTGCAAGCTATGGCCAAAGCCGCCTCGAAAATCCCAGCGAAATCAAAGTCTTCCGCCAAGGCGAAAGCCGTGCCGGCGGCCCGCAAGGCACTTGCCAAGAGCGCCCCGAAGCCAGTGGCCAAGGCCGCTGTGAAACCCGCTGCCAAGCCGGCTGTGAAGCCTGCCGCCAAGACTGTTTCCAAGACCGTTTCCAAGACTGTTTCCAAGAGTGCTTCAAAGGCACCGACCAAACCGGTTGCGCCGAAGGTTGCCGTGAAGCCCGCGCCGAGCAAGGCTGCGCCGGCCAAGGCAGCGCCTGTTACGGCCAAGGCCGGCAAGTGGGTCTATACGTTCGGGGACGGCAAGGCCGAAGGCAAAGCGGAGATGCGCGACCTGCTCGGCGGCAAGGGCGCCAACCTCGCCGAGATGGCCAATCTCGGCCTGCCGGTGCCTCCGGGCTTCACCATCCCGACCTCGGTCTGCACCTATTTCTACGCGCACGACAAATCCTACCCGAAGGAATTGCAGTCGCAGGTTGAGAAGGCGCTCGCGCATGTCGGCAAGTTGACCGGCAAGAGCTTCGGCGATTCCAGGAACCCGCTGCTCGTTTCGGTTCGCTCCGGCGGCCGCGCCTCGATGCCGGGCATGATGGACACTGTGCTCAATCTCGGCCTCAACGACGAGACCGTGGAAGCGCTGTCGGAACTGTCGGGCGACCGCCGCTTCGCCTATGATAGCTATCGCCGCTTCATCACCATGTATTCGGACGTGGTGCTCGGCTTCGAGCATCATCATTTCGAGGAAATCCTCGACACCTTCAAGGACGGCCAGGGCTACACGCTCGACACCGACCTCACCGCCGAGGACTGGGTCGATCTGGTCGGCAAATACAAGGACGCAGTCGCGCGCGAGACCGGCAAGGATTTTCCGCAGGATCCGCACGACCAGCTCTGGGGCGCGATCGGCGCGGTGTTTTCTTCCTGGATGAACGCGCGCGCGGTGACCTACCGCAAGCTGCACGACATTCCGGAATCCTGGGGCACCGCGGTCAACGTGCAGGCCATGGTGTTCGGCAACATGGGCGAGACCTCGGCGACCGGCGTTGCCTTCACCCGCAACCCCTCGACCGGCGAGAGCAAGCTCTACGGCGAGTTCCTGATCAACGCGCAAGGTGAGGACGTGGTGGCGGGCATCCGCACGCCGCACGACATCACCGAGGAAGCGCGAAAGGACTCCGGCTCCGACAAGGCGTCGATGGAATCCGCGATGCCGGAGGCCTTCAAGGAGCTGACGCGGATCTACACGCAGCTCGAGAAGCACTACCGCGACATGCAGGACATGGAGTTCACGGTCGAGCAGGGCAAGCTCTGGATGCTCCAGACCCGCGGCGGCAAGCGCACTGCGAAAGCGGCGCTGCGCATCGCGGTCGAGCTCGCCAATGAAGGCCTGATCACCAAGAAGGAAGCGGTGACACGGGTCGACCCCGCCTCGCTCGACCAGCTGCTGCATCCGACCATCGATCCCAACGCCAAGCGCGACGTGATCGCGACCGGTCTGCCGGCCTCGCCGGGTGCGGCTTCCGGCGAGATCGTGTTCTCCTCGGACGAAGCGGCCAAGCTTCAGGCCGACGGACGCAAGGTGATTCTGGTCCGCATCGAGACCAGCCCCGAAGACATCCACGGCATGCATGCCGCCGAAGGCATCCTGACGACCCGCGGCGGCATGACCTCGCATGCTGCGGTGGTCGCGCGCGGCATGGGCAAGCCCTGCGTCTCCGGCTGTGGCACCATCCGCGTCGATTACGGCCGCGGCACCATGAGCATCGGCTCGCGTACCTACAAGACCGGCGACGTCATCACCATCGACGGCTCGCTCGGCCAGGTGCTCGCCGGCCGCATGCCGATGATCGAGCCGGAGCTGTCCGGCGAGTTCGGCACGCTGATGAAATGGGCCGACCAGGTCCGCAAGCTCGGCGTGCGCGTCAACGCCGACACGCCGGAGGACGCGCACACCGCGATCAAGTTCGGCGCGGAAGGCATCGGCCTCTGCCGTACCGAGCACATGTTCTTCGAGGAGACGCGCATCCGCACGGTGCGCGAGATGATCCTCTCCGAGGACGAGCAGTCGCGCCGCGCCGCGCTGGCAAAACTGCTGCCGATGCAGCGCGCCGACTTCGTCGAGCTGTTCGAGATCATGAAGGGCCTGCCCGTCACGATCCGCTTGCTTGACCCGCCGCTGCACGAGTTCCTGCCGCACACCCATGCCGAGGTCGAGGAAGTGGCGCGCGCCATGAACACCGACCCGCGGCGCCTGGCCGACCGTGCGCGCGAGCTGTCGGAGTTCAATCCGATGCTCGGCTTCCGCGGCTGCCGTATCGCGATCGCCTACCCTGAGATCGCCGAAATGCAGGCGCGCGCGATCTTCGAGGCGGCGGTCGAGGCCGAGAAGCGCACCGGCAAGGCCGTCGGCCTCGAGGTGATGGTGCCGCTGATTGCCACCAAGATGGAGCTCGATCTCGTCAAGGCGCGGATCGATTCCACCGCGAAGGCGGTGATGCGCGACACCAACACCAAGCTGACCTATCAGGTCGGTACCATGATCGAGTTGCCGCGCGCCTGCCTGCTCGCGGGCGAGATCGCGGAGAGTGCCGAGTTCTTCTCGTTCGGCACCAACGACCTCACGCAGACGACGTACGGCATCAGCCGTGACGACGCGGCGAGCTTCCTCGGTCCGTACGTTACGAAGGGCATCCTGTTGGTCGATCCCTTTGTGGCGCTCGACCAGGAAGGCGTCGGCGAGCTCGTCAAGATTGGCGTCGCGCGCGGCCGCAAGACGCGCGCCTCGCTCAAGGTCGGAATCTGCGGCGAGCACGGCGGCGATCCGGCCTCAGTCGCCTTCTGCCACGCGATCGGCCTCGACTACGTCTCCTGCTCGCCCTACCGGGTCCCGATCGCCCGCCTCGCCGCGGCGCAAGCCGCGCTCGGCAAGGCGGTCGCGAGCCAGGCGTAAATCGAAGAGTTGAAATATTGACAGCGAAGGAGGCGGGGGCAAAACCCCGCCTCTTTCATTTGAAGCACAACGTCGGGGAGGGAACCGCGCGCCTCGCGTAAGGATACGTGCGCGCAAGAGTTCCTTCACCATTCGCGTTGACCAATTGTTTACCTCGTCGCGTGAGGCCGCATTTACCAATGCGCATCGTCGCCCCCGTGAAAACACCTGAGATCGCTTGCGTGTGCCGCATGCGCAACGTCGATTAACGCCCCGGCAACCTAAATTAGATACTCACGATAAAGATCGAATTGCACGGATGTACTGCTGCTCGATTCTTCTAGCGTAAGCGTAGCGTGAGCGTAGCGATGTTTTTGTGGCGTAACCATCCGAAGGGCGCGCGGTTCGCGTCCTTCGGCATCGGTCTCTGCATCTTCGCATTGATGCCGAGAGAGACCGGCTATCAGGACATTGCCTCGCTGCTGGCGCGCCAACCCGGCGTCGCTGAGCGCTGGCAAAAGCAGGTGTTCTCTGCTGCGTCCTCCATACAGCTCGCCACCTACAGTTTTTCGCGGCCGATCGGTACTTCGGTTCCGCAGAGCACGATGGTTCGCCTCGCAAGCCTCGATGGCCGCGACGTCACCGGCGCGATCAACCGCAACCCGGCGCTTCAGGCGCCGCCCCGCTACCAAGCCTCTGATTTTCCCAAGGTCGATCGCTCCATGAAGGGTGATCGTCTCGCAACGATCACACCGACGCAGGCTCCCGAGGCGAGCGCGCCGACGGCAGCGCCCGCGCAGGAAGATCCCGCGACCTCGAATAGCTCGGTGTTCGGCGCCAAGACCGTCGCGCTGCCACAAGCGATGTCGCCGGAGTCCGCGGCCGCGCTCGATCCCGAGCTCGCGGAAGCACTGCGTGCGCCGCCGCTGCCGCAATACACCAATGCGCCACGAGCCAGTGACGCGGCGCGCTCGCTCGCGCTCCAGCCGCTCGAAGCGCTGAAGCAGGCCACCATTCCGGCTGCACCGCCACGCGATCCATTCCGCGTCAAGACATCGAACCTGTTCTTCGGCAGCTCCTCGCTCGGCGGCAATGTCGAGAGCATCGAGAGCTGGCAGCCCGGTGCCGAGCCGCTGATCGTGATGCCCGACCCTGATATGAAGGTGACGGCCTCGTTGACGCCGCCGACGGAGGAGATTGCGAAGGACATCGAGAACGGCGAGAGCGTCGCGCCGAAGGGCGAGGTCAACGTCGACAACCAGCGCGCCAGATCGCCGGCGGAGCGGCTCGCACTCGACGACAAGTCGCGCGCGAAGTCCGAGAAGTGCCTCGCGGAGGCTGTCTACTTTGAATCGCGAGGCGAGGCCGTGCGCGGCCAGATGGCGGTTGCGCAGGTGGTGATGAACCGCGTGTTCTCCGGCAAATATCCAGATACCGTGTGCGGCGCGGTCTATCAGAACAAGCATCGCCATCTCGCCTGCCAGTTCACCTTCGCCTGCGACAACAACGCCGACGTGATCCGCGAGCCCGAGATGTGGGAGCGTGCGAAGAAGATATCGAAGGCGATGCTCGACGGCCAGATCTGGCTGCCCGAAGTCGGCAAGTCCACGCACTACCACGCCTATTGGGTGCGCCCGTCCTGGGTCGCCGAGATGAAGAAGATGTACAAGACCGGCGTCCACACCTTCTATCGCCCGCGCGCCTGGGGCGACGGCAGCGAGGAGCCGAGCTGGGGCACCCCGGCGCAAACCGCCGCGCTCTCCGCCGAACTCACCCAGGAAGCCAAGAGCTCCGCCGAGATGGGCGCGACCGAGCGGCGGTAGCCGCTAAGCTTCGATGTCCAACGCGCAATCGAAATTCGGCGCCGAATGCGTCAACGCGCCTGCCGACGCGTAATCAACGCCGGTCGCTGCGATCGCAGCAATCGAATCCAGCGTGACGCCGCCGGAGGCCTCCAGTTTGAGGCGCCCCTCGTTGAGCCTGACCGCATCGCGCAGCGTCGCATTGTCCATGTTGTCGAGCAGGACGGCATCGGCGAGGCCGGTGTCGAGCACCTCGCGCAGCTGCGACAGCGTATCGACCTCGATCTCGATCTTGACGAGATGGCCGGCATGGGCGCGGGCGCGCTCGAGCACGGGGCGGATGCCGCCGGCGACCGCGATGTGATTGTCCTTGATCAGGATCGCATCATCGAGGCCGAAACGGTGATTGAAGCCGCCGCCGCAGCGCACCGCATATTTCTCCAGTGCCCGCAATCCCGGCGTGGTCTTTCGCGTGCAGCAGATCCGCATCCTGGTGCCTTCGGTGCGCGCAACGTAGTCCGCCGTGAGCGTCGCAACGCCCGACAGGCGGCCGACGAAATTCAGCGCGGTCCGCTCCGCCGTGAGAATGGCGCGTGCCGGTCCAGAGATCGTCAGCACCTGCTGACCGCGGGCGACGCGCGCGGCGTCGCGAACATGTGCGCGCACCTCGATGTCGGACGAGAGCTTTTGCAAGGTTGCGAGCGCCAGCGGCAAGCCGGCGATCACGCCGGACTGGCGCGCGACCAGGATCGCCTGCGCCTTGGTTGCTTCGGGAATCGTCGCCACCGAGGTGATATCGCCGGCGCGGCCGAGATCCTCGTCGAGCGCGCGCTGCACGGCCTCGTCGATCGCGAGCGGGGAGAGGAAGGCGTCGGGATAGAGCAGAGAAGTCGGCGTGATCATGGGGTTTCCTTCAGGCGATTATAGGTTGCGCGGTGCGTGGGAGCGGACGTTCGGTCAAGCTGTGCGCGACCTCGCGTGTCGCCGAGAGCGTGGTCATGGTGCGTCGTGCCAGCGCAGGTACATCGGCCGGATGGTCGGACCGGAAATGCGCGCCGCGGCTTTCGCGCCGGTCCCAGGCGGAGGCCGCCACAAGCAGGGCTGCCGTTGCCATGTTGCAGACTGCGATGCTCGTGGCCTCGCGTTCGAGCGTGGCGAAGCTGCGAACCGCTTCCGCGAGCCCGTCGCCGTCGCGGATCACGCCGACATGCGCGCTCATCATCGTCCGCAGCCGCTTCACGGCCGCAGTATCCGGCGCGCCGCCGCGCGGCATCACCACGTCCGAAAGACGGGCAGGCGAGGGGATCGTGCGCCCGGCGACGTCGTCGGCGATGCGCGCGGCGTAGACCACGGCCTCCAACAGTGAATTCGAGGCGAGGCGATTGGCACCATGCGCGCCGGTGGACGACACTTCGCCGCCGGCCCAGAGCCCGTCGATCGAGCTGCGGCCGCGATCGTCCACCGCGATGCCACCCATGTGATAGTGCGCCGCCGGTGCGATCGGAATGGCCTGCGTGGCGGGATCGATGCCGGCGGCGATGCAGCTTGCATGCACCGTTGGAAATCTTTCGGCGAAGCGCGCGCCCAGCGCTCGCCGCGCATCGAGGAAGGCGCCGCGCCCGCCCGCGATCTCCGCGAATACGCCGCGAGCCACGATGTCGCGCGGTGCGAGCTCGGCAAGCGGATGGCGCGCCGTCATGAAACGCTCGCCATGGCCGTTGATCAGCGTCGCGCCTTCGCCGCGCAGAGCTTCAGTCGCGAGCGGCGCCGGATCGCGTCCGGCCATGATGGCGGTCGGGTGGAATTGCACGAACTCGGGATCTGCAATCACCGCGCCCGCGCGCGCGGCGATCGCAAGGCCGGATCCGCTGGCCTCGTGCGGATTGGTGGTGGTGGCATAGAGATGTCCGATGCCGCCGGTGGCGAGCACCACCGTGCGAGCGGCGAGCAGGATCGTCTGTGCGGCGAAATTGCCGGCTTCACGCAATTGAAGACCGGTGACGGCGCCATCCTCGGTCAACAGCGCTTCGGCGACGAGACCTTCGATCAGTCGGATCGACGGCGTGCGCCGCACGGCATCGCTCAGCGCCGCAATGATGGCCGCCCCCGCACCATCGCCTCGCACGTGCACGATGCGCCGCGCGGAGTGTGCGGCTTCGCGCCCGACTGCGAGCTTGCCTTCGAGATCGCGGTCGAACGGCACGCCATAGGCGAGAAGATCGTGAACCCGCGGGGCGGCCTCGCGCGCGATTCCCAGTGCCACCGCTTCGTCGACGAGGCCGCCGCCGACCGCAATCGTATCCGCAGCATGTGCTTCCGGCGTATCGCCTTCGGCTACTGCCGCCGCGATGCCGCCTTGCGCCCATGCGGACGACGCGCCCTGTCCCAGCGGCGCGGCCGAGATCAATGTCACCGGCCGCGGCGCGAGTTTTAGCGCGCAGAACAATCCGGCAAGCCCGCCACCGACGATGACGACGTCGTCGGAACGGGTGAGGTTATGGATGTTATCTTGCATGTCGTGCTCTCAATTCTTCAGATTGATCATCCGCTCGACCGAACGCCTTGCGCGTTCCGCGAGCGCGGGATCGATCGTCACCTCCTCGCGGAGCGTCAGCAGGCTCTCCAGAATGTTGGCGAGCGTGATGCGCTTCATGTGCGGGCAGATATTGCAGGGGCGCAGCATCTCCACATCGGGGAGCTCGGCGCGCACATTGTCGGCCATCGAGCATTCCGTGATCATCACCAGCCGCCGCGGCCGCTTTTCGCGCACCCAGTTGATCATATGCGCGGTCGAGCCCGTGAAGTCGGCCTCAGCCAGCACGTCCGGCGGGCATTCGGGATGCGCGATGATTTGCACGGAGGGATCGGCCTCGCGGTAACTGCGCAGCTCCGCGCCCGTAAAGCGCTCGTGCACCTCGCAGGCGCCCTTCCAGGCGATGATCTTCACGTCGGTCTTCGAAGCCACGTAGGTGGCGAGATAGCGATCGGGCAGGAAGATCACGCTTGGCACGCCCAGGCTCTCGACAACCTGCACTGCGTTCGACGAGGTGCAGCAGATGTCGACTTCGGCCTTCACCTCCGCGGAGGTGTTGACATAGGCAACGACAGGCACGCCGGGAAATTTTTCGCGCAGCAGGCGAACGTCCGCGCCGGTGATGCTGGCGGCGAGCGAGCAGCCGGCGCGCGTATCAGGGATCAGCACCATCTTGTCCGGATTGAGCAGCTTCGCCGTCTCCGCCATGAAGTGCACGCCGCACTGGACGATGATGTCGGCTTTCACCTTGGTGGCTTCGACCGCGAGCTGGAGTGAATCGCCGCCGATGTCGGCGACGCAGTGGAAGATCTCCGGCGCCTGGTAATTGTGCGCGAGGATCACCGCGCCCCGCGCGCGCTTCAGCTCGTTGATCACCTTGATGGTCGGCGCCATCAGCGGCCACTCGATTGGCGGGATCACGTGCTTGACGCGCTCATAGAGCGGCGCGGTGGCGCGCTCGACCTCCGGCGTCCATTCCAGCGAAGGCATCGGCAGCGGAGGTCCGGTTCGCGCCGGCGCTGCCCGGGGCGAGGTGGTGACCTGGCCCTGCGGCCGGTTGGCAAAGTCGTCGGGGCCGTAAATTCCAGTTAGCGGCATTGAAGCCTCCCGTACATGTCATATATACTCAATATGAGTATATATAGAGCCCGAGAAATCCGGCCGAGAGGCCGGCGGAGCATCTGATATACTCAATCTGAGTAAATTGAAGATAACACGTCGTGGAGAGGGTCGCTAGGTCCCGCCGCACACATTCTCGTCAAGGCGTGGCGCATCTCGCCCAGGAGGTCTCGGCGAAACGCAATGCTCCCGCGGCAGCTCTTCGTGGAACGCAATCATTTTTGACTTGGGGTTTTCATGCACCTGCATTAAACGCCTGACTCGTGGCGGCCTATTCCGGATGCGCCACCGACTGATGGGGAACACCATGTCGATTCAAGCGGGCGAGCTCGGTCCGGTTTCGCGTTCCTCCTCCTGGCGCACGCCGGCGATCATCATTCTCTGTGGTTGTGCAATCGGCATGCTCGGCTTCGGCCCGCGCTCGGCGCTGGGCTTCTTCGTGCAGCCGATGAGTCACGAGTTCGCCTGGGGCCGCGACGTGTTCGGCCTCGCCATCGCTTTTCAGAATTTGCTGTGGGGACTGGGCCAGCCCGTCGCCGGCGCAGTCGCCGATCGCTTCGGCCTGTTCCGGGTGATGTGCGTCGGCGCTCTGCTTTATGCCGGCGGCCTGCTCCTGATGCGCTACTCCTCGA
Organism: Bradyrhizobium sp. 132; assembly: GCF_023074185.1. Taxonomy (GTDB): domain Bacteria; phylum Pseudomonadota; class Alphaproteobacteria; order Rhizobiales; family Xanthobacteraceae; genus Bradyrhizobium. Next base: position 60,253 of record NZ_JADPKY010000030.1, on the reverse strand, counting down.
CGCCGCTGTCGCTCAACATCGGCGCGGGCGTCATGGTCGGCTTCGGCCTTGCCGGCTGCTCGTTCAATCTGGTGCTGTCGGCGTTCACCAAGCTGCTGCCGGCGGAAAAGCGCGGCCTTGCGCTTGGCGCCGGCACTGCGGCGGGCTCGTTCGGGCAGTTTCTGTTCGCGCCGATCGGCGTGGCGCTGATCGACAATTTCGGCTGGCAGCAGGCGCTCACCGTGTTCAGCTTCCTGATGCTGCTGATCATCCCGCTGTCGCTGGCGCTCTCGACCCCACCGGTCGCAAGCACAGCCACCGCGGCGCCAGCGGACGAGCAGACCTTCACCAAAGCACTCGCGGAGGCCTTCGGCCATCGCTCCTACGTGCTGCTGGTGCTCGGTTTCTTCACCTGCGGCTTCCAGCTCGCCTTCATCACCGTGCATCTGCCGGCCTTCCTGGTCGATAGCGGCATCTCCACGCAAACCGGCGGCTGGGTGATCGCGGCGATCGGCCTGTTCAACATCATGGGATCGCTGAGCGTCGGCTATCTCCAGAACTCACTACCGAAGCGCTACATCCTCTCGACCATCTATTTTACCCGCGCGCTTGCGACGCTTGCCTTCATCTCGTTCCCGATCACGCCGTTCTCGGCGATCGCGTTCGGTGCGGTCTCGGGTCTGACGTGGCTGTCGACGGTGCCGCCGACCTCGGCGCTGGTCGCATTGATGTTCGGCACGCGCTGGTTCGCCACCCTCTATGGCTTTGCCTTCGTCAGTCATCAGGTCGGCGGCTTCCTCGGCGTCTGGCTCGGCGGCATCGTGTTCGAGCGGTTCGGTTCCTACACGCCGATCTGGTGGCTCTCGATCCTGTTTGGCGTGCTCTCCGCGCTGATCAATCTTCCGATCGTGGAGAAACCTGTCGTCCGAGCGGTTGCGCAGCCTGCCTGATCGGCTAAACATCCCTGAAACAAGTCAGGGAGTTTTGCTATGGCCAATTTCAAGGCGATCCGGATCGACAAGGCGGACAAGGGCACCACCGCGCAGCTCACGCAGTTCGACGAAGCAGAGCTGATGGAGGGCGACGTCACCGTTCGCGTGGAATGGTCGACGCTGAACTACAAGGACGGCCTCGCGCTCACCGGCAAGGCGCCGGTGGTGCGCCGCTTCCCGATGATCGCCGGCATCGATTTCGCCGGCACGGTCGAGCAGTCCTCGCATCCGCAGTGGAAGGCGGGCGACAAGGTCGTCTGTACCGGCTGGGGCATGGGCGAGACCCATCTCGGCGCCTATGCCGAGAAGGCGCGGGTGAAGGGCGACTGGCTGGTCGCCTTGCCGCAGGGCCTGTCGGCGCGCGACGCCATGGCGATCGGCACCGCCGGCTTCACCGCGATGCTGTCCGTGCTGGCGCTGGAGAAGCACGGGCTGTCGCCGAAGAGTGGTCCGGTCGTGGTGACGGGCGCGGCCGGCGGCGTCGGCTCGGTTGCGACCGCCGTGCTCTCGAAGCTCGGTTATCACGTCATCGCGTCCACCGGCCGTGCGTCCGAAGCCGACTATCTGAAGGAGATCGGCGCAACTGAGGTGATCGACCGCAACGAATTGTCGGCAGCGGCCAAGCCCATTGGCAAGGAACGCTGGGCTGGTGGCGTCGACAGTGTCGGCTCGACCACGCTCGCGAATCTGCTGTCGATGACGAAGTACGGCGGCGCGATTGCGGCGTGCGGCCTGGCTGCCGGCATGGACCTGCCGTCTTCTGTCGCACCCTTCATTTTGCGCGGGGTGTGCCTTCTCGGCATCGATTCCGTGATGTGCCCGATGGAGCCGCGGAAAGCCGCCTGGCAACGCCTGGCGTCCGATCTGGATCGGACAAAACTAGCTGAAATCACTCACGAAATTCCGCTTTCCGAAGTTTCCGAGTGGGGCGCGAAAATCCTGGCCGGCCAGGTCCGCGGTCGCATCGTGGTAAAAATTGTCTAACGACGTTCAGACTTTACCAACCAAGCTGCTTCAATGTCGCCATGGTTAGTATGGTAAGCAGCAGGTAAAGGGACAAGGCATAGCCCGCTGCGGGGTTGGTTCGGAGTTGAGCATGCTTGCGCGTATTGTGTTGGGGGCTGTCACGGCGGCCGTGACGTTTGCGCCGGCCATTGCCGGTGGCATGAATGCCGACGAGGCGCGCCGCTTCGTCGCCGGCAAGGTGTTTGCGTTCACCTGTTTTGACGGCACCCGCGGCGCAGGCCGCATCCTGGACGACCTCGGCGCCGCCGGCGCCGTGCAGTTCTCGGGCGCAGGTCCGGTGAAGCATCTCCGCCTGCCCGGCAACACGCTTCAGATCCGCGGCCAGAACGTCTGCGCCTCGATCAAGGGCATTCCGTTCGAGCCCTGTTTCAACCTTGAAAAGACCGACGATCGCAGTTTCCGCGGCTCGGTGTCGGGGATGGGCTTCGCCTATTGCGACTTCCATCACCAGGGCGGCAACCAAATGCTGATGGCGCGCGCCGCGGCGCGGCCGCGCTCGCTGCGCACCTCGGAACACACGGGTTCGGTCGGTGCGTCCAACACCGAAGTCGCCGCGCGCATCGAGACCCCGCGCGTCGAGAGCAGCCGGCTCGAGCCGGTGAAGCCGGAAGCCAAATCAGAGCCCGCCAAGAACGACGCCCCGCTGGAGCTGCGCCGCTCGACCCAGTGAGTTTGCTGCGCGGGACAGTCCGCGCACTTTGTCGTTGAGAGCTGCCGTCGAACACGAAGCCGCCGCGCCGTAGTCATACGGGCGGCGGCTTTTATGCGTTGGTAGCTGTTCGCGCCCCAATTTGCGTACGGCCGGGGGGCGCGGCCCGATAAAAGGGTTCGAAGATGTCGCTGTATTTCTTCCGTATCAGCACGGGCCGCTATTCCGGCGCTGCCGACCAGCCATACGAGTTCGAGGATCGTGCCGCGGCCTGGACCGAGATGACCGAGGTCTGCGCCAATTTGCTCGGCGGCATCTCGCGCAGCCTGAAGCCGAACGCCGAGTGGCGCATGGAGCTGCTCGACGAGAACAAGAAGCCGGTGTTTCGTATCAGTCTCGTCGGCGAGAGCCATCCGCTTCCCAACCGCATCGACTGACCTGCGGGGCGAGCGGGTGACCATCGCGGCGGTTGTCCCCGACACCGTGCGCGCCGCCTGACGGCGGCATCGCGCGCAGATGCAAGCCGAACGCGAAATCCGCTCCGTCAGCGATGACGCGCTCGCGCAAGGGGATCGACGTTAACGCACGTGACCTCCGTAAATTCGCGAAGCATGTTTCGCTTGCGCGGAATGGTTGCGATAATCCTGCAATTGGAGCTGCATATTCAGTATTTCTACCCAAGCGGTGTCGCCTCCCGCTTAACGTTAATGGAAAGCTCGCAGACTAGTCTCCCACGCTATTCACGCGCTTCGTCGCGGCGACAATGCGTATCCCGGGGATTTTTTCGATGATGTTCATTCAGAACCTGCGAATCGGCACCAAGCTCGCCATCACCTCGGCGCTGACCCTCGCGCTCGTCGCGCTGATGATCCTGCTCCAGATGAGCGGAGGCGCCGAGGTCCAGAAGCTCAGCAATGGCGCATCGGGACAGCAGGCGGTCGCGCAAAACGCCGCGGAGGCGAAGGCGTCGGTGCGGGGAATGCAGATCGGCATTCGCGACATCCTGACGTCCGGCTCGCCGGCCGAGATGCAGAAGGCCACCAGCTATTTCAACGACCGGCAGACCGCGGCCCTGAAGTTCTCCGGTGAAATGGCAAGGCTCTCGCAATCGCCGGAGAACCACAAGCGTATCGACCGCCTGACCGTGTTGATCGGCAATTTCCAGAAGGGCGCGCAGCAGATCGAGGGGATCCACAAGCAGGAGCTCGCGCTTGAGTCAAAGAAGGACGGCGAAGCGGCGACGCAATTGGCAAAGCTGACTGCTGAGGTCGACCAGATCCGCAAGGAAGTGCTGGCTCCGATCAACGCGGAAATATCGGAACTCGCCGACCAGATCACGAATTTCGCCAAGCAGAAAAGTACAGAGGCGCGCACGGCGGCGGAAGCAGAGGCTGCGTCCGTTGCGCGGACGTCGTTCATCGCCGCTGTGGTGGTCGCGGTCGTCCTGATCGGCGCCTGCGTTTTCTCGATCTTCAGCATTGCCCGTCCCATGCGCGCCCTGACTGCCGCGATGGAGAAGCTCGCCGGCGGCGACTTTGCCGTGGTGCTACCTGGCCTCGGCCGCAAGGACGAGGTCGGCGGCGTTGCCGGCGCGGTCGAAAAATTCAAGACCGTATCCGAGCAGAAAGCGCGCGAGGAAGCGGAAGCCAAGATGCGGCAGGACCAGATGGCGGCCGAGCAGCGCAAGGCCGAGATGCGCAAGCTTGCCGACAGTTTCGAAGGCGCCGTCGGCGAGATCGTCGGAACGGTGTCGTCGGCCTCGACCGAGCTCGAAGCGTCCGCCACGACGCTGACCTCGACCGCCGAGCGCACGCAACGGCTCACGACCGTGGTTGCGGCAGCCTCGGAGGAAGCCTCGACCAACGTGCAGTCGGTGGCGTCGGCAACGGAAGAGCTGTCGTCTTCGATTACGGAGATCAGCCGGCAAGTCCAGGAATCCGCGCGTGTGGCAAGCGAGGCGGTCGGCCAGGCCCGCACCACGACCGAGCGCGTCAGCGAACTGTCCAAGGCCGCGACGCGGATCGGCGACGTGGTCGAGCTGATCAACACCATCGCCGGCCAGACCAACCTGCTGGCGCTCAATGCGACCATCGAGGCGGCACGTGCTGGCGAGGCCGGCCGCGGCTTTGCCGTGGTCGCTTCCGAGGTCAAGGCGCTGGCCGAGCAGACCGCGAAGGCGACCGGCGAGATCGGCCAGCAGATCGCCAGCATCCAGACCGCGACCGAGCATTCGGTCGGCGCCATCAGGGACATCAGCGACACCATCGAAAAGCTGTCGGAGATTTCCTCGGCCATCGCGGCGGCCGTCGAGGAGCAGGGCGCGGCGACGCAGGAGATTTCCCGCAACGTGCAGCAGGCGGCGGAAGGCACCCATCAAGTCTCGTCCAACATCACCGACGTGCAGCGCGGCGCGAGCGAGACCGGTTCGGCATCGTCGCAGGTGCTGGCAGCCGCACAGTCATTGTCCGGCGACAGCAACCGGCTCAAGCTCGAGGTCGGCAAGTTCCTCGATACCGTCCGCGCAGCTTGACGGGGCATGTCCTGAGAGAACTGCAACCGCCGCGCGTACAAGCGCGGCGTTTGCGCGGGGGCACATTGCGGTGCCGTGACGAAGACCGCGCAGGGTTAACCTTGCGGAAAACCGATGCGGTCATGATCCCCGCAATATTCCGGGCGCTGAGTCGCCCTCCTTGTATTGCGTATCGACGTATTGGAGCACACTCATGAGCGGCCTTTCCATCCGTCTCACTCACAAGGTCATGGCCATCGGACTCTTCGGCCTGGTCGATCTCGCCGCCTTCGGCGCAATCTACCAGATCGGCAGCCTCTCCCAGGACGCCTCCCGAGCCGTCGCCAACCGCGCTCGTGCGATCGCCGATCTGAACAAGCAGCTCTCGATCGAGATGCTGGAGGCGCGGCGCAACGAGAAGAACTTTCAGCAGCGCCGCAACGAAAGCTACGCCAAGGCGCATGCCGAGCTGATCGGCCCGATCAACCGCGATTTCGACGAGGTCGAGCGGCTGATGGCGGCCGGCGGCATGAGTACGCTCTCCGAGAGGATGAAGGAAGCGCAGGGCGGCTTCAAGCGCTATGCGTCGGACTTCAATGCGCTGGTCGGCGCCGAGACCCGGCTCGGCCTGAATGAGACCCTGGGCCTGTCCGGCTCGCTCCGCGCCGCGGTGCACGACATCGAGGCCAAGCTCAAGGAGATCGACGATCCGCGGACCACGAGCTGGATGCTGATGATGCGCCGGCACGAGAAGGACTTCATGCTGCGGCGCGACCCAAAATACATCGTCGAGATGAAGAAGGCTGCAGCCGAATTCTCCAAGGCGATAGAGCTCGTCGCAATCCCTACGGAGGCGATGAACGAGGTCACGGCCGAGCTGCAGAAATATCAGTCCGAGTTCGCGTCCTGGGCGGAGACGGCGCAGAAAACCGCGGCACTCGACGCCAGCATGATGAAGACGTTCCGTGGGTTAGAACCGGGTATGATCGAGGTGCGCAACACAGTCGAAGACCTGTATAAGCAGGCCGAGGCGGCGGAAGCTGCGACCCGCGATTCCGTACGCCTGTGGATGGCCGTCGCCTTCGGGGTCACCGTTGTGGTACTCGCCGCGGTCGGCTTCCTCCTGGGACGCTCGATCTCGAAAGCGCTTGCCGGCATGGTCGGTGCGATGACGCGGCTTGCGCGCGGCGAGCTTTCGACTTCCGTTCCCGGCATCGGGCGCAGGGACGAGATCGGTGAGATGGCTGGTGCCGTCGAGGTGTTCAGGACCAACATGGCGGAGGCCGAGCGGCTGCGCACTGAGCAGGTCGCAGCCGATGTGCGCGGTCGCCAGCAGCGCAAGGCCGACATGCAGGAGCTCGCCGACAATTTCGAGGGCGCGGTCGGCGAGATCATCGAGACCGTGTCGTCGGCGGCAACCGAGCTCGAGGCATCCTCGAACACGCTGACGCAGGCCGCCGAGCGCGGCAACGGGCTTGCCACCGTCGTGGCGGCGGCCTCCGAAGAGGCTTCCGCCAACGTACAGTCGGTGTCTTCCGCGAGCGAGGAAATGACCTCCTCGATCTCCGAGATCAGCCGTCAGGTGCAGGAATCGGCGCGTGTCGCCGACGTCGCCGTCGAGCAGGCCCAGCGCACCAATGGGCGCGTCGCCGAGCTGACCAAGGCCGCCTCCCGCATTGGCGACGTGGTCGAGCTGATCAACACCATCGCCAGCCAGACCAATCTGCTGGCGCTCAACGCGACGATCGAGGCGGCACGGGCGGGCGAAGCCGGCAAGGGCTTTGCCGTGGTCGCAACCGAGGTGAAGGCGCTCGCCGAGCAGACTGCGAAAGCCACCGGCGAAATCAGCCAGCACATCGGTGCGATCCAGACCGCGACGCAAGACTCAGTCGGTGCGATCAAGGAGATCGGCGACACCATCGCGCGGATGTCGGAAATCTCGTCGGCCATCGCCGCCGCGGTCGAGGAGCAGGGCGCCGCCACGCAGGAGATCTCCCGCAACATTCAGCACGCCGCGCACGGCACCTCCGAAGTCTCGGCGAATATCGGCGACGTCCAGCGCGGCGCAGGCGAAACCGGGGCTGCCTCGGCGCAGGTGCATTCGGCCGCGCAATCGCTGTCACAGGAGAGCAACCGGCTGAAGAGCGAGGTCGCGCGCTTCCTGGAGTCGGTGCGGGCTGCATGACGGCGGCCACGTCGGTTGAATGTTGCGACGCAAGCGTAGCGCTGCGCGTCGCAGCATGAGGCGCCGTTGCAGCTGCAACAGACAGTTGCAGGAGAAATAGTGACGGTTAGGCCCATCCCGTAGTTTTACGTAGGCTCCTGTTAACGGCTGTTTGCAACTATGGGAGCAATCTCACGGGATAAGAACCAGCCAGCATTGTTGAACTGACCTCCGTCTCGCCACCGTCGTGGCGATTACGGCAGGTGATCTGCGCGTTGCTAGGTATCATCGGGATTTGTCGTGATGTCGAAATTGTCGATCGTCTTCAAGCTTTTGGCCGTGCTGTCGGTCCTGGTTCTTTCGCTCGCCGGTGTCGGCGTGACGGCGATCGGTACCATGCAGAACATCAATTCCCATACGGTCGAGATCGCGGAGAGCTGGCTGCCCGGCGTGCGCGCGCTCGGCTCGCTTCGCGCCGACATCAACGAGCTGCGCGTCGCGCTCCGTTTGCATCTGATGCAGGACACCATTGAGGGCAAGGACGCCGCCGAGAAGCGCCTCGCCTCGCTGCAGGCACGCATCGACCAGACGCGCAAGGTCTACGAGCCGCTGATCACCACCGCGGAGGAGCGCTCGCTCTACGGGCAGTGGGCCAAGGCGTGGGCCGAATATTTGATCGGCGTGCAGGACGTGATGGCGCTGTCGCGCAAGGGCGTTGGCCATTTCCCGACTGATGCCAACGAGTTGTTGCAGACCAAGGTGGCGAAGATGGCCCAGGCTGCAGATCCGCTGCTCCAAAAGGGCATCGAGCTCAACAACCGGGGCGCCGAGCTGGAGACGAAGCAGGCGGCCGACAGTTATGCCATGATCTTCCGCGTGCTGGTCGGCATCATCGTGCTCTCGGTCGTGATCGCGATCGGCGCCGCCTATTATCTCGTGCGCGACGTTTCCCGTGGCATCGCTTCAATCATCCGCCCGATGCAGTCGCTCGGCGAAGGCGACCTTTCGGCCGAGGTGCCGCATCGCGGCGAGCGGACCGAGATCGGCTCGATGGCGGATGCGCTCCAGATCTTCAAGGAGGCGCTGATCGCCAAGAAGGCCGCCGACGAGGCCGCCGCGCACGACGCCGAAGCCAAGATCGAGCGCGGCCGCCGCGTCGACGCCATCACCCGCAAATTCGAAGCCATGATCGGCGAGGTCGTCGGCACCGTCTCCTCCGCCTCGACCGAACTCGAGGCCTCCGCGTCGACGCTGACCAACACCGCGCAGCGCGGACAGGAGCTGGCGACCGTCGTCGCAGCCGCGTCCGAGGAAGCCTCCACCAACGTGCAGGCGGTGGCATCCGCTTCGGAGGAGCTGTCGTCCTCCATCACCGAGATCAGCCGTCGCGTGCAGGATTCGGCACGGATGGCAGCGGAAGCCGTCGAACAGGCGACGCGGACCAACGACCGCGTTAACGCGCTGTCGCAGGCGGCGTCCCGTATCGGGGACGTCGTCGAGCTCATCAACACCATCGCGGGCCAGACCAATTTGCTGGCGCTGAACGCGACCATCGAGGCCGCGCGTGCCGGCGATGCTGGCCGCGGCTTCGCGGTCGTGGCCTCCGAAGTCAAGGCGCTGGCCGAGCAGACCGCGAAAGCAACCGGTGAGATCGGGGCGCAGGTCTCCGGCATCCAGGCGGCGACGCAGGAATCGGTCAGTGCCATCCAGGAGATCGGCGGCACCATCGAGCGGCTGTCCGAGGTGGCCGCGGCCATCGCTGCCGCCGTCGAGCAGCAGGGCGCGGCCACGCAGGAAATCTCGCGTAACGTGCAGCAGGCTTCGGTCGGCACGCAGGAGGTCTCGTCGAACATCACCGACGTGCAGCGCGGTGCGATCGAGACCGGCGAGGCCTCGAACGAGGTGCTGTCGGCGGCGAAATCGCTGGCGACCGACAGCACCCGGCTCAAGGTCGAGGTCGCGCAGTTCCTGGAATCGGTCCGCGCGGCCTGATCCTCACGGGCTTGTCTGCGGAGCCGGCGGCGGTGCGACCTGCCGCCGGAACAGGATACGCTGGTAGAGCCAGCCGATCGCGACCAGCACGATGCCGAGGCACATGAACGACAACGCGCGGTAGACGCCCGTCAGCGTCGACATGTCGATGACGAAGGCCTTCAGGATCGTCAGCGCGATCACGGCGGCCGACGCCAGCCGCGCCCGCTCCGAATTGACGAGAATACCGACGGCGAGCAGCACCACGCCGAAGCCGAGCCAGCCGATCGAATAGGTGTATTGCTCGGCGCCCGTCGTCGCCCCGGTGGAAAGGATCGGGCCGTGATAGAAGCGGCGGATCTCCAGCGTGACATAGGTGAGCGCGAACAGCAGCGCGCCGCCCGCGATCGTGTTGGCGTAGGTCTTGCCGCGTTCGCCGACCACAGCATAGGAGAGCAGCAGCATCAGCACCGCCGGCAGCGCGTAGCCGAGCAGCAGCAGGTTGAACAGGGCGCCGCCGACATCGGTGCGCCACAGCATCGGGTTCTCCAGGATCAACAGGCCAAACACGCTGACGAGCCCGCCGATCGCCGTGAGCACGACCGCGCCGACATTGTGCACGATACTGCGGCTGCGCAGTCGCAGGCGCTCCAGCCCGATCGCCATGGCGAGCGCAACGCAGACCTGCAGCGCGCATTCGAGCAGCGACGGTGCTGAAGTCATGTTGCCGCCGGTCGCAAAATGGCGGATCTCCATGAAGGCGAGCAGCGCGGTGAACAGGATCGCGGCGCTCTCGACCATGCGTAGCGGGCCGTCGTCGCCGCGGCGGCGCAGGAACAGGCTCGCTGCCCAGAACGATGCCGCCGGCAAGCCGTAGCCCCACAACAGCCAGTTGAAGATCGGCGTGGTCCCGACGGCGTCGCCGACAATGCGGGGATCATAGCCGATGCGTGCGGTGACCAGCCCAGCGAAGATCGCGGCCAGCCAGCGCAGGAACGGGATAGGCCGCTGCATCGAGATCCAGGCGGTGCCGAGCGACATCAGCGCCAGCGCGATCGTGAGCCAGCCCTTCTCCAGCGCAAACGTCAGCGCCAGCGCCAGCGCACCGAGCGTGCCGGTCGCAAACAAGGCCGTGGAGATCTTGCCGCCCGGCCGGGTCTCGCGGCGCGCTAGCGCTTCGGTGGCTGCGCCAAAGGCGGCCGCGAGCAGCACTGCGAGGATGGCGAACGGGATCGAGCGGTCGAGATGCGCGATGCGTGCGTAGAGCGCGACCAGGATCGCGATCGGCGTCGCGACAGCCGCGGCCGACCACACCACCGGAATGATCGCCGAGTTCGAGCGTCCCTGCGCGAGGAAGCCCGCGATGCCGAAGCCGGCGGCGAAGACCGCCGCCATCACCAGATGCAGCGTCACCGCGCTGTCGGTCGCTGTCGGTGCGATGCCGGCCAGGGGGCCGCCCGGCAGCACCAGCATGTCGGGATTGGCGCGCACCGCCCATTCGGCGAATACGATGAAGACGGTCGCGGCGGCCGCGCCCAGCGCACCCGTAGCCGCCGGCGCGCGCCAGGCGACGAGCAGCGTCGCGCCGACGAGCAGCGTGAAGGCGATCAGCGCCAGATCCGCATGCGCGCTCGACAACACGATCAGCATCGCGCCGAACAGATAGGCGCCGAGCGAGTTCGACGAGACCGGCTCGATCTCTCCGTCCTCGATCGTCGGGCCGAACATGAAGCCGCAGACGACGAGCAGGGCCGCGAGGACAAAGCCTGCGATCACATGGAAAGCGTGCGGCGCGACCTGCAAGTCGCTGGTGTCGAGACCCGGGAAGATCCAGAGCACGGCGAAGGCGATTGTCGTGACTGCAAGCCAGCGCCACAGCCGGATACGCGCGAGACCGAAGCTCGCGGCGGTGACGATGGCGAGATAGATGTAGAGCGCCCAATAGTCCGGCTTGTCGCTCGAGACGAGGATCGGCATCACGAACGCGCCGACCACGCCGAGGCCCGCGAGCGCGGGCCCGTGCAAGAGCGCTGCGGCCAGCGTGCCGAGCGCGACAAGGCCGAGCAGCACGAAAGCGGTCGCGGGCACCAGGAAGCCATAGAGCGCGTAAGCCGCGTAGATGGTCGCAAATGCCACCGCCGTGCCGGCCGCGGTGAGGATCGCGGGAATGTTGGCGATCGGCAGCGCGGCGATGTTGGAGATGCTCTCCTTGCGCCGCGACCACTCGCCGGCACCAAGCAGCGCCAGCGCGAACACGCCGCCGAGGAACACGCGCACGCCGGGGCCGACCAGGCCGGCCTCGATCGAATAGCGCACCATGAAGAAGCCGCCGAGCGCAAGCGCAAGGCCGCCGATCCACACCACCCAGCGGGTGCCGAGCCGTTCCTCGAAGCCGGGCGCCGGCGCGGGCAGCGGCGGCGGCGCATCGGCTTCGGTGCTCGCCTCGAGTGGGGGCGGTGAAACGTCCTGGGTAACGCGCGGGGGCGGCGCCTCGGCGTCGGGCGCAAGCGGCGGCGGCGCTTCGGAAGTTGTTGCCGGCGTCCCGGCCTGCACCGGCGGCGTCGGCATCAGTGGCGGCGGCTGCACTTGCCGCTGTACGTAAAACTTCTCTTCGAGCGAGCTCAGCCGGCGGCGCAGCCCGGCCGCCTGGCTGGAGGCCTTGATCGCGATTATGAAAGCGATGATCGCAATGATCAGCGCGAAGACGTCGAACGGGCCGTCTGACATAAAGCCTCCAGGCAATCGGCGGGCAGGGGCCGATCACGCATTTCTCGGGTTAGCGCCGGGAGCGAACGCGCAAGCCTGGCGCGGGCCGCTCCTGGAGCACGTCGCGACGGAAGCGGTAGAGCGCCGCCGGACGTCCGCCCGTCTGTGTCGACATCACTCCGGTCGGTTCGACCAGGGCTTCCATTTCGACCAGGCGGCGGAAATTTTGTTTGTGCAGGTGGCGGCCGGAGATCGCCTCCACCGTGTGCTGCAATTCGGTGAGTGTGAACTCGGCGGGCAAAAGTTCAAAGACTACAGGACGATACTTCAGTTTTGCGCGTAGCCGCGCGATCGCTGTCGCAAGAATCCGGCGGTGGTCGAAGCGCATGGATGTGCCGAGCACGGGAAGCGTCTTGCGCGCTAATGCCGCGGGGCGGCCGTCGCGCCGTGCCTCCTCGATCAGTCCGGCCTCGTACAGGAGCTCGTAGCGGTCGAGCACACGCTCCTCGTCCCAGGGCGCGCCGTCGAGACCGAAATAGAACCGTACGCGATCCCGGCGCGGCAGCGCGCGTGTCGTCTCCGGCGTCTCCTCTTCGGCCCATGTTGTCAGTGCCGGGATGATGTCGCGCGCGATGATCGCCGGCGGCTCCTCGCGCCAGTCTTCCCAGGGCAGGAAGCGATACCACGGCGCGAAGCTCGCACTCGTGGCTGCGAGTTCACCGCCGACGGCGCGCGTCAGTGCGAGATAGCCGATCGACACCATGTGCGCGCCGGTATCGCCGGCCTCGGCATGCCGGCCGCGATCGCCAAACGTGTAGAGTTGTTCGACATAGCCGAGCCGCAGGCCCGTCTGTTGCTCGACCCAGGCCCGCAGGCCGATCTCGAAAGTGCGATGGCTCGGCGCATCGAACGGGCCGAACGGCAGTCCGGCCAGTCCGTCGCTGCCGCGCGCGGTGAGAATCAGCGGTTCATGATCCTCGATCGCGACGATCGCAGCAGTCAGACCGATCTCGATCGGCGTCAGGAGCTTGTCGCTCATGCGGTGGCGATCGCCGGTGTTGTGAGAAGGTTGATTGAGCCGGTCTCGCCGCGGGCTCGCTGCAACCTCTCCCGCTTGCGGGAGAGGTCGGCGCGCAACGCCGGGTGAGGGCTTTCTCCTCTGGGGGACTGTCCCGATGCGGAGATACCCTCTCCCCATCCCTCTCCCGCAAGCGGAAGAGGGAGCGCAGTCCCGTTGGGGCTGCTATTCGACTCTCTTCTCATTCGAGCTCGATCGCGAAGGGGCGGCCCTCGACCATCATCGCGCCCGGGCCCATCTCGTCGAGTGCGCGCAGCATGCGGCCGTTGCGCCCCAGCGCACGGTCGGCGAGGCCGACGATGCGCCGGTTCGGCGAGGCGATCGGGGAAGCCGCGCGGATCTTCTTCGCGATCTCGGTCTCGTCGCGATCCGGATTGAGCGCGCAGACGGCGGCAAAGGCGCTCGCGGTGGAGCGGCTGATTCCGGCATAGCAATGCACCACCAGCGCTGCGCCGCGGTCCCAGCCGCGCACGAAGTTCAGCACCTGCTCGATATGGTTCTCGGACGGCGCGACAAAACCGTCGATCTCCTCGGTGATGTCGTCCATCGACACCTTGAGATGGTTGGCCGGCAGCACCGACACCGGCCGCGCGACCTGTTCGACATTGGCCATTACGGTCAGCACGTGGCTGGCCTTGGTGAGGCGGACGGTTTGGGGAAGGGCGGCGAGGGAACAGACGTGAATCATGGCGGACCTTTTCCGCAGATTATAGCGGGCGTTCGTAGGGTGGGCAAAGCGAAGCGTGCCCACCACTTTCGTCGCATTTGGGAAAAATTGGTGGGGACGGCGCAAGGGCGCCTTTGCCCACCCAGAGGACTCTAACTCACGACAACGATCACGCAAACACCGCGCCAAACCGCTCCAGGAACTGCTTCTCCGCCCGAGCCGCCGTCCAGGGCGTGAGATAGTCGCGCCGGACGCTGTCGGACAGGCCCGGATCGCGGCCGAACAGGCGCCTGGCCTCGCTTTCGCTGAAGCCGGCGAGCTCGGTGGCTTCCAGATAGGCCGCGCCGCGATCGGCGGCCTTGATCGCCAGCGTGATCTCGTCAGCCAGCACCGGCGGTAGCCCGAACCGGATGTGGATGGCGCCGAGCAGGCGTTTTTCGACCGCCTTGTAATGGCCATCGAGCACGGCCTTGAACGGCGAGATCATGTCGCCGATGACGTATTCGGGCGCGTCATGCAGCAGCGCGGCAAGCCGCATGCGCTGGTCAACGCGCGGCATCTCGTGCCGCATCACGGTCTCCACCAGCAGCGTGTGCTGCGCGACCGAGAAGATGTGCGCGCCAATGGTCTGGCCGTTCCAGCGGGCGACACGCGCCAGCCCATGCGCGATGTCGCCGATCTCGACGTCGAGCGGGGAGGGATCGAGCAAATCGAGCCGCCGGCCCGACAGCATGCGCTGCCAGGCGCGGGACGCCACATCGCGTGACGACTTCTTGGCCGTCATTTGGATTTGAGGCGAGGCTTGCGCTGCGTCTTGCCGCAGCTCGCGTGACAATGGCAGTCGACGAGATGATCGTTGACCAGGCCGGTTGCCTCCATGAAGGCATAGACGATGGTCGGGCCGACGAACTTGAACCCACGCGAGGACAGCTCCTTGGAGATCTGCATGGAGAGCGGCGTCGAGGCCGGCACGCTCGCGGTGGTCTTGAAATGATTGACCTTGGGGCTACCGTCCATGAAGTCCCACAGCAGTTTCGAGAAGCCGGGGCCCTTCTCCATGATATCGAGATAGGATTTCGCGCTTGCTATCGCGCCGTCGATCTTGGCCTTGTTGCGCACGATGCCGGCATCGTTCATCAGCGCGTGGACTTTCTTCTCGTTGTAGCGCGCGATCTTCTCCGGCTGGAAATCGTCGAAGGCTTTGCGGAAATTGTCGCGCTTGCGCAAAATCGTGATCCAGGACAGGCCCGCCTGGAAACCGTCGAGGATCAGCTTTTCATAGAGCGCACGGTCGTCATACTCCGGCACGCCCCATTCGGTGTCGTGATAGGCGACGTAGACCGGATCTTCGCCGGGCCAGGGGCAGCGCGTGATTCCGTCGGGATGCAGGCGAGGGGCACGGCTCATGCGATGGGCTGCTTGGCTGAAATGCGGACAACGTCAGGGTCCGCTAGCCTCACAGCGAGGCCACCGGCAGTCAGCGCCTGTCCCGCATCGAGCGCATCGGCGACACGGTCGATGCGCACTAGCGCGATACCCTTGCCCTGCGCCGACGAGCCCATCGTGCCGACCGGCTTGTCGCCGGCGAGAACGCTGACGCCGAGCTCAGGCGAGAGATCCTCGAGCAGCACCTTGACGCTGCGGGTGCGCGCGGTGCCGCGATGCTGCATGCGCGAGACGACCTCCTGGCCGACATAGCAGCCCTTGTCGAAATCGACGCCGGAAAGGCGGTCCATGTTGGTCTCGTGCGGGAACGCATCGCTGTACATGAAATCGAGCCCGCCGCGCGGCACGCCGAGCGCGATGCGGTGGGCCTCGTATGCGGCGGCGTCGACCAGCTCGGCGCCGATCAGATCGGAGAGCTTCTGTTTGAGATCTTCAGGGATCAGGATGCGGTAACCGAGTTCGCCATTGCGCGGATCGGCGAAGGCGAGGTCGGGCTGGGCCGCGGGCTTGCCGTCCCAGGCCGCGAGCACGCCGAGATCGTCGGACAGGTTTTCCACCGTGACCTTGGCGCGCAGCTTGTAGAATTTCAGTTTGGTGGCGAGGCTGTCGGCAAGCGGCTTCGGGCAATCGATCAGGAACCCGCCGCCATGGCCGGCAGGCGCCTCCGTGATCAGGAAATCGACGGTGATCTTGCCCTGCGGCGTCAGCAACGCGCCGAATCGCCCCAGGCCCGGCTTGAGCTTGTCGACATCGGTCGTGACGAGGCCATTGAGGAAGTTGCGCGCGTCCTCGCCCGCGACCTTCACCACGCCCCGGTCGGGAAGAAACGCTGATTTCATACGAAAATCTCTTGCGACATGTTGCTCCGGAACGTAAGCCCGCAAGGCAAAAACGACAAGACCTCAAGCCCTGCGCTTGGGGACGAGAGAGGCCTCCAGCCATGACCCAGCGTTTCGACCTGATCCTCAAGGGCGGCACTGTCGTCAACCAGGACGGCGAGGGAGCCCGCGACATCGGCGTCGTCAATGGCCGCATCGCCGAGATCGGCGCGCTGTCGCAGGCTTCCGCCGCCGAAATGATCGACTGCAAGGGCCTGCACATCCTGCCCGGCGTCATGGACACGCAGGTGCATTTCCGCGAGCCCGGGCTGGAGCAGAAGGAAGACCTCGAGACCGGCTCCCGCAGCGCCGTGATGGGCGGCGTCACCGCCGTGTTCGAGATGCCGAACACCTCGCCATTGACCGTGACGGAGGCCACCTTCACCGACAAGGTGAAGCGCGCCCATCATCGCATGCATTGCGATTTCGCTTTCTTCATCGGCGGCACCCGCGAAAACGTGCAGGACTTGCCGGTGCTGGAGCGTGCGCCGGGTTGCGCCGGCGTCAAAGTCTTTATCGGCTCCTCGACCGGCGCGCTGCTGGTGGAGGACGACGAAAGCCTGCGCCGCATTTTTCAGGTGATCCGCCGCCGCGCCGCGTTCCACGCCGAGGACGAGTACCGCCTCAACGACCGCAAATCGCTGCGCATCGAGGGTGATCCGCGCTCGCATCCGGTGTGGCGCGACGAGACCGCGGCGCTGATGGCGACGCAGCGCCTGGTCAAGCTCGCGCACGAGACGGGCAAGCGCATCCATGTGCTGCACATCTCGACCAAGGAAGAGATCGAGTTTTTGCGCGACCACAAGGACGTCGCCTCCTGCGAGGCGACGCCGCATCATCTCACGCTGGTTGCGCCCGAATGCTACGAGCGGCTCGGCACGCTGGCGCAGATGAATCCGCCGGTGCGCGGCGCCGATCACCGCGCCGGGATCTGGCGCGGCATCGAGCAGGGCATCATCGACGTGCTCGGCTCCGACCACGCCCCGCATACGCTGGAAGAGAAGCAGAAGACCTATCCTGCCTCGCCCTCCGGCATGACCGGCGTGCAGACGCTGGTGCCGCTCATGCTCGATCATGTCAATGCCGGCCGCTTGTCGCTGGCAAGGTTTGTCGATCTCACCAGCGCCGGCCCCGCGCGCCTCTACAACATGGCCTGCAAGGGCCGCATCGCCGCCGGCTACGACGCCGACTTCACAATCGTCGATCTCAAGCGCAGCGAGACCATCACCAACAAATGGGTCGCCTCCAAAGCAGGCTGGACCCCCTATGACGGCGTCCGCGTTACAGGCTGGCCCGTCGGCACCTTCATCCGCGGCCGCCGCGTGATGTGGCAGGGCGACCTCGTGACGGCGTCGCAGGGCGAGCCGGTGCGGTTTCTGGAGACGTTGAAGGCGTAGCCGCGGTGTTGCCACACATTCGTCATTGCGAGCGCAGCGAAGCAATCCAGAGTCTTTCTGCGGAGGCAGACGGGATTGCTTCGCTGCGCTCGCAATGACGAGGGGGGAGAGCTACACTCCCTCGATAGGGAGAGTAGTCAATGACCCAACCGACACCCCTCATCACCGCCGAGCAACTCGCAGCCCAGCTCGGCGACCCCAATCTCCGCCTCTACGACTGCACGACCTACAACGAGCCGGTGCCGCCGGGCAGCGACCTGCCTTATCGCGCGGTGCCCGGCGACAAGACGTTCGAGGCCGGCCACATCCCGGGCGCCGATTTTCTCGACCTGCAAGGCGAGTTCTCCGACACCTCCGCGCAACAGTTCTTCATGATGCCTGGCGTAGCCCAGCTGGAGGCCGCCTTTGGCCGCCACGGCCTCGATGCTAGCAAGACCATCGTGCTCTACAGCATCGGCACCATGATGTGGTCCACGCGGTTCTGGTGGATGCTGCGCTCACTCGGCGTCGATGCGCAGGTGCTCGACGGCGGCCTCGACAAATGGAAAGCCGAGGGGCGGCCGCTCGAGATGGGCGCCCCAAAGGGATATCCGCCCACGACCTTCAAGGCCACACCGCGCGAAGGCTTGTTCGTCGACAAGACCGCCGTGAAGGCGCGGCTTGGCGATCCCGCGACTGTTATCGTCAACGCGCTCGGTCCGCAATTTCATCGCGGCCTCGAGCCGAGCCGCTACGGCCGGCCGGGTCGCGTTCCCGGCAGCGTCAACGTATCAGCGGCAACGCTCACCAATGCCGACAAGACGCTGACGACGCTTGCCGATGCCGAGGCCAAATTCGCCGCGGCAGGCGTCACCCGCGACAAGAATGTGATCCTTTATTGCGGCGGCGGCATCTCGGCGACGATCGACCTGCTGCTGCTGACGCAGCTCGGCTACGACAAGCTGACGCTCTACGACGCCTCGATGGGCGAGTGGGCAAGGGATCCGGCGCTGCCGATCGAGACGGACTAGGATATCCCTTAACCCTTCCCCAAGGGAACCCCGAGGAGAGGATCAGAAAGTTGGGAACCTTTCCCTTGGGCCGGCATCCAATGTCCGGAACGAAGCGAAACGAGCAGGTGACCGCCATGCAACGGACCGCAGCCGGCCTGTCCGCCGGCGCCAAGACATCAGAAATCCGGGCATTGGAAGCCGAACTGGTCGACCGGGCGCGGGGCCGGGACGAGGCCGCGCTCCGTGAGATCATGCAGGCCAACAACCGCAGGCTCTATCGGCTGGCGCGCGGGATTTTGCGCAGCGACAGCGAAGCCGAGGATGTGGTTCAGGAAACCTACGTCCGCGCCTTCACCCATCTCGATGGGTTCCGCGGCGAGTCCGGACTGTCGACCTGGCTGTCGCGCATTGCCATCAACGAGGCGCTTGGCCGGGCGCGAAGCGCCAAGCCGCATGTCGAGCTCGGCTCGGTGCCCGAAGCGATGCTCGAGGCGCAGATCATAAAATTTCCCTTTTCTCCCGCAGGCGATCCGGAAAGGACCATGGCCCAACGTGAAATCCAGCGCGTCGTCGAGCGCGCCATCGACGAGTTGCCGGATGTCTTCCGCATGGTCTTCGTCGCACGCGTCATGGAAGGCATGAACATCGAGGAGACCGCCGAGCTGCTCGGCGTCAAGCCCGAGACCGTGAAGACGCGGCTGCACCGTGCCCGCACCATGCTGCGCGAGAACGTCGAGAAGGAGATCGGTCCGTTGGTGATGGATGCGTTCCCGTTCGCCGGGTGGCGCTGCGAGCGGCTGACCGTGTCAGTGCTGAAGCGGCTCGGCATCGGCGGCTGAAGTTTTTCGGGAACGTTCGCGCGAAAACTCCATCCAACGCCTGTGAAGCAAAGCGCCGGCAATCCGTCCGGCAGCACAGGAGTGTCAAACCATGTTCGTTCGTTGGAGTGCGGCGATCGCCGCAGCAATTTTGTTGTCGAGCCCCGCGCTGCTGCAAGGCGCCAGAGCAGCCGACAAGCCGACCGATCCGCAGATCGCCCACATCGCCTACACCGCGGGCGTGATCGACATCAACGCGGCCAAGCAGGCGCAGAAGAAGGCCAAGAACAAGGATGTGAAGGCATTTGCAGAGGACATGCTGCGCGACCACGAGGCCGTCAACAAGCAGGCGCTGGCGCTGGTCAAGAAGCTGAACGTTACGCCTGAAGACAACGACACCAGCAAGGCGCTGTCGAAGCAGGCGAGCGATAAGCTGGCCGAGCTCGGCAAGCTGGACGGCGCGGCCTTCGACAAGGCTTATGTCGCGAACGAGGTCGCCTACCACAAGGCGGTCAACGGCGCGCTGGAGACGCAGCTCATTCCGTCCGCCAACAATGCCGAGTTGAAGAGCTTGCTGCAGACCGGCCTGAAAATCTTCCAGGCGCATCAGCAGCACGCCGAGCACGTCGCGGCTGAACTGAAATAGGGAGAGGTGACGATGCCGGGACGATTGTCTGCGATCGCGACAGCGGTCGTGCTCGTGGCGATGGCCGTCCCGGCGCACGCCGCGACCATAGAAATCACGATGGAGAATCTCGAAATGTCGCCGAAAGACGCTTCGGCGAAGGTCGGCGACACCGTGGAATGGATCAACAAGGACGTCTTCGCCCACACCGCGACCGCTGGGAACGGCGATTTCGACGTGAACCTGCCGGCGAAAAAATCGGGGACGTTCGTTTTGAAGAAGGCGGGCACGGTCGATTATTACTGCCGCTATCATCCCAACATGAAAGCGACGCTCAAGATCGAGCCGTGACGGGCTGGGGCGCGCATTCCCGATGGCTGCGGGAACAACTCCCGGCCCTGACGAGACTAATGCTTGGCCGGTGGAGGCCGCTTCCGTGCGATAAACACGGCAGGCTTCGCGACGTCTTCGCCGAGACTTCGTCGTAAAGTCATTCATCCGTAGACTGGCCCCGCCCGTGCGGCGGGGTCATTTTCGGCAAGGCTTACTGCCTGGAGAAAGGCTTACTGTCTGGAGATGTCGACCGAGAATTCGCCGTTGCGGATCCGGCCGGGAAAGCCCTCGACGAATTTCGCCACCGCGTCCTCGCCATAGGTGCCGACGAGTTCGGCCAGGGCCGCGAACAGGCTCGCCTGCGCCAGGCAGTCGCCGTCGACGCCATCATGGCGCGCTTCGGCCCAGGCCTCGTTGAGATAGCTCAGTGCGGCCTGTTTCTGCTCGTGATCGGGCAGCGGCGCGCGGGCGGGGGCGTAGGACACTGGATGGCTCATGAAACTCGACAGGGCTGGAGGCGCGTCCACGGCGATGCGCTGTGCGAGAGGTGTAGCACGCGCGTTAACGCCCGCTAGGCCACATCTTTAGGAACGGTTAACGGCTGTGTACAAAGACGATGACAGAGTTCCCCGATGCCCAACCCTCATGGTGAGGAGCGTGCGAAGCACGCGTCTCGAACCATAGAGGCCCTGCTGCAGCAGCAGGGCCTTTCATCCTTCGAGACGCGCGTTCCGCGCTCCTCAGGATGAGGAGTTCACGGTCTGGATGCGGTTGGCAGTAAATCAGTTCGCGTAGCGTGCCGTGAGATCGCGCGAGATCTTCGAGCCTTCCTCGATGTAGCGGCGGATCGCCACCGTCGCGGCCGGCGTGCAGCTGCGGTAGGTCTGCTGAAAACCGTTATAGCCGCGGTTGAAGCCGGCGATCATGCGGGTGCGGCGCTCGCCCGCGGGGGTTTCGGCATCGATCAGCGCCTGCATCTCGCTGCGCCATTTGTTGCCCTCGTTGGACCCGCAGATGCCGCGCAGATAGTGCAGCCCGCCGAGGATCTCCGCCAGCCGCTGCAAATCGCCGTCAAACGGCGCTGCCCCGTCCTGGGCCCGGGCGGGCGCGGAGGCACAGGTGAGAAGCAGGGCAAAAATGGCCAGAAATCGCGTGGACATCGGCGGGGTGTATGCCCCCTCGGGGCGGTAGACGCAAGGCGGGGTCAGGGGCCGATCAGCCGGTGGGCCGACTGGATGACCTCTTCCAGCCCTCCGGTCAGCTTGAGGTCGCCGAGGCTCGCCAGGGCCTCTGGGGCGACCCAGCGGTAATCGTCGAGCTCGTCGTTGAGAACAGGCTCCCGCGCCACCCAGCGGGCGGCAAAGGACATGATCAAATAGTGGCCGGCGCCGGCCGTGGCTGGCAGCACTTCGCGCCAGCCGGCCAGGCCAATGATGTCGATATCGAGCGCCGTCTCCTCGTCGACCTCGCGCGCCAGCGCCTGGTGCAGCGATTCGCCGAACTCGACCCGGCCGCCGGGCAGCGAATAGAACCCCTTTGCGGGCGAGCGCGCGCGGCGGGTCAGGAGCACCTTGCCGTCGCGAAAAATCGCGGCACTGACCGCGAGCTGGGGATGGGTGGGCTGGACGACCGCGGCCATGACTTCACCTGCTCGGGCTCAGTTCGCCATAATGGTGTCGACGTCGGCTTCCGCACCGCCATTGATGATGCCGCCGCAGGCCGCGATCAGCGGCCTGACCCAGACTGCGGCTTGCTCGGCGAGGCGGACGCGGGTCGTGTCCTTCTCGACCTCGCGCATGGCCGAGCCGACCGCTGACAGAATCGAGGTCATGGTGTCGGTGAGATGGTCGAACTGGGCGCGCACGTTCGGGTCGGCCTTGTCATAGGCCTCGATCGCCAGATCCCGGGCCTTGAAATTCGAGGCGGTGAAATGCTCGGCGTAGGACAGCGGCGACCAGGTCAAGAAATCTTCCGCGCATTCCGGCATGTCCGGGACCATTTCCAGCAGCATCACGGCTTCATTGAAATGGTTGAGATAGTCGGTGGCAAGCCCGGTCCGCGGGTTGATGTTGGCGACGCGCAGCCGCTCGGCCCAGGCCGCGGCCTCGGGCCCCGTCTGTCCATGCATTCGCGCCGGCTGGGGGACCGTTGAGCTCATCTGCCGCAGTGTTGACGTTCGGGGTTAAAAGGACCTGAACGGACCCTATATAGGCGCTCAAGGATGTGTGGACGCTTCGTCATAACTTCAGCCCCGGCGGCTTTGCGGCAACTGTTCGGCTATATCGAGCAGCCGAATTTCCCGCCCCGGTTCAACGTGGCCCCGACACAACCGATTCCGGTCGTGCTGGCCGAGAACGGCGCGCGGCATTTCCGCCTGATGCGCTGGGGCCTGTTGCCGGGCTGGCTCAAGGATCCCAAAGGATTTACGCTGCTGATCAACGCCCGCTCCGAGACGGTGCTGGAGAAGCCCGCGTTCAAGCGCGCGATCCGCCGGCGGCGCGGCCTGATTCCGGCCGACGGCTATTACGAATGGAAGTCGATCGACGGCCGCAAGCAGCCCTTCTTCATCCACCGCGCCGACGGCGAGCCGCTCGGCTTTGCCGCATTGTTCGAGACCTGGGTCGGGCCGAACGGCGAAGAGCTCGACACGGCCGCGATCGTCACGGCGGCGGCGAGCGAGGATCTCGCCACGTTGCATGACCGCGTGCCCGTCACCATCGGCCCGCGCGATTTCGAGCGCTGGCTGGACAGCCGCAGCGATGACGTCGACACCGTGTTGCCGCTGATGACCGCCCCGCGCATCGGCGAATTCGCCTGGCACCCGGTCACTACTCGAGTCAACCGCGTCGCAAATGATGACGAGCAGCTGTTGCTGCCGATCAGCGCGGAGGAGATCGAGGCGGAAGCGGTGAAGCCGAAGAAGGTCGTGCGGAAGGCGGTTGGATCGGAGGATGGCGGGCAGGGGTCGTTGTTTTAGGCGGCGGCGCCCTCAAACAATCTCCCGCGCCTTCAACTCCGCAATCGCCGCCGCATCAAAACCTAGCTCGCCCAGCACCGCATTCGTATCCGCGCCGAGCTCCGGCGCCATCCGGTCGAGCTTGCCGCCGCCATGGGCGAGCTTGAACCCGCTGCCGGCGAAGCGCAGGCGCCCGTAGGGCGTATCCAGCTCCTGGATCGCACCGCGCGCCTTGATCTGCGGATGGTCGATCACCTCCTCGACCTTCCAGATGCTGGCGCAGGGCGCGCCGGCATCTTCCAAAATCGTCTCCCATTCGCGCGCAGGCCTGGCCGCGAGCGCTTCCTCGATGATGGCGCGCAACGCCGGCTCGTTGTCGTTGCGCGCAAACCAGTCGGCGAAGCGCGGGTCGGTCAGCGTGTCCTCGCGGCCGAGCGCAGACATCAGCGCGCGATATTGTTTCTCGTTGTTGACGGCGAGCAGGATGTGGCCGTCACCACATCGAAACAAATTCGCCGTGGTCCGGCGGCTCACCGCCTGATTGCCCGACAGTGTCTGGCGATGGCCCGCGACCGACCAGTCCGCGATCTGCCCCGACAGAAACGCCATCGTCGCTTCCAGCATGGAGACGTCGATGAGCTGGCCCTTGCCGGTGCGGTCGCGCTGGTACAGCGCGCTCGACACGCCGAACGCAGCGGTCGCGCCCGAGAGCACGTCGCACACCGCAAAGCCCGCGCGCGTCGGGCCGGTCTCCGGATGGCCCGTGATCGCCATGATGCCCGACAGCGCCTGCATCTTGCCGTCATAACCGGGGCGCAGCCGATCCGGGCCGGTCTGGCCGAAGCCTGATACCGCGCAGTAGATCAGCTTTGGATTGATCGCGGACAGCGCCTCATAACCGATGCCGAGCTTGTCCATCACGCCCGGCCGGAAATTTTCCATGACGACGTCGACATTTGCCGCGAGCTTCTTCACGATCGCGATCGCATCGGGCTTTTGCAGATCGAGGGTCAGGCTGCGCTTGTTGCCGTTGATGGCCTGGAACGCCGGCGCGAGGCCGCGGTCGGCCCATTCGCGCGACAGCGGCGTGCGGCGCATGTCCTCGCCCTCGCGCCGCTCGACCTTGATGACGTCGGCGCCCAGCAGCGCGAGCTGGTAGCTCGCATAAGGGCCGGCCAGCACTTGCGTGAAGTCCAGGATCTTCACGCCTTCGAACGGTCGCGTCACGTCGCTCTCCCTTTTTGTTTTGGTTGTCGGAGGACGTCAGGCGGCGCGGTTGCCGCGCGCGAGCTCCTTCTGCTTGTCGAATTCGGCACGGCGGCGCGCCAGCTCTTCAGGTGTGAGCTGCGCGACGTTGTTGTAGTCGAGCTTCCAGGAGGCGTCCTCGCTCCAGCGCAGCGGCGACTGCATCGTGGTCTGCGGGCCGCTCGCGGTCTCCAGCAGTTTCAGCGCCAGCTCGAGCGTCTGCGCCTGCGAGGCGATGTCGTGCGGCTTGCCGGCGGAATTGCCGAGCGGGAAATCCGAGAACAAAAAGCGCGGCACGGCGGCGTGTTCGATGATGTCCTTGGCGCAGCCCATGATCACGGTCGGAATGCCGTTCGCCTCGAGATGCCGCGCCACCAGCGCGGTGGTCTGATGGCAGACCGGGCAGTTCGGCACCAGCACGGCGACATCGACCTTGTCGGCAACGGCCCGCGCCAGAATTTCCGGCGCGTCGGTGTCGAGGGTGACGCGATGACTGCGGTTGGTCGGCGCGCCGAAGAAGCGCGGGGCCACCTCGCCGATGCGCCCGGCGGCGCTCGCCTTCAAAAGCTGCGGCAGCGGAAACCAGGTGCCGTTGTCGGTGGCCGAGGTGTGCTTGCGGTCGTAGCCGATATGGGAGATGCGCAGGTCGTGCGGCTTCGCGGTGTCGCCGTCATAGACCTGGTAGAACTTTGCGCTGCCGTTATACGCCGCGCCCGGCCCCTGGTCGCCCTTGGTGGGATCGTACGGCGCGGCCGTGGTGATGATGGTCACGCGCGATTGCGCCAGCGGCTTCTTCAGCGGCTGGAACGGCGCCTCGGTGTAGTGGGCCCAGCGATACGCCGTGGTGTAGCCGATCGCGGTGTAATAGTCCCGCGTGCGCTGCATATAGGGGACGGGGGCATCATAGTCGGGCGCAAAGCCGAATTCGTCGTCGCGCGAAGCGGTCATGGGGCGCGTCTCCTGTGGTTCTTGTTGGCAACAGACTATTGATAGTTGGAGGTGAGCTCAAGGGTAAGCAACCTACCGAAACAGATGCAGCGCCGCGTATTGCAACAGCATGATCGCCTTGGCGTCGATGATGCGCCCGTCCGCGATCATCGCCAGCGCCTCGTCGATGCCGAGCTCCAGCACCTCGATGTCCTCGCCTTCATGTTCGAGGCCGCCGCCGTCGCTGACCCGCATCTCCGGCTCGTATTCGGCGACGAAGAAATGCAGCTTCTCGGTGATGGCGCCGGGACTCATGAACGCCTCGAACACTTTCTCGACGTGGTGCAGGCGATAGCCGGTTTCCTCCTCGGCCTCGGCGCGGATGCGCACCTCGGGCGAGGCATCGTCCAGCACGCCGGCGGCCGCCTCGATCAGCAAATCGTCGTAGCCGCGGATGAAGGCCGGCAGGCGGAATTGCTTCACCAGGATCACCGTGCGCCGTGCGAGATTATACGGCAGCACGGCGGCGGCGTTGTCGCGCTCGTAGGTTTCCCGGTGCTGCGTCTGCCATTCGCCATTGGCGCGCCGGTACTCCAACGTGGTGTTCTTGAGGGTGGTCCAGTTGTCCGAGAGCACGCGGACGTCCTTGATGCGGACGCGGTCGGAAATGGTCATGGCTCGATCTCAGTTGCTTGCTCAGTTGCTTGGAGTCGTGTCGCGGCCGTCGAGCCACTTCTGGAACATCACCGAGGTCGATTCCTCAAAACCCAGCGACTGATAGAACGCATTGGCCTGCGCGTTCTCGCGCCGGACCAGGAGCTGGAGCTTTGCAATGCCGGCCTGGCGCAGCCAGTCCTCGGCGGCGGCCATGATCACCCGGCCATGGCCGCGCTTGCGGCCATCGGGGTCGACCGCGACGTAATAGACCCAGCCGCGATGGCCGTCATGGCCGACCATGACGGTCGCGACGATCGCGCCGCCGTCGCGACCGATCAGGATGGTGGAATTGTCGCGCCGTCGCGCCAGCGCGATGTCCGAGTGCGGATCATTCCACGGCCGCGTCAGGCCGCAGCGCTGCCACAGCGCGACGACAGGCTCGACATCGGCGTCATTGATCGCATCGATCTCGAGAGCACTCACAGCACTTTTCCCGGGTTCATGATTCCAAGCGGATCGAGCATTGCCTTGATGGACCGCATCAGCTCGAACGCGGTCTTGTCCTTCACGTCAGGCAGCTCGTCGCGCTTGAGCACGCCGATGCCGTGCTCGGCCGAGATCGAGCCGCCCATGCGCAACACGATCGCGAACACCACTGCGTTCATCTCGTGCCAGCGTGCCAGGTAATCCGCGGTGTTGGCGCCGATCGGCTGGCTGACATTGTAGTGCAGATTGCCGTCGCCGAGATGGCCGAACGGCACCGGCCGCGCGCCGGGAATCAGCTTCACTACGGCGGCATTGGCCTCCGTGATGAAGGCGGGAACAGTGGCCACCGGCACGGAAATGTCGTGCTTGATCGAGCCGCCCTCCGGCTTCTGCGCCGACGACATCTCGTCGCGCAGCTTCCAGAAGCCGGCGCGCTGGGTGAGATTGGCCGCGATCACGGCGTCGTCGACGATCTCGTCCTCCATGGCGCGGCCGAGGATCGTCTCCAGCGGCGTGCGGGCGTCGTCGCCCGGAGAGGACAATTCCATCAGCACGTACCAGGGATGTTTCTGCGCGAGCGGGTCACGCACGTCGATGCCATGGCGGATCGAGAAATCGACCGCCAGCTCCGAGAGCAGTTCAAAGCTCGTCAGCGCATTGGCGGCCTCGCTTTGCGCGATCGTCAGGAGTTTCAGCGCCGCGTCAGGCGACTTCAGCCCGACGAAGGCGGTCTCGATCGACCGCGGCTTTGGAAACAGTTTCAGCGTCGCGGCCGTGATGATGCCGAGCGTGCCTTCGGCGCCGATGAAGAGGTTGTGCAGATTGTAGCCGGTGTTGTCCTTCTTCAGCTTCGACAGCACGCCCAGAACGCGCCCGTCCGCCAGCACCACCTCGAGCCCCAGCGCCATCTCGCGCGCGACGCCATAGGCGAGCGCGGCCGTACCGCCGGCATTGGTCGAGAGATTGCCGCCGATGGTGCAGCTCCCTTCCGCGCCGAGCGAGAGCGGAAACAGCCGGTCCATTTCAGCGGCCTTCTGCTGCGCGATCTGCAGCACCACGCCGGCCTCGCAAGTCATGGTGTTGGAGGCGACGTCGACCTCGCGGATCTTGTCCAGCCGCCGCAGCGACACCACCACCTCGCCATTGTGTGGCGTCTGTCCGCCGACGAGGCCGGTATTGCCGCCCTGCGGCACCAGCGCAATTCTGTGCTCGGAAGCCAGCTTGCAGATCGCGGAGACCTCCGCGGTCGAGCCCGGGCGCAGCACCAGCGGCGAGCGGCCGTGAAACAAATTGCGCTCCTCGGTGACGTACGCCTCGATGTCGGCCGCATCGGTGATGGCATGGCGATCGCCGACGATCTTGCGGAATTGTTCGATCAACTCGGGCGCAAGCGGAGGGGTGGCGGATTGATTGACGTTCATGGTCGTGTCTCTTCTCAAGCTTCTTATCGGGCGACCGCGGCCCGGCGCAGCCGGTCGTTGATCGCTTCGCCCAAATCGTCTTCGGGAATCGCCATCACGGCGATTGCGCGCGGCCTCCTGGCATCGAGGGCGCGAAGATAGCCGAACAGATTGGCGGCGGCTTCATCGAGATCACCGGTGGGCGACAAATTCATGACGGCGGCGGCGGCGTCAACGCCCGGCAGGCGCGCGGGGCCGAACGCCAGCAGCGCTTCTCCGGGCGCAACGTCCTGCGCATTGAGCCGCACATTGGCGCGCGGTGCGTAATGCGAGGCCATCATGCCCGGCGCCAGCGGCTGGCTGTCGTCGCTGTCGGCCTCCACAGGCGGCCGCGCCAAGCGCGCGCCGAGCACGGCTTCAATTCGTTCGCGCGACAGCCCGCCGGGCCGCAGCAGCATCGGCGCATTGAGGCAGCCGACAATGGTCGATTCGACGCCGACCGTAACAGGCCCGCCGTCCACGATCAGGTCGATCCGCCCCGCAAGGTCGCTTTCGACATGGGCGGCCAGCGTCGGCGAGACGTGGCCGGAGAGGTTGGCGGACGGCGCCACCACCGCCCCGCCAAAGGCGCGCAGGATCGCCTGCGCCACCGGATGGGCCGGAATCCGGATCGCGACCGTGTCGAGACCCGCGGTGGCGAGATCGGCGACCGGGCAGTTGTCCGTCTTCGGCACCACCAGCGTCAGCGGCCCCGGCCAGAACGCCTCCGCAAGGCTCGAGGCGCAGGCGTCGAGTCGCCCGATCCTCCGCGCGGCCGCGAGGTCGGCGACATGCGCGATCAGCGGATTGAAGGCCGGCCGCCCCTTGGCGGCGTAAAGATGGGCGATCGCGGCGGCATTTCCGGCATCTGCTCCGAGCCCGTAGACCGTCTCGGTCGGGAACGCGACCAGCCCGCCGCGGGCCAGTATCCGGGCGGCAGCTTCCGCGCCGGCCTCGCCGGCCGGTAAAATCAGCGTTTCAAGACCCGTTTTCACAGGGATAAGATTCCTCGGCTCGGCCGCTTGCGGTGCGCCACACCCAACGCTATAAGCCGGCCTCTTGTCGGAGTGTGGCTCAGCCCGGTAGAGCACTGCGTTCGGGACGCAGGGGTCGCAGGTTCGAATCCTGCCACTCCGACCATCTTTTCAATAGCTTATAATTTCGCCTCTAACGATGCGCAACGAAATGCGCAACGAATTGGCGGGTTTCCCATGTTCTTGACGCTCGTCATTTGCCGCCTTACATGGCGATAAGTGCAGTGGGAACAGTTCCGCTGTCGAATGGATGGGGATTTTGCCCCGCCAGAAATGGGCAAGGAGGCCCAGAGGCTATGGCGCAGCTATTCATCAAAATCGCGATCTTGATGTTCGGGGGACAATGGCAGTCGTCCCTTGCGAGCGAACTCGGCGTCAACGAGCGCACCCTTCGGCGCTTTGTGGCCGGAACGTCGCCTATTCCGGTTGGCATCTGGAATGACCTAGGTCGCCGGCTTTTCAACAAGGGGGTCGAAGTACAGCGGATGCACGAGCGCCTCACGGGGCTTCTCCCGCATACCGGCAAGATCGTACTGTCGCCGATCGCCAACACGAGGCCGGATGTCGAGCTTGACGGCCTTTACTTCTGGCTTAATCGCCCGGACGGGAAGCGTATCCGCTGCCGCGCGAGCCGCGGAATCTTCGGCGATCTCGGCGCGGAACGGCCGAATGAGGCGCTGCCCATTTTTGAAAAATGCAGCGACAGCTTTTATCGAGCGGCCAGCACCAAGTTCGAACTCGGCGAATATGACGATCGTATCGGCATTTTCCTTGAGCCGGACGACGTGATCGTGATGCCGAACGACGGCACCTAGAGCCAGCGCTCTCAAAAAGCGATTCTATGTGGCCGTGGGCCAATTTGTTCTCACGTGGTCAATTCGCGAGCCTGCTTCAGCCCAAGGGCAGGACACGCCGTTTGCCGGTGACGGTAACCGCCGATCACCTTGATAAGCTAACAGCAGATGTTTCTGCCTTTGGGGTGATTTACTCGATTTCGCAGAAACTACTGCACGCGACATTCGAAAAAATTAGCGGCGTCTCTAAACGCTTCATCCCAGGAAAACAGGATATGGTAGCATGTCAATTTTTCTCGTAGGAGATCCCTTTCTCATCGAGGAATTTTAAGAATGGCTCGTCGACGGAAATAAATCGTACTGGGCTGAAGTCTGAATAAGCTTCGATCCGACCTGTTACAATGACCGGCGGACCTTCAACTAAGCTTAATATGGTGCCACCGAACTGGCCGGGGATGCGCGGAAGCGATCGCTGCCATAACCGATGCTCCTCAATGATCTGGCGACGACGCTCGCCAGGAACCTGAATATTCGGCACTTCGAACTCCTGTACGTTACGTGGCATCCTCGAGGCCGAGTTCGCGTCTCGCCATCTTCACGGCATCCATCGATGATCGAACCGAGGGGTCGCTAACTCGATGAACCAAGCGATGGCGGCCATCGATGGAGTAAGTGACGTTCCATTCGTCCGGCTTTGCCGACCGGTGCTGCGCGCCCATCTGCACTCCTAAAATCTCAATAGCCATAACTGTCTTCTCCAATCCCAGTAGAGGTTGGCTCCGATTCGCAGCCGGTCAATGACCGGAAATGCAATGTGAGGAAATATCGGTGGAAAAGAGTCTTGGGCTCCCGACGAGGATAGTTCGCTGTTGGTTAACGCCGTCCCCTAAACGCCTCTGCCGCCTCTTCCTGAAAGTCCGGGTGATGATGGCCGCAGTTGGCCTCCAGCTGTTCCACGGTCATCCCCAGCCAGCCGGCGGCCTCCCACATATCAACGCCGGCCTGCATCAACCACGTCGCCGCAGTGTGGCGCAGCGAATGCCGGACGACATCTTCGCCAAGCCCGGCGTCCTGCAGAATACCTTCCCAAGCCGAACGGATTTTGCCGGCAAGCGGCTGCCCATCGTTCATGCGGTTGACGACGAAGCGGATTTGCTCGCCGCTCTGCAGAATGCCGGCCGCGCGCAACTCGCCTGACCGCGTTTGGTCGATCTTGTGCCAGCGGACCAGGTGAGGGCGCAGACGACTGGCAATCTTTGCTGCTGGGCGCCGCTTCTTGGTTGACCGCTCCAGTGCGCCTTTGCCCTGATAGACCATGGCATCCAAGTTCATCCAGGGATGCGTGGTGGTGGGGAGCCATTGCGTGCGCCGGATCGTTTCCTCGCGCCGCGCGCTGTAAACGCCAATCAGGCAAAAGCGGGCGGCCGGATAACGTCGCCGGATGATCCACCGTTCGCGACGAAATAGCTTGCCATCTTCCTTTCGTTTCCAGGCGTTTCGCTCGTTATCCCACACGTAGCCGATTGCGGCACCGAGCAGGCGCGCGGCTTCGTTGCGCGTCAGCCAGCGGTGGCGGCCTTCCGCCTTGGGAGGCAGGGTAATCTTCGGAACGACGCTCAGCGTGTGCTCCGCATGGTACGCGTTGACGGCAGCCCGCAAATCCTCAAGCCGGCGCCTGGCGGTTTGATCGGAAACTTTACCTTGACGTGGCTTAAGCCCGATCTGCCTGTTGTTTTCGTTCGGCGTGCCGGTGGACCAGTCCACGAAGTCGCGGCACAGTTGAACCTTGAGTTTGCTCACCGTCTTGTCACCAAAGAAGCAATTAAGATCGAGAAGCCGGATGAGCAGCAGATCGTGCTGCGCCCAGGCTCGCTCGTCATTCTTGTCCTTGGGCCGTTTGGATATCTCGTAGGCTGTAAGGACGTCGGCTATGTCGAGGACGCCGGGGTCAGTTGCGCCGATTGTGGTTGTGTGCCGTCTGCCGATATAGGTTTCGAGCGCTTTCGCAGCGCCATCAACATCGTCGCGGCTGCAACCTGTGCGGATCTGCCGTCGCTTTCTCTCTGATCGATCGAGGATGACCCAGCGTCCTGCGTCTTCTCGGAACCAGAGTCGTGGCGGCTTGGCTTTGCGGCCCGGCATGACGGTTTGACCAATTTGCGGATGGCACGAGGCGTGGTCAGATCCTTACCTGCGACTTTGGCGATTTCAAGAGTCCCAGAGGCTGCCGCCGTTCGCAGGGAGGATAGCGTCAATGGACCTTGCGGAAAGAACACGGCAACAGCTTCGACGAGGGTCATCACTTCGTCCTCGCTCCACTGCGAGGGATCAGGACGTGCTCTCGCCCGGGCAAGCTTGTCGACCCTACGCTTTCGAATGCGCGTTCCAGATGACGCGGTACTCATTGCCACCTTATGGTGAGGTGAGGGAACTCTACTCAGCTAGCCGGTCAGGCACATCTTTGGGACCTGGCGACTGTTTCGAACGTCATTTCGGCCGTTCCGCGCGGGCATCAAAACGAGAAACCGTGAGCCTTGTGAAGGACATTTCTGCCACGGGCGGCATTTGGCTTGGAAAACGTAGAAAAGGGACGAGTATTCGTCCCCTGTAGGAGGACCGCTGAACCCGTCGTCGTTGGTCGGTACGCTCCGCGTTGGCAACGATCGACTTAATCGGGCCTGGTTTTCCATTCATCAACGCAGCATTCACGTGCGCGTTAGGACACGAGCCAGCAATCACGCCGCTATGAGCGGGAGGAAGCAACCCAGCTTCGTTTATTCTATTTTTCACTGGAGGTCGTGCGTGTTCATCGCGCTTTGATGAAGTCGTCGCTTCTGGGGGGAAAACTGTTCCGATACTGGACGGCTCGTCTGTAGGCAATCATCGTCCGTTCGTATCGCTCTAATTCTTGAATTCCCGCAGGTTAGCCAAGTCGTGAACGCGCTCGTGACGGTGCGCGTCGATCATTCCAGGCATGGTAATGGTACCAGTAGTAACCGTGCAGGGTCCCGCGGCTTCATAGGCCATCAACGATCACGTTGCTGCCCTCGTAGGTAACCGCCGCGTCGATCGGGCGTAAGCCGAGCTTGATCTTGTTCTCTTACGGCCAAATTGGCAGCGACGGTGCTGCCTCATTCGGCTCCACAGCACAAACGTTCTCTGCGGCGATCCGAAACCGCTCTCGTTCCTTCTCGCCGAGATCCCTACCCGCCATCCGACAAGCGGTGGCCATCCAGGACGCTCGATCGAGCGGTAAACGTGCGAACTCGGCAGACGATTCCGGTGCGAGAACAACCGAATTACTGGTTGGATCGAAGCTAGCGAACCAATCCCATTCCCGCAGTCGAAATCCATCCCCAAGGGGAAGCAGTCGTTGTGCATCCCAGAGCTCGAGCGCAGCACCGGCTCGGGAATCGTTGTTTTTCTGCAGCTTCTGATCCGCGAAACCGACACCCTGCATGATCAGGAACTGGCTGTCTGGGGAGACAGCCAATATCTTGGCAGGTCCTGGGAAACGATTGAAGTCGTCCGATAGCAGCGCTCCGGTGCGCGCATCGAGCTTGTACAAGCTGCGTCGCCCTGTCAAAGCGGCCACGTATACAGCTTCGCCCCTACTATCAGCAAAGATTCCGGTCACGAATTGGCCGCCCGGCAAGGCAATGCTGAACTTCAAGCTTCCTGATTGTGCGTCGAATGCTGCAATCCCGCCGCCATTGGCATCGCCGGCAAACAGCACTCCAGCGCCACCAAATCCAAGAGTTCGGATTTTGAAGGGAGAATGGGCAAACAGACGCCATCTGGCAGTCTGAATATCAAAACGCCAAATTTCATCAGTTCCAATCGAAAGAAATATGCAGCCGCACTTCGGCGCATACACAACTTCGCGGCCCGCCTCAGCAAGGGAGATCCCGGGAGGCGGCGGAGCGCGGACGACTTCGGTTAGCGCACTATCCCAGATAATCAAATTTCCTCGGGCATCCACAGCCTCCAGACTGAGCTGATCTCTAGCCGCACGCGGCCCAACAACAACATTCGCCTCGAAATCGAATCTCACGTTCTTAGTTATCGCAGGCGCTCCGAGACAATCGTACAACCGAAGCTCTCGACCGGTCCGGAGGATCAGACGGCATCCACTTTCGGTCCACCTCAGTAGGAGGACTTGGCCTTCGTCTTTCAGTTGCCGGCTCTCGCCTGGCCCCAAACGATCAAGGGCATACAAACCGAGTTCCTGATCCACGGTCCCGACCATGAGGGCTCCACGCTTCGTTTCGGCAAGGCCTGTCACAAAAGTGGCGTCCGCGCGCAGGGTCGATGCTGTCCACTTTGACCCTTTTCGCAGCCAATATTCCGTCACATCAGCTTTCGTGCGCAGATCACGGGTCGAGAGCAAAACGGCATCCGCGGAGATGCTTCCTACTCCACCGGGACTCGCCAGGCCCCCGATTTGAGGGCATTCCGATGCCAATGTGCCGTCTGCCACCTTCCAACACCGAAAGGCATTTGTTTTTCTTGCATCATCTTCGCGACCGTACCAGTTTTGATCAAGGCCGCTCGCACTTGCCAAGTGTTCACCGGCACTGTCGAACACCGCGTCGATAAACACTTGGCCCGCGGCTGGTGCCGGCGACAGCCGCCTCCATACGCTACCTCGTCTCAGCCAGATGCCGCCTTTGGTCTGCAAAGCGAGAGTAGATCCGTCTGGAGCCAACCGAAGAACAGGATACTCCAGCGACCTCTCGGGCGACGGCTCCTCTCTGATAGCTTTACCGAGAGCCACATCAAAGGTAATGACCTTCCCCTTGGCTGTTCCCGCATAGACGAATTGGCTCTCAACATGACCTGCCAGAGCGGCAACTTCTTCGGTGGGGATTTGCTGGATTAGCGTTGCTCGGCGTGCTGACAAATTGAAGTCGAACAGCTCGATGGAAAATTTCCTCGCAACCACCAATTTGGTCCCTCTGGCGGCGAGGGCAAACGCGGCGACTCCAGCCTGGACACCAGTGATCAGCGTGCGCTCAGGTCTTGGCTTGGTTAAATCCCACAGGCTCAACTCGCCGCTGTCGCGTCCTGCCAATCCGACGATTATTTGATCCGGCAGAACGAGCAAGGACCTCACAGGGCCATTGGAACCATGCAAAAAACGATCAAGCTTAGGCCTGCGTGTGAGGGCAGAGAATAATGCAACATCAGTTTGAAAACTCGGGCTTGTCTTGTATGCGGCAACCGCCAGCAACAGGGACTGATCAAGTTCGCTGGCGAGCTGGGATTCCAGAGCGAGACGGTTTGCCTCACTGCGCATGCGTTGATGCTCGCTCCAGAGACCAAATCCGACAGCCGCAAGTGCCAGAAGGGCGAACATCACGGCCAGACACGCTGTCACTCGCATACGCCATCGCTGTGCGACCCTCTCGCGTTGCACCAAATCGTCGAGGCCAACCCCGAGCAGACCCGCCATCAACTTCAGTTTGCCTACATCTCGCTCGTCCTTTCTTTCCCGAAAATCTGCTGCAAGGGGCTCACGCCCCTCAGGCAGCTCAGTCAGCGAACCATCAGGCCCAACTTGTCGCAGTAGAGCTGGCGGGAAGCATTCATCCGCCGCAAAAAACCCGGCGCGGCTCGCCGCATGAGGTTCGCCGGACGAAATGGCTGCAAGAATGCGATGCCCCTTGCCGAGGGCTTTAAAAGTTCTAATCTCCTCACTGACATACGGCGAGGTAGCCGCGCTGGGGGAGCACAACACGAGCATCGCATCCGAGTTGACGAGCGCGTCACGTATCGCGTCGCTGAGGTTACCCGAAGCCGAGAGGTCGTCACGATCCCGAAAGCATCGTCCAAGCCTAGCGGGAATGGGGCCGAAGGCCCCGTTCTTCCCAACCAAGTCCCTAGGCACGTGATAACCCTCAAGCTTACGATGCAGCCAGCCCGCAAGGGATTCGTCTCGATGGCTGTAGCTAATGAAGACGGCAAATCGCCGAGCCTCTTGAACTTGCTTTGCGCTCGGTTGCCGCATCTCGTTCATCTAGCGATTCCGCTGGGGTAGGCGATCTTCTGATTAGCCTCACCCTTCGGAAACCACAATGAGGGCCAGTCCGGCCGTAAATCCGGCCCGGCAATCACGGACTGATTCCTGAACCGATATGACTTCGCCTCGCCAGAGTCGTTACTTTCCGTCCGATTCGAGTCCGCTATTGAAGGTAGTTCGGCTGCGCGGAGCCCGTTATCGGCGTAGTCAAAGCTGACCCCCGAAGGCAATCGCAAATGCCGTGACCTCTTTACTAGAGGACCGAATGACATCCATAATCTCGCAGGAACTTGCCCGGTTGTATTGAGCAGCGAGCACGCAGCCCGTCTAAGACATCCAAGAGCGTGATCGAGAGGTAATTTCAGATGCCCCTCAAACGACAACTAAGCGGCGAGTACGCGAAGCCCGTGGTGGACGATGTGACCCGCGCAGAGGGGTATAAGGAATTCCGGTGTATTCCGGCGCACTGGCTTCCTTCGGCAGGGAGCGATCTGACACCGTACGCGGCCGAATCGCTCAGTACTTTAATGGCTGTGCAGAAGGATCCGGACTTTTGGTCGGCATCCGACGCAGCGATGCGCGCCCGCCATATTGCGCCCGCCTCGCTTGATGAGCGGGAGCTAGCGATTATGGCGACACGGCGAAGTAATGATTACAATCGCGTGGCGCCCTGGGCAAGTAGCACGATCGCGCTCGCTTGCGAGAATGAATGGGGCGGCGGACAGGATCCCCACGTTCATCCGTTTGCGAACCTTCCTCACAAGGAAAGCGACGGCATTCTTGGCCATTATGGCATGACCGCTACCATCATTTTCCGCGCAGAGAAACACGTCGTGGTAACCGGCATGGGAATTCGCGAAAGCAAGCGCGCGAAGGCGATTCACGAACCATGGCACGGCGGAATCGGCACATGGCTCAGTTGGCAGACGATTAACGGTTGGCAAGAGATGCACCGGAGGCAGGATATTCCAGTAGGCCTAGTCGAAATAGCGAGTGAAGGCCGATTGCTGTTGTTCATTTCGCATCGCTGGGAGACCCCCGAGCACCCGGATCCGGCGGCAAACCAAATCAAGGCACTCAAAACAGGTCTCCTTCTCGCTCTGTGCGTTGCGATTGAAGGCATGGAGGATGGCAGGGCAACACACTCTGGCCTGCCTGAGATCATGCGACGGTTTTTCGATTCATCCTCGCGGCTCGTGGCGGAGCGCATTCTGCTTTCTGCTTGGGCGGAGGCTGTGATCGACGTAGCTAGGACGGCTGCTGACGAAGCGGCTTTCCTACCGGCCGCAGAAGCGGTGGAAGAATCGCTAGGTGTGGGACAGCTTCTCGATCGGATGCGCAGCCAGGTTTTGCTGTGGTACGACTACGCCTCAATGTATCAGGCGCCGCGAGCAGACGAGGAAGAGCGGACCTTTCGTAACGACTTGCGGCTGCTAAATCGCATACAGGCGAGCGCAACAACGGTGGTGATTGCGGACGACCAACACTATCTCGGTCGCGCATGGTGCTTTCTCGAAGTGGCGGGCGGTATCCGAAACTCGATCGCTGAACTGACGCCTTCGTGGTCGCGATCACTAGATATTTGCAGTAGCGCTAATAAGTGGATGCATATCACCGACCAGCTGATCGGGGCTCTGAACGTATGGGGAACCGAGGCGATACCCTCGTCGGGTCTTGTGACGACACACGCGGCCGATCTTCCCATAGTGGCGGAGCTGATATCCGAACTGCCGCTCGTCGGGTTGGTGGAAAGCGACGGTATGGATCTGATTGGCGGGTCCATGCCGATCTCGTTTACGGACGGCGTAGGTTGGGTAACTGGCGCCGGCGCTCGTCCGGTTATCAAAGAGACATTGCATACGCTGGGCGCATTTGGCGACTATGGCCGTGTGCCGTCACAGCAGCAGTTGGCTCGCGCGGCAAATGATGCCGCTGCCGATAAGCTTACGGGTGGATGCGCGGTGTGGATTTACGCGACGCAGCGCGTGCTGGCTCTTGCGTGGATGGCACGGCGCGCCGAACTGCTCACTTGGCTGAATGCCGGCATCCCTATCCCTCAGGTCGATTCGGCTTGCGCAACGTGGGCCGATTCGCTCTGTCTCGCGGAAGACGGCAACGGATGGACACGGTTTGTACCAAGCAGCGTTAAAACACTAATCATTGTGACGCAGGCGGACCTTCCTGATATCTGCATCTTGTATACCTCGGTGCTAAAGTCGCATCTTGCCGCGGGCTGCACAGTGATTACCGTAACGCCTGAAACGGGTGTGGTGAAAGTGGAAGTGCCGGACGACCGAAAGACCGGGCAAACAGTGAAGGCCAACGCACTTGTGGTCCCGCGCATCCGGCGATCAACGGCTTATCCCTCTTATTTGTTGCTCGGAAGTGAAGTATCCCGGGAATTGGTAGAACGGGCGGCGTGGCTGCGTCTGGAACCAACGGAACTGGCGAGAGCGACCGTGGCGCTTAGTACAGAAGAGTTTGCCTCACTAAGCGTGGATCGCGTGCTGGTGGAAGCTGAGTGCCGGACGACTTTAGCATGCTGGGAAGCGCTGCTGGAGCACGGCCTCGATCCGCTTACCTGGCGCACCGCGAGTGGTGCCCGGCAGCAAATCGATATCGTGAGGCAGATCGTAGCAATGCTCTGCCAGTTCACGGAGAATCCACTGTTGCGGCGGCGCCTGCTGTACGCGATTCTCGAAAATGACACCGAACGAGGGCAGTCGTTGCCGGGCAATCTGCCTCGGCGAGTGCAAGAAATTATCAACGAATTGCGAGCGGAAAGGCCTCGGTGAACCGAAGTTCAGCTGACGTTGATGGTGACGCGTTTGAGAAGAGGAAATTAAACGGCTTTTCAAGCGGTTTACCGCGCGCGAGTAGTATCGGATAGGGAGGCGAGCATGTCAGATGGTTTGGGGACATTGCGGCGACCGTGATCGAAGTTCAAAAAACTTGACGCGCTTGAGCAATCTTTGTGGGCGCTGAAACGAAACAAAATTCGTCACCGGGAAACTCGCCTGGAACAGACCTTTTGCTGCGAAAGTGAACAGAGAACGGACGCGAACGCTACCGGGTGAGTCTGAGACATGCGCGCATGTGTTCTGAAGAAAGAATATCTTGAATGATCGTCGTGGGGGGATGCTATCGCGAGCTGTGCGAGAGTCCGAGTTGGAATTCCGTTCTGGGTTCGGGCGGACGGGGGGCCGTCGTCCTTGCGGGGTTTGCGCCCAGCGTGCGGTTAGTAACCTACCGTCCGGGAGTTCTTCGTCAGGATCTTTACCCTATCGAGGTTCAACGCGTGAGCGTCACCGCGCATGATAGCGCCACCGAAGTGGTGTTCTCTTATCTGCATCCACTCTCGCAACCAGCAATCATACCGCGCATCATCTCGCAAGAGGAACCGCTACTCGTGGATGGCGAGCTAGTCCTGCGGTTCGGAATGGTTGAAGGTGACGCCATCGTGACCGCAAAGCGAGCGGTCTACGATCCTCAAAATGCGCTTGCGGCGCGGTTCGCCGCCAACGGCTCGAAGGCCGAACAGCTGGCCATAGTGCTGAATGAACTTGAGTTGCGTCAGTTTGGGAAGTCAGAAGATATCCATGTTGCAGCAAATCATATTTTGAAGTCCGATAGCGCGGATGCCGTGGTCGCAAAATGCGGCGTTAAAGGTGCCTGGGTTTTCGCACCGAACGAGACTCCGCGATGGGTATCCGCCTATCGCTCTTCGTCGATCTTCAAAATCGGCACCGGTGATGTTTTTAGCGCTGTCTTTGCGTACCACTGGGCGGTGCGGGCGGCCGCGCCCGCCGAGGCAGCAACGCTTGCTTCGCAGTCGGTCGCAGCTTATGCCGCGTCCCGCGTCTTGCCGGTGCGGCAGGTCGACGGATCCGATCTAAAACCAGTAGGTCAGTCGAATCTGGGAGTGGTGGTTGTCGGGGATACCACAACTCTAGCTGACCGCTGGCTACGCGAAGAGGCAGTTTCGCGGTTGATGGACCTCGGGGTCAGCGTGCGTATGGCAACTCCCGACACGTTACCCAAAACTGGTAGTCTGTTGCTTCTTGCTGACGGCTTATCTGGAACTGCTGCGTCCATCGTTGCGGCTGCCGTTTCGGCTGGGCTATTCGTGGTAGTTTTTCAGCAGCGGAGCGCTTTGCCGGCGGAACAAAGAGCGTCGGTCCAATACACTGACGACTTTACAACCGCTCTGTATTGGGCTGGCTGGGGACAGGCGTGAATCGCGATATGATCAGCCTTGCTCAATAGGCATAGAATCGCACAATCCTGTGCACCTCGCGGTTGATTGAGAACTATCGAGTGTCCGATATCTGTATTCTGTATGCGAGAAAAGATGCTCGGAAACAGGCCTCACGGCTTGATGCTTCACTTCGAGCGCGCTGGAAGGTTTGGTGGGATCACCGGATCGACAACGGTGACTATCGTCGGGCGATCAAGAGCGAGATTCCAACAGCTGGATGCATTGTGCCGATCT
This sequence comes from Bradyrhizobium sp. 132, assembly GCF_023074185.1. GTDB lineage: Bacteria > Pseudomonadota > Alphaproteobacteria > Rhizobiales > Xanthobacteraceae > Bradyrhizobium. Next base: position 19,971 of record NZ_JADPKY010000030.1, on the reverse strand, counting down.
GGTCGGTGGCCGCGGAGGACAGCGCGGTCCTGCATGACGAACTTCAGATCGCAACTCAGCATAACGTTCCGATCATTCCAATCCGAATTCACGAAGTGCCGGCTCCCTTGGGTCACGGCAGTCTTCAGGCCACCGACGCAATCGGCTGGAATGGCGACGATCTCACACCTGAGGTGCGAGAACACCTTGATCGTATCGATCGAACTCTTCAAGCCCGCCGTGGGGCGACAGAGCGACCAGCTGGACTTGGCTTTGCAAATGCAACCGGCTTGCCTGCGTTCTTTTTTTCCGTTTCCTCCCATGAGACGAGGCTGTTACCCGGAGCCGCGCTCGACGCGCTGAATTTATTCGGTGCGCGGTCAATTCTCGTGTCGGCTTACGACATGGACAAGACACGACGCACCAGAGGCTTGCTCCCTGTTCTTCGGGAGTTGCGCCGTAAGGGTGTGAAGATCTTACTCGACTCCGGCAATTATGAGATGGCAAGGCGTAGCGACAAAGAATGGACACTTTCAAAGTATCACAGAACGCTCAGCGAGACGCCGCACGACATGGCCTTTTGCTACGATAACCTCGATCCTCCCAAGCGGTTAATGCCGGCCCTGAAAGACATCATTCAGACGGTTGAGCGGGATATGCGACGGAGCCACAGCACCATTCTTCCGATCGTGCACTTGCCACAATCAGGAGGAGAGTACGACGTGGCAATTGCGCCGGAGCTTGTAAAGCGCGTTGCCAAGGAGTTTCGTCCGCCACTAGTGGCGATCCCCGAACGGGAGCTCGGCCCGGGCATCATTGAACGCGTGAAAACGATGCGAAGCATTCGCAACGCTTTGCGCGAGCTCTATTTCTACCAACCAATTCACATTCTAGGCACCGGAAATCCGGTCAGCATTGCTTTGCTTTGCGCGGCCGGCGCCGATAGCTTCGACGGCTTGGAGTGGTGCCGGTATGTGCTTGATGGCAAGACTCATACCCTGCATCACTTCCAGCATTACGACCTTTACAAATGGCAGGATCAGTATGCGGTATCGCCGGTGACTCGCGCGGCTATACTCGATGATAACGTCCGTTATTCGGGGCGAGCCGTGTTCCACAACCTTGATATCTACGCATCTTGGCTCAACAAACTGAGGGCTGCAATGCTCGATGACAAACGGTTGGTAGAGATGTTGACCAAGTTACTCTCGGAGGAGGCAATGGAGCTGACCCGAGAAGCCCTTCCGGGAGTGCTTTGATGAATATCCAGCTGGCCGAACGCATCCAATACGCGGTTGCGGTTATCTATCCTGACATTCAGCAAAGCGCAGGTGTTCAACGACAGGCGCCAACCGAAGCAACTGTCTGGTACGAGTTCTCGTGCTGCGTATTGAGCAGTCAGGTGCCGTTCAGTCTCGCGCAGGCAGCTGCCGACAAGATCGACGAAAGTGGCGTTTTATCGTGTTCTGACTCAAGGCCCCGATCAGACATTGAACATGATCTAAGCGCGATCTTACACGGAGCCTTCTCCATCGATGGAAAGTTACGCCGATACCGTTTTCCGGCTGCTAAGTCTGCTCAATTAGCTGCAGCCAAATCCAACATAGCGGGCTGCTTTGGTTCTCTCACTGAAGCATTGACCCACTATTCTGACGTTGAGGACACCCGCCGGTGGCTTGTGCAGCATGCGCCTGGGCTTGGGCCAAAGCAGGCCAGCATGTTTCTCCGCAATCTCGGCGTTAGTGACGAGATGGCGATTCTCGATCGTCACATCCTATCCTACATGAGCCTAACGGGGCTCCGCCATGAATCGCGAACATCAATCAGCAATTACAAATCCTACACGTCCTATGAAACTGTGCTCAGGGACCACGCGAATTCACTTGGATATACGCTGGGTCTATTTGATTGGGCGCTCTGGGTCGTTATGCGGGTGTTGGCTGACATATCCCTGGCTGAAGGACAGACAGCATGAGTATTGTGACGCTCGTTTCAGGTGGCCTGGACTCAACGCTTGTTGCGTGCCTGGCAAAGGAAATGGGCAACACGCAATATCCATTGTTCATCAACTATGGCCAGCGCGCACGAGAGAAGGAAATCGCTGCATGCGGGCGCGCCATGCAGCGGTTGGGGTTGCCCGCGCCTGTGATTGCAGACTTGTCGGGTTTCGGCGGACTCATTCGGTCGGGTTTGACTGACAATAGCCTGCGGATTGTCGAGGATGCATTTACGCCCGGCAGGAATACGCTGTTCTTGTTGATGGCTGCGGCCTACGGGCATCAAGTGGGCGCGGACGCGATAGCAATCGGGTTGCTGCACGAAGATACCAGTCTTTTTCCGGACCAGACGTCGGCATTTCTGTCCGCGGCGGAATCGATGTTACGTTTTGCGATAGGTCGCGACATTAAGGTGTTGGCGCCCCTTAACGGGTTGATCAAGCAGGATGTTGTTGCTTTGGCCAAGGCCAAAGGAATTGATGAAACTTACTCGTGTCATTCCGGGGATGATATCCCTTGTGGGCAATGTATCGCCTGCAAGGAGTTTCAATTCGAGGAGATCTAGCATGGGCGGGAACAGCGGCGGTGGTGGAGGGAGTCGCAGAACTCTGGGCGATCTGCGAAGCCTTGAAGAAAAAGCGAAGCAGGCGTTGGCGCCCGGCCGGAAAAATGTCTTCATCAGCTTCGATCATGATGATCTGGACGAGGTCAATCTATTGCGCGGCCAAGCTAAGAATGAGAACAATGACTTGGAATTCAACGATCGGTCTGTCCACGAGCCATATAATAGCGAACGCGCCGAGTACATCAGAAGCAGGCTGGCCGAGCGTATCAACCAGGCATCAGTAACGGTCGTATATCTCACAGATGAATCGAGCAAGAGCAAATGGGTGCAGTGGGAGGTCGAGAAAAGCCTTGAACTCGGTAAGAGAGTGATCGCCACTCACTCAAAGAAGGGCGCGCCAAAAACCACTCCGGACTGGATCAGCAAGAATGGTGTGAAAATTGTTCCCTGGAACAAGCTGTCGAATGAGCTTTGAGTTTCACTTATGATACGCCGAACAGGCGCTCGATTCTTCGTGCACCTTCCGCCGCAAATACTCGTGTTGCCACCCGCACGGCCTGATTGTACATAGAATCCACTGCGCGAGGGGACGTCGTACGCTGAAGCGCTCGTTCATAGAACATGATCGCTCTATCAAGATTTTCTAAAACAAGAGCAGCTTCCCCCTCTGTTGCGAGGCTCCAGGCGTCTTCCGGTACCTGAACGCAATGTTCTGCTGCAATTCTAGCTAACTTCTTTGCCGCCTCCGGAATACCTGAACCCTCGGGCGATGACATGAGCTCAAGAAATGCCAGATTGATTGCATGATAAAATGCTTGCGTATGATTTGAAGCAGCGACTGATTTGTCGTAAGCGTCTCGATAGAGCGCTTTAGCGCGATCTAAATCGGCGGCGGCACGCTCTACCAGCCATCGGCGCTTTATGCGGCCTGCAAGCGTTCCGATTGCGTCAGTGGTGGAGAGGCGCGAGTCCTGGTTCTCAAGGAGATCCAGCGCTTGCTCATTCTTCTCAAGGCCATCCAGGGCCAACGCAAGGCTGACCAGTGCGCTTTCATCAATCGAAGTAACTTTCGGTAACAAGGCATCAACTGCAGATTGAAATTCGCCCAACTCCGTAGCCAGCCTTGCACTGTCGACGGCGGCGCGCGGCTTTGTTTCGCCTGCTAGCGCCTGAACGATTAGAGCAAGGCCCTCGTGCTGGATGTCGGCCGGCCGCACAATGTCTGAATGATTGCCCGCGACGACCCTGCGAACAGAGTCATCGAAAGGCTCGAGTGATGATTTCGACGGAACAAATTCGTCACGATCTCCACCAATCGCGCGAAACAGGAAGCGCGTACCGTTCGCAAAGCACTTATCCCAATCGCTCCTTAGTTTCCTGATGAATGGACCATCCGCGTCGATATCTTTGATTTGCCGCTTCAGGGCGGCAAAAACTCGTCCTTTCTTCAATCCGGCGCTGGGCGTACCCAACAAGAAAAGATGGCTAAGGCGCTTCCCAAGCGTCTCGTCGTCTAGAATCGCTCTTTGGACAACCAGCCCACCCATGCTATGGGCGACAATCGCAATGCTCCGATAACGATCGAAGGGAGGTAGCGACAGCGTGGTTCGCACGCCATCCGCCAGTGTTTGGATGTCGGGATCAGCCGCCCAGACGTGTGGGATATCAATGCGCAAGCTCGTTGTGTAGCCAGCCCCGAGCACATCCCAGCCCTTAATCGTGTCATCGGCAATAGCAAGTGTGGCGAACTGCGCCCAGACTGTTTGCACCGAACTTGAAAAGCCATGCACAAGCACAAGTGCAATCTCGTGGCCCTCGCAGCGATACTGAAGAACTCGACGGACCGGTTGCCTGCGAACCACTTTAACCGCGCGCCCGATGACCGCCTTGATACGCGTCAACATGTGAGCACCGTCTCCAGGCTCATCCCTGCCTCTGCAGTTAATCGAATAAACTCCGCCGTCGAGTCGTCCGATCCCCGGCATACACCTTCCCAGACCGCAATCGCCAACGTCAAGAGCGCATCCTCGTTCGTTGCCTTCGCGATAAGCGCCCTGTTTGCAATGCTAAAGGCATTCCTCTCGGAGAGCAGATCTAGCGTAATGAGCTCTCCGTTGGCCTCCGCCAGGCTGACCATCCGATCGAACAATGGGCCCCAGTCCCCGGGGCGGTCGGTCACCGAGGTCTGACGGAACCTAGCGATTTCGTAAGGGAGGACTATTCGGGTTCGAATTCCTAAAAGCGAAGCTTGCTCCAGAGCCAACAGATCTGCGCCGCAAGCCGCAGAACTAATCAACAACTCAATATTCTTGATGGCAAGAACGTCTCGAATGCGATTTTTCACGATTGGCACATTCTGTAACGGAAACCGATCGACACGCGCATCCATTGCATCGATACGCCGCCCAGCAAGTACCGCGACTGCCATTTTTGTCATGTCAATCCGAATCTGCTGCTGCCGCTGCCGATCCTATGCCCATACGCGCGCGATTCAAGCACGACGGCCAACACCTAGGGCCATTCATGGATGCAAGGCAGACATCGGCTACCGCGGTCAGCTGCTTGACTCAATCATCAGCAGTTCGAGATGCGACGCTAGGGCCCATCCATTTGGGGAATGCAGAGCGGGAGCGCGTTGATTGCTACCGCCGGCCGCCCACCTGATTCCATGTCAGCATCCTAGAATGGAATTTCATCGCTCTCGAGAGCTGCCCCAGCGATTTCCATCGTTCCCCGAGATGTAAGTCTTCGCCTACAGCTAACAAAATTGTTGGCGTCCCAACTAATCCCCGATTGGCACTAAATCTTTCTCGCGTGTACGAACGACGGGGCTCTCCGCAGCAGCAGCAACGTTATGGAGCAGGGGCATTGAGCAACTCCTTCTCCAGGGCGGCGATCCAGAAGGAATCTTCCCCGCGCTTTGCCCTTGCTTCTCGTATAAGACGGAGGTTGCGAGCGGTGGTCTTCGGTTCCCAAACCTCCCGGATGCTCGTAAGCGTGTCTGCCATCGCGACTGCTGCACCGACCTGATCCCTCTGGAGCACGCTTAGCTCTAGAAGAGTCGCATGGTCCCAATAATCCGAAACCTTCGACACAAGTCTACGCCGAACTGCGAAAAGGATTACCGGAAGAAGCTCCGCTTGTCGAACATCTACGGGATCCTCCATTTCCATTAGAGTTACCGCATTTATGCCTGGATAGGCATCGCGTAAGTCGGACTCGTAGCCCGCGAGATAGGTTTGGATTGCTTTACGCAGATATCCCCGGGCTTCCGCCTGTCGGCCCTTCCGATCTGCACCCTCCCATCGATCTTTGTACACACGTCCAAGGAGACCATTAGTTTCGCTGCTCGGGCCGTTTTCTTCAATCACTTGCTGCAGCACGATCTCTGCCTCCTTCCACCGGCCGAGCCGGTTCTGGGCAAAACCAAGCTGCTCTCGAATCATCACGCTTCGTGCAAGAACCGGCGACATACGTCCGACCAAGTCAACCATCCGGTTCCATGCCTCGACGGCGCGATACGACAGGTACAGATCAACAACAATTGCGGGATCAGCGTCGAGCACGTTGATTTCGTGCTCGATGCGAGCAACGGCCTCAACGCCCGCCGTCCGCGCTATCGCAAGCTTCCTTCTGTATTCCTGCGAGTACCCTACCAATTCTCTGAAGCGGTCCGTTTTAAGTCGAGCTATGTCTGGCCTGGGCCACTCCGCTACGAGTTGGAAGAGTGGACTGTCTTCCTTCGGATCCCGGCACGCATTCAACCGCTCAATGAGAATCGTTCGTGCAGCTTCCGGATGCTCTGGTGCTCCAACTGAATCTAAGTCGTATGGAATCCCTCGCAGCAGCGATACGTCGAATGGTAACCGCATGCCTCGCCCGAACATTAGTACCGTGCTGTGCGGTCGAATGCCGTGACGGACGCCGAGCTCGTAGAAGACGTTAGCATTAGCCGTAGTGAGATCCGCGATAGCATAGTCGCACAGCATGAGCCGCTCAAACATGGGTTTGTGAATGATGCCTCCAGCGACCTCCTCATCAGCGCGGATCGGTTCGAGTTCGGCCGTTTCAGCCGCTGGCTTGATGATGTCTTGATAGACTTTGTCAAAGTCAATCATCCGACCACTATCGTCGAGTTTTTTACCGAAAGGCATAAGTACGAAGCAGAACGGTTTCATTTAACTCGCCTCGCGCCCTTCAGGCTCGCTGATCATTTACATGTCAAAAGGATTAAGCATCTCCCATCTCCTGAAGATAATGCAACAATGCGAAATTGTCATTCGAATGTCGATCGCCTTCGAACGGCACCTTGGTAGGCCCTTCAGAATCGCTCTTCGACCTCAGAAGGAAATCGATCGAAGATCCGTTCAGCAAGGTCCGTGAGAGGCGAGAAGTAGCCGCCCGTTAGTGGGCTGTACCATTCGAGATAACGCAGCATCTGGCGTCGGGTCGAATAAACCTGGAAAGATCCCCATCCAGCGATATCGACCAACAAGTCCGTGTGCTCAATGGCACGATGCTCGGCTACGCCGACTGGAAGCATACCATTGATGTCTGGGAGCAGAGACAAAAGATAAAGTTCGACCAGGTTGCCGTGGGCCCAACCACGAGCTTCACGATCTTCGTGGTGCAGATCGTAAAGCGAAAGCATGCGAGCTAACGTCCATAGCTCCTTAGGACCTTTTTCCGGTCTCACTTGCCCTGCATCACCAAATCCTGGATTGACGTCCGCCTCCATTGAACCGCGTGTTCGTGCGGTTATCAATGCCAAGGAAAGATATTGAGTAACAGCCCAATGATGTGTGCGGTCGGTTAGGAACGAGTCCCAATAATGATCACGCGCATTCACTAATAACTTGTTGGATTCGGGCAGCATGCCTGCCCTGTAGAGAACCTCGGCCTGACGCTTCTCTGTGCTCGCGAGAAGTCCACAGATCAGGGGGCCCTGTTCTGGAATATCGTGGACAAGATCATTGAGTCTCTTTTTGGCTGCAGACATTCGTGATCGAGCGTCTTGAAACAAGCGACCTGGATCGACGTCATCCTGCCGTTGCTGCTTCGCTAGGCTGCGCTTGCTACGAATCCTGGTGGAGGTACGACGTGTCACCTCGTCGGCATGACTCATGGCTGCATCGATGCTCTCCATGGCCTGATTGATTCTTATCTTCGAAAGCTGAACCTCGGATGCCTGCGGTAACGAGAGATAAGCCGTGAGGCTTGCCCAATCGTGCGTGGAGCGGAACTGGCTATAGAGTCGTCGGCGCAGATCGTACAGCAAATGGCGCGGATCTGCGCCCCAAAGCAATCCCTCGTAAAGAACTTCTACTAGCCGTACGGATCCCTCAAAGGAAAGCGGAAACTGACCGGCAACTACCATTGCGATGCCGGCTTCGTGCAACGCGTGCGCAATACTGGCACCAGCGCCAGCGACTGAACCAACATTGCCGGAATTGCAGCTCGTCAGCGTAACAACAGCAGGCCGCGCGAGACCATCTGCTCCGGTCCGGTCGGATGCACGCAGAGCCGTGGCCAGACGTGCTCCGCTGATCGGGTCCATTTGCTCTCGGTTGCGCGCATTGTGCAGGGCCAAAGCGTAGCGCTTGTCGTGTCCTTCCTGAATTTCGATGCCGTGTGCTAGAATATGAATGTGAGTGAAGCTAGATGAGGCGCAATGCGCCTCTATCGCTTCAACAGACGCTTCCGGTAAGAAGACCAGATGTGCGTCGACCCGTTCTGAACGCGCTTTCGCGTCGTTAACGTCGAAATATCTTACCCACGGTTCAATCGCTCGCCGCAATGCGAGGAGATGTGCTTCAAGTGGGATGTCACCCACGTTCGGCGGGGCGGCGGCGGCAAACAGTATGCGTGGTTTACGGTCAGGCCAGCTTACGCCTTCCTCGGTCGCGCGACGTACCTCTCGCGTAAGGCAAATCGGCATTTGCGGCTGCAGCAGCAGGTGCTGGCCGGCTCCCGGAAGTCCGGCGGGCGAGTCGGCCAACTCAAAAGGCAGTAGTGCAAGCTCCGAGGCCGAAATGATCAATCGAAGGTGTGTCAACGGCTCGTCTTTGCCGTCACGTTTACTCGCCTCTGCGGCCAAGCCGGGCACCAAGCCGAGCATTTGACCGAGCACTGCGGCGGTGTCCTTGATCTGAAATAGCCGAGCATCGTCTGTCGCTCGGTATCCGAGAGTATCAAGCCGATGCAGGAATTGATTATGCTCAAACGGAACGTGGATAGTTACTGCACCGTGGTTTTCGCATAAAGCCAGATAGGGAGTAAGAGGTGAAAGTAGCTGGTTGTGGGCCGAGCCATGCCGGAGAAGCTCGAGGGTGATTGTGCGCATAGCGTCATCAGACCTTGGTCATGCCGGCTTGCGGGTCGACCGGGGCTAAGTCAAATTTGCTGCCGATCGAAGTCCAATGCAATAGTTCGCCTCGCGTACCGGCCTCGCTCGGGCGGATAGCAACGACCGTGCGACGGCGCATTACTAATTCAGGAGCTTGGTCGAGAGCCGTCATCGAACCAGCCACAAGGGCAGCGTAAACATTAGCAAACTCCGCAGAATCGGTGAGGAATTTCGCTTCTAGTCGGATCAAGCGTGCCCAAGTACCGCTGTTTAGATAGTAGCCGTTTGTCTTTCTACGCCGAAGAGCTCTTTCCAGGTGGGTATGGCCGGCCAGGAGGAAGTCAACGTCCGCGCCGATCATCTCATCGAGCTGCCAGAACGTGTCATCCTGCTGAGACCATTCGAAGCTTCGATCCTTTTGAAGACTTTCAAGGGCCATGCGCAGTGTGTCCCGAGCATCCTTTCCTCGCATCCAATTCCATGCCGCATCCAATCCTCCAAGTTTTTGATTCGCTTCCACATCAGGAACGAGCGACATGGGCTCTACGCCGCGTGACACGCGATCTTCGACCGCCATCATTAAAGCGTTGTAGTTCATCGCGGGCCGTCGAATGGTGTTCGTCAATCCCGCCATTCCTAAATCCTCGGGCCAATCCTCCGCACCTAGTAGACCGGTTGCGCGGCGCAATTTGTCCATCGTTAGGCGCTTGAGCACGGGAAACGCACCAAGGATCCGATCACGTTTATCGGGAGCAATCGCTAAAAGCACTGGGATAACCGCCTGCAGTTCTGGCTTTAGCAGATCGACGAATGGATATCGTCGTTTGATATCGTTCATTACTTCGATCACAAGATGCGTACCGGCGTTCGGGATCCACGACGTTACCGAACGTCCTTGTTGCAAGTCACGACCAAAACGCCGAATCGTTTCATGATCTGTGATATTCCAATCGTCGACCTCGTTGCCATGAACGCACATAACCGTGGCATTCCCGACCCGGGAAAGAAACCCTGCTCCGTCGAACGCCAATATAATGCGACCCCGCGCGGAATCATCTTCAGCTGCAAGCAGATCAAGAAGGCATTCTTTCATCCACGGCAGCGCGAGCTCAAGATCGTGGTTGCCAAGGGTGATCACCAGCCGATGGCCCTTTGTACGAACCAGTTTCTTTAGAGCAGTCCAGACTGGCTCGAATGCAGGGTCATTCGCGATGCGCGTCAGCTTAATTGCCGCACCGGTAGGATCGAATGCTTTTGCTTTGGGTTCGGCTAAGAAATCGACCATATCGCCATTGATCACGAGGGCAATCTTCCCCGGCTTCGTCCGCAGATAATCAATGAGCTTTGCTAGTTCCGCACCAGAGTCAAAAATCTGAGAGCTCGTTCCGGAACCTCCCATATGGAGATCCGATATGGAATAAAGCTCATCGAAGTTTGCGATGTTCTCCGACCAGACGGACATGCCTTCTCCCGATAGCACAGTACCTGTGCGCTGTAGTCCCGTCAGTGAGGGCGTACGAATTTATCAAAATGGTTTGAAAAGATATCCATGGATACCGGTAACTTCGAACGTGCGTACCGTTTCAATCGATTCAAAATCTATATTAGTGGCACAGCGGTCGGTACCGATGAAAACCTCTCCGTTGCACAAAATCTGATGCTTGCTTCCGATAATGCAAAGGACCGTCTGCGTCGGACACTATACATCTATTGCCATCCTAGATTGTAACAATTTGCGAGGGAAGTAAAACCCGCTATGGTCAAAGTAGGCCAAAATTGCCGGCTTTTGTCTCGCGCAAGTCGCCTATGCGGTCAGGGTCGGATTCAAGAAAATCATCCAATGAGCCACATCGCGCGATGATTGTCGGCTGTCCAATTTCGAACAGCTGCAACCTAGGTCACTCGATGGCATATCCCGCAGGCCTTGGGGAATAGCGACCCGGGTTCTGCGCCGAAGAGAGTGCTGAAGTCCGAGGAAAACGAATGTTGGTCGGAGGCTGACGCTGGCAATATGGCATGATACCGTGAAGAAATGAAAGCGCCAGCAAATTTGTGCAGGCGATCGCTGCTGACGTATAGGCGCACGCAATGCCCAGTGTATTTGTAATAATGCCCTTTGGTAAGAAGACCGTCGATCCTGCAAAACCGCTGGAAACAACCGATTTTGACGAGGTCTATCAAAAATTCATTGTGCCTGCCTGTACGGTCCTCGGCTGGGAGTGTAGCCGTATCGATGAAATCTCATTCACGGGTCCGATAAGCAGACAGATTATTAAACGCCTAGCGTCGTCAGACGTCGTCATTGCAGATTTAACGTCCGCGAACCCGAACGTCTACTTCGAGCTAGGGATCCGTCAATCTCTTACAGAACGTCCCACGATTCTTATCGCTCGCTTTGGAACGTTGTTGCCGTTCGATATCCACGACCAAAGAGTTGTTTTTTACGATTATCCCAGTGCGCCGTTCACTGCGGCTCAAATTACCGAGCTTTCCCACTCCGTAAAAAATGCGAATGCTGTAGGGGCGCGTAGTCCTATCCTGTCGCATCTGAGGGACCTTGGCACTATACCGAGTCCATTAGATAAATCGGGGTTCGAAGCAGACCTCCGGCAGAAAATTTCGAGGGCTTCAACACAAGAGCAGCTCGTAGCCATTTGGCATTGGGCGTCCGAACAATCGCCTTTGCCGGCCTACTTGCTCATCGATCTAGCGGATCGCATTTCAACCCATGGGAATTGGAGTTTGGCTGCAACCATCGGCTTTCGTGCTATTTCCGAGAAAGTCGACGATTTCGAATTGCATCGGCGTCACGGTTGGTATTTGCGAAACGCCGGCCCCCCGAGTTATGCGGCGGCGGAAGAGCAGTTTCGCTATGCCCTTAAGTTGAATCCGTCCGACCCCGAAACGTTGGGGATGCTTGGTGGTCTTTTGAAGCGAGCAGGGCGCTACAAGGATGCGGCCGAGTGCTATAACAAGGCTCGTCGGCTAGCGCCGGGATCCCTCTACATTCGCGTTGCTCATGCCGGCATGACGCTTATTGCCGAGGTCGCTGATAAGCAAGATACTGCAGCGGCGTTAATACTCTATCGCGAACTTTTTGATGGTGTTCTGGCGAGTGGGAATGCCAAGACTGATCCGTGGTGCCTTGCCGTCTTAGGCGAGTGCGCGTTTGTCTTGGGGCAACCGGCGGACGCCCTCAACTTCTTTTTGGAAGCCGCAAGGCTATCAGGAGATCCGACCGTTCTCAATTCACCTGCTGATCAGTTGGACCTCTTAGGAGATCAAGGCTTTCGATGCTTGGAAGCCAAAGAAATAGCATCGAACTTGCGTAGATTGTCTGTCTCTGTCACCACAGAATTGGCGCAACCTGGGGAGAGCTCTGCACGATCAATTAAAACGACTCCGACGGGTCCGCTTGCTACCATAATCCATCTGTCTGACATTCATTTTGGAAACCGACTTGGCGAGGATGGTGCTAAGCATAGCATGCATCGGTTCTTTGACGGTGACTACTCCCAAACTCTTGCAAAACACTTGCGAGCCGAACTGGCCGATCCAAAGGGACGTTTTCGTTTGGTCGGCAAACCTGTAACGATCGTTGCGTCAGGCGATTTTGTCTATTCCGCCACATCGGAGGAGTTCAAAGAGGCCGCAAAACTGTTTGCAGATCTTCGCGACGCACTCCAGCTAGACCCGCGGCAGTTTGTGTTCTGTCCCGGCAATCACGATATTAACTGGGCGAAATCACAGATTAGCAAGGCCGAGCGATTCGACCCTTATCTCATTTTCCTTCGAGAGTTTTACGGCCCATTGTTGTTCCGGGAGCTTTACCCACTAGTCACGTGGGATTTCAGCGTGATGACTCCACGGCCCGAGCCGTCTGATCTTGTGTCGGTTCGCTTAGACAAGGAGCAGGGACTACTCTTCGTCTCTTTCAATTCCTGTGTTTATGAAACGGAACAGCATCACTATGGATTCATTTCGCAAGCACAGCAACGAAAGGTCGCAACCCTTCTCGATCAGCTCGATATCTCCGACAACGTTATTCGTATCGCTGTCGTGCACCATCACGTCCATCCTTACCCAGACTTTGCAAACCCGGTTGGGAGTGCGGAACACTGGATGGATATGTCTACCATCCGAGACGGTGGTATCTTCGAGCGATTCTTGGAACGACGCAGATTCGACGTTGTGCTCCACGGCCACAAGCATCGACCGCAGCTGCGTGAAACGGTCGTGCGAGACCGTCACTCACAGGATCATATCAAGTCTCTGATCGTGTGCGGCGCCGGCAGTTGCGGGGTTAGTCAGTCTGAGCTGGAGCATTCAACAGGCAATCAGTTTCAGGTGTTGGAATTTGTCAGTCGAAATCGCAGTCCAACGGTAGAATTCGTCAGAATAGAATGGCGGGAGCTGGCGCTACATCCGGATGCCGAATGGGCAACGACTCGGATCTGGAATGTTTTGGGCGGCTAGAATGCCAAACGGACGTTGCCGCCGAGCATTCGAGCCGCCCAGACGACAGAACAGAGGGCTCCCAGCGCATGTTGTGTCCATAGGCGACTGGCGAAGGCGCCGAGACGATCGGCCACTAGCGTGCGCATTGCTCCGCTCTCAGTTTGATGTCCGTTGCTCCAAAGCGTTCTCATGCACGTAAGCGCAGGATTCGACCGCGTTGTTGAACGCTCGAAACGTCTTATCGCCGGCGTAGATCCAGAAGGTATTTTCCCCAAAGAGCATGGGAGTTTCGAAGCCCACCTCTCGCAGAACGTCGGCCATAAAAGAGAACTCCTTGAGCAGTTGCTTGTCCTCGTCGCTCATGAAGTATGGATCGAGCTTTGGAGCATAAAAAATCGTCTTTCGGCTAAAGTGAGAAAGGCATATGTTTATTTCCCAAATGGTGCCGTCTGTAGAACCGGGCCAAAGGAAAATGACGTCGGCGGCGGCTGCAAGCCAGAAAACGGCTTCTTTCCAGTTTAGTTCGCTGGACAACTGTAACCGGGCTGCGCCCGAAAGGACTTCTTTTCCGAGACCCAGGACAAATAGCTTTGTCTCTCCCTCAACGAGGTGAACTAATCTCCTCTCGTGCTCATTCTCTTTAAAATCTTTCGCAAAAGGGTTGGGCGAGTGTTGTTCGAGATGAAAGGATCTCAAGAACAATGCGAATGGAGGCCAGCTCTTGGTGACACTTTCGTTCGCAAGCTGAACACCCGATATCCCCGTTCTTCTGGCATATTCAGAAAAGCCAGACAGGACCTTTGCTAATATAGCGGCCGCTTCGGATGATTTTTTATTCCTGCCATTTAAAACCCATAGGGTGCCCGAAAAACCCATCGGCAAAAAATATACCTTTATCGAATCGAAGCCAATCGAGTTCAACCCCACGACGACTGCGACGGCTACGACGAGCAGGGTGTAGCTCAGGTATACTGCGTCAAAGACCTTATAAAGCCTCGCTAATCTTCGTTCTCTATTTGCGCTGCCTTCATCATTCTCGGCTTTGCCCAGCAGCTTCAGCTGAACAAAGATCATGGCCGCGACCGGAATGCATAGGGCAAAAGCTGAGAGAAAAAGAAGAAATCTTACTTCAGGTTGGTTGTACCACATCCGCCGCATCCGCCATGTACGAAATTAACACGATGCTTCGTCGCGCTCGGGCGATGGGCATCTATACCTCCGTAGGGCCGGGCTTTGCTAGAGTTGGGCTTAGCCGCTAGGATTGTACCGTCGCATGTCAAAGGGTGGCTCGCCCTTGGCAATGTCGCTGCGGTGCAAGACGCGAGATCAGCAAAATTGCTGAGTAGCGGTCGACAGCCAGGTTGTTGCCTTCGACAAGGCCCGGCCGTTCCAGTTCGGGCAAATACGCTCCGAAGGCAGGAAGCCCATTGATCGTTATTTCCTCGCGTTCTGCGCTGAGTTGAACGCGTGTCTAACCGCCTTCATCCAGCATTTGGCCCCAAATGAGCCAAAGTGATTGCGTTTCGGCATCGTTGGTTTGTGAAGGCTCGGACAATAATTTCGCGGATCGGGTATCCGTCTTGAGGTCACCGGACTGCCTAGCCAAGACGAGCGAATGTGTGATAGCACATTTATAGTTGCACGGAGGCGCAGAAGAGCGAAGGATGATGTGCGCACAAGGTGCGCTGCTTTGGCGTTTTGCTCCATTTGTGCTGAACGAAGTTCAGACACGAAACCGGAAAGAAATTGAAATGGCTAAGACAAAGGTGTTCGTAAGCTACGATCATTCGGAAGACGTGAATTATAAGCGACTGTTGCAGGCTTGGGACGCCAACTCGGATTTTGACTTCGAATTCGACAGTCGCGGGCCGGATGTAGCTATAGATTCCAATGACGCGGCGGCCGTGAAGGCAGCGCTTACGACGAAAATGAAGAGTGCCACTCACCTCTTGGTTCTTGTCGGTGCCAAAAGCAGCAAGAGCAAATGGATGACATGGGAAATTGATCGCGCGAAACAATCTGACGTAAAGCTCAAATTGGCGGCGATCAAGCTAGCAAAAGACAATACTACTCCCGCTGGTCTCTTGAATGTTGGCACCGCATGGGCCACAAGTTTCGAGCGAGATCGTATTGTTGAAGCATTAAAAGCCGCAAAGGTCGGATATTGATACGGGCGCGGCCGCATTCGCGGACCAGGCTCTCGTGAAACGCGCCGCAAGAGCGTCGCGGCCATGCGGCATCGATCCTTCGCGCAAGAGCAGATCATGCCCCTCGCCGGGGCAGAAACGAAAAACCGGACCTTTATGCAGTGGTTAGCTGCACAAAGGGCCGGCCTTATCTTACCCTGCCGCGCTACCAAACGGCTGCAAAGGACATTTCAGATCCTTTGGAGAGGTTTCGCTTTGCGTCCGAGTTACGACTCGCAGGCGGCAATCTTTCAGTCGCAGATACGACTACTTCTTTTTCTTTGAAGTCTTCTTTGCCACCTTCTTGGTAGCTGCCTTCGCGGTCTTCTTTGCCTTCTTCGCTTTCTTGGCCATGTCGCCCTCTGTAAAAAACTGGCTCAGTGAACATGCACATGTCGTGGATCGACATGCACAACATTGAGACGATATCACAAATGCAAAATTGATACCAACGAGTCGTGAGGTTCGCTCTTGAGCCGCTCGGCGGGAGCAGTCGGTCTCGCATCCGCCTTCGGCGGCGCTATGCTGACGCAATCATGCGAAGGAAGATCGAGCAGGCCGTGCGAGAAGGTAATGAAATCGGTACCGCCACTTCGTTCTGATCCGCTGCGTTGGTTGCGATCTCATTTTTCTCCAATGGGGCGTCAACAACTGAATCAATGCTGGAACCGATCGCAATCCTGGTCACCGCTCTGGCGCGTGCGGTGAACCGCACCGGGCTCTCGTGTTGGGGGGACGGCCCCCGTCCGCCGGTCTGCGTGGCAAGATGGGGTCGTCGATGACCTCAAAGGAAGGAACCGCCCGTGGAAACAATTGTTCGCATCGGTTTGGACACGTCAAAGAGCGTATTTCAGTTGCATGGCGTTGACCGGATGGAGCAGCCGGTCTTGCGACGTAAGTTGAAACGCAGTCAGGTTCTGGCGTTCTTCGGTCGTTTGCCGCCTGCGTTTGTCGCGATGGAGGCTTGCGGAGCATCGCACTATTGGGCGCGGGAGCTGCGATCGCTGGGGCATGAGGTGGCGATGATCCCGCCATAATATGTCAAACCGTACGTACAGCGCGGGAAATCCGACGCTGCGACGCCGAGGCGATTTGCGAGGCGGCCAGTCGACCCAAACTGCGCAAGAACTTTGTGCCGATCAAGAGTCCCGAGCAACAGGGCGCACAGATGCTGACGCGCGTGCGTACCCAGTTCATCGGTAGGCGCACCCAGCTCGCCAATTCGATCCGCGGTTACGCCGCAGAGTTCGGCTTTACCGCGCCCAAGGGGCTTTCGCGGCTTCAGCAACTGCTGATCGATATTCGGGCCGACGCGACAGTCCCCGAATTGGCAATGGAGTTGGTTGAGGCGTTGGCGACCGAACTGGCACGTGTTGATGATCAGATCGCCGCGCTCGACAAGAAGCTCATGCAACTCCATCGGGGTAACGAGATGAGCCGACGACTGGCGGCTATTCCAGGAGTTGGTCCGATCGGCGCGACGTTGCTATCAATAAAGGTCGTAGACGCGCGCGGCTTCAAGTCGGCAAGAAACTTTGCGGCCTGGCTCGGCTTGACGCCAAAAAACCACTCGACGGCTGGCAAGAACCGGCTCGGTGTTATCACGCGCGCCGGTGATGAGATGCTAAGAAGCGTCGTAGTCGCGGTCGCTACCGCGGTCATCGGCGACCTACGCCGGGGCGGCAGTAGGATGTGGCCTTGGTTAAAATCTTTAATCGCGCGGAAGCCACCAAAACTCGTCGCGGTAGCATTGGCCAACAAGATGGCTCGGATCGCTTGGAAATTGATGATCAGCGGGGAGCGCTATCGACCCATTGGCAACGCAGTTCCAATGCCAACACCGATATAGGCCTGAACGAAATGCAAAGTTTGGCGTCAGCACCGCAGGTCTGACGCTAAGGCTGGAACTTGCAGGATAGGAAGAGGTGGTGTGATCGGCGCAAGCCGAACAGGGAGAGTTTCCGCTCGGTTCACCGGCAGCAAATGCGGTTCTCGTGTTTGGATCTCACTGTTCGCGAAGCCCATCTTGGCCAGTGGTCGCAGACCCAATCGTAGGCCGGACATATGAGCGCAAGCGATCCGAGCATGCTGCCCAAGCCAATCCTTGCAAGTCGGGGGCCGTCCACATATGAACCGAGCCCCAAGAGGGTCTCGGCCTTACGGCTTCGATCCTCGCGCTCATCATGTGTTGCTCGCCGGAGGCACTCGCGCGAAGAGCCCGCCGCTTTACGGCGTCGCTATCACTGCCCCGACCGCGGGTGCCATCTCTGCGCCTCCGCTTCGCTTCGTCCAACCCATCGTACGATACGAAGAACGCTGCTCATGTTGGAAGATCGCCAGGAACCGTCCAAGGATGCGGCTTTCGAAAAAGTCGCTGGCCAAACCCCAGCGCATATTGACCTAGGCCTTGGCCTCGCTTTCCGATTTCGCTAGCCATGGAATGGCAGGCATCTGCCAACAGGCAACAGGGAGGCCACAAATGACCAACAGGACCTCGAACGAGGACCCATTGCGGGAGGAAGCGTCTCTCGACGGCCTGCTTCTGGAGTTCGCCGACCTGCTGCCTGGCGACATCCTGCTATTCCGAGCAGTTGAGCCAGACGCCCTGGCGCAGAGGGTTTCGGACGAGATCGGAAGTCCGTATACCCACGCCGCCGTCTATCTGGGCAATGGCGAGATCATAGAGGCGGGCGATCCGAAGATTGAAAAGCACCGCTTGTCCGAGGACGACAAGGAGGATTACATCATTGGCGTGTTGCGAAGCCAATTCAAGTTTGGCGATGAACGAATCCAAGCCCTGAGGGAGTTCGCCGACGCACTCGTCAAAAGCGACAGCCAATACGACTGGCGCGGAATCTTCAAATACAAAAAGACCAGAACGAAATTCGAGGAGGAACTGCAAGAGATCCGTGCCGCGACTACGGCAAAGTCACCAGCAAGGCCGAGTTCGAACAAAGGTCGTATTTCTGCTCCGCGCTGGCGGTCGCCTGCTACACTGTGGTTGGCATCATCGGCGATACTGCGCAAATCGCCTACAAGGCCGACGCATATTCGCCCGTCGATCTCTACGAGGACCCGACTTTTGGCTGGTTTCTTGGATACATCACGGCCAACCCCAATGACATTCCCGAAGACGATCCCTTGTTGGTGACAACGTTATGGCGCGATCTTTTCTCGGAGCGTTGGTGGTGAAGTCACGATGTGATATGACAGCGTCGGTGGCTGCGGCGAGCGGAAGGTGGGCTATTCTTCGGACGCCTTCTTCCCGCCCTTGCGAGAAGGAGGCTTTCGTTTTCATGCCTTCTGTTCTTGCGCATCTTCGGCGCAAAACGCACAATGCAAATAAGGTGCGACGCCCACAGTCGGACAATCGCAGGAAGTGCATTTGAACACCTCATGCATGGACCCGCATTTCAGGCACTTGCCTGCGAGCTTTTTATTAATATCCAGGTTCAGGTGGTCATACATGACGCTTCGCTCTGAGCATTTTGGGCAGTCAAGCAGCCTGAGAGCGGGATCCTCGTATGTGCATGCGAAGCACTTGCGTTCAACGTCAGAGAACGCGACGCATTCGCATTTGGGACAGCGCAGAACGACACGCGAATAGTCCTCAGCTAGCTTTTTGACGTAATATTGATATGGCGGAAAGCGAACGAGTTTCTTGAATAAATCTGGCGAAAGCAGGCTGGCGATATTGTCGGAGTGGTTATAGTCATCCTCAAAAATAAACTGCGTGATGATGTGAATGAGCATGAAGGTCGACTCGAACTTCAAGTCATAAAGATCCCCTCTTCGAATCGAAAATGGAGGTGCATGATCTTGTTGCGTGATTGCTGGAATTGTTGATTGATGTCTTCAAAAACGGAATAGATTCCAAGATGCTTGGCCTCAAGAATTTGCCGGTATTCTTCAAATGTTTTCGTCCGAAGCTCGTTGTCCAGCCACTTCTCCCTTATCTGATCGTCTGTGAACCGTTTTGGCTTCACGAGGATCGATTCGAGCCCATCGTGCTTCACCAAGAAACTGGCTACCGCAAGCTCCAGTGACATCTGGGTCAATACGGTCACGATCGTGCCCGTCTCGTGATCGAATGCCTTGTCTCCCCGGTCGTCATGGTTCGCGATCTCGTTGGCCGCGCGGCGAAGGAATATGACGCTGTTGTCGCGGATTGATTGTGCGACCGTCTCTTCAAATTGTTTCCAAGTCTGCATTTCGATGCCCACGGACCGGCTGTTGGTTAGGAGTCCAAAGCGTTTAGCATAAGCGACAGCTAGTCAGTGGCCGACGGTTGGGCTCAGCGCCCAATATCCCCCGCCTATGCCGCGGCGGTGTTGTCGCGAGGTGACCTGCCCCTGCCGATTTCCTCCGGTTGAAGTTAGAGTCCGGCCTTCTGAAGGACGGACAGATGAAGCGAGCCAGGTTTACGGAAGAACAGATTAT
>NZ_JADPKY010000056.1 GCF_023074185.1 Bradyrhizobium sp. 132 | reverse complement strand
ATCAGGGCCGACGGTCGCAGGGCTCGCTGCATCATGTTGATTCCCTTGTGAAACCAACGCGAGCCGGCGCCTGAACTTCATCAAAAGTGAGTCAGAGCCAATATTGGCTCTGACGCATATTCGATGATCGTGATTGTTTTTATGGCGCGCCAATCAGCCTTGCCTGAAGGAGGTCGAGCTTAGCGCGCCCGTACATCTGCCGTTTGACCAGCTTGAGCTTAGTGATCTGCGCTTCCACTTGGCCATTGGACCATGGTTGCGTAATAGCGGCGTGCACCGCGCCCTTAACCGGCAGATGGTCGACATCCTCAACGCGGTTCTGACCGACGGCTTGCCGGCCGTCGAGGCGACCTGTGCCGAGGCGATCGCTCAGGGCGTTCATTCCGCCGATGTCGTGCTTAACGTTCTGGCCCGCCAGCGTGATCCTGCGCCGCCGGCCAACATCCTCACCCCGGTTGCGCTGACATTGCGCCATGACCCGATCGCCGACTGTGCTCGTTACGACCACCTCAGGAGAACCATCTGATGGAGCGTACTCAACTGTTCGATCTCATGGGTGAGCTCAAGCTCTACGGCGTGAAGGCTGCCTTCGACGAGATCATGGCGACCGCCATCAAACGCCAGCACGAACCCCAACGCATTGTCGGCGACCTGCTCAATGCCGAGATCAACGAGAAGCAGGCCCGCTCGATCAAGTACCAGCTCACCATCGCCAAGCTGCCGCTTGCCAAGGACCTTGAGGACTTCCAGTTCGAAGGCACCCCCATCAACAGACCCTGGTCAATGATCTCGCCGGCGGCGGCTTCATCGCCCAGCAACGTAACGCCGTTCTGGTCGGCGGTACCGGCACCGGCAAAACACATATGGCCATCGCCATCGCCAGAAGCTGCATCCGATCTGCCGGTCCTTGGCGGCTGCCGATCAATGCCGACGAGGTCACACCATCGACCTCTCCGGAGGTGAAGCCCAATGCGGAGACTTGGCTCGATTTCACCGACCTCGTCTTTATCGATCCGGTCGGGACCCGCTATAGCCGCTTCGCGGCGACCGGCGAGGATGTCCGCAAGCAGTTCTTTTCCGTGGACGGCGATGTCAACGCGCTCGCTCTGGTGATCCGCCGCTGGCTCGAGAAGCACGACCGATTGTTGTCGCCAAAATATGTCACGGGCGAAAGCTATGGCGGTATTCGCGGGCCAAAGGTGGTGCGCCAGTTGCAGATGCAGCAGGGCGTCCGCGTCAAGGGTCTGATCATGATCTCACCCGTGTTTGACTACCGCGAGTCTGGCACGAGCCTTCTTCGATACGTCGCAACGCTGCCGAGCTATGTCGCGACCGTGCGCGGAGCCAAGGGACCGGTGAAGCGGACCGATCTCGCCGACGTCGAAGCTTACGCGCGCGGCGAGTTCCTGACCGACCTCGTCAAAGGCAAGGTGGACAAGGAGGCGACCACGCGGCTGGCTGACAAGGTCGCCACGCTAACCGGCATTGACCAGACAGTGCCGCAGGCTCGGGGGCCGCTTCGGTATCACCGAATTCAGCCGCGAGCTCGACCGCAACAACGGCGAGGTGACCGGCCTCTACGACGCCTCCGTGCGTGGCTTCGATCCCTATCCGGATTTCGGTAGCCCCGGATTTGGCGATCCCTCGGGCGAGACGCGTCGGGCGCCGCTGACCAGTGCAGCCGTCGATCTCCTGACGCGCAAGCTGAACTGGCGGCCAGATGGCTCTTATGAAGTTGAGCAACGCCGCGGTTACGCGCGCCTGGGATTTTGGCGCCGGTCCCCCGCAGTCCTTGTTTGAGCTGCGCCAGATCCTTGCGACGGATCCGAAAATGAAGGTGCTGGTCGGGCACGGCCTGTTCGACCTCGTAACGCCCTATTTCCGCTCGCAGCTCTTGCTCGATCAGTTGCCCGCCTTTGCCTCAGGGCCGCGCGTCAAACTCACGGTCTATCCGAGCGGCCTCATGTTCTACTCGCGTGATGCATCGGGCCAGGCTTTTCGCGCAGAAGTCGAAGCGATGATGAAGCCGGCGGCGAAATAAGTCACAAGTAAGCGCTCGGGTGTGTCGTATGTCACCGCTTTCTCAGCGGGAGACCGCAACTGAAATCCTAGCGCCAGCTTGCGATTTTTGGAGATTTTCGGCTGACCGGTCTTTGCCGGCTTCTTTAGCGGCGTCACCGGGGGGCAAATAGCCAGCTGGCAGTGCTCCATGCGCGCGGCCACGTTCTTCATCCCGGATTGGTTCTTGGCCAACTGAGCGCCTCCTCTTGGAAGCGCTGATAGTGCCATTCGGAACGCAGGAGCATCTGGTCTTTATCGGCGCGAGCCAAATCCAATGCGTGCGCGTTTCGCAGGATCGTGAGCGCGGATTTCAGGGGATGGTGAGCAGAGGTTTCAGACGATCGTGAGCAACGATTTCGCGGGATCGTGAGCGAGGTTTTCGGAGGCTTGCGCCGCTTCGGCCGACAACTCTACGGCTTAGGGATGACCTCGTCGTTAACGAGGAAGCCCAATGCCTACCGGAGAGATTGTCGATGCGCCGGATCAAGGAAGTCCTTCGGTTGAAGGATGTTCAAGGCGCACCGGAGCGGGCCTTCGCACGGAGCGTCGGCAGCAACGGCGCTGTGCACGGCTATCTGAGCCGCGCCCGCTCTGCTGGGTCAAGTTGGCCGCTTCCGGAGGGGATGACCGATCCTGCTACTCGACCGTCTCGACGACACGCAGCTTCTCTTCCCAAACCCGCTCAAGCGAGCGCGCCACAAGACGGTTCTCGGGCTCTACGGCGTCATACTGACGCCGATCGCGCTCGGCCTCGTAGCGGGCGCGCTCCACCCGAAGCGCCTGGCGCCCGAGCTGACGGCTCTCCTGCTCCAGTTGGCCCGCCGCCGCGAGTGCGATCTCAATCTGATCCGGCACCAGGGCATCGAGGACCACCGGCTCAACCAGCGGGTCAACCGCCAAAGGTCCGGACTTCCTGGCAAAGTGCACTGCCTTGCTGATCCCGATCTGAACGGCAGCAATAGACCGGATGATCGGCATTCGGGCCCGTGTAGCGCATGCTCATGCGCCGTCCGCAACGGCCGCAGATCGCAATTCGTTGTAACAGAGCTGCCCCTTGCGCGGAACGCCAGAGTGTCCCGCCTCATAGCGGCAGACGTTATCTGCCAGTCGCCCCTGGTCGGCCATGAACTCCTCCCAGCTGACATAGCCTGCTGCTGTGATCACGCGGCCCAGATAGCGTTTGCGATCGGTGTTTATATGTCCAGCAATTCAGCTGCGATTTGATGTATCTCAGCTGAACTTTCTTGGACTGCTATTTCACCGCGCGGGTGCAAGAAGATTGAAGCAATCACCGCCTTTTGCAAGAGCGTTGGCTGGAACGGTCGATCGGCGGTGCCGCGTACAGCATGCGTTGTGTTTCACCAAAGACGCACGGCTTGTTTCGATCACAACGGGTCTTGTCGGAAAGATGACATCGCGACCAAAAAACCCGGAATGTGCATAGCGCGCGCTGGCCCGGATCCTGCACACCACACGCGGCGTAGAAGCGATAACACAACGCACGCCTCGAGCTGCATTGAAGATCGTCGTTTGTTGAGTGGTGATATGGGATCTGGAGTTCTTTTTTGGGGCGCAGCAGCATTTGCACTCGTCGCATCTGGCGCCGCCCATTCAGCGGATCTCCATCCGGCCATGAAAGTGGCTCTGTGGAGCTGGACTGGAGGATATATCGGCGTGCACGGCGGCGGCGGCCATGGCCGCACTTCCTTCAGTGACCCCTACGGTCCATCAATTTATGGCGACATCGTCAACACGCCTGTGTTTCTGGCCGGAGGACAGATCGGCTACAATTGGCAGACGAATGGCTGGGTGTTCGGCGCCGAGTTAGACGCGAGCCATGCTGTCTCCGATGGCACGAACAGCTGCCTTGCCTTCTCAGGCAATGTCGTGATTGCTACCTGCAAAGCAGGTCCAAACGTCTTTGTCTCAGGGACCGCTCGTGTCGGCTACGCGTTTGGCCCGCAGGGCCGCACGCTGGGCTACGTCAAGGCAGGGGTGGCCTGGCAAAACAATCGCGGCGAGATCGCCAACAACAACGAATTCTGGGATGAAAGCTTTGCCGGCTTTCCGCGGCACGTCACGCAATTCGATTACGGCCGTTTCGGTTGGACCGTCGGAGCCGGCATTGAGCAAGCGCTCACGCCTGCTTGGTCCTTGAAATTCGAGTACGATTACATGAGCTTTGATGGGACACGTCTGGCGACACCCCCGACCATGCAGGGTCCGCCATTTGCGATCATCCCCCAGCACAAGCAGCCTTTCTAGCAGCTATCTCTTGCGACAGGTGGGACAATGACGTCCAAGTCCGTTGACGTATGTGTAGTTGGCAGTGGCGCCAGTGGCTCAATCGTCGCCCACGAGATCGCCCGAAAAGGATTCCGGGTGCTCGTCCTCGAAGCAGGCCGGACGCTTCCCGCCGGTGCCTCACTGGCAACGGTTCGAAACGGCGTCGATGATGCCGCCCTGGCGCGCGCTCCTACCGGTACATTGAGGCCGTTGGGTCGACCCTGGACAGTCTCGGCGCTCGGCGGTGGGTTGACATTGTACGCAGGCATCGCATTCCGCTATCGCACCGTCGATTTCGACGCGAGAGCGCATGTCGCCGCGGACGCGCTCGATCCGGTCTGGCCTGTCGATTACGATATACTACGTCCCTACTACGAGGAGCTCGAACAGCGGATCGGGATAGCTAGACTAGCTGGTGCCGATCCGCTCGAGCCCCCCAGCGATCCCGCCGTGCTGCCGCCGCACAGATATAGCTTGCAGGGCGAACTGATCGCGACTGCGGGCGGACGTCTCGGCCGGCTGCCATTTCCCACCCCGCTGGCAATCAATTCTATCCCGTACCGCGGCCACGCGGCTTGTGACCGCTGCGGCCCCTGTAACGAACACCTCTGTCCAAGCGGCGCGCGGGCCGATGCGCGGTCCTCGTTCACTGACGTCTCCCTGCCGCCGGGCGCGCTGTCGATCGCCCCTGGCAGCAAAGCTGTACATATCGCGCTTGGTAGCCTTGGCCGCGCGGACTCCGTGGAATGGCTGGACGTGCTCACTCGGCACCGCGCCCGGGTCCGCGCCCGCTGCGTGGTGCTCGCTGGCAATGCGATTCAATCTGCCGCCTTGTTGCTACGCTCAGCGCAGCGAGCGGCGCCTAACGGCATCGGCAACGCCAGTGGCATGCTCGGGCGCGGCATCTGCTTCAAGGTCAGCGGCTACGTGTCTGGCACCGTCACGATCGACCGCGTGCCTTCGCATCCGCCCGGCGGGCCGTTCTCAACCGTTGCAATGACCGATCATTACCTCGACGCCGAGGCACCCTCCGGGCTAGGCGGACTTATTTACGAAGCTAGTCCGGCACAGCGGGAGGTCCGTGGCCGAAACGTCACGCTGAGAGTGCATTTCCTAGCGGCCGACCAACCTATGCGCAGCAACGCGGTTCGACTAGCTAACAGTCACGATCAGCTAGGCTTGTCCAACATCATTCTCGAATACCGGACTCATCCACTGGACAAGCGGCGATTAGGTTATTTGTCCCGGCGCGCGTCGGACCTGCTTGCTGCGGCGGGCGTGAAAAAGATCGCTTACGAGGAGTCCATGTATCAGTTCGGTAGCGGTCATCTGCATGGTGGCTGTCGAGCGGGGAATGATCCAAGGGAGTCCGTGGTCGACCGCTGGGGTCGCGTGCACGACATCGACAATCTCTACGTCGCGGACGGCGGGTTCTTCCCGTATCCCGGAGGGGTCAACCCGACCTTCACCATTCAGGCGAATGCGCTGCGGATCGCGCGCAGAATCATCACGCAACTGGCCTGATCGGCTGAGACCGGAGAATTCTTATGCTCAGCACGCCCCATGCCACGTTGGCGGTGACGGATACGCACAAATCGGCACTGCGCCGTGCCTTACGGGTTACCGCGTCAGAGAAATGGGATCTCAATCGGCGTTTTCCCCTCGTGATGAGCCGTGCCTCCGGCGCGCATGTCTGGGATGTCGACGGAAGACGATACGTGGATCTCACCTCCTGTGGTGGAGCTGCACCGCTCGGAGCCGGATATGAACCGGTCGTCGATCATGTCGTCTCAGAGCTGCGCCGCACCGGCGGCATCCTGCCCGGGCCATTGTCCGTGCACCGGATCGAGCTGGCCGAACGGCTCGCGGAGATATTCCCACGAGCGCAACGCTCGTTGTTTTTCCGCACCCGCTCCTGCGCTACGACCGCCGCAATCCGCCTAGCTCGCGCGCACATGGGTACGAATCTGGTGCTTACCAGCGGGTATCACGGTTGGCACGACTGGCAATTGCAGGACCGTCCCGCGATGGGGCTACCCCGAACGGGACCGGGACAGTGTCGACTTCCGCTACGATCTCGACCTATTCGAGAAACTTTCCGGTGAGCAGCGCGTCGCCGCGGTAATCATCACAGCCGAGGTCACTTCCCACCCGAATATCACCGGGAATTGCAAAATCTCGTCCACCGGCGCGGCGCCCTGCTTATCCTGGACGAGGTTATGACAGGATTCCGCTACGGCCTCGGCGGCTATCACACCGCGGTCGGGCTTGCACCCGACCTGATCACACTTAGCAAGGGACTGGCCAACGGCATGGCACTTTCGGCGATCGCAGGGCGAGCGGAGGTGCTCAACGCCGCCGAGAAGACCTACCTGGGCAACACCTATCAACGCGAGATCACCCCATTTGCGGCAGCGCTGAGCACCCTGGATGCCCTGCGCAACGGCGCCGCGCTCGCCCGGATGCGACAGGTTGGCATGCAAATTATCAACGGTCTCAACGGGGTCTTCGCTAGCCAACAGGTGCGGGCTCGCGCGTTCGCATGGCCCACGATGTTCGACGTCGTGTTTGCCAACGCCGATCTTGGTTTCGCGTTCTTCCAGGAGATGTGGTCGCGCGGCTTCCTTATGCAGTACGGTGGCCGTTTCATGCCGTCTGCCGCGCTGTCCGATGCAGACGTGCAGGCCGCGATTGAAGCCGCCGGGCAGGCGTTGCCGGCGGCTCTGGTTCGACTAGAGAGTACTGGCCGCGATACGGACCTGATGGCCGCGGCGGTGCGGTTTGCCGGTGATCACTTCCTCGCAACCGCGGATTCGGTCCGGCGTTGGTTCACCGAGCCGAGCCATCCATGAACACGAGAAGTCGAATAGGGGACACCGCCATGCTCGAGGCCGCCGCGTTCTCCACCTCGCCGGTTCTGCTCGGGGGCGATAACCGGTCCGGCACGACCTTGCTGAGCGTCGTGCTGGATTCGCATCGCGATCTGGTCGTTGGGCCGGAGATCGATTTCCTAGAACCGCCGAACCTCGGCCCGCATGTCCTGGACGCGACCGACTTGCTCGCTGCTAATGACCCACGGGTCACCGGCATTGTCAAAAGCGCAATCGACCCGTTCTGGTATGACGGCGCGCACTTCGTAGTGCAATGCCTGCGGTTCGGCTTGAACTTCGACGACGTGCGTAGACTCGTCACGAACGTGATGAAGGAGTTAGCGAGCGACATCGTTTCGTTCACCGACAGATGCAGTCTGATCAACGAGATTGGTGAGTTCCGCAGAGCGCAAACCGGAGCCAAGCGATGGGGCCTGAAGCTGCAACGCAAGATCGCCCAAATCGACGTCTTCGCTGGTCTGTGGCCAGATGCGCATTTCGTGCACATCGTACGCGATGGTCGCGACCTAGCGGCCTCGCATTTGAGAACCGTACCGGAGTGGGGTTACCGGACCGTAGCTGAAGCCGCGCACGGCTGGCGCGAGATTGTATTTCAGCCGCATCGCCTCGCGCCGCCAGAGCGCTATCTTGAGGTTCGCTATGAAGATCTGGTGACGAGTCCCCGCTCCAGCCTTATGCGAGTTCTGAATCACTTGCACTTGCCCTGGGACGGGGCCGTGCTGCGACACGCCGAATGTGAGCACGCATTGTTCGAACGGCCCTACGGCCACCCGGCGGCCGAGTCCACGGGCAAGCCTTTGCACGCCGGTCGCCTTGGTCGCCACACGCAGGATTTGACGCCCGCGCAGATCGCGGAGTTCGAGGGCATCGCCGGCAGTGAATTGGCCCGATTGGGCTATTTGTCGGCCTCGAGCCTGGTCATCGACGCGTGAATCCCGCTGAGATCTCCACAACAGCTCGTGGATTGCCACGCAGCTATTTGGCACTGCTCGCCGGGCGTACGGTGTCGGAATTGGGTTCCGAAGTGACCGTGCTGGCGCTACCGCTGACAGCAATCACTCTGCTGGAGGCCGGCCCGGCACAGACCGGGCTACTGCTTGCCTGCGGCCGGGCGCCGAACCTGATGATCGGCCTGTTCGCCGGGGTGCTCGTGGACCGCCTCCCACACCGATGCATCCTGCTGACCGCTAATTTGGTGATGGCGGTAACGCTCGCAACGATTCCGATTCTCGCCAGCCTTGGGCAACTCGGAATGTTCCTGCTATATATGGCGACCACGCTTGTCGGGACGGCCGCAGTTATCGCCGACTTGGCCTATTTGGCATGTGTGCCGACGGTCGTGGATCGGGCTCGACTCGTCAGGGCGCAGAGTTCCTGGCAGCTCAGCAGATCTGGCGTTGTGGCAGTCGGTCCATTCCTCGCAGGCTGGCTAGTCAGCGCGTTCTCCGCGCCGTTCGCAATTCTCGCCGACTCGGCCTCTTTCGTGCTCGCGACCGCGTTGCTGCTACTGGTGCCAATGCGGGCGGCTGAGCCACCGCCCGCTGGATCAGGTTCGGTACTCGGTCAGATCACGGAAGGACTGACGACGGTGTTTGGCAACCCAATTCTGCGTGCTGTCACGTTGGCCACCGGCAGCTTCATCTTCTGCTACAACGCTTACTCCGCTGTCTTTCTGCTCTATTTGACGAAGCATCTAGCTTTGGACGGCTGGACGACAGGGGTAGTACTCAGCATCGGCGCCCTCGGTGGTGTGGTGGGTGCGCTCACCGCATCGTGGGCCGGCCGCACGATAGGCCTTGGGCCTGTGTTGATGGTCGCCCTGGCGCTCAGCGCCGCAGGCATGACTCTGACAGCGCTTCTCACGCAGCCGCGATGGGCGGCAATCGTGTGCGTGGCGCTTTCGCAGTTCGTGCTGTGGTTCGGTCAGGAGATCTACAACGTACACCAGGTCCTCGTTCGATACGCGCTAGCTCCGGACCGGGTGCAGGGTCGTGTCAACGCGAGCATCCGAAGCGTAGTGTGGGGGCTTGCACCACTAGGTGCACTGCTTGGCGGTGTGGTCGGCGCCGGGCCTGGCCTGCGCACTACGCTATTGGCCAGCAGCGTGCTGGGCGCGGCCTCCGTGCTGTGGATCTGGCGATCGCCCCTACGTCATAAGCACAGCTTGCATCTCTGATCGCTACGGATTGGCAGACAGGGCTGTGTATGAAGATCCCCGAGCTCGGCGATCGCGAGCTACGGCGGCCTGACGTTGTGGCGGATCAACGTAAACTTCGTCGCGGACGGTCTTCCTTCTTTGTGGCGCTCTGGCGGCCACGCCTTGGCACTATGATGCCGTTGAGGTGAGGCCGTTCACACCATCAAGGATGAGGAGATCGACCCTGGCGAGGCTTTTCATGCGCGCGGCGATGCGACCGTCACCCTTAACCAGGGACAGCTCATCGATCAGGGGCGGCAGCCGAGTGTGACGATTTTGGCTAGAGTTTTTCGCACCAATTCCCGGCTGTGGAGGCCTCGTGTAGATCCTTCTTCATGTTGGCCACCGAGACTTGCAAGTATGTGGGCCAGGTCCAAGCGAATTGCCTAGTGAGAATCGGAAACTCTATCGCGCAGGCGGCGACTTAATTCACGGAAGCGAATCATAAGCTGCCGCCGGTTCGACCACCCGATCAGGGCTCTTGTTTCAACAAGAGCTCTTTAGTTCTTTCACTACAACGGGCTGATTGGGGCGAAATGTATTTTCCCGGAGCAAAGTGGAGTGTCTTTTGAGCGCCATTTGGTCTCGCTGATCATCAGGTTGCGCTGGCTGTTCCTGCGCAAGGACATTTCGCTTGTCGACCGCTGCGCGATAGGCATCTCATGCCAGTCTCAAGGTTGCAAGAAAGCGGCTCAGTGCTGCCTGCGGCGCAGAACTGCTCTTGGATTTTCGTGACGAAACGCAATACCGTTCCATCAATCGGAGAGCGGCTATCCCGGAGCGAGGCGCGCGTCGGGCAGGACGGCTTTCTCGGGCCCAGCAGGTTGCGCGCAGCCGCGGACGACGTGCACGGGAAGCAATGACTCGCGAGGCGGACAAGCCCTCTCTGGTGGGAACGGAGTGAAATTGACCCGTGAGGGCGCGCCCTCTTTGCCGTCGAGCACCTGAAACCCCCTCGCCGTCGGCCCTCACGGTACGCTCCTTGCGCTCTCCAAACGACGCGAGCGTCGATCCAGCGGCTGCGCGAGGATTCAGCGCCGATCGCCTCTGTCGCCCGGACTTTCGAGTCGAGAATGTCATAAAATCATGGTGGAGAGTGCTACACCGTAGTGCTCCACCGCAAAAAGCCATCGGTTCACGAAACCTCTGACTTTGAAGGATTTTTTCGCCACTGAAAATCGGTGGCGGAGAGAGTGGGACTCCCTCCCCCGATCCCGCGAATACACTAAAACCGCCTAAAAACAAGGATGCAAAAAAACGGGTCGAGTTTTGTGACCGCCGCTGTGTACCACCGGATCGGCCCGGCAGGCCATCAACCTCAGGCGATTTGGAGGCGTCTGGGGGGCAGGCGTGCTTCCCTCCTCTCGTCGATTCTCGCCCGGACGCTGACCTGTGCGGGGCGGCGCCGCGTTCGGCGAATTCGGCGGTGGGTCTCATCGCGACGGCTGACCCGTCCGGGCGCCGGGCGGCCCCAGGTCGTCCCATACCAAGGATTCGGCAGCGGCGCCTGGAACGGCGACCGGGTACGGGGCGGTCGACCTGAATGGTGTGGACGAGCCGGATCGAAAAGAGGCTGCGGACCATCTCGGTTCGGCAAGTACACAAGGCGCATCAAGGCGCACATCCTCTACAATCACCTCGCGACATCGGATCTCGGTGAAGAGTATCTCGGGGCGCTTATCGATCACGAAACGCTAGCTTCAATCATTGATCACAAGAACTACAATCCAAGAACCATTCGCGCCATTACTGACACCCTGAACACCGAGGCCGTCAGCGTAGCGGGATATCCCGACTTCTGCATTTCCAGCCTCGATCCCCAAACGACCTTTGGGAAAAGCCGTTCAAAAATATCCCAGACAAATGCCGGCACCTTTTGATCGGCCTTTTCTTCTGCAGCGAATTAGGGTCTCGGATCTCCGACCTCAGACTGGTTTTCGACGCGACCCACGCAGCAATGTGCGGGCAGTTCAGGATTGGGGCGGGCCCGAAGGACTTTGAAGAGGCATTGAAGATAATGGAAAGCGGATTCTCGCTATCAGCTCGACCACCGTTTCGTTCATCAACCCGTCGTTACGCGATTATCTTCGGGAATATCAACGGGCAGCGGAAGATCTCAGATCGCGGCTGATCGGCAACTGCGTCACCAAGTGATGCAGCCGCTCTTCTCATTGCCGTCGCCGCCACGCCGATATCCGGACCGGCAATGAGCATCGCCAACTACGAATCCTATGCGAACCTGCATGCCGTAGATCTGTTGAAGGGCAACATTTGGCAGCTGGCTGACAATAGGCGTTGTGCGGCCTTTCTGATGGACACTCATTGTTGGAAGCTCTTTCGTGGATAATCGACCATTTGTCGAAAGGCGCGCTGCTGCCAAATAGCAACGGGATCATCCCTCAGCGCGGCGAATATCCCTATCACATCAATATCAAAGTTGATCTCTACGCCCCTAGATCGACTGCAACGATTAAGACTCGAACGCACACCTGAGGGTTCGTTCGAGCCCGATTTGGCGGAGACGATCCATTACTATCGGACCATCGATGACGAGCCGATGGATTCACCCGATCCGCAAATAGACTTTGTACAAATGAGGTCATTTGGAATGCTCACTCTCTGGTCTCTAGCGGAACTCTTTAATGATGGTACGCAGCCGAAGTGAGATCGGCTTGGCCGTAGAACCAAAACTAAATCGTCCGCAATAGACCGAACAGGTTTTGCAATTTTGTATTCGGGACTGAAGTAATGAACGAAGCTAGTCTCCGACCTCAACGTCAAAGCGATCTGCCTACATCATTGCCGCCGCGCGGACCGTCACGCATGCAGGCCGCTGAGTATATTGGCGTAAGCGCATCTGCCAATCCTGCCCCTTTGGCCATGATGCCAAATCATTGAAGAAATATTGGTTTTCAGCCTCGACCTCAATGATTTCAACAACTCAGGAGCCGAAGTACCGGCCTTACATGAGAAAGGCGCCGTCTGATGCGCCCTAGCTCACACGAAAGAGGTGGAAGTCTTAGAGACCCTGCGGGAGAGTATGCTGGTTCATGCGGGCCTCAATGATGGGTTCGAGGTCGGCACTTCGCTGGCATGGGTAGAGGGTGAGGCTCCGGTATCGGCGGACCTAACCGCGCTGAAAGGCGCTATGCGTCAGCTCAGGTATGACAAGCAAATCGGCAGGGACGACGAGAAGGAGCGTCAACGTCTCGCTATGCGGTACGACAAGGTACTCGGTGCCGCTGAAGCGCTGTTAGATCAGTATGCCTTGATGACGCTCACGGGCAACCAGCACTCGCTAAATTCTGCGGCCCTCGCGGTCCCGCTGGAGCTTCCGGGGCCAGTGGTCCTCGACGCAACGGCCGGTGTCGATCTGATGTACCAGCTCATGGAAGACCGTGCCGACATCATTCCGACGCCTCCCGGTGTTCGTGACTACAGCAACGTAACTCTTCACGTCGCCCGCACCGCAAGCATCGGCAAGACGAAAATGGAGGAGCTGGCAACAAAGCGATTTCCACAGTTACAGGCAAATCTTGCTGAACGGCTATCGGAAGACCGCAAAGTCCTTTTCTGCGTCCACAAGCACGTTGAGCATCTGGTGCCCACCCAGGCGGACCTTGGGGTAACCGAAGTGGCTTCAGCGCATTGGGGCGCAATCGATGGCAGCAACGATTACAAGGACTTTGAAACGGCGGTCATCTTCGGGCTACCGTTCAGGGATCGCATCTGGGGCACCAATGTCTTCTTTGCGTTCAAAGGCGTCCAGGATGACGACTGGCACGAGAACCCGTGCTGGAAGGAACACACCAACGTCCGTGAGCTGCTGCAGCGCAGACATCTCGCGACATCGATCATACAGGCGATGGGACGGGTACGGCTTCGCAAGGTCATTGACGAGCAAGGCCGGTGCGCTCCCACGGACGTATTCATCGTGCTACCGAGCGGCGCGCGGGGCCCGGAAATCCTCGAGTACATCCGTCAAGAGCTGCCCCACGTCTCAGTGCGAGATTGGGACTTTGAACTCGATGGCCCCAAGATACGTATGGACCGCCGTGTTCTGCCCGCCGAACGACTGGTGATCTTCATGTCAAACCGAAGCCCCGGAAGGACCTCCATGAGCCTCATCGGCCGCGAGTTTGGCCTCAAGCCTTACCAGCGGAAAGACCTCCAGAAGGCCTTACGTGACGAGAACCACCCCACCACCTTGAAGCTCAAGCAGCTGGGGGTCACGTATGGTTCGGAAGGAAAAGGGAGGGGAGCCAAGAGCTTCCTCGTGAAGGCCGCCTAACAGCCAAGGGCCGCACCAAGGTTATCCATAGGAAGCCCCAGGTGCGGCCCGCTTCGTTGGGGAACGTCTGCTTAGAAGTCAGGCGCGGACACGAGCGCTGGTGTAGCAATGGGCCGCGATGGGACAACAAGAGACCTCATGTTCCTCGAACTGAGAAAGTCAAACAGTTCCCAACGCGTAACGTATGGGACAACCGGAGAGTGAAGCCGCCTTTCCGAGCGAAATTCGTTAACAAATGGCCGCGCGGTGCTACACTTCTCGTCGTTGTCTAATTGCATTTAGACGGGGGGGGAGACGAATGGATCGCGCACTGTTTGAGCTGCACCCGGTTCCGAAGACACCAAGTTAGGTGTTTTATGGAGCAGGAGGTGCGTCATGGAGAGAAGGCAGTTTACGCGGGAGTTCAAGCTTGAGGCCGTGCGGCTGATCAAGCAGCGCGGCGTGTCGTATGCGCAGGCGTCCAAAGACCTTGGTATTCA
>NZ_JADPKY010000110.1 GCF_023074185.1 Bradyrhizobium sp. 132 | reverse complement strand
TCCGACAACAGTCGGTTGTCCTTGCCGCTGCGGCCCGGATCTCCCGGCTTGCCAAGACAATGCGGCTCCATCTTCGCCCATTGGGCGTCAGTCAAAACGTATCGGTCCATCCCAAGCTTGAATCACAACCAAGCCCCGATGAGAATCCTGAATCCCAACAGACCCTAGTCGGCCTCTGCGAGCTTGTGCAGCGTCGCGCCGAAAATCTGGCTGGCCTTGCCGACCAGCGCGGTGCCGGTCATGTCCCCGCGCGTCTCCGTGAAGGTGCCGCTGACGCCGATGCCGACCGCGGCAGGGCCACCGAACAGCGGATTGTCGTCACCCCGCGGCGAGGTATGTCGCTGGACCAGCACCTCGCCCTTGAAGGTGTTGTCCTTCACCGTGTAGCTGCCGGTGTAATAGAGGTAGGCATCGCCGCCAAGAATCTTGCCGTCGCGGAAAAGAATCACGCCGCTGCCCTTGCCGGCGCGACCATCGAGCAGGTTCACGTGAATCGAATAGAGGCCGTTCTTCATAACGTCCCGAGGCCGGCCGCCATCGCCCAATGGCGTAACCGGTAGGGCATTTATGCCAAAGCGCATCCGCTCACGCAACGCGGGAGTTTGGCCGCCGGCCGTGCGGGCCTGCCCGTGAGCCGTAGTTGTCCCGGATTGTCTATGAGACTGTCATGACGGTCTGATCATGAAGCGAGGCCTGTCGTTGCTAATCAGGTTGGCCCGCGAAATGCATAACTATCGTTGCACTGGCCGCGGGGTGCTGGAGCAAGACAAACGTGAGCAACGGGATCGATTCCGGCGGCGAATGAGCCGCGTCTGCACAGTGCGCGTCCCACGATTTGCGAAACACGACAACGGCGGATTGGCGGCGCGGCACGCTGGCGAAACGTGGCGAGCCTCCGCTTGCGCCTTGGCCCTGATTGCGCTCGCAGCCCCCTCCGCGCACGCGCGAGACCGCGACCAGTTCGTCAACACCAGTGCCGAATTGAAGGCCTGGTTCGACGGACTGCGCAGCGGCGAGGGGCCTTGCTGCTCCGATGCCGACGGCTCGGCGCTCTCGGACACCGACGCGCCGTTCAGGTATATTTCTTGTCGCGCTCGAGCAGCTCGATGGAGATGCCTTCGGGGCCGCGGATGAAGCAGATGCGGACGCCGGGGCGGATCGTGGTCGGCTCGCGCGTGAAGGTGACGCCCTTGGCCTTGATCTCGGCCGCGACGGCGTCGATGTCCTTCACCGTGAGACCTAAATGGTCGAGGCCCTGGTGCGGGTGCGGCGGCGGGGGGTTGACCGCATTGTCGCCCTCGAGCGGTGCAATGAAGATTTTTGCGCCACCGAGATTCACGTCGATCCGTCCCGGTGCGTGCACGATCTCGCCACCGAGGATGTCCCGCAACCAGGCCGCCGTAGCCTCCGGATCGGGGCTGCGCAGATGGACGTGATCCCAAGTGACGACTGGCATGTCATGTTCTCCCGACGTGTCTTCGATGTTGCGGCGCATGGTAGCGGCCCCGGCCGGTGACCGCCATCGCCCTTGCCGATTCGATAGCTGCGCGGGAACCTTAGTTGGTCTTCCAGATTAAGGTAAACAGTGGCCGGGTCCGTCGTCGAACGTGCTTCCGCCGCTATCGGTGATGCAATCATGAATGCTGGGTTTGACCGCATCGGGTTGAGGCGTTTCGCCGGAACCGGCGAGCGACTGGCACGGGCCGTGACGATCGCGAGCGTCTCATTTGGGCGGGTCCTGCTGTGGACGTTGGCGGCCATGATCGTTGGTTGCGGCGTCTGGATGCTGCTCCCACTCTCCAGAGGCAATAGTGCCGAGCCGGTGACGTCCGACGTGGCAGCGGTCGAGACGGCGCCTTCGGGCAAAGCGGCAGAAGCCGTGTCACCGGCTTCCGAAGCTCAGATTCCGGCAATGGCAGAACTCGGTCGGATGAGGATTTCATCGCAGACCTGGCGCCGCGGCGGCCTTGGCTCGAAGGCGCTGGTGACGTTCACGTTGCGAAACGACAATGACTATGCCGTAAAGGATGTCGAGATCGTCTGCGCTTTTGCCCGGCGCGACGGGAGTCATCTCACCGACCGCAGCCGCGTTCTGGCGGACCCGGTCAGCATGAAGAGCCGCAAGACTTTTGCGCGCATTCCCGTCGGATTCGTCAACGTGAATGCCGATCAGGCGAAGTGTTCGCTTGTGGCCGCGCGTCGGGCGTGAGGGCGGCATTTTCCGATAGCGGAAAAGTTACTGTCCTTGGGCCTTGGACCAGAAACTTGGCGTCGCCATTTGAACCGAACGGCTGGGCCAGGAACCAATTGAATGATCGCCTGTTAAGACGGAGAGCCCTCGTGGGATGCGACGGGCGGAGCGCGGCCAATGCCCATCTTTCGGTATTTCATGTTTGTCGGTGGAGCTCTGCTCGCACTGCTGTTCGCGGCGAACTACGTTCTGCCCGCTTCGCCTGTGACGCAGGCTGTCGCAACCGCGAGCAACGAACAGCCATTGATCCGGATCCGGTCCGATCGCCACCTGCCAGAGAGCGTCGTGCTCGATACCAGTCAGCCGACGATCGCCGCGCCTGCGGTGGAGATCGCCGCTGTCGCGGCTCTCAAGCCGCCCGTGGAGGGCGTGTCGCCGGCTTTGGCCGAGATGTCGGCCAAGACACGGGTCCGCGAGACGTTCGCCCAATTTACGCCGGCCGGGAAGGCCGATACCCGCGGAGCCGGGAAGACCGATCCCAAGCTGCAGGCTCCAGCTCATCCCAGGCGCAAGGTCGCCAGAGCGCATCCGGCGCCGCAGCAGGGTCGGCCGATGATGGTAATGGCGCAGCAGCCGCATTTCGGTTTCTTCAACAGCACCTGGTAAGAGCCCGTCTGACCCGTCTCGAATCGGCACCGGAAGGGCTTTTTATTGGCCGGCCTCTCTGCTAATTCGAACTCATCCGAACGTCGTCCGGCCTGCTGGCTCGCAAGCAGCGGTCCTTGGCGTCTCGGTTGCGGCCCATTGCCTGGGCCAGGGCGCTCGTAGCTCAGCTGGATAGAGCATCGGATTTCGATTCCGAGGGCCGGGAGTTCGAATCTCTCCGAGCGCGCCACTTAAGCGACTGAGCGACGCGAGAACGCGCGTCAGTGAATTTTTGAAAGATCAGCGGTACAGGCCGCGGGTTCACGGCGATTACAGCCTGAATAGCCCGGTGGGCGTGACGAAGACGGATGCGGATCGCCTTTGGCCTGAAGCGACAACCCGAAAATATGGTGACCCGCTTCACTTGGCGGTCCTAGCACTCCCGGCGCTCTGATCCGCAATTGAATCGGCAGCCGGGAGCATTGGGGCTGGAAAGCGAGCCGTGCCATGTTCGCCTCTTAACGACAATTGGTAGAAAAGCGGACTCCGGTAGTTATACCGACTCCATTTTTGGAACGGGGTGTTCTACCGTGGGAACACCGGCGAGATTTAAGTACTCATCAATTTTCAGTTGTCCGGGATGGCCGCAGTGGGGGCTGGAACCACCCTGCGGCCTTTCCCCATTGGTCGAAGCGTAACCCGGTGGCTTTTTTCGTTCCAGAGCGGGAACTGAACTTACGTTCTTCCGTTTTGGAGTCGTCAATACGGCTCACGGAATGCGACATGACTGAGCACCGCCGCAGAGTGAAGTAAACCCGCTCCCTGGAAGAACGAATGGCCGAACTGGCCGCCGAGCTGAAAGACCAAGCCAATCAATTGCCCGCTGGCGCGGAGCGCGAGCGCCTTCTCAGGAAGGCGCGGTTCGCGGAAACGGGCGCGCGCCTCAGTGATTGGGTTTCCTCGTCCGAAGACGCGGCCTCCGGAGTAAGGCCGCATCTTCGGCGGCATGCCGGCTACGATCAATCTGCGGCTGTTGCGTCGTTCCTATTCTGGCATGGTTGGCGGCCTGTTTTGCGAGTGCAAGTTCAGGCTGGCGGGCCTATGACCACGTACTCGAACGCCACGCCCTCGGATCGTTCTCATCGAGCCAAGCCTTGGCGGCGTCCTCGGTCGAGAAGATTTTGATGTGCTCGACCTCGCCAACTTGCATGGCGGTGTTCACATAGACGAAGACGGTGGCCCCCCAAAGCGTACGTGCAACCATGTGGTCAGTTTGGGCCAGCTTCTTAGCGGCTTCATCGAAGTCGCTCCAAAAGGGCGGGTGCGACGGTATTATCCGATAGCCGCTGAGGCGGGGGCTGCGTCGGTGTGTAGCCATCGACGCATTGAGGCGAGTGCAGATATTGGAAGCTAATTCGTTAGCTCTGCGGGGGACAACTTGGCGTCGTCTCGCAGCAATTGCGATATGATCCGCTCGATCCGCACGGCGTCCAATCTTATCTCAGCCATCGATTTCTCCGGTGCAACGTTCTGAACGTGCGAAATTCTCCAATGCCATCAATGCGTGAACGGATCGGGAAAGTTCAGAACGTGCGTTGATTTTGCTGGTCGGCTGGGCGGAGTTCGATTCCGAGGGCCGGGAGTTCGAATCTCTCCGAGCGCGCGAATTCTCAGGCCCGAGTTTTTCGGATCTGGCCGCGGCCGGGAGCCGCCGCTACTTGCCCTGGATCTTCAGCCCGTTGGGACCGACATTGATTTGCAGGCCGTCGGGCTGCTTCTTCGTCTGGTAAAGATTGTAGCCGAGCACGGCCGCCGTGACGACCAGAGCACCGATGATCAGAAACAATAGATTGCGGCTGATGGACATTCTTTTCCCTGAACCACTTGGTTGACCGCGAGAAAAACCCCGCACATGGGCGCGCGGGGTGCATCGATACGCCTCGGGGCTGGCGGCGCACTGCGTTGACTGGGATAATGCGGCTCGAAGGAACTGGTTCCCCGTGCGGCTGGCGCCGCATGTGCAAGGCCGGAGCCGTGTCTGGTCAGTCTGCCGGCGAACCCGTGTGCCGGCCCCTTGCCAGCGTGTCCGAGGGCGACTCGCGAAATGTCGCGCGGTAAGCTGCGGCAAACTCGCCGAGGTGATGGAAGCCCTGGGCGCGCGCGCATGAGGCGACGGTGGCGCCGCCGCCTTTGAGGAGCCGGGCGCGGGTGGCCCACAACCTTTTCAGGCGGATGTAGTGGTGCAGGCTCATGCCGCGTACCTTGCTGACGGCGCCGCCAAGCGTCCGGATCGAGACGCCAAATTCACCGGCAAGATCGGCTGTGTAGATCGGAGCAGTCGGATGTGCCGCGACGTAATCGTCGATCCGCTGCACGAGTTTGATCGATCGCTCGCCCTGGACCGAGGCACTCCGGTCGGAGAGCGGATCGATTCGAAACAGATCGTCGAGCGCGAGCAGCAGGCCTTCCTGGAGATGGCCGGCCACCTCGGTGGTCTCGAACAGCAACGGCTGCACCGACGCGGTTCGCAGAATGTCGAGCAGGAGTTGCCGTATGTGGAGCAAGGCGGGCCGGTTCGCGACATAGGCCCGCAAATCGTCGGCCTGATCGAACCAGCCCCGGTCTCTCAAGCCGGGTGAGAGGATGATCATCGCATGATGATTGGTCTGGGGCTCGACGAAATGGCATTCATCGTTGCCGCGGAGCGCAACGAAGAAGCGCGCGTCGAGATCCATTCCCTTGGAATTGACCCGAAGATCGTCCGTCATGGACAGGATCACCATCCCGCCGGGCATCCGATAGGCTGTGTCGAGGATGCGCGCGAACGAACGCATCAGGACGATGCGGCACGCCGGCAGGGAGACGACGGCACGGGCGGCGGCGAAGTTCGGGACGTCGAGCGGAATGCTTCTCGCATCCTCCATCGACTCGATCGGCCAAAATGCATCGACGTCGGCAAAGCCGATCAGTTGAAGCGCTGAGGATGGGGCGAGGCCGTCGAACAACATGTGTCTGGCCGGATGCTGCAATGTGACAATCAAATGAACGTCAGTACATCGCCATCAATGGCGAAACATTGCGCTTCAGTAAACCGGATTCCGGGCCGTAGTATTGCGGACATCATGGCATGAAGCCCGGCAGATCGATGTCGTCGTCAACGGTCTCGGCTCATCGGCCGGCCGGAGGCGAGGTCGATGAAATGGAGCCGCGTGCAGGCGGGACAAGGTCCGGACCAACCGCGACCGCGACATCAATGATCTCGCAAAAGCGAAGGGGCCCGGAGGGCCCCTTTAAACTTACCAGCGGCGATAGCGTGGTCCGTAATAGCGCGGCCCACCATAATGGCGCATATCGGCGACCGTAATAGGGGGGCGGCGCGCCGTAGTACCCATAGTAGTTCGGGCGCCAGAAACAGCGTCCCCAGGCGTCGCAGACCATGCGGACCTGCTCGACGTCCGAGACCTGCGGCGTCGCCGGAGCAGGCGCGATGGGCATGGCAGACGCCGCCGGTGATGCTGCCAAGGCACCCAACAAGGACGCGGCGACGAGGCCAATTCTAAGATTCATGATGTGTCTTCCTCCGCTTACGCAGTACAGGATATCGAAGTTTGTTTCTGATCAAATTGTGGCGGAACCAAAATGCAATGCTGATGAACAAGTCTTCAGCCAGTCCACGGCAGGCCAGACCGTTAGCTCCGCCAAGGCTATACGAGCCTCGAGCCCCCTAAATGTTGGGCTTGCAGCGGCGCCGCCGCGACCTCGTCAAGCTGCCGGTCTACGAAATCGAGAAGCAATTGCTGCTGTCGAGCGCCGCCAAATAGCGGCACCCGCAGAGCACCTGCCGGGGCCCCTCAGAAGCAGGGATGCCGGCGGCGATCCTGGCCGACATAGGCGGCCGCGCTGCGGTAGCAATGGTTGGTCGACGGGCCGTCGTAAAAGGCGAAGGTACCGGGGGTGATGCCGGGCCCGTAATTGTGCAGGTAGCTGATCGAGTAAGGCAGCGGGTTCGCGTGGTAGCGGTGATGTCCCCGCGCCTCTGCGAGGCCAGGGGCAAGGATTGCGGCCGACAGGACAGCAACCGCGGCTACAAGCTTCAACTTGCTCATCTCGAATCTCCGGAACCCGCACAAATAGGTCAGCCGTTTATAGCCATTTCGGGCCGCCGGAACACCCGTCTGGCACCCGGAAATCGAGGCCAATCCCACAGATTCCCGGGTGGGTGTGACACAATTGCCGGACATGGGGTCGAAGCCTGCCCATTTTTGGCCTTTTCGAGATGCTTAACGAATTTTTCACACAAGTATGACCAAAGAGAATTCGGTTAAGAATCTTGCCGCCGGCCCGAGGGATCATCATTTTGGGGGTCCCACGAGGCCGGTCCCATTCCTGAAGGTTTTCGCCGTCACCTCGCCATGCGCATCACGCTTCTGAGCCTGCTGTTGCTCTCGGTCGTCGCCGCCACGCCGGCGCACGCCGAACTGCACATCACCCGCGACCACGGCGGCTATGTCGAGGAGTACAAGGCCAAGTACAAGCGCGTCCGCGAGAAGGGCGAGCGCGTCATCATCGACGGCATCTGCAACTCGGCCTGCACCCTGGTGCTCGGTATAGTGCCGATGAACAAGATCTGCGTGACGCCCCGCGCCAGCCTCGGCTTCCACCAGGCCTATTACGACAAGGCCTTCACCTTCGGGATCAAGGTCACCAGCGCGGAGGGGACGTCCGATCTGATGGCCTATTATCCCGACACGGTGAAGGACTGGATTCGCCGCAATGGCGGGCTCACCACCGACATGAAAAAGATCAAGAACGGTGTCGAGCTCTGGAAGATCATCGATCCCTGTCCCGAAGAATGGTGAGCGGCTGAGCCGTCACTGTCCGTCGCAGCGCAGCATCGTCCGTACGAAATTGGCCTAAATTCGCATTGCCGCATGGGCCGCCGGTGGGGCAATGAGGGCGGCAATGAATAACAATCAAGAAGCCCTGACCGCCCGCGCCGCGCCGATCCTGTTCGTCCTGCTCTGGAGCACCGGCTTCATCGGCACCAAATACGTCATCAACAACGCCGATCCCTTGACCTACCTCGCCATCCGCATGGCGATCGTGGTCGGCCTGATGGCGATCATCGCCGCAATCGCGCGACCGAAATGGCCGGACCGTATCGGCATCGCGCACAGTGCGGTCGCCGGCATTCTCGTCCATGGCTTCTATCTCGGAGGCACTGCGATTGCGATCGCGCACTCAATTCCGGCCGGGCTCTCCGCGCTGATTCCGGGCCTTCAGCCGATCCTGACCTCGACCATCGCCAACCGCTGGCTCGGCGAGAAGGTGACGCCGGTGCAATGGGCAGGCCTGATGCTTGGCCTCGGCGGCGTGGTGCTGATCCTGCACGGCCGTCCCATGACCGGCGAAGCCGGGCTCGGCTGGCTCGCCTCGGTGGTCTCGCTGATCAGCATCACGCTCGGCACGCTCTATCAGCGCCGCTACTGCAACCACATCGACTGGCGCGCCGGCAATCTCGTGCAATATGTCGCCGTGACGATCTTCTTCGCGGCCGGTGCCTTCCTGTTCGAGGACCGCGTGGTGCATTGGACGCGGGAGTTCATGCTCGCGCTGGCCTGGCTCGCCGTGGCGCTCTCGATCGGGTCGATCGGGCTGCTGTACTGGCTGATCCGCAACGCCGCCGCCACGTCGGTTGCGAGCCTGTTCTACCTGGTGCCCGCCGTCACCGCGCTGATGGCCTATCTCCTGTTCGGAGAAAAGCTCGATGCGCTGGCGATCGCCGGCATGATGATGTGCGCGGCAGCGGTGTTCGTGGTCAACCGACGCTTCTAGCGC
This sequence comes from Bradyrhizobium sp. 132, assembly GCF_023074185.1. GTDB lineage: Bacteria > Pseudomonadota > Alphaproteobacteria > Rhizobiales > Xanthobacteraceae > Bradyrhizobium. The sequence goes on along the minus strand of NZ_JADPKY010000110.1, from coordinate 5,741 downwards.
CGGCAGGCCGGGCCGCTGGAATACATCCCTGACGTGCGCGGCACGTTCGTGCTAGGGTCGGCGCATTTCAGTGTCCCTTTCACAGGTGGTTTTCCATGAAGAAGGCGAGACGCGCACTGCTCGGCAGGTCCCTGAAGCCGGTCCGGATTGCCTGCATCAACTACGCGGAGCCGACGATCAGCGGCCGCAAAATGGCCAAGCTCACTGCGGCGCTCCAGAAATGCTACGACAAGCACTTCCTGCCGGTGTGGGGCTATCCGGTCGACCTTTATGTCACCGAAAGGCCGAGGCCGAGCGATTGGCAGCTGGTCTACTTTGACGAGGCCTCCCACAAGAACATGCTCGGCCGCCATGAGCTGACGTATCGCCGCCAGCCGATCTCAAAGATCTTCGTCAAGGCGCTGGGCAGCGAGCCGGTCAGCGTGGCGGCCTCGCACGAGCTGTTCGAGATGGTGCTCGATCCCATGGCCAATCTCTGGGCCGACAAAAATCCTAACACCCAATATGCCTATGAGGTCTGTGACGCCGTGGAGGAGGATTCCTTCTTCGTCGCCGGCTTTGAGATGTCTAACTTCGTCTATCCGTCCTGGTTCGAACCGTTCAAGCATCCCCGAGGCACCAAGTTCGACCACAAGGGGACGCTGACCGAGCCGTTCTCGATGACCGAGGGCGGCTACGTCATCAAGAGGGTCAACGGCAGGAAGGTGATCAAGGCGTTCGGCTCGCCTGAGAAACGGCGGAGCTTCGCCAAGGAGGACCGGCGCGGCCATCGCAGCGAATTTCGCGATCCGCAAGGCCAGCATCACCCCGGCCGGCGCGCAGCCAAGAGGCGAGGGTAGGGTATCGCTGGAGCTGTCTCCGGGCGCGTCCGCACCCGGAGACGTGAGCGTTGCGATCAGCGCTTGGCCTTCCTGGCCTTCTTTTTCGACTTGGCGGCTTTCTTCGTCGCCTTCTTTGCAGTTTTCTTGGCCGCCTTCTTCGACGACTTCTTTGCAGCCTTCTTCGAAGTTTTCTTCGCAGCCTTCTTGGCTTTCTTCTTGGAAGCCTTCTTCGGCGCTACTTTCTTCGTGACCTTCTTGGCGACTTTCCTGACCTTCTTCACCGCAGTGACAGCGGCGTCCTTGGTCGCTTCCACGGCGGCGGTGATCGTGTCCATCGCCTGTTCGGTGATCGGCTTGTCGTCGTCCATATCGTCCCCCACGGTTTGCATGGAGCGATGACGATAGCGAGTTTCATAGTTGTGTCAAAGCAACGCTCAACCGCCATCGAAATTCGCTTGGAGGTTTTCGGTGGCGAGATTGGGATGGTCGTGGAGCAGGTGCCGGCAGAACTCGCGCCAGCCAAGCTCGGTCAGACCAACCTCCTGGCGCTGAATGCCACCATCGAAGCCGCGCGCGCGATGCCGGCCGCGTTTTTGCGGTGGTGGCCCAGGAGGTCAAGACGCTCGCCGGCCAGACCGGCAAGGCCACCGACGAGATATCGAACCAGATCGCCAGCATGCAGCTTGCGACCCAGCATCAGCTTGCGACTGAGGAATCGGTTGTCGCATCAAGGCGATCAGCCAGACCATCAAGCGCAGCAGCGGTATCGCCGGCTCGATCCCGGCTGCGGTCGAGCAGCAGAAAAGCGCGACCCACAACATCGTGGTCAGCGTTCGCGCGGCGGTATCGGGCACGGCCGATGTCGCCGTCAACGTCCGTGACGCCGCCGAGGGGGCGAACGAAACGGGCGAGACGTCCAGCCGGATGTTCGCTTCCGCCCAGGCGCTGTCGGGCGAGAGCCTGCATCTGAAGGCCGAGGTCGACGGCTTCCTCGACCGCGTCCACGCGGCGCGAGGGCTCTAACGTCGTCATTCCGGGTCGGTGCTGACGCATCGCCCGGAACGACGTTTGGGTTATTTCGGCTGCGGCACGATCCGGATGTAGGGCTTCGGTTCCTTCCAGCCCTGCGGGTAGATCGTCTTGGCCTCGTCGTTGGAGACTGAGCCCGCGATGATGACGTCGTCACCCTGCGACCAGTCGGCCGGGGTTGCGACGCGATGCTTGGCGGTGAGCTGGAGCGAGTCGATGACGCGCAGGATTTCCTGGAAGTTTCTGCCCGTCGTCATCGGATAGACCAGCACCAGCTTGATCTTCTTGTCCGGGCCGATGACGAAGACGTTGCGGACGGTCTGGTTGTCGGCGGCCGTGCGGATGAGGGGATCGCCGGAGATCGCGGCCGGCAGCATGCCGTACAGCTTGGAGACGTTGTAATCGGTGTCGCCGATCATCGGGTAGTTCGGAGCCGTGCCTTGCGTCTCCTTGATGTCCTCCGACCATTTGGAGTGACGGTCGACCGGATCGACCGAGAGGCCCATCAGCTTGACGCCGCGCTTGTCGAATTCCGGCTTCAGCTTGGCGAGCACGCCGAGCTCGGTCGTACAAACCGGCGTGAAGTCCTTCGGATGCGAGAACAGCAGCGCCCAGCTGTTGCCGATCCAGTCGTGGAACTTGATCTTCCCTTCGGTGGTTTCGGCTTCGAAGTCGGGTGCGGTGGCGCCGATCGGAAGTGTCATGGTTCTACCTCATCGAATTGAATTTACTTGAGAATTCATCCTTGGCCGTCACCATCAGTATAGGGTCTTCGCGACATCAAGTGAACGCCAACTGAACCGCTTCAAGTAAAATGTGAATTCCTTCTTTGAAGGCCTGATGTCCTAGCACCTTTTTGTTACAGCGGCGCCTGCGGCGAAACATCTCCACCGGGGCCACACGGGCCCGATTGCCCCGATAAAGCCTTTTATGACTTCCATCACGCTCGCCCGGCGCTTCCTAGAACCTAAACGGTCTTGGCAGCGACCAATTGGCAACCATCTAGAAAAGTCGTGATCCCCGTATCGAATCATTAACCACCCCTTTACGCTGGCGTGAAAATGCTGGCCGATCAGAAGAAATCTGGAAGTGAACTATGTCTGCCGCTGCGCATACGTCTGTTGAGTCGCCGTCCCTCGAACCGTCCTGCCGCGATACTTCGGCCCACGCACTGACCATCGTGCGCGACGGCGTGATCACGGGCGAAGGCCCGACCACCAAGGGGAGGGTGCACTTCTCCCGCGCGCTCGATGCCGATGACACCGCCTGGTGCGCCCGCATCCTGACCGCCACAGCCGTCAACGACCAACCGATCAGCCGCGCGGAAGCCGAAGCGCTGTTTGAGATCAACGAAGCCGCAACCGAACGCACCGATGGCGGCCGGTTCGACGACCTGCTCGCCAAGGCGGTGGCCCATTATGCCGCGAGCGCCTCGGGCCTGAAGGTGCCGCCGCGCAGCGTCGCGCTGTCTGCCGAGTCCGATATCGAAGGCTGGGCGCCGTCCTATGCCTCCAAGGTTAACAGCGAAATGCTGGAGTGGATTGCCGGCCAGATGCGCGGCAAGCGCCAGAACAACCGTCGCCTGATGGCGATGGTGGCGACCTTCCTGGGCACCACCGCGCTGCCTCTGGCGGGCCAATTGCCGAACGTGTTCGACATCGGCATGTAAGTCCGGGCATGTAAGATCCGGGCATGCAAGAGTGAGATGAGATTGTCGCGCCGCTTGCGAGGCGCGCCTGACAACGGTGGGGTTATTTCCCCGCCGTTTTTTGTTTGCCGGTGTCCGGCTCGAGGCCGAGCGTCCGGCCCGGGAAACCGGCAGTGTCGAAATAGCGCTGGCTGCCGACGCGCTGGAAGTTGAGCACGGTCTGCAGGCCGTTCTCGGACCTCTTCGACTTTTCAACCGCCTTGTACGCCTTCGGAATGATGCCGTTGGGCAGGGCCTCCGACATCACCCGGCCGACCAGGCCGCCGTTCTGCGTGCCGCGCAGGCCCATCAGTCGGGCGGCCGTCATGCCGACGTCGGCATTGCTGACCGGAATCTCGCTGACGTAGCCGGCCTTGAAGTCCGGTCCGATGGCAGCCATGAAGTTCATGGTGTCGCCGCGGCTGAAGCTGCCATGCATGCCCTGGCCCTGGCGCAGCACGGTGTCGGCGACGTGCACCGAGCAGTTGGTCGGCGCCTCGCCGCAATCGCTGGCGTAGGAGCGGAAGTTGACGACGATTGCCGGCGTCGGAGTTGCCGCCTTGCCGCGCAGACTGACGCTCGACAGTGGCAGCGTGCCGGGGAAGCGGCCGAGGGAGTCGTCGACGAACAGGCCGGAGACGTAGTCCTGCTCGAGCAGCACCTTGACGGTTTTAGCCGCCAGCTTCTTGTCCTTGTTCGGCAAATAGATCAGGTCGGAGCCGCCATTGGTGGCGACGACGAGATCGGGCTTTTCCGGATCCTTGCCGAGCACGCCGTTGCCGGCCTTGGGATGCTTGTTGCCCTCGACCTTGGCATTCTTGTCGTTGGGGTCGGACAGCGGCAGGTCGAGCGCCTTGGCGAGGTCGAGCGCCAAAAAGCCCATCGGAAGGAAGTCCTTCGGCGTGTCGTCATAGCTGACCTTGGCCGAGGGGCTGGTCTTGCTTTCCTTCGAGATGGTCGAGAAGCCGTGGTCGGCCTGGACCATGATGTTGGTGTTGGCGGCAAGGCCGAGCTCGTCCAGCGCCTTGCGGAGCTGGGCGAGGTTGTTGTCGGCATTCTTGATGCCGGCCATCGAGGTCGGCCCGTTGATGCCGGGCATGATCTGGTTGAGGCTGTCGCCAGTGTTGTGCTGACTGCCGTCGGGGTCGCGCGACCAGAACACCAGCACGAATGGCTTGTTGCGCGCCTTGAACATCGGCAGCACGACCTTGGCAGCGACGTCGGCGAAATAGGCCTGCTGGGCGACGTTGGCGACCGTGGTGCCCGGCGTCTTGGCGTCGCCGGCCTTGCTGTTGTCGCCGCGTGGCGGCGTGGCGATGGGGAGGCCGGCCTTGGTCAGCGCGGCCTTGACCTCGTCGGACAGCGCCACGCCGTTCTTGGCACCGGTGGCATCGTCGAACACGATCGAATGCAGGCCGGCCTTTTCGGGTTTGTCAGTGTGATCGAACTGATAGGTCGGGCCATGCTTGCCAAGGGCCGCCGTGCTGTAGCCCTTGTCGCGGGCCAGCTTCAGGATCGTGTCTTCATTGAGATAGTCGCCCTTGAAATGCTCGTCGATGTCACCGAGCACGGCGTCGTTCTCGATGAAGGGGACCACGGTGTCGCCGGCGGGGACGGACGTGTAGTTGGTCCAGATCGTGTTGGAGAACACACCGGTATCGCCGAGATAGTGCCCGGTCGACATCGCCGAGCCATTGGCCATGGTGAAGGTCGGGAACAGCGAATGCGAGTTCTTGAAGTTGACGCCCTTGTCGCGGATTTCGGCCATGGCGGGGGCGGTCTCCGGTGTGACCTTCAGTGCCCGCAGACCGTCCGGAATGAACAGGATCAAATTACGAGGGGTGTTGTTCTCGGCGGAGGCACGCCCCGTCGAAAGCCCGGTGGACAGCAGTGTCAGTCCGGCTGACAGCAACACCAGTGAACGGCGCATAAAATCTCTCCCTGCGAGGCAGCTTGGCCGCCAACCGCGGCCCCCGGCTTCGTTTAGTTTCGCTGTATGACGGTCTTGTTACAAGAGCGGAGCGGCATGCAAAGAAGGGCAGGGACCGTCCGCGTGTCCCGGACGCGCTGCAACGCCTCTTCGCGTTGCTGCGCAGAGCCGGGATCCAGAAGGCCGCGCACTCGCTGCTGCATGGGCCCCGGCTCTGCAGCGCACCGCCAAGAGGCGCTGCGCTGCGTCCGGGGCACGAGATCGTTGTTGAATG
>NZ_JADPKY010000189.1 GCF_023074185.1 Bradyrhizobium sp. 132 | reverse complement strand
ACGAAGACGACGATGAGGAAGATGATGCTGACGAACCGGCGGTCGTGCGCGAGCCGGACGAAGACTAGACTAGCCCGTGTCTGGCAGTCGGCGCTGTAGTATCTGCCATGGGCTGGGATGCGAAAGACGTAGCGCTTCTCAAAAAGCTCTGGTCCGCAGGACAGAGCGCGGCGCAGATTGCGGGCCGTCTCGGGTGCAGTCGTAACGCGGTCTGCGGCATGCTGACCCGACTGAGCCTGAAGCGCGGCCACAAGTCGCCCACAGCACGGCCCAAGATAAGGCCGGCCCCCAAGCTGAGACCGACGTCGTCGGCAGCCTGCGCCCGTTCAGTCGCACAGAAGGTGTCGTTGAGGACAGCAGAGAGGGAGCAGCCCAAGGAATTCACCAGGCAGCAGCTTTACGCCATTCTGGCTGAGGCGGTCAGAAACACTGGCTAAGAGCTCACCACGAACGTCTTTGCGCTCCCGTCAGTGTCTGGCCCAGTTCGAGGGGTTCGGCTGTTGTGTACCTTCCCAAGCCTTCGTCTACTTCGGGGCCACAAACGGACTCATGCACCGCAGGAAGAGCTATTCGATTACCTCGTCCGCGCGGACGAGGAGCGAGGGCGGCACAGTGAGCCCAAGCGCCTTCGCAGTCTTGATGTTGATGACCAATTCGAATTTGGTCGGCTGCTCCACCGGAAGGTCGGCAGGCTTCGCGCCATGGAAGATCCTGTCGACGAAGGCGG
>NZ_JADPKY010000008.1 GCF_023074185.1 Bradyrhizobium sp. 132 | reverse complement strand
GCTCAGAACGGCGATCTCGCCAACTGGATGATCCCCGGCAAGATGGTCAAGGGCATGGGCGGCGCGATGGATCTCGTCGCCGGCGTCAAGCGCGTCGTCCTGGTGATGGAGCATTCGGCCAAGGACGGCCCGAAGCTTCTGAAGAAGTGCAACCTGCCGCTGACCGGCGAGCGCGTGGTCGACATGGTCGTCACGGATCTTGCCGTCTTCACCATCGACAAGCACGGCGACGGCGGCATGGCCCTGATCGAGCTCGCCGACGGCGTCTCGCTCGACGAGGTCAAGGCCAAGGCCGAAGCCGAATTCCGCGTCGCGCTGAAGAACACGTAAGGCTTCGAGCATGGGGCGCGCATGACGATACGGTCTGCGCGTCCCGAAGACGTCAATTTCAGTCTGCCGAGTCACTCTTTTCAAGCAGTACCGTCGTTCATGCCTTTCTAGACCTGCCGAAATTACATATCAAGAAACGGTGCGGACTCTGAGGCGCGACGTGGCCACCTTTGTTGCACTGCTCCTGAAGACCTGGAACTATTGCGCGCCTAGCGCCACACCAGTATAGCCGCCAATCGCACAGCGCCGAACTCTAATCACGACCTGCAAGCTTTGCTCTTGGGTGCTCAAACATTTTCGCGTTTATTCAATCCCGAGGGCGCGACAGATCCTCTCCTTCGAAAAGCTGGTCGGTGAGACGCCAGCGGCACGATTGGACGGAGGAGTTACGATGTCCAAGATCACTTCCGGCGGCGGCCCGGGATTTAAGCCGGCGAATGTTGGAGCCGCCGCCATCGACATTGGATCCAAAATGCATATGGCGGCGGCCGACCCTGCCTGCGCCGGCACGCCGGTGCGTGCTTTGGCACCTTCACGCAGGACCTGCATGATCTCGCGGACTGGTTTAAAGCGCGTGGCGTAACCAGCGTCGCGATGGAATCCACCGGGGTTTACTGGCTTCCAGCCTATGAGATTCTCGAGCAGCGTGAAGGTTATTCTGGTCAATGCCCGTTACTCCAAGAACGTTTGTGGGCGCAAAACGGATGTCAGCAACGCCGCATGGCTACGCCAGCTTCATTCCTATGGGTTGTTACGCGGCGGCTTTCGGCCTGGTGCCGAGATCGCAACCCTGCGCGCCTATCTGCGTCGCGATCAACGCAGCTTATGCGCTTGGGATGCAAAAAGACCGCGGGAGTCTGGAAGTCGGCAAAGTAGTCGATCTTTCAATTTGGGATATCGAGCATCCCGATTACCTGTCCTGCCTTCTGGGGGCCAATCACTGGGTAGGCGTCATAAAGCGAGGGCACCCTGTTTACGAAGCGAAGTCGCGACAGGCTTGGGTGTCGCCGCGAAAGGGTGCCGCATGAAGCGCACGGAAGCCAAGAGAAAGGCGGCCGACGGCAAGCGCCAGATCCTTGCCTGGATTGAAGAGGATCGGGATCGCATCATTAGATTCTTGGCAGACTTTATGCGGATTGCCACCCCGAATCCTCCGGGCGACACGCGGGCCGCGAGACAATTTGCCGCTAAATTTCTCGACGAGCAGGGGCTTGACTACCGCGTTGTCGATCCAGAGCCCTGAATGCCGAATATCATCGCAGCTTTCGATGGTGAGGCAGGCTCTGGTCGACATCTCGTCCTGAATGGCCATATGGACGTCTTCCCCGTCGGTGATCGCCAAGGTTGGAAGAAAGATTGCTGGGGCGGGGAAGTAGGCGAGGGCCGTATTTGGGGTCGTTATGCGTGCGACATGAAATCGGCACGACCGCCTCGATCTTCTCCTATGTCTATCTCGCGCGGCTGAGAGAGCGACTTGCCGGACGGCTTACATTGACGGTCGTTCTGATGAGGAAACCTTCGGAGAATGGGGCTCGCGTTATTTGGTCGCCAATCACCCTGAGGTGCTGGGAGATTGCTGCCTCAACGCCGAGCCGAGCAGCCCGCAATACGATCCGCTTCGGCGAGAAGGGCTTCATCTGGCTGCGCTTTCACGTGAACACATCGCCGGACACAGCGTATATCCACATCTCGGATCAAGCGCGACAAAGCTCGCGGCCCGGCTCATCGCTTCGCTCGAGAAGCTCAGAGATCTCCGGCCGGACATGCCTGTAAACGTGGGGGCGGCAATTGAGCGTGGGCGGCCCGCCATCGAGGCGGGCCTGGGTCGCGGGGCGACCGATTTTATGGCTGGGCTGACGACCAATGTCGGCCCACCAACGGGGGGTTAAATCAATATGATTCCGAACGCCTGCACCTTTGACTACGACGTTCGGCTACCCATCGGACTTGATAAGGATCGGGTCATGACAGAAATCAGCCGGATCCTGGCTGACTACCCCGAAGTCAAAGTCGAAGAGCTAAACGCAAATCCCCCAAGTTTCTGCGATCCCGATCACGAGATGGTCGGCATACTACAGCGTAACGCCGAAATGACATCCGGCGTGACGCCGCCACCGATTATAAGCCTGGCAGGCACCGATGCACGATTATGGCGATATCCCTGATGGGCGACAACCCGCATCGAAATTCATCTTGAGTCGGGCGTCTAAGATCCTTGGCAGAAATTTGAGCGCGCTCACGCTACTCCCGTTGATCAAGAACCGACCGGCCCTGCTAGCAGCCCAGATTTCGAACCGCTTTTCGGATAGATCCTTTCAGGCGTGAACCTTTAACGCTAGCTTCTGTCGCGTCTCATCAGAGCTCAACACCCGCACCCCCATCCTGTCGAGGATCTCGACCGCCCGCCGCACGAGCTCGGCGTTCGTCGCGAGTCGCCCGCGAGAGAGATAGAGATTGTCCTCCAACCCCACCCGAACGTTCGCACCGACCAACGGGGCCAACGCCGCATACGGAAGCTGCATGCGCCCAATCGAAAAGGTCGAGTAGATGGTCCGCGGCGGAAGCTGGTGCACCAATGCCATCAGGGTAGTCGGGTCGTCCGGCGCGCCGTAGCGGATTCCCATACACAACTGGATCAACGCCGGATCGTCTATTACTCCTTTCTCGATCAAATCGCGCACCAGCACCAACTGACCAGAATCAAACACCTCGAGTTCAGGACGTACACCGAGCTCCTTCACGCGTGCGGCCATCGCGCGCAGCGTCCCGGCGGTGTTGACCATGACGAAGTGGCTGTCGGAACCCCAATTCATAGATCCGCAATCCAAGGTGCAAATCTCGGGGCGCAGCTCTTCCACGTGGACTAGCCGTTCACGCGCGCCAGCCATGTCTGTGTCCTTCGAGTTCAGTGGCAGAGGAGACTCTGGTCCACCCAGCGTGAGGTCACCGCCCATTCCCGCAGTCAGATTGATTACCGGATTTACGTCCGATTCTCGAATGGCCTGAACGACTGCCCGATACAGCATCGGATCGCGCGAGCCGCGCCGCGTTTTGGGATCACGAACGTGAATGTGCACAACAGCCGCACCTGCCCGAGCCGCCTCAACTGCGGACTGCGCGATCTGTTCCGGCGTGACCGGTACATGTGGGCTACGCTCCACCGAATCTCCAGAGCCGGTGAGCGCACAGGTAATAAACACCTCAGAGTTCATCGTCTACTTCTCCTATACTGAAGCGCTGCCTATAGAAATTTCGAGTCGCGATGATTCATCTGGCGGCATTTGCCGCTTTGGTTTCCGCATATAAAAGCAGCGCAGTTTCTAAAAACCAAAAGGGATTGCATCCGATACCCTCGTGGACAGCGCCGCTCCGGCCTCCTTGAGGGCCGCGGTCATCCAAGCAATCGGCGTGCCGCTTGGGAAGTCCGCTGCCCCGGCTGGCTTAGCGCAAGAGAAGACAGCTCCGCTTCTGGAACGAATCGGCGGGCCGTTAGATTTGCGACATCGCAGTACAAAGCTGACAAGTCTCGCTCACGTTTAGGAGCCCCCGTGGATGCGGAACACTTGTGAAAGGCTGCTCGATGATAACCCGTCTAGACGAGCGCGCACTCGACGTCAGTGCATCGTCGGCATCATGTGTTTTCTGCCCGCATATGGGGATGCTCCAGTTCGAATCCGAGTTGACTCTTCTGCTGGTTGTGCTGAAGCTCATCCAAAGCCACGAAGGCTGCCGAAAAGTGGGCGGAACCGGGGTCTGGGTGGGGCCGCCGATGTTGGCCTTTGATCACGTTGCGAACCTGAGAGGCTGACGGTCACGGTAACTCGGCGGTTCCGAAGATCACTGCGCCTAGCGGAGCTTGGACCACCAGTATCGTGACGAAGATTAGGGCGACTGTCTCCGCAAAAGCGAGTTGAGGCCGGAAGAGATGCCGAGGCTCTGATCCAGAGTGCGGCACAGCAACTGCATCGAGGCGGAGGTCACCTGCGTTAGCTGATAGAAGCGCGAGCGTGGTGAAAGGCAGCTTTGCTGTCGCGCGGTCTACTGTCTGCAGTAGCTGATCACCCGCGCCGGCAAGATTGGGCTGAAGGGAGGCGCACGGCCAGGCGCGGCTCTCGGCCCAATGTTGGATCGCTATTCAGTGGTGGGAGAAGATGCTGTTTGCCGCTTTGACGAGATGTTCGCGCACCTGTAACAACCGGCTTGTGAACTCGCCCTTTTGATAGGAATTACCTCTGAGTCGACAACGGCCACAATCCTTATGCCTCCGAATAGAAGGAACGGTGTTGCTTGATCTGGCGCGCACGGCGCAAGACTGTCTTTGCGGGCCCAAAATGTCGTGCCTGGTCTGGTATCGCAAGCGTCTGAGTAATAGGCCTCCCTTAGTTGGTTTTACCCGGGATTTGGGTATTGATGCTGCGTCACGCGAGAGCACCGTAGACTCTCAAGCGATCATCGTCGGCGTCGAAGGTGACCGTCTTGACGTCCATACCTCTCGTGGCGTCAACCTGAGCGAGTTGCGGCGGTGTTCTGGCGTTGTTCGTTTATCCGACCGAGACCGCAACATCCACAATGACTCCTCGTTTTCGTTGACCGCACGGTGCTGTCTGTAAGAGCTCCAGGGACCGGTTTACGGCATTGGCGGCCGTTGTCGTAGGCCCTTACTGTCAACTCATTGCTGTTCAAAACGGTCCGACGAATGAATAAAGCGGAGCGGTCCCACGCCAAATTCGAGACCCTCGCCTGCGCAGTTGTGGCGGCACTAAGCGGCGCATCGATCCGTCCTGCAAGCCTCGGGAGCGACAGGACCGGCCGGCACGGACTACTCTTTCATGATCACCGTTTCGGTGGTGCCGTCCGAACTCGGAGGGCCGCGCCTGTCCGCATCCCGACCGCAATCCAACCGATGCAACCCCCTCCGGCGCCTCGACTACCAACCATATTCGTTTCCATCGATCGCGACAAGAAAGCCAATCTGTCGCGATGTCGCGAATTTCGAGTTCAGGGCACTAGCGTGCTTTCATCGGGAGAGTTCCGAGATGACTGCCGGCATCGATAAGCAAGAACTCACCCGTGATGTTAGAGGCGCTCGTGAGAAAGAACAACGCGGCTTCGGCCATCTGCTCGGGCGTGCCAGTCTGACGCAAGGGCGTAGTTTGCTCCTCCCTTTCCTTCATCTTCTCGTACTCGAGCTTGCCGAGCCCCTCCAGAAGCCAACGCGTCTGAATGAATCCCGGGCAGATTGTGTTGACCCTGACCGCCGGGCCGAACCAGCGCGCCAATGTTAGCGTGAGCGTGTTTAGTGCTCCCTTGGAGGCCACGTATGGAATGGAGCTGCCCGAGCCCGTCGCCCCGGCGGTCGAAGAGACGTTGACGATTGAACCGCGTTCGTTGCTCTCCTCCCACTGCTTCTTCATGGTCGGCCACACAGCGCGGCTCATCATGTAGGGGCCGGTAACATTTACCCGCAGAATACGGTCGAAATCTTCGGCCGTGACGCCCTCGACATCGCCTTGTTTTTGGAACTTTGTAGTACCAGCATTGTTTATCAAGCCGTCGATGCGTCCCCATTTTTTCAGGGTCTCGGCCGCAAGCCGCCGGCAGTCGGCATCTTGTCCCATGTCGGCCCGTACCATGATGGCTTCGACGCCGCGGGCCTCAACTTTGGCGAAGGTCTCGTCGGCTTCCTTCTTGCTCTTCGTGTAGTTGAGCGCAACGTTCCAACCGTTGCTCGCCAGATCGACCGCACAGGCCGCACCAAGCCCCGTTGCTGATCCGGTTACGATTGCTACCTTGGCCATGCTCTCTTCTCCTTGCAAGCAGACAAATTCACCTGCCCGACCGCCACGAGGCGGATGCCAAACAAAGAAGCCGCTGTTCGGCTCTGATGCGATGGAATCGACAGCTATGAGCCGGCCATCCCGTTGGCGCTCCGCTGGAGGTGCTTTGAGAACGCCTCATTACTGTAGCCAGTAGGTCGCCGCACTTTTAGCTCACCGGTCGAGCAGATACTGCAGGGTTATTGATGACGAAATTCCTCGCAAGTGTGCTAATCACATATGTTTCTCATATGCAGCAGTCCCCAAGATGGGTAGTTGACCCCGATGGCACATATCTTTTGGCAGCTTGTTGAAGAGCTGTGGCGCGTTCACAAACGAAGCTTGAACGGTCGCCGCTATTTGCGTGGGATTGGCCGACGAGCCTAACAGCGTCGGGCACAATAGCCGATCCAACCGCAAGCGGGGGCACTTCACTTCGGCCTGAGCCGCTTGCGCATACTCACCTCATCTCGATGGACGGTGAACTCGCGTCTCCCCGGAGATATTCTCCGCTGAGGTCTGCAGGTGAATCAAAGGTGCATCTCTAGTCAGGCGCGCGTGATGATTGTCAGCACGCGCTACACGGTTATGAATTCTGCTAAGTATGGAAATCTTGATGGAAAGGTGATCTTGCCCACAGATGGCCGAGCGCGGGAACTCGGCAGCAACCAGCTTTTGTGGTTGTTTTTTGCAACGTTCTCCGCCAATCTTCTAGATAGCGACCCCGCAGGAGATCCAGTTCGGCCCAGCTTGCCTGCTAAGAGTGAGCGCGGCGGACACGCTCCCTCGTATCCGAGTGTGCAACCGTTCCGAGTGGCTCGAGCTTTGAGATTCCAGAACGCACACGACGTTGTCCTCGAAGCGAAGGTCGCACGTTGAATCGTGTCGGGATGTCCGGCCAAAGTCAGTCACTTCTGATGTTGCCGCGCGCGGTGCCGGCTTGTGTTGCCGCCTGAAGACTCCAAGGGCTTTAAGGCATTGCGCCGACAGGACGCTTGCCGTCTCTTGCTTGCGGCGCGTCGCCGTCCGGAGAGGCGATCTTTCCGATCGTTGCCTTCAGGATCTGTCTGAACCGCTCGAAAGGCCGCAGCGACATTGGCCAGATGGGGACTGTTTGCCCCTTGCGACCCTCATCACCAATTTGTCACGCAAGCGCTGTCAGGTTGGCCAGCGGCATCAGCATTCAGACATTCAGACAGCTCGTAGCCTCTTTGAACTGAGCTCTTTTTGTTCAGGTAACGGCGCGCCGGATGTCATGACGGCACACCGTTTGCTCGGATGATGATAGCTTCTATCAAAGGATTCTCAGCGGTGCTGTCGCAAGGAGTCTCCGATGAGGTGCGCTGTCTCTCTTTGCGCTCGGGAAACCGACGGCCCGGTCGATGGCGCGCAGCGTGCGCAAATTGACGTGCTCCACGCAGGCATTCTGGGGAACGCGGCCAGCTTGACGCGCGTGGTGAGCCGCCTGGTGTCGCGTTCCGTGGCTTCCCGGTCGACCTGCAGGCCGATTCGATCTTCGAACCGCAAAGCTTCGAGATCAGGTGATCGGCCACGCAGAACTGCGGATTCCGACGAAGTCGCTCGGGTGTGCCGATATGAAGTCGCGGGGATTCCGAGACGATGTCGCCCACCTTTCCCATTTGATCTAGCCCGGTGACGAGGCGTTCTGGCGGTAGCTTCTCTGGCATTTGGCTAGTCGCGTTGTCAACCTGAAATCCCGGCTTGAACTTCTTCTGCTTCTGTTGCGGTTGCTGTGGGCATGGGCAACGCCTGGCGTTGTCCAAGCGAAGCGGCATGTCCACAGCGTTACGGGCTCAGGTCTTTCGGGCGGCTTGCCGAGTTCGGCGCAGGCTCTCGCCGGTGAGATTGAGCCGATGGGCATTGTGGACGAGGCGATCGAGCATGGCGTCGGCATAGGTGGGATCTCCAATGAGCAGATGCCACTGGTCCATGGGAAGCTGGCTGGTGACGATGGTGGAACGGTGACCGTAGCGATCTTCGAGGATTTCCAGGAGGTCATGACCGGCGCGGGCATCGAGCGGCTCGGGCCCCCAATCATCGAGGATCAGCAGATCGACACGGCCGAGGCCGCGCAATAGGCATGGATGGCGGCCGTCGCGCGAGCGAGAGCGAGGTCATCGAACAGCCGCGGAACACGTTGATAGAGCACGGAGCGATTGTCACGGCAGGCCTTGTGGCCGAGGGCCGAGACGAGCCAGATCGGCCCTCTTCGCCCCGGCCTCACGCTCCTTCAGCACCGCAATAATCTGCTCTTCGTGAACCGTGCTCGCTTCATCTTCCGTCCTTCTTCGGGGCGGACTCTTACTCCTTCTGGAGGAAATACACAGGGGCAGGTCAATCGGCGCAAGGCCAATGATTGTCTAGCTTCTGACAGCGACACCACTGCTGTCCAGTTAAAAACAACGACGGGTGTCTGGTGGGGGCGAGCTTTTTAGCCGAATCAATGGCTTATGCGGGTCCAGGGCACTGGCACGGCGGTTGCTATTTAAAGCCGGCGACACTGTTTCGGAGGGCGCGAGCAAAATCAGACGCAGGACAAAAGATGTTCTCTCATGCGACAATTGCGGCAAGGCTTGCATCGACGAATGGGATTCTTCGTTGAACACGTTAGCTGCATTAGTTAGGCGGGTCGCAATATCCTATTCGCTGAGCGGATCGGAAGCTGGGTTCGATACTCCCATCCCCTCCGGCACGACCACAAAGAGGGCGGGCCGATCATGTGTCCGTTCCAGCATTCGGCATTCAAGCAATGCCCGCCGGAGCCTTACCATGTAATCTGGGCAAGTTAGAGATGATCAACACCAAACCAAATCTTCAATCACTCTTCGAACCGCAAGGAATTGCGATAGTAGGCGCTTCGCCGAAACCGAGCTTCGCGAAAAGCATTCTTAACAACCTTCTGTCTTCAGGTTTCGACGGACGCATCGCTGCCGTCAACCCCAGCTATGGCAAAGTCGACGACGTGAACTGCTACAAGTGCATTTCAGATGTCCCGTTCAAGGTCGATTTAGCCGTGCTATGCGTTCGGGCTGAAAACATTCAGCCTATTCTTGAGGAATGCAAGCGGAAGTCGGTAGGCGCCGCACAGATCATTTCGAGCGGATTTGCTGAGCTCGATTCGGACGAAGGCCGCGCAAGACAGCAGCAAATTGAGAGTTGGGCAAAAGACTCGGCGACAACAATCGTTGGGCCCAACAGTCTTGGAGTCATCAATCTTCACCGGTCCATGGTTGCCATTGGAGATAGCAGGATTCCTAAGATCGTCCCGGGAGGCGTCAGTTGCGTCTTTCAGAGCGGGCAGATGTTTACAATCATGCATCCGCTAATCGGCAGAGGTATTGGGGTTGGAAAAATTGCGACGACCGGCAACGAGGCCAACGTAACGACAGCCGATGTAATCAACTTCTTTGCTGGCGATCCGCAAACAGAGGTCATTGTGAGTTATTCCGAAGGAATTAAGGATCCTAAAAATTTCGCCTTGGCGTGCACGCATGCGCGGAAACAAGGTAAGCCAATTATCATGTTACGCGTCGGTGCCCATCTCGAAGTGCGAAAGGGCATCAGCCGACATACGGCAACCCTGGCCGCGAACAGCTATGAAAGAGACATCCAGTTCCTCGAAGGACTGGGTGTAGTCACCGTCGATTCGGCGGAGGACCTGATCGAAACCGTTGTGGCTTTCACCACGTCCCTCAGACCGCAGGGTAATCGCGTTGCTTTTGCGAGTTTTTCCGGTGGTATGGGAAACATCATGGCCGACCTGATTTTATCTACAAGAGGCTTGAAGCTTGCTTCGTTCTCCGATCAACTGCGCAAACGCTTGGCAAGCGTCCTCCCGAGATTCGCGAACAGCTTCAATCCCCTGGATCTGAGTGCCCAAAGTGCATTCAATACTGACGTCCTGAGCAGTTGCATGCAGGTCCTCGGAGAGAGCGGTGAGTTTGACATCCTTCTCTGGGGAAGAGACTTGGCAGTGAGCATTGATGACGAGTCGCCGATCGGCATTGCTCTTAAAGCACTAGAGGCAGAACATCCTGAAATTGTCATTATCCCAGTTTCGCAGATGAATGGAGTGTACTGGGGTAAGGAAGTAAATGGCGTCCCGCCCACGTTCGCGGGCCGACCGTTTCTACAAGGCACTGGGCTCTCGGTCCGTGCTTTGGGCAAGGTAATCGACTGGCATGCGTTATCTTAAACCGCAATGACCATTCCGCAGAGGCTGGAAATTCTCTGCTCGTTCAAGCGTCTCGCTTGTGTTCATCGGCGACATGGCCTGGCACACCAAACAGCTCGGAAAGACGCTCCACTAGGGACCGAAGATTCGGAGGACGGTTTGGTGGAGGAACAAATGGCTGGAAAGCTATAAGCCCGGCAAGTACGGCGACGGTAATGGTCTGTATTTCATCGTCGCCGGCCCCACGTCGCGCAGCGCGGTCCTATCAATACTGGTCGATAACAAAGAGCGCTGGTGTGGGCTCGACTCCTTCGAGAGCGTTTTGCTCAGGAACACGTCGCTCGTGCGCGATGCCGCTCGCCTCCGCGCCAAAGGCGATCCCCCTGGCGTCGACATTGTCTGGAGAAGCGGACCGCCCGGGTACTGGCCCCAGGCCGCGGCGGCTCCGTCGGCTCCGACCTTCAAGTAGTGTGACAAACCTATTTGGGCGAAACGTGCAATCGCTGGAGCACGAGGCGCGCGATTAATGACCTTCCTCGGTTAAGGCGGTTACCCAGGGCACCCGGACCTCAATTGTCGCGCGCCATGGAAAACTGCCCCCTCATATTGCCTCAGATGACAATGTTACCGAAGCGCACCCTGGTGTCTTTCTGGATCGGCTGCCGCGAGTCGGAGCAAGCCGCTCGCGAAGCGCGCCCTCCAGAGCGCCGTAGCGAGCGAGCGGCTTGCGGTGCTTCGGCGAAAGAACCTGTCAGGATTAAATACGAAGGCGCGAAGCTTGGACCGATAGTGTGATCTCTGTGCTGCTGATCGAGCGGCCTTTGATCCCCAATTCTTCACCAATCGCTGCACCGTGCGCCGCTGATGGCCGCTGACGCTCGGACATTCGCGGCGGCTAAATGTGCGTGCGTTCCGGGCTGAGAAGCAAGAGCATTGGTTCGCCGGGCTCGAGGGCGCGTTCACGACCTTCGGCGGCGTGCTGGAGGAAGTGCTGATGGACAATCCACGCGCGCTGGTGGTGCGCCACGACGCAGTGAGCCGGTCGGTCCAATTTAACGACAAGCTCATCGCGTTCGCGAAGCATTGGGGCTTCCGTCCTCGCGCCTGCGCGCCGTATCGGGCGCGCACGAAGGGCAAGACGGAGAATGGCGTCGGTTACGTAAAGAAGAACGCGATTGCGGGGCATTCCTTCGCGAGCTGGGAGGCATTCGAGGCGCATCTGGCCGGATGGGAGCGTGAGGTGGCGAACGTTCGTATCCACGGCACGACCGGCGAGGCGCCGATTGCTCGGTTTGCGCGTGACGAGGCACACCGGTTGAAGCCGCTTAGCGGGCAACCGTCGTTCGGATCGTTGCGTGAACTGACCCGCGTCGTCGGCCATGATTGCGCCGTCGAGATCGACACGAACAGCTACTCAGTGCCGTGGCGCCTGATTGGCGAGCGCGTGGCGGTAACGATCGCGGCCGGGGAAGTGCGGATCCGCCATGGATCGCATCAGGTTGCGATCCACAAGCAATCGGATGGAGGCCGGCGGCGGATCATCGACACCGCCCATCTCGATGGTGTTGCTGGTCGCAATGGCGCGGTCCGCCGGGCTGAGATCGGGGCGACGGTGCTGGCGCCGTCCTCACCGCCGTCGTTGTTGCGCCCTCTTGCCGAATACGAAGCCGTGGTCGGAGGAAGCTTCTGATGGCGCGGGCAAAGAAGATAATGGAAGCAACGACCGATCCGCTCGATGCCATGCTGGCGCGACTGCAGCTCTCTGGTATCCGCGATCAGCTCGATAGCCTGCTCGACGAGGCGGCGCGCGAACCTGTCGGCGCGTGAGACGCTGATCCTGCTGTGCGAGCGCGAGATCGCACAAGGACCATCGCCGCATAGAGATGGCGCTGAAGCTCGCACACTTCCCGACGGTGAAGGAGCTTGCTGGCTTCGACTTCGAGGCGCAGCCGCCAATCGACCCAAAGCAGATCCGTGATCTTGCCGCATCACGTTGGATAGCCAACGGAGAGAACGTGCTGCTGCTCGGCCCGTGCGAGCCCGCTTCATAATGCTCACCTGTCCATGTCGTTAGAGTTCCAGCACTTTTTGCAGCGGATCGCCGGACGGCGGACGCCGCAGACGCCGGGCGGTCGCAGCGCTCTTCACATCGGCACGTTCCAGATCGGCCGCCTTGATGATCCACGGCGCGCCCTTACAGAGCTGACTCGCCGCGAGTTGGCCATCCTTGATCAGACGGCGCACCGTCGACGGGCTGACGGACAGGACTGCAGCGGCCTCGTCGAGCGTGACCTCGCCGCGCTCCCGTCGCTCGCCCTCCCGATAGGTCGCAATCGCATTGTGACTTCGTAGGCTGCACACGCGTGACTGTGTCCAGCCGTTGCCGCGCCCTGTCGTCTTGCCGGCGCGATTGAGCACCGAAGCGATCGCCTTGTCCGGCATCTGCCGCGCCAGTACACGGACCAAATCGATAGTCTCGCCCGCCGCACTCCAGCGATGTTGCCCCGAGCGGTTCTTCCTGACCTTGAGCGCGGAGTGGTCGCCGCCGTGCCAACGTATCACGAGATTGAGCGCGTTGTCCTCGACGTGGACGATGATCTCATCAATCAGTGTTCGCACGATCCGCTTCCTGGCCTCCGGCGTCACACCCGGCCTGGTCCAGGCCAGCTGTAGATCGGCGCCGAGCGTCATCAGCCGCTCGCGATAGGCCGGCGTCAGTTCTGTCGCGGGTGAGGCTGTCAGCCCTTCCAGCTCGGTCTCCAGATCGCGGACGATGGCCAGCCGCTCGTTCCATCGCTTCTCCAACTCGGCGGCAACGAGGCGGTTGTCGGGATCGACGGCATCATATTGACGCCGCGCATGGCCGACCTCGTAGCGGGCCTGCTCGAGCGCCAGTTCCAAGTGCCGCCGCTTGTCCTCGCTGGCACGGCTGCGCACCGCTTGCGCCGCGAGTGCGGCTTCGATTCCGAGCGGTTGCAGGCGCTCGATCACCTCGATGCCGACCTCGCGATCGATTCGCATGCCGCCGAATGAGATGCAGCGATCGCCACCGTGATTGATGAAGCCACCCTGGCAGTGATAACGGCCGGTGTTGCCGTCCTTGCCGGAGTAGGCGACATGCAGCTTGCGCCCGCAATGGCCGCAGCGCAGAAGGCCGGCCAGCAGCGCCTCGCCACGGCGCAATGCGCCGCGGCTCATTGGGTTCTTGCCATTGGCGTTGTCCGCGATCAGGCTGAGGTTCCTTTCGTAATCCGCCCAGCTCAGATAACCCTCGTGGTGACTCGGGATCAATACCTCCCAGTCGTCGCGCTCCTTCTTGAAGCCGCGAACGACCTTCTTGCGGCCGGCCTCGATGCTGACGCGGCTGCCCGTACGTCCGAATGCATAGGCACCGGCGTAGATCGGGTTGGTCAGGATGTGCAAGAGCGTGTTGTAGACTGGCAGCTTCCACTCAATCCGTCGGCCTTCCGTGCCGTAGGCGACGGCCGGCAACGGGATGCGCTCGTGCCTGAGCCACAGGTGCACCTGACGCACTGACTGCATCTCGGTAAACTTCGCGAAGACAAGTGTGATGGCTTCCGCAATGCGCCGATCCGGATCCTTCGCGATGCTGTTGTTGCCGATCCGCACGTACCCGATGGCAACCGTCATGAACAGTTCGCCGCGGCGTGCCTTCTGCTTCAAGGCTTCCAGCGAGCGCTGTCGTAGGACTGATAGCTCCATCTCGCTCATAGTACCCTTCATGCCGAGCAGCAGGCGGTCGTTGGGATGACGCGGATCGTAGACTCCGTCCTCGTCGGCAATCAGCGTACCCACGAGACCGCAGAACTCCAGCAATGTGTGCCAGTCACGGCCGTTACGAGCCAGGCGCGACGCCTCGATCGAGACAACGGCGCCGACACGCCCGTCGCAGATGGCAGCCAGCAGCTTCTCGAAGCCGGGCCGCGCAACGCCACCGCCAGAGCGGCCAAGATCGTCATCGATGATGGCGACATCGCTCCAGCCGAGCTGCCGCGCCCGATCGGCAAGTCCATATTGACGGCGCTTGCTTTCCAGATTGCTGGCGACCTGATCAGCCGTCGACTGACGGATGTAGACGACGGCCTGACGGGCGAGGTGCTCAGGCGCGATCTTGCTCATCAGCGACCTCCCTTGCCT
>NZ_JADPKY010000085.1 GCF_023074185.1 Bradyrhizobium sp. 132 | reverse complement strand
ACAGAACCCAAGATACCCCACGGGATCGCATCCCAATCAGCAAAGTCTCTTCTCTACAACAACATAGACAGATGGGTGTTCTGATGCGCGGTTGTAGAACCGCTCGATGTAGTCGAACACATCTGCTCTGGCCTCGTTCCTGGTGCGATAGATTTTGCGCTCGATGCGCTCGGTTTTCAGCGACGAGAAGAAGCTCTCCATCGCTGCGTTGTCCCAGACATTGCCGGATCGGCTCATGCTGCAAACGATGCCGCTGTCGGCCATCAACCGCTGAAACTGTTCACTGGCGTATTGGCTGCCACGATCCGAGTGATGCATTAGGGCGTCCGGCTTGCCGCGCCGCCAGACGGCCATCAGAAGGGCGTCCGCAACCAACTGGGCTGTCATACTGGCGCTCATCGACCAGCCGACCACCCGTCGCGAGAAAAGATCAATCACGGCGGACACGTAGAGCCAGCCTTCAGCGGTCCAGATGTAGGTGAAGTCGGCGATCCACTTCTGGTTCGGCCGCTCGGCCGCAAACTGCCGGTCCAGCAGGTTCGCCGGCACGTTCGCAACCTGGCGATCGCCTTCGTCCTTCGGCAAACGTCGGCGCCGTGGCCGAGCCCGCAAGGCTTGCAGGCGCATCAACCGCTCGATCCGGTGCAGGCCGCATTCGACGCCGTCTGCCAAAACGTCTCTCCAGACCCGCCGTGCCCCGTAGGTTCGGTCGCTGGCCAGGAAGCTGGCCTTCACCTGCTGGCCGACCGCTTCGTCACTTCTGGATCTGGGGCTGGACGATCGGTTCAGCCAGGCATGGAAGCCTGACCGGGATACGCCCATTGCTTCGCATAGCCATGCCACCGGCCAGATGGTCCGGTGCTTCGCGATGAAGCCGAACTTCATGTCGCTTCCTTCGCGAAGTAGGCAGCGGCCTTTTTTAAGATGTCCCGCTCCGCCTTGAGCTTGTTGACCTCGCGCCGCAGCCGCTCGATCTCAAGCTGCTCAGGCTTCATCTGCCCGTGCCCGGGGAAGGCCTGCACTGGGTCGGAGCCGAACTCCTTCACCCATTTGCGCAGCACGTTCTCATGAACACCCAGGTCGCGGCCGGCTTGCGCCACCGACACCCCTCGTTCCCCGACAAGCTTGACCGCTTCGATCTTGAACTCTCGACTGAACTTCCGTCTCTGCATGACCACCTCCGGCTTGATAAAACACCCAATCTCGGTGTCCATCAAACCGGCAGCAGCTCAATGCATCGAGATTGCCGGGTCGTTTGCGCTTGACGCGCTCGATCTCCGCCCGCCTCAGGCTTGGTTCGATGACACCAACCACGCTCAGAGTGATCTCATCTTGCACAGCGAAAATATCGTCGAGCGGTCGGTCATAGCGCTCTGCCCAAAGGTGAGTGCCAGTCTCCGCTTCAATCAACTGGCCGCTGATACGGACACGATTTCCTGCTTTGCGTATGCCGCCTTCGAGCACGTAGCGCACGCCAAGTCGCGCCCGACCTGCTTGATGTCGACCGCTTTTCCTTTGTAAGTGATGAGGAATTGCGGGCGATCACGAAGAGCCACTTGATCCGAGAGAGGCCGGTGGTGATGTCCTCGACGATGCCATCCGCAAAGTATTCCTGCTCGGGATCGCCGCTCATGTTCTGGAAGGGCAGCACCGCGATCGAAGGCTTATTGGGCAGCGCAGGCCGTGCCGTAGGGGTTTCCTACGCCGCGACTTCGCTTTGCGTCGCAGGGATTGCTCTCGCCACGACGCCAACCTCAAGCGAATAAACCCGGATCGGCTCAGCAATGTTCTTGAGTTTGGTTTCGCCGAGATTCGCTGACGGCCAGATCGAGCCGCGCCTTCACCTGCCGATAGGCGTCTTCGGAAAGACAGATAGCGCCGGGCTTGGCGACGCCTTCCAATCGAGCGACGATATTGACGCCGTCACCCATTAGATCGCCGTCGCTCTCCTCGACGATGTCGCCAAGATGAATGCCGATGCGAAAATCGATGCGCCGCTCAGGCGGTAAACCCGCATTGCGCTCAACCATGCCGTTCTGCACTTCGATAGCGCAGCGCACAGCGTCAACTACGCTGCGAAACTCGACCAGAGCTCCGTCGCCGGTGCGCTTCACGACACGGCCGTGATGAACGTCGATGGTCGGATCGATCAGATCGCTCCGGAGCGCCCGCAGCCGCGCCAGCGTTCGATCCTCGTCCGCACCCGCCAGCAGGCTGTAACCGACCACGTCGGCAGCCAGGATCGCCGCGATTTTACGCGCTTCGCTCATGATATTCCCTGCCGCCGTTCACAATAGCACAAGGATGCGCTCAAAATGGGCTTTGTTGCAGTGGCAAAAATCACGGCACGCGATAGCGTATCACGAATAAGGGCCAGCTCCCCTCCGAGATTGAGACAGCGCACGACGTCCGGTTCGGGTCACAAGCCGCCGAACTGGGGCCCGGCTGCAAACTTCCGTTCTGTCCCTATGAACCGACATGTAGCAGCACCGTCTCAACGGTAGCGAAGGGCCAAAAGCGGAAGCACTAGACGCGCCTACTGCTCCGACATTCCAGCCTTGCGAAGTCCACTCTTGAACCGCAGGTGAAACTTCATGAACTCGGGGTTGTCGTCGGGTAGGTAATCCCATTGCGCAATGGTCCGGGTGCGGGTGTCTTCCATCGCGAGGTATTGAGCCAGCGTCGCACGTGCTTCCGCATCGCGACCGGTCAAGGCAAGCTCCGAAGTCAATCCGGCGATGACGGTCGACATTTTAGGTGATGCCGCTGCCGCACGGCGGAACCAAATTAGGCCTTCTTCATCCTGCCCCAACATCATGTGGGCCCATCCCTTGATCAGCAGGAAAGTAGATGTCTGCGGATCACGCGGGCTGAGACGAATCCCACGCTCGGCGTATTCGAGCATTTTGTCTGGACGGGCGAGAAAAAAGTGGAGAAGCGCCAGCGCCCGGTACGCGCCGGCGTAAGTCGGGTTAAGCGCCAGACAGCGTTCGGCTTCAGCTAAGCCGTCCGAGACGTGGTGTTGACCTTCCAGAACCGTGGCCTTCGCGCAATGAGCGGCATAATATCCAGGATCAATTTCAAGCGCGCGCCTTACCAGGACATTGGCTTTTTCCAAGTCGGCAGCGGCGTCGGGGCTTTGCACGCGCGACACCCGCATACTGTAAAACATCGCAAGCTGGACAAGTGCGCGAACGTTGTCCGGATCGATCTTCAGCGCCCGTTCGCACCATTCGTAACCTGGCATCCCTGGGAGACCCACGCGATACGTTGACGCCTCGCACCGCATTGCCAAATCTTCAGCATCGAGGTTTGCCGCATGTGCCGCCGTCGCTCGCCCGATATCCGCCTGAACCATTTCGCCGTGAAGGGTGCTCGCCAGACGCGTGACGATTTCGTCCTGTGTCCGCAGAATATCGACCCGATCGACGTCGAATCGATCCGACCATAGGGTTTTCATCGTCTGGGTGTCGATCAGCCTTGCGTTGATGCGCACTGAGGTATCGCTGCGCAGTACGCTGCCCTCCAGTACATACCGGACGTCGAGGTCCATACCCACCTGCTTGATGTCTGCCGGCTTGCTCCTGAGCGTCAGTGCACTGCCGGCCGCGATAATAGTTGCGCCGCGCAGCCGCGATAACGCGGTCGTCAATTCGCTGGTGATGATATCGCCAAGATAGTCCTGAGCAGGATCTGCGCTCAGGTTTGCGAACGGAAGCACGATCAAAGACAAACGCGGGTGTTCCGTGGTCGGCAGTACCCTGAAGGCGGCGTACCAGACCGAAGCCTCCATCAAAACAAAGCCAAGGACCATCAGCTGGACGGTTCTAGCACGCCTTTTAAAGAGGGTTCCCGGCACCGGGGTCACGTCAGCCGCCAATTGGACGACCGTATCGTCGTCGCCCTGCGTCACCGGTTTGGCAAAGATATAGCCGCGCTTCGACACGGTTTTAATGACGGACTGATCGGTGTCCCCAAGTGCCGCGCGCGCTTCACTAACGCAACGTGTCAACGAATCCTCGGTCACAATCACGTTGGGCCAGATATTTGACAGCAGCTCGTCTTTGGTGACGAGGCGCCCGGCATGGGTGATTAGGTGCTGGAGTAGCGCAAAGCTCTTCGGCCGCAATGCTATCTCGACCCCCCCGCGGCGCAGGCATCCCTGCGAAACGTCGAGCGTGAATTCGCCGATCTTGTATCGGTCCACCGACATTCGGAATCCCAGCCTTCCCGGCCAACAGGAGAGGAGCCGGTAACGCGTAATTCTACCGCCTTCGGCATTGTTTCGGCAATTTTTCAGCCTTCCTTCGGGACGCGCGAGCCCTCCTAAGCGCCAAATGACGCCGGTCGTTTAGTGCGGCAACTATCCAACAAGGAGGGCAGATGACCCGATCGCGTGTCAAAAGACTGAGATATTGCTTGATCGCCGGGGCGTCGCTGCTCCTGACCTCTGGCGCCATGGGCGCCCCAAAGCTGGTCCTAGTCAATGCCAAGGTTTTCACGGCCGACCCGGCGTTACCCTATGCGCAAGCCGTCGCCATTGAGGATGGGCACGTCCTGGCTGTAGGCCGGAACGAACAGGTGCTTGCGTTGACCGGGCCAAATACCCGCATCATCGATGCGGGCGGCCGGCTCGTGACACCGGGCCTGACCGAAGCCCATGTTCATCTCGGCGACGCGTTGCCAACGTCGCCGTTGGCTATCGCCGGTCTGCCATTTCCTGGTCCTGGGCCCACGGCGGAGGAAATGCTATCTGCTGTGGAGCAGGCCGCCAAGACACGCAGCGACTGGATCAGCGCTTACATCGGTCCACTGATCGCGCGAGATCGTCGCAACTGGCGGAAGGCGTTGGATGCTGCCGCACCGAACACTCCGGTGCTCTTGCGAGCGCCTTGGGGACACAACAGTTTCACCAATAGCGAGGGCCTCCGCAGGCTCGGCATTCGCGAGGACATCGCCGACCCTCTCGGTGGCTGGTGGGGCCGCGACGAAAATGGGCGGCTTGACGGGCGCGCCTACGAGGCCGAGACAATCATGCCACGGATACAGCCCGCGACCGCCGAACGTTTAGCTACCTTGTTCGGCGAAGCACAACAACGCTACGCACGTTGGGGTGTCACGTCGATTCACCTCATGAATAACGACAAGTCGCTCGAAGTCACACTTGCCGGGCTTGCCATCGCAAAGCCGCTCCAACGATGGACGGTCTATTCCTGGGGCACCTATGAAACCCATCGAATTCCGGAGGCATGGGCAACCATCGACAAGGTCGCGCAGCAAACGATTCCAAAAGTCCGTGTTGAAGGTCCGAAATGGATGATGGACGGCACACCAATCGAGCAGAATTCACTGCAACGCGTTGACTACGTCGACCGCCCCGGGTGGCGCGGCCGATCGAATTTTACCAACGAGCAACTGCGAGAAATCTTGCAGCTTGCATTAAGGGGATCAACTCAGGCTGCGCTTCACGTCGTCGGTGATGCCGAAACGGACCGCGTGTTGAAGATGATGGAGCAGCTTGCCCCCGCCACAACTTGGCGCGCCAAACGAGTGCGAATTGAACATGGCGATGGTATCGGGAAGGACGCCCTTGCGCGGGTCGCACAATTGGGAGTGGTAATCACTCAAAATCCAACCCACCTTGCCATTCCGCCCATAGCGGGAAAGAAAATGCTGGATCATGAGATCGTGCTAAAGGGCTTCGTCGACGCCGGCATTCCACTGGCGCTTGGTTCTGACGGTGGCATCAAGGAGCAAAACCCGTTTCTAAATTTGATGCTGGCCGTGGTGGTCCAGAGCGCTCCATCCGAGGCATTAACGCGCGAACAGGCGCTGACAGCCTACACGAGCGGCGGAGCTTACGCGGAGGGGCAAGAAAAACGCAGAGGACGGATTGCGCCCGGTCTCGCCGCAGATCTTGCCGTGCTCTCTCAGGATGTATTGGCCGTGCCCCCGCAACAACTCCCCGCGACGACGAGCTTGCTAACGATGGTCGATGGCGAAGTAATCTTCCAAGATGGGCTCTGGCCGCCGCGTCCGTAGCGCGGGTCAATTCTGGATGATTCGATGTGCTGGATCAGCCGCTCTCGCAGCGAAGGCACCGCGTTGCCGAGAACGGCGAAAGTGCGGACGATGGGTAGAAACGGCTCCATAGCCGCCGTTAGCTCGCGAGCGACATGCCGGTCACGCTTCGTCAGGCATGCTGCAAGAGAGTGGCCCGCGGCTTGAGCACTCGGCCATGTCTCTTGTGGGGTCAGAAGCGTCGGTTTGGCCGTGAGCGCGCGATGTCCGGTCTGGCCCCGACTGCGGTCGTGCTGAACGTCGCCTCCATCTTCGCCTACGGGCTAATTGGCGACGTAGGGAGCGTCCCTTTAGTGGCGCCACAGTCCGGGAACAAACAGTCGGTCAGCGCCGCTGACGTTTCGGCGGTGACCGGCAGCAGCATTTTGGATGGACATCGCGCGATGGCTCTGGCGTGTGATCCGTCGTACAAATGAAATGGTTGGAGTGCGGACCATGGTGCAGGAGCGAGCAGCCCGGGTCGAGCGCAGGTTATCGGCTATATTGGCCGCAGATGTGGCCGGCTATTCGCGGCTCATGCACGATGACGAAGAAGCTACTCATGCCAAATTGACAGCACTTTTAACGGACGCGGTTGCCTCAGCAATTGCCGAACACGATGGCCGTATCGTCAAGAACACCGGGGACGGCTTCTTGGCCGAGTTTCCGAGCGCAGTCGAAGCGGTTCGAGCCGCTATACAATTCCAGAATCGCGTAAAGGAACTTACAATCGATGATGCAGAAGACAAGCGCATTGCCTTCCGTGTGGGAATTAACATCGGCGATGTAATTGTCGAGCCGAATGACATCTTTGGCGACGGCGTGAATATTGCGGCACGGCTTGAAGGCATCGCGAAGCCCGGCGGCATCTGCATATCTTCCGCCGCCTACGATCAAGTCCGAGGCAAGGTCGGGGTTGGGTTCGCCGATCTGGGCGAGCAGAATCTCAAGAACATCGCCGTTCCAGTCCGAGCCTATGCTCCGCAGCTCTCCGATCCGCTGCCGGCCATCTCGTTCCTGAATATAGCTGGTGGCTTCCTATTTGGTCGGTGGACCGGGCGTGGTATGCGGCGAGCTCTCGTGGGCCTAACGATGGCGTTTCTCCTGCTCATGGCTGGCGGTGGTCTGGGTTTTTGGTACATCCGGTCGGGCGAACCGCAGCTGTTGAACCATCGCCTATCGATTGTCGTGCTGCCATTCACGAACTTGAGCGACGAATCCGAGCAGGAATACTTTGCGGAAGGTGTTGCTGACGATTTAAGCACTGATCTCTCACGGATCGAAGATAGCTTCGTGATCGCGCCCAGTACGGCGCGGGCCTATAGGAACGTTGACGCCAAGCGCGTCGGCCGCGAACTTGGCGTGCGCTATATCCTCGACGGTAGCTTGCGCAGGACGGAGTCAATTGTCCGGATCAATGCCCGGTTGATCGATGCGCGGACCGGCGCAGAGGTCTGGTCGGAGCGCGTCGACGGTGACTGGTCCAAATCGATGCAACTCCAAGACGTTATCACGGGCCGACTGGCGCGACGGCTTGATCTCGAACTGACTAACCAAGAAAGCCGCGACGCCGAGGTCGCGCGGCCCAACAGCCCCGACGCAGTCGATCTCGCGATGCGCGGATGGACCGTGCTCAACCGACCGTATTCGCGCGAGCAGTTGGCCCGGTCACGGACCTTCTTCGAGCGCGCGCTCCAGATCGACCCCGGCTACCCGAAGGCGCTCGTGGGCTTGGCAGGTACTCTGGCGGTGGACGTCAACTATCGTTGGACCGATGCGCCCGCGGATGCGCTGCGGCGCGCCGAGAATGCCGTAGACCAGGTTCTGTCACAGTTTCCCAGTGACGCAATGGCACATTTTGTAAAGGGCGAGATCCAGCGCTCGAAGGGTAGAAACGTCGAGGCTGCGGTTGGCGAATATATGGCGGCAATCGCGATTAATCCCAGCCTCGCCCCGGCTCATGGCGCGCTTGGAGCTGCCAAGATACGCGTCGGCCGCTCCGCGGAGGCATTTGCACCCCTCCAAATGGCCATACAGCTCAGCCCTCGCGATCCGCTTCTGAGCACGTGGTACTTCTACGTCTGCCATGCGCACAGCCATCTCGCTCAGTACGATGAGGCAATCGATTGGTGCAGCCGCTCCATCGCGGTGAACCCCTTTTGGATTGCTTACGCAGATCTCGCCGCCGCTAATGCACTGACGGGACATGAGCATGAAGCTCACGCGGCCGTCGCTGAGCTTCGTCGGCTCAGGCCCAATTACACCGTTGCCCGTTGGTTGCAAGATGGGTCTGGGTGGTCCGATAACGTCGTCTTCCGTGCCGAATTTCAGCGCATCGCTGAAGGCTTGAGCAAGGCGGGTCTCCCGGACTGAAGGGCTGTATGGGCAAGGACTAAGCCGATCCTCGCGCTCGCTGCGTGCCGGATAAAGGCTCGCCGGACCTCCGTTCCAGCCGCAATGGAAACGGTTCGGGGTCCGGATTGGGTCAATCACGTCGGTTTGCCCGTGAGGCTAAGACTTCCGGTCTAACCGAATAAGCGGACGTGGTTAGACGGGCCCGGCACGTCTCGGACGGGCCAAATCCGGACATCAACAGGCGATGCCAAAGACATGGCAGCTTGTCGGTCGTCATAGTCCAGCGCGTTTTTGCCTTGCGTTGTTCGCCGCCACCTCAATCCATCCCGCCAATGACGCCAAGAAACGAACCGCCGAAGAAAGAGGCAACAAGCACCATCAGATAGGTCGTCGCAGTGGTTTCTTGCTCGTGTTGAAATGATGAAATCCGAGCAGCCCCAGTAGACAAAACCCCGCGCAGATTGTCGGCCAAAGCGCCCGCCGCCGCGCTGCGATCCGCTGGGCCGGGGTAGCCCACTGAGGCTGTGATAGATTTCTGGATCGACGAAGCGATACCGCGGCACTCACGATTACCACGATCAGACAGGCAGTGAGGAAGTACATTAGACACTATCCTTAGCGCCAACCGTTGCCATCTCGAACGCCACAGGCGAGCCAATAGCGTGAATTAATTGCCACAACCCTAAAGCGATAGCGAAAACATCAGCCGTATCGGAGCGCTATAGCTGGCGAACTATGAGATGAGCCGACGCGCCGCTTTGGGTCAAAAGCGTAGGTCTAGTGCTCCACTGCAAACTTCCGGTCTACCCCTCTGAACCGACATGTAGCGGGACCGCCTCACCGGTAGCGATGGGCCACAAGCCGCCGAACTGGCGACCGCTGCAAACTTCCGGTCTGTCCTTTTGAGCCGACATGCACCGGCACCGCGTCAACGGAAGCGATGGGCCACGAGCCGCTGTGAGCGATCATGCCGCCAGCTCCTCGAGCAGGGCTTTCCCCTTCTTCAAATCCAACGTATCGGACCCCTCGGTGAACCAGACGTAGACTGGAGTGAGAAGCTCTCGGGCTTCTCTGTGCTTGCCGCTGTCGCGCCAGAGCCGGGCCAAGCTGATGGCGGCGCGCAGCTCCAGGCATTTAGCGTTCTGGCAACCAGCCACGTCGAGCGCACGCTTAAACCATAATTCTGCTTCGGTCCTGCCGCCGCCCGGCCCGGCTAGCGTCAACTCCCCAGTCAACCGGTATATTTCCGCCTCCCACCGCCGCTCGCCAGTTTCCTCGACAATGCGCGAAGCCTCGACCAGCGCGGTCAATCCGTGCTCGATTTCTCCGGCCCACACCGAAGCTTCAGCCAGCAGTGCAAGATGGTAGGGACGACGAATCCGAGGCCTGTCGGCTCGATGGCAGCGAGACCGCGGTGAATCTCCGCGATCCCTTCCATAGTTTGCCCGCGTGCCGCGACTGCCCAGCCCCGCAAGATACTCCCGGCCGCCGCCAAGTGCGGCGCGATGCCATGCTCGGCGCACACCGCGACTGCGGCCTCCGCTTGCTCCTGAGCAGGTTCAACTTCCCCCAGATGCTGGTTGGTCATTGCCGCCCACACCAGGGCGAGAACAAGGCTGAAGGGATGCGACAGCTCCCGAGCCATGCTCACCGCCTTGTGCGCCGTGGCGCGCGCCTGCTCGGGGAAGCCAAGCGGCCACAGGGTGGCCGCCGAGGTGTATAGATTGCAAACGGCTGCGTCGTGGCCGCCATACAAGAACATATGGGCGCGGTGCGCGTCCGGCCGATACAGCGCCAAGCCGGCTTCGAGGTGCGTCCGGCACGCGGTCAGTTCCGGGAGATGGACGAGTGTCGTCCATGCCGCATGATGCGCCTGCAGGAGAAAGGCCCGATCGCCGCTTTGGCGAGCGACCTCGAACAGTCCGTCTAATAGGTCGCGAGCCCTCTTGAACTCGCAGCGCTGCTGATAAATAAGCCATAGCCCCCAGTTCACGGCAAAGAGCTGCGCTCCATCGCCGGCCTGCTGACATAGGTCGCGTGCGCGCAGGTAGGCTTGCTCCACCTCCGGCGCCGAATAGCTCTTGGTGGCGAACAGCACCGGCGCGAGGACAAGCTGCAGTGCGAGTTCGCGACGGGCACGCTCCACCGGATCGGCGACCCGCTTTACGAGGGCCAGCCCCTTGTAGAGATGGGCCACGGACTCGGCGTGCGCCGAGCGCTCAGCCGCGCGCTGGCCAGCCGCCAGCCAGTAGGCAACGGCCTTTTCCGCAAGCTCAGCTTCCGTGAAGTGGTGCGCGAGCACCTCTGGCTGGATTGCCGCGACGTCCGGGAACGTCTCCTCGAGCGCCCGGGCAATGCGCGCGTGCAGCGCGTGCCGCCTATCGCGCAGCAATGTGCCGTAGGCGGTGTCCTGAACGAGAGCGTGCTTGAACAAATAGGTCGCGTGCGGCGGGATGCCATTTCGGAACAGCAACCCGGCTTGCATCAGGCGGTCGAGCCCCGAGGCCAGTTCCGGCTCTGACTTGCGCAGCACGGCGGCTAACAGCACCTGCGAGAACTCACGACCTATCGCCGCCCCGATCTGAGCCAGCTCTTTAGCTGGGCCGAGCCGGTCGAGCCGCGCCATCAGAGAAGCATGCAAGCTCGCGGGCACAGCCAGCGCAGGCGAGGGGATCGCAGCCGCAGCCTGCATCGCTTCAGTTTCGCTCCCAGCCTCCAGCACCGCCTTCGTCATCTCCTCCGCGAACAGAGGAACACCATCGGTGCGCTCGACAATTTCCCTCCTGATATCGGCCGGCAGCAGCCTGTTGCCGACCATGCGGTCGATCATGGTGCCGACGTCGCGCTCAGCCAGGCGATTGATAGTTAGCATCGTAACGTGCGATTGTCCGACCCACGGGCCGTCGAACTCAGGTCGAAACGTCACGATCAAGAGCACGCGGAGACTCGCGATTCGGTCCATGGCACGACCGAAGACTTCCAGGCTTGTGGGATCGGCCCAGTGCGCATCCTCGACGATCATGAGCACGGGACTGGAGCGCGCAAGGGCTTCCAATTGGAGGCCGAGTGCTGCGAGCATTTTCTGCCGGCGCTGTTCGGGAATAGGCTCCAGAGCTGGATAGCGCCCATCATTAGGAAGCGACAACATCTCGGCCAGGAGCGCCGCGTCCTGCCTGGACGTCGAAGTCTGCGCCAGCAGCGCATCGAGCTTGTCCAGCTTGGCTTGCGGTGTGTCGCTGTGCACAAGTACGGCTGCCCGTTCGAATTGCCCAATGATTGAGTAAAGAGCGCTGTCGGTGTGCTGCGGCGAGCAGAAATAACGCAGTCGCGTGTGTGGTTCGGCCGCGATTTCATCCATGAGCGCGGCAGAGAGCCTGGATTTGCCGATTCCGGCCTCACCGGACAGCAAGACTACCCGGCCTTCGCCGGCCTTGGCTCTCGCCCAGCGGCGCAAAAGCAGCTCAAGTTCTTCTTCTCGTCCGACGTGCGCAGTGAGGCCGCTGGCATGCATCGCATCGAAGCGGCTCTCGACAAAACTCGTCCGCACTACCGCGAAGGCTTTCACCGGCCCAGCGATACCCTTTAGTTCCCTGGGTCCAAGGTCCCGCAGTTCGAAAAGGCTGCCCAGCAACCTTCGTGTGGCCTCGGCAATGACGACGGTGTTCGGCTCGGCGATGCCTTGAAGGCGCGCGGCGAGGTTCGGCGTCTCGCCGACGATACCGCGCTCCTGCGTTTCTCCGGACCCGACGAGGTCTCCGACGACCACCGTCCCGGTGGCAGCCCCGATCCGCACCTGTAGGGGCTCAGGCGCCGTGAGTGTCGCTACCGCATCGATCAGAGCGAGGCTGGCCCGAATGGCACGCTCGGCGTCATCTTCGTGTGCTGTGGGATAGCCGAAATAAATGAGCACGCCATCGCCCATATATTTCGCGAGAAAGCCGCCGAAGCGGCGCACGGTATCAGCGACGCACCTCTGATAGGCCGAAATGATCTCGCGCAGGTCTTCCGGGTCCAGACGGACCGAGAGCGCCGTCGAACCGACAAGGTCCGAGAACATCACGGTGACCTGGCGGCGCTCCGCAACGTCCTTTCCAATATGATCGTCTTCCAGAGGAACTGCGGTAAGGGGCCCTAGAGGGTTCGAAGCTCGCAAAGCGGCAATGGCGTTGAGAAGCCTGCGGCGATGTCCAACAATTCGGACACCAAGATCCTTCAGATCGTCTGCCGTCAAGTTCGGAAGCGCAACGTCGTCGATCTCGTTCTCGCGGAAGGCCGTCTCATATTGTTCGAGACCAAGTTCCCGCAGCCAACTTCCGAGATCATCCATAGCGGCGCCTCTGGTTCGCCTACCGCGCAATAATCGCCCAGCCGAGACAACGTGTCTAGGGCACTACTAATGACCGGTTTGGGTCACAGGCGGCCGAATTGGCGCCCGGCTGCAAACTTCCGGTCTGCAGTTGTGAGCCGACATGCAGCGACACGGCGCAACGGAAGCGATGGGCCAACAGGGGACGCGCGGACAAAGTCGTGACCGAGTGAAGCAAAGAACAACGTTCTTCACCCGCCGCTGACATCTTCGGCGCCTAACATACACTGCTCTCCGTTCGCTGGCTGTCGTCGGCCATCGTCACGCTTCTTTGAGACCGGGAACGAGGTTCGATTTCAAATCGGCTTTGACAGCATGCCCGATCGAGCATCGAATGCTCGACACCGCCCCCGTCTTGTGGACGGTGAGCGAACCTCAGGAGGAGAGCATGGGTGAAATCGATCGGCGATCTGCTCTGATGTTCTGTGTCGCGACAGCGGGAACTGCTCTTGTTGCAACCAATCCAACCGTGGCTCAGCCTTACCGGCCCGATGAGGGCAAGGAGCTCGCCCCGGGCGTTCGGCTAGTGGAGGTAAGCGAGCGCGAAGCGATGCATGGGCGCGACTCCGTACTCCCCGCCTACAAGCGAATTAAGGTCGTTGACATAGTCTTCCAGCCTAAAGTAAGGCACAAAGATGATGCCATGCGAAACGATATGGTTTGTCAGTGCGTCGACGGCGAAATGCGGCTCGATCATCGCGATGGTCATCCGTTCACGGTGAAGAAAAACGACGTATGGACCTGTGTCAAAGGTGAACCAGAGGACACTGAGAACATAGGTAATAGTGCCGCCATCATGCGAGTCATCAATCTGATGCCCGCTTGAGTTCGTACTGCCTACGTTCGAACCGTCCAGCATAGGCCCAATTTCAATCGAGGAGGCAAACTGGCTGCAACGGAAGGAATTCCGCCTTGGGTCAATCGCGTCGGTTTAGTCTTCCCGCGATGACCTCCGGTGAGCCCCGATGAGCGGAAGGTTCGGTGCACATCGCAAGGTCTCAAACGCGCTAGAAGCGGAAAGGAGGCTGCACTAGAGGATCAACGGTCTCCGAGGCCCACGCGATCTATGAGAGCCTCGACTTGGGGCAGTATGCGCGTGACGACCTCTTTGAGCCCAGCCGGATTTGGATGCAGGCCGCCGAGAGCCTTGAGCTGAGGATCGTCGACAAACACGTCGTCAAAAGCCTCGTAGAACAGCACATTGTACTCGCTGGCAAGTCCAGCGAACATCGCAGCAAAGGCTTTCTCGTATTCCTGCCCAAAGTTGGTGTGAGGTCGTGCTCCGCAAAGGAGGGCGACAATTCGCCGGGCTTGGAGGTTTTGCAGAATTGCAGCGAGCGCCGCGCGAGTGACATTTGGATCGGTACCTCTCAACATATCAGTTCCGCCGAGCTGCACAATTACCGCATGGGTCCCGTCTGGGACCGCTCGATCCAATCTGGCAAGACCGTTTGCAGCTGTATCATGAACAACACCGGCATTGAAAACCACGACTGCTTTTCCCTTCGCCCTCAATGCAAATTCAAGTTGGTCCGTAAAGCGGTAGCCAACGGCGATACCGCTACCGGCGGTGTGAGAGTCCCCGAGCACGACGATTCTGGCCGGCTTGTCTTCGGCGCGGGCGTTGTGGCTCGTCAGGCAAGACAACGCTAAGCAAATTGCCATGGAGACAATCATGGCACGGCGAGAAACCATCGCGCGGAGGCCTTCCGATTGTGGGTTCATCGTGCTCTCCTAGGAGGTGAGCAAGCGTCTGCACGTTCGGTGTCAATCGGCTTGCAACTTTGACCCCTCGTATTGCCGCATCTGCGAATGTTACCCTGACGGCGCCATTGCACTGGTCGATGCGACCTCGGCTGATCGGCCGTGCCAAGTGGCTTTTCCGGCTTGCTCGACGAGAGGGGCTGTGGGCGGGTCGGGCCCTACATAGCCCGAGCCGTCCACAGCCCCGGGCAATGGGGCAGCAGTGGTGGCCTCGCCGAGCGGCTCCTCCGCGACCAACTGCTCGGCCGTCTTCCGTCTAAGCGCCCTCAGCAGACGCTGCACGATCGAATGCTGTCTTGTCCCGAACTCCTCGGGGTGTTTTTCGCTGAGCCGGCCGACGATGGCGAGTGCAGTTAACTGCGGTTGCGTAGCGAGCCAGCCCTCGATCGCAGCAATATGCGGGTCGAGCTTGGACGGCATGCGAACCCTGGTTTTATACGGTCGACGGGTGCGCCGGTGCGTGGCACGCGGCTCGCCGGTCGTCGTCGTCTTGCCGAGCGTCTTCGCAAAAGAGGCTGCGGTCGCTGGCGCGGTGCTCGTGCTGGCGCGTTGCAGGCCGCGCGCCTGGCCGGCACGACGATCGACGCGATTGCCGAGTTCGTCCTGGGTCGCGCGAATCTCGGCCAACAGCGCGACTGGATCGAGCG
>NZ_JADPKY010000176.1 GCF_023074185.1 Bradyrhizobium sp. 132 | reverse complement strand
GGCAAGCCGGGACCAAAAACCATGCGCTTGGGGCTCGAAGCCCTCCAGCGCATCAAATTTGGCGCCTCACTGCGAATGGCCGATGTGTGAATCCGATAGCCGTTCTTGCGGGGTGAGGGGCCGCTGCCGCATCGACGCTGACAACCGGACTCGCGGAGAGTCCCTCTCACCCGGATCAAATCACCCCGAGATCCGTGCGTCCGCGAGCGCCTTCCGGAACAGAGCGTTCATCGCGTCCGAAATGCCCTGGGTGGGGCTAACCTCGAAATAGAATCCTGGCGAAGCGCAGCTCTCCATGTTCTGCGCGATCTCGCTGTTCGGGGACGGCCCCCATGTCCCGGCGTTGAAGGGCGCGATCCAGTCCTTGTACCAGCTGTCAGTAGGAGGCTGATACGTTGTGTACAGCACCGCGACCTTGATACCGCGGTTCTTCAACGTCGTGCACAGCGCGGGATTGATAGGTGACTGACAGCGCGGCGCTATGTTTCCCCAATTCTTATTGTACATCGTCTTCAGGCAAGAGGCATTGCTTTCATCGGCGACGCCGTCCGATACAAAAAACAAATACTTCAGGGGGGCGGAAGATGTGCCGACTCCCGGCGAGGCGATTGCGCTATTGATTGCGGGAAAGATGGCGGTGAAGGGAGTATCCTTATCGGCAGTAAAAGCGTCATTCTGACCGGCGACCGACATCAGGTCGATGTTTCCCGCCGCAGTCTTGGCGGACGTCAGGCTCGACGAGAGCGAAAACAGATTTCTCAATCCGATCGTCGCTGACGCAGCGCCGAAATCGTAGATCGCCATCCTGAACTGGTTCGTGTAGGTCTGCGTGTTCCGGGCTGTGTCCATCAAGTTCGCGCTCGCCTGGCGCACCACGTCGATTCGGGTAGTGATGCCATTTGCTTTGGCAATGTCGTAGTTGCTTGTGCCGGCCTTCTTGGAGGTGTCGTGACACGCGAATGCGCATCCACCGGTCTTTGCCTGCAAATTCGTTATGTCGGTCGGTGTCGCTGCGACACCCATCGACGGAGAATTGTCCAACAGGAGATAGAAGTCGATATAGAGCGGCATGTTGGCCGTGGCCGTGGAAGTGCCCGACATCGCCACCGTGCTCTTGCCGATCACGCCGAGAAACATCGTGTTGATGGTCGCGGAAAAATTGACCGTCGAGGTTACCGTGGAGCCAGTCTTTGAGACGACCGGCGTCACGCTGGTGAGCGTGTATCCGTTCTGATTTGCCCGGTTGGCGTCGAAGATGTTCTTAGCGTCGGTGACTCCGGCCGCAATGGATCCGTCCGCCATCATGGTGCCAGCCGCGAGGTACGCCGGCGAATTCTTGGCAATCGAACCGACGCTGGCGGCGTCCGCCGCAGCCTGCAGCTTGGATCTGATCTGCGTCGCCCGCGAATAGTCGATCCCGCAGCCGACCGCGGTGATCAGCGGGACGCAGGTCAGCGCGAAGATCACTGCGATATTGCCGCGTTGATCGAGACCGAACCGTTGGAGAATTGTGCGAAGCGCGGCACGCATAGGTGGGGATCCCGGAATCTGAGCTTTTCCACTCTAGGAACCGTCGATTAAATATGACTTATGGAGACCTCGGAAACCGGGCCGTAACGGGTTAACGGACCGTTACGGATGATCTTCAGCGAGCGACATTCCAGGCATGGCCGATCTCAAACTGACACTGGTGGTGGCCTGCGCGCTTGTCGATGCCGACAAGCGCGTCCTGATCGCGCAGCGCCCCGAGGGCAAGACGCTGGCCGGCCTCTGGGAATTTCCCGGCGGCAAATGTGAACCCGGCGAGCGGCCGGAGCAGAGCCTGATCCGCGAGCTCCACGAGGAGCTCGGCATCACCGTCGCCGAACCCTGCCTGGCCCCGCTGACCTTTGCGAGCCACGGCTACGAGACCTTTCATCTGTTGATGCCGCTCTTCATCTGCCGGCGCTGGGAAGGCATTGTGACGGCGCGCGAGGGCCAGAATCTCGCCTGGGTTCGCTCCAACAAGTTGCGCGACTATCCCATGCCGCCAGCGGACATTCCGCTGATCCCGCATCTGATTGATCTGCTGATGTGAGGCCGCGCTGGTGCCCCGGACGCAGCGCAGCGCTCCTTCAGCGATGCGCTGCTGAGCCGGGGCCCATGCTTGCCGCAGGGCTGGGTCCCGGCTCTGCGCAGCAGCGTAAGAACGCTGCAGCGCGTCCGGGACACACGTCACTCCTTCCCCGCCTTCTTCACCGCCTCCGCCAGGCTCGCCTTCGCCGACCCCGGCTTCAGCGGCTGCTGCTGGCTCGCATGCGGGGCCCAGCCCGAGAGCCAGATGATGTCGAATGTCGCGCGAATGCGGCCGTCGGCATCGGCAAAGCGTTCGGCATAAATCTCGGCCATCCGCAGCAGCGTCGCGCGCCGCGATAACGTGCGGCGCCGCTCGATCAGCACATTGGCCGCGCCCATGCGGCGGAGATCCTGCATCAGCGCGAATGCATTGGCGTAACGCACCACGACGCGGTCGACATCGGTGACCGGCAGCGCAAAGCCTGCCCGCTGCAACAGCGCGCCGATGTCGCGCAAGTCAGCGAACGGCACCACGCGCGGCGACACGCCGCCTTCGCATTCAGCTTCCGCCGCGGCGAACGCCTGCCGCAGCTCGGTCAGGCTGTCGCCACCGATCATCGCGGCGAGCAGCAGACCATCCGGCTTGAGCGCACGACGGATTTGCGCGAGCACGCCCGGCAGGTCGTTGACGAATTGCAGCGCCAGCGCCGACACGACGAGGTCGAGGCTCTCCGGTGCAAAGGGAAGTGTCTCCATACCCGCTGCGTCGAGCGCGATCCGCTCGACGCAAGGCAGTCGCGAGCGCAACGCCGCAAGTCCCTCGCCGGGCGTCCAGAGATCGGCTCCCGCGTGAAACTCGCGCATCACAGCAGCCAGCCGGTCCGACATGTCCTCGGCGACCCGATCGAGCAGGAAGGTGACCTCGCCCTGCGTCTGCGCGCGCCGCTGCCGCGCATGCAGCAAGGCGCGATCGAACAGAGCGGGCGGGGTCTGGGAGGGCTGAGCCATGCCGCTGGTTACGCCGATCCAAGTCGTTCTGGCAATCGCCTCTGTTCTGTCCCGGACGCGGTGCGGCACGCAGTGACGCTCCGCAGAGCCGGCGCACGAGAGTGCTGCTTGAGCCGACAAGCGCGGAACGCTAGCTTCTCCCCATGGACGCCTCCGCCCCTTCCCGCTCGCTCTCCGGACCCTTGCGGGCCGCATGGACGGCCGGCCGCCATGCCCTGTCGCGTGCGGCGCGGCTCGCGCTCGACATCGCGCTGCCGACCTTGTGTGTGTCCTGCCGCGAGCCAGTCGATGGCGAGGGCGTGTGCGCGGCCTGCTGGGCGCGGCTGTCGTTCATCGAACGGCCCTACTGCCCGCGGCTCGGCATTCCCTTTGTGTATGACCCCGGCCCCGACATGCTGTCGATGGAGGCGATCGCGAGCCCACCGGCCTACCAGCGGGCGCGCGCCGCGGTACGTTATGACGACGTCGCGCGCACCCTGGTGCATGCGCTGAAATACCAGGACCGCACGGATTTGGCGCCCGCCATGGGCCGCTGGATGGCGCGCGCGGGCGGCGAACTGCTCAGCCAAGCCAATATGCTGGTGCCTGTTCCCCTGCATTGGCGAAGGGCCTGGCGCCGCCGCTACAACCAGTCCGGGGCACTGGCGCGGATCGTCGAGAGGCAGAGCGGGGTGAAAGTGAAGGCCGAGATGCTGCGCCGGGTACGCGCCACCGAGCAACAGATCGGCCTGTCGCGGGCCCAGCGCGCCACCAATGTGCAGGGCGCATTCCAGGTATCGCCCGACCGTCAGGCGGAGGTCCAAGGTCGGCGCATTGTCCTCATCGACGACGTCCTGACCTCGGGTGCGACGCTGGATGCCTGCGCGCGGGCCCTGCTCCGCGCCAAGGCGGCCCAAGTGGACGTGCTGGTCTTTGCCCGGGTTGTCGAGAGCCGGTGAAGTCCCATATAATTCAATGAATTCATGACATGAGAGCGCCAGACAACATGACCGCTGCTGTGGAGATCTACACGAGGCCGGGCTGCGGCTATTGTTCCGCCGCCAGGTCGCTGCTGACCCGCAAGAAGGCAACCTTCACGGAGTTCGATATCGCCAAGAACCCGTCCTGGCGCCAAGAGATGTACGATCGCGCCGGCGAGGGTACGACCTTCCCGCAGATCTGGATCGGCGGAACCCATGTTGGGGGCTGCGACGAACTCTATGCGCTCGACCGCGGCGGCAAGCTCGACGGCATGCTTGAAGATGTGAAGGCGGAGTCATGAACGAGATCGGGACCTTCACCGCGGCCATGGTGCAGATGCGCACCGGCCTGATGCCCGAGCCGAGCCTCGCGCAGGCCACCAAACTGATCCGGCAGGCTGCGGCCAATGGCGCCGACTACGTGCAGACGCCCGAAGTCAGCAACATGATGCAGGTCAACCGCAAGGCGCTGTTCGAGCACCTCCAAAGCGAAAACGACGACCACTCGCTGAGGACCTACCGGGCGCTCGCGGCGGAGCTGAAAATCCACATCCATGTCGGCTCGCTGGCGCTGCGCTTCTCAGAGGAGAAAGCGGTCAACCGCTCCTTCCTGATCGGGCCCGAGGGCAGTGTGCTCGCGAGCTACGACAAGATCCACATGTTCGACATCGAGCTGCCGGACGGCGAGAGTTATCGCGAATCCGCCAATTACCAGCCGGGCGAGACCGCCGTGATCTCCGACCTGCCCTGGGGCCGCGTCGGGCTGACGATCTGCTACGACGTGCGCTTCCCCGCGCTCTACCGCGCGCTGGCCGAGAGCGGCGCATACTTCATCACGGTGCCCTCGGCCTTCACCCGCAAGACCGGTGAAGCGCATTGGCACGTGCTGCTGCGTGCACGCGCGATCGAGACCGGCTGTTTCATCTTCGCCGCCGCGCAGGCCGGCCTGCATGAGAACAAGCGCGAGACCTATGGCCATTCGCTGATCATCGATCCCTGGGGCGAGATCCTCGCCGAGGGCGATGTCGAGCCGGGCATCATCATGGCCAGGATCGATCCGGCCAAGGTCGAGACCGCGCGCCGCGCAATCCCCTCGCTCCAGCACGGCCGCCGCTTCGGCGTCGCCGATCCCAAGGCGGGGCCGGACCATCTGCACCTCGTGCGGGGATCGGCATGATCCGCTACGCGCTCCACTGCGACCGAAACCACGACTTCGAAAGTTGGTTCCAGAGCTCGTCGGCATACGATTCGCAGGTGAAGCGCAAGCTCGTGACCTGTCCGATCTGCGGCTCGGCCAGGATCAACAAAGCGATCATGGCGCCTCGCATCGTCGGCAAGAAAGGCCGCGGACCCGCGACGCCGCCCCCGGAGCCCGTGGCTGCGACCACGCCCGAGGCTACACTGTCCGGACCGACCTCGCTGATGATGGCGCAGGAGAAGGAGCTTCGCACCAAGCTCAAAGAGCTGCGCGATCACATCGTGAAAAACGCCGACAATGTCGGCGAGCGTTTTGCGAACGAGGCCCGCGCGATGCATTACGGCGACAAGGAGCACCGTCCGATCTACGGCGAGGCTTCGCCCGACGAAGCCAAGTCGCTGATCGACGAAGGCATCGAGGTGTCGCCGCTGCCGACGCTGCCGGAAGACCGGAACTAAACCGCCACCAGCACCGCCACGCCGACCACGATCAGCCCGATGCCAAGAATCTCGCGTGCCGCGATTGGCTGCTTGAACGAGTAATACGCCACGGCCTGCGCGAACAGCACCTCGATCAGAGCGAGCGTGCGGACGTTGGCGGCGGCCGTCAGCGCGAAGGCGAGGAACCAGAACTGCGAGGCGAACGCGCCCATGAAGCCCGCGAGCAGCGATGGCTTCCACAGCCCC
This sequence comes from Bradyrhizobium sp. 132, assembly GCF_023074185.1. Lineage (GTDB taxonomy): Bacteria > Pseudomonadota > Alphaproteobacteria > Rhizobiales > Xanthobacteraceae > Bradyrhizobium. Next base: position 10,487 of record NZ_JADPKY010000176.1, on the reverse strand, counting down.
AAAATCGCCTGAAGCACCTTCGGCGCGCGCCAAAGCAGATAGATCGTCAGGATCAGCGTCTGCACGAACAGGCCGAGCACCAGCGTGAACGATGCTGCCGTCACAAAGGATACGCCGGGCACGTTGATGATGGCGCCGCGGAAACCGACCGCTGACAACGCGAACGCCGCCGCGGCGACCAGACCGGTGATGGTCGGCTTGAGTTCGGCAAAACTCTTCTCAGCGCCGGGCCGCAGCGCGGTGACGACGACGCCGATGGTCGCGATCACGATCGCCAGCACCTTGAGCCAAGTCAGGTGATCGCCGAGGAAGACGAAGCCGAAGATCGCCGTCTGGATCGCCTCGGTCTTCAGGTAGGCCGTCGTCACCACGAAGGACCGGTCGTTCATCGCCAGCAACATCAGGCCGGTCGCCACGATCTGGCTGAGCGCGCCGAGCAGCAACCACGGCCAGAACACGGTCGGCGGCATGTCGAGATGATCGCCGGTCGCGACCAGCACCACGGCGAGAAACAGCAGCGAGAACGGGAAGCCGAACAGGAAGCGGATATTGGTCGCGCCCCAGGTCCCCAGCGGCTTCGTCAGCGACCGCTGCATCGCATTGCGCGCGACCTGGCCGAGCGCGGCAATGACGGTGAAGGGAATCCAGAGGCTGGCGATGGTGAACATGGGGAATGGCGAGTGGGTGAGAGAGGAAGTTGAGGCAACGTGCCGCTAGCGCTCAAGCAGGTCAATCACGCGGATGTCATGGGTGCGATGCTTGCGCGGCAAATTCAGTGTCGTCCTGGACAAGCGAAGCGCTGATCCAGGATGACGCCGAATGCTTGGAAGCGGCGTGGCCTCACACCATGCCTTCCGCCACGACCATGTAATTCACGTCGATGTCGGACGAAAGCGTCCATTTGTCGGCGAAGGGGCTGTAGACGACGCCGGTCTGTTCGGTGATGACGAGGCGGTTATCGAGCAGGTATTTCGTCAGCTCGTCGGGAGTGACGAACTTGTTCCACTCATGAGTGCCGCGCGGCAGCCAGCGCAGGACGTATTCGGCTCCGACGATGGCGAGCGCGAAGCTCTTCCAGTTCCTGTTCAGCGTCGAGACCACCATCAACCCGTTCGGCTTCAGCATCGCGGCGCAGCGCTTCAGGAAAACGCCGACATCGACGACGTGCTCGACCACCTCCATCGCCAGCACGATGTCGAATCGCTCGCGCGGGTCGATCTCTTCCACCGTGGTGCAGCGATAGTCGATCGACAGATGCGCCTTGTCGGCGTGCAGCTTCGCGGCGGCGATGTTGCTGACCGACGGATCGACGCCGATGACCTGCGCACCCAGGCGCGACAGCGGCTCGCACAACAGGCCGGCGCCGCAGCCGATGTCGAGCACGCGCAGGCCGCCGAGGCAGTTGAGGCTGCGCAAGTTGCGTTCGAACTTGCGGCAGGCCGCATCGCGGATGTAGCCGAGCCGCAGCGGGTTGATCCGGTGCAGCGGGGCCATCTTGCCGTTGGGGTCCCACCACTCGGCCGAGAGTTTTGAAAATTTCGCGATCTCGGCGGCGTCGACGGTCGAGCCCGGCGGCGGGCTTGCGGTAGCGGAAGTATCTTGCTGCATGCTCATCAGTAAGCGCGGTCCTACCGCGTGGTGATCGAACTACGGAAGGCGAGCGGTGAGGCGATGGTCCGGATGGTTTCGCGACCTTCCCCCACGCCATTGATGGTCACGTCGCCATAGTTGAGAATGCGTCCAAGAATGGTCTGATTCACATCGACGCTCTCGACCTTGTCCAGCGCCATCTCGAAAGTGCGGCGCTTGATGAACCCGGTCTTGTGCACAACTCGCAGGTTAGTGACGTCGGTCTCGGTGGTGAAGCGGTGGAACCAGCCCTTCAAGGTCCAGAACAGCGCCGCCAAGGCGACCACCCCCGAGGCGATGAGACACAGAATCACGAGCCCGTCGACCGCGGTTTGCCGTGACAGGACGAACAGGCCCAAGGCTGCGATCCATGCGAGGATGGCCGGAAAATAGAAGATCCAGTGCGCATTGGTCGAATACAGCACCCGCTCGCCCGGTTGCAGGATCTCATCGATATAGCGCGCCATAACCTCGATTAACCCATTGCCCGGATTGGCCCCGCAGGAACCCGCTTGCCCCCGGCCCCGCCCCTCTGTATACGCGCGGTCGGTATCGCAGGCACCCGTCCAGCGCGGGTCACCATACTTATCCTTATGAGGGAATGCACGCGTCGTCATGAGCCGCCTCGTGATGAAATTCGGCGGCACATCCGTCGCCAGCATCGAACGTATCCGCAACGTCGCACGCCATGTGAAGCGTGAGGTCGACGCCGGCCATGAAGTGGCAGTGGTCGTCTCGGCGATGTCCGGTAAAACCAACGAGTTGGTGGCCTGGTGCACCGAGGCCTCGCCGATGCACGACGCGCGCGAATACGACGCCGTGGTCGCCTCGGGCGAACAGGTGACGTCCGGCCTGCTTGCCATCGCGCTTCAGGGCATGGGTATCCAGGCCCGCTCCTGGCAGGGCTGGCAGATCCCGATCAAGACCAGCGACGCCCATGCCTCGGCCCGGATCGAGGATATCGACGGCAACGAGATCATCAAGCGCTTCAGGGAGCGCAAGGAGGTCGCCGTAATCGCCGGCTTCCAGGGCATCAACCCCGAGACCAATCGCATCACCACGCTCGGCCGCGGCGGCTCCGACACCTCGGCTGTGGCGATCGCCGCCGCCGTCAAGGCGGACCGCTGCGACATCTATACCGACGTCGATGGTGTCTACACCACCGATCCGCGAATCGTGCCGAAGGCGCGCCGGCTCGACAAGATCGCGTTCGAAGACATGCTGGAACTGGCCTCCCAGGGCGCAAAAGTGCTCCAGGTCCGCTCGGTGGAACTCGGCATGGTCCACAACATGCCGATTTTCGTCCGATCGAGCTTCGACAAGCCCGAGGATATCGACCCGCATGCCAACCAGCCGCCCGGCACGCTGATCTGCAGCGAGGAGGAGATCATGGAAAGCCACGTCGTCACCGGCATCGCCTTTTCGAAGGACGAGGCCCAGATCTCGGTACGCCAGATCGAAGACAAGCCCGGCGTTGCGGCGTCGATCTTCGGCCCGCTCGCGGATGCCAACATCAACGTCGACATGATCGTGCAGAACGTCTCCGAGGACGGCAAGACCACCGACCTCACCTTCACGGTCCCGGCTGCCGACTACACAAGGGCCAAGGAGACGATCACCGCGGCCAAGAGCCAGATCAATTATGCCCGGCTCGACACCGCCACCGACGTCGCCAAGATCTCGGTGATCGGCAGCGGCATGCGCAGCCATGCCGGCGTCGCCGCCCAGGCATTTTCGGCCCTCGCCGGACGGAATATCAACATCCGGGCCATTACAACCTCCGAGATTAAATTCTCCGTCCTGATCGATACCGCCTATACCGAGCTTGCGGTGCGGACCCTGCACACGCTCTACGGTCTCGATCAGACATAGGCTAATTTTCTCTTAGCGGTCGCAGCAAACGCGAAGGTGTACACACCTTCGCGTTTGGCAGGCGTTTTGCTTGGCAAAACAAGCCCTAATTCGCTATACGGCGAAGAGGGTGGGCTGCCGCAAACTGTGCCCCAGTTGAGGCGGTGCTGATTCGGCTCAGGTGACGGCTCCAGCGGATCGGCTGGGCCGGCGCCGGACGAGCAAATTCGTTGTTTTTCTGGATTTCTGGGCGAGCCGCCGCGGGCCCTTCGGCCCCGGCAGACGGTGGAGGGTTGACGGCACATGCGGAGCGCGTCGGGAGGTCCCCGCGTCTTGTTGAGACGGCTCCGCGAAACCATGGCGGAGCAGGTCTCGGCCCAGGAGCGGCTGGACAAGATCGTGGTGCTGATCGCCGCCAATATGGTGGCCGAGGTGTGCTCGGTCTATGTGCTGCGCGTCGACAACACGCTCGAGCTCTATGCCACTGAAGGCCTCAACCGCGAGGCGGTGCACCACACCGTGCTGACGGCCCATGAGGGCCTGGTCGGGCTCGTCGCCAGCGAGGCGACCCCGCTCAATCTGAACGACGCACAGAGCCACCCGGCGTTCTCGTTCCGCCCCGAGACCGGCGAAGAAATCTATCACTCCTTCCTCGGCGTGCCGGTCCTGCGCGCCGGCAACACGCTCGGCGTGCTGGTGGTGCAGAACCGCGCCAAGCGCAATTATGTCGAGGAGGAGCTCGAGGCGCTCCAGACCACCGCGATGGTGCTGGCGGAGCTGATCGCCTCCGGCGAGCTGTCCGCGCTGGCCCAGCCCGGCCAGGAGCCCGCCGCGCGCCATTCGGCGCAGAAGGTCGGCGCCATCCTGTCGGAAGGCATCGCGCTCGGCCACGTCGTGCTGCACGAGCCGCGCGTCGTCATCAAGGACTACATCGCCGAGGACCTGCCCAAGGAGATCAAACGGCTCGACACCGCGCTCGCTAAGCTGCGCGCCGACCTCGATCGCATGCTGGAGCGCGGCGACGTCGCCGAGGGCGGCGAGCATCGCGAGGTGCTGGAAGCTTACCGCATGTTCGCCAACGACCAGGGCTGGTCGCACAAGCTGCACGAGGCGGTCGCCACCGGCCTCACGGCGGAAGCCGCCGTCGAGCGCGTGCAGTCCGACACCCGCGCGCGCATGCTGCGCTCGACCGATCCCTATTTGCGCGACCGGCTGCATGATCTCGAGGATCTCGGCTATCGCCTGATGCGGCAGCTGGTCGGCCAGGATCACGCGCCTTCACGTGAACAATTGCCCGACAACGCCATCGTCATCGCGCGCGCGATGGGCCCGGCGGCGCTGCTCGACTACGACCGCAAGCGCCTGCGCGGCATCGTGCTGGAGGAAGGCACCGCCAATTCCCACGTCTCGATCGTGGCGCGTGCGCTCGGCATTCCCGCGGTCGGCGAAGTGCCGAACGCACCTGGTATCGCCGATCCCGGCGACGCCATCATCGTCGACGGCACTTCCGGCTCGATCTATGTCCGTCCGTCGCAGGAGGTCGAGGCCGCCTTCGCCGAGCGCGTGCGCTTCCGCGCCCGCCGCCAGGCGCAATATCTGGCGCTGCGCGACCTGCCCTGCGTCACCAAAGACGGCCAGAAGGTCGAGCTGATGATCAATGCGGGTCTCGCCATCGACCTGCCGCATATCGAGGACACCGGCAGCGCCGGCATCGGCCTGTTCCGCACCGAGCTGCAATTCATGGTCGGCCAGAGCCTGCCGCGCACCAGCGACCAACTCGCGCTCTATCGTACCGTGCTGGATGCCGCCGGCACCAAACCCGTCACGTTCCGCACCCTCGACATCGGCGGCGACAAGGCGCTGCCTTATATGGAAGCGGTGATCGAGGAGAATCCCGCGCTCGGGTGGCGCGCGATCCGGCTCGGGCTCGACCGTCCCGGCCTGTTGCGCGGCCAGATCCGCGCGCTGCTGCGCGCCGGCGGCGGCCGTGCGCTGCGCATCATGTTCCCGATGATCTCGGAGGTCGGCGAATTCGATTCGGCGAAGGCGCTGGTCGAACGCGAGCTGACCTATCTGCGCCAGCATGGCCACACCCTGCCGGAGCGGATCGACATCGGCACCATGGTCGAGGTGCCGGCGCTGCTCTATCAGCTCGACGAGCTTCTGAAGAAGGTCGACTTCATTTCGGTCGGCTCCAACGATCTGTTCCAGTTCCTGTTCGCGGTCGACCGCGGCAACGCAAAGGTCGCCGGGCGCTTCGACACCATGTCGGCGCCGATCCTGCGTGCGTTGCGCGACATCGCGCGCAAGTCGCAAGCGGCAAAGAAATCGCTGTCGCTCTGCGGCGAGATGGCGTCGAAGCCGATCGGCGCGCTGGCGCTGATCGCGATGGGCTACCGCTCGCTATCGCTTTCGGCGACCGCGCTTGGCCCGGTCAAGGCGATGGTGATCGATCTCGACGCCAAGAAGGCCGAAGCGATGCTCGGCCCCTTGCTGGACGCCCCCGCCGGGAGCGTCTCGATCCGGCAGAAGCTGACGGAGTTTGCCGAGGCCGAAGGCCTGGCGTTGTAGCGGGCCTGTCGCCCCTTCCTGCCGCCTCGCCCTTTTCCGCATCTTGAGACTGAACCGATGTCGTCACTGCCCGAAGCCAAACTGGACGTCCTGCTCGCGCATCACGCCTCGCTCGAGGCCGAATCGCTCGGTCAGCTCGCCTCCGAACGCTATGTGCAGATCACGCGTGAACTCGCCGAGCTCACGCCACTGATCGAAGCGGTCAAGGCCTATCGTTCGGCCGTCAAGGAGCTCGCCGACACCGAGGCACTGATCGCCGATCCCGCGACCGATCCCGAGATGCGCGGCATGGCGGAAGCCGAGCGCGGTGAGTTGACGCCAAAGATCGAGGACCTGGTCCAGAATATCCGCCTCGCTCTGCTGCCCAAGGACGCCATGGACGACCGCAACGTGGTGCTGGAAATCCGCGCCGGCACCGGCGGCGACGAGGCCTCGCTGTTCGCCGGCGATCTGTTCCGGATGTACGAGCGGTTCGCGAGCCTTCAGGGCTGGAAGGTCGAGGTGATCTCGGCGAGCGAAGGCAGCGTCGGCGGCTACAAGGAAATCATCGCCGAGGTGCAGGGCCGCGGCGCGTTCTCGAAGCTGAAATTCGAATCCGGCGTACATCGCGTGCAGCGCGTGCCCGACACCGAGACGCAGGGGCGCATTCACACATCCGCCGCGACCGTCGCCGTGATGCCGGAGGTCGAGGAGGTCGACATCGACATCAAGAACGACGATTTGCGCATCGAGACCATGCGCGCGGGAGGCGCCGGCGGCCAGCACGTCAACAAGACGGAATCGGCGATCCGCATCACCCACATCCCGACCGGCATCGTCGTGATGATGCAGGACAGCCGCTCGCAGCACAAGAATCGCGCCTCCGCCATGAACATCCTGCGCTCGCGCATCTACGACGCCGAGCAGCAGCGCGTCGATGCCGCCCGCTCGGCCGAGCGCAAGGAGAAGGTCGGGTCCGGAGATCGCAGCGAGCGCATTCGCACCTACAATTTTCCGCAAGGACGCGTCACCGATCACCGCATCAATTTGACGCTGTACAAGCTGCCGCAGGTGATTGCCGGAGAAGCGATCGGGGAACTGATCGACGCACTGACCACCGAGCACCAGGCCGCGCAGCTCGCCGCCCAAGGCGCGGCGGCGTGACCGGCGCCGCGGCCTGATCGGCCGAAGTCCCCCGCTCAGGACTGGCTCGATTGCCGGAATGATTTCAACAAGCGACTCAACGCCGGGCTCGCGGCGCGACGGAGCTCCTCGAGATTTTTCCTTGAGAGCGCCTGGAGCTTCTGCTCGCCTTTCCTCGTCAGCCTGAGATGAACACGCCTGGCGTCCTCGGGGTCAGTGACCCGGCCGACCAGTCCCAGCTTCGCCATGCGGTTGATCAGCTCGCCGGCCGAGTGGTGTCGTATCAGCAGAAATCGCGCGACGTCACCGACGGTCGCGGGACCCGGACGGACAAAGCCCTTGATACCAAGCAGCGCCTGATGCTGCTGCGGCGTCAATCCCTGCAGGTGTGCGGCCGCCTCACTGAACGCCAGGAAACTCCGGATTTGATAGCGGAACTGCGCAAGCGCCGCGTAGTCGGCCTCACGCATCGCGCCGCCCTTTGTGGACACAGCACGCGCCGGGCGTGTCGTCTGCCGCTTCGATGGAGCCATATCCTGCCTGCGACGTCGAGCCGGCCGATAGAACGAGCGGCCTCACCGAGACTAGCAAGGACGGCCAGGCGGAACCAACCGACCGGCGCCGCGAATACACAAATATCGCCGCCCTATTCGAAGTTGGACAGCAGGATCTTCACCAGGATGACCTGAAACGCAATCGGGATGCGGACGCTCTTTCGCCGGATCGAGCGCTGGAGCGCGCTGGCAATCTCGGCGCTGGTCAAGGCACCGACGGATGCATTGGTAATCAACTCCGCCCACATCTGCGACAACGAGCCGCCGTGCGGGATCACCGGCTTGATGGTCACGCCACAGCCCTGCGCCCAGTCGACGATCTCCCGCATCGTGTGAGGACCGCAATTGCGCGCGGTCGCGAGGCGTTCAGCCGTCAGCGCGCGCAGCAGTTCGCGCGAGGGCGACCAATTCCCCTTCGGCGGCTGCTCGGCAGTGAGCTCGACCGCGAGCTCCTTGAGAACGTTCTGGGCACGCACGCTCAGCTTCTTCATCGGGCCAGGTACGCGCTTCGCCTGAACGGGGCCGACGATGGGCCCGCGCCGGCGCGGATCGGGCAGGCGCGAGGCATCGCCGGACTGCGGTGTCGCCCGCTGGCCGTTGACCTCTTCCGCCGGCCACGCCGCCTCCGGCCGCTCCGCTCCTTGCGGCCAGGACTGTCGCTTCCGGGCACCTGTCACTGTCGTCTGCCGCGCCATTTCTCTCGTCGAACCCGCCAGTCTCGTACTCACAAAGACTAATATATATCGTGATCCGATATGTTTTCACGAGATAATTTTCGTTATTCGACCAAAGACGAAATTGACAGAAGGCGTTCACAAGCAATGTCTACGTCCAAGAGCTACACGCGGACGTGACGTGCCCGGCGCAGCAGGCCAGCGAGGTCGGCGGCGCCGGACAGGTCGTGTTCGCGCCTGCAAACAAGAACAAATGTTCGGAGGAAACAATCATGACTGACAATCTCATCCGCCGCGGCCTCTCGCGCCGTGGCCTGCTTCAGACCACCGCGGGTCTCATCGGCGGCGCGGTTCTGCCCGGGATGCCGGCGTTTGCCGAGGACAAGCCGGCGATCGGGTCCTACCCCGCGGGGGTCTCGGGTTCCACCGCCTTCATCGGCATCTCGGTGCCGCGCACCGGCACCTACGCCGTGCAGGGCGAGGACGAACTCAAGGGCTATCAGCTCGCGATCGAGCACATCAACAGCGGCCATGATCTGATCAAGAAGATATCGCCCAAGACCAGCAAGGGCGTGCTCGGCAAAGAGCTGAAGTTCGGCGTCGCCGATTCCGCGGCCAAGCCGAACGAGGCGGTACAGGCGCAGCAGCGCTTCATCAGCGAGAACAAGGCGATCATGATCACAGGCGGCACGTCCAGCGCCGTCGCGGTCGCGCTCAACAAGCTCGCCCAGCGTGAGCACGTGCTGTTCGTGTGCGGCATTTCCGGCTCGAACGACACCACCGGCAAGGATTGCGTTCGCTACGGCTTCCGCCAGAACTTCTTCGGCCAGACCGCAGCTGCGGCGATCGGCCCGGTGATGGTACGGGAGTTCGGCAAGGGCAAGAAGGCGGCGTATCTGACGCCTGACTACACCTACGGCCACACCGTCACCAAATCCATGCAGGACTTCCTCGCGACCGCGGGCTGGACCACCGTGACCAACCAGGTCGCGCCGCTCGGCGCGCCTGATTATTCCTCCTATCTGCTCAACGTCGCGAACTCCGGCGCCGACGTCCTGATCAACGTCAACTGGGGCCACGACGCCGTGCTGTCGACCCAGCAAGCCAAGCAGTTCGGCGTGCTCGACAAGATGAAGCTGGTCGTTCCCTACCAGGTGCCTTTCATCGCGCGCGAAACCGGCGGCCTGATGCAGGGCGTCTACGCCGCCACCGACTATTGGTGGACGATCGAGGACAAGTTCCCGCTGGCCAAGATGTTCAACGAAGCCTTCGAGAAGAAGTACGGCTACAAGCCGGAATGGGGCGCGGAGAACGCCTATGTCAGCTTCGCGCATTGGGCCCACATGTGCGAGCAGGCCGGCAGCTTCAGCCCGCCCGACGTGATCAAGGCCTACGAGAAGGGCGAAACCATCCCCTCGCTGGTTGGCGACGTGCATTACCGCCCCGAAGATCACCAATGTGTCCGCCCCGTGATCATCGTCAAGGGCAAGCAGCAGAAGGACATGAAGAACAAGGAAGACTGGTACGACGTCGTCGAAATCGTCCCGGGCGAAGGCCTGATGCAGAAGCCGGACGCGTTCGGGTGCCATCTCGGCGACTACACCTGAGCCCGCACTAACCCCTGTGACGCCGCGGGCTGCACTCTGGACCTGCGGCGTCACCTTTTTTGATGCGCCCCTTCGCGTGTTACAATAGCGATCGTTGCATGATTAATTGGCCCAATCTCGTTTCGCAGCTTTTCAACGGGCTCGCGCTCGGCGCCCTGCTCGCGCTGATCAGCTCCGGCCTGACCATCATCTACGGCACGCTCGGCGTGCTCAACCTCGCGCATGGCGCGATGTTCATGATCGGCGGCTATGCCGGCTTCGTCGCCTACCAGTACACGGAGTCGTTCATTCTCGCCGTCATCGCGGGCTCACTGTTCGTGATGCTGCTCGGCGTCCTCATGGAACGCGTCATCATCCGCCATTTCTATCACCGCCCCCATGAGGATCAGCTGCTCGTGACCTTCGGGCTCGGCATCTGCTTCGTCGAGCTGGTGCGCCTGATCTTCTCGAGCCAGTCGCAGCTGGTGCCGCCGCCGGCG
>NZ_JADPKY010000063.1 GCF_023074185.1 Bradyrhizobium sp. 132 | reverse complement strand
GCCGCAATTTGCCGAGCAGTCCGACAAGGAAGGCTGGCCGGCGGCCCGCTTCCTCGCCACCATTGCCGAGCACGAGATCGCCGAACGCGGCCGCCGCCGCGTCGAGCGCCATCTCGTCGAGGCGCGGCTGCCCGCTGGAAAGACCTTCGACAACTTCGACTTCGAGGCTGTGCCGATGATCTCCAAGGCGCAGGTGACCGCGCTCGCCGCCGGCGATGGTTGGCTCGGCAAGGGCGCCAATCTGCTGCTGTTCGGCCCGCCCGGCGGCGGCAAGAGTCACTTGGCGGCAGCCATCGGCCTGGCCCTTATCGAGAACGGGTGGCGCGTCCTCTTCACCCGCACCACCCGGATCCTGCTATGACGCTCGCCGCCATCGATCGCCTCGTTCACCACGCCACCATCGTCGAGATGAACGTCGAAAGCTATCGCAGGCGCACCGCGCTCGAGCGGAAGCGTGGTCCAGGGCGACCATCCTCGCACGCGACACCAAAAACACTCGCTGATTGACGCTCCGCGACAATCAGAGCCAACAAAACTCTTGCACGCGACAATCATCGCGGCAATCATCACCTCGCCGCGACACCGACTCGCCATCCTGATTGTCGCGCGCTTCCCATCCAGATTGTCGCGCTATAGCGGGTGGACCAGATTATCAACATGAAGCACGAGCTGGTTCTGCTTGCCGGCAGGATCGATTGGGACTGGATCGACGGCGAGATCGCACCGCTCTACAG
>NZ_JADPKY010000075.1 GCF_023074185.1 Bradyrhizobium sp. 132 | reverse complement strand
CGAGAAAGACACTGGGCTGGAAAACGCCGGCAGAAGCGCTTGACGAATTACTGTCATGAGTGAAAACAATTGGTGTTGCGACGACCGTTTGAATCCGCCGAGCATCACCTCTACAACGGTCTGATCTTCCAAAAAGCCGGCAATGGCCGGCCCAAGGGCGGTGCGGAGCATGCGCGCCCCGCGCAACTCGGCTTCCGAATGAAATGAATGTATCGCCACGGCTGCCCCACATGATCGAGGCCCTGCCCTTCAGCGGCCTCATGTGAGACAAGTAGAAAAAGCAGATCCTACGCTATCGCAAGACAGGATCATCACCGTCGTAGTCTGGCGTAGAAACGACAAGAGTCGGAAAGGAAGGTTCGGTAAGCTCGTGTTCGGCGCGCCGAAAGAGGCGCACCCCGTTGGCATCGGCCCGTCAAGCTCGCGTCACCACTCCAGGTGTTCATCCGCCTCCAGGATCGCAGCCTCGCTCGCTCGGATAGCGGCATGAGCCGAGCTCCAGCCGCAGGCCGGTTGGAGTATGGCCGGAGTCCTGCCTTTCCCTTTCCGGCTTTGAAACCATGGAACGGCAAACCAGGCGAGCGCCGCCAGCTGTAGCAGCACGTTCAGTCCGAACGCAGTCTGGTAGGCAATCAAAGGATGGTGGCCGGCCTCAACGGGCCATCGCTCAAGAATCAGTCCCGTCCCGTACTGCACGATGAAGGCCCAGCCAAATTGCAGGACGTTCAAACCACCATTCGCGCGCGCGACCAGTTGGGGCGGGAAATAATCTGCTATGATGGCGTAGGTCAGAGCGGTGGCCGATCCGGCCACCGACACGACGCACCACGGCAGAAGTGAGGGCCAGGGCGGATGCAGGATGAGGGCGATCTCCGCTCCGATCAACAGGGCCGCGACCGCCGCGAACAACACTTCCATATTCCTGCCACGGCTGCGCACCCAGTTTGCAAGCACGCCCAAGACTAGCGCCCCGAGGCTCAAAACGGTCGCCATCACGAACAGCTCACTGACGAGACTTGTTCGATTGAGCCGTTCGATATCGCAAAGCCAAGGTGCCGCCCACAAGGACTGCAGTGCCCAGGCCGATCCGATGCAGGTTGCCGACAGGGGGGCAATCCGCCAGAAGCGTTGATCAGAGTAGATGGTTTTCAGCGTGGCCGGCTTCGTTCTGCCTGATGGACTGTCCACTCGTTCGGGAGCGACCAGATAGATTAAAATGGCAGCAAGCGCGCTTGCGGCGGCCAGCACCGCGAACAGGCCGCGCCAGCCTATCCAGTCCAGGAGCACCTCGGCAGGAGCGGTTGCCGTGACCGCGCCCAACGAACCCAGCATGATCATAAAGCCATTGATGAGGGCCAAACGTTCTCTAGGAAACCAGAGGACGATCATTTTCAGCCCCGACATCAGCGCTGCTGCACTCCCAAGTCCGATTATCGCGCGGGCGATGAGAAGCGAAACGAAACCCGTCGATAGTCCAAAAAGCGCGGCCCCCGCTGCTGCCACGGCCAATAGCAAGCTCTGGACCCGGCGCGGCCCGTAGCGATCCAGTAACATGCCGATGGGAATCTGACCCGCCATGATGACCAGGAAATAGATCGACGTGAGCAGCCCGATGTCGGCAGCGCCAAGCCCCAGATCGGAGCCAAGGGGTCCAGCGATCAGGGTATTGATCGTCCGGAACAGGTAGGCAAGGTAGTACCCGGCCGCGAAGGGAAGAAAGATGCAGGCGATGAGCCGCCACACAGGAAGCGGTTCGATGCGGACCACAGGCGTTGTTTGCGCGGCGAGCCCTTTCAGCCCGCTTCTGCCGTTCTGGACGGTGCGCTCAACACAACGAGCTGGACAGGCTCCGAAAGTTCAGCTTGCTGCCGCCCTCCTCGGCGGCAGCGCGCGGCTCGGAGCCCCCCTCTACAGCGGGTGCGGACGAACCCTCCTGAAGCAGTTCTTCTACAGTTCGCCTCTCTGGTACACCCCTATCGGTTTCAGAGGCGCGCTCGAGCCTTGCCATCTGACCACTGACCCGGTCCAGAGTTTCACGAATGAGCCCTTCGGCCCCTTGCGCAGGAGCCAGAAAACGCTGAAGCGCCGTCTCGACGACCATACTCTTGCCGATTCCTGGGCGTTCGGCCGCGGCTTCAAGCCGCTCAAAGATGCCTTCGGAGAGCTGAACGATGATCTTCTTGGTTCGCAGACCTTCGTTCGAGCTCGGCTGCACCTCGCCATCGAAACCATTCCCAATAGAGCTGGCCTGACCTTCAGCCTCAGCATCGATCTGCATTGTTTCTTCAGCTCCTCAATTGCGACCGCACGAAACGGCATCCGCTTTCCGTGCAGCGTGGCTTTCCGGTCGAAACAGATGAATCGGCCCAGCGATGATGCGTCGACAGAAGGGGCAATCCGACCACGACATCAATCGCGCCGACATTGGCGTCGTAGTCTGGCGTAGCCAAAGAAAGACGAGGCGGGCTCAAGATGAGCGGGATATCTCAGCCTCCTGCGCGGCAGCTAGGGCCACTCGCGAAGTGCCTTCTGGGACCTCAAGAAAGCGCCCCGCGCTTCACGACTCTGTCTCAGTCTGCCTGCGCGCGCGCGCGCCGGCTCGGCTCACCTAGGCCCGGCGCTCGATCGCCAAGGGGGCGTCACAGGCACTCTGCGCGCAGAAGTATCTATTCGGGCTTCTCGGAGGCTTGCACGTCAATGCTTACCTCCTTCAGGACGCTGGATCCGCTCGCAAGTCGTCGTCCCAGCGCTTCGACAAAGCGGTCGTACCGCTCACCGCCCTTAGCGCGAGCGGCAGGGCTCGAATGCTCCGGCAATGCCGGAGTTGAGGTCAGCCAGAACCGGATGAAGAGCGCGACGGTCTCGAGCGTGATGCCATCATTGCGTTCAAGACGCTCGAGCACCCGCACAATCCGATCCAGCCGTTTTGCTATCACAGCCTCGCGCCGATCGGAATCGTCAGGAGAAAGAAAGGAACCTATTGCGGCCTCGACCACCAGCGACTTGGACCGGCCACCGCGGCTTGCGAAGGCCTCGAGCGTTTTGAACGTTTCGGGATCGAGATAGACGCTGAGCTGGACCTTTTTCACGCTGCCTCGCTCACAGATCCATTCCATCGTCCGGATCGAGGGTGACGGTTCGCGCAACTCCCTGCATCGACCGGCTCATCAGTTGCGCCTGGACGGCATCCTCGTCACCCTCGTCGAGCTCGGGGTCGAACTCGTGCTCGCCGGCCGGCGTCTTGATCTCGATTTCCTCATGCTGCGGCAATTCCGGCTCGCGGCGTAAGCCGCCGTTCGCCTCGTCGCTCCTGCCCGCGCGCCTTGTCAGCAGCTGGCGCGACGGCGATATTGGGGCGCGGGCTGACCAGTCATCTGGGCGGGTGGGCTGCTTGTTGGGCTCCAAGCGGGGCGGCTTCAAGACACGTCGCTGGAATTGCGGATCCTCATAGTAGCGGACCTTGTTGGCACGGACCGGGTGCACACCGGAAATCATCACGACCGCGTCTTGCGGAGACAGTTGCATGATTTCGCCGGGGGTCAGCAGCGGACGGGAGGTCTCCTGGCGGCTGACCATCAAGTGCCCAAGCCAAGGGCTCAAGCGGTGGCCCGCATAGTTCTTCATGGCTCGCAATTCGGTCGCAGTTCCGAGCGCGTCGGAGACGCGCTTGGCGGTGCGCTCGTCATTGGTCGAAAAGGCGATCCGGACGTGGCAATTGTCAAGAATCGCATGGTTCGGACCGTAGGCGCGTTCGAGCTGGTTAAGGCTTTGCGTGATGAGAAAGCTGCGGATGCCGTAACCTGCCATAAAGGCGAGTTGGCTCTCGAAAAAGTCGAGCCGGCCGAGGGCTGCAAACTCGTCAAGCATCAGAAGCAGCTTCTGCCGGCGCCGGTCGGGATCAAGGCTCTCGGTCAAACGCCGTCCGATCTGGTTCAGGATGAGCCGCATCAGGGGTTTGGTGCGGACGATGTCCGATGGCGGCACCACGAGGTACAGTGAGACGGATTCAGCGCGGTCAACGAGGTCACGGATGCGCCAATCGCTTCGCGCGGTGATCTTGGCAACTACCGGATCGCGATAGAGCCCGAGGAAGCTCATCGCCGTCGAGAGCACACCCGAGCGCTCGTTCTCACTTTTGTTCAAAAGCTCGCGTGCCGCTGACGCGACGACTGGATGGATGCCCGTCCCAAGATGCGGAGTCGCCAGCATTGCGTTGAGCGTAGCCTCGATCGGGCGAGACGGATCCGAAAGGAAGTTTGCGACCCCCGCAAGGGTCTTATCGGCTTCGGCGTAGAGGACATGCAGGATTGCGCCGACGAGGAGCGAGTGGCTGGTCTTTTCCCAATGATTGCGGCGCTCGAGTGCACCCTCGGGATCGACGAGAATATCAGCGATGTTTTGGGCATCTCGCACCTCGCAATCGCCACGGCGGATCTCGAGGAGTGGATTGTAGGCGGCGCTGGTCGGATTGGTGGGATCGAACAACAGCACGGGCCCAAATTGCGCGCGCCACCCAGAGGTCAACTGGAAGTTCTCACCCTTGATGTCATGGACGATGGTGGAGGCCGGCCAGGTCAGAAGGGTCGGAATGACGAGGCCAACACCCTTGCCGGAGCGCGTCGGCGCAAAGCAAAGCACATGCTCGGGCCCGTCGTGGCGCAGATAATGACGTCCGAACCGGCCGAGCACGACGCCGTCAGGGCCTAACAGCCCGGCCCGTCTGACTTCGCGTAGATCGGCCCAGCGCGCCGAGCCGTAGGTGGTGACGTCCCGCCCTTCATGGGCTCGCAGGACCGAGAGCAACATGGCGAGCGCTATGGCCGCGATGCCGCCACTTGCAGCAATCGCGCCACCCTCCAGAAAAACGACGGGCGCATAAGCATCAAACTTGAACCACCAGCCGAAGAAAGCTGCCGGCTGATAAATCGGCCAATGCCCGAGCTTGAACCAGGGAGCCCCAAGCTGTTGCTGGAACGCAAGCCGCCAGGCTGTCCATTCGGTCGCAGCCCACAGGAACGCGAGCACGATGAGGCAGACCAGGATGACCTGGTGCCAAATGATTTTTGTTGCCGACATGATCGGGATATCTCGGCATATCGACGTGCGCACACAACTACGATGGTGCTCGCGTCGCAGTGGCGCGCGTGGCAGCGCAGAGATCGGCGGGGACAAAGCCGAGATACGTAGCCACCGCCCATTCAAGTTCAGCGGGACTGATAGATCGAGGTTTGCATCACGAGACGGCGCCGAAACGCCTATTATGTGCGTGAGAGGCTCATGGATAGGCGGAAAACGCTGACTTCGCTCAAATAATGTGAAGCGTTCCTGAAGATTGCCCTCCTGGAGCGTTCAAACCCTGGAGGGACGGACGACCTTCGATCGTCGCGAAGTGTCGCTGAATGGGTCCCGGAGTTCTGACGATCGCGCAATAGATAACCTCACCGGCGGCCAAGCTGCCCTTTCCCAAGAGCTACCTGAATCGCATGAGGTTATCATACTTCGGCAATGCTGCTGGCTCAGGTAAGGGTGGAGGTGTGGCGCATTCAAAGACGCGCCTGCTCAGATTGACCACGCCGCTTGCTGGTGCTGTGACCCTGCTACTTGCCGGGATAGTCGTGACAGACGCGGCCGACTGCCCACGGCAGGATGTGCTCGGCACCTCCCGCGTCCTCGAGGTCGATGCAAAGGCCCACCCGCGCGTTGGATTGAACAGCTTTCGGGAAACGCTCCCTTTGGCCGACCATGAGGTCGTCCTCACCTTTGACGACGGGCCGCGGCCGCCGAGCACGCAAAAGGTACTGGCGGCGCTCGCCAAGGAATGCGTACGGGCCACGTTCTTTCTGGTCGGCAAGTCCTCCGCAAAGTCTCCAGAGCTCGTTCGCCGAATTGCTGCCGAGGGCCACACCATCGCACACCACAGCTGGTCGCATACGATAATGTCGAAGATGACCTTCGAACAGGCCAAGAAGGATATTGCTCGTGGAATTGCCGCCGATGAGACGGCGGCCAAGGGCGTCTCCACCCAAAGCTCGCCGTCGCGCTTTTTCCGGTTTCCGTATTTTGACTCGACCCCAGCGACGCTCGAATTCTTGCGTTCGCGCGGGATTGTGGTGTTTGGAGCTGATCTCTCGGCGGGCGACTGGGAGGACCTAACCCCAGAACAAGAACTAAAGACTGTTACCGAGAGATTGGAGGTCTCAAGCAAGGGCATCATTCTGCTGCATGATGCCCAGGCCCGAACGGCCGCCATGATGCCGGCGTTCTTGCGCTATCTGCACGAGAATGGCTACCGAATCGTGCATCTGGTGCCGGCTGGCCCGATCGAGAGCAACGCTGAAGTCACCCCAGCGGCAAGCCGCAGCAGTTCGCGGCAATGACAGCGGGTAGATCGGGTTAATCTAACCAACTGGTTCTCACGGTGCGCCCGGGTCCAGATCGATGCTATGGCACGGCCGTATCGCCCACTAGCGAGGATATCTTCTTTGGCGAGGTCGGGTCCCTTTTCAGGAGGGATCCCGATCCAACCGTTGCCGCCGCCGTCGGTGATGTCGGCCTTATCCGATCCGGAGATTCTCGGCTGATACTTTGCCGGAACGACCAGCCGTGGCCTCGAAGCTTATCCGAGCGCCTTCTGCCAAGCCGGTGTATCCGGCCTTTTCAACGGCGCTGATGTGCACAAAGACGTCGGGGCCGCCGTCATCCGGCTTGATGAAACCGTAGCCCTTGGTCGTGTTAAACCACTTTACAGTACCGATCGTCACCGTCACTTCTCCTAAATGAACACATGCGATCTAGCCAAAACTCGCACCAGCATCAAGATCTCCAGGAGGAGACAGTTGCTCGGAACCGACACGCAGAATGGTCGAACCAGCAAATGTCCCGCCCCCAAGACCCGCCGGGACGTGGTTGGCGTGAGCGCGACTACAGCAAACTTCTTCTCGCGACAAAAGGATAGCGCGCTTGGCTTGTACATGGGCGAGCGCAGCCGCAGTGGAGCATCGCAGCCCAGCGAAGAGACTGCCAGTCAAAGTGACAGGCCCCGTTTGCGGCCCCCGGACCAATCGACATTGCCTGGACTTGCGATCCCGCTCACCTGTTTGCCCAGTTCCCGCTCTAGTGAAGGAGCCCATGGCACGAGCTGAAAGCCGAGCCCATTATCAATCATGGCAAATCGCCCCGAGGCGAGAGAAAGCCGCTGTCGGTACGTCCCCGAAACCTGTTCACCTGATCGAGCAGGTAGATGAGTAAGCCCCGTCTCCTCAGCAAGGCGCCGACCGGCGCTATCGACCTCGCGACTTCGCAAGGTCTCGATCAGATTGCGGCCAAGCCGCACTTTGTCGCCGTGCCGCTGGGCAAGTCCGTACTCTGCCAGCACATCAATTCGCTGTTCCAGGGCTGCCCGGACCTCTGCGCCGAAACCGGCGCGCGAGAACTCAGCAGGCTCGCGCGCCACAAGCTGCCGGTCGAGCCATGTGGCGCCTTCCGCGGTGACCTGCTTTTCGAGGACGAGTTCCGATCTTACCGCAAGTGCGATGCGTGTCCGTCCCCTCGCATCCTCAAAGCGGCGGAGTTCCACGACGCCGCCAATCGGCCCGTCGCCAGCCGCATCGATATCGGGGAGTTTGAGGTGATGGACCCGCCCGTCTATGCCGTCGACAATGGCAAAGGCATCGCCCCTCAGCTCGTCGTCGTGTCCGCGGGCGACGAGACGGCCAATGATCGGTTCACCGTGATGCTCGCCTTCGAGCGCAAAGGAGGACGGTGAACGTGCGAGACCATCCTTGGCAATCGCCTTGTGCAGCCGCTTGATGATGTCGCCGCGCTCGCCAAGCACCCTCAGGCGTGGCTCGGCGTCTTCGGCCAAGACCCAGCGAGCGGGCCCCGCCGGCTCTGCCACACCCAGGCGCTCCAGCATCCGCATCCGCCCGATCCGAATGTCTCGTAACGGGTCCCGGGCACCATCCCGTTCCGGCCTTAAATCGATGACCCCATCGGCCAATCCCGCTTGCCGCGCGAGCACCCGGTCGAGCCTGGTCCATCGTTCGGCGCTCACCTCGGCTTCCAGCCCTTCGCGGATCTGGAGCTCGGATCGAGGACCCAGTTCGCGGGTGACGAGATCGCCGGCCCGGGCCCGCAAGCCAGTTGCGATGTAGTCGCGACTGATGACGAGGTCTTTTCCATCATCGGCGCGGCCGCGCACGAGAATATGAATGTGCGGGTGTTCCGTATTCCAGTGATCGACCGCGACCCATTCGAGGCGCGTTCCAAGGTCGCGTGAGGCCTGATCCATGAGCTCACGGGTGAAGCTGCGCAGGCTGGTGAGCTCGCCTGCATCATCGGGCGAAACGATGAAGCGGAAATGATGCCGGTCACCCTCGCAGCGTTCGGCGAAGGCGCGGCCGTCTGCTTCATCTCCGAGAGCGTCAAAGAGCTTGCCTGGCGCTCCGTCCCGGGTGACCCCGTCACGCTGCAGATAACCAAGATGGGCCCGCAGCGCCCCGGGCGTGCGCATTCGGCGAACCACCCGCGCCTTGACCATGGCGCCGCGAGCGCGGTTGTTGAGCAGTCTGGATGCTGCAAGACTCGCGGCGCGTCCACGTCCGAAGTTTGTTCCACGACGATAGCCGTGTGACAGACCGCCGGCCTTCTGCGCGGCTCTGAGGGCCTGCGCCAGAAACGGCTTTGCCCGCGGCGCTCGCGTAGAGCGAATGCGGCCAGGGCGGATTCGGAAGTCGTCCTTACCGGCCATCGTTTGTCGGCAGAGTGCAAAAAGCTGAGCCGCGGCTGCAATTTGGCAAAACTGAAAATGTGCGCTCAAGATTCGCAAGTTGCATTGGATGATTGAAACTAAAGCCAGATTTCTCACAACCGACCGGCCGCACCTTGCGGCTTTTATCCTGCCATCCCCGGTCCGCTCCTTCCGCCCGTGTCCTCATCACTTTCCAAAATGCGAGACCTTGCGATGGCATGCGAGCAGATGCGATTATCGTCATTGAGACTTCGCCTCGTCCGATCGCGGCACGAACAGACCAATCGCATGGGGCACAAGTCCAATTGTGTTGGGGGTCAGCGTGTCTTTCGACGAAGGCATTTCATGCAGAGCAGATACTGAGCCCCGGTCAGTCGACGCGCGATATAATCGCGGAACGAACAGCCTGGCTTGCTTCCAATTTGTGCCGTGACCGGGGACCGAAGTATCGCGCGCGCGCTGTATGATGCCAGTCAATGGCTCGAGTTTGTTCAGGTACGCCAGGGTTTCTTCAGGCAGCGCGCGCCCCGTCGTCAGATGCTCCTCGTAGCGCTTGGGGCCTGCGTTGTAGGCGGCGAGAAATCCGTCCGAGCCGAACCGGTCCAGCATCTCTCGCAGGTAGGCGGCCCCGGCGAAAATGTTGTCATGTGGGTCAAAGGGGTCGATGCCTAGATTGTAGCGGGCGCTCAGGTCGACCCACGTCCCTGGCATGATTTGCATCAAGCCCAGGGCACCTCGAGATGACACGGCGTGCGCTTTGCCACTGCTTTCGACCTGGATCACGGCACAAACCAATTGCACGGGAACTGCAAAGCGGCGGGACGCCTCGGCAATGAAGGGTGCATATGGGACGAATTTGCCAAGGCATGTTGAGGGCGGAGCAGGCGCCTGCAATTCGGATTGGGCTCGACAGCTCGACGGCAATTCGACAGCTGCAGAAGCTGCCAGGAATGCCACGACGACATGCAGGGATGGACGGCATGCCCGCATCGTCTCGAACGCAGCCTGAGAGAAGTCAACGTGCGGCCTTTGCAGCTGATCATCATCGGCGCGCCCGCATCTGCTGACGAGCCTGGCCGTGAAGGAGCAAAGGGATTGTGGTCCGCGGAAGCATGATGAAGTGGCAAGTCGATGAAGCAAGGCAAGCATGGTCATTCGTCCTTTGTCCACACTGGCAAAGCCTGGCCGATGACGGCGGAGGCCGCGATCGGCCCGAAATAGCGGCCGTCAAAAGAATCGGCCGATTGCCAGTTCATCAGAAAGATCTGGTCGGCCATCAGGACGTGGCAGCCTTGCCATGCAGGCAAAGGCCGCCCACGGCCATCGCGCTCGCGGGCCTCGCCCATCTCGATGCCGTCGACGAGGATAGTGAGTTCTCGTCTGCAGACGGTGTGCCCAGGGAGCGCCAAGACCCGCTTGAGCATGGGAATGCCGAGCGGCAGATAGCCGTTCAAATCAAGGAAGGACGCAAGCGGGTCAGGCGGGCGAACGGCTACGAGCGAGGTGACACGGAGACGCTCTACCGGCTGCAAGCGGTAAAGACCGATCGGCACGCTGTGCGAAGCGTTCCAAATATACCATGGCGCTGTGCCCCGGTCGGCGGAGAGCGCAATAGCCGTGCCCCCGCACATTGCAAGAATTGTTATGAGCCGGCCCATCAGAGTGTCACCCTTTGGCGCCGGAGCCACGCCTGGTGACGCGCACGGGTGTAGCTTCGCGGAGTCTCATTCACCGAAAGGCGGTTGTGCGCGTGGTGCCAGTAGTCGGGCGCCACGTCGGCAGGATCGATGCCCAGTGCTTCCACCGCCTCGATCAGCTGCAGGACACGTTCGACCTTCGGCCAACCTGACAATCTCAGCAGGCTCTCCCCGCCCGGACTGATCCAAGGCACGGTCGAGTAGCGTTGCCCTGGCGCGCACGCGCGCAGAATATCGATGCGTGACAGTACGGTTCCGAAGTCATTGGAACTCCAGCGTACGAACGCAAAAACGCTGCCAGGCGCAAATGAAAGAACACGCCGGTGATGGTCGATGATCGCTTCCGACATTGGCCGGCCGAACCGAATGCAGTTTTCGATGCGTTTCTCGAGCCACAGGAGCTCAACCGTCGTGAGATTATTCATATGAAAATTCCATATCGCAGGATGGCACGGGCGGTGCTGAGACGTGGCGATCTGAAATCCAGGACGAGGAGGCGTGATAGGCAAACGACAGGCGAGGCGAAGCACGACTGCTCCGCGCTCACGGCCGCGTCAGGACGCCAAGCGCGCCTTGGGAGGAGATAGCGCTCCTGCAGGTCCAGGACTGCGAAGATCCATTTCCAGGAAGCAAGACGCAGCTCAGCCGCTGTCGTGCGGAGATTGGCGCAGGCGGTAGGCTCGCTGGACAGCCACGGACTCTGCAGGGACGTGGATTGGGGATCCGTTAGAAGGAATCCGAAGGATTCCGGGTTAGGAAAGTTAGAGGAAGCGGAAGCTCCTCTGTGGCAAGGGCTTTTCCGCGATAACGGTCCCTGATCGCACGCGTTTTCGGTCCCCGATGGCACGGTGGCGCTGGTCCCTGATAGCACGGCGGGATTCACAGGTTTTCCCCCGAGCCGGAGATAAGCCCGCGCTTGCGCAGCCGGTTGGTAAGCGGGTCGACCGGAGTGGGAGCGAAGTTTAGCCGTTCCGTCCCATTTGGGTCGTGCGAGATGACCAGTTCATATCCTGGCAATCTCTGCTGTCGAACGATCTGGCGCAGGTCGTATGCGAAGTGCTTGAGTGGCGATAGGCAGCCCGATTTGGCGTGGAGGTGCACAAGATCAAAGCTCCAGCCGCCCTTTTGGCGACCGCCGTGCTTGCGCACGAGGCGATAAAGCCAGCGCTCCAGTCCACCAGTCAGATCGAAATATGCGCGGTCGATCGTCAGCACGAGTGCTTCGTTCAGGACACCCGTGTAGAACCAGTCTGGCAGGATCAGCTCGAGCCCGCGGGCGCGGCCGTGCATATCCGTCGTCTCTTTCCATTCATTGATCCACGAGAACCGATGCTGCCGACGCTCTGTCGGCTGGCGAATGGATGTCATCACGGTCGTCGATTGCAGCCGGTCGAGCGCAGCCTTGAGGCGATCGTAGTCGCGCACGCTTGTGCCGCGTCCAACGAAAGTCAGGATCTCGTAAGGGGTGGCGGCCATCAACCGCGACGTCTTTAAACCTGCATCACGCGCCTGGATAATTTGCGAGGCGGCCCAGATCAGCACGTCCGCATCCCAGATGGTCGCCATGCCATGTTCCGGCACAGCTTCGACACGGATTCTGATTGTCCCGGCCCCGAAATCGATGGGAACGGTCCGCTTTGACTTCGCCAGCGAAAAGAACGGATAAGCCATTAGGTCTTGCGCGTCGCGCGGCGCGAGATCACCGGGAAGAGCCCGAAACAGATCGAGCTGATCCCGTTCTGAGTTGCGCCGCCAGCGCGCAAAGGAGTCGCTGTCCGGCATGGGTCAGCGCCGCTCCTTGCCTGCGTAAGCGATGGGCGCGTGCCGCTTGGCGGGCAAGACCGTGCCAACCCCGGGATCGCTGGTGGACGTTTTGGCGCCGCGGTCCACCCATGCTTTCAGGTCTTCGAGCGCGTAGACGACGCGGCCGCCCAGCTTGCGGTAGGTCGGACCTGTGCCATAGGTGCGATGCTTTTCGAGGGTGCGGCCGGAGAGGCCAAGAAAGCGTGCGGCTTCTGGTGTGCGAAGATAGCGCTGCGGCGTGCCGGCGTTCGGGTCGGGCATCGGATGGCTCCCGTGATGTCATGGAGCACGACGGAGTTTGATCGCGCGTCGACGGACACCATGGAGGAGCAAACGCACGTGAGGGGATGCCGAACATTGTTAGGACGATTTCGGCACCCCTCCTTTTGGTTTCGCGCTGCGATCGCGCAAAGAGGACTGCAGGCTTTGGTAGTCAGCAATCGGCCGACGATTCTGCTGCGCAGCTCGGGACGTCTCAGTTGTTGGGGCGTGGTGCGGGGGAGCTCGAAGCGTTCCGATGCGCCGCAGGCGATCGGCACGCATGGCGCGTAAGATCCAACCGCGGGCCGCCCGGCCGGTGAAGTCAGCGGGAGGGCGAGAGGCGCCAAACCTGACCTGGTTGCATCAGTTGTGCGCTATGCAGATCTATGTCTTGCGGGATCTCGATCGAAACAATGCACGGTAGCCGGCACGCACGATGAAGCGGCCGGCTTTGACCAGGCGAATGGTACGGCTGCGCAGGTCGTGGGTCTTCCAGCCGCGTTCGATGAGCCGCTTTTTGCCGAACATCACCCCCGCGATCATTCGATAGGATGCGCCATCCTCATGCCCATCCCGCGCTCGCAGAGCCAGGCCGAGCTTTTTCCGCTGCGGGGCCGAAAGCCGATGAAAGGCAGGTCCCGGCGGGCGGCCGTTCAACGCTCGCCATAGGCGATGTGCGGCGTGCGCGCGCGCGACGAAATTCTCATCGAGCGGCAATTCGGTGGCATACCGGATGTCGAGTCGCGGGGCCTCTCTGAGCCATAACCGATGCTGCGTGCCTTGGACCAGCAAGAGGGCATGCCAGCCGTCCGCTGCTTGCCTCATGGTGGCCGACGTAAGGTCAGCAAGCGGAAGTACTATGTCCGGACCTTGAGAGCCGGACGCGCTCCGAATGATCGGCACCACCGTTGGCATCGCCTCGGGCGCCCAGAAGATGGTCTGCTCGTAGAAAGACCCTTGCGGGTCATGGGCGAAAGCAGACGCCCCATCTCCTTCTGAACTCGGGGCTTACGTGCCCGCCTTTGGCGCGCGCCTCCCGGTAGTCCCTTTGATATTCAGGATTGCGGCGGAGGAGCTCCCACGCGAAATCTTCGATTTCACCTGAAGTAATTGCGGGCTGATAACTCTCCGCTGAGCGCCAGTCGTATGTCGACATTAAGATAACCCCAAAGCCAGACCGTAGTAGGAGACGATCTAAGTAACCTTCAGTTGTTCGACAAGTCAGTAATCTGGCATCACGCGATGCCTGCAGGGCATCACGAGAATTGCCGGAGACGGCTATTCTCGAGAAAAAGCTTGCGACAGCTGATTTCTGCTACTTGCCGGTGCCGCCGCGAAGCAAGTCGCGATAGCCGCGGTCCGCCATCCAATTTGCTCGGGCCAGATGAGTATCGAAGGCCGTGCGGGCGCGTGTCGGCTCCCGATCGGGATCGATGTGCAGGACGATTCGCGAGACTTCCCTCCAATCAGCACCCGCGGCTGCTGCATCAAGCAGCCGCCAATAGGTCACCAGAAGCTTCTCATCATAGGAGGTAAGGACTGGATCATCCGGTGCTGAATCGGCGACCTCGGGCTCGAGCGGCGGCATCTGCATGGCTGTACCATCAACTTCCTTGCTCGATCCTACTTAATTTCTGCATGGCATGCCACAACCGTGCCATAAAGCCACAAGACGCCGGATCCATTTCTCCACGTCCGTCTGCGCGAACAGCGCCCGCCTTAGCTAAACCTGGTCGAGCCCTAGCTGAGCGAGACCTCGCCGCCGGTGGACCCAATCGCCCTTTGCGAGATTCCGATCTCAAGTAGGGACGGAGAGAATTGAGTTCTTAACTGGGATGGCCAGGTGGTAAATCCTGCTATCTACCTGCGCCGCCGCGCAACAAATGACGGTAGCCGTGATCTGCCAACCATCTTGCGCGCGCCAGATGGCTATCGAACGCGGTTCGAGCCCGCACGGATTGGCCCTCTCCCTCCGGATCGATATGCAGCACGATGCGAGCCACTTCCTTCCAATCAGCGCCATCGGCCACCGCGTCGAGAAGCCGCCAATACGTCATCAGATGCTCCTCGTCATAGGGCGTGATCGCGGGATCTGCGGGTGCAGAGGTCGCGACATCTGGGTCAAGCGGCGGAGTTTTCATGGAGTTCCTGCCAAGAAGTAGAGCGGCATCTGTGTACTTCCACCCCGCGCTTCTTGAACGCAGCAGCTGTAGCCGCATTCTGGAAACCGACAACATAGAAAGCAGCCGAAAAATGCCGCGCTTGATGGTTTGTCGAGAATACTCCGTGGTGAAATACTCTACAATAGCATGGCCTCTCGCGCATGGATATACGCGAGATATTGGCGATCAATTTGAGGAAGTATAGACAAGCCCGTGGCCTGTCACAGGAGGAGCTGGCACATCGTGCTGAGATTGACCGGACCTACATCAGCTCGCTCGAGCGGAGTGTTTATGCGGCCGGTATAGATGTCGTCGAGCGTCTTGCGCGCGCTCTTGGCGTTGAGGTCACGGACCTGCTGACACGTCCTACGAAGAAATATCCGCGGCCAGACTAGAGGTGGATACCTAGTCGCATTTCGCCGCCGACCGGCTGATCGAGTCATGCGGCCGTCTTGGGGCAACGATAAAGCACCCTGCGCAATGGAGATCACGCTGCGATACTATCCCGTCCCCTCCGCCGCCCGCGTCTCGGAGGTGACCGTGGACACGTACTCGAAGCGCCGAAGCTGATCTGCTGATCTGGCAGAGCAAGCCGGAAACCGCGTTCCGCCTTCGCGGCCGGATCGACGAGATTTTGGATGCCGCCGAGTTGGGCCCACTCCTCGTGGTGCCAAGCGCTTCTATCGACGAGTCACGTCGATTTGGTCTTCGCGCATTCCGATGGGATTCTTAAGCTGAGCCTTGGTCGTCTTGCCAAACGTGCAGGCGAGCACGACTGGACTGGCCTGCTTGTTGAGACGCCAATACGCTGCGACGAGGTGACCGCCGCTCGTACAAACATCATCGACCAATATCACAGGACCTGACAGCGTTCGCGCGATGCGGTACGCGCTCTCGAAATGCTTCGGATCTCGAGGGCCGCCCTCGCGCGACTTCTGCTGGACCTCACTAAAGACCAGCGCCGGCACAACCTTCAGTTTGCCGTTGCCATTTGCAGCGATCTTCTCTGCCAATTCGAGTGTCTTGAATCCGGGCGTCGTGGAGGCGATGACGTGCGAATTCGGGATAGGCACTAGAGAGGCCTCACCGGGATAATGACGCGCAATCATCCGGGCGAGTGCTCGAGGGATTCGCTCTACGAACTCCGACACATTGGACTGATCGAACCGGCGCACCTTCTCGCCGATCTTGAAGTCAAAATATCCCTTAATGGAATCGCCCTTGAGCGCCTTCACCATCTTAGTGGCTACATAATCTTCGTCCCGCCACTCTACATCAGTGTCGGTGAGATATGCACAGAGGCTCAGATGCTTGAGGTCAGGCAATGGCGTGGAGCACGTCGTCGATCGATGACAGAACTCCGACCTTCGGCTTGCCAATGAAGTTCTTTGGCCATGATAGGACGGGGTCGTCGACTACGGACTTCGCGATGAACAACCAGCGGCCGAGCCGTCCGCACTCGGCAGCTTGATGCAAGGTCCCGGATGTATCGGAGGCTTCGATGATCACGGTCGCGTCGCTGACGGCAGCCATCACTCGATTCCGTACCGGAAAGTTGGATCGGAACACGCGATCGCCATCTTTGAAGGGCGACATCAGCAGGTGATGAGCGTAAATTTGCTGTTGAAGGCTGGCGTTCTCGGCTGGATATGCCTTGTCCAACGGCGTCCCAATGACGGCAGCAACATGGCCGCCATGTTCGATAGCAGAGCCCAGCGCGGCGGTATCAACGCCTTTGGCTAGGCCGCTCACGATTGTTACACCACGCTTTGCGAGCTCACGTGCCAACTGAGACGCACGTTTCCACCCAGCGTCCGAAACCGCACGGGTGCCTACAATCGAGACAGTGGGAGCGTCGAGTAGATCGAGGTTGCCAGCATAGAATACGGTTGCCTCTCTCTCCGTTGCAGCGTCGCGCAGGAAATCCATCTGCCGGTCGTCAAGGGCCGGTCGACCAATGCGTTTCAGAAGGTCCGGAAATGGATAGGCATGCCGTTCGGGAGGAGGCGTGTATTCACTTCTCCTTCGCCGGGAAGAGCCGGCGGGCGTTGAGCCGCTAGTTGCGTGGAGGGGCATGCTGCGAATCCGCAAATGATGGTTTCAGAGTTTACCGGCATTAACGTCTGTGTTCAGGGTTTTTTTCCTGGACAGGCAGTTAGCGCTTGTCGGCGCAGGGGCGGCAGGCGCTAGGGTCGGGCGCGGCCACAAAAACTATGACTAATCAATAGCTTAGTGAAGCAATTGGCCGAACAATGTTTTTCGCCGTTCTCCCCGGCGCCGGAAGCCGTAGCGAGCATGTTGGTCTCTAGCCTAGGGTTCAGACTCAATTGATCCAATAGGCGACGATGGCGGCGAGGTGGACGGCAGCCAAGAAGTTTCTGGCAAGTTTGTCGTAGCGAGTTGCGACAC
>NZ_JADPKY010000066.1 GCF_023074185.1 Bradyrhizobium sp. 132 | reverse complement strand
GCCCCATGAACGCAAACTCGGCAGCCAAACCAAGGATGATATCGATAAAGAACCTCGCGAAGAACGGTCCTGTGGGCGTTCTCAAACCTCGTTGTACAACGGCATCCGGCGTCATTCGACGATCGGATACCTCAGCCCCGTTGAGTTCGAACGTAAGGTCGGATTAGCTTAACCGGGTGTCCATCGAACCGGCAGCAGCTCAGCATATCATCTTGTCCTTCAGGCTCTGCCTTTCGCTTACACCGGGGAGCTTGAGCACGCTGCGGCCGCAATCCCGCTGCTGGAGCGGGCATTGGCGCTCGATCCCGGCTATGCCGGCGCACAGGCGGCTCTTGCCTGGTGCTGCCACCACCAATTCAGCCGTGGTGGGCAATGGTCCCTCGACCCGAAGCCCAATCGAATGCGCGCATTATGAGATTAAACATTAGTCCTCCGGTCCGCTTGTGACGGCCTATCTTCCTTGTCCGGTCCCCGCATGACGATCCTGAGCGCATCGTCTGGCAGTGGCCGCTGCAGCGCCTTCGCTTCATCCCACGGTACGCGCATCCAGATGTCGCGCTCTTCGTCCGTCGTCAGTATTACCGGCATGGCCTTCGGGTGGATCGGCTCGACCACCGCGATAGGCGCTGTCGTCAGGAAGTGACCTGCCTCCGAAGTTTCATCCAGTGGCGATTAGAGCCTCAGCGGATGTTACGCCGTTTGGCGCGGGGTGAGCAACGTGCGATCGGCGGAGCTGGTC
>NZ_JADPKY010000163.1 GCF_023074185.1 Bradyrhizobium sp. 132 | reverse complement strand
AGCGCATCGCAATGCGCGCCGACAAGACCGACCAGAGCTTCACTTCAATGATCTATCTGGCCGCGGCCGCGATAAACTCCAGATGAATCCCAACAGACCGTAGTCTACCGCCGCCCACCTTCACATGGCAGTTCGGCCATCCACAGCGGCTGCAACCAACATGATTGATGAGGTTTTCGGATTGTTCACTGCGGACCGTAACAGCGCATCTGGCTGGCGACCGCCATGCTTCGCTTCCCGAGCGCCGCCCTGATGGTCCTATGACGCGAGACGACGGCCAGTAGCCCCGGATTTGCGGCTTGGAGCGTAGTGATGATGCGTGCTCGACCTGGCTGTGGCGCGATAAAACACGGCGGTGCTCGCTCGGTCACGTCGGTGACCGATAGGGCTTGTGTTCAAGGTCAGAAAAATTCGCGCTGCAGTCCATCGGACATCCAGCCCGGCCGACCCATCAGCACGCTGCCGTGTGCGTAGGAAACCGCCGCGCTCGTTGCGGACATAATTTCCTGCCTCGTCACCCACATAGCCATCGCGGCCGCCAGTTGTCGCTTTCGATGCTGCCATCGCACATACATGATCGTAGTGTACTAACTTCGCCAACGGTGGCCAAGTTAATACACTACGCCTGAGTATGCGCTCGACGTGGTGATGGCGCGATGCCGCAATCGAGCGCGTGGTGACGATGCGATGCCGTAATGCCGTCCGCTATCGGTCGCCTGTCCGCGCCAGATCATTGAGCCGATCGTTCAGCGTCGGGGCGGTCGCCGCCAAATCCCGGCCGCATTAAATTGCAGGGGAACCGAGGCCGAAACGTAATTTCACCATTATGGCCCGCAAAAAATCTGAAGTTACGGAGAGAAACCATGGCTCGCAATTTCGGAGTGCCTCAAAAGACCGACCGGCATGAGCGCGAGCCGGTTTGGTCGACGTGGCTTGTGACTGTTGCGATCAGGCTTGGAACTGGTAGTTGGCATTGGCGTAGAGGCTGACCGTCCGCCGCCCTTTCGGAACCCTACTGTTTCAGTAACCTTTGCCGCGCCCGGCTCTTGCCCCGCGTCCTGTTGGTCGACGCCGCGCGCGGGCGATGATCTGGTGCGAATGGCCCCGAGATCGGCGGTGGCAGCGGTCACGGTGCCGGTATGGCCGCACTTGGCGCAGCGGACGTGCCATGAAATGGGGAAACGGCACCAGCGCAGGTGCAGAGCTTGAACAAGCCATCAACGAGCGAACTGCGGCGGAGCCTATGATCGATTTTCCGCTCGGTGCAGCCTAACAAGCGGGCGGCGTGCTTATTGGTGTCGCCGCGAACGACACGGTCGAAAACCTGACGCTCGCGTGGCGTTAACACCGCCAGATGAGCGCGATCCATGTCCAGCTTGATGTTCAGCCCACGCGACGCTTCATGATGCATGATCGCCCGGGCAACTGCCTCAAGAAGCGTGTCCGGAGGCTAATTTAGGGACGGCGCACACGTGATGCGTCATCTTAATGTTTTTATGCGCAGTGATCGAGATTATTGGGGCTTGATTGTCACCACTGCGTTAGGAGGTTTCGGCTGGCTCTGCCGAGCCCTCAAATCCCCCGGCATATTTACGTCCACACAAAGGATGCCAAGTTTCAGTGCGGCTTAGAGCTTAGTAGGATACAAAAAAAGAAAGGCCGCCTGCGTTGCCACAAGCGGCCCAAGTCTAGGGAGGAAACGCCCAAGGAGGGCAGCGATAGCGCGGGAGAGGCTACCGCATACCCTACCTAAGACTATCGCGATCAGCGGCTCAATTGAACGTAGGGGTCACGGCACCATACCAAGGTTTATGGCGCTCGCCCTTAAAGCCGACCACTTTCCCGCACAAAGGCAAACGAAAGCCCCCCGTCCGGCCCGCTCTGGGGTCGTGAAATCTATCATGTGACGGCTACCGGCTGATGGTGCGCCGTGATGGCGTCCGCGTCCTCTGCTTCACCCGTAACGGCCATGACTGGGCCGACCGCTTTCCGGCTATCGTTGACGCTGCGCTCGGCGCAGGGAAGCGAGGAAAACTGGTGGCGTTCACAAATTGATCGATGGCGGGGCCGCCCTCTGGTTCACTGTTACGTAACAGTGACTTCTTCGTCTCCCGTCGTCGCGCTCGCGATCATAGGAGCTATCGAGCGCGCGGGCTTTGATACCAGCGCGCCGGACGCCATCTGCAATTAGTCGGCGAAAACTCGGCGGTCGGGGCATTGCGGACCAGTAGGTGCCGCCAGCTCGGGCGCGCGGGCCGACATCCTTGTGAAAGTTGATCAAGCAGCGCCAGCGCGTGCAGCAGCCTCGTTTCACGACCGCCTTCCATGTGACGAATTCGGGCGGCGGCAGCTTGCGCGTTCTGCATGCCCTCATTTACGACCCTCGCAAATGGCCTTTTCAAAAGCAGCGCCAGCGGGTTGGGGAAACAGAGTACAACGCCCGTTCTCGATCATATCGGGCGTACCGCCACCGACCTCGCAATGATCTCTCCCGCTGCCCCTTCAACGACTTGACCAAACCATCTGACAACGGCCTGTCCGTCATCGAGGCGGGCCGAGATGTCGCCAGCGACACCCCGGCCCTCCGCGACGGCTGACACGATGGCCGGGATGGCCCCGAAGCGGTGCGGATCGGACGGCCCCATCCTGCGCCAGCGAGACGGGGCCGTCGCCGCCGGTGCCGATCAAGCCCGATGGCGCGTGTTCGGTCATCGCCGCATCAGCCACGAAAGCCCCGGCGACCGTCAGTCGCGCGAGTTCTTTTTCGGCGCGCTGCAGCCTGCAGCGCTCGCTTTGAACCTGCGGCGCGGATGCGTCGAGACCGAAGCCGCCTTCGCTCTTGTGCCGCTCAAGATCGACGATGCGATTTTGGTAGCCAGTTACTTCGAGCCGCACCTCCTGCACCTGCTCATGGGTCGGCATCTGCGCATGTAGATCGTCTGCGCGCTGTTTTACTGCCATCGTTTTTTGTGGCGGCCTCATCGGGCAACTGCGCCGCCGCATCGTCCGACGTTCGGTTGCCGTGAAAAGTGACCGGTGTGAATGCTTCTGCCATGGCTGTTCGCCTCCATCATCTCGATGATGAGCGACAAACTAAACCTCAAACGGTGGGCTACGAGTAGCGGTAGCGGCCAGCGCCCGCCGAATTGTTCGCTCCGCCACCAGCGCGTCCCTCGTCTTCAGGATCATCCACATGGGTTCATGCAGCTTTGCCACGACGCAGCATCGGGCAGGTCGATTCATCGCGGTCTCGCCGCCACGATCCGGTCTGGTAGTGCAGCAACGCGCTGCGGAGCCGCCGGGCGATATCGCGAGCAGATGCGGCTGGAAAGAACCTCGCGGCGGCGCGGATCAAATCATTGCGCTCGGCGAGCATCAGCAACACCGCAGGCGTTCGCCCATGATTGGGATCATCAATCGGCATCGACCGCGCAAGGGGCGGGCCGCGTCATTCGGCGGATGCTTACCGTGCTTCCGCTGGTTGTCGCCGCGGCGACGACAGGCACGACTGACTACGGGGTTAACCATCGCGGACAGCATTCCGGCAAGCTAGGAGCGGCCCCTGGCGGCCGGTCTCTTGCGTTTTGTGCAATCATTAAATTCTGGAGAGAATGTCCGTCCTTCTTAACTTTGCCATCGTCAGATTGCGAAGTAGCCTTCCTCGGGCGACGGCTAAGGAGATGCACATGATGAGGACCTTGGCGATGGCTGTGGCGATACTGGCGCTGTTGGCTGTACCCGCACAGGCGCAGATGGGGGGCGGCAAGCGGGGGCATAAGAGCGACGATACAAAAGCCGAGGACAAGAAGCCGAAGGTGGACGACAAGGCGTATCAGGAAGCACTCAAGCGCATTCCCGATCCCAAGGAAAAGTATGATCCATGGGCAGTGACCAAGACGCCTGACGCCGACAAAAAATCGTCCAAATAGACCAGCTACTCTGTTGAGGCGGTGTGGGAGCTTCGCCAGCGACGCCTTGTTGGTCTGATTGCCGTCGTGATGTTTGTCGGACCTGCGTGCGGCTAGGAATATTGGGGCGGCGATCTGGGCGATTGACTAAGTTTGACAACTCTCGATTACTAACGGGACCGCATGCTCCGAAAGGCGTGCGGTTTTTTTTCTCTGAGGTACGGCAGGGGCGAACGTGAAGGGCCGTAACGCCTTACCGGAGCAAATCGTCGGAAAGTGCGGTTCGATATAGGATGACGCACTGCTTTGAAGATCAATCTAACTAAACCTGCCATCCCTAAGAGGAAGAACAGGCTGAAGACGATTAGGGCGATACCCCATGGCGGTACGCCGCAGAGCACGAGCAATATCAGGCCGAGAAGAATGCAGGCTAAAAGAAGGAGCCCCCTTCATGTTTGCGTCTCTTGTTCGTAGATGCCGTCCTTCAATCCCAAAAAGCGGCGGAACGAATCCATACCCATCGCACTTGAATCGCGGCCACGCTGACTCGTTCACTGCTCTTATGGTGCCATGTGATTGACGGTGACAGGCTTCCGCTTCACAAGCAAAGAGAGAATTGGAAGAGCCATTCTCCGCGCTTGCCTCACGCCGAACCGTAACCTCCGCCACGTACAAGTTGCGGTCACCGCCTGATCTTGCGCCGGATTGAGCCAGCAAAACCCGGTCACGATATGCGGACCTATGAATGTGAGTGGTGCGCTCACGCGGATCAGTACATAGTCAGATACCAGACCATTAATCCGTGGGTGCTGCAAGCCTGGCGATTCCGACAGTTATTGCAAATTAGCTCTAGCCACTTCGACTTCGGTCATGTTGTTGTGGTGAAAGAATTGGTCTTTCCCATTATCCCAGGCAATCCGCACGCCAGACCAATCGCTAGCTGTGACTGTGCCTTGATCAGTCGCGCTGTCGTGCCAGGCGACGCGTTGCCGAATCTTTAATTTCTTGGATTGATCGGGAGTCATGACCGAGGCTGCCTTCCATCTGGCAAAGCCGTATGATTGTCGTACACCTGCCGAGTCGTTTAGCCGCGCGCTCTGTAAACGCGGCTGGCCGGTCTCGCTACGTTTCTTGTTCAATGGCTTGTCGGCCTTCCGCCAAACTGCCCTGCCGCCAAGCTTAGCTCTAGGTCGCGAAGCTGTTCTACCAGACGCTGCACGATCTTTTCGCATTCTGTTGATGACCAATCCACACCGCGCAAGCGAAGTTCTTGCCTAAGAATTTCAACCATGATGGCTTTAGCGCCCATCAAATCCCCCGATCAAAATGACGAGATAATTGCTCTTACGAAAAACAAAGGAGCGTTCAGTTGCAGCAACATAACCTGAATTCGCGACACATGCAGCGCGAAATTTAGCCGCCAGAAAGCGATTTCGGCCTGCGCCCTTTGCCGGATAGAAGGCTGCATCCGGGCGCGACACCGGGGCGCAGATTCTTAAATGTACAGCGTTTTGCCTGAAGCCCCTCAGGATCGCCATAGCGCTCGCGCACCAGCGTGAGTGCGACGGCTCGATTGCTGCTTCCGCCTTTAATCGCCCGCTGCTATGCCGAGCGGCGCTCGCGGGCGACCCGTCGCCTTCGCCCGCGACGCCCCTTGCGATCATTGGTACGAGGTGCGGCCCGGTAAGTGGCGGAGTGCTCGCTCGCCGACAGTTGCTCGATCAGATCATCAAGCGTGCGCTCTAGAACGGCTGCCGCCGGTCTCTCCAAGGCGGCTAGGAAGGCTCTGCCGCCTCGGTGATGCGCCACTCCCTGGTTGTCTTGTGACCAGCTTCTGGCCGAAGATTTCGATGGTGATGGTGCCCGCTCTGCCAGCCCGCTTCATCCGTTGCGGCCACTCCGAGCCGCTCGAATAGTACACGGCCAGATGCTGTTTGACTGCATCGAGGCTGGCCCGGCCATCGGGCTGACCGTCCAAAATCTTGAGGATCGACACGCGAAACTCACAGCACGCCACGCCCCAAACGCAACAGACCTAAATAGCATGCCAACACTACGCCGCGACCGAGAACTGTCCAGAATGATCTCTGGCCAAGCCTCACTTTGCCCGCGGCCCGACCTCAGCGGTGCAAGGTCACTTGCAAGAATTAAGAGGGGCCGCCTTTCGGCGGGCCCTGCCGGTCGCAATATTGTTCGGGATGAAATACCAGCCCCGGCATTCACATCATACGGAATAATGCGCCTATCTAGGAGATAGACATGCTTGCGCGTTCACCCGCTTCTTCGACGGCGGCGCGGTTGTCATCCATGCTGAAACTTCTCCCGATCACCCTCCCTTCAGGAGCCCCTTCTGGAGGTGTATGGTCTTCGCGCTACTTGGAGCTGCCAGAGGGACGTGCCGAGCGTCCCGATTGTTTGTAGCGGCAGCCTCACGGCCCGCAAGGAGCTTCTGACGCTCGCCTTTCGCGAGACTAAGCGGATGGCCACGCGTTAATCCGGGCTGCAGCTTCTCCCACCCTTTTTGCCCCTGGCAACGCTTGCTGAGGCGACAATCGTCGGCTGGAGAGGCATGACAGTGTAGAAGCTCGAAGTGCGCTGAAGCTCTGGCCAATTTTTAGGAGCGATGTTGCGCAAGTCGAATTGCAGCTGAACATGGCAATTGAGACTATTGCAGTCTCCCCCGGTGATGCTGGCAACGTCGAGTTCGAGCCCGCCGTTCGAAGAATAGACGACATAGTAGGCGACGGGAAAGAATTTCAAGAGATCGCCAAGAATATGGCTCTCTCCGTCGCGTGAGCTAATTCCGAGACTTTTGACAATGGTGGTCTCGTGATACGGATAGAGCCAATAATAGAACGTGACGTTCGGAGGCAGTGGCAGGGTCTCATCAAAAAAATAGTCGCGCAGTGCGGCCAACTTGTCGAGCTGATAGGCGGGCAGTGGTTTTGATGGATCAGGCGATTGGATGGAAGCGATTAGATGACCAATAATGCCGCGCAGCAAAAAATGCGTCTTGACGGTGACGCTCACACGCTCCGGCAGTACCAGAAGTCCGCCAGCCGCCGCTTTCGCGAGCGAGCTGATTTCCGCTGAGATGCGATTGATCTCCGGATCGTAACGACCGCCTAAGAGCCGATTGTTGCAATCCTTGCAGATTGAGAGGAATTTGACGCCGTTCTGGGTTAGACGGCGCCGCGAGCGTGGCAGATATCCAGCACCCTCGTGATATCGAGCCTGTTGACCGTCGCGCGTCGCTCGAAAAGCATCCAACAGGTTTTTCAGTTCCGCCCGCCGCAGGCTTGTACTTCCTTGAGGTGGGACATGGTCCTGCGAAAGCTCTCTGAACTTGGTGCACAGATTACAAAAGCCATGCATGACGCATAAAATCCTTTGGCGTTGGGCACTCGTATCCTATTCCTGATGATCCCAATTTGAATGCTCAAATCCCATGTAACTCACAATCGCTCTGGCGCATCGCTACTTATGATCTCCAGAACGTTGGGGGCTGCGTAGGGATAGCACCGGCGGCCGCATATGCGGGGCTAGGTATACGGCCAGTCATATTCTTCTGCCGTGGCTGCCCGCCACTGCGCGAGAACCCTAGGTAAAACAGTAGAACACCGCAGGCATGCTTTCAGAGCCAATTGGTCAAGATTATTCCTCTGCTTCCACGGAGGGACCGAATGAGATACGGTCGGACGAGGAAACGAGTGCGCTACAACTTTGGCGCTGGTCGCCTCCGTCGCATTTGACAAGGCGAAGTAGCAAGGCTGATGAAATGAAATATGGCTCTGTCGAATACCAATACGCGGCGCCGATAGCCCGAGGTCTCGTAGAGGACGCCGACTTCCGGCGCTGGGTATTATCAAAGTTTAATTTTTCCAGCTCTTCCGACGCTCGCATTCTTCACAGGGAGATGCAAGTCCATCGCCGAAATCCAACCGCAGAATGGTGGCGGTTTTACTTTACCGAAGCTTGCCGCTGCCTTGGATGCAGCGGAAAGGAGACAGATATTTTGGCAATATTTGAGGACGAGCGTTCGCGAAGGTTCGCCATACATTTTGAGATCAAACAGCCGAAGGACAAATTCAAGGCTGACGGTGTTCAAGCGCGAGGTTACCCGTTGCGGGCCGAGTGCTGGGTCGGCAAACCGCCCCCGAGGGTGTTGCCGCATCAAGAAGCCTCGACGGGAATTTTTTTCAGTGAAGCAAAGAGAGCTGAATACGAGCCGCACCTCGACAATTTCCGAACCAAAATCACATTCGAGGAAATCGAGCAGGAGTTTCCTCAGTTGGCGGCATGGCGTCAGCAAAGCTGATCAGAGCGCTCAGGTATGGAGGTCAGTTGTCCACCATTTCGCGCGGTTGCTCGCAGTTCGATCATCATTCATGCGGGGCCCCCGTCATTTTCATTACAACAGCAAGGCACGTTTGCGCGGAAGCCGCACCTGCGGCACCAACGCACATGTTGGAAACTAGCTTTTGTGGTGGCCGCACGTAAATCTCGGCATGCTAACTCGATAAATTTTCACCATTATGTGCACAGTTGAACTAATCTACCGCTGCCCGCTCTCACGTCACAGTTCGGCCATCGACAGCGGCTGCCACCAACATGATTGATGACCGTCTTCGGATTGTTCACTGCCGCGCATCCCCGAGCGAGAAGTCTCGAGCATCCGGTGAACGGTTCCTGAGCGCGGAAAGACTGCCTTCGGAGGCGTGATGGGCTTTTGGTGGAAACCTTATCGTAGCGACAAACGCCAACCGTTGGGTTGTCCGCGACGGTAGACGGCGTTGAGTTCGGACATCTTCGTCTCAGAGGTTACACAAGCCCGGGCACCTATCGCCTACCGAGCTTCCGCGTCCGAAGGTGGCATCACCTTTGCTGAAGGACCTGCAGGACCCGAAAACAGCAAGAAAGGTGTGCTACAATGAACCCGGCAATGCCCCAAACTGACGCAGCTTGCCGCTCGGCCAGCAGAAGGCCGCGCGGTGGCACCTGGCTGCGGCGGGCCTTTGAACGGTCAGCGGTATCACGTGTCAGGCGGAAGGGACCGCGATGGATGCTCGTGGCGCTTCTCCTGTTGATTACCGGTAATGTCGCTCTCGCAATTCTCGCCTGGCTCATTGTCGAACAGGTCTTCCGCTAGGAAGCATTCGACGCCCGCGTCGGACATTACCAAGAACGTCCCCAGGAGGTAAGCCGCCTGGCTGGCGAAAAGACATGCGATTGTAGCGAGCGTTCCTTCGAAAAATCCAAGCCCATAACGAAACAGAGCAACCGCTGAACCGAAAGCCACAAGCGGAGCAACTACCAGGTTTGCCCAAACCCGAA
Source organism: Bradyrhizobium sp. 132 (assembly GCF_023074185.1). Lineage (GTDB taxonomy): Bacteria > Pseudomonadota > Alphaproteobacteria > Rhizobiales > Xanthobacteraceae > Bradyrhizobium. Next base: position 8,024 of record NZ_JADPKY010000163.1, on the reverse strand, counting down.
ACACAAAGCCGGTCGCCAGCCCTAGTAACGCGCTCGCGGCCAAGGCGATCAAAACGGGTATCATCAGGCATTCCCTGCGAGGCCGCTAAGCCGAGCGTTTGGTTTGTCCTCAGAAGCCATGCTGAGCGTTCAGGAGCAAGCCGGACGATGTTAAACTCACAGGGAACTCTACGTATTGTTAATCTTTACAAACCTAAGCAACGTTTACAAGAATCTGGGCCCTTCTTCATACGCTTGACTGCATGAGGGTGCGGCGAGCGCAAACTGGTTCAGACCGCTGGCATTTTGAACGAGATGTTCAATTGGTTCAGCGCCCGACCTGCAGCCGAGGAAATGACTTCTAGCGATCTGCATCTCTCCGGCCATTTTTGGTCACTTCTATGCTTGATCCGCTTGCGGCCTCGGGTGTGTAGACGGCACATCCAAATTGACTTTCATTGTGGCGATTAAGCCTAACGATTCAATCTTAAAACTGAGACGGCAACCTCTTCGTTCTCGCGCTATTGAACAGGACGTGTGAGAGCTTTTGGGGCGGGGAACTACCTTTGGACAAAGAAAACGCAGTCAAACCGGTCAGGTTTGGCCAACGAAAAGTCGTGCCTCGCGTCTGCGTGGCTGACTCGAAGAAACACATTCGATCTTTTCTTTGTGAAGCGCTTCAAGAACTCGGATTCACCATCTGTGAATGCGCTCACTCAGCCGAAGTAACTGGAGTAATCAGCGCCGACATTCCTGATCTGCTTCTGCTCGGGTTTGCTGGCGAGGGCATGGAAGCGGTCCGCGTTTTGCAGCGACTCGCGGGCGAGCGCTTTGGTGGCCGGGTGCTCTTGTTCGGGCCCCCTCATTCGCATGCGTTGCTGGCATTGGCGACCCTGGGAGCCCAACTCGGCCTGCATATGCTTCCCGTCCTCGCAACGCCGTTTGGGGAGCTCGAGCTGCAGGCGAGCCTTGCTGACTTTGTGCCTTTGCCAGCGCCGCCGCGCCCCCGGCTCGACGCGGCAGAGGCGCTCCATAACAGCTGGCTTGAACTCTGGTATCAGCCCAAGATAAACACCCGCTCTCTGCGCGTGGGCGGTGCCGAAGGGCTCGTCCGCATCAGACACCCTCATTGGGGTATGGTCTCTCCCAGCTGTTTCAAAGCGGACGACAGAGACCCGCATTACGCAGCTTTGTCCGAATTCCTTATCAACCAGGCGGTGGCGGACTGGCACTGCTTCGTTTCCGAATGCGGGCCAATTGAACTTGCTATCAATCTGCCGCTTTCGTTTCTCACGAGCGACGGTGCACTAAAAACGATTGAGGAGCTTCTTCCCAGGCATCCGGCCTTTCCGGGATTGATTATCGAGATCGATGGGACCGAGCTTCTGCGTGACTTCAAGCTCGCAAGGGATGCCGCGCATTGGCTGAAGTTCCACAATGTTGGCCTTTCCGTTGATGGCTTAGGTGCAGAATGGCCCTCGCTGCTCGGCCATGTGCGAAGCGCTCCGCTCGGGCGATCTGCTCCAGCAGAAACTCCTTGCTCCTGGGCATGGCGCCATCTTGTTCGATCCTCTGGCCTCGTGGGACCGACGAGGTGATCGCCCAAATCGAACAACATCCGGAGACTAGCGCGGATCCCCGGCTGTCCGAACTGCGGCGACGACGCGAGCGTTGAGGACTTGGTCGCGACGGAATGCCGGCATGCTGCATGTAACCGCGGTCGTCCCGGATGCCGATGCCGTCGTGCCGACGGCTCACTCCTCGGCGCTAGCGCGCTCGCGAGACCTTTCGGCCTTCGAACCCGATCTCGGTGCTTTTTCGACCATCTCACGTCCTCAGGCCGCGTATGCCGACGGGCACCTCGGCGCCGCTGAACGAGGTCGTCGCTCACCTTTCCGGGATCATTTGGCGTGTGAAGCCTCCACTTGCCCCGCATTAGCCAATTTTCATCCAAATTAGTTGAATGGCGGCGATTTTGGTTGTTTTTTTGGTTGAAAAGGACGTCTTCGAATGTTGAACGCTGATCTTACACGCGCCGCGCGCGCTTTGTTGGGCTGGACCCAAGAGGAGCTGGCGCTGAAGTCAAACCTCGGCCTATCCACGATCAAAGATTTCGAGGCCGAGCGCCGCAGCCCCGCAAAGAACAATCTCGCGGCGATCCAAACCGCACTCGAAATCGGAGGGGCCCGTTTTCTGGTCGACCCTCTCAGCGACGGGGCCTACGTCGGACGGGCACAGGGAGACATCGGCGCGATCGTAGCCGACCTTGGCTGGCCCGCCGGCGCCAGGAGAGTTTGAGGCCAGCCATGCACTCGCTGTTCGACAACGCCATCCAATCCATCGAGCTCGGCATCGAGGATTACAGGCACAACGATCCGAAGCGCGCGCTTTCCGCCGTCCGTAATTTCTACGCCGGCACGCTTCTGCTCGCTAAGGAGGTCCTGGTCCGAGCGGCGCCGAAAGCTCAGATGATGGCCGTGATCGGCTCCAAGTTCACGCCCGTCCCCGACGGAAGCGGCGATGTTACCTTCGCGTCCAACAACAAGACCGTCGATTTCGCCGAGATCGGGGACCGCTTCAAGTCGTTCGGCCTTACCATCGACAAGGGTGCCCTCGCCGATCTCAACAAGATCCGCAACGACATGGAGCACCTCTACACGAACGCGACCAGCAAAAAGGTCCGGGAGGCGATCGCGCGTGCGTTTCCCGTTGTCGTTGCGCTCTTCCAGCAGCTCCACGAGGAGCCAGCGAAGCACCTGGGCGACAGCTGGAAGACGATGCTCGAGGTGAAGGCGGTTTTCGATCAGGAACTCGCCGCTTGCGAAGCAAGCTTTGCGAAGGTCGACTGGAAATCGCATGCGTTGGCGAGCGCGCCCCTCGCCTGTCCGAAGTGCGGCTCGCGACTGGTCCAGCAGAGAGGTCCCGCGAACGAAGTCCGCGACTATGCCGACGCATCTTGCCGTCAGTGCGGCGCCAACGTCGAAGCTCAGGACCTCGTCGAAGGTGCGCTCAAGGCGCTTTTCGACGGAGACAATCACGAGGCCTACAAGGATGGCGGCGAGCCATCGCTGGGGCGTTGCCCAGAATGTAATCTCGAGACCTACGTGATGTCAGGGGACGAGAATGCGTGCGCGTGGTGCGACCTCGAACTCGGCGAGTGTCTACGGTGCTCGGCGGACCTGACCCCGGAGAATGTGTCCTGGGACAGCAACGAGCTCTGCAGCTACTGCGACCACGTAATGTCAAAGGACGACTGAAACTGGGAAAGGGCCGAATGCCTCGCACCGAGCGCTTTTCCCTTGCAGTGCGAAAAAGGGACAAGCCGAAACGCCGAGAGGACGATATCGGACGTGTTCGATACCCCAGCAGCGAAGCGAGGACTATCGGGACATGTACGATACTCGTACCGAGGGTTACCCCAGGGGCGTTTCGTCGGCCCGGCGCAGCCGGCCGACCCCGGGCCAGACGGCTTACGCGCCACCCAGCGCGATGCCGGCGGCCGCCAGCCTCGAACAATTGAGCATGCTCAGAGCATGCTTTTGTCGAGGTGGCGACCCGGGGTCGGGCGGCAAGCCCGACAACGCGGGGGCATAGAATCTTGTATTTCCACGATTTTCACTCGTCGCACGGGTACAACTCAGTCGTACCCATCTTGTACCGTTGACGATTGAATATCGAGCTGTGTCACGGACTATTGGACGCCAGGTGTTCAATAGCTCCGCAGTCATTTTTGGATTATCGCGCGACCACGCGGCACTGCGTACGTCCCCGGCCGCGGCGCCTCAAGCGTCCATCGGCCGACGAATTGCCTTGACCGGGTTCAAATCCGGGCATAAGCGTCTCGATACCGCGACTGCAATTGTGCGGACTTTTCACCATCACCTGTCGGTGATGGGCGGCTACGCAAGGCAAAACGGATCAGTCCGCAAGCTTTGTACGTCTTGGAGCAGTCTTTTACCATTGTTGCCGCCTTCGGTAACGCCGGGATTTCCCGGTAAGCGGAAGGGGATGCGCATGGCCACCTACGTGTCCTTGGCACCTCGGAATCGTCAACCCCGTGTTGCGACCGAGCTTCCCGATCAGGCTGATCGCCCTCGGTTGCTTGCCAAGGAGACTACCATGAATAAGCTTGTATCTGACGATCACGTTCTGCCGCGCCCGGTCGAACGCCTCCCCGAGTATGCAAACGCCAAGTCTCGCCAAGCCTTGGCCGAACGCATCGTGGATGCATTTTCCCTTAGTTCGGCTTCGGCCAACGCAATCGCTAACGCGGTTGTAGACCCATCCGCGGTTCGCAAGTCGATCGGCGATCCGATCGATCCAGAAGTGGAGAAGATCGCCGTACCTGGCGGTACCTTGCTCGGCATCCGCACGATGGTCTGGTCACGCCGAATTACACCAGACCCACGCAATCCCCGTACGTTGCCTTCCAGACGTCATCCTTTCGCGGTGGAGCCCGGAACAGCCGGGGATGATTCGAAGTTTCGGCCTGTGCCAGAACCTCGCACAGCGGAAGGTGCTCCTTCGCAGCGCGCGGAGCTTGTCGTCGATATTGAGAGCCGTCACCATCTCAATTGGGCGGCACAGCAGGCAGCGAGTTACGTTCTCGCTGAAAATGACTGGCGCACCTCGATCGCGTCTCAGGGTGTGATGGAGGCTGTGTGGCTTGTTGCCACCACATACGAGCACTCAGACGGATCGGCCCCGGTCACAGCCGTGACCACCGCCGAGGGCTCGTCGCGTATTACATCGGTTCACGATCTCTTGGGAGTCCGTTCATCCGATATCCCATATGACGACAGTGATGCAAAGTTCCGCACTCACATCCGGAAACTCAACGAAGCGCTCGATCGTGGCGCAACGCGAGACGATTTGATCGCGTTGAGATGCGAGCGTGTACCAGCCTTGATTTTGGTTGGGTTTCGGCCTCACCTTTCGGGAAATACGGGATTTCCCACGGCTATCAAATCGATGGTTGCTTTGCGGCACGTCGATCCGCCGAAACCATGGGGCGAGGGCCCAGAAAATGAGTCACTCGCGGACGAAGTGCTCGACGAGTTGTACCGTCGGGATATCATCTCCGCGACCGAGCGCGATTACTATGCTGGCACCTGCACTCGATCCGAAGCGAAAGCGGCCCATCTTTCAGATGATCCGGCCGTGAGGGCCGCTCAGATCGTAAGGCTCCTCACAATGCCGGATGATCGCGTCGAAAACGCGATACGTGTTGCGGTCACAAGTCAATCTACCCGTAAACGGATCACTTCTAAGTTGGCGAACGAATTGGCCACTGCGTTGATCCTGCGCGCCGTTGCAGATGACCCCGCCAAGACTGATCAGGTTCGTCGCTATATGCGATACGCTTTTGCTAAGTCGGTGCACCGCGCGCCATGGCAGGGCACTGTCCGAACGATAGAACAAATGGTGGATGGAGCGTTGGTCGAAGTGCGGCAGTCAATTGGCGACGAGACAATTGATGAGCCGGGTCCAAACAGTCTCGAATTGTCTGTTCGGGCGGCCTACGCGCTCGTGGTGTCAGGCCGGCTAAACGCGGACAGGGGATCAGCCAATAACGCGCAACCTGACCGGCGGACACCGGGCGAGGTGCTTGATGCGATGCGCCGTACCGTTCACGGTGTCCATCAACTGGGTCAAGCTCTGCAAGATTACGCAGCGCAACGCTCAATCCGCGCGGTCGACGAGGATGGGCTAGTGAAGGTGCTGGACGATGGCACCGGAGAGCTGATGGTCAACGATATCTATCTTCGCGGCGAATTTCCGCCTCCGGGGAAGGCCCGTGCGCCTCGGCCTGGAGACACGCCGGTTGACCGATATCACAATCGCTTGGGTGTTCTCGGTACCGCGGTGGATGCGCTTGAGAAGGCGTTCCTTGACGTGGTCGCCGTTGTTGGCGACGACGGCAGGCCGCTTGTGGAGTCCCGCGGCGCAGACCCCCGCTCGTGCTCTGCTTGGCGCGATCAACTCGGCAAGTTGGATGAGGAGCTCATTGTTTGGGGCCGAACGTTCAAGCGAATATACGGTACCGCAGCAACGATTTCTGCGCGCAGCGATCAAGTTGAAGACTCATTCGAGGACGCTGACGATGATGCGGATACGCGTAATGGGTGGGATCGCTCAGCAGACGTAATGGACGAGCAGCGCTGATCCCTGCAGGGCCTCTGGCTACGACCGGCCTGCTTCCTCAACGCAAACACGGATCGGGAGCGCTACTTGCTCCCGGTCCATATTCTTTTAGTTCAACGGTGCGTGACGGCCCGAACGGCGCAAATCAGATATTGTGCGGGTCAGTTGAATGCTCCAACCCCAACCATGACGATATCTGACCCTCGTCATCCATCGGGTACATTCGAGATGTGTCAGCCAGGCTCGTCGCGCCCGATTAACTCATGGCGCGGGTCGATAGCCCGCAGCGATTGAAGAACACGAAAGAGAACAACATCGCGGCCTGGTCGAGATGGTGAGCAGCAGTCATGGCCGACATTACCTATTTCGTCGCGCTGCCATTCGTGGCGGCCGATGACGGTCTTACGCCCGGAAAACCGGTCGAACGCATGAGTGCGGGCGCTGCAATCTTGCGCGCGGAGTATCTGTCGCGCCAGGAAGGCGTCGTCGGGTCAATCGCATTCAGCCGCAGCGGCGATCTAGCTTCGCCTCTGGCTACCGCCTTGAAGCAATGGTTTGAGGCCAAGCTTGATCACCTTGCACAGAAGAGCGACACGGCGAAGGCCTTGCGTTACGCGCTGCGTCATTGGGACGGCCTGACGCTCTACCTTGATGCGGACGTATCGAGATGGACACGAATGCTGTCGAGCGTGCGATGCGGCCGATCAAGCTCAACGCCAAGAACTCCCTTTTTGCCGGTTGCGACGAGGGCGCCGAGAATTGGGCAGTTCTGGCTTCGTTAATCGAGACCTGTAAGCTCAATGGCGTCAGTGCCGAGCACTGGCTCGCTGATGTTCTCGCGAAGCTCGTCAATGGTTGGCCTGCGGCGCGACTGGACGAACTGCTCCCTTGGGCGTCGATCTACACGATGCATGCACACGATCCGAGGCTGGCGGCATGAGCCTGAACACGACCGCGGTCCGGATCAAGGTAATCCTCAAGGACGTAAAACCAGAGGTGATGCGTCGCCTTGTCGTACCCGTCACGCTGCGCCTTGATCGGCTGCATCTGACGCTTCAGGCGGCGTTTGGTTGGTCAACCAGCCACCTCTTCGAGTTCTTCGCTGGTGAAGACCGTTGGGGGATTCCCGATCCCCACAACGACTACGGCCATCAGCCCATGGATGCCAGCAAAGTCCGGCTCTGCGATGTCGTTCGCGAGACCGGCGCCAAGACGATCCACTATCTCTATGACTTCGGCGACAGCTGGGATCATGTGATCAAGCTCGAAAAATGGTTCGAAAACACGACGACTGAGGGGCTTCCCCTCCTGCTCGATGCTGCCGGCCGCTGCCCTCCAGAGGATGTTGGAGGCGCACCCGGGTATGCCGAATACCTCGATGCCATTAGCGACCCCGCCCATCCGGAGCACGAACATATGCGCCTCTGGGGACCGGAGCGGTTCGACCCTACGTCATCGACCGGAAGGCGCTCGAGGCGGCCGTCAACGCATTGTCCGACACATGGAAGCCAAGACGGCACAAGCTGCGATCAAAATAGGTGTCAAGCGCCAATCGAAAGGGCCGCAGCGCTACGCTTACGATTGATTGCCTTTCTGAAGATTTATCTCAAGGTCGCGCCGCCAATGCCGGGCTACAGTCTGGACAAGCGGCTCATGACCCTGCACCTGGCGCCCCCAAAGCACAAATTCTACGACACCACATTGAACCGGAATGTCGGCTACGCCAAACATGCGATTTCGATCGACGAGAACCGCGCCGATTTCAAACGGGTTCCCTGGTCGCCGACAGCCGAGAAGCCGGACCTGACCTGCCTCCGAAGTTTCATCCAGTGGCGATTAGAGCCTCAGCGGATGTTACGCCGTTTGGCGCGGGGTGAGCAACGTGCGATCGGCGGAGCTGG
>NZ_JADPKY010000050.1 GCF_023074185.1 Bradyrhizobium sp. 132 | reverse complement strand
CCTACGCCGCCCGGATATTCCCCATGAAGCGGTCGAGCTCGGCGCGCAACCGGGTGCTTTCGGATGACAGCGTCTTGGCCGAGTGCAGCACCTCTTCCGAGGCCGAGCCGGTCTCGGCGGCGCCGCGATTGACCTGACCGATGTCGGTGGCGGCGGTCTGGGTGCCCTGTGCGACGGTCTGGACGCTGCGCGCGATTTCTTGCGTCGCCGCGCCCTGCTGCTCGACTGCGCTCGCAATCGACGTCGAGATCGACGAGATCTGGCCGATGGTGGCGCCGATCTCCTTGATCGCCGCAACCGATTCGGCAGTCGCGCCCTGCATACCCGTGATGTGCGAGGAGATCTCGTCGGTGGCCTTCGCGGTCTGGCTCGCGAGCGACTTCACTTCGCTGGCGACAACTGCAAAGCCGCGGCCGGCTTCACCGGCGCGTGCCGCCTCGATGGTGGCATTGAGCGCCAGAAGGTTGGTCTGCTCGGCAATCGCCGTGATGAGCTTGACGACCTCCCCGATCTGCTGGGCGGCGTGCGAGAGCTTGCCGATGCGACCGTCGGTCTCTTTCGCCTGCACCACGGCAGCTTCGGCAATGCGGCTGGAATCGCGGACCTGGCGGCCGATCTCTTCGACCGAGGCCGAAAGCTCTTCCGTCGCGGTCGCGACCGACTGCATGTTGCTGGAGGCCTGCTCGGAGACGTCGGCGACCTGGCTCGACAGGCTCTGCGTGGTCTCGGCGGTGCGGGTCA
>NZ_JADPKY010000120.1 GCF_023074185.1 Bradyrhizobium sp. 132 | reverse complement strand
ACCACCGCCTCCGCCGCCGCCAGCGGCCGGTGTGGCCTCCGCCGCCCTCGGCAGCGGATGCGCGGGAGCGGGCGCGTTTTGGTTGGCCGGGACCAGCGACAGACGCGGCTCCTCGGTCCTGGCAAATCTGAGCCTGTCCGGATCGACGGCCGGCTCGAACGCCTCGTTCATCGACACCGCCTGCAGTCCGAAGGCGCGGACGAGCTCGGACGATCCTGCGTTCCGCTCCGCGGCGATCGAAGGCGTAGACGACGTATCCGTTTCCGCCTGTGTTGCCGGGTCCCCGGCGTCCGGCTTCGGCTGATGGGACGCCTCCTCCTTGCCGCTGCCGAACACCTGTTTCAGCAGAAGTCCCCACGATGCGAGTAGTATCGCGGGCACGATGGAACTGACGCGAGACCGTTCGTCGATGAGCGCGAACCGACGCGCCGGCGCGTCGAGCGCGCTGCGGTCCGGAATTCCCAAGGACAGCCGTTCGTCCATAGCCACCTCCCGCTGATCAGGCCGTCGCTGCGGTCGGGAACGGGATCGGCGCCGCCCGCGCGCCGACCACCTTGTCCTTCGGTCCGAACGCAACCAGCTTGCCGCCCTGGACAACACCGACATAATCGACCGCCGCCAGCGCCTTCGGACGGTGCGCAATCACGATGACGATCCCGCCGCGCGCCTTGACGCCTTCGATGGCCTCGCCCAGCGCTGCTTCGCCTGGCGCGTCCAGGTTCGAGTTCGGCTCGTCGAGCACGACGAGGAAGGGATCGCCGTAGAGCGCGCGCGCCAAACCGATGCGCTGCCGCTGGCCGGCAGAGAGCGCCGTGCCCGAGGGCCCTAGTTCGGTCTGGTAGCCGTCCGGCATGCGCGTGACCATCTCGTGGATTCCGGCTGCCTTGGCCGCGGCGATGATCTTGCGGGCGTCGGGCTCGGTCTCGAACCGCGAGATGTTCTCGGCGATGCTGCCGTCGAGCAGCGAGACGTCCTGCGGCAGGTAGCCGATATGCTCGCCGAGGGCATCGGCGCGCCATTGGTCGAGATCCGCGTCGTCCAGCCGGACTTTGCCCCTGAGCAGCGGCCAAACGCCGACGAGACCTTTGGCCAACGAGGTCTTGCCGCCACCGCTGGGCCCGATCAGGCCGAGCGCCTCGCCCGCATTGAGCTCGAAGCCGACTTCGCCGACCAGCACCGTGCCGCTACCCGGCGCGACCACGGTGATGCCTTCGACCTTCAGGCTCGCGCAAGGCTTAGGAAGCGGCAGGATGTGGCTGCCATCTTCTGCCGCAGCGAGCGTCTGCTTCAGACGGTTGAAGCTGCGCCGCGCTGCAGCGATCACCTTCCAGTTGCCGATGGCAGAATCGATCGGCGCCAGCGCCCGCGCCGAAGCCACCGAGCAGGCGATGATCGCGCCCGCCGAAAGCTCGCCCTTGATGGTGAGAAACGCGCCTAGCCCCAGCAGCGCCGATTGCAGCATCATGCGCATCACCTTGGCCATCCCGCCGAAGCTGCCGCTGATGTCGCTGGTTCGGGTCTGGAGCGCCAGATGGCGCGCATTGGCGGCTTCGAACCGGGCTACGGCGCGGCCGCCGAAGCCCATCGCCCGCAGGATGTCGGCGTTGCGGGCGTGCGAATCCGCCAGCGTGGAGCGCAGCACCGCCGCCTGGTGGGTCTCCCTGCCGGCCCGTCGGGTCAGCAGTTCGGTCGCGACGGTGAGCGACATCAGAACCACCGCGCCGGCCAGCGTGACCAGCCCCAGGACGGGATGGAGCAAATAGACGAAGCCGAGGAACAGCGGCATCCATGGCAGGTCGAAGAAGGCGATGGGGGCCTGGCTGCCCAGGAAGCCGCGCACGACATCGACGTCGCGGCCGCGCTCGAGCGCCTCGGAGGTGGAGTAGCCGTAGCGGGCCATCTCGATGACGACGTGGTGCGCCAAGGGCGCCAGCTTGGCGTCGAGGCGGGCCCCGAGGCGAACCAGGATCTGCGAGCGCAGGATGTCGAACATGCCCTGGAACAGATAGAGCCCGATGGCGAGCGCGGAGAGCGCCGCCAGGGTCGGGATGCTGTGGCTCGTCAGCGCCCGGTCGTAGATCTGCAGCATGTAGAACGAGCCGGTCAGCGCCAGCAAATTGATGATTCCGGACACTCCGAACAGGACAAGACCGATGCCCCGGTAGCTGCCGATCGGATTCTCTGTCGAATTCTTCCGCTTCGCGCTCTTGCCCATCGTGTCCTGCTCTTGCCCTTGGCTTCGGTGACGTCGTGCTCACCCGGGCGGCGGTTCGCCCGGGTGATGGTCGGTTGCGCCTAGTGCACGCCGTTGAAGTCGGCGGTCGTCAGCGCGTGGTTGCCGGCGCCGAGGTCGATCTTGAAGTCGGCCGCGGTGTCGCCGTTGGTGTTGCCGGAGACGAAGGTGTGCTCCGCGCCGTCCTTGACCTCTTGGGTGACGATCACCTGTCCGGCCGAGGTGAAGACGTTGCCGGCGAACAGCACGAAGGACTGGTTGCCAGCCGCCCCCGTGTTGGCGTCGATGGCCGACAGGTCGATCTTATCGCCCGGCTGGAAACCCTTGATGGTGTCGCCGTTGGCGTCGGCGGCGGAGCCGAACACGAAGGTGTCGTTGCCTCCGCCGCCGTCCATGACGTTCGCCGCCGAACTCGCCACGATGGTGTCGTTGCCGGAGCCGCCGATGAAGTCCTCGAACCCGAAGATCTGGTCGGTGCCGCTCTGGGCGCTGGCGACGCTGCCGTGCTGGCCGATGCCGTTGCCGAGATCGGCCGTGATGTTGGCGGAGATCGCCGAGTAGTCCAGCGTGTCTTCCTCGGTGTCGCCGAAGTAGGTGTCGTTGCCGTCGCCGACCGTCGCGATGATCCGGTCGCTGCCGGCGCCGCCGTAGACGGTGTCGTTGCCTGCACCGCCTTCCAGGGCGTCGTCACCCGCATCGCCGAACAGGCGGTCGTCGCCGGCGTCGCCCGTGATCAGGTCGCGTCCGGCGCCGCCGAAGAGATCGTCGTTGCCTTCGTTGCCGAACACCACGTCGTCGCCTGCACCGGCCTTCACCAGGTCGTCTCCGGCTCCGGCCTTCAGCGTATCGGCACCGTCGTTGCCGAGGATCACGTCGTCGCCGTCCAGACCACTGAGGACGTCGTCGCCGGCCGTCCCGACCATCACGTCGGCGGCTGCAGTTCCGATCTGGCCTTCGGCCATGCCCGGGTTGATCGCGGGCGGCATCGTCGGAAGCGGCGTGCCGGCACCGTCTTGTCCGTCGTGTTGATGGTCGCCCGGCGAACAATGTTGGTCGTCCTCGGAGCCCCCGCCTTGTCCGTCGTCGGAGCCGCCTTGGCCGCCGCTATCGCCGGTCCCGCCTTGGTCGCCCGGAGGCTGTCCGGTCTGGGTGTCGACCACGTCCTGCGGCCGCAGGGTGCCGGTGACCTGGTCGTCGCCTCCGCCTCCGTGGAACACGATGCGGTGGTCCGAGGTCAAGCCGGAGATGTCGACGGTGTCGGCGCCCGCGCCCCCGTTCACCGTGATCGTGCTGTAGTTCAGGCTGGTGCCGGTGAAGTTGCCGACGATGGAGACCGTGTCGCCGGCGACCGTGCCGCCGTCGAGGCCACCGTTGTTGTTGTTGGCCGTGACGTCGAGGGAGTTAATCGTGATCTCCTCGATGTTGTCGAGTTCCGCGATCACCGTCCCGTTGCGGGCGACGACGATCTCGGTGCCGGCATGCAGGCCCGTGAAGCCGGCATGCGCCGCGCTGCTGCCCGTGCCTGGACCGGCACCGTCCCAGTCGTCGGTGTTGGAGTAGATGGCGAAGGATTCCGCCGTGTTGTTGCCGGTGACCGTGAAGCGGTCGCCCGCCGCGCCGTTGGCGCCACCGTCGACGAAGTCGCGGCCGTCCGGCAGTTCGGGAATGATGGTGATGTTGCCGAACTTGACCGGATTGGTCACCGACCAGCCGATGCTGTCGTCGCCACCGCCCGCAAAGACCGTGTCGTCGCCGCGTCCGCCGGTGAGGACGTCGTTGGCCGCGCTTCCGACAAGGATGTCGTTGCCGCTCGATCCGTTGATCGTCGTGCCGTTGACCGCGGTCACTGTGACCGTGGCCGAGGCCGGTGCGACGCCGTCATTCACGGTATAGGAGAACGAGCCGCCGTTTGGCCTTGCCGGGTTGCCGCTCGTTCCGCTGTCGGTGACGGTGACCGCGCCAGCGGCATGGACCGCCGAGAGGCTGTTGAAGGAGCCGACCCCGGTGATCGCCAGCGCGTTGGGCCCATCCGTGTCGCTGTCGTTGGCGAGCAACGCCCAGTCCGGCACCACGATGCCGTTCGCGACGTTGCCGACGTTGGTGTAGACGTGGTCGGCGCCTACGCTCGGCGGATCGTTGACCGGAGTCACGTGGATAGTCGTGGTTGCGACGTTGCTGTCGGCCAAGCCGTCATTGACGGTGACGTGCACGATGCGGTCCGCATTGGTCGGGTTGTTGGAGTTGCTGGAGAACGTGATCGCCTGGATCGCGTTCTGGTAGGCCGCGATCGAGGCCTTGCCCGTCAGGCTGACGGTGATCTGCCCGGCAACGGAATTGTCGACCGAGCTCGCGATACCGTCGCCGGCGATGTCGTTCGCGTTGAGCGTGTCCCCCGCGACCCTGCCGGTCAGGACGACCTTCGCGGACATCAGCTGCGTGCCGTCGTCGACGATTCCCGGATGGTTGGCGATGCCGACGGCATTTCCGTTCTCCGTGAACGTCGCGACGTAGTCGGTGCTCGGAGCCGCCGCGGGCCTGACGTACGCGACCGACACGTTGTCGATCGAGATGGTGCCGTTGTTGGCGCTGTTGCCCGTGTTGGTGGCCGAGCTGACCACCTCGAACCGGAGAGCGGCGTTGGCGGTCACCGTCTCGCCGGCGTTCAGGGACGCGAGAAGATCGGCGGAGAACGTATGGGTGCCGAAGCCGGCCGCATTGGTGATGGTCCCGAGTTCGTGGAACGCCGGCGTCGCCGCCGTGGCATCCGCGGTGAAGAGGACGCGGACGAAGTCGCCGTTGTCGAAGCTGTTCTGGTTGTAGGTGAAGGCAAGCTTCGCCTCCACGACCCCGGCAAGGTTCACCACCCGCTGGACAGTGGCCCCGTCGGCGTTGTCCGTGAACTGCAACTGCTGCGAGCCCACGCGAATCTGTCCCGCGGCGGCGTTGCCGTTGACCGCGCCGTTGAAGTTGTCGCCGGTTTCGCTCCAATTGCCGGTCCAGTTCGAGCCGCCGGCGTAGGTACTGGAGGCGAAGTTGTCGGCCGCGGCGCCGGGATCGAAGGCGTGAAGCTTCAGGTTCGGGGGCGTGTTGATCAGCGAGAAGTCCTGGTCGGCGAAGCGCAGCAGCTCCACACCCACGACCAAGTCGGTGCCGTCGGTGACGATCGGCGCCCCGTTGGCGTCGACGCCGTTCGGATCCCGGAGGTCTGTCACCTTGTAGGCCGTGACCGTCCCCTCATGGGCGCTCTGGAATGAGATGGGGTCGATGCGATAGTCGGCGTAGTTGCCGGTAAAGACCGCGATGTCCGGTTTGGCCAGCGTACTGGCGTCCGTCCCGCCGTCACCGAGCATGTTGTCCTTGAAGAATTGGGTGCGCAGCATTTCGGTGAAATGCTTGTCGAACACCTGTGTGCCCAGCGCGGCGTTGTCGAGCAGTCCGGCGCCAAGGGTATCGTCGTATGCGACGCGATGCGAGGCTCCCTGATAGCGGGCGTCCTGCAGCCGCAACGCCTCCGTTGAGCCGTCGTTGTTGTTGTTGTGATCATAGGTCGAGGCGATCTCGCTGCCCTGCGCGTCGTGCCCCTGGATGTACTGGCCGATCAGGGTGTCGAGCCGGACCGAGCCGCCGACGATAACGTCGTTGCCCGCGTCGCCGGTCAGCAGATCGGCGCCGGAGCCGCCCACCACCCAGTTGTCGCCCGAATCGCCGCCCAGATTGTCGTCGGACACGCTGCCGACCAAGCCTTCGAGCTCGAACGCCGCTGGGACCGACTGCGCGCTGTTGACGGCGGCCAGCGGGTTCGCCTGCATATCGAGGTCGTAGGTGACGCCGACGGGGCGGGCGTGCTGCAGACTGAAGTCCATGATGTCGAAACCGATCGTGCCGGGAGTATTACCCTCGTCGGTGACGCCATCCCCGCCCAGGACTTCGTCTGGTCCCGTACTCAGGGCCTGGGCGATGTCGCCGACCTTGAACCAGTCGTCGCCTGCCTGGCCGAAGGAGATGTCGACGTCGGTGCCGTCGAGCAGCATGTCGTCGCCGTTGCTGCCGTACAGCATGTCGGTGCCAGAGCCGCCGTCGAGGTAGTCGTTGCCGTCGTTGCCTTCGAAGAACGGGTCGGTGTCCTGTTCGCCGTACATGACGTCGTCGCCGGTACCGCCGAACAGCTTGTCGATGCCGAGGCCGCCGTTGATGTAGTCGTTACCGGCGCCGCCGATGACCTGGTCGAGGCCGTTGATGTCGGTGCCGCTCGATTCGCCGTACAGGAAGTCGTCGCCGGCGCCGCCGTCGATCAGATCGGGGTTGTCGCCGCCGTAGATTGTGTCGGAACCCCCGCCACCGTATAGGCGGTCGATGCCGTAGCTGCCGTAGATCCTGTCATTGCCGTCTTCGCCGTAGACGGTGTCGTCGCCGCCTTGGGCGTAGATCAGGTCGGCGCCCTTCGAGCCGACTATGATCTCGTTGGATTCGGCGCCGGAATTGGGCGTGCCGTCGAGATTGACGAAGCCGTTCTGCCCGTAGGCGCTGTTGGGATCGGTGTCAGCCAGGCGCGTGTCCTGGATGTAGTGCACGCCGCCGATGACGACTTCGTGGCCGTCGTTCAGGTTGCCGCGACCACCGTTCGAGTAAATGCCGATCGTTCCGGCGTCGACCGCGGCAATGTCGCCGTATTTGTGCTCGTTGCCGGTCGTCAGGTATTCAATCTGTCCGGGAGCCAACACTTCCTTGTGGGCGCCGAGGTCGACGTACTGGTCGGCGTATCCGAAGATGTTGCCGTTGAGGTGAGTCAGGCCGGTGGTGCGTTCGACCATGTCCTTCAGCTGGGCGTTGACGATCTCGGTGCCGAACTGGACGCCGAACAGGCGGTAGAGATAGTAGAAGCGGTCGCCGTCCATCAGCTTCTCGATCTGATCGACGAAGATGCGGTCGAAGGTCTCGCCAAGCAGGCCGCCCGGCTGGTGGACTTCGGCCAGGCCGCCGAGCCAGGTATCGATCTGGTTGAAGGCGAGCGTGCCGACGCCGCCGGCGGCTTCGTCGCCATTCATGAAGCCATAGGCCTGATCGAGAGAGATGCCGAGCGTGCCGGCCGCGACGCTGCCGTCGACGATTCCGACGATGGTGTTAGCCTTGTCCAGGTCACCGTCGAAGGCGTAGGCGGCGATGAAGTTGGTCAGCGAGCTCGGGTGCTGCATGTTTTGGCCGAAATCGTTCCAGCTGGTGTATTCCGAATAGCCCAGCGTGTGGCGCACCTCATTCAAGGTCGGCATGCCTACATCGCGGCCTCGGGCGATGTTGATCGCGGCGAGGTCGAGCGGTTGATCGAGCAGGCCCTGGTTGAGCGCCGGGGTGACGAACTCGTCGACCTCGTTCATCTGCTGGTGCGTCATGCCGAGGACGATCGCCGAAGGTCCGACGTCGGCGAACTTGTCCGGGGCCAGGAAGGCCGCTTTCAGGGCATACCCCATGATCTTGCCGGTCAGGCCGCCGGACGGATCGATGGTGTCGATCGTCTCGCGCAGGGTGGAGTGGCCGAAGCGGAAGGCGGCCTGGGAGTATTCAAGGGAGATCGCGGAGTCGACCTCCGTCGAGTAGGCGCCGAACTCCTGGATGTTGGGGGAGACGTTGCGTGCGTACTGGTCGACTGCGGCGTGCTGGTACTCCATTTCGACGACCAGCTTGGCCCCTTCGAACATCTTGTCCTGGTTCCAGGAAATGTTGCCGGTGGCGTCCAGGTAGTCGCCAGCGGCGTTCATGCCGTGCCCGGTGTCGATCTGGAAGCCGTGCAGCGCGGCGTGGGTCGCGTCGCCCGAGACCACGTCCTGCGTGTGCAGCGCCTCGATGATGTTCTGGATCTGGTAGTTGTGCTCTTCGTGGAACACGTGGTGGATCGAGGTGAGACCGAAATTCTCGTTCACGCGCCCGTCGCCGGCCACGTAATGGTCTCCGACCGATGCCATCAGGATTTCGCCGACGGCGTCGTGCAGCGCTCCGGCCGGGCTCGTGATGCTGAAGTCCGCGAAGTTGACGAAGGGAAAGAGCGCGTTGGCGCCGTCCAGCGTGTGCGGCGTTCCGGCCGGCGCGCCCGCAGGCAGGTTCTCCATGAACAGCGTCAGCTTGTGCGTGGTCGCATCGACCCCGAAGCTGGATCCCGCGCCGTAGGTCGTCTTGACGTAGCCGTCGATGGTCGAGATCGCCGCAGCCACCTTGGCGGATTGCCCCGGGGTGCCGTAGCTCGCCTCTCCCGCGTCCTGCGCGCCGTTGGCGTTCTTGTCGTAGAAGCCGGCCATGTGGCCGGCGTCGAAGCGCGGATTCATATCGAGCAGCAGCGCCGAGCCGCTGGTGCCGGCGATGACGTGGCCGGAGGCGTCGCGGTTGCGCAGGTCGTTGACGTCCTCCCAGGTCAGCGCGTCTCGTCCGGTGGCGTCGACATGGGCGCGCAATTCGTCGAGCGTCGGTAGCGTCTGGTGGGTCGAGACGCCGTCCGCCCTGGTCCAGGCGGTCTCAAGCGTCTGCCCGTCGAACAGGTTCATGCCTGCGTGGTACTGTCCCGTGGCCGGGTCCTTGACCCATTCCCTCAGGAGGGTGGTGAGCTGCTCGTGCGAGCCGTAGGTCTGGCTCTGATCGATGAAGGGAGAGGTGTGGTTGACGTATTCCGGGCCGTTGGTGTCGACGGTCTGGACCGTGGCGCGGTTGATGGTGATTTCGTGCACCGGCTGCCCGTCCGGTCCCAGCATGCCGTACAGCGGATCGTCGCTGGCGAGTGCGATCTTGATGGTCTGGCCCGAAGCCTTGCCGATGAAGTCCAAGCCATGGTCGAAGAACTGGCCGAACAGCACGAAGAAGCCGTTGGAGGGCGACACGCCGGGATTGAGCCCGCCGATGAAATGGTCGTTCTGGCCGGCCGAGGCCGCAAGCCGCGCCTGGGTGTCGACCTGGCCGAGGCCGATCGCATCCGGCCCGACCGCCGCCGCCTCAGCCGCCGTCTTTAGGACGCCCCAGTCGAGCACCTTGGCGGTGCCCGTCGTGGGATCGTAGTAGATTTCGTTGGACTGGTGGGACGAGTCTCCGAGTTCGCCCTGGTGGTTTGCCCAGGTGTCGAAGGTGACGCCCGCCGTCGTTGTAGTCAGGCTGATCATGCGCGGCGTGTAGTCGACGACGTTCGGCAGGTCGATCCTGGTGCCGTCGGCGGCGGTCTGGGCGCCGGCTGGATCGGCCTTGATAGCGTAGTCGCCGTTCAGCGCCGGGTTGAAACCGCCGGTCGCGGCGCTGTAGGAGGAATAGTAGGTCTTGGCCGCGGCGTAGACGCGGTCGGCGACCGCCTCCATCACGGACGAATAGCCGGCGTAGTCGGCGGCCCCCGAGCGCGTGAAGATCTGGTCGACCGCACCGAACGTCGAGTTGATGAGCGAAAGATTGTTGTTGAGTCCGCTGGGATCACGCAGGCCAGCGAAGTCGAATTCGGAATAGTAGGACTGTCCCCACTGCGCGATGGCTGCCGTCGATGCCGCGTCGCCGGCGACGGTCCCTCCGCTGCCGATGAGATTGCCGTGAGAGTCGTAGACCGCGCCCGTGCCGTCCCAAAGGATGATGGCGTTGCCCGCCGCATCGAATAGCGGGCGGAAGTTGACCTGGCTGAGAATGAAGTCGATGTCGCTCTGATCGATTACGAACGGCTTGAGATAATTCGCCATGATCCACTCCTGCCAAGATCCATGGAGACCGGACGGCCGGATCTCCCACATTGCAAAAGCATGTCGAGTCCTCCGTGGGCGCGGTAGGGCAGAAGGTCGAGCGAAAACTTCGGGTCGATGGTCGAATGGGTCGCATGCGATCAAAGTCCCTTGCTTCCGACTTTAGTCCGAAGCCAAATCGGTCTTTCGACGGCAGGCGCGCATCCGCGGGAAGCTCGGCCAACTCCTGCGCTGGCGTTAACCCTGACGGCCGCTTCAGACGAGCCGTACGAGCGGGGGTACGGTCTTCACCATGTTTCGCGGAAGTTGAAAGCGGCTCCGATCGAAGCATATGATGTCGCTGATTTAAGCATCTGTTCATCAATGACATTGTTCGAGAATGATCGTCATGGAGCCACTCGTGGGGGAAGTCTCCGCCGCCGATGACGCTGATCGGCAGATTCGTCGCGTCGACAGTGCCTCATTGAGAGCCTATGCAGACAAGCCGGAGTCCAAAAGGACGACCAACGCATTCCTCCGGATTCGCCGGAGCCGGCTGCGTAGCTGGTGGATTCGAAGGTCTCTCTTCGGGCAGTTCGCGCTGTTGTCTTCGCTTGTGCTATCGCTTTCCGTCGCGGCCGTCGGGGGATGGGTCGGCAATCGCATCGCCGATGGCGTTCTGCGCGGCACCAGCGGCGCCGCCGCGCTGTACATGACGAATTTCGTGGAGCCCTACGTCCAGTCGATGGACGGCGGGGGCGCGCCGAGTGCCGAAGACCTTCGCGGACTGGACGCGGTCGCCGAATTGCTGAAAGCCAGGCGGCATGTCGCCTCCGTCAAGATCTGGGGGCGGGACGGCACCATCGTTTACAGCACGCAAAAGAGCCTAATCGGAAGGCAATTTCCGACGACCGACCTCGCACCTTCGCTGCAAGGGCAAATTCGTGCGGGGATGGCGGACCTTGAGGACGACGACAGTGAATTCGAACGCTCGCTGTCGATGCCACTGTATGAGATATTTCTGCCTCTCTACAAGAACGAGACGGAAAGGATCATCGCCGTCGCCGAAATCTACGAAGACGCCGGCGCGCTTCTCCGCGATCAGGCAAGCGCCGTCCGCGGTGCCTGGGCGGTTGTCGGGTCTGCAGGTCTCGTCACCCTCTTGGCTCTGTTCATTGTGGTCCATCAGGGAAGCACGACGATCAAAAGGCAGAGGATGGCGATCAAGCAGCGGTTCCGGGAGAAGGTGCTGCTGCATCGCAAGAACGACATCCTCAAATCTGAAAGAGAAGACGCGCTTCGCACTGCCGTTCGTATCGACGATCTTGTCCACACACGGCTCGGAGCCGAGCTCCACGATGGCCCTGCCCAGCTGATATCCTTCGCGCTCCTGCGGCTCGACGGTCTGGAGCAACAGCTGGAAGGCGGGCCGTCCAAAGCGCGAACTCTCCTGACGGAATTCCGGAGCGCCCTTCAGGACGCGCTCAAGGAGCTGCGCGCAATCGCCGCCGATCTGCTTCTTCCTGATCTTGGCGATGGCGGCAATCTCACCGAAATGCTCCGGAAAATCATCAGAGCGCATGAAGGCCGCGCCGCCTGCGTCGTCGATTTCGAGATGACCGGAGTGCCCGAGAAATTGCCTCGCGATGCGGTACGTTGCGTCGTTCGAGTGACGCAGGAGGCGTTGAACAACGCCTACAAGCATTCCGGGAGCGACCGGCAGACCGTGACGGTTAGTTACGGCGCCGGGAAACTGCGGCTTTCGGTTCGCGACCTCGGATGCGGTTTTCCGCGTACAGCAGCCAAGTCCCCTTCCGGTCTTGGAATGGCGGGCATGGTCTCCCGCGTGAGAGCGCTGGGCGGCACCTTCTCAGTAATCTCCACCCCGGGGCAAGGCGCGGAGATCTCGTGCGAGCTTTTCGTCCCAGGTTCGGACTCCGGAACCGTCGACAACTTAAAAGATAGTCAATCCATCTAAAGTGATTGAAACTTTATCCTTACGATGCCTATTCTCCGAGCATTCTGGAATGCCGTTTTTTTCTCAGTGTTTTTTCAATTGTGAGAGTGCGCATATGGAAACCTTTTGTGAGCAGGCCACGATTGCCATCGTCGACGATCATCCGATCTACCGTCAAGGACTGGCCGCCGTCTTTCGAGCGGAGGCTCGCTTCAAAGTCGTAGCCGAAGGCGCCTCTACAGCAGACGCGCTGGATATCGTAAAAGCACATCGCCCGAGCATCCTCGTTCTCGATCTCGGAATTCCCGGCGATAGCCTGGAGACACTCAAACAATTGTGCGTCGAATTCCCCGGAACGCACTGCGTGATACTCACCGCCTGCGACGATCCGCAGACCGGCATCGCCGCCCTGAACGCCGGCGCCCACGGCTACATCCTGAAGGGGGTCAGCGCGAGTGAATTGAAGGCAGCTATCTGGGCCGTCTTCAAGAACGAGTCCTCGTTCGTCTCACCGGAATTTGCGGCACGACTGCTTTTCGCGGTTCAACGGAAGGAGGCGGTGTCGATCGATGTGGGTCTCAGTCATCGCGAACTCCAGATCATCGCTGAGGTTGAGAGAGGCTCCACCAACAGGATGGTCGCCGAAAAACTCAAGATCAGCGAAAAGACCGTCAAGCACTACATGAGCAGCATCATGCAGAAGTGCGGCGCGACAAACCGCGTGTCCGCGGTCATGGCGTATCAGAGGATGCGCCAGTCCGGCCAACACGCCTGAACGACGACGGTGAATCACGCTGCGAATCCGCGTAGCGCGCTGGTCGGCCGGTTACTTTGCGAAAGTCGCAATGGGCCGTCCTCGTGCGCGGTAATCCTGCAGGCGGCTATCAGAGGCGAGGTATCGCTGGACGAACTCAGGCAGGCCGGCCGTGACGCCCTTTCGCGTGCGCCAGCGATGTGGCGCTGATCGGTCGAGCCGGGCGTGAATTTCCAGGTCACGGTGCTGAAGATCCTGGTGAGCTATCCGGACGGCTTCGCCGTCATGGAGGACCTCAAGCGCGACATGGCGATCCTGGCGACCAGTGGCCGCGAATGGGCGGACCCGACCAAACGCCTCGCCGCCCGAGTACCGGATCTCGACATCTTTTCCCACGGGCTGGTCGAACGCATCAGCGGCGGATGGCAGATCACGCCCAAGGGACGGGCAGTGCTCGAGTTCATGGAAACCCTTCCCGCTACGCCCGAACCGATCCAGGCGCCTTTGATCGAGCAGGCTGCGGCTCCGATACTCGCCGCGAGCCAGGTTCCTCCGCTGCGGCAGCCCGTTGATCGAGCCAAGCGGCGGCGCGAACGTCGGCGCGAGGCGCGCGAACGAGCAAGGATGAACGCGTCCTGATCAAAGGAAAAAGCCGCCAGCTGGGCTCGGCGGCTTGATAGTCCCGGACTGTCGATGCCTCCTCAGCCCCACGCGTACCGCCGTTACCTTGTTTGCGGCCATGCCGCCCCGATCTAACGAGCGCGTTTCGATTCGGCCATCGGGCTGCCGAGTTGTGCACGGGGTCCTTACAAAGCCGGCAAGGGGCGCAACGAGGTCGACGGGAGCCGAACCCGCGCGGTATCGCCCGCCGCGACCGGTCCGCCGGCCCGCACCACGCCCAGCACCCCGGATTTGAACGGAGGGCCCGTTTCCACCGACGAGAGCATCTGTCGTTTAAGCCCGGCCCGGAAGCGGTCAATGAGGATGCAAGGCGTCCGGAGGCCGGTCAGCTCTATGACCGTCGAGGGCCCGAGCTCGATAAGGGTCCCGAGCGGCATCCGCTCGAGATCCAGGCCGGTTGTGGTGATGTTCTCGCCCAGGTCGCCCGCTGCGACTTCGAAGCCAACTTCCAGAAGGGATGCAAAGAGCTCGGCCGGGATCAGGTGGACCTGCCGGAGATTGGGTAACCGGGGCTGGCGCCGGGCAAGATAGCGGTGTCGGACAACCGGGCCGGCGTGTGCGTCGCCTTGATACCATGGCCTTCCACCAGCACGCTCGGATCCTGCGGCGGTTTGCTGAAGTGGTGGCCGCGATCAGCGGCAACCGCGACCACGGTGCCCTCCAGCGAGAAGCCGTGCAAATGCGGCATCAGGCCGCCCGAGCGAGCGAGCGCCGCTTGTGGCGGAGGTAGCGGGTGATCTCCGGAAGAGCCATCGCGTTCAGGATCCGGTCCGGTGGCACGCCGCCCTTGCGCGCCATCTCGACACCCCAGTGCATGTGGTCGAGCTCGGGAATCGAGTGCGCGTCCGGATTGATGCTGAGCATGCAGCCGAAGTCGAGGGCCGTCTGGTGCCAGCGCCAGTCCAGGTCGAGCCGCCATGGGTGAGCGTTGATCTCGACGGCGACTTCATGCTTCGCGCAGGCCCGCAGCACCTTCTCGATATCGATTTCGTAGCCTGGTCGCCGCTGCAGCTGGCGCCCGGTCATGTGGCCGATGATGGTGGTGTGAGGGTTGGAGATAGCACGAAGCAGCCGCTGCGTCTGCGCCTTGCGGTCCAGTTTGAAGCGGCCGTGTATGCTCGCGACCACGAAATCGAAACGCTCCAGCACCTCGTCCGGATAGTCGAGCGATCCGTCGGCCAGAATATCGGATTCGATACTTTTGAGGATCCGGAAATCCTTGCCGAAGCGCTTGTTCAGGCGGTCGGCTTCCCGGTGCTGCTGCGCGATCTCCTCCACCGAGAGACCGCCAGCGTAGTGGGCGGACTTGGAATGATCGGCGACGCCGAAATATTCGAAACCGCGCTGGCGCGTAGCCTTCGCCATCGTCTCCAAGGTCTAGGTGCCGTCGGAGGCGTCCGTGTGGCAGTGAAGAATTCCCCGCAGGTCATTGTCGGTGACTAGCTTCGGCAACTTGCCCTTGAGAGCCAGCTCGACCTCGCTCCGCCCCTCCCGGAGTTCGGGATCGATGAAGGGCAAGCCGAGGGCGCGGTAGATCTCGGACTCGTCGCCGGCGACCAGCGTGCGGCCCTTGTGCAACCCGTCCGCCTCCAACCGCATTCCTTTTTCGGCGGCCAGCGCTTGGAGCTGCTCGATGTGAGCGGCCGAGCCGGTGGCGAAGAGAAGCGTAGCGCCGAAGTGCTTTCGATCGGACAGCCGGATCTGCAATCCGTCAGCAGCTGACGCCTTCGACCTTTTGTCCATCTTGGGTGCTTCCGCGACGATCGCGAGGTCGCCGACGAGTTCGCAGCCGCGGCGGAACTCGCCTGCGATCGTGACGCGCTTCAGCTCGGGTTGAGACTTGCGGATCGAGTCCTTGGCGTGAGCGAGCAGAGCCGCCGCACGGTGCAGGTGGAGGCGGTCTTCTTCGCGCTTCGCGATGGCGAGGTTCTGCAGGATCTTGGTTTGCAACGCGGCCCCGAGGCCTTTGGCCTTCTTGATGCGGTCGTCCTTGGCGGCGGCCTCCAGCTCCGTTAGCGAGGCGATGCCGAGATCCCGGTACAGACGCAGCACTTTCTCGGTGCGGAGGCCAGGCACGGCGAGCATCTCGAGCACACCCTCGAGAATCCCTTTCCGCAGTTTTTCGAGGCTCGGATGAGTGCCGGTCTTGTGGAGCTTGGTAATGATGTCCCCGATCGCCTCGCCGACGCCGGGGATTTCCGTGAGCCGGTCCTCGGCGACGAGCACATCGAGAGGGATCGCAAGGGCCGCCAGGTTGTCCGCGGCCCGTGAATGGGCTTTTGCCCGGTAGGGATTGCCGCCGCGCAAGGCTGTTCGCTGTGCGTATTCTCGCAGAAGGCTCGCTACGGTGCGGGTATCGAGGGAAGCCACTTAGCGAACCTCCCGCCCGGCGCGCGGCCAGCTCGACTGAGCAAAGTGACTTTGAGAGGGTGGGCCATCTCCAGGCCGCCGATCGAGGGATCTCTCGAGCTTCTGCGCAGCGCGGAAGTCCTCAAGGTGCTGCGTGTTCGGGCCGTAAGCCGCCTCCTTCTTGAGGAGATTATAGATCCGCCCGGCCAGCAGCTGCAGATGTTTCATCCTGCCGTGCGGCATCGACCGGGCCGTGCAAAGAGCTCGGACGGCGTAGGCCCGGAAATAGTCAAAAGCGTCCGACATGATGTCGGTAAACGCCTACTCTCGCCTTTAGTTCTGTCGGCATCGTGAGGCCCGCAAGCTGTTCGGTCCTGCATTTGGGCGTGTACTCAAAAGCGTCAACCTTCAGCCATCCGTTCGCTCTTGACCGGAGCGTATCGAAAGCAGCTGCAACATTCGTTTGCGACCGCCCCTGTTCCGAGCGTTCAAACGTCACGCTTTCGGACTTGGCTGCGGCGTAGGTGCGGCTTGAGGAGTTTGAGAAGGTGTGGGATTACTCTGCTGCTGAGGTGCTGCGGCGTCGCCGCCCGCATGAGGAACGCAGGTACCGATGTTGCTGAGCAGGCGTTTGGCCTGGAGGTCGCGGACCTTCGAGTATTCGCGCCGTCGCTCGATATTGGCCGCGGCCCATCGGTCCCAGGCCTCGAAAGCGTCCGTATAGTGCTTTCGCATCTGCTCCTCGGCGGCAAGGCAATCGGCGAACTTGTCGAACACCAGGTCGGTGTTGACCGGTGTCATGCCTCCTACCAGGACAACGAGCATCCATTTCATCTTGGTTACGCCATTCGCACCGCCTGAATTCTTCGCTAAAGTGAAGAATTTCCGGTCACGGTGGGTTAGATCGCCCGGCGGCTGCGCCCGGCCACAAAACCGTAGACAAGAAGCACGATAATGGCACCCACGACCGCCCCCACCAGCCCTGCGCCTTCTCCGGGCCTATACCAGCCCAGAGACTGGCCAAGATAGGTCGCAACGAACGCGCCCACTATTCCCAGGATCGTCGTGAGGATGAAACCCGAGGGCTCATTGTCGCCGGGCATGATGAACTTCGCGATGACGCCTGCGATGAAACCGATGATGATCGTCCAGATGATGCTCATATCTCTTCTCGAGTTGTGAGTAGTATTATCCCGCCGATTGCGCCGGAAGACGTCCGTCAGGCGTGTATTTGTCCACGGCTGTCGGAAGTTCGCGAGACAATCGGTGGAGGATCTCCTGCTGCGACAGGCCGGTCTGCTGCTCCAGTTTTTGAAGAACGTCCGGACCGATAGCCTGCTGGAGTTCGGGCGGGGTGACTTCCCGATTTGGCCCCTGATTGATCCAGGATTGGGCCGCCTCGCCCTGTCCGTTCTGCTTGAAGTGCTCGAGCAATTCGCCGATCCCGCCGTTCAGGAGCGAACCCACGCCGCCGCCTCCCACAAGGCCGCCAAGGTTGCCGAGCATGCCGCTCATGGAATCCTTGGCACCCGCCGGCTGACCGGAGGTGGCATTGCGAAACATGTCCGCCAGCTTGTCCCGATTTTGATAACCGGCGATTGCGAGCATACCCAAGAGGGCGGTCATTGATGGCATTCCGCGGCTCATTTTCGACTCCTGAGTTCGATGACGGGTACGTGCGCAAGAAATGGCGGCCCGCCTAGTGCGGGCCGCCGGGTAATTCAACGCATTCCGGTGCCGTAGAGTTGGCGCTCTCTGCGGACCTCGTCCGCGCCGTAAGGCTGGGCGGAGGGATCGTAACTCTTCCACCCGGCCTTCTGCCAGGCTGCGCTCCGGTCGCGCAGATTAACGGCGGACTGGTTCAGGATCGCGTCGTAGCGCGCGCGCTCCGCATCCGGCACACGAGCCGAAACCAGCGTGCCGCCGCGCCTCACACCTTCAGCGTAGAGTGGT
>NZ_JADPKY010000017.1 GCF_023074185.1 Bradyrhizobium sp. 132 | reverse complement strand
CCAGACCGTAATCCATCCCAGACATCGCTCGCTCCCGCGAATCATCACTCAACTCACGGAATCAGCAATCAAATTCCTCCGCAATATGTGTGAATTCGACAGCGCGCAAGCGGGGGAGGGAGCTCACCTTTTCGCGGTAACCTGCTTACGGCCGCAGATAGAGATAACCCTGCGACTGAAGCTCGGCCAGGCGGACCACGCCGCCTTTTTCCGCGCTGACGAAGCCCGGCAAGAGATCCGTAAGCGTGACGTTCTGCGCCTTCATCGTGTTGCCGCACGCGGCGAGCTCGACGCCGTCCTTGGAGAAATCGCTGACGCGCTTGCTGATGTCAGGGTTGGCCTGCGCCCCGTGAAACGCCTTCAGCGCCGGTCCATGGATCACCAGCGCGATCGTGACCTGATCAGGACCGCCGACGCCGTCGATGTGGTTCTGGATGTTGCCGAGCACGAAATTGACCTTCTCCGCGTCGCTGAGGTGATAGACCACCTTCAGCTTGCTGCCCGTGCTCGCTTCGGTGGCGGCTTGTGCACGCGAGGCGCCAAGCGCCGCGCCCACCGCCGAGACGGCGCTCCATAGGATGTTCCGGCGGTTCATGACGATCTCCCTCGATTGCGCCTGAGATATATCATTTGTGGCGGAGCGCGGCGACTTCCTTGCGATCGGTCACGAGCGAGGCGCACTCTCGGGCGTCAGTGCGGTTGAGGCGGAAGATCCCGTCGTCGGCGCCGCGACCAGCGATTGCTCGGCGTCGTCATCCGGCCTGTTGTTCTGCCAGACCCTGACCCGCACCAGCCGCACGACGGCCGATTTATCGTCCTTCGACAGCGCAACCCCGATGCTGCCGCCCTCGCAGTCGACGCCGCAGCCGAGGCGGACATCGTTCCCGTCCTTCACAAACACAACATGGCTACAGGAGCCGCCGGAATTGAAATCGCCGCTACGATGGCGATATTTGAAGCCGAGCCGGAAGGAATTGTGCAGCTGCTTGTCCTCGCTGTCGAATTCCGCGGAGACCAGCAGCTTCAGCAAGGCGACTTTCTGCTTGGGATGCCGCGCCAGGTGTTCGGCATCGTAGCGGCGGACGAAGCAGGCATAAGCCTTGTTGCCGGGCGTGCCTGCGTACATCCGCGCGTTGAAGGTCTCGGCCTCGGTCTTGCCCGCCTCGCGGATGTCTTCGGCCTCCTCGGCCCGGGCGGCGCCGATGAACGTGGCAAAAATGACGGCAGCAAAAAGGGAAAACTTCATGATGGCCTCGAACGCCGCAGCTGAGCTGTAAGCTGTGACGCGGCCCGGGTGCGACGCGTTCAACGTCGCGTGTCCCTGACATGATCATCGCTGGGGCGGAGCGAGCTGATAGTTCCATGCAGGGCGTTAGTCGTCGCGGGGATCGTGAAGGTTCAATCGAGGTGACGCTGTCGCCTTTCGGAACTCGATGCCTGCGATTCCTTCGACGTTGCCCCGCTTCATTGATGTGATAGCCTTCACAGACAGACGCGTTTGGAAGTCGTAAGCTGGGACTGCCTTTGTAGTTGGTGGAGTCCCCCCGCGATGGGCGAAATTCGCAACTTCAGATCCGGGAATGACGAGCCGCCTTCACACGGCCCCATGCCTCGTCGTCTCGCCGCGATCATCGTCGGTGATATCGCTTCCTACAGTCGCCTGATGCAGGCCGACGAGGAGGGCACGCACGTCCGCGTCAAACGGATCGAACGGGATCTCATCCAGCCCAGCATCGTCGAGCACCACGGATCACTGGTGAAGACGACGGGCGACGGCTTCATCGCGATTTTCGACAGTCCCGTCGAGGCTGTTCGATGCAGCATCGTCATTCAGCAGAACCTCATCGGCCGCAACGCATCGCTCGCGAAAGATACCCGGATCGAATACCGGATTGGCGTCAATCTGGGTGATGTCATTGTGGAGCCGGACGATGTCTACGGCGATGGCGTCAACATCGCGACACGCATCGAAGGCATTGCGGAGCCTGGTCAGGTCTACATCTCGGGCGCGATCTACGAGCAGATCAAGCACAAGGTGGTGTGCGGCTATGAGTCGCTCGGGGACCGTAAGGTCAAGAACATCACGGATCCCGTGCGCATCTATCGCGTGCTGCCGGACGCAAATGCGGTCGGCACGACGCGAGGCCGGCGCGAGAATACCCTCATCTTTCTCTTGAGCATCACGCTGCTGGTCATTGCCGCCGGCGTGCTCTGGTACCTGCTGACGCAGCCGATCAGGACGAACGAGCAGGCGGCCACGCCGGCCGTCTCTCCCAGCGTGTCCCCGATCCCGCAGCCTCCGCCGCGCGAAGCGGCGACCCCGACACCGCAACCGTCGCCCTCGTTGGCCTCATCACCTTCGCCGTCCGCCCCGGCGCCCGACCAATCGGCAACGCCGGTGCGAGAACCCGAATTGATCGCCATTCGCGGCGGGAGCTTCGCGATGGGAAGCAATGATGATCCGACCGAACGACCTGTCCATCAAGTCACGATCAAACCCTTCTCGATCGGAAAATATCCGGTGACCGTGCAGGAATGGAACGAATGCGCGGCCGCGAAGGTATGCGGCTTCACGGCCATCGGCAAGGATGATGCGCCGGTCACCAATGTGAGCTGGTCAGACGCACAACAATATGCGGCCTATCTCGTGCGGTCGACGAAGAAGCCCTACCGGCTTCCGACCGAAGCCGAATGGGAATATGCCGCGCGCGGCGGAACGCAGACAAAATATTGGTGGGGCGACAAGCTTCAGCAAGGCATGGCCGGTTGCAAGGATTGTGGTGACCTCGCGGCCGAGCAGCCCGCGAAGGTCGGTAGCTTCAAGCCGAATCCGTTCGGACTGCACGACATGGGCGGCGGCGTCGATCAATGGGTCGAGGACTGCTGGCACAAAACCTATCAGGGGGCACCCGGTGACGGCTCGGCATGGAGCAGCGGGGACTGCAGCGCTCATGTCCTGCGCTCAGGCTCCTGGAAGAACGATTCGAGATATGTGCGGCCGTCCAACCGCGATGGCTACGACACCAATGTCCGTTATCCGACGCACGGATTCCGCGTCGCGCTCAGTCCTTAAGTGCTGGAGTAGGTTTGATGCAAATCCTTCGCTGCATCGCGCTATCGGCGGCGCTTGCATTGCTTCCGGGTGTCGCTTGTCCGCAAGGCAAGACCGCCCCCAAGGACGCAAAACTCTATTTCATCACCCCGCACGACGGACAGAAGGTGCGCGGCGGATTTCTGGTTCGGTTCGGCTTGCGGAACATGGGCGTGACGCATGCCGGCGACGACTACCAGAACGCCGGCCATCATCATTTGCTGATCGACGTCAATGACCCCGTCGATCCCAAGGAGCCGATCTTGCAGGACAAGTCGCATCTGCATTTCGGGGCAGGGCAGACCGAAACCCTTCTCGACCTCCCGCCCGGAACGCACACGCTTCAACTCGTGCTCGGTGATGCCAAGCACTATCCGTTCGAGCCGCCCGTCGTGTCGGACAAGATCACGGTGCGCGTCAGGCCGTTGCCTCAGCGCGGCAAATGATCACCGCAGGCTGGCGTTGAACTTGTCCAGCATCGCCGAGCCTGGGCACAGCGTGTCCGCTTCCAGCGTGTTGAGCGGCGTCTCCACCGTGTTGAGATGCTCGTGCAGATCTTCCGCGTCGGGATCGACGTAGAGCAGGCCGGTGACGATCTGGCCCTTGGCGGCGTGCTTCTGGAGGAAGGTCTGGGCACCGAGCCGGTCATGCGGATCGTAGTCGGCGTCGATCTTGCGCAGTGCGATCTTGCTGCCGTCATGCTGCTCGACCATCTGCACCGTGCCTGGTGCGTAATCCACCGCGATGGGGTCGCGGCCGACCAGCACGTCGAGCCGGTTCACCGCGTCATTGTGCTCGCGGACATAGTCGAAGCTCTTGGTCGAGCCGGCGTGGTTGTTGAAGGCGATGCAGGGGCTGATGACGTCGATGAACGACGCGCCCTTATGGCCGATCGCCGCCGCGATCAGCGGCACGAGCTGGGACTTGTCGCCGGAGAACGAGCGCGCGACGAAGGTGGCGCCCAGCTGCAGCGCGATCGCGACGAGGTCGATGGCGTTGTCGGTGTTGGTGGCGCCCTTCTTGGATTTCGAGCCGCGGTCGGCGGTCGCGGAGAATTGGCCCTTGGTCAGGCCATAGACGCCGTTGTTCTCGACGATATAGGTCATGTTGACGCCACGCCGGATCGAATGCGCGAACTGGCCGAAGCCGATCGACGCAGAGTCGCCGTCGCCGGAGACGCCGAGATAGATCAAATCGCGGTTGGCGAGGTTGGCGCCGGTCAAGACCGACGGCATGCGGCCATGCACGGTGTTGAAGCCGTGTGAATTGCCGAGGAAGTAGTCCGGCGTCTTCGAGGAGCAGCCGATACCCGAGATTTTTGCCACCCGGTGCGGCTCGATCGAAAGCTCGTAGCAGGCCTCGATGATCGACGCCGTGATCGAGTCATGGCCGCAGCCGGCGCACAGGGTCGAGATCTTGCCTTCGTAGTCGCGATGGGTGTAGCCGAGCTCGTTCTTCTTGAGGCCCGGATGATGGAATTTCGGCTTTGCAATGTAGGTCATGACACGGCCTTGCGGAGCGGGGTCACCTTGAGGTGATCCTGGTGGTCGCCAATGGCTTTTGCGATGAAGCGGGCGGTGATCGGCGAACCGTCGTAATGCACGATCGGCACGAGCCGCACCGGGTCGATGCCGTTCTCGTTGACGATGAGCTGGCGCAGCTGGCTGTCGCGGTTCTGCTCGACCACGTAGACGAAATCGTGTTCGGCGAGGAAGCTCGCCACGCTCGAGTGGAACGGGAAGGCGCGGATGCGCAGGCGGTCGAGCTGATGCCCGCGCGTTTCCAGCAATCCGATCGCCTCGTCCATCGCCGGCGTGGTCGAGCCGAAATAGATCACGCCGTATTTGGTCGGCCGTTCCGCATTGGCCTGCAGCGGCCGCGGCACCAGATCCTGCGCGGTCTCGAACTTGCGCATGAGACGCTGCATGTTGTCGGCGTAGACCGAGCCTTCCTCGGAGTACCGCGCATAGCGATCACGCGAAGTGCCGCGGGTAAAATAGGAGCCCTTGGTCGGATGCGTGCCGGGATAGGTGCGGTAGGGGATGCCGTCGCCGTCGACGTCGAGATAGCGGCCGAAGTCACGGCCTTCGTCCAGCATCTCCGCGGTCATGACCTTGCCGCGGTCATATTGCTTGGCGTCGTCCCACTTCAGGGGACGGCAGAGCCGGTGGTTCATGCCGATATCGAGGTCGAGCATCAGGAAGATGGTGGTCTGGAGCCGCTCGGCGAGATCGAAAGCGGCGGCTGCAAATTCGAACGCTTCAGCCGGATCTTCCGGGAACAGCAGCACATGCTTGGTGTCGCCATGCGAAGCATAGGCGCAGGCGATGATGTCGCATTGCTGGGTGCGGGTCGGCATGCCGGTCGAGGGACCGGCGCGCTGGATGTTCATGATCACGGCCGGGATTTCGGCGAAGTATGAAAGGCCGATGAACTCCGTCATCAGCGAGATGCCGGGGCCGGAGGTCGCGGTGAATGCGCGCGCGCCGTTCCAGGAGGCGCCGATCACGATACCGATCGAAGCCAGCTCGTCCTCGCCCTGCACGATCGCGTATTTCGCCTTGCCCGTATCAGGATCGTGCCGGTACTTCTTGCAGTGAGCGGTAAAAGCCTC
The DNA here is from genome assembly GCF_023074185.1 of Bradyrhizobium sp. 132. Classification (GTDB taxonomy): domain Bacteria; phylum Pseudomonadota; class Alphaproteobacteria; order Rhizobiales; family Xanthobacteraceae; genus Bradyrhizobium. The sequence continues at coordinate 12,170 of NZ_JADPKY010000017.1, read as the reverse complement.
CGCCACGGACGAGGACGGCGTGATCGGATACCATGCGCACACGGTGGCGCCGCCATAGACGGCGCCGAGCGCGGCGGCGCTGTTGCCCTCGATGAAGATGCGGTCGCCGACCTTGTCGGACTTTTTCACCCGTAGCCCGGTCGGGCATTTCAGGTTTTGCAGTGCCCAGTCGCGGCCGAGATGCAGCGCGTGGACGTTGGAGGACAAGAGCTTCTCCTTGCCCTTGTACTGCTCGCCGATCAGCTGCTCGATCAGTTTCGGGTCCATGTCGAGCAACGCCGAGAGCGCGCCGAGATAGATGATGTTCTTGAACAGCTGGCGCTGGCGCGGATCGGTGTAAGTCGAGTTGGTGATCGCGGTCAGGGGGACGCCGATCACGGTGATGTCGTCGCGGAATTTCGTCGACGGCATCGGCTTGGTGGAATCGTAGAACAGATAGCCGCCGGGCTCGATGCCCGCGACGTCCTTGTCCCAGGTCTGCGGGTTCATCGCCACCATCATGTCGACGCCGCCGCGGGCGCCGAGATGGCCGTGTTCGGTCACCCGCACCTCGTACCAGGTCGGCAGCCCCTGGATGTTGGAGGGGAAGATGTTGCGGGGGCTCACCGGAACGCCGTGACGCAGGATCGCGCGCGCGAACATCTCGTTCGCGCTGGCCGAGCCCGATCCATTGACGTTGGCGAAGCGGACGACGAAGTCGTTTACGCTGCTGATCGGCTTTTTGTCGGACATGCTGAACCTGCGTAAGTCATCTCGATGAAATATTTTTGCATGTCCCAGGCGCCGGTGGGACAACGCTCGGCGCACAGCCCGCAATGCAGGCAGACATCCTCGTCCTTGACCATCACGCGCCCGGTCTTCAGGTCGCTGGAGACGTAGAGGTCCTGGTCCGGACGGGGCGAGGGCGCTTTCAGGCGCTGGCGCAGATCGGCCTCTTCGCCATTCTCTGTGAAGGTGATGCAATCCATCGGGCAGATATCGACGCAGGCGTCGCATTCGATGCAGAGCGAGGTCGAGAACACCGTCTCCACGTCGCAGTTCAGGCAGCGCTCGGCTTCGCCAAGCGCCAGCTTGACGTCGTAGCCGAGCTCGACCTCGGTGCGAATGTCCTTCAGCGCGATCACCTTGTCGCGATGCGGCACCTTGAAACGCTTGTCGTTGGAAATGTCGTTGTCATAGCTCCATTCGTGGATGCCCATCTTTTGCGATGAGACATGCACCTCCGGCAAGGGCCGTTCGGTGATGTCCTCGCCCGAGAGCATCCTGTGGATCGACAGCGCGGCATCATGGCCCTGCGCCACGGCCCAGATGATGTTCTTCGGTCCGAACGAGGCGTCGCCGCCGAAGAACACTTTTGGATTGGTCGATACGAACGTCTTCGGATCGACCTTGGGCATGTGCCATTTATCGAACTCGATTCCGCAATCCTGCTCGATCCAGGGGAAGGCATTCTCCTGACCGACCGCGACCAGCACGTCGTCGCATTCGATGGTCTGGTCCGGCTCGCCGGAGGGCACGAGGTTACGGCGGCCCTTGGCGTCGTATTCGGCCTTCACTTTCTGGAAGGTGATGCCGGTGAGCTTGCCGTCGTCGTGGACGAAGGCGACGGGGACGAGGAAGTTGAGGATCGGGATGTCTTCGTGGAGCGCGTCTTCCTTCTCCCAGGGCGAGGCCTTCATCTCCTCGAAGCCGGAGCGCACGACGACCTTCACCTCTTCGCCGCCGAGGCGGCGCGCGGTCCGGCAGCAATCCATCGCGGTGTTGCCGCCGCCGAGCACGATGACGCGCTTGCCGATCTTGTCGGTATGACCGAACGAGACCGAGGACAGCCAGTCGATGCCGATATGGACGTTGGCGGCTGCTTCCTTGCGTCCGGGGATGTCGAGTTCGCGTCCGCGCGGTGCGCCGGAGCCGACGAAGATCGCGTCATATTTCTCCGCGAGCAGCGCCTTCATGCTCTCGATGCGATGGCCGCCTTTGAAGTCGACGCCGAGATTGAGGATGTAGCCGGTCTCCTCGTCGATCACCGAATTGGGCAGCCGGAACTTCGGGATCTGCGAGCGCATCATCCCGCCGGCCTGGGGGTCACCGTCGAACACGGTGCAGTGATAGCCGAGCGGCGCGAGATCGCGCGCGACCGTCAGCGAGGCTGGGCCGCCGCCGACGAATGCAACACGCTTGCCGTTTTTCGCCGAAGGCCGCGGCAGGCGCTGCGTGATATCGTCCTTGAAGTCGGCGGCGACGCGCTTGAGGCGGCAGATCGCGACCGGCGTCTCCTCGACGCGTCCGCGCCGGCACGCCGGCTCGCATGGACGGTCGCAGGTGCGTCCCAGAATTCCGGGAAACACGTTCGATTTCCAATTGATCATGTAGGCGTCGCTGTAGCGGCCTTGGGCGATCAGTCGGATGTATTCGGGGACGGGGGTGTGTGCAGGACAGGCCCATTGGCAATCGACCACTTTGTGAAAGTAGTCGGGGGCCGCGATATCGGTCGGTTTCATTCCTACCCTGTCCGCGCAGGCTCAAAGACCCCCGCGGCCTTTTCTTGAGCTTGGCGAACGCTAACTCGCTTCGATCTGGTTTCTGAATGACGTCATTGGGTTAGCTTATTAGAACCCTTCCGAAGTACAACGGCAAATTTTCGCGCTTCCCCTCTTTCATGGGAGCTCCGCGCGCACAGCATTAACGGCCGCGCCGGTATGCGGCGGTGCAGCATGTTGCGATGCGTCCGATTGCTTAATTGTGAGCGATGTCGCTCTTCGCGAGATCCCACATGAGGCTGTAGGTGCCGACCGACACAGGAAGCGGGAATGGCGCCGCGGCAGGGCCGGTGAAGCGCTCGGCGATCACGGCCGAGACCGCGCTGACATGCGTGCCGTCGACCAGCACGAACCAGTCGCGCGCGCCTTCGTTGCGCACCGCCGGAATGTCCGCGGTCGCGCCTGACAATTCGGGTTCGCTCTCGAGCAGATGCATGGAGATGATGCCCTCGCGCTGTTGCGGCGCCAGCTTTTCTTGCAGCGCGTCACGCCATGCCCCGGCATTCTCAGGCGTCGGCCGCAGCCGCACCACGCCGAGCGCAGCCCCGCGCCCGGCACCGTTGCTGATGGTGATACGCGCGACAACGCGGAGCATGTCCTTGAAATGCGCCATGTTCCGCCGCGACCATTCGGTCTGATTGGCGAGCCGCGCCCGGTAGGCGGGGCTGTCGAGCACGTCGAGCGTTTCGGTCGAATACAGGGAGAGATATTTGGGATTGGCGGCGTGAGCGACATAGCGCCGCGCCTCGAGGAATCCCTCGATCGCGACGCGCTCTTCCAGATGCTCGCGATCGTACCAGCGGTTGAAATCGGCTTCGTGTGCCGCGTCGATGTTCATCGACGTCAGCAGCATGCCTGTTCCGGCGAGCGGCATTTTCTTGTTGTCCTTCCCATCCACACCCTCATGGTGAGGAGCCACGAAGTGGCGTCTCGAACCATGAAGGCCCGGCTTTCGCATCTCGGCCTGCATCCTTCGAGACGCGCTCCTTCGAAGCGCTCCTCAGGATGAGGAGATAGATCTATCGCGCGGCCTTCGAGGCGAGATCCGCGATCGACTTCATGACCGCGTCCCGCACGCCGGCATCATAGAGCGAATGTCCGGCTTCTTCCACGATGCGAATCTCGGAACCCGGCCACACTTTCGCGAGCGCCTGAGATGTCTCAGGAGGGCACAGCAGATCGTAGCGTCCCTGGACGATGATGCCCGGAATGCCATCGAGCTGACCGGCGTTCCGCAACAACTGGTTCTCGGACATGAAGCTGTCCTGGACGAAATAATGCGCCTCCATGAATGGCGTCGCAGGCAGTGTGCGCCACACATTCAGCGAGGCCATGTCGATTCGCGTCTTTGCTGCCTTGTGCTCGGACAACGCGCGCTCGGTATCATGCCATGCGCGCGATGCTGGGCCGTGCACGGCCGGGTCGGCATCGAGGATGCGGCGCCAATAGGCGTCCACCGGCCGCTCGCGCTCCTCGACCGGCAGCACGCTCAGGAAATCCGCGTAGAGCACGGGATAGAACTGCGACAGGCGCGAGGTGAAGGCGGTCTCCACTTCCGCTCGCGTACCCAAAAACGTCGCGCGCAACGCGATGCCGGAGACGCGCTCGGGATGCGCCTGCGCATACGCCAGCGCCAGCGTCGCGCCCCAGGAGCCGCCGACCACCATCCAGCGGTCGCAGCCGAAATTTTCGCGGATTTTTTCCATGTCCGCGATCAGGTGCGCCGTGGTGTTGTGCTCGCGCGATCCCTTCGGCCGGCTGCGGCCGCAGCCGCGCTGGTCGAACAGCACGGCATGAAAACGGTCGGGATCGAACAGCCGGCGATGGTCGGGCTGGCAGCCGCTGCCGGGGCCGCCATGCAGATAGACCGCAGGGATTCCGTCAGTGCGGCCGGTGCTCTCGATATAGAGCTCGTGGCCGTCGCCGACGTCGAGCATTTCGGAGGTCAGCGGCGCAAAGGGATCGGTACGTTTGGCGGATGCGGCCGCGTCGGCGTCAGGCACCATTCTCGGATTCCAGAGTGCCGCCGGCGAAATTGCGATAGAGGAAGCGGTTGGTTTCGCCCTCGGCTTCGCGCTCGGCCTGCTTGAAGATGGTCTCATGCAGCGGCGACAGCGCGCAGGCCGGATCGGTGTTGGCGGCGTCGCCGGTCAGCGCAAAAGCCTGGCAGCGGCAGCCGCCGAAATCGATCTCCCGGAATTCGCACGACTTGCACGGCTCCTTCATCCAGCCGGTGCCGCGATAGCGGTTGAAGGCGTCCGAGTTCTGCCAGATCCAGGCGATCGAATGGTTGGAGCGCACCGATTCGAAGTCGAGCCCGGTGATGCTCTCGGCGGCGTGGCAGGGCAGCACCTTGCCGGCCGGGGAGATGTTGAAGAATTGCCGGCCCCAGCCGCCCATGCACTTCTTCGGCCGCAGCGCGTAATAGTCGGGCACGACGTAGTCGATCGTCAGCCGGCCCTTGAGCCGCTCGCGCGCTTCCTCGACGGTGTGGGTGCACTCGTCGAGCTGCGCCACCGTCGGCATCAGCGCGGCGCGGTTCTTCAGGGCCCAGCCGTAATATTGCACGTTGGCGACCTCGAGCCGGTCGGCGTCGAGATCGATCGACATCTGGATGATATCAGGAAGCTGATGCAGGTTCTGCCGGTGCATCACCGCATTTACGGTGAGCGGCAGGTCGAGCTCGCGCGTCCATTTTGCCACTTCGAGCTTCTTGTGGTGCCCGCCTCTGTAGCCGCCGACGCGATCGGCGAGGGCTTCTTCAACGCCCTGGAAGCTGATCTGCACATGGCAGAGCCCGGCATCGGCCAGCTCGCTTAGCCGCTCGCGTGTCAGCAGCACGGCGGAGGTGATGAGGTTGGTGTAGAGGCCGACGTCGCTGGCGTGCTTGACCAGCTCGACCAGATCCTTGCGCGCGGTCGGCTCGCCGCCGGAGAAATGCACCTGGAGCACGCCGATCTCCGCGAGCTCGCTCAGGACTTTCTTCCATTCCTCGGTAGTCAGCTCCTTGCCCGAGCGGTCGAGCTCGACCGGGTTGGAGCAATAGGGGCATTGCAGCGGACAGCGATGCGTGATCTCGAGCAGCACGGCGAGCGGAATGCCGAATGTTTCCGCCGTCGAGCGCTGCTTTTCGAGCACCGCGAGGCTGTCGCTGGCGTCAGCCGGGATGGTGGGATTACCGAGCACATCGCTCATGACGTCTTCTCCCGGGCCTCCGTGAGAAAGCCCTTGTCGGCGAGATCCTGCAGCATGGCGATCACATCGGTGAGGATCGCATCGCGCGGTGCGGCGTATTTCGCGGCCAGCTGGTCGGAGATGTCGCCGACATTGCGCTCGCCGTCGCAGAGCTGCAAGACCTCGACGGCGATCTCGTCGGGTGCCAGCACCCGTTCCGGCGCCAGGATCACCCAGACTTTTCGCGTTTCGTCATACTTCAGCTTGGCGTGCCGCGGCAGAACCGGCCGGCTCGTCTCGCTGACGCTGATGTTACGCGGCCCGGCCATCGGTTGTTCCCTCAGCTCGCCTTTTGGTGTTCTTGGGGCACGAACGCGCCCGGCGGAATGTGGCCCTCGACATAGGCGTGTTGGAGCGCGTCGAGCTGCACCCATAGCACATTGGTCTTGAAGATCAGCGCATTGCAGACCGACGCGCGCTCTTCCGGCGTCCTCGCATGCGCCTTGACATAGTCGAGCGCGAAGCCGGCGTCCCGCGGCGCCTGCGCCAGTCGGCGCTTGAAGTAGCTCATGATGTCAGGATTGACGAAGTCGTAGTGCTCCAGCATGCCGGAGATGCGCTCCTCGTGCAGGTTCGGCGCAAACAATTCGGTGAGCGAGGAGGCGATCGCCTCCAGCGGGCTCTTTTCGCGGCAGTAGTGGACATAGGCTTCGACCGCAAAACGCGTCGCCGGCAGGATGCCTTCGGTCGACTCCACATAGGTCGTGTCGAGCCCGAGGCCGTCGGTCAGCTTGAGCCAGCGCTCGATGCCGCCCTCAGAGCCGATATCGCCGTCATGGTCCTCGATGCGGTGGCGCCATTCCAGCCGGGTGGCGCGGTCGCGGAAGCGCGAGATCACCACCGCGTCCTTGATCGGGATCGTGCTCTGGTAATAGTACCGGTTGAGCGCCCAGGCCTGCACCTGGCCCTTGTTCAGCTTGCCGCCGTGCAGCAGCTTATGGAACGGATGCAGGCTGTGATAGCGCGTCGCCCCGATATGGCGCAATGTCGCCTCCAGCTCCTCGGCGGAGTTGAGCTTGATGTCCTTGCCGATCGAGAGCGAGGTCATTCCAGTCAGTGACGCGGCATTCACAGCACGATCTCCGTTCCGTCAGCGGGTATCTGCCAGCCCGCCGCTTCAGCGGCCTTGCGCTCGGGTGATGCGGGCAGCAGCGCCGGATTCGAGTTATTGATATGCAGAAATATCTTCCTGTCGAGTGTGAGATCGGCGAGCCGCTCAATGGCGCCGTCGTCGCCGGACATCGCGACATGGCCCATGCTCTTCCCGGTCTTATGGCTAAGCCCGGCCCTGATCATCTCGTCGTCCTGCCACACCGTGCCGTCGAAGAACACCAAAGCGGCGCCGTCGATCTCGGCCTTGAGCGCGTCGGTGACCTCGGCGCAGGCGGCGATGAAGTAGAAGTACTTGCCGGTCGCTTTGTCGGTGATCTTCAATCCCAGCGTATCGCCGTCGCCGGTCTCGCCGCCCGGATGCGCCTTGCCTTCCAGATACCAGGCCGATTTGCCAGATACCGCGAAGGGCAGCAGCTCTAGTCCTGAGCGCGCCCCGTCCGGCAGCCGCGGCTCGAACGGCTCATCGATGTCGATCGGCTGGCGCCGCACGTTCTTCTCGTTCAGCACGTTGAAGATGCTGTTGGCTTTCAGGATCGCCAGCACCTTCTCATGCGCATAGACCGTGAAGGGCGAGCCTTCGCGCATCGACAGCAGGCCTGCCACCGCGTCCACTTCGCTGTTGGTCAGGATCACGCCTGCGATCGGCGTATGGCGCAGCGCGCCTGCCTTCGGATGCAGCTGTGGCGTGGCACTCAATTGCTGGCGGAGGTCGGGGGAGGCGTTGATCAAGAACCAGTGCTCGCCGTCGCCGCTGAAGGCGACCGAGGCTTGGGTTCTCTGGAGCTCCTGGCCGTTTTCACGGGCCGCCCGGCAGCCCTCGCAGCCGCAATTCCACTGCGGCACTCCGCCGCCGGCTGCGGCGCCCAGGACGACGACGCGAAGCATGATCCGTCTCCTGGAAGGAACGCTGCGAGGTGGATCTCAGGCCAACACAGTTTCCGTCGTTCGGAAACCTGCCGTGACCGAGAGACCCACCTGCGCTGAACGCAGATCGCCAGCCGCTTACTTGCGGGTGGCGCTCACATACATGTTGATTTCCATGCCACAGGGCACTTCGACGATCTTCGGTGCTTTCCAGGCCATTTCGGCTCTCCATTTCGCGAATTCGGACGTATCCGCCCAGCCCTTAAGTTAGTGCGGGCGGAAAAGTTCGCTAGTGAAATCTTCCCGATAAAGCCATGTTGCGGCGCGAAATATCGGGGTTGGAACACCGCTTTTGATGAGGCAGTCTTGCGCCACGGGGCATTCGGCCGCGAACGCTGTCCTGATAAAGCAGTTGTGAGTGCAGTGCAGCTTTCAATCCGGTACAGGCGACCCAATTGGATCTCGGTGATGCCCAAATATTTCTTCAACACCCGCATCGGCAACGAACTGATCGTGGATCCCGAAGGGGAGGTCCTGCGCAATCCCGATCGCGCCTGGGAGGTCGCTCGCCAAATGATCCTTGAGGTCCTGAAATCGGAAGGCACCCAGCCGGCCCTGATGGAAGCGGTCATCGAGGTCACTGACGTCGAAGGCGAGATCGTGCTCGAATTCCCCTTCACTGAAGCGCTCCTCGACATGCCCGACCAGTCCGCCACGCGGCATTGAGCCCCCAGCTCTCTCCCCGTCACAGCAATGACGGAGGTATCCCTGCGAAATCTGCATGACTTTGCCGCGTTCCCGGGGCTAAAAGAGCCCGGTTATACGGAGCAAGCCATGCAAGATCTCTGGCGCCTGTCGGCCGCCGACCTCGTCACCCTCGTCAAAGCCAAAAAGGTTTCCGCCAGGGAAGCCGCCAAGGCCGGCCTCGCCCGGCTCGATGCCGTCAACCCCAGCCTCAATGCCGTGATCGATCATCGGCCGGAGGATGTGCTCAGGCAGGCTGATGCCGTCGATGCCGCCATTGCGAGGGGTGAGGACCCCGGCGTGCTGGCCGGCGTGCCCGTCACCATCAAGGCCAATGTCGACCAGGAGGGCTTTGCCACCACCAACGGCCTGAAACTCCAGCGCGACCTGATCGCGCGCGAGGACAACCCGGTGGTCGCCAATTTCCGCAAAGCGGGCGCCATTCTCCTTGGGCGGACCAATTGCCCGGCCTTCTCCTACCGCTGGTTCACCACCAATCTGGTCCATGGCGATACCAAAAACCCGCGCGACGCCTCGCTGACGCCGGGCGGCTCGTCCGGCGGCGCCGGTTCGGCGGTCGCGGCCGGCATCGGCCATATCGCCCATGGCACCGACATTGCCGGCTCGATCCGCTATCCCGCCTATGCCTGCGGCGTGCACGGCCTGCGCCCGACCCTGGGCCGCATTCCCGCCTTCAACCCGGCGCTGCCCGAGCGTCCGATCGGGCCGCAGATCACGGCTGTGTCGGGACCACTGGCGCGCACCGTCAACGATCTCAGAATTTCGCTCGCCGCGATGTCGGCCCGCGACATCCGCGACCCCTGGTTTGTGCCAGCGCCGCTGGAAGGTCCCGCGCGGCCGAAGCGCGCCGCGCTCTGCCTCAACCCTGACGGGCTTGCGACTGCTCCCGAGGTGAAGGCGGCCGTCATCGATTCCGGCAAGCGGCTGGAACGCGCCGGCTGGACCGTCGAAATGATCGAGAACACCCCGCCGATGCGCGAAGCGGTGGAGTGGCAGACAAAACTCTGGCTCGGCGACGGCTACGAGGCGCAGCTCGAGATGGCCGAGCGTGAGGGCGATCCCGGTGCGCTGGCGTGCCTCCGCGGCAACCGCGCCAGAGTCACGCCGATGGACCAGGCGAATTACGCCAAGGCGTTGACCCGCCGCGCCGCGCTGACCCGCGAGTGGATGCTGTTCTTCGAGACATATGCCGTGCTGCTGACGCCGGTGTCGGGCGAGCTGCCGTTCCCGGATCATCTCGACCGCAAGGACGACGAATCCTTCAAGCGCGTCTGGGAGGCGCAGCTGCCGCAGATCGCCATTCCCTTCATGGGATTGCCGGGCCTCGCGGTCTCCACCGGTCTCGTCGGCAAGGCGCCGGTCGGCGTGCACATCGTGTCCGGCCGTTATCGCGAGGATCTTTGTCTGCTCGCAGGCGAGGCGATCGAGGCGGGCGGCGTGCCGCCGTCGCCGATCGACCCCGTGGGTTAGCGATGTCTGCGATCTACGACTTCAAGGCCAATTCGCTTGCGGGCGATGAAGTCGCCCTGAAACGTTTCGAAGGGCAGGTGCTCCTGATCGTCAACACTGCGAGCAAATGCGGCTTCACGCCCCAATATCGCGGGCTGGAGGATATTCATCGCGAGCTCTCGCCGCGCGGTTTCTCGGTGCTCGGCTTTCCCTGCAACCAGTTCGGCGCGCAGGAGCCGGGGCCGGCGAGTGAGATCCAGGCGTTCTGCTCGACCCATTACGACGTTACCTTCCCGCTGTTCGAGAAGATCGACGTCAACGGCGCCCATGCGCATCCCTTGTATGAGTACCTGAAACGCCAGCAATCCGGGCTGTTGGGCGCCTCCATCAAATGGAATTTCACAAAATTCCTGGTTGATCGCGCCGGCAAGGTGGTTTCGCGCTATGCGCCGACCGCGCGGCCCGAAGGATTGCGGCAGCAAATCGAGACCCTGTTATGAGCGAGACAATCATGAGCGACGAATTTCCGGACCGCCTCTCGGTCAATCCGAACAGCCCCCATTACAACGCGGACATCCTGGCGCGCGACGTCGGCATCCGCTTCAAGGACGTCGAGAAGACCAATGTCGAGGAATACTGCATCAGCGAAGGCTGGGTCCGCGTCACCGCAGGGAACGCCAAGGACCGCCACGGCAACCCGCTGACCATCAAGGTGCACGGCCCGGTCGAGCCGTATTTCAGGGATAAGAAATAGAACTCGCCGTGCTCTCTCCACTCGTCATTGCGAGCGAAGCGGCGCAGCGAAGCAATCCAGAATCTTTCCGCAGTGACAACCTGGATTGCTTCGTCGCTTCGCTCCTCGCAATGACGAAAGTAAAAGGTCCCCCATGTCCGTCCGCATCGTCGACGTTCGCGAGATCACAAAACCAATCTCTTCGCCGATCCGCAACGCCTATATCGATTTCACCAAGATGACGACGAGCCTGGTTGCCGTCGTCACCGACGTGGTGCGCGACGGCAAGCGCGTCGTCGGCTATGGCTTCAATTCCAACGGCCGCTACGGGCAGGGCGGCCTGATCCGCGAGCGTTTTGCCTCGCGCATCCTGGAGGCCGATCAGAAGTCGCTACTGAATGCGGCCGGCGACAATCTCGACCCCGACAAGGTCTGGGCCGCGATGATGACCAACGAGAAGCCGGGTGGCCATGGCGAACGCTCGGTCGCGGTCGGCACTATCGACATGGCTGTGTGGGATGCGGTGGCGAAGATCGCGGGCCAACCGTTGTTCGGCCTGCTGGCCGAGCGTCATGGCGTCAAAGCCAATCCGCGCGTGTTCGTCTACGCCGCCGGCGGCTACTACTATCCCGGCAAGGACCTCTCGATGCTGCGCGGCGAGATGCGCGGCTATCTCGATCGCGGCTACAACGTCGTGAAGATGAAGATCGGCGGCGCGGGAATCGAGGACGATCGCACGCGTATCGAGGCGGTGTTGAAGGAAATCGGCAAGGACGCGCAGCTTGCGGTGGACGCCAACGGCCGCTTCGATCTAGAGACCGGGATCGCCTACGCCAAGATGCTGCGCGATTATCCGCTGTTCTGGTACGAGGAGGTCGGCGATCCCCTCGACTACGCACTGCAGGCTGCGCTCGTCGAATTCTATCCGGGGCCGATGGCAACGGGCGAAAACCTGTTCAGCCACCAGGACGCCCGCAATCTGATCCGCTACGGCGGCATGCGGCCCGATCGCGACTGGCTGCAATTCGACTGCGCGCTGTCCTATGGCCTGTGCGAATACCAGCGCACGCTGGAAGTCCTGAAGACCTACGGCTGGTCGCCAAGCCGCTGCATCCCCCACGGCGGCCACCAGATGTCGCTCAACATCGCAGCCGGCTTAGGCCTCGGCGGCAACGAGAGCTATCCCGACCTGTTCCAGCCCTATGGCGGCTTCCCCGACGGCGTCCGCGTCGAGAACGGCCACATCACCATGCCCGACCTGCCGGGCATCGGCTTCGAAGGCAAGTCGGACCTCTACAAGGAAATGAAGGCGCTGGCGGAGTAGGCCGCGCTGGGGCCGCACACTCCGTCATTGCGAGATGTAGCCTCTTCTCCGTCATTGCGAGCGTAGCGAAGATTCCATGGGGAGTGGATAGCGACCAAGTCTGAGGCCAGACTGAGGTTGCAATACCACCCAACCTGGAGACGACGAT
>NZ_JADPKY010000181.1 GCF_023074185.1 Bradyrhizobium sp. 132 | reverse complement strand
TGCGGCCCGGATCTCCCGGCTTGCCAAGACAATGCGGCTCCATCTTCGCCCATTGGGCGTCAGTCAAAACGAATCGGTCCATCCCAAGCTTGAATCACACCAAGCCCCGATGAGAATCCTGAATCCCAACAGACCCTAGTCCGTCGTCGCCGGTCTCCTGACTTTCATTCGCGAGCTCGCCAGCGACTCCATCTGCAGTGGTGGTTCGGGTGTGCAGCTTTGTCCGGTCACCGGTGATCTGCTCGACATAGTCGTCGATCGCTACGGTCGGCGGCCCGCGGGCCTTCCACGCCTTGATCCAGTCATGCCTTCAATTTGTACGCCGCCGGAAAGCGACGGTTCTTTGCCCTTGCTGCCACAGGTCATGCTCGAAATGAGCCTGTCACTGCAATTGTCGTGTCCCAATCCAGGGGGCAGTCCAGCACTGTCGCCGTAATCCTTGACGGCTTATGCGGACTAGCAGTCTGCTGAAAAACCCCTCGCCAGGAAGGGGACTTGATGATTCACTTTATCATCTCGAATCGGCGGAGACGATCATGCGCGGCAGGTTTACGGATCAGGGCGGCCTGTTTTCGTACATCGCGCCGGATAAACGTGTGCCAGCGAACCATCCGCTGCGGAAGGTCCGGGAACTTGTCCGGGATGTTTTGAATGATTTGAACCGCAGCCTTGGAAAGCTATACGCCAGCGAGGGACGTCCTTCGATCCCTCCGGAGCAATTGCTGAGCGCCTTGCTGCTGCAGGTGTTCTA
>NZ_JADPKY010000016.1 GCF_023074185.1 Bradyrhizobium sp. 132 | reverse complement strand
CAATCCTTCGAAACGTTCCCCCGTTTCCGGCAGCTCAGCCGAAATCCGGGGCGAGCCGGGATGAACTTCTGCTCCTACATAGTGCGCGACCAGTCGGACGATTCGTTCGCCATCCGCTGCCGAAAGGCTCTCTCCGGTGTCTGTAAGGCCGCTCGACAGTCGGTCGATCCACAGCCGGCCGTCGGGATTGAGCATCACCTCGACGATTGCCGGATCTTCCAAAAACCCTGCGATGGCGGGCCCCAACGCGGTACGCAGCATACGCGCTCCGCGCAAGTTCGCTTCTGAATCAAAAGAATGGATCGCCACGATTTGCCCCAAGCTGCTGAGGCCGCTTTCGCGCCCTCATCTGAAGGCAAATAAAAGATAGATCGCGTGTTACCGCAACGAAGGGAATATGCTGTTCGTAGTCTAGCGTAGAGAAAGGAACATTTGAAAAGAGCGCCGGCTTGACGCCCCGGCCCCCTCGACCGCGAGGCGAGAAATCAGCAATGAGCAATGGTCCTGAGCTTACTATTTTTACGCCTTTCCCGGCCGCGGTGTTTGCTCAGCCTCCATTGCTTCTCCTGAACCAATGTCGCTCCCTCGCGTGGGCACGATTGAGTTCCCAGTTTTCGAGGAAGCTCAAACGTGGGATAATGAACCACATCAGCCGGCGGGCTGCAGCAGGCACAAATGCCGACGCTGGTCTGGTGCACCACCGTGAGCGTAGCATGACCCTGCACCATTCCCCCTGGAATCAGGGTGGCCCAGTACTGCACGACGGTTGCCGACGCAGAATGCAGGCATTCAGACAGTGATTCTAGTCCGCAATGGCCGAGCTGAAATCGCAGATCTACTTGAGCTGCGCGTGTAGCGAGACATGGTCGAGTTCACCTTCCCACCACGACACAAACACCGCCGCAATACCGTTCCCGATGATGTTGGTAAGCGCGCGCACCTCGCTCATGAACTTGTCTATCGAGAATACGATCGCAATGCCCGGGACGAGGTCAGGACTGACCACGGTCAACGTTGCGGCCAGGGTGACGAACCCGGCACCGGTAACACCACTTGCGCCCTTCGAGGTGAGCATCGCCACAACGAGTATCGTGAGCTGCTGGGCGAAGTCGAGATCGACCCCGAGCGCCTGCGCGATGAACAAGGTCGCCAACGTCATGTAAATGTTGGTCCCATCCAAATTGAAAGAGTATCCTGTCGGCACCACCAGGCCCACGACCGGCTTGGAACAGCCCAGCCGTTCGAGTTTTTCCATCAACTGCGGCAGCGCGCTTTCGGACGACGACGTTCCGAGCACGATCAACAGCTCATCCTTGATGTAGAAGATGAACTTTAGAATAGAAAAACCGACCAAGCGCGCGACCAGGCCAAGCACAATGATCACGAAGAGCCCGGCTGTCACATAGAACAGAGCAACCAAGCTGATGAGTTTACCGAGCGCGGACGGTCCGAATTCGCCGATAGTGTAGGCCATGGCGCCGAACGCCCCGATTGGCGCTGCCTTCATTACGATCCTAATGACACCAAACACCGCGTGTGCAGCATCGTCGACCAGACTGCGCATCCGCTCACCCCGCTGGCCAAGCGCCATCAGCGAGAACCCGAATAGGATGGCAAACAGCAGCACCTGTAGCACGTCGCCTCGGGCCAGAGCGCCAACTACGCTATCCGGAATAATATTGAGGAGGAAATCGACCGCCTTCTGCCCTTCCGCTCTTTTGACGTAGTTGGCTACCGCCGCGGCGTCAGCCCTGGGAGCAAGCCCATGACCGGCCTGAACGAGATTGCCCATCACGAGACCCAGGATCAGCGCGAAGGTTGACACGATCTCGAAGTAAAGCAGCGCCTTGACGCCGACTCGGCCGACCTTTCGTGCATCCTGAACATGCGCGATTCCGGACACAACAGTGCAGAAGATGATCGGCGCGATCACCATTTTGATCAGCTTGATGAATCCGTCACCAAGCGCTTTGACCCAGCTGTTCGTCCCCACAGAAGGCCACAACCAGCCAACGAGAACGCCAATCAGGATCGCGATGAGTACCTGGATATAAAGAACATTGTACCAGGGGCCAGATGGCTGGAACAGGGCGGCGGCTTTAACAGAGCGGCGCTGGCGGTGATTGTACATCACGCTCGACCCGGCGCCGTGGTACCAAAGCGGGGTGACAATGAAGGCACGGCTTCGCTCAGTGCTCCCTTAGCGCGGCGCGCACAGCGCACTGACCGCTTTAAAAAGCCCCGTCCGTTGCCACCGGTTGCCGCCTCTCCCGAATGGGCTTGCGGCCAACGCGAAACAAAGTCCTGAATCCCTTCTGAAACCAGCGGTAAAAACTTGAGAAAGCTTCCTTGAGAGTTCGAATGCATCAGCGTCACCACCCATTTCTATCTTTTTTGGTTGTTCGAAGATGCCACCAGCATGCTAAAAGCCGCCACCCTTAGCAGCCGGCGACCACTCTTCACCTGAGGCATTCTCGCCGCTATCGCGCCGGACAGCGACCGTGCGTTGAAGAGACATTCACCGTAAAGAACTTGTGGTGGTGCGGCGCGCCTGCGTTCACCCCTTCACTCGTCCTATCCTGGCTTCAGGTGAATGCCCGGACATTCCCAAAGGCATCGACTTCGATCGAAAACCACAAGGGCCGAGAAGACATAGCCAGTAGCATTGCTCACGCTGCCTCCATTGGCGATCCCGGTTCCGCCTTTTCGGGAGCTGTGTTTTGCGGTGCCGAACAACACTCCTCGTAACAGAGCTTCTCACTCCTGTAGCTCGCCAAGGCCTGGAGGGAGCACTGCACGAGATCCCGTTTCGCTACATCGGAGGCAGGCGCTGCATCCAGCCATTTCAGCGCCACCTCGACCAATTCGATCGCGCGATTCCTGTTACCGGTCTCGTAATAGTACCGAGCGACCGCCCCGTACGAGAGGAACTTCGCGCCCTCGCTGCCTTGGGGCGGATTCGCCGCGAGAATGTGTTCGGAGAGGTCCTTGCCCATGGCAAAGCGCTCGGCATGTGGGAAACCGGAGTAGTCTTTCGCGGGGTCGAAGAGTTGGCGGATGGCCACGCTCATCCAAACCACAGATTTCTTGTCGATCGCATCGCGAACCAATTGGCGCAATACCGCCAAGCCGGCCCGCATGTCGCGCATCTTGTGAAGCAACAATTCCGCATGAAGCCCACGGAAGGTGACATCGTCCGGCATCGCAGCGAGTGCCTCCTCAACCGCTGAAAGGGCTGCCGCCCAATCCTTAGTATTCATGGCGGCTTCAAGTCTGGCAAAGATCGGTTCCACCAGCGCTCGCTTCTGCGATAGTTCGCGCTTTCTGCGTCTGCCCGTGGTTATCCTCTCCGCATCCAGGGCTTTGGCTTCGTCGCTCACTGCCCAGGAGCCGTTCAGAACTTTGGGCAACAAGTTATCGAGTTGCGTCGGATGGCCGATAAAGGCGAAGCGGCCGTCACGATCGACCACAAATGACGAGGGAATCCCGACAGAAAAGCTGGGATCCATCCAAAGGTTGTTCATTTCGCCGGAGTAGTCGAATGCGATCGCGAAGTTCAGATCTGGCAAGCTCTTCGTCAACCAAGCGTCCAAGCTGGCTCGCGCTTCATCTGCCGTCGAAGCTTGTTCGTGAGCCGCGATGCCCACCACCTCAACTCCGTTGCTCCTGTATTTGCTTTGCAGGGTCACCAAATTCGGCATTGAGGCGATACATGGTCCGCACCACGTCGCCCAAAACTCGATGATGTATACTTTCCCAGGTTCGAACTTTGTAAGGGGTTGGCCACGTAGCCAGTCCTCAACTTTGATGGAGGGAGCCGGCGAACCGACTCTCAGCACATTCTCCGCACCGATTTGACTTGCGCTCTCAGTCACACTGGTCATTGCTCAAATTCGCTTTACCTGGCTCTGTGGAAAACCACAGCAAGTCGCATGCCAGCCAGCGCTCATTGATATTACGCATTTTTCGTATCATTCCTGTCGAACTTGCGACGCATGTCGCATATCCGACCAGCTGTTTGGAGCTTCTTAGGCAATCAGTCGGCCGGACGTCCTTAACGCAGACCGACGAGGCGGGAAGTCAGGCAGAAGGCCGAGTTCACCACTCCACATCATGATCGGTTTCCAAGATAACCATTTCGGCGCTCGGGATCATGACGTGAACTGACCTGCTTTGGCCCGTCGACTTGCGCTTGACGGCGATCTCAGATTTCCAATTCAACTCTTTGAACCAAGGGGCGATGAACCAGACTAGAGCGACCAGCTGCAGCACAACATTCATACTGAACGCCGTCTGATACGCGATTGAGGGGTAGTGTCCGTCCTTTACCGGCCATTGCTCTAGAATTAACCCCGTCCCGTACTGGACGAGGAAAGCCCACCCGAAATGCAGAACGTTGAGCACGCCGTTTGCGCGCGCGATCAGTTGGGCCGGAAAGTAATCTCCGATGATCGCGTAGCTGAGGACGATTGCTGATCCGACCACCGCCACAACGATCCACGACGGTAGCGACGGGAATGGCGGATGCAATATCAGCGCGAGTTCGGCTGCAATGAACACAGCAGCTACGATTGAGAGCAACGTTTCAATGTTCTTGCCATGCCGGCGCAGTGAATCGGCGACCACGCTGAGCAGCAATGCGCCAATGCTTAGGGCTATCGCCATTGCGAGCAATTGAGTGACAAGGCTTGTTCGATCCAACCCTTCCACATCGCTCAGCCAGGACGCTGCCCACAAGGACTGCAGGGCCCACGCGGACCCGATACATGTTGAAGAAATCGGCGCAATTCTCCAGAACCGCTCATCCGTATAGACGGTCTTCAGGCTGAGCTGTCCCTGGAGGGCTCTTCGCAGTTGCCTCATGCTCTGGAACCAAAAAATAGATCGAAGCGGCCGCGGAGGCGCTGGATGCGGCAAGCACCTCAAATAGACCGCGCCAGCCTATCCAGTTAAGCAATGCCTCGGCTGGTGCGGTTGCCGTTACCGCGCCCAGTGCACCCAGCATGATCATACAGCCGTTGATGAGCGCCACGCGCTCTCTCGGAAACCAGAGCACGACTGTTTTCAGGCCAGACATGAGGGAAGCTGCGGTACCGAATGCTATCATCGCGCGAGCAATCAGAAGCGACAGAAATCCATTCGATAGTCCGAAAAGCGCAGCGCCTGCGGCAGCCAGCAGCAAGAGCGCACCCTGGACTCGGCGCGGACCGAAGCGATCCAAGAGCATGCCCATCGGAATCTGGCTGCCGGTAAGGACTAGAAAGTAGATCGAGCCCAACAGCCCCAAATCGGCCGTACCAAGCTCCAATTCAGAGGCGAGGCGGTCACAAATGAGCGTGTTGATCATCCGAAACAGGTAGGAAACATAA
The DNA here is from genome assembly GCF_023074185.1 of Bradyrhizobium sp. 132. Taxonomy (GTDB): domain Bacteria; phylum Pseudomonadota; class Alphaproteobacteria; order Rhizobiales; family Xanthobacteraceae; genus Bradyrhizobium. Next base: position 13,020 of record NZ_JADPKY010000016.1, on the reverse strand, counting down.
CATCCCGCTGCAAAGGGAAGGAACACGCAAGAGATGATCCGCCAGCTCCAACCCCGGTTGACCGGCTTCTCGCCTGATCTCAGCCCAGCGGCATCGCTGCGCGTGTTGCTCGAAACGCGGCCACTGGCTTTAACACAAGGCGTTTGGCAGCTGTCGAAAGTGGATATTGCTGCCGCCCTCCTCGGCGACAGCACCCGCGTTTGAGTTTTCACCTACGACGGCCACGCAGTGGGTTTCTTCTTCAACTGGCGCTCGTGGAACGGCGCGTGACGCTCCGCCGCCCATTTCAGGCCCTGATCGGCTGGAACTTCCCGAGCTATCAATTGCCTCCTGCAGCAAGGGCCGGCCAAACCGTACGCGACGATCGACCTGCTCGGCAAAAGCCTTGAAGCGCTCGAGGCCCAGTACGCACGCCTCGTCCTGCTTAGATGGCGGCATCGGCGGCGTCAGCGTGAGGTGGTATCGCACATGGAGAGCCACTGTTTCCGCGATCACCGCAATGTCCGTCCGCAGACTGAGCACCTGCTTATTCGTTCGCTCGATCGCCTCGTAAACCAGACCCTCTATACGCGGCGCCGGATCCAGGAAGCGCTCAAGTGCCGCCTCGACGACGACGCTCTTGCCCATACCAGGGCGGTCAGTCGCGGCTTCGAGTCGCTGGAAAATGCACTCAGAAAGTTGAATTGTTATCTTTCTGGTCTGCTGAGCTTCGCTTGGACTCGGCTGCGCGTCCACCTCAGCTTCATTCCGACTTGAGCTCGGTTCTTCCCGGCGCCCGCCGCTAATCTGCATACTCCAGCTTCCTTCTTTCTGCGACCGCACACCGCCTGCGCTTGCTCGCGCGTGGTCTGGATGTTTGGTCGAAACAGATGAATCGCCCTGCGATGACGCACGACAAAAGGGCCGAGACCGCATGCCGCTTCAACCGCGGGGACATTCTGGTCGCAGCCTGGCGTACCGAAAGAAAGAAGGGGCGGATTCCTAAAGACCAGCGCCAGACGTCGTAGCCTCTTGTGCCTCCAGACAGTCAGGTCGCCGATAGACGCGCGATTTCCTGGACGGTGCGTGCACCCTTACGTCAAATCGACAAAGTTACCGATCCAAAACGAGGCGCAGGCGCAATCTAGATGCGCCCTCGCGCCCTCGAGGTCGCGAACGACCCGCGCGGACGCACCGGCCTTATTCCCTGTGCGGTCATGCGCCTCGTAAGAAGCGCACCAGCTCATGCGCGCGACCAAATACACCCGCGCCTCGCCCGATTTCCGGCATGCATCACCAGCGTGCGATAGGACTTACACCGGTTCGCGTGCCGCACGTCGAGCCCGTCCGACGGCTGTTCAAACGTATCAGCAGGCCCAGTGCGACCACTCACTTGTCAGGAGGCCTCAGGGGAACTGTCGGTCGCACTGGCAGGCGGGTGGATCGCGCAGCGGGTCCCCCTCGTTATGGCTGCAGACGTAGCGCTCGTTGTGCCGGTCCTCGCCAGCCACGCGATTCATCGGTCCGCCCGCACCCCGGGCGTCGCTTCCGGATCGATGGAGGACTGACATGTGAATTGCCCCTGCCGACGGCGAGCTTACTTGCGCCAAATCGGCTGCTACAGCCGCGTTGCAGAACATTCTGCGAAAGGCCCCCCTGTTCGCCCGCCTTGGCATCGGAGCCGCCGATGTACTTAAGTGCAAATCCTGGTGGCGTTGAGTGAGGGCACATCATGGATGTCGAGTTCTACAGGAGCTTTGCAGAGCGGGCCCACGATGGCTGATCAGGCCGATCCGTTCACGCGAAAGCGGCTTCTGGTGCTGGCCGAGAAATACGATGCTAAGCTGGGGAAACCTTCGCCGGCCAGCCGCAATCTTCAACGCACGCTGCCTCTGCACCGCACCGTGCCAGCCGTAAGCGCCATTTCTGATGGTGGCGAAGCTTGAGGAAGAGCGCCGGCAGCGAGGGCGACTGCGAAGCCTGCAGCGGCAGCAAGCATCACCCCTCCAAGGCGCTGCACTTTCCAGGGATGGTACGCGAACTACGCCGGGAAAGGATGCGCACCCAAACCGGAGTGAGCATGCCGGATGGCACCCGTCGACTGCCCTCACCGCACTTCAGAAGCACTGTGGTCACAGCTTGCCGGTGGAGGCATTCACCAAATGGACCGAGGAGCATGCCGGCCAAACGACCGGTAGATGAGTATCGGGACCGATCTGCTCCAGTCCCGTCAGCAGTTGCTGCACGTTCATGCCCGTCTGCGCGGGCACCTGAAAAGTACTGATTGCTCCATCCCGCCAGCATAGGCCTGGATACTGCGCCCTGAAAGTGCGGTTGTTTACTGAGAGCGTGCCAGCGCCTTCCAGAGCACCGCGCGGCGGCAGTTATGAATTTTCATCGCATCTGGAGGCCGGGTCCAGGACACAGCTTTTCGTACTCTTTGGCCCATTTCTCGAGCCGCGGGCTGGGTCCGGATCGTTGAGCGCAACCGTGGGCACCTTCTCGGCGAGTAATCTGGTTTTTGTCGTCCTCCATAAAATTCCTAACCCGAATGGGCGCTCGTGTTGCGCAGGATTGCCCTTGCATGGAGATCACATAGCTTGAGTGCGCGTTCACCTTCAGCCGCCAGCTTCCCCGGCGAGGATCGCCTGGACCTGATCTGTCCGCCGTTTGGCGCCACTCGGAAAGACCTGCCGTGACGAGCCGTCTCGAGCTGACGATGTAGGCTCCCAACATGAGCGGGTCCTCATCGAGGCAACATCCAGATCTCAAGGCGGGGCGCGGCAAGGATGGGCGCGGCGGTCAGCGTAACTTTTCGAACACCTGAAGCGAACTTGCCGCTGCAGTGACCGGGTGCGCTGTAGGCTGAAGGTCATTGGCGAGGCTCCGCAGCTAGTCATTTCTCCAATAGAGAATCGGTCTGGATCATGCCAAGCGGCCCGCATGGCCCTGCTGCAAACAAGCTCTTTCTCTTGCGCACGTGACTCTCGGGCGATTACCTGATCTCCGGCCGTTCGGGTCGAAGCGGGGATGCGCCATCTCCGGCTCGGGCGGGGAGGACCAAAAAATGTCAAGAGGCGTCCGCAGCACGGTCCTCGCGATGAAGGCCGGCAGTCGCCACGCTCCTCGGAGGAATAGTCCGTTCATGGACGTGCGAAGAAGGTGTTCGGTCGATCAGGAGGCTGATCAGTTCAGGGCGACTGTAGTGACCGCTTGCATCCATCACTCTCTTGCGCCCGTCGATTTCGATGAAGTCGAGATCGGCAATCACCTCTCCTTCACCTTCCTTCAGGGGCTCGCCTATCAATTGACCATCGGGGGCAACGATAGCCGTGAAGCAACCGCCGGAAATCGGGGCGATAGCAGCGCCCGTGTCATTGGCAATTTGGGCTTGTTGGTCGGCGTTGAGCCATGCGGTTGCGCTGACGACGAAGCAGGCCGATTCAAGGGCATGCTGTCGGGTGCTCACTTCCGTTTGCTGGGAGAAAAGAGGGCCGAAGATTGAGCCGGGGTACATCGCGGAGTGGATCTGCTCGCCATCGGCAATCAAGGCGTATCTTGCCAGCGGGAGATAATGTTCCCAGCACGCAAGCTGGCCGATCCGGCCAACGGCGCTGTCTACGGCGCGAAGGCCGGCACCGTCGCCTTGGCCCCAGACCATCCGCTCATGATAAGTGGGGGTGATCTTGCGGCGACGCTGGATCAGCGTGCCGTCCGCATCGAACAGGAGCTGAGTGTTATAGATCGATCCTCCGTCCCGCTCATTGGCGCCGACCGAAACGACCATTTGGGCGTCCTTGGCCGCATCACCGATCGCATGCGTCTCCGCAGAGGGTACCGTAAGGGACTGCTCAAGCAGCCTCTGATGCTCCTTGGCAAGCGTGAAGGGCGGCTGGACGAACGAGAAATACGGGTTGTAGGGAATGATGGTCTCGGGAAACGTGGCGAAACGCACCCCCTTTTTGCCCAATTCGCGAATCTTTCTGGTGATCTTCTCGACTGTCCCCTCTCGGCTGTACAACACGGGGCTGATCTGTACGGCGGCTGCCTTAACGATTTTTCTCATTCTCTTCTTCTGCACATTGTGAGTATCCGAGCGTTGCACTGCAACTGGTGTAGAGGATGACGGATGACTCTCACGGGGGCTCTTCGAGCCCAGGGGGGCTTGTTGGACTCAGAGCTGTGTGCGTCTGCCATCGACAGCCACGTCGATGCCGGTGATGTAGGATGCGTCGCCGAAAGTGCGGAAGCTCACGCGCCGCGATCTTCCGTGGCTTACCGAAGTGTTTCGCGGCTATCTGCTCCAGCGGGACCGTTCCGCGGTCTTGCACGCTGGTCTCGGAAATGCCGATGTTTCTAAACAGCGGACTTTCGGTGACGCCCGAGCTCTCGGCGTTTATCCGAGCGCTTCGGCGGATCAGTTGGGTGCCAAGGGCTCGCGTCAAGTGGCACAGTTCGGCCTTGGATGCCGACACAACCGATGTTCCCACGATTCCGACCTGATTGGACGAAGAAGCCGCGATCTCGCTCGGTTTGCGCGCGAGAGGCAGCGCCTTGTGAGTATTGAAATAGAATCCGGGGAAATTGACGAAGACGTCAAAGCTCTGCTGAGTTGTTTGCGCGAGCGAGCCGAGTTTCGCGATTTCGGCATTGGCATCGAGATGGGCTATAACAGTTTCGCGCTTTCCTCCGAAGCGGGATAGCCGGCGCGAAAAATAGCCGAGCCTCGCTGTCGGGATAGCTTCGCGATTCCCTGCAGGACTTTGGCTCATGACGCGTTTTCCGCATCGCTTGGCTTATGCATTGATGGATAGGGCTTTCTGCCCACTGTGTCGGTAGTCGCGTCGGCAACTGCCGTAGTCAAATGATGCGCCATCATGTAGTACGTGGTGAAGTGGCCGCTCTTGCTGGCGATCTTACCGTTCTTGCGAGCGACGCTGCCCTTCTCACGTTTGGTAATCAGCTTCATCTTGCACCGCTTCGCGATCAGGGGCATCGGGACAAGCTTCCATCCTGTGGCCTTGCGCAACTCTGCTTGCGTAACGCCGTCTTGTCGCGAGGCCAGCGAGCTGATCAGATTGATCTTGGTGTGAGGATGCTTGGCCATCATCGCCATCCGGCGGGATTGGGCCTCATTCAACGGCTCCAAGCCAATGTGCTTCTCCAGTTGTCCTTCCATCGAAAGTGGACGATGTAGTTCCGTTCCTCTGGAATTGTGGAAACATATTGCAGGCGGTCTCAGCGGTTGCCTCATTGCAATCTGACGTAAACGGATAACGTTACACCAGTTTGCTGAAGTTTGGGGCAGTGCAAGTTCTCGCATTTTCGACAGGATTTCGCAGACTAAGACCGTGCAAGGTGGATTGCTAACACAGAGGACCTGCGATGCAATCCGCAAAAACTGGTAGGCCAACTATTGAGAAGAGCTTCCGGAACTCTGGAGAGGCTTCCGCTTGCTCAAGCAAGCAGCGTTACTCCATCGAGCGGCAGCTCGAATGCAGGCCGTACCTCGTCTCAACTCGCTTCAGATTTCAGCATTCATGTCATGCGGCCTCCCAGCCCTCAGATATCTGCCGTCGGTCCCGATCTAACGCGCTCGGTCCGTTCGATTTGGCCCTGTCGTTATCTGCGGCCGAACTACTCGGCGCGAGCACCCTCGCAAGTTCCCTTGTAGTCCTGCATCGTCCGCCTGCTCCGACGATTGTTAAATTACTCTGGAATTGCGGCGTTCGAATCCAAGCTCACCTCTTTCAGAACGGTTGATCCGCTGGAACGCCTTCGGCCAAGCGCTTCAACGAATCGATCATAGCGTTCGGCGCATTTGGCGCGAGCGGCTGGACTGGATTGTTCTGGTAATGTCGGCAGCGATGTCAACCAGAAGCGAACGAAAAGGGCGAGCGTCTCGAGCGTGATGCTGTCATTGCGTTCGAGACGCTCGAGCAGCCGTGCGATGCGATCCAGCCGCTTGGCAATAGCCGCCTCGCGTCGGTCGGAATTGTCAGGCGAAAGAAATGACGCGATCGCGGCCGCTGCGACCAGCGACTTGGGCTGGCCACGACGCTCCGCAAAGACATCAACGGTCCTGAATGTCTGCGGATCAAGTTAGATACTGAGCTGAACCTTTTTCACCGATTTGTCCCCACTCAGAGGTCCATGACATCGTCAGGTCGAGGCTGGTCGCGCGCGCTAATCCCTGCATTACGCGGCCTAGCGCTTGTGCCTGGACCGCATCTGCGTCGGGCTCACGGGACCAGCATCGAACTCATGTTCCGCGAGCGGTGCCTTGATTTCGATCTCCTCGTGCTGCGGCAATTCTGGCTCGCGCCGGAGCCACCCGTTCGGGTCGCCATGCTTTCGCTGCCGAGTCGCAAGCAGTTCGATCGAGGGCGCAGGGGGTGGGCGCCCCGACCAGTCCTCATCCGGGCGCGAGGACAAGAGAATTGTTGCTGCTTTAGGGGCTTGAAGATTCGCTTCTGAAATTGCGGGTCCTCGTGATAACGAACCTTGGTGGCACGCAGCGGGTGGAGGCCCTACACCATCACAATCGCCTCTTCCGATGAGAGCTGCATGGCTTCGCCAGGCGTCAGGAGAGGACGGGACGTTTCTTGGCGGCTCACCATCAAGTGTCCAAGCCAGGGGCTTATGCGATGCCCGGCATAGTTTTTCATGGCGCGCAGTTCGGTCGCGGTCTCCAGCGCATCCGAGACGCGCTTAGCGGTGCGCTCGTCATTGTGGAGACGGCTATCCGGATGTAACGATTGTCGAGGTCGCGTGGTTCGGCCCATAGGCGCGTTCTAACTGGTTCAAGCTCTGAGTGATCAGGAAACTGCGAATGCCATAGCCGGCCATGAAGGCAAGCTGGCTCTCGAACAAATCGAGGCGGCCCAGAGCTGCATGACTCGTCGAGCATCAGGAGGAGCTTTTGACGGCGCCGGTCGGGATCCAGGCTCTCGGTCAGGCGCCGTCCGATCTGATTGAGGATGAGCCACATCAGGAATTTTGTGTGGACGATGTCGGATGGCGGCACGACGAGACAGAGTGAAACGGGCTGCGGTTTGTCGACGAGATCGAGAATGCGCCAATCGCTCCGCGCGGTGACCTTAGCAACGACCGGATCGCGATAAAGGCCCAAGAAGCTCATTGTGGTCGACAGCACGCCCGACCGCTCGTTCTCGCTCTTGTTGAGCAGCTCTCGCGCTGCTGAAGCGACGACGGGATGAACGCGATCACCAAGTTGAGCCCCGGCAAGTGTCTTGTCAGCTTCAGGTAGAGGACATGCAGGATAGCGCCGACGAGCAGAGAATGGCTGGTTTTTTCCAATGGTTGCGGCGCTCGAGCGCCCCTTCGGGATCAACCAGGATATGCAGACATTTTGCGCTTCTCGTACTTCGCAAATTGTAGGCGGCGCTTGCCGTGTTTGTCGGTCGAATAAGATTACATCTCCAAGGCGCGCGCGCCATCCCGAGGTCAACTGGAAATTCTCGCGCTTGATTTCGTGGACGATCAGCGAACGCGGCCACTCCCGCTCGAGCGAAGGCGACCAGGGCACAAGCTGAAAGCCGAGGCCTTTCTCGATCATCGCGAAGCGCCCGGACGCCAGTGACAGACGTCCACGATAATCCCCTCAGATCTGCTCACCTAACATCAGATGACAAGTGCGGAAGCCCCGTTTGCTCCATGAGCCGTCGTGTAACGACGTCGAGTTCGCGGTCGCGGAGGCTTTCGATCACGTTGCGGCTTAGCCGGACCTTGTTGCCATCGCACCGGGCGAGTCCTTGGTCGGCCAAAACATCGATGCGCCATTCAAGTGCGCACGGACCTCGGCGCCAAACGCAATGCGCGAGAGCTCGGCAGGACCTCGCGCGACGAGCTGCCGGTCTAGCCACGTTGCTTCATCCGCCGCGACCTGCTGGTCCAGAAAGAGCTCCGAGCGAACCGCGAGCGCAATCCGTGTTCGACCACGGGTGTCCGCAAACCGGCGCAGTTCCACGATCCCACCGATCGGCCCATCGCCGGCCGCCTCGACAGCAGGAAGCTTCACGTGATGCACACGCCCGTCAATCCCGTCGACAACGGCAAAGGCTGTGCCCTTCATCAAGCCCGCGCCCGATGAGACGGCCAACGATTGGTTCGCCATGAGTTTCGCCTCCAGTGCCCAGCATGCGGGGGTGCGGCTGGCGCCGTCCCGCGTGAGGGCTTTGTGCAGCCGCTGATGATGTCACCGCGCTCGCCCAGCGCGCGCAACCTCGCCTCCGCATCGGGGGCCAGAACCCAGACGGCGGGGCCCGCAGGTTCCGCCAAACCGCGCCGCGCGAGCGTCCGCATGCGCCCGATCCGCTTTCCCGCAATGGATCGCGCCCGGCATCCCGCTCGGACCTCAAATTGATAACGCCGTCCGCCGTCCCCGCTTCCCGGGCAAGCATCCGATCGAGTGTGGTCCAGCGTTCGGCTGTCGTGTCCGCCTCAAGGCTCTGGCGAGTCTCGAGCTCCGAACGAGGGCCAAGTTCGCGCATGACAAGGTCGCTGGCGCCGGCGCGCAAGCCCATAGCGATATAACCGGGACTGATGACGAGGTCGCATCATCAGGCGAGACAATGAACCTGAAATGATGGCGGTCACCCTCGCAACGCGTGACGAAGGCGCAACCGTCCGCATCATCCGCCTCGGCGTCGAATAGTTTGCCCTGAGCGCCGTCTCGTGTGACTCCGTCGCGCTGCAGGTAACCGATATGGGCGCGCAACGCGCCCGGCGAACGCATCCGCCGCACCACCCGCGCCTTGACCATAGCACCGCGGCCGCTGGCGTTGAGAAGCCGTGCCGCAGCGATGCTCGCGGCGCGGCCGCGTCCAAACTTTCCGCCATGGCCATCCTTGCCTCGCGAGAGGCCGCCGGCCTTCTGAGCGGCTGTGAGTACCTGCGGCACAAACGGCTTTGTCCGGGGCGCGCGCGTGGAGCGGATACAGCCGGGACGGATCCGAAGATCATCCTCGCGCGTCATTCCGGCCGCCGCAAGGCATCGAAAGCGGTGTAAGAACAGCGCCTTGGGGAAAGCTGAACTTTGCTCCAGGTCGCCGCAATGTTTAGTCGATCATTGAAATCCATACACTTTCTCTCACAACCGACCGGCCGCACCTTGCGGCTTTTATCCTGCCGTCTTAATCGGTCGGGTCGTCTGCTTGATCTCAGCCATTCTCGCGCCCTTTCTCGTTTACGACAAGTCTCTCTGATCCACGCCATGACATGATGCGCCGCGATGGTCACGAGTCCTGATGCGCCGTGCAGTCTTCCGCGCTCAGCGACGGCACAAAATATGCCGTCGCGGCGCATCTTTCCATCGGCATGACGGAGCCACATCACAGGCAATCCGGCGCGATCGGTCGGCATCCGAAGATGCACCGTCGCAGGCAAGATAACGTGCGCTCCGTCGTCGTTGTGCTGCACCAGTCCTCATCCGCCAGCGGCGGAGCTCCATGTTCAGGACGCGGCGATCACCGCGTCGTTGGTCGGTCGGTGGATCGGCGGCTCATGCGTAAGCCCCGAGCAATTTACGTTGCTTGGCAGTCCGCTCGGCGCGCAGATCTGCCGCGGACGCGTCCGGGTCGCCGCAGTAGAACGTGCCGCCGGTCCATGTCGCATGCATGATCACGGCGAGCTTGCGCGCCACCGCCACCGTCGCCTTGCGGTGCGAGGAACGCTTCGCCAGCGCCAGCCCCCAGGCCTTGACCCTGTCCTTTTTCTTGTAGCGCGTCAGCAGCGCGCTCGCCGCCTCGTACAGCGCCCGCCGCACGTCGCCGTCGCCCGCCTTGCTGATCCGACCCTTGACGTCGACCGAGGATCCCGACTGCCAGCGCCGCGACGTCAGGCCAAAATACGCCGCCACGTCGCGCGAGCGCTTAAAGCGCCAGGGATCATCGACCGCGGTCATAAAGCTCAGCGCCGCGATCGGGCCGACACCGGGAATCTGCATGAACCGCCGGCACAACTCGTGGCCGGCGACCAGGCGGACCACCGAATCGTGCAGCAGCCGGCAGTACTCCTTCCACAGCGCGGCGCGCGCATTGAGCATGGCGTCGATCAGCTCACTGACCAGCGCATCGCCCGCGACCGCCTCGCGTACGGCTTGCGCAAATCCGCCGCGCCCAACCCGGTTCAGGCGGATGCCGAACACTTTCAGCGAGTGACGGATCGCGTTCTCGAGATCCAAAAACTTGCGCTTCAGATTGCGGCGGTGCGTCAGCAACAGCCGCAGCCGGTAGCAGGGCTCGCTCTTGATATGGGCGCGCCGGAACCAGCCGGTGCGCATGATGTGGGCAATGCCGAGCGCGTCGGCTCGATCGGTCTTGTTGCGCTGCGCCTTCAGCGCTGCGCGGACGTGGAGAGTCTCCAGGCAGATCACCGGCAGACCGAGCTTGAGCAGCTCCGGATGCAGCCAGGGCGACAGCGAGCCCGCCTCATGGCCGAGCCGTCGCAAGCGGCCAAGATACGGGTTCAACGCCGCCTTGATCGTGTCCGGATCGGTCACCACTGTCACCTCCAGCGCCACCTTGCCGGTGTCGTCCACCACGCAGATTGCCGTTTCGTCCATGCCGACGTCCAAGCCACAGAAGAATTCCATCGCGCGCCTCCCGCGTTGCTGTAGATGCGCATTGTGCCCGTCATTCATCCCGCAGGCCACTTGATCGCCTCCCGCACGTCCCGGCGCAGACCGATTACGGGCGGCAGTCCTGCCGTCGTGTTTGCCCACTGCTCTCCCCCTTCCGCCAATTGCTCGCTGAAGCACGCCATGGCTTGCGAACCCGCACACCTGGTCAGTGCGACGCTCCCGAAATCGATCGAGGGACGAACACGCCAATAGGCCGAGGTACCAGGGGCGAAACATGGGGCGCCGAGATTGCGGTCGTGGCGCCGCTTGAAGGAATGAGCGCCGACGACCGATCGCGTGTCTTCATCCGATCGGATGGCGCGACGAACAACGTTGCAGCTGTCGATAACTGGCGGCCGGTGGTCAGCGTCGGAGGCAACTCGATGCCAAGCAGAGTTGCAAGCTTGGCCACATACGCTTGCGTCTCGTCTGGCAATGCGCCGCCCGCGATATGCTCTTCGTAGCGAGCTGGTCCCGCATTGTACGCGGCAAACACGCCGGGCCACCATATCGGTCGAGCAGTTCACGCAGATATGCCGTGCCTGCCAGAACGTTGTCGCGCGGGTCGTGGGGATCGCTGCCGAGATTATGGCGCTCGCGCAGTTCTGCCCATGTCGACGGCATGATTTGCGTCAAGCCCATTGTGCCTTTAGGCGATCTGGCGTGCACGTCACCAGCACTTTCGATGTTGATGACTGAACCAATCCAGTTCACCGGAACTGAAAAGCGCTCTGAGGCTTCGTCGACGAAAGCTGCAAATCGGTTACTCGTTTGAGTGACCGCTCGAACCGCGGCCGCTGCGCTCTCCGCGACAGCGGCGCCGTACGGCACAGCGCAGATGAGCAGTATCGAAGCGATAGCCAAAACACACGCGCACAACTGGGCCAAGCATGCCCATCGCGCTCGCGTCCGTCCACGGTAAAGCTGCTCCGCGCCGGGTATTCGGCCGCCCTGGACTGCCGCTGCACGCGGTCGCCTCACAGACACTGATCGGGATGGAGGAATGATCCCGCAATCGATCGAACGGAGGAATGGCGGGGTGAACACGTGGAACACGCACGTTCACTTCTCCCTGGTCCACACCGGCAGCGCACGGCCAATCACGGCCGACGCCGGAAGTAATTCAAAATATCGGCCATCAAGAGAGTCGTCCGACTGCCAGTTCATGAGAAAGAGTTCGCCGTCGCCGACGACGCTGCAGCCCTGCCATTTCGGCAGCGGCCGGCCGCGTCCATCGCGATCTCGCGCCTCGCACCCACCGCAATGCCATCGACCGAAATCGTGAGTCCGTTTCTGCAGACGGTCTGCCCTGGCAGCGCCAAGACCCGCTTGAGCATAGGCACGCCGACCGGCAGATAGCCATTCAGGTCGAGAAAGGTCGCAAGCGGCTCAGGCGGCTGAACGGCGAGCAGCTCGGTGAGATGGAAGCGCTTCTCCGATCGTACGCCATAGAGGCCGATTGGAACGCTTGCCGATGCGTTCCAAATGTAGAGTGGAAGCGGCTGCATGGCGATCGTGGAGACGAGCGCGGCAGCAACCGCAAACGTGGTCGTCAATATCATCAGGCGGCCCGTCATCGCATCACCTTCTGACGGTGAAGCCAAGCCTGGTGGCGCGCATTTATATGAACGCGGGTTCTCGTTGACGGACAGACGGTTATGAACGTGATGCCAATGATCAGGAGCTACGTCGGCGGGATCGATGCCGAGTGCCTCAACGGCATCGGTCATTTGCAGCAAGCGTTCGACCTTCGGCCAGCCTGACAGGCGCAGCAGAATCTCTCCACCGGGTGTCACATAGGGGACGGTCGAGCAGCGCTGTCCAGGCCTGACCGCGCGCAGGATGTCGATCCGCGAAATGACCGTTCCAAAGTCATTGGACGTCCAGCGAACGAAAGCAAAGATGCTGCCTGGCGCGAATGACAGCACACGTCAGTGGCGATCAATCTTCCGTTCCTCGATGATGCGGCCGAACCGAATGCGGTTTTCGATACGCTTCTCCAGCCACAGCAGTTCTACTTCGGTGAGATCTCTCATGCCGCCGCTCCCGAAGACCGGAATGGGGAGCCGTAAGCATTGTCCGGGGTGAAGCCTGTGCGGCTTCTGCCGACGAGGATTGACGGCCCGCGGTTGCCAGTCGCTTGCGAAGCGGTTTCCGGCTTGGTCCGTTAGAGGAAATCCGAAGGATTGCTGATTAGCCGGGGTACTGACCGTTGCCCCCTCGCCGGCCGTGCTGCTGCGAAAATGCTCACAACGATTCGCGAACGGAACGCGCGGTGCGTGCCGCGATCGGCGGTGGAGGTGTCAATCGGCTTGCAACTTTGGCTCTGACGCAATTTTGGTGCATTGGTGATCATGTAGCGCCGATCAAGCGCGCCTGAAGAAGATCGAGCTTGGCGC
>NZ_JADPKY010000158.1 GCF_023074185.1 Bradyrhizobium sp. 132 | reverse complement strand
CCGTAATCCATCCCAGACATCGCTCGCTCCCGCGAATCATCACTCAACTCACGGAATCAGCAATCAAATTCCTCCGCAATATGTGTGAATTCGATAGCCCGCAAGCGGGAGAGGGAGCGCGCCTCCTTCGCGGCTGCCGAAAGGTCCAATCTCAAGACTCTACCTATCCGGGCTGGCGCGCTCGAACTGGCGCAGCAGCTTGTTGCCGCGTTCGACCGCGGAATCGAGCGCACCTTGCGCGCTCTTGTGGCCGGCAAAGGCCTGCTCCAGCTCGTCCTCGATCGCGCCGCGGATCAGCACGAAGGAGCCGAGCCGGATGCCCTTCGAATTCTCCGTCGGGGGATGCAGCGTGATCTCCTCGAATGAGATCGCCGAGCCCCGATTGCGCTCGTAAAAACCTTGCGCGCGCGTCAGCTCGAAAGCGGCGCGGGTAACAGGCAGATAGCCGGTGTTCTGGTGCCAGGCGGCCTGCACGCCGGGCTGCGACAGATAGGCGAAGAACCGCGCCACGCCCTTGTATTCCTCGCGCGGGCGGTCGCGCAGCACCCACAATGTAGCGCCGCCGATGATCGAGTTCTGCGGCGCGCCCTTCACGTCGGGCCAATACGGCATCATGCCGTAGCCGATGTCGAATTTCGAATTCGCCTTGATGTCGGCCCGCGTCGCCGAGGAGCCGATGAAGATGCCGCATTCGCCGTTCTGGAAGCGCGGCTCGGCCGATTGGCCGCGGCCGCTATAATCGAACAGTTTTGTCTTTTGCCATTCGACAAGTTGGGCAACGTGTTTGACGACGACCGGATTGTTGACGGTCAGCTCGGCATCCAGCGCGGCAAAGCCGTTGGCCCGGGTCGCCAGCGGCAGATTGTGAAACGCCGAAAAGTTCTCGACATGGATCCAGGACGGCCAGGATGTGGTGAAGCCGCACACCGCACCGCGATCGCGCAGGCGTTTTGCAGCAGCGCCGAGCTCCGGCCAGGTTTTCGGCGGCGTCTCCGGATCGAGCCCTGCATCGCGGAACATGGTCTTGTTGTAATAGAGGATCGGCGTCGACGAATTGAACGGGAAGGACAACAGATTGCCGGCCGCATCGGTGTAGTAGCCGGAGACGGCGGGAAGGTAATCGCCCAGCGAGAACGGCTCGTTCATGTCCCGCATCAGACTGAACACGGGATAGATCGCGCCCTTCGCCGCGGTCATGGTGGCGGTGGCGACCTCGTTGACCTGAACGATCGCGGGCTGGCTGCGCGAGCGGAAGGCGAAGATCGCTGCCGTCACCGTCTCGGTGTAATTGCCCTTGTAAGTTGGCACGACGCGATAGTCCGGCTGCGAGGCGTTGAAGTCGGAGGCGAGCTTCTCGAGCTGCCGGCCGAGCTCGCCGGACATAGCGTGCCACCACGCGATGTCGGTGGCGGCACGCACCGGCGCGGCCAATGAGAGAGCCGCAAAGGCGGCGGCGAACCGCAAAAGGCGCGATGCTGAAGTCACGATGGCTCTTCCCGTGCCGCACGACGAAAGGCGGCTGTCCCTGCTTAAGGCGCGGCATTTGCGGTTTCAACCGGGAATGCGCGCCGGCCGCGCCGCGCACAATCACGCGGCTGCGCCGGGCGGGATGGGCCTACCCCGACCATCTGCTAGATTGCATTGAACCTTTTCCTCCCGCCATAGACTCCACCACTGAGGGGTTGAGTGTGCCAGTGTTGAACCGTGCCGAACTCTCGCGGACCGGGGTGGTTTTCGTCGCGCTTGTGATCGCCATCTGCGCGACGAGCGCCGTTGCGCGTGAATTCCGCGCGGCCGACACCCAGACCGAGGATTATCTGATCGTGCAGGCGCTGCGCTACATGGGCGCCCTGATCGCCGAGCGCAGAGGCGGCCGGCACGAGATCCTGTTCCGGTCCATCGAGCACATGCGGAAGGTGCTGGACGGCCCTATCGGCAGCGAGACCCTCGGCAGTTTCGAGCCCTGCGGCTTGGTCGGCCTCACCCTCTGCGATTCCGGCGCGCGCCGCCCGGTGAAGAGCGTGGCCTACGCGAGGACCGCCGACGATCCCGCCGCGACCGCGCTGATCGAACGCATTCGCAAGGTGGAGTGAAGCCTCTTGCCCGGGCTTGGACACAGCGAGCACGCAGACAGGCCGCCCGGCCCGATCGGGCGGCTGCGCGCGCGGCTCCTCGGTGGGCTCCGGGCGGTGCCGATCCGCTGGCGCATCCTGTCGATCGCGGCGCTGAATTCCGCCGTGGTGGTGGTGCTGGTCGCGCTGATCTGGAACGGCTCGCAGGTGCTCGGCTCGGCCTGGGACGACGTGCGCCAGGTGCGCGAGTCCGACCGGATTCTGGCGCTGCTCGAAAGCGAGACCGGGCGGCTGCACAATCTGATCCACCGCTACATCAACCAGCCGAGCCCGGATCTGTTCGCCGAGATCCTGCTGCTGCGCGAGGCGGTGCTGGGTACGCTGACCAACCGCGCCGCCAACGACCCGATGCTGTCGGGCTCGGTCGAGGAGCTGGAGCGTACCACCGACCGCTTTCTCAACGGCTTTGGCGAACTGCGCAGCGTGCAGGTCACCATCGCCAGGACCTACGAGGATCAGGTGCAGGGACCCGCCAGGGACATGGCCGGCCTCTACTCCATCATCGAAGGCGCCACCGGCCATCGCGACGCGCTGATCTGGCCTTCGCTCGGCAAGTCGCGCGAGGCCTTCACCGCGATGCTGGTCGCGGCCAATTCCTACTATCTGTCGCTGTCACCGGCCGCAGCCGACGAGGCGCGGCGCAACACCGAGACGATCGAGACAACCATCCCGGTCATGATCGATCTCGCCGAAAACGATCTCCAGCGCATGGCGCTGCAAAAGCTCGGGACCCGCACCGCCGCGCTGCGCGAAGGCTTTGCAAAGCTCTCCGAACAGCTCACGAGCCGCACCGAGCTGCTGCGCAACACCATCGACGCCAACCAGGCCGAGGCGATCGGCGCCATCGACGACCTCTCCACCAAGATGCGCCAGCGCGAGCAGAAGGCGCAGGAGACGTTCGACCGGACGCTCGCGGACATTTCGCGGCGTGTTCTTTCCATCGCCGTGATCTTCCTCGGCATCATCCTCACCGCCGGCGTGCTGATCGCGCTGTCGATCCGGCTGCCGCTGCAGCAGATCATGGCTGCGATGCGCGCGATTACGCTCGGCGACCTCGGCCGCGAGGTGCAGGGCACGCGCGCGCGCGACGAAGTCGGCGCCATGGCGCGCGCGGTGGAAGTATTCCGCGAAAACGCGATTGCCAAGCGCGAGACCGAGGACGAGCTGCGCGCATCCAAAGAGAAGGCCGAGAGCGCGCTGCTCGAGCTCAACACCGCGCAGCAGAATCTGATCGACGCCGAGCGGCTCGCAGCCCTCGGCGGCCTCGTCGCCGGCGTCGCCCACGAGGTCAACAACCCCATCGGCATCAGCCTGACCGTCGCGTCCAGCTTCGCCCGGCGCACCGAGATCTTCGAGGCCCAGCTCAAGGGCGAAGGCGGCCTGCGCCGGTCGCAGCTCGAAGAATTCGTGCAATCCTCGCGCGACGCCTCGCAGCAGCTGGTCGCCAACCTGCAGCGCGCCGGCGAACTGATCCAGTCGTTCAAGCAGGTCGCGGTCGACCGCTCCCATGCCGAGCGGCGGCAATTCTCCTTGAGCGAAGCCACCGACCAGATCATCGCGAGCCTGCGCCCGGTGCTGAAGCGGTCGCCGATCACGCTCCATGTCGACATGCCCGAGGGGCTGCTGCTCGACGGTTATCCCGGCTCCTACGGCCAGATCCTGACCAACCTCTTCCTCAACGCCGCCAACCACGCCTTTGCCGACGGCCGTGCCGGCACGATCACGATCTCGGCGCGGCCCCGCGGGGCCGACGACGTCGAGATCATCTTCACCGATGACGGGGCCGGCATGACCTCCGACGTGCAGCGCCAGGCCTTTGACCCATTTTTTACCACAAGGCGCAATGAAGGTGGCACGGGACTCGGCCTCCATATCGTCTATAACCTCGTCACCCAGCAGCTCGGCGGTCGCATGATGCTGGAATCCAAGCTGGGACAAGGCACTACATTTCGCATTATCATGCCCCGGGTCGCCAGGGGCGGCGCGCAAAGCACAGAGACTGACGGGACTTCTCAATGGCCGAACAGGACGATGTCCTCCACCTGATCGACGACACCGGTACCGCGTCGGAGGATGTTGACGCCCGGAAATGGAAGATCGCCGTCATCGACGACGATCAGGCCGTGCATGACGGCACCCGCTTCGCGCTGTCGGACTACAGTCTCAACGGCCAGGGCCTGGAGATCCTCTCTGCCCATTCCGCGGCGGAAGGTCGCAAGCTGATGGCCGCGCACAGCGACATCGCCGCCGTGCTGCTCGACGTCATCATGGAAACCGACGTCGCCGGCCTCGACCTGGTCGAGTACATCCGCAACGAGCTCAAGAACGAGACCGTGCGCATCATCCTGCGCACCGGGCAGCCCGGCCAGGCGCCCGAGCGGCGCGTGATCGTGCAGTACGACATCAACGACTACAAGGCCAAGACCGAGCTCACCGCCGACAAGCTGTTCACCTCGCTGACCGCGGCGCTGCGCTCCTACCAGCAGCTCGAGCGCATGCTGCAGACCCGGCGCGGGCTCGAGATCATCATCGACGCCGCCTCGACGCTGTACGATTTCAAGTCGATGCAGCGGCTCGCCGAGGGCGTGCTGACCCAGCTCGCCTCGCTGCTCAATGTCGATTGCGCCGGTATACTGGTTTTGCGCGACAATGGCGGCATCGACCCCGAGCTCTCGGTGCTCGCCGGCAGCGGCTGCTACAGCCGCTTCATCGGCATGACCACCTCGAAGGCGCTCGACCCCGAGCTGCGCCAGATGGTGGAGGACGCGTTCCAGCGCCGCAAGAACGAGTTCGCCGACCACCGCAGCGTGATCTATTTGCGCACCGGAAGCGGCCGCGAGGTCGTTGTGCTGCTCCAGGCCGAGCGCGAGCTGTCGGAGACCGACCGCTCGCTGGTCGAGATATTCTCCAGCCGGCTCTCGATCGCCTTCGACAACGTCATCCTCTACCAGCAGCTCCAGGCCGCCAACACCCAGCTGGAAGACCGCGTCGCCCAGCGCACCCGGGCGCTGATGCAGGCCAACCGCCGCCTCTCGGCGCAATGGCTGCGGCTGCAGCGCGCCAACGGCTTCAAGAACGAGATTCTCGGCACCGTCGCACATGATCTGAAGAACCCGCTCGGCGTCATCCTCGGCCGCACCGAGATGCTGAAGGAGCTGATCTCGACCGGCGCGTCGTCAAGCGGCGTGGTCGCCCAGGTCGATCACATCCGCGATGCGACGAAGCGCCTGACCACGATGGTCGACCATCTGATCTCGGATGCGATGGCCGATGCCTTCGACATCACCATCCGCCGCGAGCCGGTCGACGTTGCGGCCCTGGTCAAGGAGGTCGCCGAGGCCAACCATCCGCTCGCGGTCAACAAGCAGCAGGCGATCAGCGTCATCGCGCCGGCCAACATCGTCACCATGTGCGACACCGACCGCATCCGCGAGGCGATCGACAATCTCATCAGCAACGCGATCAAATACTCACCGATCGGCGGCAAGATCGATGTCGCCGTCAGCCATGAGGGCGGCGACACCATCGTCCGCGTCAGCGACGAGGGCGCCGGCCTGTCGCCGGAGGATCTCGGCCGCCTGTTCGGCCGGTTCCAGCGGCTGTCCGCAAAACCGACCGCCGGCGAGAGCTCGACGGGGCTTGGGTTGTCCATCGTCAAGCGTATTATCGACATGCATGGCGGCGAAGTGACCGCCGAGAGCGAGGGCCCCGGCAAGGGCTCGACCTTCACCATCACCCTCCCCGCGACAGAAATCCCGTGATTTCAAGACCATGACCCAAAGCCAGCACATCATGATTGTCGATGACGAGGCCCCGGCCCGGGAGATGGTCGGCGATTACCTCAAGATGCACGGCTTCACCGTGACGCTGTGCGACGGCGGCAAGTCGTTGCGCACCGCGATCGACGGCAGCATGCCCGACCTCGTCGTGCTCGACCTCAACATGCCCGAGGAAGACGGGCTCTCGATCATCCGCGACCTCAAGAGCCGCATCAACGTGCCGGTGATCATGCTCACCGCGACGGCGAGCCCGATCGACCGTGTCGTCGGCCTCGAGCTCGGCGCCGACGATTACGTGGCAAAGCCGTGCGAGCTGCGTGAGCTGATGGCGCGCATCCGCTCGGTGCTGCGCCGGAGCACGCCGGTGAAAGCCGTGGCGGCGGAAGCGGCGGCTGCGAAATCGGACAAGGAGCAATTGGTACGGTTCGGGACAAAGTGGCTCGATCTCGAAGCGCAGGCCTTGCGCGACGACGAGGGCAACGAGCATCCGCTGACCGCATCCGAGTTCGGGCTGTTGAAGGTGTTCGCGGCCAACCCGAAGCGCGTGCTGTCGCGCGAGCGCCTGCTGGAATTGGCCAACGCGCGCGACGCCGAAGCCTTCGACCGCGCCGTCGATCTGCGCATCATGCGCATCCGCCGCAAGATCGAGCCCGATCCGACAAAACCCGCCGTGATCCGCACCATCCGCGGCGGCGGCTATTTGTTCTCGCCGGTCGGGGAGAAGGCTTGAGTGTCGTCCTCGCGAAAGCCAGGACGACATCGGGGTTGAGGCGACAGCGAACGCAAAGGCCCGAAATACGTTCCAAGCGTCCCTAACCCCCGCCCCGTATTTTCCGTATATTGAAATTCCACGCCTTTTTGCCCCGAATGTTTCGTCGCACCCTATCCGACGAAACAATTTGGCGGCGCACGAAACCATTTTCCTCTTTTCGTGCAGACGTCCCGAAACGTTGGCTCATTAACACTTTGCTCGAAGGAAACGCCGCTCGGTTGCGGCGCTACGGGGAGCCAGGTCAATGCCGAACGTCATCGCCATCAACGCCCAAGCCAGCCAGAGCATCATCGCCGCTCAGGCGACCTCGGACGACATGCTTCTCGAAAGCATTGCCGACGGCAACCGTACGTCCATGCACATCCTTTATTGCCGTCACAGTGTGCGCGTCTACCGCTTCATCCTGCGGATCGTGCGGGACGCCACCACGGCGGAAGACCTCGTCAGCCAGGTGTTTCTGGATGTCTGGCGGACCGCCGGCCAATTCCAGGGCCGCTCGCAGGTCTCGACCTGGCTGCTCTCGATCGCCCGCTTCAAGGCGCTGACCGCGATGCGCCAGCGGCGCTTCGAGGACATCGACCAGGAAGACGTGCGCCAGATCGCCGATGGTTGCGACACGCCTGAGACCTCGCTCGACCGCAGCGACACCAGCGCCATCCTGCGCGCCTGCGTTCAGAAACTGTCACCCGCGCATCGCGAAATCATCAACCTCGTCTACTACCATGAGAAGTCGGTGGAGGAGGTCGGTCAGATCATCGGCATCCCGCAAAGCACGGTGAAGACCCGCATGTTCTACGCCCGCAAGCAACTGGCTGAGTTGCTTAAGGGCGCCGGCGTCGAGCGTTTCGCTGCCTAAAGATGAATTATTTCAAAGAGATAGGATTTCGCAATGGCCCTATCCCGGACACGGAAGTGTTACCGCGGACGAAACAATTGAAACAAAGCACAACATCAGGCGGAAAAACTTCCCTCCTATAAAGATCACATACGGTTTCGTTAAACCTCCCAAGACCTCCAACGACCCGGACGGGATGCCCCCCTCCGGGTCGTTTTGTGTTTTGGGGGTCTGTGGGGCCAACCACGGGCTCCCGCCTCTCCCGCTTGCGGGGAGAGGGGGCACACCGCCGATGCGGCCACGGCTTCCCCGTCACGAACGTGTGACGCCGCGTAACGTCCGCCCCATCCCGCCCGAACTCCTCTCGTGACCCCCATCACGAGTGCCCCATGCTCGAACTCACCTTCGCCCTCCTTGCCGGCGTCCTCACCATCGCCGCGCCCTGCACGCTGCCGATGCTGCCGATCCTGCTCGGCGCCTCGATCGGGCGCGCGGGACACTTGCGGCCGGCGATGATCGTGCTCGGCTTCGTCATCTCGTTCTCGGCGACCGCGTTGCTGCTCGGCGCAATCACGCGGCTGTTCGATTTCGATCCGAACGTGCTGCGCGAGGCGGCATCGATCCTGCTGCTCGGCTTCGGTCTGTTGATGCTGTGGCCGGCGCCGTTCGAATGGCTGTCGATCCGGCTCAATGGCTGGCTCGATCTCGGCAATTCCAACGCTACGCAGCGCGAGGGCGCGCTCGGCGGGCTCTTGCTCGGCACCACGCTTGGCCTGGTCTGGACGCCCTGCGCGGGCCCGGTGCTCGGCTCGATCCTGACGCTGGTCGCGACCGCGAAGAATTTTGGCTGGGCCGGCACGTTGCTGGTGGCCTACGCGATCGGCGCGGCGATTCCGATGCTGGCGATCGCCTATGGCGGGCAGGCCGCGACCACGCGGGTGCGCAGCCTCGCCCGCATCTCGCCACGGCTTCAGCAGGGCTTTGGCGTCGTGGTGATCGGCTTCGCCCTCGCCGCCTATTTCCAATACGACACGCTGATCGTGGCGTGGCTCACCGGCTTTTATCCCACCGGCCAGATCGGCCTGTGATCATCGCGCATCTCAACCGGAGGACTCATCCCATGACTTTCAAACTGCTCGCCGTCTCCGCCGCACTGATCGGCATCGCTGTGACCGGCGCCGTCATCCCGCGTTTCTGCGACGAGGCCGCGCGCGCCGTGCCTGTCGTCACCGCTGCCGCCAGCCAGGAGGCCGCGCCCGACTTCGCCGGCATCAACAACTGGTTCAACTCCAAACCGCTGAACATTGCCGATCTCCGCGGCAAGGTCGTGCTGGTGGACTTCTGGACCTATGGCTGCGTCAACTGCGTCAACACGCTGCCGCACGTCACCGAAATCTATGCGAAATACAAGGACAAGGGCCTCGTCGTGGTCGGCGTGCACACGCCGGAATTCCCGTTCGAGCGCTCGGCCTCCAACGTCCAGGCCGCACTGAAGCGCCACGGCATCACCTATCCGGTGGCGCAGGACAATGATTCCAAGACCTGGAACGCGTACCGCAACCGATATTGGCCGGCGCAATACATCATCGACCAGAACGGCAAGATCGTGTTCCAGCACGAGGGCGAAGGCCGCTACGACGAGATTGATCGCACCGTGGCAAAGCTGCTGAACGCCAATAGCTGATGCCCGGGCTGCGGCGGTCCCGCCCTTGTTGCTTGACTCCACGGACCCGTCCGTGGAGTTTCGCGGCAACGCAATCAGCCGCCCGCGATGGACGACGCCAGCACCAGCACCGACATTCGCCTTCGTGAAGGCGCCTCGATCGCGCAGCGGCTGGTCATGGCCGGCTTTGCGGCCGCCGTTGCGCTGTGCTTCACGCCGGGCCTGTTCACGCACGACACCCTGGAAGTGATCATCTCCGTGGTCGCGCTCCTCGTGGGAGCAGCGTTCGTCGGCGTCATCATGCTGGCGCCGGCGGTGGTGTGGATCATCACGGCGGACGAGATCTTGATCGGAGAGCAGCGCCCGTTCGGAAAACTCCGGACGCGGGTCGTCGCCAAAGACGACATCAGGGGATTGCAGGTTCCCGGCAGCAAGAGGGCGAAAGCCCGCTTTCGGCTCGCCTTCACGCTGGCCTCCGGGGAGCGCCTGACATCCCCGCCGATCGCCGATGTCACCCACGTGCACGACACGGTGGCGCGGATCGCCGCACAATTCGACGTTCCCGATGTCGAGTCCCCCGTCAATCCGCTCGATGCCAGCAATCCCGAGATGCGTCTCGGCGACCCCCTCGAGCCGTTTTCCACGAGGGACATAAGGATCGTCGCACTGATCGTCGTCGCGCTATGTACCGTTCCCTACGCCTACAGGCTCTGGCGTGGCCTGTCGCCCGGGCCGGTCGACATGATGCTGCTGCCGGTTGGCGCGATTGCCGCTTTCGCCGTGCACAGATACGCCAATCTCGTGACCGGCGCTTTCTGGATCATCCGCCAAGGCGATATCCGCGTCGAACGCCTGTGGGGCGACGGCACGTTGCGCGCCGACCATATTGAAGGGCGCCAGGTGAAGACGATCACGGTCGAGCGCCGCGGCCGGTCGGAAGACGAGCACTGCATCGTTGTGATCCGGTTGCTCTCAGGACAACGGTTTCGCAGCCCGCGCATCGGTTCGCGGCCTGAGGCCCGGGCCGTAGGCGCCGAGATCGTCCGGCGCCTCGGGATCGCGGCTGAGAGCAATCAGATCCAGTAACAAGGTTGCCCTTCGGCTCACGTGATTTGGCCGCGTGCTCGCTCTAACCTCTCCCGCTTGCGGGAGAGGTCGGCGCAGAGCGCCGGGTGAGGGTTCTCTCCTCTGGGGGAGTCTTCCTGCGGAGCTACCCTCTCCCCGACCCTCCCCCGCAAGCGGGGAGGGAGCACATCGCGCCCAGCTCACTGCTTTTCGCGCCATGCCCCGTTTGTGGCATTGCCCGCGCTCCGCCAAAAAACCAAAGCATTCTCGTGACATACCAGCCGGGCGCAGCATCAACTTGCCATGAAGCTGCCCCTGGGTTCAGATGGTTTCTGATGATTTGCGCTGTGGCAGCGGGGAGAGCTTGAAATGACGGATATTCGTCGCCTGACTGGGATGTTTGTGGCTGCGATCGGCCTGGTCCTGGCCATCCCGCATGCCTACGCCCAGCAGCCCGACCGCGGCGACGAGCCGGGCCTGGTCGCCGACGATGCCTACCAGCTCGATCCGGAATGGCAGAAGCAGGTCGTCTACTTCCGCACCACCGAAGCGCCCGGCACCCTCATCATCTCGACCGCCGAACGGCATCTCTATCTGGTGCAGCCCGGCGGTCGCGCAATCCGCTACGGCATCGGCGTCGGCCGCGATGGTTTTCAGTGGCAGGGGCTAGTGAACATCACCAACAAGAAGGAGTGGCCGGACTGGACGCCACCGCCGGAGATGATCCAGCGCCAGCCCTATCTGCCGCGCTTCATGGCCGGCGGCCCCGGCAATCCGCTCGGTGCGCGCGCCATGTATCTCGGCACCACCGTCTACCGCATCCACGGCACCAATCGGCCCGACACGATCGGCACCAAAGTGTCCTCGGGCTGCTTCCGGCTCGTCAACCACGACGTCGCCGATCTCTACGATCGCGTCCCTGTCGGCACCAGGGTGGTGATCCGGCAGAAGCCCGAACTCTGATCTTCCCGCTTCGTCCAAATTCCTTTTCCCGATATTTTCGAGAGAGCAACATGATGCGCACTTTTCGAGGCGGCCTGCTGATCGGGCTCGCAGTCGCCGTGCTGGTCGCCGTCCTGGCCATCATCTATGAATTCTACGACACCCGCACGCTGAAGCGCACCGTGCGCCGCGGCGAAGTGCTGTGCGGCGTCAACAAGGGCCTGCCGGGGTTTTCGATCCCCGACGACAAGGGCAACTGGACCGGCTTCGACGTCGATTTCTGCCGTGCGGTGGCCTCCGCGATCTTCAACGATCCGAACAAGGCGAAATTCGTCGCGCTCGATGCCAGCGAGCGCTTCAAGGAATTGCAGAGCCGGAAAGTGGACATCCTCTCGCGCAACTCGACCTGGAGCATGGCGCGCGAACTCGAATATGACCTCTATTTCCCGGCGGTCGCTTATTATGACGGCGCAGGCTTCATGCTGCCGCGCGCGCGCAACAAGGAGACCGCACTGGACCTGACCGGCAGCAAGGTGTGCGTCCAGACGGGGACCACCACGGCGCTCAACGTCGCGGATTACTTCCGTGCGAACAATATGAAGTACGAAGAGATGAAGTTCGACAAACTGGACGACGTCGTGAAAGCCTACGACACCGGCAAATGCGACACGCTGAGCGCCGACGTCTCCCAGCTCTACGCGCTGCGGATCAACCTGTCGAAGCCCGGCGACCACATGATCCTGCCGGACATGATCTCCAAGGAGCCGCTCGCCCCCGTCGTGCGCCAGCGCGACGACGACTGGATGATGATCGTGAAGTGGACGCTGTACGCGATGATCAACGCCGAAGAGCTTGGCGTCTCCTCGGAAAACATCGACGAGGCCCTGAAGTCGAAGAAGCCGGAAGTGATGCGACTGGTCGGCACCGAGGGCAATTACGGCGAGCAGCTCGGCCTCACCAAGGACTGGGTCGTCCGCATCATCCGCAACGTCGGTAATTACGGCGAGATGTACGAGCGCAATATCGGCGAGAAGTCCAAGCTGAAGATCCCGCGCGGGATGAACCAGCTGTGGAATGCCGGTGGCGTGCAGTACGCGCCGCCGGTGAGATAAGGAGCTCTATCCGCCGTCATTGCGAGCGGAGCGGGGCTCGCGCCACATCCTCATTCGTCATGCCCGGGCTTGTCCCGGGCATCTACGTTTGAGGCACATTAAGAACGTAGCTGGCCGGGACAAGCCCGGCCATGACGACCTACGTAACGGGTGGCGCTCTCTCCCCCTCATCCTGAGGAGCGCGGAACGCGCGTCTCGAAGGATGCAGGCCCCAGCCGGGCCTTCATGGTTCGAGATGCCGCGCAAGAGCACGGCTCCTCACCATGAGGAGATGGAGTTCAATACCCTCTTGCCCTTGCCAACTGCTCGGTGTGGTAATTGGCGTCCCCGAACAATTCCTCGCACACACGCGCGCGCTTCATGAAGAAGCCGATGTCGAACTGGTCGGTCATGCCCATGCCGCCGTGCATCTGCACGCCTTCCTGCACCGCGCGCGTGGCGGTGGTGCCGGCGCGGGCTTTTGCCACTGCGACGGCTGAGGCGGCCTTGGCAACGTCCGTATCCAGCGCCTGAAGCGCCTTGATCGTCGCGGCGCGGGTGATCTCGATGTCGACATAGAGCTCGGCGGCGCGGTGCTGCAGCGCCTGGAATTCGCCGATCAGCTTGCCGAACTGCTTGCGGCTCTTCAGGTATTCCACCGTGCGGTTGAACACCTCTTCGCTCAAGCCCACCATTTCGGAGGCGACCGCGCCGCGGCCGATATCGAGCACGCCGTCGAGCAGCGCGGCACCCTGGTCGACTTCGCCGAGCACGCTGTCGGCATCGACTTCGACATTGGCAAGCTCGATGCGCGCCGCGTTGTGCGCGTCGACCATGATGGTGCGCTCGATCGCAACGCGCTTGGCCTTGGGGTTGACCAGGAACAGCGTCAGCCCCTCGCGCTCGCCGGCGGCGCCCGCGGTGCGCGCGGCGACGATGAGGAGGTCGGCGACATGGCCGTCGACGACCAGCGCCTTGGCGCCGGAGAGCCTGAAACCGTTACCGGCACGCACGGCCTGAAGGCTGGTCTGAAGCGGACGATGCTTTGCGCCCTCGTCGACCGCGAGCGTCGCGAGCAGCGAGCCATTGGAAATCTTCGGCAAATATTCCGACTTCTGCGCGGCATTGCCGCCACGGTTCAGCGCCGAGGCCGCGACCACGCTGGTGGCGAGGAAGGGCGACGGCATCAGCGTGCGGCCGATCTCCTCCATCACCACGCCGGCCTCGACATAGCCGAGGCCGCTGCCGCCGAACTCTTCCAGCACCAGCAAGCCGGCAAAACCCATCTCGGCGAAGGAATGCCAAAACTCCCTGGAGAAGCCGGTGGGGTCTTTGCTGTCACGCAGATGGCGCAGATGCGACACCGGCGCCTTGTCGCTGATCAGCCTGCGCGCGCTGTCGCGGAGCATCGATTGTTCTTCGGTGAGGACGAGGGCCATGGTGAGCTCCAACACAGTGCGGTTCGGCTGATTCGGTGGTGACCCTCATGGTGAGGCGACGCGTCAGCGCCGTCTCGAACCGTGCAGGCCATCCTTCGAGACGCGGCCTGACGGCCGCTCCTCGGGATGAGGACTTCGCTTACGCCCCCGGCAGATCGAGGATGCGCTTGGCGACGATGCCGAGCATGACCTCCGTCGTGCCGCCCTCGATCGAGTTGGCCTTGGTACGCAGCCAGGCGCGCGGACGAGCTCCTTGCTTCGAACGCTCGCTGTCCCATTCCAGCGCTTCGACGCCGCCGGCCGACATCAGAATCTCGTAACGACGCTTGTTGAGCTCGGTGCCGTAATATTTCATCGCCGAAGAGAACGCCGGATGCGCCTGACCCGCCTTGGCGAGGTCGACCGCGCGCTCGGCGCAGGCCGCGAGCGCGGCCTCGTCGACGTCGAAGCTGGCGATCCGGCCGCGCAGCATGGGATCGTCGAGCCGTCCCAGCGCATCGGTGCCGACGGAATCCGCCGCGATCTGGCCGAGCGGACGACCGACGCCGCGCTCGCCCATGCCTGATATCATCGCGCGCTCATGCTGAAGCAGATATTTTGCGACGTCCCAGCCGCGGTTGACGGTGCCGACCACATGCGATTTCGGCACGCGGACATTGTCGAAGAAGGTCTCGCAGAACGGCGAGTAGCCGGAGATCAGAAGGATGGGCTTGGTCGAGACACCCTTCGAGGTCATGTCGAACAGGATGAAGCTGATGCCGTCGTGTTTCTTTGCCGCGGAATCGGTGCGCACCAGGCAGAAGATCCAGTCGGCGTAGTTGGCATAGGACGTCCAGATCTTCTGGCCGGTGATGACGAAATCATCGCCGTCGCTCTCGGCACGGGTCTGAAGCGAAGCGAGATCGGAGCCGGCGTTCGGCTCGGAATAGCCCTGGCACCAGCGGATCAGGCCCGCGGCGATGTTGGGCAGATGCTCCTTCTTCTGGGCGTCGTTGCCGTATTTCAGAAGCGCCGGCCCGAGCATCCAGATGCCAAAACTCGACAGCGGCGGCCGCGCACCCAGCTTGGCCATTTCCGCGCGCAGCACCTTGTGTTCGGCAGCGCTGAGACCACCGCCGCCATATTCCTTCGGCCAGTCCGGCACGGTCCAACCCTTGTCGCGCATGCGCTCGAACCAGATGCGCTGCGGCTCGGATGCAAACTTTGCGTTACGCCCGCCCCAGAAGACGTCGGCGTCGGAGGTCGCGGGCTTGCGCATTTCCGGTGGGCAGTTGGCTTCCAGCCAGGCGCGCGTCTCGCTGCGGAATGTTTCGAGATCGGCGTTTTCAGCATCGCTCATGGGCGTTTCCATCAATCAAAAACGACTTGTTGTCGGCGACTCTGGGCCATCACCTCGTGGAATTCAACCACTTCCGCGTCCCGCATCGGCTATAGTCGCTGCCACGGCGAGCTTGAAAACAAAGAGGAAACAACAATGCGCCTGAAGCTTCTTTCGCCTGGCGAAATGAACGAGAGCCAGCGGCAGACCTATGACGAGTCGATTGCCGGCAAACGCGGCAAGCCGCCGGCACCGATGATGGCCTGGCTCAATAGCCCCGACATGGCCCGTCACGCCACGCGACTCGGCGAGGTCCTGCGCTACGACACGATCTTCCCCGCGAAACTTTCGGAGATCGCGATCCTGGTGACGGCGCGGCACTGGACAGCGCATTACGAGTGGTATGCGCACAAGCGCCTGGCGCTTGCGGGCGGTATGAAGCCCGAGATCATCGACGCCATCCGCGACCGCCGCACGCCCGTCTTCGACGATCCCAAGGGCAAGATGATCTACGACGTCGCGAAGTCATTGCACGAGGGCCACGGCGTCGAGAAGGGCCTCTATGACGAGGCGGTGAAGGTGCTCGGCGAGCGCGGCGTCGTCGAGGTAATCGGACTGTGCGGCTATTACACAATGGTGTCGATGACCCTGAACACGTTTGAGTTCGAGCTGCCGGAGGGCGAGGTCCAGGAGCTGGCTTGATTGCCGATTCGGAAACGCTGGGTTTCGGAATAGCCCCGTAGCGGTGTGCCGAGGCTCGCCTTATGTGGAATTCACCAACGGAGCAGCCACATGTCGCAAAGCCCAGCCGTCCATGCCGGCACCAGGATCGGCCACGTTCACCTCAAAGTCGCCGATCTCGATCGCGCGCTCGGCTTCTATTGCGGCGTGCTCGGCTTCGAGCTGATGCAGCGGATGGGCTCCGGCGCGGCCTTCATCTCGGCCGGCGGCTATCACCACCACATCGGGCTCAATACCTGGGAGAGCAAGGGCGGCTCGCCGCCGCCGCCTGATGCGACCGGTCTCTATCACACCGCGATCCTCTATCCGACACGGCCCGCGCTGGCGGATGCGCTGCACCGCGTGCTCTCGGCCGGCATTGCGCTGGACGGCGCCAGCGACCATGGCGTCAGCGAGGCACTGTATTTGCGCGATCCCGACCAGAATGGCGTGGAGCTGTATCGGGACCGGCCCAGGGAGCAATGGCCGTTCGGGCCGGACGGAAAGCTTGCGATGGTCACGAAGCGGCTGGACCTGGAAGAGCTGCTGAAGCAGCGCGAAGCGTGAACTACGCTCTCGCACTCTCGTCATTGCGAGGAGCCCTTTGCGACGAAGCAATCCAGGCTGCCTCTGCGGAAGACTCTGGATTGCTTCGCTACGCTCGCAATGACGACGCAGAATGCGACCTGCCTCGCACCATGATCAACGCCGCCGCCACCACCTCCAGCGCGATGCAGAGATAGAACGGAAGCGCATAGCCGCCCGAAAAGTCGCGCAGGAAACCGACCATCCCAGGGCCGAACGCGTAGGTCACCTGGTTGATCGCGGTGTTGAGGCTGATCAGCACGCCGAACGAGGCGGAGTCGAATTCCTGCTGCACGATCAGCGACGGCAGCGTGATGAGATTGCCGACGGAGAAGCCGAACAACGCGCAGGCGGCGATCAGAACGTAATCATTGTGCAAATTGATGACGACGAGAAGCGCCACGGCCTGGCTCAGGAACGACAGCGCGGACGCAAGCCGCTGGTTGAGGCGGTCGATCACCAGCGAGAACAGCACCCGGCCGATCACCGCCATCGCCGTCAGCACCGCGACGGCCACGGCGGCGCGCTCGCGTCCGATCACGGGATCGAGGAACGAGATCAGGTGGACGATGAAGCCGACCTGCGCGAACAGCACCAGCGCGAACGCGATGGTCACGGTGAGGAAGCCGACGTCGCGCAACGCCCCGGCGCGGATCTGCGCCGACGATTGCGGCTTTGCTTTCGTCGCTGCACGCCGACCATGGAGATCGGGCGGATGGCCGACGACAATCAGGATCACCGGCACGAGCAGCGCCAGCATGGCGCCGGCGACGGTGAACATCGCGCTGGCGAAGCCGATATGACCGATCAAGGTCACCAGCAGCGGCACGCCGACGATGCCGCCGAAGCTTGCGCCGTTCAGCGCCAGGCTGATCGCCATGCCGCGCTTCTGGTCGAACCACAGGCTGATCGTGTTGGTGATCATCGCCAGACTGGTGCCGGCCCAACCGAAGGCGAGCAAGGCGTTCGCGAGATAAAGCTGCCACGGCTCGCGCACCGCGCCGATCGCGACCGCTGCGACCGACATCGCCAGCGTGCCCGCGATCAGGCCGAGGCGCGGCCCGTACTTGTTGACGGCCTCGCCGACGAAAACGACGAGCAGCGCGCCGAACAGATAGAAGAACGTCGTGCCGGATGAGATCAGCGAGGCCGACCAGCCGCGCGCGCGCTGGAGCTCGGCGACATAGACGCTCTGGCTGTAGAAGCCGAGGCCCCAGCCGAAGGTCGCGAGCA
The DNA here is from genome assembly GCF_023074185.1 of Bradyrhizobium sp. 132. GTDB lineage: Bacteria > Pseudomonadota > Alphaproteobacteria > Rhizobiales > Xanthobacteraceae > Bradyrhizobium. The sequence goes on along the minus strand of NZ_JADPKY010000158.1, from coordinate 216,624 downwards.
GGAAACAGACCGCGACGATGCGCCAGCCTTCGTAACTGAGAGAGGATTCGTCGATGGATGCGTCGTGCCGGGGATTGTCGAGCATTTGCGCTTGTCCTTTGTTTCCCCGTGAGCGCCGCGCTTCACGCCCGCATGTTCATGACGGGCATCATGTAACAACCCAAGCCCCGAAAATCACTTCGACCCGGGTCGAACTATCAACGCTGCTGACAGTCTCCTGCCACCTTAAATCGCATCCGGGAGCTCACCCATGGCCGCGTCCAGCCGCGCCTTGCGGCGGCGGGCAAAGGAGGCGAACGAAAGCACGGCGAGGCCGAACAGCACCGGTGGGAACACCACCATGTTCACCGCGGACCAGCCGTAATTGGCGAGCAATTGGCCGGACGAGAACGAGCCGATCGCCATCATGCCGAACACCAGGAAATCGTTGAAGGCCTGCACCTTGTTGCGCTCCTGCGGCCGGTGCGTCTCCAGCACCAGCGCGGAAGCACCGATGAAGGAGAAATTCCACCCCACACCGAGCACGATCAGCGTCGCCCAGAAATGCATTGCGGTGATGCCGGACAGGCCGATGCCGGCCGCACCGGCCTCCAGCAGCAAGCCGGCGGCAACGACCTTCGGCGCGCCGAAGCGCGCAATCAGCGCGCCCGTGAAGAAGCTCGGCCCGTACATGGCGACGATGTGCCATTGAATGCCGAAATTGGAATCGGAAAGGCTCAGGCCGCACAACTTCATGGCGAGCGGCGCCGAGGTCATCACCAGATTCATCATGGGGTAGGAGATGACGCCGCACAGCGCCGCCGCGATGAAGCGTGGCTGGGTCACGATATCGAGCAGCGGACGCCCGCCGTGCAGATCGGCCGGCGCCGGCTTCGGCATGTCGACTCCGGCGACGATGCTCATCGCGACCAGCGCGACCGCGGCCTGCACCAGGAAGCTGAAGGCGAACAGATAAGGCTGCCAGACGTCCATGGTCCATTGCACGAGCTGCGGACCGAGCACGCCGGCGAACACGCCGCCCGCCATCACCCAGGAAACCGCCTTGGGCCGGTACGCCGCGCTGGCGCCGTCGGCGGCGGCGAAGCGATAGGATTGCGCCACCGCGCCGTAGAGACCGCCGAGGAAGGTTGCGACACAGAACAGCGCGAACGAGGCCTGCAGGATCGCGAACGAGCCGAGCAGACCGGTGAGCGTACCCAGACCCGTGCCGATGATGAACGCCCAGCGGCGACCGAAGCGGCGCGAGATCGCGCCGGTCGGCAAGGTGCCGGCCGCAAGCCCCAGCACATACATCGACAGTGGCACGGTCGCGAGCGACATGTCGGGTGCGAGCGTCGCACCGACGATCGAGCCGGTGGCGAAGATCACCGCCGAATTGGCGCCGGTCAGCGCCTGAGCGGCGGCAAGGCGCCCCACATTGGCGCGCACGCGTGCGTCGGCGGCGATCTCATTGGCTGCAGTCACGTCTAACATCGGCATTTCCGCCCCAAGAGGCTTTCACGGGGCTTTCAAGCGACCCTGTTGATTCCAGGCACTATGGCGGGTGATTCCAGGCACTATGGCGGGGCGCGCCAGGGCGGGCAACCGGCGCAAACGGGCGCAGGCCATGCCTCTGACGCAATCGGGCCGATGATAATGGGCCGCGCTCTTGACGGCTTGCGCTCGATCAAATCCTATCCGCCGCGATCTCAGGAGTTTCGTTCATGTCCGTCGACGACAGGCCTACGCTCAGTGCTCCCGACGACGATCCCTGGCTGTGGCTGGAGGAGATCGAGGGCAAGCTGGCGCTCGATTTCGTCGCGCGGCAGAACAGCCTGACGCTCGACGCGTTTGGCGGAAAGGCTTTTGAGCGCGATCGCGACATCCTCGCGGCGATCTACGATCGTCCCGACAACATCCCCTATGTCAGCCGGCGCGGCGACGACCTGCACAATCTCTGGAAGGACGCGACAAACCCGCGCGGCCTGTGGCGGAAAACTTCGCTTGCGGAGTTTCGCAAACCGCATCCAGCGTGGGAGATCATGCTGGATGTCGACCAGCTCGCCGCGCGCGAAGGCGAGGACTGGCTGCTGAGCGGCATCACCACACAGCCGGGAAACTCGCGGGCGATTTTGAGCCTGTCGCGCGGTGGCAGCGACGCTGTCACCTTGCGCGAATTCGACATCGACACCAAGAGTTTCGTTGAGGACGGATTTGCGCTGCCGGAAGCCAAGGGCGGCGCCGATTGGCTCGATGCCGACACGCTGCTGCTGTCGAGCGCCCATGGCGAAGGCATGGCGACGAGTTCGGGATATTCACGGACGGTTCGCCTGTGGCGGCGCGGCCAGCCTGTCGATCAGGCGCAAATGATGATCGAGACCACGGCCGATCATATGGCCATGTCCGGCATGGCCGACGACACCGCCGCGGTCCCACGCAGCTGGTTCGTCGACCAGATCGACTTCTTCAATCATGCGATCTGGCTGCGCGATGCAGACGGCACGACGACGAAGCTCGACCTGCCGACCGGCATCTGGATGCAGGCGCATGGCGACTGGTTCGCGATGAAGCTGCGCGAAGCCTGGTCGATCGATGGGAGAACCTATGCCGCCGACACCGTGCTCGGCATGTCGCTCTCGGCATTCCTCGCCGGCAGCCGCGATTTCGCGGTCCTGTTCGAGCCGGAGCCACGCCGCGCCCTGCAAGGTCTGTTCTGGGCCGGGGGCAGACTGGTGCTGTCGATCCTCGACGAACTCCAGCCGCAATTCGAGATATGCACGCCGTCCGCCACGAGCTGGAGCCGCGAGTCACTCGGCGGCCTGCCGCAGATCGGCGTCGTTGACATCTGGCCACTGGACCGCCATCCCTCCGAGAGCAATGGCGACCTGCTTGCCAATGTGCAGGATCCGCTGACGCCGCCGTCGCTGCTGCTGATGGAGCGCGGTGTCGCGAGCCCGATTGTGTTGAAGCAGGCGCCGAAGATTTTCACTGCCGACGGCCTCGTGGTGACCCAGCACGAGGCGATCTCGATCGACGGCGAGCGCATTCCCTACGTCCAGACCGGCCCCGCCGGCGAGAGCGGCGATGCGCCGGTCTATATGAGCGCCTATGGCGGCTTCGGTCTCTCGGTGAAGCCGTATTACAACGCATCGCTCGGCAAGCTGTGGCTGGACCGCGGCGGCACGACGGTGCAGGCGAATTTGCGCGGCGGCGGCGAATTCGGCACACGCTGGCACGATGCCGGCCGGCTCGCCGGCAAGAAACTGTCGCACGACGATTTCGCCGCGGTCGCCGCCGATCTCGTCCGCCGTGGCGTGACCAAGGCGAAGCGCATCGCCGCGCAGGGCGGATCGAACGGCGGCATCCTCATCACCAACATGCTGGTGCGATACCCCGAACGTTTCGGCGCGCTGTTCTGCACGATCCCGCTGATCGACATGCGCCGCTACACAAAGCTGCTCGCCGGCGCGAGCTGGATCGCGGAATATGGCGATCCTGACAAGCCGGATGAGTGGGACTGGCTGAAGACGTACTCCGCCTATCACAACGTCAAAGCCGGCCAGTCCTATCCGCCGATCCTGATCGCCACCACGCGGCGCGACGACCGCGTCCATCCCGGGCATGCGCGCAAGATGGCGGCAAAGCTCCAGGCGATGGGTTATGAAGCCTGGTTCTACGAACCGGAAGCAGGCGGCCACGGCTACGGCAAGGACAACAAGGAGCGCGCCGGCTTCGAGGTGCTCGGCTTCCGGTTCTTGAAGAACAAGATCGGGTGGGAGGACGGCGAGGCGTGATCGCCTCTTGCCTGAGTTCAGCGCACGCCGCCCAGCAAGTGGTGCACCTCTCCCGGTTGCGGGAGAGGTCGGCGCGTCCCGGGCGATGCGAAGCATCGTCCCGCGCGCCGGGTGAGGGTTTTATCCTCTAGGGGGTACCCCGTTGCGGAAACACCCTTTCCGCAGCCCTTCCCCAGCCCTCCCCGCAGGCATAGGGGAATCGCATGTGGCACCGCTGCTGCAGGCGAGGTGGAATAACGACTTCCTCCTCTCCGTCCTCGCCATATGCGATAACCCTACCCCCGCGCGGCGAGCCGGAGCGGCGGAGAATTTAATTTGATTTTGCATTAAAATTATGTGTTATATATTCAATTCAGCTATCTTATTTATTCTATGACATTAATTAATTCGATGAGTACCAAAACCATGCGACCAGGCCGATTAATCACGCCATTGTAGTTGTTATTGAAAGAGGCGTGATGCATGCGCCGCCCAATTGATATTGCGCCGAGGAACGGAGAAGACATCTGGGTGGAAGATGCGGCCGGGGCTGTTGAGGCCGCCCACTGGTCGTGCGAGGAGGGCAAATGGGTTTGGACGGACGGCTCTCCGATCGACATCGCGCCGACCCATTGGTATCCCGCAACCGAGGATGTCGATCCAGAGGATGAGCCGTCAGGCAGTTCGCTCGCGGCGGCTGTGATCTTGATCGTCGCAATCTTCGTGGGAGCAACCCTGCTCGGTGTGTTCGAGCCATTCAACGCGCGAACGGCTCAGGAGGCGACGCGCATCGACGGCGAAAGTGTCGTCAGCCTCGGTCGGCAGGCGGAAATCGCGACCAATTCGCAAGCAGCACCTCAGCCAGAAACGATTGGAGCCCCGGTGTTGGCGGTGCCGGCAAGCACGGGCGGGCAGCAGCTCGTCGACGATTCTCCCCGCAGAGATCCACTCGCCAGCGAACTGGCCGGGGCGCGCAAGGAGCTTGACGAGGCGGTCCAGCGCACGCAGGCGGCTGAAATGGCCACGGAGCGGCTGCGGCAATCGCTTCAACAGGAGCAAGCTCACAGCGCCGCGCTCGTGGACGAACTCGCCGGAACCCGCAGCGAGATCGAGACGCGGAACCAACAATCGCGCGACGCGGAGGCTATCGCTGCGCAGCAGAGAGATGCGGCGGCTCAGGACATCGCAGAACTGCGACGGTCAGTGGAGAAGGAGCGGGACAGGAGCGCCGTGCTCGAGAAGCAGGTGAACGCCGCGCAAGCAGCGACCGCGACCGCTGTGCAACAACGCCACGAGGCACAGTCACGCGCCGCGGCACTCGCGAGTGAACTTGCCGGAATACCTCGCGGACCGCTCACGCCGGATGGTGCGGCAGCTGAGCAAAGCGATCTAAAGGGACAGGAGATCGCGGAATTGCGGCAGTCCCTGCAGCAGGAACGGGAAAGGAGCGCCGTTCTCGTCGCAGAGGCCAAAGCGGCGCGAGCGGTAACGGCCGACGCCGAACAACAACGCCGCGCACTCGAAGAAGCCAGAGCGCACGCCGCTACGCTGGCGAGTAAGCTTACCGAAATGCGCCGCGAAATCGAAAGCCGGAACGTGCAATTGCGTGAGGCGGCCGATGCGGCTTCGCAGCAGGGACTGGCAGCGGGCCGAGAGATCGCCGATTTGCGGCAGTCGCTGCAGCAGGAGCGGAGCAGGGCCGACGCCAGGGAGAGGGACCACGCATCGGCAGGGCGCCCCGATGAGCGCGGCCCGGAGCAACCACCTGCAGGCTCGATCTTGCCGACGACGCAGAACGTGAAAGTGACCTCAGCGGAGCCGCTGATAGTTTCAGAGCAAAACGAGGTGGAGGCCAGATTGATCCCGCGCGCCAGGGAATTGCTCGATCAGGGAAATATTGGTGCAGCGCGAATTGTGCTTGAGCTCGCGGTTGAGAAGGACATTGCACGAGCAAGTTTCATGCTCGCGGAAACATATGATCCTGCGGTTTTGTCGGCCTGGGGTACCTATGGAACGCGCAGCGAAGCGGTCAAGGCGCGAGAACTCTACGCCAAGGCACAGAGAGGCGGCATTCGCGAGGCCAAGGAACGGCTGGATGCGTTGCATCCCTGAGTCTTGTTGCAGAACGGAAGGCTGCGATGGCGATCGAGAAGGGAACGACATGAACAAGGTGCCAAGGTCACTCTCGCTGCTGCTGGTCACCGCGCTGGTGCCAATGGCCATTCTGCTTCAGCCGGCCTGCCTGAAAGCACAAACTGGGAAAAACTCCACGGGCGATGCACAATTCGTCCGACGGCCACTCCCGCAAGTGAACGAAAAAGACCGAATGAACGCCTGGACGGTCGGCCTTGCCGGCGGCCTGCTCGAGGGCGCGCCGATCCGTCTCGCCGCAGAAATGGCCCGGGTCGTTGACGACGGTGCAGACCTGCATCTGCTCCCGATCGTCACTCGAGGCGCTACCGACAATCTTAATGCGCTGCTCTATTTGCGTGGTGTCGATACCGCCATCATCAATTCCGACGCGCTCGATGAATACAAGCTTCAGGTACCGCAGATCCAAAGTCGCATCACTTATCTGCTCAATCTTTTTCCGTCTGAGCTGCACATTTTCGTGCGACCGGAGATCACAAGCCTGCAGGATCTTGCCGGCAAGAAAGTGAACTTCAATACCCAGGGCACCGCAGCCGCCTATTCAGGACCGCTGATCTTTAGCCGTCTCGGCATCGAGATCGACAAGGCGTTCATTCCGCATCAAGTTGCCCTGGAGCAGATGCGCAAAGGAGAGATGTCGGCCGTCGTGTTCATCACATCGAAACCCGTCGACGCCTTCGTGCGCGGCCGCTGGGAGGCGGGATTCAAGTTTCTCCCAGTCCATTACGACAGGAAGTTCGAGGACTATTATCTGCCCGCGACCTTGGACGCAAATGAGTACCCCAATCTGATCAAGCAGGGTGAGCGGGTCTCGACCATCGCGGTGCCGACAGCACTTGTTGCATTCAACTGGCCGCCGCGATCGAACCGCTATCAACGCGTGGCGCGCCTTGTCGAGTACCTGTTCTCGCGCGTCGATCGCCTGCAGGCGCCCGGCTTTGACCCGAAATGGCGGTCGATCAATCTCGCGGCAACCGTCCCCGGTCTCACCCGCTTCCAAGCCGCGCAGGAATGGCTAGACCGCAAAGCGCGCAGCGCACAGGCGCCGCCATGAAGACTGCTGCTCCTCCACTCGCCGTCGCCTTCAACATTGCCTGCGGAATCGCGTACGCGCAAAGCACGAGCGATTCCATGGAAACACGCGGGGCATGTTCGGCGATGAAGGGATCAGCACAGCTGGAGTGTATGCAAGATTTGTCACCTAAGAGTCCACCGCCTGGACGGCGCGGGACGGATGATAGCTGGCTGGTCAGCGAGACCACATCGCCGGTCGACTATTCACCGGTCGTCACCGCCACCATCTCTTCTGTCAGCGGCCCGAACGGCGCCGCGATGCAACTCGCTATCCACTGCCGCAAAGGTCGCACGGAAGTCATGATCGCGGGACCGGCGCTCTCACGCGGCGCCAACGAATATGCTGTCTCTTATCGACTCAATGCGGATCCGCCAATTCAACTTGCGGCCGCCTCGCCGTCGTTCGGGTCTGGAATCGCTTTGGGAGGCGATGCCGTGCAATTGCTGAAGTCATTGCCCGATGACGGTAGCATCATTGTGCGTCTTTCCAGCCGCACCGGCGCAGTGCAAGAGGGACAGTTCCGGCTCGGCGGATTCAAGAACGTGCGTGAAAAAATGGCGGCTGCGTGCAAATGGCCACATAGCGTCGCCAGACCAGGAGGGTGATGGTCATGGAGCGGGGAGAAACAAGATGATCAGTCTGAAGTCGGCAATCGCAGTCATCAGCGGCTTGGCGATGATGTTGCTGGTCGGGCCAAACGTCCAGGCCGAGTCGGACAACCATATGATCCCGCAGGCGAGTGAGAGCGTAGCGAGCAATCAGAAACACCCGGGCGGACACAGGCAGGCGAGAAAGCCGGCGCAGAATCAAACAATTAACCGGGCCCCCGCGAGTGAGACGCGGCTGGCTCAAGCAACAAAACCCGAGATCGCCAATAAGTCGCATCGGCTGATCCTGCAAGTGAATTCCAACGAACCCGCGATGATGAACTTGGTACTCAACAATGCAACCAACGTCGCGCAATACTACCGCGAGCTCGGTGAGGCTGTGTCGATCGAGGTCGTCACCTTTGGCCCCGGCCTTCACATGCTGCGCGATGACACTTCGCCGGTAAAGCCGCGCATCGAGGTGCTCGCGATGAGCCATCCCGAAATTTCTTTCAAGGCCTGCGGAAACACCCAGGAAAATATGCGTAAGGCGGAGAACAAGGACATCAACCTGATTGCTCAGGCGACGGTTGTTAAATCCGGCGTCGTCCGCGTTATGGAGCTGCAGGAGCAGGGCTGGAGCTACATCAAACCGTGAGGTCACGCGAAAACACCAGGGTCAGATTGTTCGCCGGCATGTCGATCGTATCGACGAGGCGAAGACCTACGCCGCGTGCGAGGCTCTCGACGTCGCTGATGTCGCGCACGCCCCAGTCGGGATTGCCTTCACGCAAGGATGTGTCGAACACGGCATTGCTGAGCGCGGTGTGCTTGCCGTCGCGCTTGAAGGGGCCGTAGAGGAACAGCTTGCCGTCGGCCCGCAAATAGCGGCCGGCGCCGGCGAACAGGCCCTCGGCGACCTCCCATGGCGCGATGTGGATGACATTGGCGCAGAACACGGCGGCAAGACTTGTCGGCCCCTGCCCGCTCGTCATCTCCGGACACCAGTCGGGATCCGTGAGATCGATCCGCAAGGGCGAGCGGATGTTTTGCAGGCCGGCATGAACGCGCCAGGCCTCGATGCTCTTGAGGTGGCGCTGGTTGAGATCGCTGGGCCACCAGATCAGGCCGGGCGTGTGGCGGGCGAAGTGGACCACGTGCTGCCCGGTTCCGCTGCCGAGCTCGACCACGTCGCCGGTGCAGCCGGCGAGATGCTTTTCCAATACCGCCCAGAGCGATTCGTGATTGCGATGAAACGCAGGTGCATCGAGGCGGCCATCCGACTCGACCCGCCCGCCGTCCCTGCCAAATTCGACGACATATTCAGCCAATTGAAGTCCCCGGAAAAGAAGAAGCAGACGAAAACGCGATCAGAGCCAAGCGCCCGAGAAAAAATGACTGGCCCCAACAGGCCTTACGGACGAACTAGCTCCTTAAGTTGCAATGCAGAAGATATTAACTCCATTTTGCGGCCTGCATAGTCTTGATTGTCAGAACGAGCCGGGTGTGCTTTTGAGCACTATCTTTGGTACACCAGATCATGTTTCGGGACGACGCCTTGACCGCCTTTCCCTGCAAACCCGCCCTGCTCGTTGCGCTGGCCGCCTTGGGGCTCTTGGCGGCCGCGACCCCGGTACGGGCGCAATCCGCCGTGACCGAGGGCCAGAAACTCGCTTTCGACCGCGGCAAGGGCAATTGCCTGACCTGCCACGTCATCAAGAGTGGCGACCTGCCGGGAACGATCGGGCCGGAACTGAAGGACCTCAAGGCCAAGTACCCCGATCGCAACGAGCTGACCGCGATCATCTTCGACGAGACCAAGCGTAATCCGCAGACCATGATGCCGCCGTTCGGCCGGAACCGGATTTTGACCGAACAGGAGATCAGCGCGATCGTTGATTTCCTGCAAACCCTGTGACCGCCGGCACGCCAGGAGACCTGAGATGACCGCACTCACCGGCCCACGCGCGACGCGGCGCCTGATCCTCCAGGGCGCGGCCTCGGTCGCGCTGCTCGGCCTCGGCAATCTGCCGTTCGCTCCCGCGCGCGCCGCGGCCAACGACAAATATCCGGAAGAGGCCTTCAGGCAGAAGAGCGAAGCGGACGCCATCAAGGCGCTCTACGGCAGGACCGCCGAGCCGTCCGACAAAGTCAAGCTGGATGCCCCCGAGATCGCCGAGAACGGCGGCGTCGTGCCGATCTCGGTGACGACGACGCTCGACAAGGTCACCTCGATCTCGTTCTTCGTGGCCGAGAACCCGAGCGCACTGGCCGCGAGCTACAAGATTCCCGAAGGCACGATCCCTGGTGTCGCCAACCGCCTGAAGATGGCCAAGACCACCAACGTCGTCGCAATCGTGGAGGCCGACGGCAAGCTCTACAGCGCGACCAAGGAAGTCAAAGTCACCGTCGGCGGCTGCGGCGGCTAAGCGAGGAAGTTCGACATGGCATCCAGCATTCGCGTCCGCGCCACCGCCAACGGCGACATCACCGAGGTTCAGGCGCTGATCCAGCATCCCATGGATACCGGCTTCGTCAAGGATGCCAAGGGCGAGTTGATCCCCGCGCATTACATCCAGGAGCTGAAGTTCGAATGTAACGGCAAGGACGTCTTCGTCGCCGATTGGGGCACCGCCATTTCCAAGGACCCCTACGTCAAGTTCAGCTTCAAGGGCGCCAAGAAGGGCGACGATCTCAAGATCTCCTGGACCGACAACAAGGGTGGCTCGGACACCAACACCGCGAAGATCGCGTGATGAAGGCCCGCATCTCTCTCCTGCTTGGCTCGTTGAGTGCCGCGCTCGTCGCGTTCGCCCTCGCCTCTCCGCGTGTGGTCGCGGCCGACAAGGTCGATCCCATTGCCGATGCGAAAGCGTTCCAGAACTTCTTCTTCCAGAAGTTTCCGACCGTGAAGCACGAGGATTTCGTCAACGGTCCTTATTCCATGAACGAGGACATGAAGCGGCAGTGGCAGGAGAAGGAGGAATTCCCGCCTTACGAGTTCGCGCTCGACGCCGGCAAGGAAATGTTCGCGACCCCGTTCAAGAACGGCAAGACCTATGCCGATTGCTTCCCGAACGGCGGCATCGGCGTCCGCCAGAACTATCCTTACTTCGACGAGAAGGAAGGCAAGGTCGTCACGCTGGAGCTGGCGCTCAACCGCTGCCGCGAGGCCAATGGCGAGGCGCCCTATTCCTACGTCAAGGACGAGATGGCCTCGCTCACGGCGTACATGGCCTTCACCTCGCGCGGCAAGCCGATGGACATCAAGATTCCCGATGATCCCCGCGCGCTCGCGGCGTTCGAGAACGGCAAGCGGTATTTCTACACCCGACGTGGCCAGATGAATTTCTCCTGCGCGAGCTGCCATGTGCAGAGCCCGGGCGAGCGCATCCGCGCCGAGATCCTGGCGCCGGCGCTGGGCATCTTGAACGCGATGCCGATCTACCGCTCCGAATGGAGCGGCATGGGCACGACCACCCGCCGCTTCGTCACCTGCAACAGCCAGACCCGTGCGGTTCCGCTGGAGCCGCAGGCGGATGAATATCGCGACGTCGAGTATTTCCTGTCCTACGTCGCCAACGGCCTGCCGATATCGGGCCCGGGAGCGCGGCCATGAAGCGGTCACTTCCTCTCGCCATGCTGCTCGCCTTGGGCCTCGCGCCGGCGGCGCGCGCGGCAAATGAGGCGGATTACAAGACGGCCTATTTCGCCGCCGAAGCCGCATCGAAGGAGGCCGCCAGCTTGCGCCACCAATGGACCGTGACCGTCTCGGCGCTGGCCGCGGCCAAGAAGGCGGGCGATGGCGGCGATTTCGACCGCGCCGTGGCCGCAGCCAAGCAGGCCGAGGCGCTGGCGAAGGCGTCGATCTTCCAGGCCATTTCCGAAAAAGAAGCCTGGAAGGCGATGGAAATCCGCTAGACTGTTCGCTCGTGCAACAGCCTTGCGACCATTAGAGGGCGCGGAGAATTTCTGGATGGCGATCCGCCGCCGCGATTTCCTGAAGAATGCTGGCCTCGCCGCCGCATCGCTCAGCCTGCCGCGGCTTGCGCGCGGAGCCGAGGCCGCGAGCATTTACGACCTCGAACGGTTCGGCAATGCGCGCGTCCTTCACCTCACCGACACGCATGCGCAGCTCAATCCGGTCTATTTTCGCGAGCCCAGCGTCAATATCGGCATCGGCGAGATGGCGGGGCGGCCGCCGCATCTGGTCGGCCGCGCCTTCCTCGAACGTTTCGGCATCCGGCCCGACAGCGCGGATGCCTATGCCTTCAGCTGCTTCGAGTTCGAGAAGTCCGCAGGCCGCTTCGGCAAGCTCGGCGGCTTCGCCCATCTGAAGACGCTGATCGACCGCCTGCGCGGCGATGCCGGAGAAAAGCACTCCGTGCTCGTTGACGGCGGCGATCTCTGGCAAGGCACGGGGCTCACCAACATCATGCAGGGCCGCGACATGGTCGAGGTCGCAAACCTGCTCGGTATCGAGGCGATGACCGGGCATTGGGAATTCACCTATGGCGAGCAGGCGCTGCGCGACAATCTCAGGCGCTTCAAGGGCGAGTTCCTGGCGCAGAACGTTTTTCTCACCGAGGAAGCCGCATTCAACGACGCGCCCGCCTTCGACAAGGCGACGGGGCGCGTGTTCAAGCCCTCGGTGATCAAGGAGCTAGGGGGCCATCGCGTCGCGATCGTCGGCCAGGCCTTTCCATACGTGCCGATCGCGCATCCCAAACGGTTCACGCCGGACTGGACCTTCGGCATCCGCGAGGAAGAGCTCCAGAAGCATGTCGATGGCTTGCGCGGCACCGACAGGGTCGACGCAGTCATCCTGCTGTCGCACAACGGCATGGACGTCGATCTCAAGCTCGGAAGCCGCGTCACCGGCATCGACGTCATTCTCGGCGGCCACACCCATGATGCGATCCCGCAGCCGATCGCGGTGAAGAACGCGAGCGGCACCACGCTCGTCACCAACGCCGGCTCCAACGGAAAATTTTTGGCCGTGCTCGACCTCGCGCTCGACAAGGGCAAGGTCAGCGATGTCAAATATCATTTGCTGCCGGTCTATTCCGAGCTGTTGAAACCCGATCCCGGGATGGCCGAACTGATCGGCCGGTTGCGGGCGCCCTTCGTCACCGACTGGTCGGAGAAGATCGCAACGCCCGATCGCCTGCTGTATCGCCGCGACAATTTCGCCGGCCCGGTCGACGAGCTGATCTGCACCGCGCTGCGCAGCGAACTCGATGCCGAGGTCGCACTGTCGCCGGGCTTCCGCTGGGGCGTCACCGCGCTGTCCGGCCAGGCGCTGACCATGGAGGATTTGCTTGCGGAAACCGCGATCAGTTATCCCGAGACCTATGTGCAGGAGATGACCGGCACGCAGATCAAGGACGTGCTGGAAGACATCTGCGACAATCTCTTCAATGCCGATCCCTATTACCAGCAGGGCGGCGACATGGTGCGCGCCGGCGGGCTCAGCTACACCTGCACGCCGACGGCTGCGATCGGCAGCCGCATCTCCGAGCTGAAGCTCAATGGCGGCAAGGCGGTTTCCGCAAACCACCGCTACAAGGTGGCGGGCTGGGCCTCCGTCAACGGCCAGCAAGGCGCGCCGGTGTGGGAGGTCGTCGCCAAATATCTGCGCTCGGGCCGGATGTCACAGGAGCGGCTCGGCTCCGGCGTCACGCTGAAAGGCGTCGAGGGCAATCCAGGTATTGCAGGACAGGGATGATGCGATCGCAGATATTATCCGCGATGCTGCTGGCGCTGCTCGCCTTCGCTGCCACGCCGCTCGCTTACGCACAGCAGGTGCCACTCCAGGACAGGCCGTTCGCGGAGCACAAGGTCGTGTTGCAGCTCTCCGATGGCGATGCCAAGAAGCAGGCGCTGGTGCTGAGCGTCGCCAACAATTTGCTGAAGGCCTACGACCCCGACAAAATTGCGATCGAGGTGGTGGCGTTCGGTCCCGGCATCGATCTGCTGTTGTCAGGCAGCGAGCGCCGCAAGCAGGTCGAGAGCCTGATCGCGCAAGGCGTACGCTTCGACATCTGCCTCAACACCGTCGACACGATCGAGCGGGAGACGGGCAAGCGGCCGGAGTTCATTCCCGCGGCGACACCGGTGCAAGTCGGGGTCGGGCAGATCCTGTTTCTGGCGGAGAATGGGTACACATTGGTGCGGCCGTAATCTTTGGCGGGCGCGCGGGCCGGCATGGTTCGAGACGCGCCGTAAGGCGGCGCTCCTCACCATGAGGATCGAGGACTTCCCCGCGAAGACGCCCTCATCCTGAGGGCCCGCCAAAGGCGGGCGTCTCGAAGGATGGCCACAGCGAGGCCGCCGCGAACGGTACGTAAAATATTATTCCCTATTTCACTCCCGACACAGTGACTTGCTTCTCTTTTCAGCCCATGGCGTAGTAGAAACTGGAATCAGCTCACGCCGGGTCTTGCCATGATCTTCCGCCAGCTCTTCGACAGTGTTTCGGGTACCTACAGCTATCTTCTGGCGAGCCGCCCCGGCGGCGAGGCGCTGATCCTCGATCCCGTACTGGAGAAAGTCGACCGCTACTGCCAGCTGCTGCGCGAGCTCGACCTCAAGCTGGTCAAGGCGGTGGACACGCATCTGCACGCCGACCACGTCACGGGGCTCGGCGAGCTGCGCGACCGCACCCATTGCATGACCGTGATGGGCGACCAGACCAAGGCCGACGTGGTGGCGATGCGGGTTGCCGACGGCGACAAGGTGACGATCGAGGGCCTGTCGCTCGATGTGATGTACACGCCCGGCCACACCGACGATTCCTATTCCTATCTGATGGGCGACCGCGTCTTCACCGGCGACACGCTCCTGATCCGCGGCACCGGCCGCACCGATTTCCAGAACGGATCTTCGCGCGCACAATACGAGTCGATCTTCAATCGGCTGCTGAAGCTGCCGGACGAGACGATGGTGTTCCCGGCGCATGACTACAAGGGCGACACCGTCTCCACCATCGGCGAGGAGAAGCGCTACAATCCGCGGCTTCAGGTGCGCTCGGTCGATGACTATATCGAGCTGATGGCCAATCTGAAGCTGCCCAATCCGAAGATGATGGACGTCGCAGTGCCCGCCAACATGCATGTCGGCCTGCATCAGGAGGAGCTCGAGAAAGAGGGCCGCGCGCTCAGCGCCGTCGAGGCGATCCGCTCGCTCGGCCGGCCCGACATCCTGCTGGTCGATTTGCGCGAGACCAATGAGCGGATGAAGCACGGCATGCTCGAAGGCGCGCTGCATACGCCCTATCCATCCATTGAAGACAGCCTCAAACCCGGCGGCATGCTGCGCGAGGTCGCGGCCGCCACTGGGCGCCGCGTCGTGTTCTTCTGCGCCTTCGGCGAACGCTCGGCGATGGCTGTGGCCGCCGCCAAGGAGACCGGGCTCACCAACACCGCGCATATCGCCGGGGGGATCGATGCCTGGAAGAAGGCCGGCGGGCCGGTGGTGCACTGACGACGGCCTCGCCGCCATTCTTGAGATAGATCAGGAACCGCCCATATAGTCGGGCTAGGACGGATGCAGCATCACCATCCGGGAGTAGCCATGGCCAAGATCGGCAAGCCGAGCGAGCCGCCAAAGACGAAGACCAAGACGGCCGAGAACAAGGCAAAGCAGCCTCCGCCCCCGCGCGAGATCGACGACGATTACGAAGACGGCGATTTTGCTACACCGAAGCGTGATCGCCATGGGAATGACGATGAGCCGTTGTGAGGGGGTGATGTTCGCCCTACGACCGCTGAATGATCGAGATCGCAGCCAGTCACCTCTGCTACCTGCCATGCGCCTGCGTTCATGGACAAATAACCGCTGTCCCCGATAATTTGCGCGTCTCCAAATGACGTGAAACGGAACTGCAATGGTTGACGTTCTTGCCGCACCGCAGCAAGGCAAGGCGGACAGCGCGCTACGCACGCTGACCGGAATTTCGATCGCGCATTGGGTCAGCCATTTCCATCTGCTGGTCCTGCCGATGCTGTTCCCGTTCCTGAAAAGCAAGCTCGGCGTCGGCTATGTCGAGCTCGGCTTCGCGCTTACCGTGTCCGCCGTGGTATCGGGGCTGACGCAGGCGCCGACCGGCTATCTTGTCGACCATTTTGGCGCGCGAAAGATCCTGCTCGGCGGCCTCACCCTCGGCGGGATCGCGCTGATCCTGCTCGGCCTGCACCTGAGCTACACCTCGTTGATCGCCTGCGCCGTGCTGCTCGGGCTCGCCAACAGCGTCTACCATCCCGCCGATTACGCCATCCTCGCCGAGCACATGGACGAAGCGCGGATGGGCCGTGCGTTCTCGATCCACACTTTTGCCGGCTATTTTGGTGGCGCGGTCGCACCCGCAATCGTTGCTGCTCTCGTCACGGTGTCTGGCGGTGGCGGTGCGCTGATCGCATCGGGCGCGATCGGTGTTCTGGTCGCGCTGTTGCTGGTGGCCATGAACATTCCCGATGCCGGCGCGCACAAATCAAAGCCGGGCAACGAGAGCGCATCGAAGCAGGCCGTCATCACGCCGGCGCTGATCACGCTGACAGCGCTGTTCATGCTGCTCAGTCTGTCGGTGGCCGGCATCAACAATTTCGGCGTGGTGGCGCTGATGAGTGGCTATGGCGCGACCTATTCCGCAGCCAATGTCGCGCTCACCGCGTTCCTCGGTGCAAGCGCCGTCGGCGTGCTCGCGGGCGGCTTCCTCGCCGACCACACCGAGCGCCACGGCTATGTCGCCGCCGCCTGCTTCGCTGCGAATGCGCTGATCGTGCTGCTGATCGCGCTGGTGACGCTGCCCGGCTGGATCCTGACGGCCGCGATGATGATGGCAGGCTTCCTCTCCGGCGTGATCGCACCCTCGCGCGACATGCTGGTGCGCAATGCAGCACCTCCCGGCGCGGCAGGCCGCGCCTTCGGCATCGTCTCCACCGGCTTCAATCTCGGCGGCATCGTCAGTCCGCTGTTGTTCGGCTGGATCATGGACCAGAGCGCGCCGCATTGGGTGTTCGGGGCGTCCGTGATCTTCATGCTGGCGACGGTGGTGCTGTCGCCGTTCACGGAGCGGAAGCGGCAAGCCAAGGCGTAGCTACAACGCCAGGACGACAAGAAACAACAACAACCGGGAAGAAACACCATGAGCAACCCTGATCTCGTGATCCGCGGCGGCACGGTCGCGGATGGAAGCGGCGGCGAGCTGTTCGAGGCTGACGTCGCCATCACCGGCGGCAGAATCAGCGAGATCGGAAAGGTCGCTTCAAAGGGACGGGACGAGATCGACGCGCGCGGCAAGCTCGTCACGCCGGGCTTCGTTGACGTTCACACCCATTACGACGGCCAGGTCACCTGGAGCCAGGACATGACGCCGTCCTCGCAGAACGGCGTCACCACCGCGATCATGGGCAATTGCGGCGTCGGCTTTGCGCCGTGCAAGCCCGCCGACCACACCCGCCTGATCCAGCTCATGGAAGGCGTCGAGGACATTCCCGAGCCTGTCCTGAGCGCCGGCATCCCCTGGGCATGGGAGAGCTTTCCGGATTACATGGAATGGCTCTCAAAGCGCGATTTCGACATCGATGTCGGCGCGCAGCTGCCGCATGCGGCGCTGCGGGTCTATGTCATGGGCGAGCGCGGGGCGCGCCGCGATCCTTCAACGGCGGAAGACAACGCGGCGATGGCAAAGCTCGCGGGCGAGGCGGTGCGCTCGGGCGCGCTGGGCTTCTCGACCTCTCGCACCCTCAACCACCGCACCTCGACCGGCGATTTCACGCCGACGCTGAAGGCCGGCGAGGACGAGCTCACAGCGATTGCGGGCGCGATGCATCGTGAGGGACGCAGCGTTCTGCAATTCGTGCTCGATCTCTCCACCATCGACGAAGACTTGCCGATGATGCTGCGGGTGGCTGACGCCACGAAATGCCCGATCTCGTTCTCGATCACGCAGAACGACAAGGCGCCGCAGCGCTGGCGCCAGACGCTGGACGAGATCAATGCGGCAGCGAAGCGTGGCCTCTCGATCACCGCGCAGATCGCCGCGCGGCCCGTCGGCCTCCTGCTCGGGCTCGAGCTGTCGCGAAACCCGTTCCAGACCCATCCGAGCTACAAGGCGATCGCGCATCTGCCGCTGAAGGAGCGGCTGGCGCGGTTGCATCAAAGCGCGGTGCGGGAGGCAATTTTGAGCGAGACGGCGACTGCGACCGACGATCCGCTGTTCTTCCGTCCCAACTACGACAAGATGTTCTTGCTCGGCGATCCCCCCGATTACGAGCAGCCGCCGGAGAACGCGCTGGGCCCGCAGGCGCGCAAGCAGGGCCGGCAGCCGGAGGAGCTCGCCTATGAGGCGATGCTGTCGGACGACGGCCGCGGCATGCTTTACGTGCCGTTCCTCAACTATGCCGACGGCAATCTGGATGCGACGCGCGAGATGCTGATCGATCCGCAATCGGTGCCCGGCCTCTCCGATGGCGGTGCGCATTGCGGCATCATCTGCGACGCGAGCTTTCCGACCTATCTGCTGACGCACTGGACACGTGACCGCAAGCGCGGCGAGAAGCTGACGATCCCGTTCGTGGTCGCCGCGCAATCGCGCAAGACCGCGCTCTCGGTCGGCCTCACCGATCGCGGGCTGATCGCTCCCGGCTATAAAGCCGACGTCAATGTGATCGACTATGACCGGCTGCATTTGCATCCGCCGAAGGTGCATTACGATCTGCCGGTCGGCGGACGGCGGCTGTTGCAGGATGTCGATGGTTATGAGGCGACGATCGTGTCGGGCATGGTGACGCGACGGCAGGGCGAGGCCACGGGAAGACGGCCGGGGAAGTTGATTCGGGGTGCGCAGGGGATGCAGTAGCGCTAAGGCGCGGAGGCGCTGCCTCTATCTCCGGTGTCGTCCCGGCCTAATGGGCAATTGCGCACGAGGCCGGGACGACAGTGTTGGTTGGAACGAGCAGCGCGCTCCTTACGTCGCCGACACCGCGCTCTTCAGCGGCGCAGCTTGCGGGGCTTCACTACCGGTCAGCCTGGCCCTTTCCGTGTTCGGCCAGAGCAGAAGCAGCCCGAGCAGACCGGAGCCGACCATGACCGCCGCGTTGATGGTGAAGCCGGTCATGTAGCCGTCGAGCATGCTGCCGGAGCGCTGGATCACGGCGCCCATGACGTTGGGCGCGATGATGCCGGAGAGAGTGTAGAGCGCGCCGTAGATCGCGAGGATCGCGCCGCGCTGCGACGTCGGCGTGAACTCGCCGAGCATCGGCGGGCAAACGACATAGATTGCGCCGCACAGGCCCGAGCCGACGACGAGTAGCGCGATCTGCAATCCAGCGCCCTGCACATGCGGCATCGTCGCCAGGATCAGACCGCCGATGATCAGCGGCACCGAGCCGAGCACGCCGCGCGAAATGCGCGTGGTATAGCCGCGCGCATTCATCACCTGCGAGATCCAGCCCGTGAGAATAACGATTGTGGCGCCGAACACCCAAGGCAGGATCGAGACGAAGCCGGCCTGGCTCTGCGTGAACCCAAGACCCTTGACGATGAATGGCGTGAACCAGGTGAGGCCGAGCGACAGCGCCCAATAGGCGCCGAAGGTCGCGATCACGCAGCCGAGAAAGGTGCGTGAGGTTAGAAGGCGCAAGTAGGGGATTTTCGGTTGGGTCGCTGCCAGAGCCTGCGTATCCTCCAGCGGGCCTTCCTGGCCGAACGCGAGCCAGGCACAAACCCACATCAGGCCAACGACGCCGAGCGCGCCGAAAGCATAGTGCCAGGAATGGTTGACGATGATCCAGTTCAGCGCCGGCACCGCGAGGATCACACCGAAGGCCGAACCTTGCGACAGGATCGCGGTCGGCAGCGTCCGCTTCTCGTCGGGGAACCATTTGTAGATCGCGTGCGCGGCGACCGAGAAGGCGGGGCCTTCGCCGGCGCCCAGCACGATGCGGCAGATCAAGAACGTGGTGAACGAGACGGTGCCGACCATCGGAAACTGCGCCAGCGCCCAGACCACCGCCAGCGCGAGCAACACCCAGCGTGTCGGCACCTTGTTGACGATGAAGCCGACTACGATGGCGGAAATCGAGAACAGGAAGAAGAACGAGGAGCCGAGCAGACCAAACTGCTCCGGTTGGAGATTCAGGTCTGCCATGATCGGCACGCCGGCGAGGCCGACGACGATCTTGTCGGCGAAGTTTACCAGCATGAACAGAAACAGCAGAAAGGTAACCGTCCAGGCTCCCTTTGGCGTCCCCATCGTCTTGCCCGCCACCGCTGCCGTTCCCTGAGCGCTCATGATTCCCCCCGTCGTCTTTTTGGCACTTTTTTGATTTGACCGTCCTGGAAGCTAACAACGGCTTCGAGACCAACGCAACCCGGCATTTCCGGAGCAAGTGTGCTACGCAGCAATTCCGCTAATTCCGTCCGGCGCCATTCATCGTGCTGAGCATTCGAAACCTCTCCAAGACGTTCTCTTCGGCCGGCGAGCCGGTCCATGTGCTGCGCGGCGTCGATCTCGACCTCGAGGCCGGCGAGCGGGTCGCGCTGACCGGCGAATCCGGCAGCGGCAAGAGCACGCTGCTGCACCTGATCGCGGGGCTCGATGCCGCCGATGGCGGCACGATCCGGCTGGAAGGCACCGAGGTCACCAAGCTGTCTGATGCGGGGCGTGCAGGCCTGCGGCGCGATCGGATCGGCCTGGTGTTTCAGCAATTCAATCTGATCCCATCGCTCTCGGTCGCGGACAATCTCGCCTTCCAGGCGCGGATCGCCGGCCGGCATGATGCAGCCTGGTCCAGGGAGTTGATCGAGCGGCTCGGGCTCGACAGCCTGCTCAAGCGTTATCCAGAACAATTATCAGGCGGACAGCAGCAACGGGTCGCGATCGGCCGGGCGCTGGCGACAAAGCCCTCGCTGCTGCTGGCGGACGAGCCGACCGGCAATCTCGACGAGGCCACCGCCGAGGATGTGCTGGTCCTGACGCGCGATCTCGTCACGCGCACCGGCTGTGGCTTCCTGATGGTGACGCACAGCCTGCATCTGGCTGCCACACTCGATCGCCAGCTCGTCCTGCATGCAGGCCGGATCGCATGAGGCGCGCGCTCTGGATCCTCGCCGTGCTGCTCAGCCATTGGCGGCGCCACAAGATGCAGTTCGCGACGCTCCTGATCGGGCTGATTTCGGCAACGGCGCTGTGGAGCGGCGTACAGGCGATCAACCAGCAGGCACGCAACGCCTATGACCGCGCCGCGGCGACCTTCGGCGGCGCGCGCACCGCGATGCTGGTCGCACCTGATGCCGCGACCTTTTCGCAGGAGCTGTTCGTCAAGCTCCGCCGCGCCGGCTGGCCGGTTTCGCCGATGCTGGAGGGACGGGTCCAGGTCAACGGACGCTCGGTGCGATTGCTCGGGATCGAGCCAGTGACGCTGCCGGCGGATGTCGGCAACGCGCCGCGCCTCGGTGCTTCGGATCTCGGCAGCTTCATCGCGCCGCCGGGCCAGACGCTGGTGGCGCGGGAGACACTGAGCGATGTGCAGGAGCAGGAAGGCGCGGCACCACCGATGAGCAACGGCGCAAAACTGCCGCCGCTGCGCGTGCTGCCGCAGCTCGTGCCCGACGTGCTGGTGGTCGATATCGGCGTGGCGCAGCGGCTGCTGAACAAGCCGGACCAGATCTCGCGGCTTCTGATCGGCAAACCGAAGGGCAAGCCCGCGCCATTGGCGAGCGTCGTCGGCGACCAGTTGCAGCGGGTCGAGCCGAATGCGGAGACCGAGCTGGAGCGCCTCACCGACAGCTTTCATCTCAACCTCACCGCGTTCGGCCTGCTGTCGTTCTTTGTCGGTCTCTTCATCGTCAATTCGGCCGTCGGTCTCGCCTTCGAACAGCGGCTGCCGATGCTGCGCACGCTGCGGGCCTGCGGCGCCTCGGCGCGACTGGTCAACATTGTGCTGGTGGTCGAGCTGGTGGCACTGGCGCTGGTCGCCGGCCTGATCGGGCTGGTGTGCGGCTATTTCATTGCCGCCGCGCTGTTGCCCGACGTCGCGGCGTCGCTGCGCGGGCTCTATGGCGCGCAAATCCCGGGACAGCTCACGCTGCGCTCCGAATGGTGGCTCGCGGGTATCGGCATCAGCATTGCCGGCGCGCTGGTCGCGGCCGCGACCAGCCTGATCAAGGCGGTCAGGATGCCGGTGCTGGCGACCGCGCAGCCGCGCGCCTGGCAACAGAGGCAGCGCCGCTGGCTGATCCTGCAGAGCGGGGCTGCATGCGCCGTGTTCGCGGTCGCGCTGCTGCTGCTCCAGTACGGACAGTCGCTGATCGCGGGCTTTGGCGTGCTGGCAGCACTGATGCTCGGCGCGGCCCTGATCCTGCCGGCCTTCCTCGAACTCATCCTGCTCGTCGGTCAGCGTTGTGCACGAAAACCGCTCGCGCTGTGGTTCTGGGCGGACAGCCGGCAACAGCTCTCCGGGTTGTCGCTGGCGCTGATGGCGCTGCTGCTCGCGCTCGCCGTCAATGTCGGCGTCTCCACCATGGTGGAAACGTTCAGCCGCACTTTCGTCGGATGGCTCAACGGGCGGCTCGCAGCCGACGTCTACATCAGCGCCTCCGACAATGCGAAAGCCGTCGCGATCCGCAACTGGCTGAAGGAGCGCCGCGATGTCCAGGCGATCCTGTCGGGCGGGCGTGCCGAGACGCAAGTGCAGGGCCAGCCGGTGGAGCTGTTCGGCCTGCCCGACCACGCGCTCTATCGCGAGCGCTGGCCGTTGTTGGAGGCCGCGCCACGCGCCTGGACCCAGCTCGTGCCCGGCAATGCCGCCTTCATCAGCGAGCAGCTGAGCCGCCGCCTCAACGTCCGCGTCGGCGATGTCTTGGAGGTGCCAGCGCCGGGCGGGACCTGGGAGCTCGACATCGTCGGCATCTATGCCGACTACGGCAACCCCAAGGGCCAGCTGGCGGTGAATGTCGCGGCGCTGATCCGGCAATTTCCGCAGACGCCGCAGACGCGGATCGGCCTCATTGTCGCCAGGGAGAATATCCCCGGCCTGATCGCAGCGCTGCAGAAGCAATTTGCGCTCGACGACCGCAGCGTCGCCGACCAGGCGACGGTGAAAGCGGAATCGATCCGCATCTTCAACCGCACCTTTGCGGTCACTTCCGCCTTGAATGCGTTCACGCTCGGCGTCGCCGGGATCGCGCTTCTGACCAGCTTGCTCACACTGGCGAACTCGCGCCTGCCGCAACTCGCGCCGCTCTGGGCGATCGGCATCACGCGGCCTCGCCTCGCCGCGATCGAATTGACCAAGACGTTGTCGACCGCGCTGTTCACGTCGCTCTTGGCTGTGCCGCTCGGACTGTTGGTGGCGTGGTGCCTGATCGCGATCGTCAACGTAAAAGCGTTCGGCTGGCGGCTGCCGTTCCACGTGTTTCCGCTGCAATTGGTCGAGCTGGTCGCGGTCGCGCTGCTCGCCGCGTTGCTTGCCGCCCTGCTGCCGATGATCCGACTGGCACGGATGCAGCCGGCGAACCTCGTCAAGGTGTTTGCCAATGAACGCTGACAGGATTTCGCGGCGCACTTTCGCCGGCGGCATCGCCGCGCTCGCGGCTGTTCGCCGCGCCAGCGCGCAAGGTTATGCCGGGCTCGGCGGGACGGCCGACGGCTTTGCGAAGGTAACGCCCGGGAAAACGTTCGCCTTTCCGAACGATCACGGGCCGCACCCGGAGTTTCGTATCGAGTGGTGGTATCTCACGGCGAATCTCGTCGATGCCGGCGGCGCGGCTTGCGGCCTGCAATGGACGCTGTTCCGCCAGGCAGCGCAGCCGGGACCGCAAGGCGAGGGCTGGGCCAATCAGCAAATCTGGATGGCGCATGCCGCGGTGACGCGCGCCGACACCCACCGCTTCAGCGAACTGTTTTCGCGCGGCGGTGTGGGCCAAGCCGGCGTCACGGCAAAGCCGTTTGCGGCCTGGATCGACGATTGGGCGATGAACGGATCCGAGCGCATCGGCGACCGAACCCTGGCGCCGCTGACGCTGAAGGCCTCGGGTGCCGATTTCAGTTACGCGCTGACGTTAGAGGCCGATCGTCCCTTGATATTGCAGGGCGATGGCGGCTACAGCCGCAAGTCGGAGCGCGGGCAGGCCTCCTACTATTACAGCCAGCCGTTCTATCGCGCCCGCGGCAGGCTCACCATCGACGAAAAGACGCTCGATGTTTCCGGCCAGGCCTGGATGGACCGCGAATGGAGCAGTCAGCCGCTCGACACCGACCAGACCGGCTGGGACTGGCTGTCGCTGCATCTCGCGTCGGGCGACAAGCTGATGCTGTACCGGCTGCGCCAAAAGGGCGGCAAGGATTATCCGTTCGGCAACTGGATCAGCGCCGCCGGCGACACGCAAATGATCGCGGGCAACGACATCCAGATGAGTCCGAGGGCGACCGCCGAGGTCGCGGGACGCAAGCTGCCGGTGGAATGGCAGATCGCGATCCCCTCGCGATCGTTCTCGATCCTCTGCAAGCCGCTCAATCCAAAAGCCTGGATGGGGACCGGCTTCTCCTATTGGGAAGGGCCGATCAGCTTTGCCGGCACGCATGACGGCGTTGGCTATCTCGAGCTGACCGGGTATTGAACCGGGACCTCTTCGAAGGGATTAGCGATGTATCACCTCACCGGCCTCGTCACGCTGCTGGCGATCCTGTTCTACTTCTTCACAGCCATGAACGTGTCACGCTCGCGCACCAAAACCGGCGTCAAGGTGCCGGCAATGTCGGGCCATCCGGATTTCGAGCGCGCGTTCCGAATCCAGATGAACACGCTGGAATGGATGCCGATCTTCCTGCCGGCTCTTTGGCTGTTCGCGATCTATATCGGCGACGCGATCGCAGCGGGAATCGGCGCGGTCTGGATCGCCGGTCGTATCTTCTATTTCATCGGCTATTCAAAGGCCGCCGCAAAACGCGGCCCGGGCTTCATGATCCAGGGCATCGCCGCGATTGCGCTGTGGGCGGGGGCGCTGGGAGCCCTGGTATTGCGGCTGGTGTAGGGGGCGACAGCGTGAAGTAGCATGGGCCCCGGCTCTGCGGTGCACCGCCGAGAGGCGCTGCACCGCGTCCGGGACACAAGAAGCCTACTTCGTCAGCGGGCAGCCGCTTTCCTTGGCGGTGAAGAATGCCTGATCGCCCGGAACAACCGCGAGCTGCTTGTAATAGTCCCACGGCTTCTTCGACTCCGAGGGCTTTTTGACCTCGAACAGATACATGTCGTGGACCATGCGGCCGTTCTCCAGCACCTTGCCCTTGGCGAAGGCGTCGTCGACCGGCAGCTCCTTCAGCTTCTTGGAAACCGCTTCAGTATCCTTTGTGCCGGCCGCCTTGACCGCCTTCAAATAGCTCAGCGTCGCGGAATAGGTGCCCGCGTGGATCATGCTCGGCATCCGGCCGGTGCGCTTGAAAAAGCGTTCGGAGAAGGCGCGCGTGGTGTCATTCTGATCCCAATAGAAGCCTTCGGTCAGGACCAAGCCTTGTGCCGCCTGCAGGCCTAGACCGTTCACCTCGGCGAGAGTCATCAGGAGACCGGCTAGCTTCTGGCCACCCTGCACGATGCCGAACTCGGCCGCCTGCTTGATCGAGTTGGTCGTATCCTGGCCGGCATTGGCGAGACCGACGATCTTCGCCTTCGAGCTCTGCGCCTGAAGCAGGAAGGAGGAGAAGTCCGAAGAGTTGAGCGGCACGCGCACTGAGCCGACCACCTTGCCGCCATTATGGATGACGATCTCGCTGGTGTCCTTCTCGAGCGCGTAGCCGAACGCATAGTCGGCAGTGAGGAAGAACCAGGTGTCGCCGCCGGCCTTGGTCAGCGCGCCGCCGGTGCCAACCGCAAGCGCATGGGTGTCGAAGGCCCAGTGGAAGCCGTAGGGCGAGCATGCAGCGCCGGTGATGCTCGAGGAAGCCGCACCGACCACGATGTCGATCTTCTTCTTTTCCTTCGACAATTCCTGCACGGCCAGCGCCACCGACGACGTCGTCAGTTCCGTGATCATGTCGACGTTGTCGGTGTCGTACCAGCGCCGCGCGATGGAGGTGGCGAGATCAGGCTTGTTCTGGTGATCAGCGGTGATCATCTCGACCTTCTGGCCGAGCACTTCGCCACCAAAATCCTCGATCGCCATCTTGGCAGCTTCGACCGAGTATTTCCCGCCGTAGTCGGCATAGACGCCGGACTGGTCGTTGAGAATGCCGATCTTGACGCCTTGCGCGAAGGCTGGCGCCGCCAGCAGCAACGCCGACGTCGCGACAGCGGCCAAAAGTGCTGATTTCATAGGTTAGCTCCCAGCAGTGTTCTGTTTTGAAATCGCGCAGATATTAGTGAAGAACCCCGCGCCTGCCCATCCATTGCATGTTGGTCGTTAGTATGAAGGGCGGCACCATAATGCGCCGTCATCCAGGCTTTCGCAGGGACGACGCTGTGGGAACATCACGCCACGACCTCGGACTTCTTCTCGTTCTTCCCCTCCGCCAGATTCCTCACCACCACGTAGAAGATCGGCGTGAACAACAGGCCGAACAAGGTGACGCCGATCATGCCGAAGAACACGGCGACGCCGACGGCTTGCCGCATCTCCGAGCCCGAGCCGGACGATATCACCAGCGGCAGCACGCCAAGGATGAAGGCAAAGGACGTCATCAGGATCGGCCGCAGGCGCAGGCGGCAGGCGTCGATCACGGCTTCCAGCCGCGGCTTGCCTTCCTTCTCGATGTCACGGGCGAACTCGACGATCAGGATCGCGTTCTTTGCCGCCAACCCAACCAGCACGACGAAGCCGATCTGGGTGAGGATGTTGACGTCCTGCCCCATGATGCGCACGCCGATGGTGGCGGCGAGCAGGCACATCGGCACGATCAGGATCACCGCGAACGGCAAGGTCCAGCTGCCATATTGGGCGGCGAGCACGAGATAGACGAACAGCACGCAGATCGGGAACACCAGCAGGCCCGCATTGCCGCCGGTGATTTGCTGGTAGGAGAGGTCGGTCCATTCGAAGGTGAAGCCGCTCGGCAAGGTATCGTCCGCGAGCTTCTTGACGGTGTTGAGCGCGGTGGTCGAGCTCACGCCCGGCGCTGGCTCGCCTTGGAGCTCGGAAGCTGCATAGAGATTGTAGCGAGCGACGCGGTCAGGGCCGGAAACATCCTTGAAGTCGACCACGCTGCCGAGCATCACCATGTCGCCGGAGGCGTTGCGCGTGCGCAGCCGCGCGAGGTCGCTGGGCTCCTTGCGGAACGGGAAATCAGCCTGCGCAGTGACGTGATAGGTGCGGCCGAACAGGTTGAAGTCGTTGACATAGGTCGATCCGAAATAGGTCTGGATCGTGTCATTGATGTTGGCAATGGGAACGCCGAGCTTCTGCGCCTTGGTGCGATCAATGTCGACGAAGAGCTGCGGCGTGTTGGCTGAGAACGGCGAGAACACCGTCGGAGCGAGCAGCAAGGGCGATTTGCGCGCCGCGGCGACGAGTTCGTCGGTCGCGGCCGCGAGCATCTCCGGCCCGCGGCCTTGCCTGTCCTGGATGCGGATGGTGAAGCCTCCGCCAGTGCCGATGCCGGGCACGGCCGGCGGCGGAATCACGATGATGAAGGCGCCCTGGATCGCAGCGAGGCGTTTGCGCAGCTCGCCGGTGATGGCGTTCGCGGACAGGCCCTTCTTCATCCGCGCCTCCGGCTCATCGAATACCGGAAACAGCGCCGCCGCGTTGCCAGCCTGCGTGCGCGTGGCGCCGGAGAAGCCGGCGAAGGCGGCGACGCGGACGATGCCGGGCGTATCCAGCGAGATCCGCTCGATCTCGCGCACGACCTCGGTGGTGCGCGCCAGCGAGGCCGCGCCCGGCAATTGCACGGAGATAATGACGTAGCCGCGATCCTGCGCCGGAATGAAGCCCTGCGACGTGGTCGCGATCAGCCAGCCAGCGCTGCCGATCAGCACGACATAGATCAGGATCATCACCACCGAATGCCGGATCACGAAATTGGCGAGGCCGGCATAGCCATGCGCGAGACGGTCGAACACGCGATTGAAGACGCCTGTGAAAGCGTTCCAGCCGCGTGCGAGAAGGTTCCAGCGCGCCGGCGGCCGCTTCTCCTCGTGCGGAACGAGCAGAAGCGAGGCCAGCGCCGGCGACAGCGTCAAGGAGCAGAAGCAGGAGATTGCGGTCGCAACCGCAATGGTGACGGCGAATTGCTGAAAGAATTGTCCGGAAATACCACCCAGGAACGCGGTCGGGACGAACACCGCGCACAGCACCAGCGCGATCGACACCAGTGCGCCGCCGACCTCCTCCATGGTCTTCAGCGCGGCGTCGCGCCGGCTCATGCCGTGCTCGAGATGTCGCTCGACATTCTCGACCACCACGATGGCGTCGTCGACCACGATGCCGACGGCGAGAACGAGACCGAACAGCGTGAGATTGTTGATGGAGAAGCCGAGCGCCGCCATCACCGCGAAGGTACCGACCAGCGAGACCGGAATCGCGATGATCGGTATGATCGCGGGCCGCCATCCTTGCAGAAACACCAGAACCACGATGACCACGAGCAACATGGCCTCGTAAATGGTCTTGATCAGCTCGTGGACGGACTGCGCGATAAACTCGGTCGGGTTGTAGCCGATATTGAAGTCGAGGCCCTTCGGAAAGCTTTCCTTCAGCTTCGTCATCGTGTCCGAGATGTTTTTCGCGGTCGCGAGGGCGTTCGATCCCGGCCGCTGCGTCACCAGCATGGCGACCGCCGATTTGCGCAACAGGAAGCTGTTGGTGGAGTAGGCCAGCGCACCGAGCTCGATACGCGCGACGTCGCGCAGGCGTACCGTACGGCCGTCGGAGCCCGCCTTGATCAGGATGTCCTCGAACTGCTTCTGGTCCTTCAGGCGCCCCGTGAAGGTGAGGTTCGGCTGGAAGGCGCGGTCGGAAATCGGCGGTTCGGCGATCTGGCCACCCGCGATCTGCACGTTCTGCGCGCGGATCGCGGCGAGCACTTCGGCCGAGGTCAGGCCGAGATTGGCGATTCGATCCGGGTCGAGCCAAAGCCGCATCGAATAGTCACGCGCACCAAAAATCTGGATGTCGCCGACGCCGTCGATGCGCAGCAGCTGGTCACGGACCTGGAGCAGCGCGTAATTCGAGATGTAGAGCTGGTCGAAGGTGTCGTCGGGCGACAGCATGAACACGACCATCAGGATGTCGGGCGAGTTCTTGCGCGTGGTGACGCCATTGCGCTGCACTTCCTCCGGCAGACGCGGCTGCGCAATCGCGACGCGGTTCTGCACCAGCACCTGGGCCTTGTCGAGATCGGTGCCGAGCTTGAAGGTGACGGTGATGGTGAGCTGGCCGTTCGAGGTCGCCTGGCTGTAGAGATACAGCATGTCCTCGACGCCGTTGATCTCCTGCTCGATGGGAGCTGCGACCGTGTCGGACACGGTCTGCGCGGAGGCGCCGGGATATTGCGTGGTGACGACGACGGTCGGCGGTACCACTTGCGGATATTCGGAGACCGGCAGCGTGGTATAGGCCAGCGCGCCGACGATCAGCAGCACGATCGACAGCACCATCGCGAGGATAGGCTGATTGATGGAGAGACGGCCGAGATTCATGATTTGTCACCCGGCTTGCCACCGGCCGGCGCAGTCTGCGGCGCGACCTTGGCGCCGACACGGGCGCGCTGGATGCCGTTGACGATGACGCGATCGTCGGGCTTCAGGCCTTCACGGATCACACGCAGGCCTTCATCGAGCGGCCCAAGCGTCACAGGACGTGCCTCGACGGTGTCATCAGGCTTCACCACGAACACGATCTTGCGGGACTGGTCGGTCGCGACCGCGACGTCCGGAATCAACAACGCCTCATAGGGCGCGCTGCCGATCAGCCGGACACGGCCGAATTGGCCGGGCAAGATCGAGAGATCGGTGTTCTTGACCACGGCGCGGCTGCGCAACGTGCCGGTCGAGACATCGAGGCGGTTGTCGAGGAAGTTGATCGAGCCCTCATGCGACGGCTTGGTCTCGCCGGCGAGCGTCACCTGCACCGGGTTCGCGGTATCGCGCGAGCTGGGGCGGCGACCCTCGAACCACAGCTTGCTGTATTTGATGAAGGTCGCCTCATCCATGTCGAAATAGATGTAGATCGGGTCGAGCGTCACGATCGAGGTCAGCAGCGTCGACGAGCCGTTGTCGCTGCCCTGCACGAGATTGCCGGGGCTGACGAGATGGCGGCCGACGCGGCCGGTGAGCGGCGCAGTCACATGCGTGAACTCGATGTTGAGTCGCGCGGCCTTGAGTGCGCCTTCGGCCTGCGACACCGCGGCGTGTGCCCCCTGCAAGGCCTGGCGGCGCTGGTCGACGACCTGCTCGGAAACCGCGCTGGTCTGAACCAGGCTCAAGCCACGGTCGAGCTCGCGCTTGGCAAGCTCCACCTTGGCGCGTGCGTCGGACAGCTGGCCGTCCGCCTGCTCGGCCACCGCCTCGAACGGACGCGGGTCGATGACGTAGAGCAGATCGCCCTGATGCACGATGGCGCCGTCCTGGAACTCGACGGAGTTGACGAAGCCGCCGACGCGGGGGCGCACCTGCACCTCCTCCGTCGCCTCGAAGCGGCCGGTGAATTCGTCCCAATCCGTGACGGTGCGCTTGACCGGCTGGGCGACGGTCACCGGCGCGGGCGGCGGTGCACCCGCCTGCGACGTCGGCTGGCCGCAACCGGCGAGAGCGAATACCGCAACGAGAAGCCCGGCGATCGCGCGAGGTCGAGGCGAAACGAGATCGTGCATTTTGACAAACTGCTCGCTTCCGTCCGGTCCACTCATTCCAGGTCCTCGCCTAAAAGCCGCGGAAAAGGCAGGGTACGCCTCTACCCGCGGGCGCCACAAGATGGGTCGCAATGATGAACTGTTCAAGACCATCGCACGCGCAATGCTCGGAAGAATGCCCTGGCCGGATGGCGGGTTGACACGGACATAGCGGGCTTCGCACGCGATGATTAGCGGGCGGGATGCGAATGGAGCTATTCGCCGGGCTCATCAATGGCAGGAGGCGGTGCGTCGAAGGGGTCACCCTCCGCTGGAGATGGGAGCGGGGCCAGCGTCTTCGCACATGACGGCCGGAGCCGGCTCCGCTAGATTACCCCCAGAAGACAAGACGAATTGTCCGGGGAGGACAGGCGTGCACCAGGGACGTGTCGTTTACGGCGCGATCGAGGAGGTTGTGTTCGGCCACCCCGCGGCCGACGCCGTGGTCGCGCAGATGGACCGGCTGGGGACGCGTCGCGCCTTCCTGATGGTGTCGGGCACGCTCAACCGGCAGACCGACGAAATCGCCAAGATCAAACAGGCCCTGGGCACACGCTGCGCGGGCGTCTTCGATGCCATGCCGGCGCACACCCCGCGCGAGGCGGTGATCGCCGCCACCAATGCGGCGCGGGAAGCGGGCACAGACCTGATCGTCACCGTAGGCGGCGGCTCGGTCACCGACGGCGCCAAGGCGGTACAGCTTTGCCTCGCCAACGGCATCGACGATATCGACGGCATCGAGCGTATCCGCGTGCACAAGGGCGTCGCGCCCGAGATGACCGCGCCGACTGTGCGCCAGATCAGCGTACCGACCACGATCGCAGGCGGCGAGTTCAGCTCCATCGCGGGCGTCACCGACCGCACCACGCATGTGAAGCAGATGCTACGGCATCCGCTCGCGGTGCCGCGCGCGACCATCCTCGATCCCGCCATCACCGTGCACACGCCGGAATGGCTGTTTCTTTCGACCGGCATCCGCGCCATCGATCATTGTGTCGAGGCGATCTGCTCGCGCGAGACGCACCCTTATGCCGACGCACAGTCGGTGAAAGGCCTGGCGATGCTCGCCGACGCGCTGCCGCGGGTGAAGGCTGACCCGTCCGACCTCGGCGCGCGGATGGATGCGCAGATCGGCACCTGGCTGTCGATGGGCGCGCTCGCCGCCGGTGTGCCGATGGGGGCAAGCCACGGCATCGGCTACGTGCTGGGCGCGACCTTCGCCGTGCCGCATGGCTACACCTCCTGCGTCATGCTGCCGGCGGTGATGCGCTGGAATGCGCGCGACAATGCCGAGCGCCAGACGATCGTCGCAGCCGCGATGGGCTTTCCCGGCCACAAGGCAGCCGATGTGCTCGATGCCTTCATCCGCTCGCTTGGCATGCCGCGCAGCCTCGCTGAGGTTCACGTCTCGCCGGAGCATTTCGACGCCATCGCGGAGGCTGCAATGCGCACGAACTGGATCCCGCGCAACCCGCGCAAGATCGACGACCCTGCGCAGTTGCGCGAAATCCTGCTTCTTGCCGCATGATCTAAAGCCGGAGGACTGATGTACCCAGGTTACCATGCCCGCCTGCGCCCGCTCCAGCCCGCCTTCATCATGGCGGCGACCGGCGAGGCCGTCACCTATCGCGAGCTCGATGCGCGCAGCAACCGGCTGGCGCATTTGTTTCGCAAGCACGGCTTGAAGCGGCTCGACCACTACGCGATCTTCATGGAGAACAATTCCCGCTACATCGAAGCCTGCGGCGCGGGCGAGCGATCCGGGCTGTACTACACCTGCATCAACTCGTTCCTGACGCCGGGCGAGCTCGCCTATCTCCTCGTCAACAGCCAGTCGAAAATCCTGATCACGTCGGTTGCGAAGCTCGATATCGCCCGCGAGGCGATCAACGCCTGCCCCGAGATCAAGCTGTGCATCGTTGCCGACGGCCCGGGCGAGAGTGAGCGCATCGTCGGCCTCGCGGAGGTGACCGCCGATCAGCCGACGGCGCCGCTCCACGATGAATGGCTCGGTACAGCCATGCTGTATTCATCGGGCACGACGGGGCGGCCGAAGGGCATTATTCGGCCACTGCCGGAGGAGCCGCCGAAGCACAATCTGCCGCTGTTCGATTTCCTGACGAAGCTCTGGCAATACCGCGAGGGCATGGTCTACCTCTCGCCGGCGCCGCTCTATCATTCGGCGCCGCAGGCCGCCGTGAACCTCACGATCCGCATGGGCGGGACCGTGATCATCATGGAGACGTTCGATCCCGAGCGTTACCTCCAGCTCGTCGAGCAATGGGGCATCACCCACACCCAGCTGGTGCCGACGATGTTCTCGCGCATGCTGAAGCTGCCGGAGGGGGTGCGAAAGCGCTACGATCTCTCCTCGATCGAGATCGCGATCCACGCCGCCGCGCCCTGCCCGGCCTTGGTCAAGGACGACATCATCAAATGGTGGGGACCGATCATCCACGAATATTACGGCGCGACCGAAGGCCTCGGCTTCACCGCCTGCGACAGCGCGGAATGGCTCGCCCATCGCGGCACCGTCGGCAAGGTGCTGCTCGGCGACCTCCATATTCTCGACGAGAACATGAAGCCATGCCCCACCGGCACTCCGGGACAGGTCTGGTTCAAGACGGCCACGCCATTCGAGTATTTCAACGACCCCGAGAAGACGAAAGAGGCGCGCTCGGCCGATGGCAGTATGAGCACGGTGGGTGACGTCGGCTATGTCGACAAGGACAGATTCCTTTATCTAACGGACCGCGCCACCTTCATGATCATCTCCGGCGGGGTGAACATCTATCCGCAGGAATGCGAGAATCTGCTGATCACCCATCCGAAGGTCGCGGACGCCGCGGTGTTCGGCGTGCCCAATCCCGATCTCGGCGAGGAGGTCAAGGCGGTGGTGCAGCCGATGCCCGGCGTCGTGCCGGACCCGGCACTCGCCGAAGAGCTGATCGCCTTCTGCGGGGCGTCGCTGTCGCGGCAAAAGGTGCCGCGCTCGGTCGATTTCGAGAAGAAATTGCCGCGGCTGCCGACAGGGAAGCTGTACAAGCGCCTGCTAAGGGACCGGTATTGGGGGAACAAGGCGTCGAGGATCGTGTGAGCCCCGATGTCGTCCCGGCGTTCGCCAACGATGCCGGAGGAACTTCTCTCACATCGCGAGAGGAAATCGCCTGCGGCCTTCCGTCATCCGAATTGTCGAGAGCGTGGGCGGCCTTGCCGGTTGCCTCCCTCCGCCAGCGTCGCTATCGTCCATTCAAACAGGCCGCGAAAGGCCGAGGTCCAGGGAGGACGAGGATGCGGAGCGTACGAGCGCTCGCCGCAACGGCGGCGCTATCTTTGCTGGCGTTTTCGACGATTACATTGGCCGGCGAGCCCAAGCAGGGCGGGATTTTGCGGATGTACCACCGCGACAGTCCCGGCAATGCCTCGATCCACGAAGGCGCGACCTACTCGCTCAATGTTCCCTTCATGCCGGTGTTCAACAACCTCGTCATCTACAAGCAGGACGTGGCGCAGAACAGCATGGACACCATCGTGCCCGAACTCGCCGAGAGCTGGGCCTGGGTCAACGACAACAAAACATTGACCTTCAAGCTGCGCGCGGGCGTGAAGTGGCACGACGGCAAGCCGTTCACCTCGGCGGACGTCAAATGCACCTTCGACATGCTGATGGGCAAGTCACAGCAGAAGTTCCGGCAGAATCCGCGCAAGAGCTGGTATGAACAGGTCAACGACGTCTCCACCAACGGCGATCTCGAAGTCTCCTTCAACCTGAAGCGGCCGCAGCCTTCGCTGCTGGCCCTGCTCGCCTCGGGCTACACGCCGGTCTATCCCTGCCACGTCTCGCCCGGCGACATGCGCACCCATCCGATCGGCACGGGGCCGTTCAAGTTCGTCGAGTTCAAGGCCAATGAATCGATCAAGCTGACCCGCAATCCGGACTATTGGCGCAAGGGCCGGCCCTATCTCGACGGCATCGAGTTCACCATCATCCCGAATCGCTCGACCGCTATCCTCGCCTTCGTCGCGGGCAAGTTCGACATGACCTTCCCGACCGAGGTCAGCATTCCGCTGTTGAAGGACGTCAAATCGCAGGCGCCGAACGCGGTCTGCGTGGTCGAGCCCAACAACGTTGCGACCAACATCATCGTCAATTCGTCCGCGCCGCCGTTCGACAACATCGACATCCGTCGCGCCATGGCGCTGTCGCTGGACCGCAAGGCGTTCATCTCGATCATGTTCGAAGGCCAGGGCGACGTCGGGGGCACCATGGAGCCCGCGCCGGCCGGCCTCTGGGCCATGCCGAAGGAGATGCTCGAGAGCATTCCGGGCTACGGCCCCGACATCACCGCCAACCGCGAACAAGCCAAGAAGCTGATGCAGAAGGCCGGCTACGGCCCCGACAAGCACCTCGCCGTCAAGGTCTCGACCCGCAACATCCCGGTCTACCGCGATCCCGCGGTGATCCTGATCGACCAGCTCAAGAGCATCTATATCGACGGCGAGCTCGACGTGGTCGAGACCGCAAACTGGTTCCCGAAGATCGCGCGCAAGGATTACATGCTCGGGCTCAATTTGACCGGCAATGCCGTCGACGATCCCGACCAGTCGTTCTACGAGAACTATTCCTGCGGCTCCGAGCGCAACTACACCAATTACTGCAACAAGGAGATCGAGAAGCTGTTCGACGTGCAGTCCCAGGAGACCGACCTCAACAAGCGCAAGAAGCTGGTGTGGGACATCGACAAGAAGTTGCAGGAGGACGTCGCCCGCCCGATCATCTTCCACGCACGGACCGGCAGCTGCTGGCAGCCTTATGTCAAGGGCGTGACGGTGATGTCGAACAGCTCGTATAATGGATATCGGTACGAGGATGTCTGGATGGACAAGTAGCGCTAGCCGCGGACGGGTTCGACGGGAGGCGATGCATGTTTGCCTATCTGGTGCGGCGCCTGTTCCTGATGCTCGTGACCCTGTTCGGGATCTCGGTCGTCATCTTCTTCCTGCTGCGCATCGTCCCCGGCAACATCGTCGACATCCTGTTTGCCGCGGCCGGCTATGTCGATCCCGCCGACAAGGCCAGTCTGGAGAAGGAGCTCGGCATCGACCAGCCGCTGGTGGTGCAGTATTGGCACTGGATCAGCGGTTTTCTGCGCGGCGACTTTGGTTACTCCTATGTTTCCGAGAAGCCGGCGCTTCAGGAGATCCTGCCACGGATTCCGATCACCGCACGGCTCGCCGGGCTGGCGTTGTTGTTCTCGGCGTCGATCGGCATTCCCTTGGGCGTCATCAGCGCGGTGAAGCAGGGAACGAGGCTCGATTACGCGTTGCGTGTGGTGAGCCTCAGCGGATTGTCGCTGCCTTCGTTCTGGCTCGGCCTCTTGATCCTCACCGCGTCGGTGGCGATGTTCGGCCAGATGCCGATCTTCAACCCG
The DNA here is from genome assembly GCF_023074185.1 of Bradyrhizobium sp. 132. Taxonomy (GTDB): domain Bacteria; phylum Pseudomonadota; class Alphaproteobacteria; order Rhizobiales; family Xanthobacteraceae; genus Bradyrhizobium. The sequence continues at coordinate 180,805 of NZ_JADPKY010000158.1, read as the reverse complement.
AATCCGGCGACATGGCTGGAAGCCTTCGCAACCTATGCCGTGCCCGCCGCCGCCGTCGGCTTCCGCAGCGCTGCACTGACCATGCGCATCACCCGCTCCTCGATGCTGGAGGTGCTGCGGCAGGACTATATCCGCACCGCGCGCGCCAAGGGCGCATCGGATGCCGCCGTGAACTATCAGCATGCGCTCAAGAACGCGATTCTGCCCGTCATCACCGTGATCGGAATCGAGGCGGCGTTTCTGATCGGCGGTCTCATTGTCACGGAGACCGTGTTCAACATCCCCGGCGTCGCCCGCTTCCTGGTCGAGGCGATCCGCTGGCGCGACTATCCGATCGTGCAGAACCTCGTGATGCTGATTGCGATTGTGGTGGTGAGCGCGAATTTCATTGTCGACATGCTCTACGCGGTGTTCGACCCGCGCATCCGATTTACGGATTAGGAGATCAGTTTGACCGCGATCGACTATGACGTTGAACTGAGGCGCGCCGGCGCCTACGCGCCCGGCGGCTGGCGGCGCGTGCTGTTCCTGGCGCAGCGGCACGTGCTGGGCGCGGCTGGGCTCGTGATCATGACCCTGTTCGTGTTCACCGCGGTCTTCGCCGACTTCATCGCGCGTTATGATCCCCTGACGATCGACGCAGCCCGGGCGCTGGGCCGCCCAAGCCTGTCGCACTGGATGGGGACGGATTCCTTCGGCCGCGACGTCTTCAGCCGCATCATCCATGGCGCGCGGATCTCGCTGGCGGTCGGGATCGGCTCGACTGCGCTCGGCGGCACCATCGGCGTGATCGTCGGATTGACCTCAGGCTATCTCTCCGGCTGGGTCGATCTCGTGTTCCAGCGCGTCTCCGACGTTCTCCAGGCGTTACCGCTGCTGGTCCTGGCCCTGATCATGACCGCCGCGCTGGGTCCCTCCTTGCCGAACGTCATCATTGCGATCGCCATTCCACTGATCCCGACCGTGTCGCGCGTCATCCGTGCCAACACGCTGGCGCTGCGCGAGCTGCCGTTCATCGAGGCCGCCAAGTCGATCGGCATGAGCGAGGTGCGGATCGCGCTGCGCCATGTGCTGCCGAACACGCTGGCGCCGCTGATCGTGCTCGCGACCGCCCAGCTCGGCTCGACCATCCTCACTGAAGCCTCGCTCTCCTTCCTCGGTCTCGGCATTCCCGAGCCTTATCCGTCATGGGGCCGCATGCTCTCTGAATCCGCCGCCGAATATGTCCGCACCGCGCCATGGCTGGTGATCTTCCCGGGCATCGCGATCAGCCTTGCGGTGTTCGGCGCCAATCTGTTCGGTGACGCCTTGCGCGACATCCTCGATCCCCGGCAGCGCGGCTGATGGCGGACAAATCCGATCTCGTGCTCGATGTGAAGAACCTGAAGACGGTGTTCTTCACCAACTCCGGTCTCTTCAAGGCCGTCGATGACGTTTCCTTCACGGTGAGGCGCGGCGAGACGCTCGCGATCGTCGGCGAATCCGGCTGCGGCAAGAGCGTCACGGCCCTCTCCCTGATGCGGCTGGTGCCGGATCCGCCCGGCCGCATCGTCGGCGGCTCCGTCACGCTCGAAGGCACTGATCTTCTGGCGCTGGACGAAGCTGAGATGCGCGCGATCCGCGGAAATCGCATCTCCATGATCTTCCAGGAGCCGATGACCTCGCTCAATCCGGTGATGCGGATCGGCGACCAGATCGTCGAGGCGGTGCGGCTGCACCGGAACATGTCGAGCAAAGAGGCCCGCGACATCGCGATCGAGATGCTGCGCCTGGTGCGCATCCCCGAGCCGGCTCGGCGCGCGCGGGAATATCCGCATCAACTCTCAGGCGGCATGCGCCAGCGCGCCATGATCGCGATGGCGCTGGCGTGCCGGCCGGCGCTGCTGATCGCGGACGAGCCCACCACCGCGCTCGACGTCACCATCCAGGCGCAGATTCTGGCGCTGATCCTGGACCTTCAGAAGGAGCTCGGCACCGGGCTCGTGCTGATCACGCATGATCTCGGTGTCGTCGCGCAGACCGCGCAGCGCGTCATCGTGATGTATGCGGGTCGGAAGGTCGAGGAAGCCAGCGTCGAGGCGCTGTTCGCCGCGCCAAAGCATCCCTACACGCGCGGATTGATGGCCTCGATACCGGCAGTGCCGGCGCCGGGCGTCGCCGCGCAGGCACGGCTGAACGAAATTCCCGGCACGGTTCCGTCGCTGGTGCGACTGCCAAAGGGTTGCGCCTTCGCGCCGCGCTGCACGCTCGCGATCAAGCGCTGCGAGGCCGAATATCCGCCGCTCATCGATTGGGGCGGCGGCCATCTCGCGGCCTGCTGGCGCGCGGCCGAAGTGGCGGAGGTGGCATGACCGAGGCGCTGCTCGAAGTCACTGACCTCAAGAAACACTATCCGGTGCGCGCCGGCGTGTTGCGCCGACAAATCGGCACAGTGCATGCGGTCGACGGCGTCTCATTTTCGGTTGGCACCGGTGAGACGCTCGGCCTTGTCGGCGAATCCGGCTGCGGCAAGTCGACGGTGGCACGCAGTGTGCTGCGGCTGGTCGAGCCGACCTCCGGCCAGATCCGCCTCGACGGCGAGGACATCACTCGCCTCTCCAAGGCTGCGCTGCGGCCGCACCGTCGTTCGATGCAGATCGTGTTCCAGGATCCGTTCGCGTCGCTCAATCCGCGCATGACCGCAGGCGACATCGTCGGCGAGCCGCTGCTCGTGCACGGACTCGCGACCGGCAAGGCACTGGAGGCGCGTACCGCAAAGCTGTTCGAGCAGGTTGGCTTGCGGCCCGACCAGATGCGCAATTTTCCGCACCAATTCTCCGGCGGCCAGCGCCAGCGCATCTGCATCGCGCGGGCGCTCGCGCTGGAGCCGCGGCTGATCGTCTGCGACGAGCCGGTCTCCGCGCTCGACGTCTCGATCCAGGCGCAGGTGATCAACCTGTTGATCGATCTGCAACGCGAGCACGGCTTCTCCTATCTCTTCATCGCGCATGACCTCGCCGTGGTCGCCCATATCAGTCACCGCGTCGCCGTGATGTATCTCGGCCGCATCGTCGAGATTGCCGACAAGGACGAGCTGTTCAGGAACCCGCGCCATCCCTATACGCAGGCCTTGCTCGCCTCCGTGCCGATCGCCAACCCACTCGCCAAAAAGCTCACGCCGCTGGTCGACGGCGACGTGCCAAGCCCGGTCAATCCGCCGTCGGGCTGCGCGTTTCACACCCGCTGCCGGTTTGCGATGGAGCGGTGCAAGACGGAGCGGCCGGCGCTGGTGGGCGCGGGCGACGGACACCAGGTGGCGTGCTTGCTCAATGACGGGACGGGGCGGGGCTCTTGATTAGGCGCACGCCTTGCCGGGACGAAGTGCGAGACGGCACTATCTCCCCATCGTCATTGCGAGCGCAGCGAAGCAATCCAGAATCTTTCCCCGGATGCAGTCTGGATTGCTTCGTCGCTTCGCTCCTCGCAATGACGAGCTGCCGCTCTACCCAGCCCCGATCTCAGCCACGATTTTCCCCGTCGTGACCTGCTCGCCCTCGGCGACGTCGATCGCCGCGACCATCCCGTCGATGCCGGCCTTGTGGACGTGCTCCATCTTCATCGCTTCCAGTGTCATCACCGGCTGACCGGCGGTGACGCGCTCACCCGGCTTGACCAGCACGGCAACGACGCGGCCGTTCATGGCGGCACGGACTTTTCCGTCGCCACCATTTGTTGCAGCGGCCTTCGGCGCGGCGAAGGTGAGATCGGTCGCCGCGAGCGGGATGCCGCGGTACTGGAGGTAGAGCCGGTCGCCGTCGCGCAGGAATTTTGCGCTGTCCATCACGCCGTCATGGCGAAAGCGGATCACGTCGAGGTCGAGCTGATCGACCTCGAACTTGTCCTGCCGGCCGTCGATGGCAACGGTGTAGCTGCCATCGCGCTCCCGGGTGACTTCGAGCTCATGCGTCTGGCCGGCGATATCGATCTTTGCCGGTAGCGGAAACGTTGCCGCGAGGCTTCGCCCACTGCGCCACGACGGTGCCTGCGGGCTCGTGACGTAGAGCAGAAGGCCCGCAAGCGCGGCGCTGAATGTGCTACTCGCAACCGGCCCCAGCAATTCGTCGCGATGCGCACCAATGAACGCCGTGGTCGCTTCGCCCTTGGCAAAGCTGGGATGGCGCAGGCATGACATCAGGAACGCCTGATTGGTGGTCACACCGAATCCGGTCAGTTGCTCCAGGCCGACGATCAGCCGCCCCCTCGCCTCCTCGCGTGTCGCCCCATGGCTGATCACCTTGGCGATCATGGAATCGTAGAACGGCGGAATCTCAGAGCCCGATTGCAGCGCATGCTCGACGCGAATGCCATCCGGCACCTGCCAGCGCGCCATGCGCCCGGACTGCGGCATGAAATCATGCGCGGCGTCCTCCGAGCACAGCCGCACCTCGATCGCGTGGCCTGTGAAGCGAATGTCCTGCTGCTTCACCGGCAATTGCTCGCCGCGCGCGACGCGCAGCTGCAGTTCGACGAGATCGAGCCCGGTGATCGCCTCGGTCACGGGATGCTCGACCTGGAGGCGCGTGTTCATTTCCATGAAGTAGAACGCGCCACTCGTATCGAGCAGGAACTCCAGCGTCCCGGCGCCCTCGTAACGCAATGCCTTCACCGCGGCGACCGCGACCTCGCCCATCTTTCCACGCAACTCGGGCGTGACCGCGGGCGACGGCGCCTCCTCGATCAGCTTCTGGTGCCGCCGCTGTACCGAGCAATCGCGCTCGCCGAGATGAATGGCATTGCCGTGGCTGTCGCCGAACACCTGGATCTCGATATGACGGGGATTCTGGATGGCGCGTTCGAGAATGACGGAGGGATCGCCGAACGCCGCCTTTGCCTCGGACCGTGCACTGCGCAGGGCATCGCCGAAGGATGCAGCGTCGGTGACGAGCCGCATGCCTCGGCCGCCACCGCCGGCGACCGCCTTGATCATCACGGGGAAGCCGATCTTTTTGGCTTCCGTCAGCATGACCTCGTCGCCTTGGTCGGCGCCCTGATAGCCGGGCACGCAGGGCACGCCGGCCTTGTTCATGATCTCTTTGGCGCCGGCCTTGTTACCCATCGACTCGATCGCCTGCGGCGAGGGGCCGATGAAGACCAGGCCGGCATCCTTGCAGGCCTGCGCAAACTCCTCGTTCTCGGCGAGGAAGCCATAGCCGGGATGCACTGCATCCGCGCCGCTGGCTTTTGCGGCCGCAATGATCGCGGGGATGTTGAGATAGGAATGCGCCGGCAGCGCTTCGCCAATGTGCACGGCCTGGTCGGCCTGCCGCACATGGAGCGCGTCGCGATCCGCATCCGAATAGACCGCGACGACGCCGAGGCCGAGCTTCCGTGCGCTGCGCATCACGCGCAACGCGATCTCGCCGCGATTGGCGATCAAGACCTTGAAGAACGGCCGGTGCTGCACTGATCCGTTCCTCATGGGCGAGCCACCGAGAATTGCATGCGCTGGGGCGTGCGCGCATCGCCCTCGCGGCAGATCGCGAGCACCTCAGACAGGACCGCGCGGGTGTCGCGCGGATCGATCACGCCGTCGTCGAGCACGCGCGCGCTGGTCGAGAACACGTCCATCTGGCCGTCGAACACGCCGACGATCTGCGCCTTCATGGCATCGAGCTTTTCTTTTTCGACCGGCTTGCCGCGGCGAGCTGCGGCGGCTTCGGTGACGATCGCCATGGTCTCGGCGGCCTGCTCGCCGCCCATCACGGCGGTCTTGGCGTTGGGCCAGGAGAAGCAGAAGCGTGGATGGAAGCCGCGCCCGCACATGCCGTAATTGCCGGCGCCGAACGAGGCGCCGCAATAGATGGTGATCTGCGGCACCGTCGCCGACGTCACCGCCTGGATCATCTTGGAGCCGTGCTTGATCATGCCGGCTTCTTCGTAGGATTTGCCGACCATGTAGCCGGTGGTGTTGTTCAGATACAGCAATGGCGTGCGGGTCTGGCAGCAAGCCTGGATGAAATGCGTCGCCTTGTTGGCGCCGGCAGGATCCAGAGGGCCGTTGTTGGTGATGATACCGATTGCCTGGCCCTCGATGCGGGCATGGCCGCAGACGGTGGCCGGGCCGTAGTTCGGCGCCATCTCGGTGAAATCGGAATCGTCGACGATGCGCGCGATCACCTGCTTCATGTCCACGGAGCGCTTGTGGTCCATCGGCATGATGCCGAGCAGCTCTTCCTGGTGGTAGCGCGGCGGCTTGAACTGTGCTGCCGCCTTGCCCGGCCGCTCCCACTCCAGCGCGGCCATGATCTCCCGCGCAATGCGCAATGCGTCGCGGTCATCCTCGGCGAGATAGTCGCCGAGACCGGAAACCTGCGTGTGCATCTCGGCGCCGCCGAGTTCCTCCTCTGTCGCGATCTCGCCAGTTGCAGCCTTCAGCAGCGGCGGACCCGCGAGGAAGGCGCGAGTGCGGCCACGGACCATGACGATGTAATCGGACAGGCCGGTCTGATAGGCGCCACCGGCGGTCGAGGAGCCATGCGTCACGGTGACGACGGGCAGCCCGGCAGCCGAGAGCCGCGCGAGATTGCGAAAGATGTTGCCACCACGGACAAAGTCTTCGACGCGGTAGCGCAGGAGATTGGCACCGGCGCTTTCGACCAGCTGGAGATAAGGCAGCTTGTTCTCCAGCGCGAGCTCCTGCACGCGTATCGTCTTGTCCAGGCCGTAAGGTTGAAGCGCGCCGGCATCGATGCCGGAATCGTTGGCGCTGATCATGCAGCGGATGCCCGAGACGAAGCCGATGCCGGCAATGACGCCGCCGCCGGGCACGCTCTTGCTTGGATCCGGCACGTCGAACATGTAGCCGGCCAGCGTGGACAGCTCGATGAAGGGCGCGCCGGGATCGAGCACCAATGCGACGCGCTCGCGCGGCAGCAGCTGGCCGCGCTTGTGAAAGCGATCTTTCGCCACGGCAGACGCGGCACGCGTGCGCTCTTCCAGCGCCCGCATGCGGTCGATCAGGCCGAGCATGCCATCGCGGTTGGCCTGATGGGCGGCGCTGCCGGGGGAAATTGTGTTTTCGAGAATGGACATAAATTCATCCTGCTCGTCACTGCGAGGAGCGGAGCGACGAAGCAATCCAGACCGCCTTAGCAGAAAGATTCGGGATTGCTTCGCTGCGCTCGCAATGACGGGTGAGGCGATACCTACCTATTCGTACCAAAAATCTTCCGCGCTTCCGCCGGGCTCGCGATCTCGCGGCCCGCGCGCCGGGCGCAGGCGGCGATGGCTTCGATCAGCTGGCCGTTGGACGTCACCTTCTTGCCGTCGGCGAGATAGAAGGCATCTTCGAGACCGGTGCGCAGATGGCCGCCGAGCTCGGCGCAGCGCTGATGCAGCGGCCAGATCTCTTCGCGGCCGATCGCCGTGACCTGAAAATGCGCCTCGGGACGCTTCAGCTTGATCAGGATCGGCAGCAGATCGGGATCGGACGGCATGCCGGAGGCGACGCCCATCACGAAATTATACTCGAGCGGACCCTTGTACATGCCGACCTGGGTGTACATCCCAACGCAACGCACGATACCGACGTCGAAGCATTCGAATTCGGGGATGGTACCGACCGCGTTCATGACGTCGAGATAGTCCTTCACCTTCTCGACCGCATTGTCGAACATCATCGGCGGCCAGGCCCAGCTATTGTCGGCTTTCACCTTCAGATAGTTCAGCGAGCCGGCATTGCAGGCGGCGATCTCCGGCCTGGTCTCGCGGATGCAATCCAGCGCTCCACTGTAGTTCGGCCCAGAGACGCCGGAGGTGTGGTTGATGATCACGCCGGGGCAGGCTTCGCGGATCGCCTGCTGGATCTCCTTGCTGACGCTGACCTCCCAGGACGGCAGATGCCCCTTGTCCGGCGCCTGCTGGCGCAGATGGATGTGCATGATGGACGCGCCGGCATCGAACGCAGCCTTGGCCTCGCGCGCCATCTGCTCGGGCGTCACAGGCACGTTGTGCTGCCTGGGGTCAGTGAGCACGCCGTTCAGCGCGCAGGTGATGACGGCCTTGTCGCTCATGCCTTGAATGTCTCGCACGTTGATAATTCAACGCTTGCGATCATGTGATGGGCGGCACGCGGCTTCTTGCGCGGAGAAGCTAGCTAAACGCTAGCTGTCGTAGGGCGGGCAAAGGCGCCCTGGCGCCTGCCCACCATCTCTCCACACCTCACGAAGGTGGTGGGCACGCTTCGCTTTGCCCACCCTGCAAGAGCGAGCTAGCTCGCCTCCGCCAGCCTCACCGTCTCGCTGCTGCGATAGATCGCTAGATCCCGCGAGCCGACGAAGATCGCGCGCGGCTTCAGGCCGTAGAAGCGGCGGATCGAATGGCTGAAATGGGTGCTGTCGGGATAGCCGATATCCTGCGCGAGATGGGCGAGGTTGAGGTCCTGGTTGGCGAAGTGCAGCAGATGCCGCGCGCGCTTCCAGGCGCGGAAGGAGCGAAACGAGATGCCGGTCTCTTCCTTGAACAGATGCAGGAAACGCGAAGCGGAAAGTCCGGCGTCCGCCGCGCATGTGTCCGCCGTCACGGGCTCGCCCGTGAAGCGGCCGATGCGCGCCACCGCACGCGTCACGCGCGGGTCGAGCACGCGCCGCGGCAGCGCTTCGCCAAAACACATCTCGTCAAATTCGGCGGTGGTGATGTCGCCGTAGCGGCGCTGTCGCAACAACGTGTAGGCGGCGAGAATCTTACGGGCATAGACAGCCTGGTCGGGTCCGGTGAGCCGCGCGGCCAAGGCCTCGATCACGCCATCAGGCATGCTCTCCGGCTCCAGCGTCACGCTGATCGCCGTGCGGTAGTCGCTGGCAATGGAATGCCGCTGGTTCGGCAAGGTGACGAACAGCTCGCCGGTGGCGAGGACTTCGTCGAGCGTCAGATGCAGGCTACCCTTGACCGCGACATAGACGTGGCAGCAGCCGGGCGTCCGCTTGCGGGGGCGGCCGAGCAGGCCGGCATAGAATACCCGCTCCGGCGTGATCAGCATCAAATGGTCGGATTCGCGACCGTTATCTTCCATTGGGATCCTCCTCGCGCGGCTCTTTGGCCGCTGCGGACGGAGGTCACCTTAGCGGAAATTTGGGCGCTGTCACGGCGCGGTAGCGCTGTCATGGAGCGTAAAACATCGGCGTTCCCGGACGTCCAGAGGACGAACCCGGAACCGGCAAGCAACAATTTCGTCCAGGCGACGGAGCTACGCCCTCACACGCGCCGCGATGTTCTGTTCGACTCCAGCCTTCTGCTCCGCAGCAACCGCACGTTTGAATCCATCGCGCTGCTGCAAGCACGCCCAATAACCTGCGACATTTGGCCCAAAGTCCTTGGCGAGCCCGATGTTGCCGGCGAGGCGGAGCGCATAACCAATGACAATGTCAGCGGCGGTGAAGCGACCCGCGCACAATGTTTCGGCATTGGCGGTCGCGGCCTCGACGGCGCGCAGCCGGCCCAGGAACCACTTTGCATAGTCGGTAGCGACCTGCGGATTGCGGCGCACTTCCGGCTCGAGCTGGGTGTATCGGAGCACCAGCGTCTGCGGGAACGTTAACGTGGCGTCGCTGAAATACATCCAGTTCAGGAACGCGCCATAGGCGGGATCCTCAGGTCCCACCATCAGCGGCGTCGGCCCGTGCTTGATGCCGAGATAGTGGCAGATGCCGGACGATTCCGTCATCTTGGTCTCGCCGTCGACCAAAAAGGGAATCGTGCCCAGCGGATTGAGCGCGAGGTATTCCTTGGCGAAGACCCGCGGCGGGAACGGCAGCATCTTCAGTTCGTAGGGAAGTCCCATCTCCTCCAGCATCCAGAGTGGACGGAAAGAGCGCGCTGCGTCGCAGTGATAGAGCGTGATCATCAAGAGCTTCCTTTGCTGCCGGGCAGCGTGCCCATCATCTTGCACAGGACCATCAGCATGACCTCGTCCGCGCCGCCGCCGATCGAAGTCAGGCGGCTGTCGCGATAGGCACGGCTGACCGGCGTCTCGTTGGTAAAGCCCATTCCGCCCCAATATTGCAAGCAGGCGTCGGTAAGTTCGCGGCCGAGCCGCCCGGCCTTCAGCTTGGCCATGGTCGCAAGTTTTGTGACATCCTCGCCCGCCACCAGCGCCTCGCCAGCGCGGTAGATCAGCGCGCGCAGCAGCTCGACCTCGGTCTGCAGCTCCGCCAGCTTGAAGTGAACGACCTGGTTGTCGAGGATGGACTTGCCGAAGGCTTTTCGGTTGCGGGTGTATTCGATGGTCTCGTTGATGATGTATTCGTGCGCCTTCAGGCAGGCCGCCGCACCCCAGAGGCGCTCCTCCTGGAACTGGATCATCTGGTAGGTGAAGCCCTTGCCCTCCTCGCCGATCCGGTTGCGCCTGGGCACGCGGACATTGTCGAAGAAGATTTGGGCGGTGTCGGAGGAGCGCATGCCCATCTTGTCGAGTTTTCGCGCGACAGTGACGCCCTTGGTCTTCATGGGCACGCAGATCAGCGACTTGTTGCGGTGAACGGGCCCGTCGCCGGTGTTGGCGAGCAGGCAGATCCAATCGGCCTGGGTGCCGTTTGTGATCCACATCTTGCCGCCATCGATGACGTAGTCGTCGCCGTCGGTGCGCGCATTGGTCTTGATCGAGGCCACGTCCGAGCCCGCGCCGGGCTCTGAGACGCCGATGCAGGCTACATAGTCACCGGAGATCGAGGGTACCAGGAATTCGCGCCGCACCTCGTCCGAGCCGAACCGCGCCAGCGCCGGCGTCGCCATGTCGGTCTGCACGCCGATCGCCATCGGCACGCCGCCACAGGTGATGGCGCCGAGTTCCTCTGCCATCAACAGCGCATAGGAATAGTCGAGGCCGGAGCCGCCGAATTCGACCGGCTTGTTCAGCCCGAGAAAGCCGAGGCTGCCCATCTTCTTGAACAGCTCGTGCGCCGGGAAGATGTCGGCCTTCTCCCATTCATCGACGTAAGGGTTGATCTCATTCGCGATGAATTTTTGTAAAGAGCGGCGGATCTCGTCGTGGTCGGCGGTAAACAGCATTTCTTCCTCTCGTCGTCACAGCCCCATCTGCCGCGACGCCAGATCCTTCATGATCTCCTCGGTGCCGCCGCCGATGGCGTTGACCTTGACCTCGCGGTAGATGCGTTCGGCCTTGATGCCGCGCATGAAGCCGGCGCCGCCGAAGATCTGCACGGCTTCAGAGGCGCAGAACGCCATGGTCTGCGTCGCCTGGTTCTTCATCATGCAGATTTCGGCGACCGGGCTTTCACCCTGCTCCAGCCGCCAGGCCAGCATCTCCAGCATCGCTTGCGATGCGGCGACCTTCTGCGCCATGTCGACGATCTTGTGGCGGATCACCTGATGCTGCGCGAGCGGCTTTCCAAAAGTCTTGCGCTCCTTGGCGTAGGCAATCGCCTCGTCGAGGCACACGCGCGCGAAGGCGGTGCAGCCCGCCGCCATGCCCATGCGCTCGCTGTTAAAATTATGCATGATGATCTTGAAGCCCTGGCCTTCCTCGCCGATCAGGTTTTCCGCCGGTACGCGGCACGCGTCGAAATGCAGGGTTGCGGTGTCGGAGGCCCACCAGCCCATCTTCTTCAGCTTTGTCCGCGCCAGGCCGGGCGTATCCCCCTCGATCAGGAGCAGGCTGACGCCGCCGGCGCCCTCGCCGCCGGTGCGCACCGCAACTGTCAGATAGTCGGCCCGCATCCCGGAGGTGATGAAGGTCTTCTCGCCGCTCACGACGTAGTGATCGCCGTCGCGCCGCGCCTTGGTCCGGAGGCCCGCTACGTCAGAGCCGCCGCCCGGCTCGGTGATCGCGAGCGCGGAGATTTTCTCACCCGCGAGCACCTGAGGCAGCACGCGCGCCTTAACCTCGCTGCGCGCTGCCCGCGCGATCGGCGGCGCACCGATGGTGTGGCTCATCAGGCTGGCGCTGATCCCGCCGGCGCCGGCCCGCGCCAGCTCCTGGCTGGCGACGATCTTCATGAACTGATCGGCGGCGATCCCGCCATATTCCTCGGAGAATCCAAGCCCCAACAGCCCGATCCCGGCCGCCTTTCGATAGAGCTCGCGGGGAAATTCGCCGGCCTCGTCCCACTCGTGGGCGAACGGCGCGATCTCCTTGTCGACGAAGCGGCGCATCATCTCGCGAAAGGCATCATGCTCGGCGGTATAGAACGGGCTTTTCATCGCACTCTCGCCTTGCTGGCGGATTCGTCTCATCCACCATGGCCGGAACCCTGGCGGCTCACTTGCGCGGAGTGGCTGGCCGGGCCTCCCTCTGAGCAAGACCGGCCTAGCAACTCAACGCAAGACGATTTTCACCACTCGCGCGCCAACTCCTGATCAAAAAAAGCGTGATGCACAAACTCCGGCTGGCCCCAGGGCCACGCCGGGCATGGTGCAGAGCAATAGGGACGCAGGCGGCACCAGACCGCCAAGGGAGGAATTTTGGCCGTTCGTTACTACGACTGGATCGTCCATCATGGCCGCCGCACGCCGAACAAGGTTGCGGTGATTGATCTCGCGAGCGAGCGGCGCTTCACCTATGCGCAGCTGGATGCGCGTATTTCTCGTCTCGCTTCATTTTTGCGTCATACGCTGAAGGTCTCGCGCGGCGACCGCGTCGCGGTGCTGGCGCTGAACACGACCGATACGCTGGAGGTGCAGTTTGCCTGCGGCCGGCTCGGCGCGATCTTCGTGCCCCTGAACACCCGCCTCACCGTTCCCGAGCTTCAGTTCATTACCGGCGACTGTGCGCCGAAGGTGATGATCCACGATACCGATCTGGCCGAGACGGCGCTCGCAGTGGCGAGACTGTGCGGCGTCACCAGCAGCCTGCTGCTCGGGCCCGGCGGCTCTTACGAGGCCGGCATCGCGGCGGCAAAGCCGCTCGAGGCAATCGAGGAGGTCACGCTCGATGATGTTTCGACCATCATGTACACGTCGGGCACCACGGGACATCCCAAGGGCGCGACCATCACCCATGGCATGACCTTCTGGAATTGCGTCAATCTCGGCGGCCCTGCCTGCATCGGACCGTCCTCGGTGCTGCTCACCGTGCTGCCGCTGTTCCACACCGGCGGGCTGAATTGCTACACCAATCCGGTGCTGCACGCCGGCGGTGCCGTGATGATCATGCGCGCCTTTGATCCCGGCACGGCGCTCGGCCTGATCAACGATCCCGCGCAGGGCATCAACGTGTTCTTCGGCGTGCCCGCGATCTACCAGTTCATGGCGCAGCATCCGGCGTTCGCGACCACCGATCTCGGCCGGCTGATCGTTGGCGGTGTCGGCGGCGCTCCGATGCCGGTACCTCTGCTCAAGGTGTGGGAGGCGCGCGGCGTCGCGCTCCAGCAGGGCTACGGCATGACCGAGACCTCGCCGGCCGTGCTGGTGCTCGACCGCGAGGATGCGGCACGGAAGGCCGGCTCCGCCGGCAAGCCGGTGCTGCACACGGAAGTGCGCATCGTGCGTCCCGATGGCAGCGACGCCGATGTCGGCGAGCTCGGTGAACTCTGGGTCAAGGGACCGAACATCACGCCCGGCTACTGGAACAAGCCCGAGGCGAACAAAACGTCGTTCACCGACGGATGGCTGCACACGGGCGACGCGACACGCGTCGACGAAGAAGGCTTCTACTATATCGTCGACCGCTGGAAGGACATGTACATCTCCGGCGGCGAGAACGTCTATCCGGCCGAGGTCGAGAACGTCCTGCATCAGCTCACGGCCATCGCGGAAGCTGCCGTGATCGGCGTGACCGACGCGCAATGGGGCGAGGCCGGCCTCGCCATCGTCGCGGTCAAGCCGGGCCAAAAGCTGACCGAAGCCGATGTGTTCGCGCATTGTGCGGCGAATCTCGCGCGCTTCAAATGCCCGCGACGGGTTCACTTCGTCGACGCGCTGCCTCGCAACGCCACCGGAAAGATCCACAAGCCGACGTTGCGCAAGGAGTTTTCGGTGGCCTCGGAAGTCGACAAGAAAGCCGCCAACGCCTGATCAAAGCGCCCCACTCGCGGGCGCTTTTCTTTTTTCGACGTGCCTGCTCCAACCCGGAAGAACCCCAAGGAATTTCAAGGAATTTTCATGAACAAGAAACTCTCCCTGCTTGCCGCAACAACAGCGTTGGCGCTGCTCACAACCCAAACCGCGTATGCGCAAAAAGCGTACGACACCGGTGTCACCGACACCGAGATCAAGATCGGCAATGTCGAGGCCTATTCCGGCCCGGCTTCCGCCTACGGCGTCATCGGCAAGACCGAGGAAGCCTATTTCAAGATGATCAACGATCAGGGTGGCATCAATGGCCGCAAGATCAACTGGATCTCCTACGATGACGGCTACTCGCCGCCGAAGACCGTTGAGCAGATCCGCAAGCTGATCGAGAGCGACGAGGTCTTTCTGGTGTTCAACGCGCTGGGCACGCCAACCCAGACCGCCGTGCAGAAATATCACAATTCCAAGAAAGTGCCGCAACTGTTTCTCGCCACAGGTGCCAGCAAGTGGAACGATCCGAAGAACTTTCCCTGGACCATGGGCTTCCAGCCCAGCTACCGCGTCGAGGCACAGATCTTCGCCAAGTATATTTTGAAGGAGAAGCCGGACGCGAAGGTCGCGATCTTCTATGCCAATGACGATTTCGGCAAAGACTACCTCGCCGGCATCAAGGACGTGTTCGGCGACAAGGCATCGAAAATGATCGTGGCGGAAGAGAGTTACGAGACATCGGAGCCTTCGATCGATGCCCATATCGTCAAGCTCAAGGGCACCGGCGCCGACGTCTTCGTCAACATCGCGACCCCGAAGTTTGCGGCACAGGCGATCAAGAAGATTGCGGAACTGGAGTGGAAGCCGATGCACCTGATGACCGACGTCTCGGTGTCGATCGGCGCGGTGATGAAGCCGGCCGGCCTCGAGGCATCCGAAGGTGTGCTGTCGGCCGGCTACCTGAAGGACGCGTCGGATCCGCAGTGGAAGGACGATGAGGGTATGAAGAAATTCATGGTCTTCGTCGACAAATACATGCCCGGTGCGAACATTTCGGACGCTAATCTGGTGTACGCCTATGCCGCGGCCCAGACCATGGTGCAGGTGCTGAAGCAGTCGGGCGACAATCTGACCCGTGAGAACGTGATGAAGCAGGCCGCGAGCCTCAAGGACTTCGTCCCCGACACGCTGATCCCGGGCATCAAGATCAACACCTCGTCCACGGACTTCGCGCCGATCGAGCAGCTCAAAATGTGGCGGTTCAAGAAGGGCCAGTGGGAGCTGTTCGGCGATATCATCAGCGCCGAGACAGGCGGCTAGTTCGACTGAAAATATATGCAGATGCAGAATAGCGGCCGAAGGGCCGCTATTCTCTTTCGGCGCATTCAGCCTGCGGGATGTCCTGGCCAACGTCGATCGCCACGATGGGACAGGCCGAGGCGACGCGAATCTCCGAGACCCCTGAGCACGGGGCATGACCACGCAAGAGTGGCGATGCCGGTTGGCGGAAAATCGACACTCAGCGTGTAGCTGTCGCAACCGGTCACGATCGCTTCGGGATCGATCGGCGCGCCGTCGAGGTAGAAATGCGTTCCGATCCTGTCAAGTGGCGCGCGAAGCGCAGGGCTCGGAAGGCGGACGGTGTTGTGGCCCGGCTCTCCCTTGATCCGCACGGCAGCCTGCGGCTCGCTCCAGCGGAACGTGTGACTTGACCCGACGCGCTTCAGCGCGGTCAAGACCGCGCGCGCGTGCGGCCGCGAGACGCGCTGCTGTGCGCGCGCCGAGAAGCACTGATCCAGCACCTAGCGCCAGGGATGTTGCTTCATGCCGAACTCGATGTCGGCCTGGTACATGGCGGCCTCTGCCACGCCAGGACAGCTCCCGCTGTCCGCGATAATGTTCGAGGGGGATGATGACGGAGAACAGCGGCGATTCACCGCCGAATGGTGCGGGCACGTCCTGCATGCCTTCTTTCATAGACGTTTGCGATGCCATTCCGGATAGTGCTCGCGGACTATGCCGACAGAAACAGCGCGAACGATTCGTCGACCGTGCGACGCAGATGCTTTTGGTACAATTCATGATTGGCGTCGCCGGGCGCGACCCGTCCCAGCGAGGGCTTCGGGAAGTTCCGGAGCGGCACGTAGGCGATCGGCGCTGCGATCGGCGTCAGCTGCGAGCCGGGGCCGGCGCGGAGCGTCGATATGATTCCGTACATCTCGCCCGCAACCGTCGGCCGCGACACTGTGATCACGCGATGCTGGCCGTGCTTGATGATGACGAGATAGATGAAGCCGGACTGATGCGGCACCGCGACCTCGCCGGTGTGCTCATAGGCGGCATCGGTCCGCTCACCCTCGCGGAATACCAGTGAAGAGACCTTTGGCTCCCAGACGATCTCGGTGCGGTAGGCGAAGATTGCGTCCTTGTCGCCGAACGACGGGCGCAGCGTGATGTAGACGTCCTCGATCCAGGTCACCGCGCGATGGGCATAGGAGCCGAGGCTATCAGGCGCGACATCGCTTGCGGCCGGAGGCGTCGCCACGACGGGACTCTTGCGCAAGGAGACGCCCAGCGCCTGCTCCAGCCGCACCGTGGTCGCCAGCGTGAACGGCCGCCGGCCGCCGAGCACCTTCTCCAGCGTCGACAGGCTGAGCTTGGCCTGCTCGGCCAGCGCCTGCCGCGAGATCCGGCGTCTGGCCAGCTCCTCGCGAATGGTTTCCGCAATCTCGCGGCTCTGCTCGTCCGAAAGCTGCTTGTCGGCGAATTTGTCTTGGGTCTGCATCGTGGCCCCGCTCCAGGACGGCCATTCTAGCAGGGCGGACAAACCAGCACAAAATCACACTTGGCTGCCGCAGAGGCGGCCAACGCGGGCCAGCCGCGGCGGAACATTGCCGATCATTCTGCTCGCGAAATCGGGCCGTCCCGGCGGATGCTGAGAACCAGCAAACATGCTGTGGGAGCAGGCCAAATGGACACCTACGACACGATGGAGAGCGACGAGCACCCCATGCTGGGGCGGCTGATCAAGGTCGGATTGTTTCTTCTGGTGCAGGGCATCGCGGTGGCGCTGGTCGCCTTCGTGGCGCTGCTGGTGAGCTTCGAGCCGGGCTGGTCGGCGACGACGGAGCAGGCCAGCCTGCTCCAGCCCGGCGACGCCAAATCCGGATCTCTCCTCCTGAAGGAGGACGGCGCCTACACCGAAGCGATCCGCCTCGGCATCGACGTCGACATCACGGTATCGGGCCCGACGCTGCGCTCCCGCGTCACTCAAGTCTTCCGCAACCCGACCAGCGACTGGGTCGAGGCGACCTATGTCTATCCGCTCCCCACCGGCGGTGCCGTCGATACGCTGAAGATGGTGGTCGGCGACCGCGTCATCATCGGCGACATCAAGGAGCGGCAGCAGGCGCGCGTGATCTATGAAGCGGCGCGCCGCGCCGGCCGGAAGGCCGCGCTCACCGAACAGGAGCGGCCGAACATCTTCACCAACTCGGTCGCCAATATCGGCCCCGGCGAAACCGTGCTGGTGCAGATCGAATATCAGGAGCCGGTGCACCAATCCGGCAACGAATATTCGCTGCGCCTGCCGCTGGTGGTCGGACCACGCTACAATCCGACGCCGATCGTCCAGAGCGTCGACTTCCGCAACGACGGCTCCGGTTGGGGCGCGACGAATTCGGACCCGGTGCCGGACCGCGACCGTATCTCCCCGCCCGTGCTGGATCCCGCCAGGAATGCGCCGGTCAATCCGACCAGCATCAGGGTGCGCCTGAATGCCGGCTTTGCGCTCGGCGAGGTCAAGAGCCCGCACCATAACGTCAAGGTCGCGAATCCGGACGACACGACGCGAATCGTTACGCTTGCCGACGGTGCCGTGCCTGCCGACCGCGATTTCGAACTGACCTGGAAGCCGGCCGCTGTAAAGGCGCCGTCGGTCGGTCTGTTCCGCGAACGCGTCGGCGACGCCGATTATTTGCTCGCTTTCGTCACTCCGCCCGCCGCCGAGCAGGCAACGCAGAAGCTACTGCCGCGCGAAGTGGTGTTCGTGATCGACAATTCCGGCTCGATGGGCGGCACGTCGATCGTTCAGGCCAAGGCGAGCCTCACCTACGCGCTCTCCCGTCTCCAGCCGACCGACCGTTTCAACGTCATCCGTTTCGACGACACCATGGACGTGCTGTTTCCGGCCTCCGTGCCGGCGGATGCCGCGCGCGTCGGTGAAGCCACCTCGTTCGTCAGTGCGCTGCAGGCGCGTGGCGGCACCGAGATGGTGCCGGCGATGCGGGCCGCGCTGACCGACAAGCTCGGCGATACCGGCATGGTTCGCCAAATCGTGTTCTTGACCGACGGCGCGATCGGCAACGAGCAGCAATTGTTCGAAACGATTACGGCGATGCGCGCCCGCTCGCGCGTGTTCATGGTCGGCATCGGGTCCGCGCCCAACACCTATCTGATGACGCGCGCCGCCGAGCTCGGTCGCGGTGCCTTCACTCATATCGGCTCCGTCGAGCAGGTCGAGGAGCGCATGCGCGGCCTGTTCACCAAGCTCGAGAACCCGGCCGTGACCGGCCTCAGCGCAAAGTTCTCCGAAGCAAAGCCCGACGTCACACCGGCGATCATTCCCGACGTCTATCGCGACGAGCCGCTGGTGCTGGCGGCAAAGCTCGACAAGCTCGCAGGCTCGGTCGAGATTAGGGGCCGCGTCGGCGACCGTCCATGGTCGGTGACGCTGCCGCTGCAAAATGCAGCCGAAGGCAAAGGCCTGTCGAAGCTCTGGGCCAAGCGCAAGATCGACGATGCCGAAGTGGCGCGCACCCTGCACGAGATGACTCCCGAAGACTCCGACAAGGCGATCCTGACGCTGGCGCTCGACCATCAGATCGTCACGCGGCTCACCAGCCTCGTCGCGGTGGACAAAACGCCGAGCCGTCCCGAAGGCGAGCCGCTCAAGCTCAGCGAATTGCCGATCAACCTGCCGGCCGGCTGGGATTTCGCGAAGGTCTTTGGCGAACGACCGCAGGTCCCGACGCAGCTCCGCGAACGTCACGCCGATGCCCGCAACCAGCCGGCCACGAGGCGGCCGACACCCGCCGCACCGGATGCGATCCGCCTGCCCAAGACCGCGACATCGGCCGAGTTGAAGATGATCGCAGGCCTGATGCTGGTCGTGCTCGCCCTGATCCTGTTCGTGTTCGACCGACGTCAGACCTTGCTCACTGACGTCGCTTGAGAGAGGAGCCCCCCGATCTCCTCTGTTAGCGCGCGCGGCTGCCCGTCCCAAAGCAACGACCGCGCGCGCCTTTTTTGAACATGCCGCCTCAACCGAATTCGCAGTTTGCGAGCGAAGCGAAGCAATCCAGAAATCCCTCCAGGGACGCAGTCCGGATTGCTTCGTCGCTTCGCTCCTCGCAATGACGGGAAAATATGCCATGCCCCGCTTCATCTCTCCCATGGTTCTCGCGCTGATCGGCGTCATCCTGTTCGGCGACGGCGCCTATATCCATGCCAAAGCGTGGCTCGCGCAGGTGCTGCTGGAGCACGCGTTCGACCGGAGCGTTGCGACCGGCGAGGTGGTCAAGCCATGGTCATGGGCTGATACCTGGCCGGTCGCGCGGATCGAGGTGAGGCGGATCGGCGCCAGCGCGATTGTGCTGGAAGGTATCAGCGGCCAGGCGCTTGCTTTTGGACCCGGCCATATCCGCCAAACGGCTGACGCGGGCGAGCGTGGTGTTGCCGTATATGCAGCGCACCGCGACACTCATTTCCGTTTCCTGCGGAATGTCGCCATTGGTGATGTGATCGATGTCACACGCAGTGCCGGTGAACACTTTCGCTATCGCGCGGATTCCTCCGCTGTGGTTCGCTTCGATGCCTCGGGCATCGATCCTGCGGCACGGGATGCCGAACTCGTGCTCGCCACCTGCTGGCCGTTCGACGCCGTCACGTCCGGTCCGGAGCGCTACGTGCTGCATGCCACCTTGATGGCAGCCTATGAATAGCAGTTTGCAATCGGCCCGTCCGGGAGTAATCGCCCCCTCAATCCGTACCCGATCCACCGGACGTTCCCGCTCATGGAAGCGCTGAACTGGCGTCCTCGCCGGTAGACCTATCCGAACCTGAATTATCACGTGCAGGACGGCGCCTCGATCGACGGCACGCTCGATCTCCTGAAGAGCCGCGGCGAAAGCCTGAGTTGGAAGAGCGAACCAGACAAGGGGCAGTCCAGCGCCATCAATCTCGGCTTCGCCGGCAGCGATAGCGAGATCATGGCCTATCTCAACAGCGACGACATGCTGCTGCCCGGGACACTTGCCTGTGTCG
Source organism: Bradyrhizobium sp. 132 (assembly GCF_023074185.1). Classification (GTDB taxonomy): domain Bacteria; phylum Pseudomonadota; class Alphaproteobacteria; order Rhizobiales; family Xanthobacteraceae; genus Bradyrhizobium. The sequence continues at coordinate 160,486 of NZ_JADPKY010000158.1, read as the reverse complement.
CGAACTACTTCATGGCCCATCCGCATATCGACCTTGTCTACGGCCACCGCGTCTTCGTCGATCGCGAGGGACTCGAAGTGGGCCGCGCCGTGCTACCGCCCCATGACGGCGAGGCGTTGCGATATGCCGACTACATTCCGCACGAGACGATGTTCTGGTGCAGGATGCATCGCTCATTCCATCGCGCGGCATTAACACGCTTACGGTTGCCACTCCCAACAACTCCCCATAGAACAGCGTGACGCGCCGCCAAGAACAACAACAGGTGAGGTCACGCCATGGAAGCCCCGGTGTCTGCTGCGTCCGTTTCTCCGCGCCCGTGGTCTCCACCGCCCGATGCGAACGATATCGTCAAGCGCATCCACGCCATGCTGCACCCGCACAACATCGTGCTGGTGGGCGCGACCGACAAGCCCGGCAACTATGCCGAGCGCATCTGGAACAATCTGGTCAAATACGGCTACGAGGGCGGGCTCTATCCGGTCAACACCAAACGCGACAGCATTTGGGGCGTCCCCTGCTACAAAGACTTTGCCAGCCTCCCGGAAAAGCCCGATCACGTGCTGGTGCTGGTCCCGGCGCGCTTTGCCGTGCAGGTGATCCGCGATGCCGCCGCGGCCGGCGCGCGCTCGGCCACCATCGTCACCTCGGGCTTCAGCGAGTTGCAGGATGAGGAAAGCCAGAAGCTCGCCGCTGAACTGCAAGCGGCCGTGCGCGAGACGGGATTGGCGGTCACCGGCCCGAACTGCCTCGGCAATTTGAGCGCCGGCGAAAAGCTCTTCACCAATATCGACGACCGTATCGTCACCATGGAACAGGGAGCGGTGGCGATTGCCGGACAATCGGGCGCCATCGTCATGGCGATCCGCCAGGCACTGGAAGATCGCGGCGTCGGGGTCGGCTACATGGTGACGACCGGCAACGAGGCCGGGCTCGAGACGCCGGACCTGATGCGCTATTTCGCCGAGGATCCGAGCATCAAGGTGATCGTGGTTTACCTCGAAGGCGTGCGCAACACCAAGGCTTTCCGGGACGCCTGCAAGGCGGCGCGCGCCGCGAGCAAACCGGTGATCGCGCTCAAGCTCGGGGCCTCCGAGGGCGGCCGCGCGGCGGCGATGGCGCACACCGGCGCGCTCGCGGGCTCGATCGAGACGTTCGACGCCATCGCAACGCGCGAAGGAGTGATCAGAGTCGGCGGGCTCGACGAGTTGATCGAGACCACGGAATGCTTCGTCCATGCCGCGGTGCCCGAAGGCGACCGGCTTGCCGCGGTGACGCTATCTGGCGGTAAGCGTGGCATGCTGCTCGACGCCTTCTATGCCGCAGGCCTGAATTTTGCGCCGCTAAGCCCGCACGTCGGCTCCGAGTTGGCAAAAATGCTCGGCCCAGGCTCGATCGTCGGCAATCCGCTCGACGCCGGCTTTGCGGCGGTGGTCGATCCCTCCGTCTACATGAAATCGATCGAGCTGATGATCGAAGACCCCGATATCGATATCGTCATCATCGATGCGGAGCTGCCAAAGGCGCCGCACGAGCTGCGCGAGCGCAACCTGCGCATCGTCAACGAAATGGCGAGCCGGGCCGGCAAGCCGGTGATCTATATCAGCGCGATGTCGATCGGCTTCACCGAGTTCACCAAGACCTTGCGCAAATCGCTGCCGCATCTCGCTGTCATGCAGGGGATGGATCGCGCGGTGACCGCGATCAAGTCGCTGCTCGACTACGCCAAGCTGCGCAAGGAAGTGCCCGATATCGTCTCCAGCTCGAAGCCTGCCGCGCGTGCCGTGCTCGAAAAGGCGCTGAAATCGGCAACCGGCGCCGCGCTCGACGAGGTCGCCTCCAAGAGGCTCCTGAAGGCCTATGGCATCCCGATCTCGAAGGAGGCAATCGCACAGACGGCAGCCGAGGCCGTGAAGATCGCCAAGCAGATCGGCTTCCCTGTCGTGGCCAAACTCGTCAGCGCCGAGATTCTGCACAAATCAGACATCGGCGGCGTGGTGCTGAATCTCAACAACCCGGCCGAGGTCAAAAAGGCGTTCGCCGACATCACCGCGCGGGTGAACAAGCAGAAGGGCAAACCGAAGCTTGACGGCATTCTGATCGCGCAACAGGTCAAGGCCGATCTCGAGCTCGTGGTCGGGGCCTCGCTCGATGCCGAAATGGGTCCGGTCGTGCTGTTCGGCACCGGCGGCATCGACATCGAGCTGATGAAGGACGTGGCGCTCGCCGGTGCGCCACTGGACGAGGCCGAGGCGCGGCTTCTGATCGGCCGCACCAAGGCCGGCATCAAGATGCGTGGGTATCGCGGCAAGCCGGCCTTGCACGAGGCCTCCGCGGTGAAAGCGCTGGTCGGCCTGTCCAATCTGATCGCGGACGCCGGCGACCGGATCGCCTCGATCGACGTCAATCCGTTCCTAATCAATGCCAAAACAGGCGTCGCCGTCGATGCCCTGATCGTGCTGAACAATGCTGCGGCCAAACGCGCCGCCGGGCATTGATGTCGCGTAAGGCGGATTAGCGCAGCGTAATCCGCCAATCCTTGCGACAAACGCGAGAGGAAGTGGCGGGTTACGCTTCCCTAACCGTCCCACTTAGGATTACGGCCGCAGCATCATCCTTCCAACTTCCCCGCTTTGGCCGTAAAATCACCCTGCATGGCACGCGCGAGCAATCTGGTGATCGGAACGGCGACGCTGGCGGTGATCGCCGTGGCGTTCGGCGGCCTGCTTGGTGTGCAGAAATGGCGCACCGCCCAGAGCCGCAGCCAGTTGCGCGTGGTGTTCGAGGGCGGCTCGGCCAGCGGACTGCGCCGCGGCGGGCCGGTCAATTTCGACGGTGTTCCCGCCGGCCAGATCCTGTCGATCAAGCTCGACAATCCCCGCAAGGTCGTGGCGCTCGTGTCGCTCGATAATGCAGCGCCGATCCGCAAGGACACCGTGGCCGGCATCGAGTTCCAAGGCCTTACCGGCGTCGCCGCGGTGTCGCTGATCGGCGGCGCCCCCTCCGCTCCGCCGGTGCCGCTCGACGCCGACGGCATCCCCGTGCTGACCGCCGATCTCAGCGACGCCGAATCCATCGTCGACACCCTGCATGGTGTCGATCGCACCATCGTCAGCAACGCCCCGGCGATCAAGGAGGGCCTGCGCACGTTCGAGAACTACACCGCCGATCTCAGGAGCAAGGGCGGCGAAATCGATTCCGTCATGGCCAAGGTCGACAGCGCTTTCGCGGGCTTCGACAAGGCGGTCACAAAGATCGAGGGCGTAGTGCCCGGCTTCGCCGATGGTAAGGCGGATGAGCTGTTCGAAAAGATACAGGGATTGCACGAGCTCGCCGACACCATGAGAAAGAAATCGGCGAATTTCCTAGAGGACATCCGTCGCTCGCTGCTCGACGTCAGCGAGGCCGCCAACAAGATGAGCGGGACGTCCGCCCCCGCCGCCGCCCCGCGCCCGCCGCGCAAGCCCACGCAGCAGAAGCGGTAAAGCCTACCAGGCGTAGCGAACGACACCTTTGCCGGCGTAGGAGCGGGTGACGTTCGAGAACTCGCCCTCGAAGGTCGCCGACGCAGACCAGCCGTTCATCCAGCTCATCTGCACCGCCGCTGTGGTCAGCGCGGAATCGTGCGCCTGAGCGGCGCCGTTCACCACGAATGCCGATCCCGGCAACGTCTGGAAGACCGCACCGACGGTGCGATCCGGATTGTAGTCATGCGCCCAGGCGACGCGGCCGCGCAGAGTCATCAGGCCGCCGGCCGCGGCGAATGACTTGTCCGCGCGCAGGCCGAGCTCGGTGCGGGTGCTGGTCACGTCCTTGGCGGCATAATTCAGCGCGAAGACGTTGCTGCCGACCACCGCGAACTCTGAATAGCTCGGAAGGCTGAACACGGTGGCCTGGAGCGCCGCATAGGGCGTGAGGCCGATCCACTGCGAGGCATGGCGATAGCCGCCCTCGATGCGGCCCGAGAGCGCGTTGGCGTTGAACTGCGCACGCAACTGATCGACACCCGCGGCGGTGACGATGCGGTTGGTCGTGACGTCCTGCCAGCCATAGGCCAGCGCGGCCGTGATATAGGCTGGTCCGGCGGTATGACGCACGAAGGCGCCGGCCTGGAACAGATCGGAGCGGCCCCAGCCGAGCCCGTTGACGTTGAAGCCGGTCGCCCCGCCCGCAAGCGCAAAGCCGGCGATCGTCGACGGCGAGAAGCGGTAGTCGAGGCCGACGGCGGTCCCGTAGACGCTGCTGCTGGTGTTGTTTGAGCCGAGGCCGGCATTGCCGTCGCTGGTCTGCGAGCCACCATAGCCGGCAGCCCACACGTCCCAACGTTGTTCGAAATTCGCCGGCGGCGCCTTGCGATAGATCGAGGCAAGGGCGTCGCGTGCGCTCTTGCCGGTCGCGGCATACGCGTTCGCGCTCGTCTCGTCGGCGAAGGGCGTCGCACCCGGCGTCCCGCTACGCCCCGAGCCAAACACGTCGGTGAGCAGGCCGAGGAACAGGTTCATCGCGCTGAAGGTCGCCTGCTGCGAACCCGTCGCCGGCTCGCCGGAGGCCTGTGTCAGGCCGGCCGGGCCGAGGCCCGCGAATTCCGCTTGCAGAAAGCCGTTCGCGTTGAAGAAATTCTGAAGCGTGGTGGCGACGTTCTTCTGATTGACGTTGAGGGCGTATTTCGCGCCATAGTCCAGTGTGAAATTGAGATAGACAGTGCCGGCAGAATCTACGGTCGTCGTACCAATCAGGCCGCCGGGAGCGGCGACACCGGCAAAGTTATCGGTGGCAGCGCCGGAAAACTGCATGATCTTGTATTGCGGCAAGATGGTGCTGCCAGCGTACAGCGAGACGCCGACGGTGCCATTCAGGCCGGCGTTGCCGAAAACATTGGCAAAGCTGGCGGTGGTTCCGCTACCGACCTGCACGAGGTAGAGCGCGCCAGACTGGAACGCGAGGTCACCGAGAACCGCCATGCTCGAGCCCGGCCCGCCGTCGCCGGGCGCATAGATGCCGCCGGCAGCAATGGTGGTGTTACCGACGATCCCGGCGCCGAACAGTGCGCCGCCCGCCTTCACGGTGGTCAGGCTCGATTGGGAGATGTCACCATCGACCCGCAGGATGCCGCCATTCACCGTCGTCGTGCCAGTATAGGTATTCGTACCCGAAAGGATCAGCGTCCCGCTACCGACTTTTTCCAAGGAGCCAGAGCCGGGACCGCAGCCGCAGGAGTCGGCGATAACGCCACTAACTTCCGTTGAGAGATTGTTGCTGCCGACGACGAGCGTGTTGCCGGCACCGATGTAATAGTTGCCCGAACCTTCGATGGAGCCCGCGGTGATGCGACCGTCGCCATTTGGACCGAAGCTGCCACTGAAATCGACGATGCCGGTACCGTTCGTGATGAAACGCGCGTTCCCGCCGGTCGCGTTGTCAAAGAAATCTGTCTCGCCGCCGCTTTTGGTGACGATAGTGGCGTTGCCTGCGGTGGAATAGCCGTTGAACTCAGTCAAACCGTCGGCGTTATTGATGATTGTAGCATTCCCGGCGCTCACCGTATCGGTCGGAGATTGACCGAACCAGGTGAAGCCGAAGTTTTGGTTGATGATGGTCGCAGAGCCGGCCGAGGACTGGTCCAGGAAGAGCGTCCCACCGTTATCATTGGTGATCGTGGCCGAACCAGCCGTGGTCTTGGCGAAGAAGATAGTCACACCGGCATCGTTGAGGATGGTCGCGTCGCCCGCGGTCGCCGTGTCGATCCCACCGAACGAACCGAAATAAATCTGGCCGCCATTGTTGGCAATCGCGATCGAACTGGCGCTGGTCGCATTCAGGAACGTCGTGATAGCACCAATTCCGTCGTTCAGGATCGACGTAATACCAGTGGTGTTGGCATTGACGATATTGAACGTACCTTCGTTGGTAACGGCGCCGAGGATGCTCGCAGTATGCGTCGCGTCGCCGAGCTGCAATGACGCGCAGGAGCAAATGAAGGTGTCGCCGGTATAGGTGTTGGCGCCAAGCAGCGCCAATATACCCGGCGCCTGCACGGAGATTCCGCCACTGCCGACGATGCGGGATGCGATGACGGCGGACGGATCCGTGGTGCCGGTGACATCGGCGGTGTAGAACGTCGTCCCACCCGAGGCGAGCCTCAGGTCGCCACCCTGGATGGTGTAGACCGAATTATCCGCGGTAATGTCGAAGCCCAAGAGACCAGTGAGCTGGACGCCACTTGGCGCGACCGTCACGGTGCCGGCCGTAGCCGGTGTCGAGACTCCCGAGTAGCCGAATATCGTGCCGGCTGACGCAGGATCGTAGGCGCTGCTGGTCGAACCGAAGACGTCGCTCCAATTCGTGATGGTCGTGTCCCACACCCCGCCGCCGCCGTTGATGGCACCGTTCGGAGTGGTCTGCGATCCGTTGAAGACCTGCTGCGCGCCGGCGGGGTGCGTCGACAAGCAGAAGCCGAACAGAACCGCAACGACGGACGACCCGGCAGCACCCATGCGCAGCCGGTTCTGTCCGCCCGACTGCGATCGAAACTCCACCCCAGCGCCCTCGTTAGCGGCGCCTCAGCCGCGCCGCCGGCAAACTAAGCGACTAGTTCCCTCCGTCAAACTACGGAATCCGCGGAATGGCTGTCCGAGGTACAATTTGGGTTGATTCAGCAGATGATGTTGCAACCGCGCCACGGTTTTGCACCATAAATTCGCATTCCACACGCGTGGTCCTGCGTGAGAATGTCTACGCGCGTGTACGGCCGTTCACATTGATGGCTGGCAGCCCAGAGCGACGTTCGTCGCCAGCCATGGCGTCTTCAACTTCAATCGGCATAGGGGCGCGGAGATGGTATCTCCGCGTCCCCTGCCACACCACCCGGCATGCGGGTCCGCACCGGGCGGTTCGATGGGTTTAGGTCAACTGGCAAGTTTGGGGACTCCCAGCTGTTTGAAGTGGTTGTTCGGCGGCGCGGTTTGCACACCTGCGCGAGGCTTCGTCCGGCACTGCGCCGGGTCAGCTCGCGCACGCGCTGTTTCATGCGCGCGATGGCCTGTGGCGCCAATGGTGACGTCGAGATAGTGCTGCTTGCCGGCACCAGCGAGCTCGGCCTCACCACCCGCGAAGGCGAGGTGCTGGCCTGGCTCAGCAAAGGCAAGACCCACCGCGACATCGCGCAGATTCTGGGCCTGAGCCCGCGCACGGTCGACAAGCATCTGGAGCAGATCTACGCCAAGCTCGGCGTGGAGAACCGCACCGCCGCGGCGGCGATTGCGACCAATGCGACGCGGCGGAATTCGTAGTCTTGCTGCGAATGAGGTGAGACGTTGCCAGTCGAATAAATGGCGTCGTCCGCCGCTAGCACAAGCTATCCTCAGCCATACACAAACGCCGCGTCATCCAGATCCGTCTTCGGGATTTCGTCCTTCTCGGTCCAGTAGTCCTGGCTGTGCTGCCATTCCGGCTTGTCGCCGCGCTTCGGCAGCAGGTCCATGTTGCGCATCATGTAGCCCGGGTTGAAGTTTTCCGGATCGATCCAGGGCAGGATCGGCATGTTGTGGTCCTCAGGGCGCAAGCTCACCTCGACCTTCTTCGCGCCCTTCCCCTTCATGTGTCCGATCAGGCGACAGACGAAGTCGGCGACGAGATCGACGCGCAGCGTCCAGCTGGCGCGGAAATAGCCGAACACCCAAACCAGGTTGGGCACGCCCGTAAACATCATGCCGCGATAGGTCACGGTGTCGCCGAAGGCAAGCGGCTTACCGTCGATCTCGAAGGCGATGTCGCCGAGAGCTGCGAGATGGAAACCGGTCGCGGTGACGATGATGTCCGCTTCCAGCACTTTGCCCGATTTGAGCTGGATGCCGTTCTCGACGAAGCACTCGATCTCGTCGGTGACGACGGACGCCTTGCCGCTGGCGATGCCCTTGAACAGATCGGCATCGGGCACGAAGGCGATGCGCTGCCGCCACGGCCGGTAGCTCGGTGTGAAATGTGTGTCGACATCGTAGTCCGGACCGAGCACCGCGCTGATCTGGCCGATCAGCTCCTGCTTCACCTGCTCGGGCTTTGACAGGCAAAGCTTGGTGAACGCGTCCTGCTCGAACAGGATTTTGCGCCGGACGATCTCGTGGATCCATTCCTCGTCGACCTGAAGCCTGCGCAGCTCCTCCGCGATCTCGATTGCGTTGCGGCCGAGGCGAAAATAGGTCGGCGACCGCTGCAGCATGGTGACATGCGCGCATTTGTCCGCAATATTCGGAACCAGCGTTGCGGCCGTCGCGCCCGAGCCGATCACGACGACCTTCTTGTTCGTGAGGTCGATATCTTCAGGCCAGGTCTGCGGATGAACGATGCGGCCCTTGAAGCGGTCCGTGCCCTTCCATTCCGGCGTGTAGCCTTCCGAATGGCGGTAATAGCCCTGGCACATCCACAGGAAGTTCGCCGTGAAAGTTTTCGATTCCCCGGTGTCGGTCGTCACCGCCTCGATGGTCCAGAGATTCTGCTCGCTCGACCAGCTCGCCGAAATGATCTTGTGCTTATAGCGGATGTGGCGGGCGATATCGTTGTCGTCGATCACCTCGTTCATGTAGGTGAGGATTTCCTCGGCGGTTGCGATCGGCGGTCCGACCCAGGGCTTGAAGCTATAACCGAAGGTGTGGAGATCGCTGTCCGAGCGGATGCCGGGATAGCGATGCGTGGTCCAGGTGCCTCCGAACGTCGCCTGCGTTTCCAGGATGACGAAGCTCGCGCCCGGAAGCTGCTTTGTCATGTGATAGGCGCTGCCGATGCCAGAGATGCCGGCGCCGACGATCAGCACATCGAAATGTTCAGAAGCTTGTTTGGTCGTGGCGTGACTGCGAACAGCGACATTCATTGTTGCTACTTGCCTTGCTTGTTTTTGTGGCCGCCCTTGATCGGACGGCGCGTTTCCTCCGCGACGGGCGTGGTCGCCCATCGCGCTTCCGCTTTAAAATGGCATAGATCAAATCGCGGTCAAATCACAGCGTCGCACCCCAGCCCCGCGCGGTCCGCAATATCCAGTCGCGATAGAGCGTGAGCGGCGTGACCCCGGTCAATCCGCCGCAGCCGGCGGCGCCGTTCGGCCCGGTGGACCAACTGATGACGCCGACAAGCACAGGCCCGTTCGGCCTGTCCTCGAACACCGGGCCGCCGGAATCGCCGGTGCAGGCGCCAATTCCGTCGCGAACACCGTTAGTTACCGGATCGACCAGCCGGATCTGGAGCGTGCCGGGCTGCCCTGTGGCAACGAGACCGGCGACACGCGTCACACCGCCACTCTTGCCATCGCCGCGCACGGTGACGCCGATGCCGGCGACGACGAAGCTGCTGCCGGCCTGGATCGGAATAGTCGGCGCGCCGACCGGCACCGTCGATTTTCCCTTGAGTGGAATTTCCAGTTGCAGCAATGCCACGTCCGCGGTGGCGCGGTGCGCCTGCATCGCCTGCATGTTGAAGTTCGGATGGATCGCAACGGTGCGCACATTCAGTAATTGCGGCTGACCGTCGACACCGCGATCGACAATCTTGTAGTCCGCGCCGGGCTGCACGCAGTGGGCGACCGTCAGCACCAGCTTTGGCGCGATCAGGCTGCCCGTGCAGAAATTACCGCGCGAGCCGACGATGGTGACGACTGCGCGCGCGGCACCATCGGTCTGCGGCGTGCCGCCACCCACGATGGCATAAGCGGGCGTGGCGAGCAGCAGAGCGGCTGTGATGAGGGTTGCAAGCTTCTTCATGGGAACACGCTTTGGCGTCGGTGAATGCGGAGGATCGCTTCGGACTGGTCCTTGCCGATAGCGCATGCTAGCGCTCTTGGAAAGGAATTGACGAGGGCAGGGCAGTGACGATCGAGGCTGTGATCTTTGATTTTGGCGGTGTGCTGACGAGTTCGCCATTCGAAGCCTTCGCGCGGTACGAGGCGGAACGCGGCCTGCCCATCGACATCATCCGGCGGACCAACGCCGCCAATCATCTGGAAAACGCCTGGGCCAAGTTCGAGCGCGCCGAAGTCGATATCGACACATTCGACAAGCTGTTCGCGACGGAGTCACTGGCGCTCGGCGCGGAAGTGCGCGGGCGTGACGTGCTGCCGCTGCTGCAGGGCGATCTGCGCCCCGAGATAGTCGAGGCGCTGAAGCGCATCAAGGCGCAATTCAAGACCGGCTGCATTACCAACAATTTGCCGGCCAATGCGATCGGCAGCATGACCGGGCGCTCACTCTATGTCGCCGAGGTGATGGTGCTGTTCGATCATGTCATCGAGTCCGCCAAGATCGGCCTGCGCAAGCCCGACCCGCGCATTTATCAGCTGATGGTCGAGACGCTGAAGGTTGATCCGAACAACTGCGTCTATCTCGACGATCTCGGCGTCAATCTGAAGCCCGCGCGCGAGATGGGCATGACCACGATCAAGGTCACCAGCGGCGCCCAGGCGATCGCCGAACTGGAAGCCGCGACGGGATTAAGGCTGAGCTAGCGACGCTTACAAACCCTCATCCTGAGGAGCGCGCCCTTGCGCGCGTCTCGAAGGATGAAGGCTCCGCTCGTGGCCCTCGCCCTTCGAGACGCCACGCAAGCGCGGCTCCTCAGGGTGAGGGATTACACATCCTAATCAGCCGCCGCCGCCGTAGCGATCCGCTCCGGAAACGCCGCGGCGAGCGACGCACGATCCGGCTTCAGCACGCCCCGCTCGGTGATGAGGCCGGTGACGAGCCGCGCCGGGGTCACGTCGAACGCGTAGTTCGCGACCGGCGAACCCTCCGGCACGATCCGCACCGTCTCCAGCCGTCCATCCGCGGTGCGGCCGGTCATGTCGGTCACCTCCGTGCCGCTGCGCTGCTCGATCGGGATGTCGCGGATGCCGTCATCAACGGCGAAATCGATCGTCGGCGACGGCAGCGCGACATAGAACGGCACGTTATTGTCGTGCGCGGCGAGCGCCTTCAGATAAGTGCCGATCTTGTTGCAGACATCGCCATTGGCGGCAACGCGATCGGTGCCCACGATGGCGAGATCGACCATGCCATGCTGCATCAGATGCCCGCCGGTGTTGTCGGGAATAACCGTATGCGGCACACCGTGATGGCCGAGCTCCCAGGCCGTGAGCGAGGCACCCTGGTTGCGCGGACGCGTCTCGTCGACCCAGACATGGACCTTGATGCCGCGCTCATGCGCCAGATAGATCGGCGCTGTTGCCGTGCCCCAGTCGACGGTGGCAAGCCAGCCGGCATTGCAATGCGTCAGCAAATTGACGGTCTCGCCCGGCTTCTTCTTGGCGACGATCGCCTCGATGAGCTTCAAGCCGTTGCCAGCGATGCCACGGTTGATCTCGACATCCTGCTCGACGATCTCGTCGGCGCGCGCATAGGCGGCCTCCGCCCGCTCCAGCGGATCGACCGGCGCGAGCGTCGCGCGCATCTCGTCCAGCGCCCATTTCAGATTGATCGCGGTCGGCCGCGCCACCACGAGTGTATCGTAAGCGCGCCTAAGGCCGGCGTCGGAGGCATCCTCGCGCATCGCGAGCGCCATGCCGTAAGCTGCGGTCGCGCCGATCAGCGGCGCCCCGCGCACCAGCATGTCGCGGATGGCGAGGGCCGCGTCCTCGCACGAGGCCAGCTTTGCAATGATGAACTCATGCGGCAGCCGGCGCTGGTCTATCGCGCCGACCGACCAGCCGTCGCGCTCACGCCAGATGCTGCGGAAATGCTTGCCGTCGACCTTCATGGCATTCTGCCTTTCGTATCACGCCCGCAGGATGCGGCCGGCCACCGCATCGAGCTTCTTCAAAAGTTCGGGATCGCGCGCCTCGGGCACGGTGATGAGCGCAGTGTCGAGCGCGCGGTCCGAACCGATCGGACACGGTTCATGCTCGCGCGGGAAATCCTTGGCCAGCCGCGCCACCAGCGCCTTCGCCTTGTCGGCGTTCGAGCTGAGCACGCGGATGATGTCCTGCACGGTGACGGCGTCATGATCGGGATGCCAGCAGTCGAAATCCGTCACCATCGCGACGGTGGCGTAGCAAAGCTCCGCCTCACGCGCGAGTTTCGCTTCAGGCATGTTGGTCATGCCGATCACGGAATAACCCAGTGTCTTGTAGGTCATGCTTTCCGCATAGGTGGAGAATTGCGGTCCCTCCATGCAGACATAGGTGCCGCCGCGCGCAAACGCGATGCCCTCGGCTTCAGCGGCCGCGGCAAGATGAATACGCAAGCGCGGCGAGACCGGGTGCGCCATCGACACATGCGCGACGCAGCCCCGGCCGAAGAACGAGCTCTCGCGCTTGTGGGTGCGATCGACGAACTGGTCGACGAGAACGAAGGTACCGGGCGGCAGCTCCTCCCTGAACGAGCCGCAGGCCGACAGCGAGATCAGATCGGTGACGCCGGCGCGCTTCAGGACGTCGATATTGGCGCGATAGTTGATGTCGGAAGGAGACAGCCGGTGGCCTTTGTCATGGCGCGGCAGGAACACGATCGGCAGGCCGGCCATGGAGCCGCGCCGCAAGGACGCCGACGGCTCACCCCAAGGGCTCTTGATCACCTCTTCGCGAGCGTCCTCGAGTCCCGGCAGATCGTAGATGCCGGAGCCGCCTATGATGCCCAGTACCGCCTGCGTCATGCCTGCTCCACCCCGTTCGCGCCATCGCGATCCCGTGGAGAAGCTATGCCAGTTTTGCGGCGCTTTTGGAACGGGGGTGGTGGGCGGGGTGTCGATGCTGTGAGGAGCGACGCCGCATATTCCGTGTCGTCCCGGAGGGGCTGACTAGGCCGCGGTCGCCGGCTGCAGCTGGGTCGCCACCATGCGCTCCAGCGTCTCGATGGACTGGAAGTTCTCCGGTGTGATCTCGGACTGGGGAATCGTGAAGTCGAACTCGGCTTCGACGCCGAGCATCAGATTGACCATGTCCATCGAGGTCAGGCCGACGTCGACGAGCTTGGCCTGCGGCGTGACGTCAGCGGCAAGCGAATTCTGTGCGAGAATGCCCTTCACCAGCTTGATGACACGATTGCGCAATTCGGTATCGAAGCCCTGCATCGGCAAATTCCCATCTGTCTGTTAAAGGTCGGACCGGTTGCCGGCTACGATGGGCACGGCGGGCCGATCCCGCAATGGACGCCACCATTACTTCGCGTTTCTTAGTAAACGATGACTCAGATTGTCTGGAATTCCGGCCTCTTACAGATCCCTAACGCGATCGCGGAAATACGGGCGATGCAAACAACCCGACCTTAACTGCTTGTTCGGAATTGGACTTTGTTTACCCTCTATTTCATCGACGAATTTGAATTAAATCCGTAGCCTCATCTCATAAGCAAAGATGGTCGGAGGATCGCTCAAGCGGCATCGCGAATGATGCCGGCGATCCTGAACGGCAAACCGGAGGCGGACGAGCATGAACGTGCGTGAAGCAGTCCTCACTGTCGACGAGACGCAGACGAGCTATCTCGAGCAGGGTCCTTCCCTCGTCGAGCGCACCGCCCGGACCGCCGCCGCGGCGGCAGCCGACGCAGACGGGGTCGATCGCGACGCCCGCTTCCCCCACAAGGCTTTCGAGGTCGCGCGCGAGCAGAAGCTGCTCGGCGTCATGATCCCGGTCGAGTTCGGCGGCTTCGGCGCCTCGATCCACGACGTCACCGATATCTGCTACGCGCTCGGACGCGCCTGCGCCTCCACGTCGATGGTCTACGCGATGCACACGACAAAGGTCGCCTGCGTCGTCAGGCACGGTCACGGCATTCCCTGGATGGAAACCATGATGCGCCGGGTCGCGCGCGACCAGTGGCTGCTGGCCTCCTCCACCACCGAAGGGCAGAACGGCGGCAACATCCGCGCCAGCGCGGCTGCGGTCGACCACGCCGGCGATACCGTCTCGCTCGTGCGAGACGCCACCGTGATCTCCTACGGCGCCGAGGCCGACGGCCTCGTCACCATCGCCCGCCGCGCCACCAATGCTTCTGCGTCCGACCAGGTGCTGCTGGCGCTCGCCCGGGACGATTATTCGCTGAAGCGGACGCTGGGCTGGGAAACGCTCGGCATGCGCGGCACCTGTTCGACCGGTTTCGAGTTGAAGGTCGACTGCCCCGCCGACCGCGTCTTCCCGGAATCCTATGACAAGATCCACGCCCAGACCATGACGCCGTTCGCGCATCTGTGCTGGTCCTCGGCCTGGGCTGGTATCGCTGCAGCCGCAGTTACCCGTGCGCAGGCCTTCGTCCGCAAGGCGGCCCGCACCTCGGGTGGTCAGATGCCGCCGGCGGCCGCGCATTTCACCGCCGCCAAGATGTCGCTCGCCAAGCTGCGTGCACTGATATCAGCCAATATCGACACCTTCGCCCGTGCCGAACACGACGAACGGGCGCTCGGCTCGCTCGACTTCCAGTCTTCGATCACGCTTCTGAAGGTGCAGGCCTCGGAGCTCGCGGTCGAGACCGTGATGCATGCGATGCGCACCGCAGGCCTTTCCGGTTACCGCAACGACGGTGAGTTCACCATGGGCCGTCACCTGCGCGACGTGCTGTCATCGCCAATTATGATCAACAACGACCGCATTTTGGCCAATGCCGCGACATCGACCCTGATGAGCGGCGTGCCGACCAGCCTTCATGACTGACGTGCCTCTTCGTGCCTGACGTGCCTTGGCGTGACTGACGTACCTTGGCGACTAAACCAACAAGAACAATTTTGAGATAGCAGGACACCGAACCATGAACATTGCCGTCCTCCCCAATTCGCCCGAGACCGCGCCGCAAATGGCCGATCCGCTCGATCATCTCGCCGGCAAGCTGTTCCACTCCATGGGCTCGGACGGCGTCTACGCCCGCACCGCGCTCTATGAGGGAATCGTCGAGCGGCTCGCCGCACTGATCACGAGCCATCGCGAGGCCGGCACCGAGGTGATGCGCTTCCCGCCGGTGATGAGCCGTTCACAGCTCGAGAAGTCCGGCTATCTCAAGAGCTTTCCAAACCTGCTCGGCTGCGTATGTGGCCTGCACGGCACCGAGCGCGAGATCAACGCCGCGGTAAGCCGCTTCGATGCCGGCGGCGACTGGACCAGCTCGCTCTCGCCGGCAGACCTCGTGCTGTCGCCGGCGGCCTGCTATCCCGTCTATCCGATCGCGGCGAGCCGCGGCCCGCTGCCGAAGGGTGGCCTGCGTTTCGACGTCGCCGCCGACTGCTTCCGCCGTGAGCCGTCAAAACATCTCGACCGGCTGCAGTCGTTCCGGATGCGGGAATATGTCTGCATCGGCAGCCCCGATGACGTCGCCGATTTCCGCGAGCGCTGGATGGTGCGCGCGCAGGCGATCGCGACCGATCTCGGTCTCACCTTCCGCGTCGACTATGCCAGCGACCCCTTCTTCGGTCGCGTCGGCCAGATGAAGGCGGTGAGCCAGAAGCAGCAGCAGCTCAAGTTCGAGCTGCTGATCCCGCTGCGCTCGGAAGAGCAGCCGACCGCCTGCATGAGCTTCAACTATCACCGCGAGCATTTCGGCACGACCTGGGACATCCAGGACGCCAATGGTCAGCCGGCCCACACGGGCTGCGTCGCCTTCGGCATGGACCGCCTGGCCGTCGCCATGTTCCACACCCACGGCACCGACCTTTCCGCCTGGCCCGCCAAGGTGCGGGAGATCATGGGCCTGCAGTCGCGGACCGCGGCCGATGCCCATGGCGAAGGCTGGCGCTAACGGAACGAGGCCAGTCATTTCCACGGGAAAAACCAGCGTGATCCACACCAAGGTCCGATGCCGCGAGATCACCGAGTCCGACGTCGAGGCAGTCGCGGACTTGCTGACACGCGGCTTCGTGGGCCGCTCGCGCAACTACTGGATCCAGGGCCTGCGCCGGCAGGCCTTCCGGCCTGTGCCGGAAGGTTACCCGCGCTTCGGCTACATGCTCGACAATGACGGCACGCCGGTCGGCGTGCTGCTGCTGATCTACACGGCGCGGAAGGACGGCGGCGAGACCGCCATCCAGTGCAATTTGTCGAGCTGGTACGTCGATCCGGCCTACCGCAACTACGCCCCGCTCCTGACCAAGATCGCGCAGCGGCACAAGGACGTTACCTATCTCAACATCAGCCCGGCGCGGTGGACCTGGCCGATCATCGAGACGCAGGGCTTTCGCGCCTATTGCCGCGGCATATTCTTCTCGGTACCTGCGTTGGCGCGCGCGCCGCGCTGGAGCAAGATCGAGGTCATCTCGCAGCACGCCAAGATGATCGATGGACTTTCCGAACCCGAGACCGAGCTCTTGACGCGGCACGCGCGCTACAATTGCCTCAGCTTCGTGTGCCGCACGCCGAAGGGAACGTTCCCTTTCATCCTGCAACCGGTGCGCATCCGCCGCGGCTTCATTGCGCCTCCCGCAATGAAGCTGATCTACTGTCGCAACGCCGCCGAATACACCGAATGCGCAGGCCGCATCGGCCGGCTGCTGCTGCGGCTCGGCAAGATCTCGGTTGCCATCGATTCCAATGGCCCTGTTCCCGGCCTCGTCGGCATCTACACCGAGCGGCGTGGCCGCAAATATTTCAAAGGCCCGCACCGGCCGCAGCTCGCCGACCTCACTGATACGGAGCTGGTCCTGTACGGGCCGTAGAGCGGTACGGAGACTGCACTCTGGCCCCGTCATCCTGAGGTGTTCGCCGTGCGCAGCGCGGCGAGCCTCGAAGGATGGACGGTCGGGATGCAGCCGGGCCGTCGCCCTTCGAGGCCTCCGCTTCGCTCCGGCACCTCAGGATGACGGCGATAAGGTCCGGGCTGATGGTAAGACCTCACCATTCAGATGTCGGCATACACGCCTCTCTGCACCGCCGGTCACCCTCCGTAAACTACGGCGCTTAAGGGAATTTTCCCGCCTCTTCGCTACCCTCAGCGACTGAATTACGCTGCGTTAAGTCTATTGCCCGCCGAGACCCCGCCGCCCCATGACGTCGATCCGCGCCAACGAGCTTGATGCACGCCGCGAAGAGGGCCCGGAGGCCCTCGTCGGACTGAGCCAGCTTGCGCTCGACCACATGGAGCAAGGCGTCTGCGTCTACGACGTCGCCAACCGGATCGTGCTGGTCAATCAGCGCTACCTCACGCTGTTCAACATGTCGGCCGAGATCGTGCGGGTCGGCACGAGCTATCGCGACGTGCTCGCTCATAGCGCTGAGCTCGGCAACTTCCCGGCGAACGACCTCGATGCGCTCTATGCCAGGCGCATGAAGCAGATCGCGGACGGTCAACCGTTCCGAACGGAGCAGCATCTGGCAAGCGGCCTCGTCATGGCACTCGAGCTGAAGCCGCTCCCCGGCGGCGGCTGGATGACGATCTGCGACGACGTCAGCCGCCTCGCCCGGCTCGAGGCGGAGCTGCACGTGCAGACCGAGCGCAGCCAGCACGCACTCGCGAACATGTCGCACGGGCTCATCATGTATGATTCCGACAGCCGCGTCGTCGTCTGCAACGAACGTTTCCTGAACCTCTACAATCTCGACCCGGAAATCGTGAAGCCGGGCGTCACGCACCGCAAGGCCATCGATCACTGGCTTTCGCGCGGCAACCTGCCAGGGATGTCTGCCGAGGAATTCCACGACACCAGGCTGAAGGACGTGTGCGCCAGGAAGGCAAAAACCCTGCTGGTGATGCGCTACGACGGACGGATGGTGCAGGCGGTCTCCCGTTTCCTGCCCGACGGCGGCTGGGTGACGGTGCACGAAGACGTCACCGAGCGGCTGCAATACGAGGAGACGCTGAGGCAGCAGAACTTCATCCTCGATGCCGCGCTGGAGAACATGGCGCACGGGCTCGCCTTCTACGACAGCGACATGCGCCTGCGCGTCTGCAATACCACCTACCGGAAGATCTATCGGCTGTCGCCGGAGGAGACCAAACCCGGTACGCATCTCGGCGAGCTGATCGAGCGCTCGATGACGAACGGCGCGTTCTCATCCGAATATAGTCCGCAGCAGCTCCTGGAAGCCGCCAGCGCGAGGATCGCCGACCGTGACTCCTCGCCGAGGCGCCGGCGCATGTCGAACGACACCATGATCTCGGTGCGCTATTGCGCGCTGGCCGAGGGCGGCTTCGTTGCCACCTATGAGGACATCACCGAGCGCGAGCACGCGGTCGAGGAGTTGAGCGAGCAGTATCGGCGCTTCGACGCGGCTCTGAACAACATGAGCCAGGGCCTGTGCATGCTCGATCCGAGCCTGCGCGTGATCGTCTGCAACCGCCGCTATATCGAGATGTACGGACTGTCGCCCGAATTGGTGAAGCCGGGCGTCTCGATGCGCGAGATCATGGAGCACAGCTGCGACCTCGGTATCCATCCGAATACCACCGGCGCGCGGCTCTATGCCGACTATGTCGAGAGGCTGCGCGAGGGCGAGCACACGCTGCACCACCATCTGAGCGACGGCCGCATCATCAAGCTCAATCACAAGCGAATGGAGCACGGCGGCTGGGTCGTCACCTATGAGGACGTCACCGAGCGCCACAAGGCGCAGGCCCGCGTGGCGCACATGGCCCTGCACGATTCGCTCACTGACCTGCCCAACCGCACGCTGTTCCGCGAGAAGATGGGCGAGGGGCTGAACCAGGTCGCGATCGCCGGCGGCGCGATGGCGGTGCTGTGCTTCGACCTCGACAATTTCAAGACCGTCAACGACCGCCTCGGCCACGCGGCCGGCGACCGGCTGTTGCGCTGGGTCGCGGCGCGGCTGAAAGAGAATGTCGGCGAGCACGACACCGTCGCGCGGCTCGGCGGCGACGAATTCGCCGTTCTCCAGCGCGGACCGCAGCCGCAATCGGCGGAAAAGCTCGCACGCCGCCTGGTTGAGGTCATCGGTCACCCGCCGCCGCTGGAGAACCAGTCGATCCATGTCGGCGTCTCCGTCGGCATCGCAATCGCGCCCGAGCACGGGCTCGATGCCGACGAGCTGATGAAATGCGCCGACCTCGCGCTGTACCAGGCCAAGGCCAAGGGGCGCGGCGCCTATCAACTGTTCGAGCCCGAGATGGAGGAAGAGGCCCGGAGCCGGCACGCGCTGGAGCACGACCTGCACGGCGCGCTGGAGGCACGGGAATTCCACCTTGCGTTCCAGCCGCAGGTGCGGCTCGACTCGACCGAACTCACCGGCTTCGAAGCGCTGCTGCGCTGGAAACATCCGTCGCGCGGCGTCGTCTCGCCGGCCGAATTCATCCCGATCGCGGAAGAGAACGGGTTGATCGTTCCGATCGGCGAATGGGTGCTGCGCACGGCGTGCGCGGCTGCCGTGTCCTGGCCCGATCTCACCGTCGCGGTGAACCTGTCGCCGGTGCAGTTCCGCGCGCGCGGGCTGGTGGCGATGGTCACGAGCGCGCTTGCGGAGGCCGGCCTGCCGCCGCACCGGCTCGAGCTCGAGGTCACCGAGACGGCGCTGCTCGACGACAGCGAGGCGACGATCGAGATCCTGCACCAGCTCCGCGCGTTAGGGGTGCGTGTCAGTCTCGACGATTTCGGCGTCGGCTATTCCTCGCTGAGCTATCTGCGCAAATTCCCGTTCGACCGCATCAAGATCGACCGCTCCTTCGTCGGCACCCTCGGCGAAAGCCCGGAGAGCGTGGCGATCGTCCGTACCATCGCCAGCCTTGGCTCGGTGCTGGGCGTCGAGACCACGGCGGAAGGTGTGGAGACGGCGGAGCAACTCCATTTCGTGCGCGAATGCGGCTGCACCGACGTGCAGGGATATTATTTCGGCAAGCCCTGCCCGGCCGCGGAAGTCGAACGCATGATCGAGACGCTGAACGCAGTCCGCCGCGTGGCGTAAAGGCTCCGCCGACGGCAAATTCCGTATCTCGGCACACTTCCAAACGACCAATTGTCGCACGTGCGTTTTTCGCCGGAATCACCGTCTCGCCCCGGCGGAGCCGCCGCGCAATGCGCTTTTCTTCTCCCATGATTTCGGGGACAATCCCGTCATAACAATGAGAAACGGCGGCCCGAACGAGGCCACTGCGAGGGAGGAATTTCGATGTCGCGATACGGGCTGAAGACAATCGCGTTTGCCGCCATGCATACCGTCGTGAGCGCGTTGCTCGCAACCGCCGCCGGTGCGCAGGACTATCCCACCAAACCGGTGACGCTGATCGTGCCATGGCCGGCCGGCGGATCGACCGACATCTCGATGCGCGCGATCGCCGACAGCGCCTCCAAGGTCCTCGGGCAGCCGATCGTGATCGACAACAAGGCGGGCGGCGGCGGCACGGTCGGACCTGCCACCATGGCCGCGGCCGCGAAGCCGGACGGCTACACCATCTCACAGCTTCCGATCACCGTCTTCCGCCTGCCCCTGATGCAGGAGGTGTCGTGGGATCCGGCAAAAGATTTTACCTACATCATTCATCTCACCGGCTACACCTTCGGCGTAACCACCAGCGCGGAGTCGCAGTTCAAGTCCTGGAAAGACGTGGTTGCGTTCGCGAAGGCAAATCCGGGCAAGGTGACCTACGCGACGCCGGGCACCGGCACCTCGCTTCATATCGGCATGGAGCAGATCGCCGCGATGTCCGGCATCAAGCTCACGCAGGTACCGTTCAAGGGCGGGGCAGAGACCAACGCCGCGGTACTCGGCCAACACACCATGCTGCAAGCCGACTCCACCGGTTGGCGGCCCTTGGTTGACGCCGGCAAGCTGAAGCTTCTCATGGTGTGGACCGGCGCGCGGTCGCCGAACTATCCTGACGTGCCGACGCTGAAGGAGCTCGGCTATCCCATGGTCTTTGATTCCCCGTTCGGCATCGCAGGACCCAAGGGCATGGATCCCAAGATCGTCGCCAAGCTGCACGACGCCTTCAAGAAGGCGGTCGAGGACCCCGCGGTGGTCGCCACGCTCGCCAAATACGACATGGTGCCGAGCTACAAGAATACCGAGGACTACAGGAAGTTCGTCGTCGAGGTCACGGAGTCAGAGCGCAAGGTGATCGACACGCTCGGGCTTGCGAAGAAGTAGGATTGAGCCACTTTTATGTCCCGGACGCGGTGCAGCGCTTCTCCAGCGCTGCGTCGCGTCCGGCATCTACATTTGCCACGCATCTATGGACCCCGGATCTGCGGCGCACCGCCATAGCATGTCGAAGACGTGCGTGAACGCACTTATGGCGCTGCGCAGCGTCCGGGGAACGGCCGAGAGGGCGTCTATGAACGACAAAACCAACGTCAAACTCCGCCTCAACAACTCCGAACTCTGGGGCGGGTTGATCGGGCTCGCGCTGGGCGGCTTCGTGATCTGGCAGGGCGTTAAGCTCAAGCTCGGCACGATCAACGACCCCGGCTCCGGCTACGTGCTGTTCTACACGGGCATCTTGATGTGCGTGTTCGCGGTCAGCATTATCATTTCGGCCATCACGGAGGGCGGCCCGACGCTGGCCTCACGCTGGGATAATGTGAGCTGGGGCAAACCACTCCTCGTCATCGCCTGCCTCACCGCATTCTCCTTTGCCCTGGAGCCGCTGGGATTCCTGTTATCGTCGATCCCGTTGATGCTGCTCTTGTTACGGTTGATCGATCCCGTGCGCTGGACACTGGCGATCCCGGTCGCGGTGCTGGTGCCGCTCGGGATGTGGTGGGTGCTCGAGCGGGTGCTGCTGATCCAGTTGCCCTCGGGCCTGTTCGGGATGGGTTAGCCGCATGGACACGCTCGTCAACGTCGCGCACGGGTTTGGCGTCGCGCTGCTACCGATCAACCTGCTCTATTGCTTCATTGGCGTCTTCATCGGCACGCTGGTCGGCGTACTGCCGGGCATCGGACCGATCTCGGCGATGTCGCTGTTGCTTCCGGTGACGCTGTCGGGAACGCCGGAGTCCGGCATCATCATGATGGCGGGCATCTATTACGGCTCGATGTATGGCGGCTCGACCACCTCGATCCTGGTCAACATCCCCGGCGAAGCCGCTTCCGTCGTCACCTGTATCGACGGCCACCAGATGGCGAAGCAGGGCCGAGCTGGCCCTGCGCTGGGCATCTCTGCCTTCGGTTCCTTCATCGCCGGCACGTTTTCGCTGGTCGCGCTGATGCTGGTGGCGCCTCGGCTTGCGGGCATTGCGATCGCGTTTGGCCCGGCCGAGTATTTCAGCCTGATGGTGCTGGGCCTCGTGGTGCTCACCTTCCTCACCCAGGGCTCGATGCCGAAGGCGCTGTTGATGGCATGCACGGGTGTCGTGCTCGGACTGATCGGGCTCGACAGCATCACGGCGCAGCCGCGGCTGACATTCGGCCGCATGGAGCTGATCGACGGTATCGGACTCGTCCCCGTCGTGATGGGCCTGTTCGGGGTCGCCGAGGTGCTACTCAACATCGAGCAGGCGATCAAGCGCGACATCATCAACGCCAGGATTACGCAACTCCTGCCCACCAAGGCCGATTGGCAGGCGAGCGCCGGTCCGGTCGCGCGCGGCACCGTGCTCGGCTTCCTGCTCGGCATCCTGCCGGGCGGTGGCGCGGTGGTGGCCTCGTTCGCGTCCTATGCGCTGGAGAAGCGGCTGTCGAAAACGCCGGAGCGTTTTGGCCATGGCGCGATCGAAGGCGTCGCAGGCCCCGAATCCGCCAACAACGCGGCAGCCGGCGGCGCGTTCATCCCACTGATGACGCTGGGCATCCCGCCAAACGTGGTGATGGCGCTACTGCTCGGCGCTTTCGTCATCCACGGCCTTCAGCCGGGACCGCTGCTGATCACGCAAAACCCCGGTCTGTTCTGGGGCATCGTCGCCAGCATGTATATCGGCAACGTCATGTTGCTGATCCTCAATCTGCCGATGATCGGCATGTGGGTGCAGCTGCTCAAGCTGCCCTACAACATTCTCTTCCCCCTGATCATCCTGTTCACGATCATCGGCGTGTACTGCTCGAGCAACAACGTGTTCGACGTCTATGTGATGATCGCGTTCGGTATCATCGGCTATTTCATGCGCAAGCTCGGCTATGAGCCGGCCCCGCTGGTGCTCGCCTTCGTGCTCGGACCGATGCTGGAGAACAATCTGCGCAAGTCGCTGATCCTGTCGCAGGGCGACCTCTGGACCTTTGTGCAGCGTCCGATCTCGGCGGCGTGTCTCGTACTGGCGCTGGTGCTGCTGGTCGCGCCGCTGTTGCCGGCGCTGCGCAAAAAGCGCAAGCTGGTGGCGCTGGATGAAGGGGCGTGAGGGTTTTGTCTCAGCCTGCCGCAGGCAGCACGTTATCCGGCGACGCGCTCCACGGACGGTCGGCCGACGCGAGCCCGATCAAACGGCCCTGGATGTAGTCGCAGCCCCAGTCGCGCAGCATGTTTGCGGCCTCTTCGTCCTGCACCCATTCGGCCACCGTCTTGATGTCGAGGCGGCGGGCGAGGTCGATCAGGGTCTGCACGAAGGCGCGGTCGTCGGCGGAATGGGTGATGTTCTGCACGAAGGCGCCGTCGATCTTCACGATATCGACGCCGAGCTTGCGCAGATTGCGGAACGAGGTGTAGCCGGCGCCGAAATCGTCGATGGCGATGCGGCTGCCGAAATTCTTCAGCCGCGTGACGAAGCCGCGTACGTCGTCGATGTCCTGGATCGCGACCGTCTCGGTGATCTCGACGATCAGACGCTCGGCAACACCGGGATGCGCGCGCATCAGCGATTCGATGCTGGCCCACCAGTCCGGATCCATCGTCGTGTCTGGCGAGATGTTGAGGCTGAGGCAGATGTCAGGCGCGGCCGCGAGCTCGGCGACCACGAGCTCGAGCACGCGGTGATCGACCAGGCGGATCAGGCCGAGCCGCTCAGCGACCGGCACGATATCGGGCGCGAGCAGCACCTGGCCGCCGCCCTGGTCCATCCGCACCAGGCATTCGTGGAACGCGCGCTCGCGCGAGGCGGCCGAGACCACCGGCTCATAGGCGAGCTTGATACGGCGCTCGTTCAGCGCGGTGACGATCTCGTCGGTAACGCGGATGTTGACGCGGCGCTGCGCGTCGCGCGCGGCATCGGGACGCCAGGTCGCGAACGAACCCACGCGGCGTTGTTTTGCGGCGTCCAGCGTCTCGTGGGCGCGATTGACGGCCTCGTCGGTGTTGCGGGCATAGCGCGGCACGCTGACCGCGCCGATCGAGGCGGTGACCGACACCGGGCCGGATTTGGTCGGCACCACCTCGTCGCGGATGCCGGCGAGGAAGCGCTCGGCGGCGACGTTCATGTCGTCGACGGTGCAGTTCTTCAGGATCAGGCCGAACTTGTTGCCGGAGAAGCGGCCGAGCACATCGCCGCCGCGCAGGCGCGCACGGATGCGCTTGGCGACGTCGAGGATCACGGCATCGGCAACGTCGAAACCGAAGGCGTCGTTGACGCGCGCGAGATGATCGATGCCGACCAGCATGAAGGCCGCGGTCGACCGGAAACGGGTCGTCTCCTCGATCGCCTCGGCCAGCGCCGCGATCAGATGCGAGCGATTGAGCTCGCCGGTCAGCGGATCGAGCCGGGCCAGCTTCGTCAGTTCCTCGTCGCGGGCGTGGCGCTCATTGTTGATGCGGACGGAGCCGATCGCGCGCACCGGCCGACCATCGGGTCCCGAGAACCAGCGGCCGGTCTCTTCGATCCAGACCACGGGATCGGCAGCGCTCATGCGCACACCGTACTCGACCCGGTAGGGCGTGCCGTCGGCGCCGTGCACGGCGGAGGTCTGCGCCAGCGCAGCGGTCCGCAGCGATTGTGCGGGCTCGATCAGCTTGGCGAATTCGGTGCCGGTGGCCAGCCGCTCGGCGGGAATTCCGGGGAAGATGGCGCTGACCTGCTCACCCCAGATCATTGCATCGCTGGCGATGTCCCAGGCGAACACGGCTTGGCCAAGGGCGGCCAGGATGTCGGAGGCTTGCGGCAATGCGGGGGTCAAAATCGCCTCGTTTCGGGACAGCGGGGAGTCCTGAGTCGGCACAGGATAAAGCCAGATTCGCCATTGACCCTAGGCAAAGTTGATAAACAATTTGGAAACCACGTTTCCTCACGCCGCAGGAACCAAACCGGCCCGTCCGGCATAGGCCTTGCGAGTACATGACACGCACCGGCGCCAGCGTCCCGAAACGCGACAGGCTTGCCGGATCAACGGTGATAGCGATGTTGAGTACGAACCGATCGGACCAGGCGGACAACGGCACGGGCACGGCCCTGGTGCCGCAGCTGCCGATTTTGCAGTGGGTCCACAAGGCGCCGCTGCCGCGCCCCGATCCCAGCTTCGTCACCCAGCTCATTGCCAATGCCGAGAACCTGCCCCAGACGAGCCGGCTCCGCCGTGCGTCTTCCGAGGATGCGCAGGTAGCCTATGGCAGCAAGCATCCGCTTCCGAGCGTCACCGCGCGCACGCGGCAGGTGGCTTGAAGTAGATCAGCGCGGCGCGTCGGGAGACGACGGCGTGCCGTTGCCGGGCTGAAGATGCGGCGAGGGGATTTCCGGCGAGGACGTGCTCTGAGCCGGCTTCGGCGCGGGGTGATCGATCAGCACGGATTCGGCGACCGACTGCGCGGAGGGTGCGGATGCGGGCGGCACCGCCGGCGCAGAGACGGGCTCGAACTTGGACTCGACCACCGCTTCATCGGCTGCCACTTCAGCCTGGCGCCTGGCCTTGCGCGATGCCGGCACAGTCTCGGCGACATAGGCGCCGCGGCGGCGCGTGCGCTGGGCGATGCCGCCGAGGAAGTCGGCCATCGCGAGCAGCACCAAAAGGAAATAGGTGGAGTTGCCGAATTTCGGCCACATCACGAATTCGGCCGCAGCCGCGCCGAACACGATCAGCGACAGCAAATGATCCATCAGGAATTTCGAGCCGGGCCGCGCGCCCTTGACTATTTCGAGCAGCAACAGCACGACGCCAAGCGCGAGCATCACGTCGGCGAGTGTGACCGGCCAGGCCTCGCCCGTGATCATCGGAACCTTGAACAGCACGTCCGTAAAGGACACGCTCGGCATCAGGAAGGCGATGATGTTGTAGACCGCGAGCGGGATCAGAAGCAGCGGGAAACCGACCATCGGCGAATGCCTTCTCGATCAAGATATCCAGACAGGACAATGCGGCGGCGAAGCATTCGCTCCGCCGCCGTCACTGTCATATCTCATGGGTTGGCCGAAATCAGGCAGGCGAAATCATCCTGCCTGGGGAAAGGTCCTGAATTCAGGACTCTTTCTTCTTCAGGACCTGACGGCCCTTGTACATGCCGGTCTTGAGGTCGAGATGATGCGGACGACGGAGCTCGCCGGAGTCCTTGTCTTCCACATAGGTCGGCTTTTTGATGGCGTCTGCCGAGCGGCGCATGCCACGACGCGACGGCGAGGTTTTTCTTCTCGGAACGGCCATTTCAATATCCTCTAGGGATTGGTGTTTCGGGGCATCGTCCGCGAGGGGACGGCTCAGCACCCGCAAACCGAGGCGAGCTGAATGCCGGTCAAGGCCGGGCTTATAGAGGAAGGTCGGGCTTAAATCTAGGGTTCTGGGACGGAAAATGCGCCCGAAAAGGACCCGAAATCAGCGATTTTCCCGCCAGCAGGTCGAAAGCGAGCTGGCCTGCGCCCGCGCAACATAGGTCCCGGCCAGCCGCCGGACGCCCGGTCCCGGCGTCCTGGCGCTGCGTTTGACCGGATTCGGCAGGATTGAGGCCAAAAGGGCGGCCTCCCGGGGGGAAAGACTGGCGGCTGGCTTGCCGAAGGCATAGGCGCTGGCCGCCTCCACCCCAAACTGGCCCTGCGGTCCCAGTTCGGCGATGTTGAGGTAAATCTCCAGGATCCGCGCCTTGGGCAGGACCAAGTCGATCCACAGCGCCAGCGGGAATTCCAGCGCCTTGCGGACAAAATCGCGCCCCTGCCAGAGGAACAGGTTTTTCGCCAGCTGCTGGGTGATGGTGGAAGCGCCCCGGAACGGGGTGCCGTCCTCCTGCGCGTCGTCGATGGCCTCACGCAGCGCGCCCCAGTCGATGCCGTGATGCTTGCAGAAATGGGCGTCCTCGGCCGCCACCACCGAGCGCGGCAGTGAGGGCGACATCGCCGCCAGATCGATCCACTCCCGCTGCATCGGCGCGGCCCGGAGCGAGCGCCATGCCATCAGCGTCGAAACGGGATGGCCAATGCGGTAGAACGGCGCGATCGCATAGGGCGCGAGAGCCGCGACCACGAGCACCAGGAGAACGGTTTTGACGACGCGCAAATCAACCTTTCCGGCGCAGAACGTAACGCGGCCACGGGCCCGGCATTAAGTCTGTGATAATTCGGGCGTTTTCCAGCACTTTTTAGGCCTTCCAAACGATTGACTGAGGCGGGCGCATAAAGGATTGTCCCGCCGAATTTTAGTTCTGGAGCCCTTCTTGATGACCGGCACGTCCCCGTCCGATTTCGCCAAACGTCTGGACAAGACCGCTGATGACACCGAGGCGCTGCTCGGGCGCCTGTTGGCGGACGACATCCTGCCCGATGAGATCGCCCGGCCCAAGCGACTGATGGACGCAATGCGCTATTCGAGCCTCAACGGCGGCAAGCGCCTGCGGCCGTTCCTGGTGGTCGAGAGCGCCGCCGTGTTCGGCGTGCCCCGCGAAGCCGCGCTGCTCGCTGGTGCGGCGCTCGAATGCATCCACTGCTATTCGCTGATCCATGACGATCTTCCGGCGATGGACAATTCGGACCTGCGCCGCGGCCGCCCGACCCTGCACAAGAAGACCGACGACGCCACCGCGATCCTCGCCGGCGACGGCCTCCTGACGCTCGCCTTCGACATCATCACCCGCGACGAGATTCATCGCGATGCCAATGTGCGGCTCCTGCTGACGCGCGCGCTGGCGCGCTGCGCCGGCATCGGCGGCATGGTCGGCGGCCAGATCCTCGATCTCGCCGGCGAAGGCCGCTTTGGCGACCGCGAGCCGGTGGACGTGGCGCGTCTTCAGCAGATGAAGACCGGTGCGCTGCTGCGTTACGGCTGCATCGCCGGGGCGATCCTCGGCCAAGCCTCGCAAAAGGAATATCAGGCGCTCGACGATTACGGTCGCGCACTCGGCGAGGCCTTCCAGATCGCCGACGACCTGCTCGACGTCGAAGGCGACGCGGCTGCGCTCGGCAAGCCCTCGGGCCAGGACGCAGCGATGGGCAAGACCACCTTCGTCACCCAACTCGGCCTCGAAGGCGCCAAGCAGCGCGTCCGCGACCTGCTCGCGCGGGCTGACAGCGCCGTGTCGATCTTCGGCGATCGGGCCGCCGTGCTGCAAGCGGCCGCGCGGTTCGTGGCCGAACGGAAGAGCTGATAGCGCTATGGCGAGCGGCAGCAAGGAAGATCTTGCCCTCGCTCGCTTCCGCAAGATGTCGAGGCCGGTGCGCCTGGTGTATGCGCGGCCGCGAACGTTCATATCGCTTGCCGTCGGTATCCTCGTCTGCCTGCTCATACCGGGTTCGTACCGGCTGACGACGCGGCTTGTGCTTGGCTGGGATGCGCTGATCGCAATCTATCTGGTGCTGGTCTACGCGATGATGCTGTGCAACGACCACC
Source organism: Bradyrhizobium sp. 132 (assembly GCF_023074185.1). Taxonomy (GTDB): domain Bacteria; phylum Pseudomonadota; class Alphaproteobacteria; order Rhizobiales; family Xanthobacteraceae; genus Bradyrhizobium. Next base: position 131,985 of record NZ_JADPKY010000158.1, on the reverse strand, counting down.
AGCACATCCGCCGCGCCGCTGCGATGCAGGACGACGGCCGCTTCGTGATCCTGCTGGTAACGGCGACCGGTGCCTTCGCCAGCATCGCAGCCATTGTCGCCGAACTCGGCGTCCACCGCGGCGCCGCGGAGCTGACCATCGCGATCACCACCATCGCGCTGTCCTGGGCCGCCGTGCACACGACTTTCGCGCTGCATTACGCGCACGACTATTATCGTCACGCCACGCCGGGCGGCCTTCAGTTTCCAAGCGGCGACAAGGAAGACCATGCTGACTATTGGGACTTCGTCTATTTCTCGTTCGTGATCGGCATGACCGCGCAGGTCTCCGACGTCGGCATCACCGACAAGACCATCCGCCGCACCGCCACCGCGCATGGCATCGTGTCATTCATCTACAACACCGCCTTGCTGGCGCTGACGGTGAACATCGCGGCGAGTGCAATCGCGACTTGATCCCGTCGTCCCGGCGAAAGCCCGGACGACCCGGTAGTGTCAGTTACACACCTCGACATTTGCATCGTTGCCGGGGCCGCCGCCGCCGCGATATTCGAGATGGCAGCCGCGGTTGACCGCACGACAGCCGCCGTTATTGCAGAATAGCTGTCCGCCACCTGCGGCGCGGCCGGCGCCGGCCGCAGACGCAACGCCGGCAGCGCCACCAAAGCCGCCCGCCGCACCGGCACCTGCGCCGCCTGCCTGACGACGCTGCCGCACCGGACGGTCTTCGCCGTCGTCGCGTCGCGAGGTCGCGGGCTTGGAAGCCGTGGGCTTTGCGGCACGCTTCTTCTCGCATTCATTGTCGTCGTTCAGCGCATAGCCGTCACGGCAGACGATCCTAGTGCACTTGTCGCCGTCGGCCTTGAAGCCGTGCTCGCAAACCCGCGGACAGACGCGCGACTGTTTTGACTTGACCGTGTCGAGTGCATCGATGATCGCCACCTTCACGTCGAGCTTGGTGCCGGCATAGCGGTTGAACTGCGACAACGACCGCTGCGCGGACGTCGTCCAGTTGCCGTCGGCAGCACCGGAGAAGCAGCCGACGCGGCCGAGCTCGGTCTGCACCGAGCGGCTGAGATCGGCCGGCGCAGTGGCCGGCGTCAGCGACGCGACGTTGGTGCCGGCGGGGCTCGCCGTGCTGGCGGGCGCAGCACTTGGCGCCGTGGCGGCGAGAATGACGCGTTGCTGCTCGGCAGCGGCCGCCTGCTGCTGCGCCTGCTCCTTGGCCTTTTGCGCGGAAAGCTGCACTTGCTCCGCGACCTTCGCGTCGGCGGCTGCCTTGGCCTGCGCATCCTTCTGCGCACCGACAGCAGCAAGGCGATCGCGCTCGGCCTCGGCCTGCTTCGCCTTCTCGGTGGCCGCCGCATGAGCCTGCTCGGCGCCGATTTTTTCAAGCTGAAGCTTGGCGAGGCTCGAATAGAAACCATCGGGATGCTGGGCGAGGAAGGCATCCCACGCCGGCCTGTTGCCGACCTGCAGCGCGAGCTCGTAATCGCGGCGGATGTCGGCCTGCGGATTCAGCGCAGGCGCTGCCGGAGCCGCGGCGGCGACCTTGACCGGCACCAGCGGCACGTCCTCGCCGCCGAGCGAGCCATAGACGAACGGCTCTTGCTTGTTGCCGGTCGACTTGAGCACGTCGTCACGCGCGAAGCCGAAGGCGCGGCGAATGTCGAGGCCCGGTGTCGTCAGATGCTTCGACAGCGCCATGGTAAAGGGGCTGTTGGCGCCGTCGCCGTCCTGAGCCGTGAAGCCGGCCTTGGCCGAATAGGCGATCAGCGTGTTGGGGCTGGTCGGCTCGACCTGGGCGAGGCCGCGGCCGATGCCGCGCGAGGCGACCGTGCGCTTCATGGTCTTGCCGAACGGATTGTCACGGCAGGCGTCCAGGATCACCAGTCGAAGCTGCTTGGCCGGTTCGACCGCGACCAGGACGCGGTCGAGGGAGAGCGCCTCGTCAAAGACGTCGGTGTCACGCTCCAGCTTGGCATCGACAGGGATCAGATAGTTCGAGCCTTCGACCTCGATGCCGTGGCCGGCATAGTAGACCACAGCGATGTCGGCATCGCGGGTCCGGTCGGCGAATTCGCGCAGCACGCGCCGGGTGTCCAGCGCCGTCAGATCGTGCCGGGAATCGACGATGTCGAAGCCGGCCTCTTTCAGTGTCCTGACCATCACCGAACCGTCATTGACAGGGTTCGTAAGCGACGGCGCGTGCTGATAGGCCGAGTTGGCGATCACCAGCGCGACGCGCTTCCCGGCCAAAGCGGGCCCGGCGCCAAATAGCAGCGCGACCGCGAGGAGAAGTGGGCAAAGTCTGAGCGATTTGCGCATGACACGACTTCCGGGTTAAGGGCAGTTCGAGCCCCTTTGGGATGGCTTTAGCAGGGTCCGCCGCGGGCGCTTGTGATGGAGGTGGCGCCGGCGGCAGGCCGAAAGACCCCATTTTGTCGCGCCAGTCCGGTCGCGGTTCGCCGAGAATAGGCGCGCAGCAGGTTCCCTCAGGCATCCCCCACGTGGCCCTGATATTGCGGCAGATTGTCCGTAATCTCGTGCCAGGGCGCCTTCGAGCCCACGAAAATGTGGACGCTCGGTCGGATCGAGGGGGCATCGACCAGGGTTCCCATGGCGACATGGACCCATTTTCCCTCGCGCACCCGGGAATAAAGCAGCGAGCCACAGCGGGCGCAGTGGGCGTCATGGGTGGTCTCGTCGCCGAAGATGAGGCGCTGATCTTCACCATGGGTGATGCGCAGCTTGTCCTGGGTTATTCCGGCAAACGGCTTGAAGGCGGCGCCGGTGGTGCGGCGGCAATTCGAGCAGTGGCAGTTCATCGCATAGGAGAATGCGTCCGCCACCTCATAGCGCACGGCGCGGCAGTAGCATTCGCCGATCAGGATACGAGCGTTCGAATTCTCTGATGCGGTCATCACAGTGTCCTCGCGCAAATGGTACGCACTCCCATAGCGCATTTTGATGAGTACGACTAAGTTCGCCCCGAGCCATCATTCAAAGGGATGACCCATGAGCCAGAACCGCGCGAGCGTCGAAGCCGTCGTGCAATCCTATTTCGATGGACTTTACGAGGGCGATGCCGAAAAACTCGGCGCCATCTTCCACCCCTCCGCCGATTTGCGCTGGGTCGAGAAGGGCGAGCTGCAGGTGCTGACCGTGCCGGACTGGCTCGACCGCGTGCGCAAGCGCCCCTCCGGCAAGGCCGAAGGCAAGCCGCGCGAGGATTTCATCGTCACCATCGACCGTTCGGACGACAAGACCGCCTTCATCAAGGTCCGGTGCCAGTTGCCGCCGCGTTTTTTCACCGACTATCTGGTGGCGATGAAGCTCGCCGACGGCTGGCAGATCGTGTCGAAGTCGTATCGGTATGACCTGCGGGAGTGAGGGGCTTCCCTCCGGCTCGCCGCTGCCTCCTCCGTCTCGCCTGAAAGTCCTCGATGCTTCTCGACCGCCGTTCGCTGCTCGCCTCGCTGTGCTGGATGGCCACATCTCCCGCGCTCGCCGCGGACGCGCAGCCTGAGCTCGAAACGTATGAGCGCGAGAGTGGCGGCCGGATCGGGGTCTATGCGGAGAACCTCGCGACCGGCGCAAAGCTCGCCTGGCGGGCCGACGAACGGTTCGTCATGTGCTCGACATTCAAGGCTTCGCTCGCGGCTTGCGTACTGGCGCGGGTCGATCGTGGCGAGGATCAGCTCGCGGCCATGATTCCGTACGGCAAGGCCGACCTGCTGGAGTACGCACCGGTCGCCAGGCAAAATCTTGCCGCCGGCGCAATGTCGGTCACCGAGATGTGCAAGGCGATCGTCGAGCTCAGCGACAACACCTGCGCCAATTTGCTGCTCGCGCGGATCGGCGGTCCCGCCGCGCTCACCGCCTTCTGGCGGTCGCTCGGCGATAGCACCTCGCGACTGGACCACAATGAGCCCGAGCTCAACCGCTCACCGCCCGGCGATCCCCGCGACACCACGACCCCGGCGGCGATGGCGGGCAATCTGCGGCGGCTGGTGACGGGCGCGGCGCTGTCGCCGGCCTCGCGTGCTCAACTCATGGAATGGATGGTGGGCTGCAAGACCGGCGCGAACCGGCTGCGCGGCGGGCTTCCCGCAAACTGGAAGATCGGCGACAAGACCGGCAACAACGGCAAGGACGCCTCTGGCGATATCGCGGTGGTCTGGCCCAAGCCCGATACGAAGCCCGATGCACCGATCCTGATCGCGGCCTACGCCCAGGGCGGGCACGCCCAACGCTGCGCAGTTCGAAGCCGTGTTCGCGCGCATCGGCCGCATGGTGGCTGAGCGGCTGGCCTGAGCCGCGCCGCATTGACCTTGCGGTTGCTTCCGGCCAAGACAGGCCATGATCGAAGCGAAATTTCAGATCTTTCTCATCCTGCTTGCCGTGTTGGCGGGCACTGCGCTTGTCGCGCGCCGCTTCAACATCGCGCCTGCCATTCTGCTGATGCTCTCCGGTATCGGCCTCGCCTTCGTACCGGGCATTCCGCCGGTCGAACTGCCGCCGGAACTGGTGCTGCTGATGGTGCTGCCGCCGCTGATCTACTCGGCCAGCGTCGCCATGAGCTGGCGCGAGTTCAGGAACAATTTACGCCCGATCGTGCTGCTCGCGGTCGGCGCGGTGATCTTCACCGCGGCGCTGGTGGCGGCCGCCACGCATTATGTGATTGGCCTGCCCTGGGCTATCGGCTTCCTGCTCGGCGCCATTGTCGCGCCGCCCGACGTGGTGGCACCGCTCGCGATCGCGCGCCGGCTGCACATGCCGCGCCGGCTCCTGGTCATCCTCGAAGGCGAAGGGCTCGCCAACGACGCTACCGCGCTGACCCTCTATCGTTTCGCGCTCGCCGCGATCATGGTCGGGCATTTCTCGCTGCCTCTGGCAGCCGGCGAGTTCTTGCTCATCGTCGCCAGCGAGATCGCCTTCGGCATCGGCGTCGGCTGGCTGTCCCTGCGCTTGCGCAAATGGTCCATGGATCCGCAGGTCGAGCTGACGCTGTCGCTGATCACGCCCTTCGTCTCCTATTGGCTGCCCGAGCACGTCGGCGGCTCCGGCGTGATCGCCACCGTCGCCTGCGGCCTCTATGTGAGCTGGAACGGGCCTTTGCTGATCTCGGCATCGACGCGTCTGCAAGGCATCTTCTTCTGGGACCTCGTGATCTATTTGATCGAGGGCTTGCTGTTCCTGCTCACCGGATTCCAGATGCGCGCGCTCTATGAGAAATCGAAGGCGTTTCCGCTCGACGACATCATGATCGCAACCGCCGTGGTCCTGGTGGTCGTCGTGGGCGCGCGCTTCGCCTGGCTCTATCCCGCGACCTATCTGCCGCGGATGTTCAGCAAGTCGCTGCGCGCCCGCGATCCCTCACCGCCATGGCAATGGCCGTTCGTGCTCGCGTTCACCGGCGTGCGCGGCGCCGTGTCGCTGGCGGCTGCGCTGGCGCTGCCTTTCACGTTGCCGGGCGGCGAGGCCTTTCCGTACCGCGACCTGATCCTGTTCGTCGCCTTCGCCGTCATTTTCGTCACGCTGATCGGAGTCGGCCTCACACTGCCACCGGTGGTGCGCTGGCTCGGCGTCGCGGAAGCCGGTCGCAACGAGCATGTCGCCGAGCACGAGGCCGAGATCGCGGCACGCCGCCAGGCTCTCGATGCCGCCCTGAAGTCGCTCGACGTGCTGACCGAGGAGAAGGAAGTCACGGACGAGGTGATGCGGCTGCTGCGCGCACGCCACGAGATTCGCGTCAACCAGCTACCGGACTCGCTCGATCCCGCCCACCACGACGTTTCGGCCGCCGGCACCGCCCTGACGCGTGACCTGATCGAGGCCGAGCGGAAATTCATCCACGACCTGCTGCGGGACGGCCAGATCACCGACGAGACGCGCCGGCGGATCGAGCGGGATCTGGATCTGGAGGAGGCGAGTTTGGCGAACCGGGAGTATCGGGGAGGGCCGCTATAGATTCTCGTCATTGCGCGAGCAATCACCGCCTCTCGCAGAACTCCCTGATCGCCACCGCCACGGCGCCCGCAATCATCTCCTGCCGCCCCGGCGAATTCATCGCCATTTCCTCGTCGCGGTTGATGATCGAGCCAGCCTCGAGCAGCACGGCGGCGCTGCGGGTTTGCGCGAGCACCACGAGCCCGTCATAGCGGTAGACGCCGACATCCTTGTCGAGCAATTGGCGCCGGTAGCGGCCCATCACCGGCAGAGTGTATTGGCTGGCATAGTGCAGGTCCTGCTCTTTCAGCTGCCTGCCGATCATCCGGGCCAGCATCAGGCTGGCGGCGAAGTGCTGGTTCCGCTGCGACACGAATAGAGAGTGGCCCGAAAAACGATCGCTGAAATAGCTGTGCGCGCCGTCGAACTCCCAACTCTCGAGCAGCTTGTCCGGCACCGAATCGTGATGGATCGACAGGAAGAGATCGGCCCGACCGTCATTCGCGGCACTGACCCGCTTGAACAGGCTCGGCCGTGCCTTGCCGTCCATGACGAGCAGGCGGGCTGCGGCGAAGCCTTCAGACTTGAGCTTCGCCGTGATGAGCCTCGCAAGCCGGAAGTTGAAGCCGAACTCCGGATCATTGCGCGCGCTCAACGCGCCGTAGGAGTCCGGCGTGTGCCCGACATCCACGACGATCCTGAAGTTCGGCACCTCGCATTTGGCCGGTGATTGCGGCGGCTTGGGCTTCGCATTTTTTCGCGCGATAGCAGCATGACCGGCGTCAGCAGGCGTCAACGATAGCAAGATCGACGCGACGAGCGGCAAGACGAGACATGCGATGATGCTGCGCGAATGCCTCAAACCCTACTCCGCTGCCGCAATCCTGGGACGGCCGACGAATCCCGCGACGTCGCCAAAGCGTTCCAGCATCACGGCGGGCAAATCCTTGGCCTTACTGGTGACGCAGGCGCCCGAGCGCACGGCGTAGCGATCCTGATGCGCGGCCTGCGGCGGCGGCTCGCCTTGCTGAAGCGCCCGCGCCAGCTCCATCACGACTTTCCGGAAATGCATGATACCGAGATCGGTCGGGCCGAGATGCTCGCGGGTGCGGTCGGCGATCGGGCCTTGGCTGTCCTGGACGGCGGCGTCCTGTTCGGAGACGCCCTTGATGCCGGTGTAGCTCCTGGTCTTCTGGAGTTTGCGGTCGATCAAATAGTCGTTGCCCTTGTGCCGCATCGGCACGTAATTGTCGTCGACCTCCGCGATCACGCCATTGCCGCGGTCGAAGGCATCACGCTCGGCTTGGGTCAGCGGCCGCTCCGGATTCCAGGCATAGGTGTAGATCCAGCAATTGGTGTCAGTGACGGGCACAAAGGTCTGGCCAAAAATGTTCTCGCCCGGCATCGCGCTCGGCGCATAGGCGTGGAACGGCATCAGGAATTGCGCGATGCGCCAGTAGATACTGTCGCCGCCGGTGAGACGCCCACCGGCAATCGTCAGCCCCGCGTCGTGCGGCTGGATCTTGATCACAGGGCGCGGATCCTCCGCGATCCAACGCATGTGGTCGCTCGACATCCGCGCGATCGGATTCACAAAATGCTTCTTGATGTCCAGAACCTCGTTCTCCTCCTTGTCGAAGGAGAGATGGGCGAAGGTGAAATGCGCGGTGTCGATCGAGCCTTCCAGCGCCTGCACCCAGTTGCAGTCCTGCCATTTCTTGCCGACATAGCGGTGCGAGGCCGGCAGCAGCGCCATTTCGAGATCTGGCAATTCGGGCATGACCTCGGCCGGGCCCATATAGGCCCAGATCATCTCGCCCCATTCGCGCACCGGATAGGATTTGATCCGGATGAGGTCTTTGGCGTTGATGTCGGGATAGGAGGTCGGCATGTCGACGCATCGGCCGTCGGTGTCGAACTTCCAGCCGTGATAGACGCAGCGAATGCCGCATTCCTCATTGCGCCCAAGCCAGAGATTGGCGCCGCGATGCGGGCAATACTGATCGATGATTCCGACAGCCCCGCGCGAGTCACGGAAGGCGAGCAACTCCTCGCCAAGCACGATGATCTTCTTCGGCTCGCCGTCCGGCTCGGAAAGTTCTTCTGAGAGAGCCACGGGAATCCAGAACCGGCGCAACAGCTCGCCCATTCCCGTGCCGGGGCCCGACTCGGTCAGGAATTTGTTGTCCTCGGCGCGGAGCATGGCTGATCCTCCCGACGTCTTTGTTTTCGGCAAGATTGGCGCGGACGCGGGAAGACGTCAACGCGGAACGCGGTGCGCAGGCGGATTAAACCGGCCGCTCGCCCTTCACCGTCACGCGCGTGCCGGAGCGTGTGTGCGGCCAGTAGTCCCACATCGCGCGGTGCTGGGCGCAACGGTTGTCCCAGAACGCGATAGCGTTCTCGGTCCAGCGGAAGCGGCACTGGAACAGCGGGTTTTCGGCGTGCTGGTAAAGATAGGCCAGCATCGCGTCGCTCTCGTCGCGCGGGATGCCGTTGATGTGGCGGGTGAAGCCGCGATTGACGTAGAGCGCCTTCCTGCCCGTGACCGGATGCGTGCGCAACACAGGGTGCTCGGCGTTCGGATAGGACGGACGGTCAGCCACGCCGTAATTGGCATAGAGCCCACGATAGATCGGCTCGCCGTCGTGCAGCGCGGTCAGGCCGTCGAGATAGGCCTTCATGCGGTCCGACAGCGCCTCGTACGCAGCGTACATGTTCGCGAACAGCGTGTCGCCGCCGCGCGGCGGGCACTGCTTGATGTAGAGGATCGAGCCCATCGGCGGTTCGAGGTCGCAGGACACGTCGGAATGCCAGCCTTCGCCGTTGGCGCGCGGCGAGTTCGCATCCGCGTAGATCTTCATCAGCGCCGGGTCTTCATCCTCATGCGGCGCGGCAGGATGGAAATGCAGTTCGCCGAACTTGCGGCCGAAGGCGAGATGCTGCTGCGGCGTGATGCGCTGGTCGCGGAAGAAGATGACGAGGTTTTCGGCGAGCGCGCGGTGAATCTCGTCCATCTGCCGGTTGGAGCCGGCATCGTCCGAGACCAGCTTGCCGATGTCGACGCCAGATATTTCCGCACCGATGATCGGGGTGAGCTTTTCGACCGCGATGGTCTCATAGGGCGCGCCGTCGTCCGCCGTATGGCGATAGCGCGGGCCCTGCTTGCCGGCGAGTGAACTCATGGTGTGCCTCCCGATCGTTTTGATTGGGGGCATGGTAGCGCGGGGTGACAGATACGCAATCTGCGCTGCAAACACAGCCGTCGTCCCGGATCTGCGCGCGCTGAGGCGCGCTTGTCCGGGACGACGGCGGAGTGTGAGCCCGAGTGAAGTTAGATCACTCCGCCGCGGTCACCGGCACCTTGGCGCCCTGACCATAGCGCTGCTCGATGTAGTCGATCACGAGCGCCTTGAAGTCGGTGGAGATGGTCGGGCCGCGCAGGGTCCGGAACTTCTTGCCGTCGACGAACACGGGGGCAGCCGGCGCTTCGCCCGTGCCCGGCAGCGAGATGCCGATATTGGCGTGCTTGGATTCGCCGGGGCCGTTGACGATGCAGCCCATCACCGCGACGTTGAGTTCTTCCACGCCGGGATATTTGGTTTTCCAGGTCGGCATCTCGTCGCGGATGAAACCCTGGATCGAGCTGGCCAGTTCCTGGAACGTGGTCGAGGTGGTGCGGCCGCAGCCGGGACATGCCGCAACCAGCGGCACGAAGGTGCGGAAGCCCATGGTCTGCAACAGCTCCTGGCCGACCTGCACCTCACGGGTGCGGTCGCCGCCGGGCTCCGGTGTCAGCGAGATGCGGATGGTGTCGCCGATGCCCTGCTGAAGCAGGATGCCGAGCGCGGCGGATGAGGCGACAATGCCCTTGGTGCCCATGCCGGCCTCGGTCAGGCCGAGATGGATGGCGTAATCGGAGCGGCTGGCGAGAACCTCGTAGACCGCGATCAGATCCTGCACCGCCGACACCTTGGCCGACAGGATGATGCGGTCCTTGGGCATGCCGAGCTCTTCGGCGCGGGCAGCCGAGAGCAGCGCCGACTGCACCATGGCTTCGCGCATCACCGCGCGCGCATCGCGCGGATTGGCCGAGGCGGTGTTCTCGTCCATCAGCCTGGTCAGAAGCTCCTGGTCGAGCGAGCCCCAATTGGCGCCGATGCGGACCGGCTTGCTGTTCTTGTTGGCGATCTCGATGATGTCGGCGAACTGCGTGTCGCGCTTGTCCTTGAAGCCGACATTGCCGGGATTGATGCGGTATTTGGCGAGCGCCTCGGCGCAGGCCGGATAGGCCGCGAGCAGCTTGTGGCCGATATAATGAAAGTCGCCGATCAAGGGCGTGGTGATGCCGCGCTTGAGCAGGCCGTCGCGGATATGCGGGACGGCGGCAGCGGCTTCCTCGCGGTCCACGGTGATGCGGACCATTTCGGAGCCCGCGCGCGCGAGTGCTGCGACCTGGGCGATGGTGCCGTCGATATCGGCGGTGTCGGTGTTGGTCATCGACTGCACGACGATCGGCGCACCGCCGCCGACGGCAACGTCGCCGACCTTGACCTGGGTGGTGTGATGGCGCGGCGCAGGCCCCGCGATGTCGGAATCGATGGTGGTTTCGAGCTTGTTCATGGGGTCCAAATATCAGGTTTTGGTGACGTTCAGCAATGCATCGCGCGGCGCCGCAGCGGATTGGCTGGGACGGTTAACCAGAAAAAGCCCAGCAATTACAAGGACCGCTGCCGCCCCAAATGTCAGGTTCAGGGTGTCGTGCATGATGAAATAGCTACCCACCACGCCAAACAAAGGGGTGATGAAGGTAAAAGCCGACAATTTGCTGGCCGAATAGGTCTTCACCAGCGCGAACCAAAGCGTGAACGTGGTTCCCACCACCCAGATCGCCTGGAAGGCCATCAGGCCCAGCGACAGCGTCGACGGGGTGCGGGGGATGGTCTCCCCGAACAGCCAGGCGGCCGTACCGAGGATCGGGATCGAGGTCGCGACCTGATAGCCGAGTGCCTTTTCTGGCGCCGCGAAGCGCAGCCGGGTGCCCTTGGCAACCAGCGTGGTCGCCGCCCACAGCGCGGCGCCGCCGACGATCATGAGGTCGCCGAGCAGAACATGCGAATCGACATTAGGCTGCGGTACCCCGATCGCGAGTGCGACACCGGCAAAGCTGACGGCCAGCCCCAGCCATTGCGTACCGCCAAGTCGCTCGCCAAGCACCTGGTAGGAGCCGAGCGCGACGAAGAACGGCGCGGTGTAGAGGAACACGACTGCCCGCGACGCCGGTGTGAAGCGCAGGCCCTGGAAGATCAGAACGAACTCGATGCCGAACATCAGTCCGGCGATCACGCCGGGCTTCCAGGTGCCGTCGCGCTCGAAAAATTTAACGCCGCGCAAGCTGCCGATGATGAACAGCACCGGCAGCGCGCCCATCGAGCGGAACGTGGCCTGAAGCATCGGCGGGATGTCCGGCAGCACCAGCTTCACCGCGATCTGGTTGAACCCCCAGGTCAGGCACAGCATGAGCATCAGAGCGATGGCGCCGGCACTGAGGGGACGACCGGCGGACGATAGGGCTTGTGGTGAGGACATGTCTTCCTGAAAAACCGGCGTTGCGCCGTTGTTGCTTTATGCAGCTTTCTGACAATGCGCACAGACGCCCGTGATTTCCACCACGGACAGTTTGGGAGCGAAGCCTGAACTGCGCGCGGCGGCGGTGAGGTCCTTGGCGAACGACGCCGACGGAATCTCACCGACCAGACCACAGCGCTCGCAGATCAGGAACGTCACCGCCGAGGTCGCGTCATGGTGGTGGGCGGCGCAGGCGAGATAGGCGTTGCGGCTTTCGATGCGGTGCACGAGGCCGTTCGTCATCAAGAAATCGAGAGCACGATAGACCGTGATCGGCGCCGGCCGCGGCATCGATTTCGCCAGCTCGTCGATCACTTCATAGGCTCCCAGCGGCCGGTGGCTCGAGAGCAGCGCCCCCAGCACATGGCGGCGGATCGGCGTGAATTTCTGCGTGCGCTGCTCGCAGACGGCCTCGGCATGCGCCAGCGCATCGGCGGTGCAACGGCCGTGATCGTGATCGGGCGCGGGAAAAACCGGCTTTGCGAAGGTCATGGGACCGGCGTTCTAGCATTTCGAAAGGGGAACCCAAAGCAGGACCGGCGGTGCGGCGATCAGCCATGCTCTTGCTGCGGGACAGCATCCCGCTATCCCGCCATGAAATAATCATAAGCTTGCTTATTATATCCCAAGCTTATTGGAGACCAAGCTCATGAGCCGCGGGCCCGTGGACCAGAACTTCCTGTTTACGCTTGCCGAGCTCTATCGCCTGCTCCGCGTCTATGCCGACAAGGAAGCCTCGCGCTTCGGTATCACCCGCGCGCAATGGGCGGTGCTGGCCAAGGTCGAGCGCAGCGAAGGCATGAAGCAGTCGGAACTCGCGGAGCTTCTCGAGGTGCAGCCGATCACGCTGACGCGCCTGATCGACAAGCTCTGCGACAGTGACTGGATCGAACGCCGCAACGATCCTTCGGACCGCCGCGTCAAGCGGCTGCACCTGAAGAAGGCGGGGCGGCAATTGCTCGGACGGATGAGCGGGCTGAAGTCCGAGCTCACGGCCAACGCGCTCGAAGGCATCACTCCGGCGGACGCCCATCGCCTCCTCACCCAGCTCGAAACAATCAAGGAAAACGTGCGTACCGCGATCCAGACATCGGTGGCGGAACAAGCGCGTAAGGAGCAGCGCTATGGCTGATCAGGTTCTCAAATTCCAACCCGAGCAGAAAATCGACAGCGGCAAGCCCACCAAGAAAGCCGGCACCAATCCGCGTCGCCGCCTGATCGCCGGCCTGCGCCGTTATCGCCGCGTCCTGCTTCTGGTCGTGCTGCCGGCCGTCGTCGCCATTGCCGGCCTGACCTTCTATCTCAATGGCGGCCGCTATGTCGGCACCGACGACGCCTATGTCGGTGCCCAGAAGGTGCTGGTGACGCCCGACATTTCCGGCAAGATCGAGAAGGTCATCGTGAAAGAGGGCCAAGTCGTCAAGCAGGGCGACGAGCTGTTCGAGATCGACCCCGTGCCGTTCCGCCTCGCGGTCGATCAGGCAAAGGCCGCGCTCGACCAGTCTCGCACGACCTATGACAATCTCATCGCGAACATCAAGATATACGCACAGATGCTCGATTTGGCGCAGCGGGGCGTCGACCTGAAGCAGCGCGACGTCGAGCGCAAGCAGTCACTGGTAAAGAGCAATTTCGGCTCGCAGCTCGACCTGGACAACGCTGCCAATGCGCTGGTCACCGCTGGCGCCCAGACGCAGTTCGTCAAGCAGCAGTTGTCCAATGCGAAGACCCAGCTGCTCGGCAATCCCGACCTGCCGCTCGAGCAATTCCCGCCCTATGCCCAGGCCAAGGCCAAGCTCGACGACGCCCAGCGCAATCTCGACCACGCCGTCGTGCGGGCCCCGATGAGCGGCGTAGCGACGCAGGTCGAGCAGATCCAGCTCGGCCGCTACGTCACCGCCGGCACGCCGGTGTTCTCCATCATCGACGTCGCCCATCCCTGGGTCGACGCCAATCCGAAAGAAAGCGACCTCACCTACGTCACCGAAGGGCAACCGGTCACGCTTGAGGTCGACGCGTTCCCGAACCATGTCTTCAAGGGCAAGATCGGCTCGCTCTCGCCCGGCACCGGCGCGCAGTTCGCGATCCTGCCGCCGCAAAACGCCACCGGCAATTTCGTCAAGGTCGTGCAACGTGTGCCGATCCGCGTCTATTTCGACGAGACCGACAAATACGTGCGGAAGCTGAAGGCGGGCATGAGCGTCTACGCCACCATCGACACCGGCCATCAGCGCTCGCTCGCCGGCCTGCTCGGCCTGGCGGCGACCGCAGGCCACGAAAACGACTGAGACAAGGACCGATCCGATGTCCGGCCCCCATGCGAGCCTGATGGTCCCCGGCATGCGCCGGAACATGGTGACGATCTGCGCCATGACGGCGACCATCATGCAGGCGCTGGACACCACCATCGCCAATGTCGCCCTGCCCTACATGCAGGGCACGCTGTCGGCCTCGCAGGACCAGATCAACTGGGTGCTGACGTCCTACATCGTCGCCGCTGCGATCATGACGGCGCCGGTGGGCTGGATCTCCAACCGCTTTGGCCGCAAGCGCATCTTCATCGCCTGCGCGGCCGGCTTCACCTTCGCCTCCGTGCTGTGCGGCCTCGCACAGGACATCAACCAGATGGTGCTGTTCCGCCTGCTGCAGGGCGTATTCGGCGCAGCGCTGGTGCCGCTGTCGCAGTCAGTGATGCTCGACTATTACACGCTTCAGGAACGCGCCACGGCGATGTCGATCTGGGGCATGGGCGTGATGATGGGCCCGATCATGGGCCCGTCGCTGGGCGCCTGGCTGACCGAGAGCTATTCCTGGCACTGGGTGTTCTTCGTCAACCTGCCGTTCGGCGCGATCACCGTGCTCGGGCTCGCCGTCTTCATGGACGAGACCGATAAGAATCTCAGCCTGAAGTTCGACTGGTTCGGCTTTGCCGCGCTGGCGATCGGGATCGGCGCACTCCAGCTCGCGCTCGATCGCGGCGAGCAGCTCGACTGGTTCGAGTCGGTCGAGATCGTGACCGAGTTCGCCGTCTCCGGCGTCGCCTTCTATTACTTCTTCGCCCACTCCTTCACGACCTCGCGTCCCTTCATTCAGTTCGCGCTGTTCAGGGATCGCAACTTCCTCACCGGCTGCATCTTCATGACGGTGATGGGCCTCGTGCTGTACTCGACCATGGCGCTGGCTTCGCCCTACCTGCAGAACGTGATCGGTTATCCCATCATGACCGCAGGCGGCCTGCTCGCAAGCCGCGGCTTCGGCACTTTCTTCGCCATGATGATGGTCGGCCGCATCATGCGCTGGATCGAGGCGCGCACGCTGATCATCTGCGGCCTGACGCTGACGGCGGCCTCGCTGTTCCAGATGACGGGCTGGACCGACCAGACCCAGGTGCCGGAAATCGTGGTCGTCAGCGTGATCCAGGGCTTTGGCTTCGGCCTCGTCTTCGTGCCGCTCTCGACGGTGGCGTTCCTGACGCTGCCGAACCACTTGCGCACCGACGGCACCTCAATGCTGACGCTGCTGCGCAACGTCGCGAGCTCGGTCGGCATTTCCATCGTCGTCGCCGAGCTGACGCAGGGCACGCGCAAGACCTATGCGATCCTGTCCGAGAACATCAACCCGTTCAACCACGCGCTCCAGATGCCCAACGTCAGCGGCATGATCAATCTCTCCACCGACGCCGGCCGCGCCATGGCCGACAGGATGGTCAGCGTGCAGGCGCAGATCATCGCCTTCGCGCACGACTACATGTTGGTGATGATCTTCATCCTCTGCACCATCCCACTCGCCCTGATGATCGGCTCGTCCAAGGCCACGCTGCGCAAGCAGTCGGCCGGGCCGGAACATGCGGTGATGGAGTAGGGTGCGTCACAACTTGGACGACGGCGAGCGTGCAGCGCCAACTACCCCAAAAACTCCTCGCACCCCAAATCCTCGACCGCCAGCATCACCCGCTCCAGATTGTTCCACCAGATCACCGGCGGGATGTTGATGCTCCATTGCCAGACCGGCGTGGTGATGTGCCAGAGCACCGACCAACGGTAATCCTGATCGAGCGCGCCGCGCGTATAGCCGCTGACGCCGTGCGCGATCAGCGTCTCGTAGTAACGGTTGAGCAGCGCCCGCTCGAGCGTCTGACGGCGTTCCGGATACCATTGCATCGCCATCATGTAGGCGAGGTCGTTGGTCGGCACGTTGATGTTCCACAGGTCGAAGTCGAATATCCGCACGGTATCGGCGACGCCGGCGCGCGGCAGCAGGAAATTCCAGATGTGGGCATCGCCGTGGGTGATGCTGGCATGACGTCGCAAATGATAACGCTGGGATAGCCGGGCCGACTGATTGATCAGGCGGCGGTAGAAGATGCGGCGCTCTTCGCTGAGGCGATCGCCGAGCAGGTCCGCGAAGCGATCGTAATGGCCGGCGAAGGTCTCCATGTGGGTTGCACTGTCCTCCTCGCTCGCCCAGGTGCCGACGGTCTCGCCGAGACCGGGATGGTCCCACCAGGCCGCGTGCCATCGCGCGAGCGTCGTGACGATCGCCATCGCCTGATCGCGCGACGGTGGCAGCGGCCATTGCGTCGCAATCTCATGGCTGTCGGTGAGGTCTTCGAGCAGAAGATGCCAGGTCTCGCTCTCCTCGTCGAAATGCCCGTCGAAGCAGCGCGGCACAAGCCCCGCCGGCGCTGTTGGCGCGAGCTGCGTATAGAAGGCCACTTCGTGCCGGCCGCCATTTGCAAGCGTCTTTGCGAAGTCGGAATGCGCGGTCTTCAGGATCAGCGATTGCGGGGCGCCGGCGGATTCCCCCACATAGCGCAGGCCAAGGCGGATAATGTGCGACACGACGGTGTCGCGCTGATGCAGCACTTTCACCTCGCGGACTGCGCCGGCGTCCAGCACGCCACTCCTGCGGAGCGCTGCCGTCAGTCGGGCGGGCTCAACGACCGCCGGCAATTGTGGAGGTGTCATAGCCACGATGCCCCTGTCCCGCGTCATACTGCACGATCACGCCCCACGCACCAGCGGCCAACCCGATGCCGGCCTAAGCCGCAGCGGTCGAGGCGCGCACGGTCCTGACCACGACCGACCGGAGCTGTTCGAGATTGGCCGCCATGCCGGCGATCGCCTGTCTGACCTCCGCGGCGCGCTCGTTCACGGAGGCGGCGTCGCGGCTGACATCGCCGATCTTGGCCGAGACCTCCTTCGCCGCGGAAGCCGATTCGGAGATCGACCGCGTGATCTCACGCGTCGCGGCGTCCTGCTCTTCCATCGCGGCGGCAACCGAGGTGGCAACTCCGTCGATCTCGAGGATGTGGCCTCCCATGGTTTCGACGGCATCGACCGCGGCCTGCGTCGAGGCCTGGATCTCGGCAATCAGCCGCGCGATCTCCTCGGTGGATTTGGCGGTCTGGTCGGACAGGGATTTCACTTCGGCGGCGACCACCGCGAAACCGCGGCCGGCTTCGCCGGCACGCGCGGCCTCGATCGTGGCGTTGAGTGCCAGAAGGTTGGTCTGACCGGCGATGCCGCCGATGAGATCGGAGACCTCGGCGATTTTCTTGACCGAACCGGCCAACGCCTGGATGGTCGAACGCGCCTGTTCACGACCGGCGACCGCCGATTTTGTGACCGTGCTGGTCCGCGCGACCTGGGTCGCGATCTCACGGATCGAAGCACTCAGTTCTTCCGCCGCGGCTGAAACGGTTTGCGAGCTGCTCAGGGCCTGGGTGGACGCCGAGGCAACCGCCTGCGACTCCGTGGACAACGACCGCGCGATCTCGGACAGGCTGGAGGCCGCCCGTTCCACGCCTTGGGTCGCAGCGCTTGCGGTATCGACCGAGCGGCCGGTTTCCCGCTCAACCGTATCGGCCATCTGTTGCAGGGCACCACGCTTGGCCAGCGCCGCCTCCTGCTCCTGCTGCAGCTGTTCTTCGCGCAGCCGGGCATTGTCGACTGCCGCCTGCTTGAACACCAGCAGGGCGCCCGCCATCGACCCGACCTCGTCCTGACGGTGTGCGAAGGGGATGTCGGCGGCGAGATCGCCGGTCGCGAGCTTTTGCATCGTGCCTGTCATGCGCACGATCGGGCGCACCACGCCGAGCGCGACGCCGAGCAGGCCCGCGGCAATGAATGCCAGAACGGCGGCGGAAACGCCCATGAAGATATAAAGCATGGAGCTGTCGCGGTCCGCGGCCAGCTTCTCCATGTCGGCATTCTGCTTGTTGGCGCTCTCGACAATGCTGTCGATGACGGCGCGATGTGCGGTGTAGGCATCCTTGAGCTGCGCGTAGGCGCGCTCGGAGGCGGCCGTGTCCTTGGCCTTGAGGGCCGGCAGGAGCTGGTCGGACAACAGCTTCCAGAACTTCTGCACTTCGGCGTCGGATTTCGACACCAGCGCGGTCTTCAGGTCGGCCGAGAGGCTGGAGGTAACCCAGAAAGCCTTGCGCTCGTCGTAATCCTTGCGGAGCTGGACCAGGCGGTCGCCGTGCGCCGCCAGTTGGTCCGACTCGCGCATGGCGAGGGTGGCCTCGAGATAGGCCTCGATCACATATTCCGGCGGGGGCAGGATGTCCGCGATGAGGTCATTGCCGAGCTTGATGTCGGTATAGAGCGGGCCGCCGACCTTGAGCTCGTGCAGGGCGTAGAGGCTGGTGGAGACCACGGCGGTAAAGCCGATGGCGAGGACGATGCCGAAAGCAATGATTGCGGAAGAAAGCGAAAGGCGAATTTTCATGAAACAATCCGATGGGCCGCGCCAAATCCAACGGATCCTAGAGGATTACGGTAAACACGGGATTGCTTCGCGCGGAATTTGCATCGCGCGGACTCCGGAGAACTACGGAAAAACGGCGTCGGCGAGCGGTTTCGGGCAGCGAAAGTTGGGCCCGGTCCTCCGCCATCGTCCCGGACAGGCGCAAGCGCAGATCCGGGACGCCACCTCAGTCACACGTCGAAAAACACCGTTTCGTTGTCGCCCTGCAATCGCAGGTCGAGCCGGTACACTGCCTTGCCGGCCTCGCGTACGGCGGTCAACGTGGCGCGGCGGTCGGCCGGCACCAGCGCCAGCACAGGGTCGGCGGCGTTGCCGGCCTCGTCGCCGAAATAGATGCGGGTATAGAGATGCCGCAGCATGCCGCGGCCAAACACCGCAAGCAGGATATGCGGCGCCTGCGGCTTGCCGTCGGGATCGGGCACCGCGCCTGGCTTGATGGTTTCGAAGGCGTAGTTGCCATCCTTGTCGGTGCCGCAGCGGGCAAAGCCGCGGAAGCTCGCATTTGGCAGCGCGCGCTTGTCCTGCGGATCGGCAAAGCGCCCCTGCGCATCGGCCTGCCAGATCTCCAGCATGGCATCAGGCACAACGACTCCGTCGCCGTCGAACACACGGCCCTCGATGCGGACGCGATCGCCGGTGACGTCGGGAGTCAGCGTCGAGTTCGTGAACGCATCATTCCAGGCGTAGTCGCCGTTCGGCGTCAGGCCATATTTGAAGAACGGGCCGACCGTCTGCGATGGCGTGATCCCATTATCCTGCACTTAATGGTTCTCCATAGGCGTGGCGTTCTTGCCGCGCAGCACGATGTCAAAGCGGTAGCACAGCGCCCATTCGGGCTGGGTATTCTCTAAGTCGAACGACGACACCATCCGCGCCCGCGCCTTCTCGTCCGGCACCGAATTGAAGATCGGATCGAACGGGAACAGCGGATCGGCCGGGAAGTACATCTGCGTCACCAGACGCGTGACGAAAGAATGGCCGAACACCGAGAGATGGATGTGCGCGGGACGCCAGGCGTTGTGGTGGTTGCCCCAGGGATACGCGCCAGGCTTGATCGTGACAAAACGATAATGACCAGAGGCATCGCTCACGGTGCGGCCGGCGCCCGTAAAATTCGGATCGAGCGGGGCCGGATGCTGGTCGCGGACGTGAACGTAGCGGCCGCAGGAATTGGCCTGCCATATCTCGACCAGTGAGTTCGGAACGCCGCGGCCGTCCTCGTCGCGCACATGGCCGTGCACGATGATGCGCTCTCCGAGCGGCTCGCCGGTGTGCTGGGTGGTGAGGTCGCTGTCTCCCTCGCGCACAGTCTCATGGCCGTAGACCGGGCCGGTCAGCTCCGACAACGTATGGCGCATCGGGATCAAGGGCTTGTTCGGCGCGCGCTTGATCGAGCTCTTGTATTCGGGCGATAGCGGCAGCGGATGCGCCTGGTTGCTGTCGACGGGATAGATGAATGTCATTGGCGAACTCCTCCCCGGCCCTGTTCGGTCCGACCGGTCAACGCTTCCGCCAATCATTATAGGATATAACTAATTGGGGGAAGCGGCTTTGAGCCCTATTTGATCGGCGGACGCGGCAGCACGGCCTCGCCGGCTTTGAGCCGGTAGACATGATCGAGCGAATACCAGGGCGTCGCGACATCGCGCTCTGTCGGGTGTGGCGCGTCATGACGCAGGAACTTGCCTATCAGCGCCTTCGTCACGCCGAACTGCACGTCGCTGTCGATATGCGGATCGGCGGGATCGTAGACCTGCGAGATCAGCACCTTGAAGCCGGGCTTGAAGACCAGGGCATGCAGGTGCGCGGGACGATAGGGATGCCGGCTCTGCGCCTCCAGGAGACGGCCGACCACGCCATCGGTCGGAATGGGATAGCCGACCATCATCACGGAGCGGAAAGAGAAGCCTCCGTCCTGGTCGGTCGTAAACTTGCCCCGCAAATTCATGTCGGCCTGCTCGGGGTCCTGGTTTTCATAGAGCCCAACGGGCGACGCGTGCCAGACGTCGACCTCGGCGCCGGCGACGGGACGGCCGTCCTTGTCCACGACGCGGCCGTTGACGAACAGCGGCGCGCCCGGCGTCTCGGAGCGGACGATCGACCCGCCATTCTCCATCCGAGGCGAGTTCAACCGCCAGAACGGTCCGAGCAGCGACTGGTCGGTCTCCGTATTGCCCTGATCGCCATTGTTCAGCAGGCACACCAGCGGCGAGACGCCGAGCGAGCCCGCCATCAGCACGACCTCATTATGCGTGTCGGTCGAGAGCTTGCCGAGCTCGGCGATAACAGCCGTGGCGTCGCGGAATTCCTTCTCGGTCAGACGAACGTCGCGGACGAAGCCGTGCAAATGCTTGACCAGGGAGACCATGATCTGGCGCAGCCGCGGATCGGACGTCCGCTCCATCACCGCCAGGGCCGCGGCCGTGACGTCCTGCTCGCCCGCAATGATCATGGAAGCGGATCCCTAAAACCACTCTCCCCGCAAGCGAGGAGAGTGAAGAGAGCTTAGTTCAACTTCTCGATCGCGACAGCCACACCCTGGCCGACGCCGACGCACATGGTGGCAAGCGCGAGCTTGCCGCCGCGCTTTTCCATGCCGTGCACGGCGGTGAGCGCAAGGCGCGCGCCGCTCATGCCGAGGGGATGACCGAGCGCGATCGCGCCGCCATGCGGATTGACGAAATCGGCATCGTCGGCGACGCCGAGCTGGCGCATGCAGGCGATGCCCTGCGAGGCGAAGGCTTCGTTGAGCTCGATCAGGTCGAAATCACTGATCTTCTTGCCGAGACGCTCCATCAGCTTGCGGGTCGCGGGCACAGGGCCGATGCCCATGATGCGCGGCGGCACGCCGGCCGACGCAAGCCCGAGGATGCGGGCACGCGGCGTCAGGCCATGCTTTTTCACGGCGGCTTCGGACGCCAGGATCATCGCGGCGGCGCCGTCATTGACGCCGGAGGCATTGCCCGCGGTCACCGTGCCGGGATTGCGTACGATCGGCCTCAGCTTGGCGAGGGCTTCGAGCGTGGTCTCGGGGCGTGGATGCTCGTCCTTGTCGACGATAACGGGGCCGGCCTTGCCGCCGGGAATGGTGATCGGAGTGATTTCTTCGGCGAAATAGCCGGCCGCAATCGCCGCACCGGCGCGTTGCTGCGAGCGGATCGCGAAAGCATCCTGATCGGCACGCGACACCTGGAACTCTTCCGCAACGTTCTCGCCGGTCTCCGGCATGGCATCTACGCCATACTGCGCCTTCAGCAGCGGATTGATGAAGCGCCAGCCGATCGTGGTGTCGAAGATGTCGGCAGAGCGCGAGAAGGCTTCCTGCGCTTTGCTCATCACGAAGGGCGCGCGCGTCATGGATTCGACGCCGCCGGCAATCGCGAGCTCGATCTCGCCGGAACGGATGGCGCGGCCGGCGGCACCGACCGCATCGAGGCCGGAGGCACAGAGCCGGTTCAGGGTTTGGCCGGGAACTGAATCCGGCAGGCCCGCAAGCAGGAGCGCCATGCGTGCGACGTTGCGGTTGTCCTCGCCGGCCTGGTTGGCGCAGCCGAAGAAGACCTCGTCAACCTGTGCCCAGTCGAGATTGGGGTGCTTGGCCATCAGCGCCCTGATCGGGGCAGCCGCAAGGTCGTCGGCGCGCACTTTGGCGAGGGAGCCGCCGAAACGGCCGATCGGGGTCCGCACGGCATCGCAGATAAAGACGTCACGCATCGTTGTTCTCCCTGAATGCCGCGATCGGGCCTAAATTCTTCAATGTCGCCGGAGTTTTAGGAGGGCGCCCGCGGCAGGTCAATTGACTGATACGCGCGTGTTCCGAGGGGTGCGCACGCCAGCAGCGCATGCCGCGGTGCGGACAACGTGGAAAACCTCCCCGCCCGGGCCAAAGCGATAGGAGCGCGGGGCGAAATTTTGTAGGTTGCGCCGCCCATGACAATGCAACAACCGATCCCTGTACCGCCCCCCGACGAAGCGCCCGCGCCGCAGGCGGAAGCTGCCGCGCGCGTCACGCCGATGATGGAACAGTACCTTGAAATCAAGGCGGCCCATCAGGGCTTGCTGCTGTTCTACCGGATGGGCGACTTTTACGAGCTGTTCTTCGAGGACGCCGAGATCGCCTCCAGGACACTCGGCATCGTGCTGACCAAGCGCGGCAAGCATCAGGGCGCCGATATCCCGATGTGCGGCGTGCCGGTCGAGCGCTCCGAGGATTATCTGCACCGGCTGATCATCGCGGGGCACCGGGTGGCGGTGTGCGAACAGACCGAGGATCCCGCCGCCGCCAAGGCGCGCGGCAACAAGAGCGTCGTGCGCCGCGGCGTGGTGCGCCTGGTCACGCCGGGCACGCTGACCGAGGACACGCTGCTCGACGCACGCGCCAACAACTATCTGATGGCGCTCGCGCGCGCCCGCTCATCGGCGGGCGGTGACCGCTTTGGCCTCGCCTGGATCGATATCTCGACCGCCGAATTCATGGTGACGGAGTGTTCGGGCGGAGAGCTCACCGCGACGCTGGCGCGCATCAATCCGAACGAGGTGATCGTCACCGACGCGCTCTACAACGATAGCGAGCTCGGACAGACCCTGCGCGAGCTGCCGGCGGTGACACCGCTGACCCGTGACGTCTTCGACGGCGCCACGGCCGAGAAACGGCTGTGCGACTATTTTGCCGTCGCGACCATGGACGGACTGGCGCAGCTCTCGCGTCTCGAAGCCACCGCCGCGGCCGCGGCCGTCACCTATGTCGACCGCACCCAGGTCGGCAAGCACCCCCCGCTGTCGCCGCCCGCGCGCGAGGCCTCGGGCGCGACGATGGCGATCGATCCGGCGACGCGCGCCAATCTCGAACTGACGCGGACGCTGGCGGGCGAACGCCGCGGCTCACTGCTCGATGCGATCGACTGCACGGTGACCTCGGCGGGGTCGCGACTGTTGGCGCAGCGGCTGGCCGCGCCGCTGACCGATGCAACGGCGATCGCGCGGCGGCTCGATGCGGTCGGCAGCTTCGTTGCCGACTCTGCCGCGCGCGAGGACATCCGCAGCATTCTGCGCGGTGCGCCCGACATGTCGCGGGCGCTGGCCCGTCTGTCGGTTGGCCGCGGCGGCCCGCGCGATCTCGCCGGCCTGCGCGACGGCATCATCGCCGCCGACCAGGTGCTGACGCGGCTCGGCGAGCTCGATCAGCCGCCGCCGGAGATCGCCGCGGTGATGGCGGCGCTGCAAAGGCCATCGCGCGAGCTCGCGACGGAATTCGCCAAGGCGCTCGACGATCAACTGCCGCTGATCAAGCGCGACGGCGGCTTCGTTCGCCAGGGCTACGAGCCTGCGCTGGACGAAACACGAAACCTGCGCGACGCCTCGCGCCTGGTGGTGGCTTCGATGCAGGCGCGCTACGCCGACAGCACGGGCGTCAAGGGCCTGAAGATCCGGCACAACAATGTGCTCGGCTATTTCGTCGAGGTGACCGCGCAGCACGGCGACAAGCTGATGTCGCCGCCGCTGAACGCGACCTTCATCCACCGCCAGACACTGGCGGGCCAGGTGCGCTTCACCACCTCTGAATTGGGGGAGATCGAAGCCAAGATCGCCAATGCCGGCGATCGTGCGCTCGGCCTCGAGCTCGAGATTTTCGAACAGCTCTGCGCCAAGGCGCTCGACATCAGCGAGGATCTGCGTGCCGCCGCTCACGCCTTTGCGCTGCTCGACGTCGCGACGTCGCTGGCCAAGCTGGCGATCGACGAGAACTATGTGCGGCCCGAGGTGGACTCGTCTCTCGGCTTTGCGATCGAGGCCGGCCGTCACCCCGTGGTCGAGCAGGCCCTAAAGCGTAATGGCGAGCCGTTCATCGCAAATGCCTGCGACCTGTCGCCGGGACCTGCGCAAAAGTCCGGCCAGCTCTGGTTGCTCACCGGTCCCAACATGGCCGGCAAGTCGACCTTCCTGCGCCAGAACGCGTTGATTGCTCTTCTTGCTCAAATCGGAAGTTTCGTGCCGGCGACGCGCGCGCGGATCGGCATTATCGACCGCCTGTTCTCCCGCGTCGGCGCCGCCGACGATCTCGCCCGCGGCCGTTCCACCTTCATGGTGGAGATGGTCGAGACCGCTGCGATCCTGAACCAGGCCGGCGAGCGCGCGCTCGTGATCCTCGACGAGATCGGCCGCGGTACAGCGACCTTCGACGGTCTCTCGATCGCCTGGGCCGCGATCGAGCATCTGCACGAGAGCAACCGCTGCCGCACGCTGTTCGCCACGCATTATCACGAGCTGACCGCGCTATCGGCAAGACTGCCGCGCATGTTCAACGCCACCGTGCGCGTGAAGGAGTGGCAGGGCAATGTCGTGTTCCTGCACGAGGTGCTGCCGGGCTCGGCCGATCGCTCCTACGGCATCCAGGTGGCGAAGCTGGCTGGCCTGCCGCCCGCCGTGATCACGCGCGCGAAATCGGTACTCGCAAAGCTGGAAGCCCAGGACCGCGGCCAGACCGCGCGCGCGCTCGCCGACGATTTGCCGCTGTTCGCGGTGCCCTCGCGCGCCGCGGCGGAAGCTGCGCCGCCGAGCGAAGCCGACCTGCTGATGGAGGCCGTGAAGGCCCTGCACCCGGACGAGATGTCGCCGCGCGAAGCGCTCGATGCGCTGTATGCGTTGAAAGCGAAACTGCCGAAGTAGCGAACGGTCCTTCCGCAACCTTCATTGCGAGCGGAGCGGAGCAATCCAGCATCCCTCTGTGGCGGCAGTCTGGATTGCTTCGTCGCTTCGCTCCTCGCAATGACGAGGCTAGTGCGCCAATCGCTTCCTTCGCCCGGTCCACCACAGCGTCAGATTCCAAACGACGCAGGTGGCGAGCCCCATGCTGAGGCCGATCGCGGAGCCGAAATTGGCGGCGCCGACGTGCAGCACGGCGATCGCCATGCCGAATCCGAGCAAGCCCCAGGCGGAATTGGCGAGCACGGCGGCGGTCGGCGGCCCCCCGATGCGCGGATGCAGGATCACCATGATGCTGGAGAACACGACCGGGTACAGCGCGATGATGCCGCTGATCCTGGGGCCGACCCAGCCCGACGTCGAGACCACGATGGCGACGAGGGTCGCAACCAGCAAAGCGCGCATCGGCACGTCATACCAGCGGCGCGTCACCAGCGGCATTTTCACATGGCGATAGCCCGCGAGTAGCGGAATGCAGATGCTGAACGCGATCAGATTGGCGACGAGCCCGGCGGCGAGCGGCCAGTCGAACTGGCGGATGATCGAGGCCAGCACGATCCAGACCGCGACAGCGCTTCCGCAACTCACCAGAAGACTGTGCCGTTGCGACAGCACGACATAAATGAGGCACATGAAGATCGTGGCAGCATTGACCGGCAGGCTCGACAGCGCGCCCTGCGCGATGAAAGCGGCATCGTGGTCGAGCGCGAGGTAGACGTAGGAGGGACCGGCCGAGATCGGCAGGGTCGCCACCAGCGCTCCGATCACCGGGCCCGAGCGCTCGGTGATAACGGAGGCCGTCACGACGAACGCCGCCGCGATCGCCATGCGCAGGAGAAGGAAGAGAATGAAGTGGAGGTCGGGAGACATTTTTTTCTGTCATTCCGTCCTTGTGCGCAATTGCGCACAAGGCCAGGACGACACTTGTTGATTACATTCGCTGCATCGACACCGAGACTTTCGGGCCGTTCTTGATGGTCTGATAGACCACGCAATAGCGCTCGGTGAGCTTGAGCAGCAGGTCGAGCTTGTCCTGCGGCGCATCGGTGTCGACCTCGAAGCGCAGGCGGATCTCGGCGAAGCCGACCGGGGTCTCCTTGTCGACGCCGAGCGTCCCGCGGAAATCGAGATCGCCCTCGGCGTAAACGTTGCCGGTCTTCAGCGGGATCTCGACCGCGGTCGCGACCGATTTCAGCGTGACGCCGGCGCAGGCGACCAGCGCCTCGAGCAGCATGTCGCCGGAGCAGAGCTCCAGGCCGGAACCGCCGGTCGCGGGATGCAGGCCGGCCATTGCGATGGCGCGGCCGGTCTCGACCTTGCAGGCGATGCCATCGCTATCCGTCGAGCCCTTGGCCTTCAGCGTGATCATCGCGGTCTTGGGATCGGTCTTGTAGCGTTCCTTGATCGGGGCCTGCATCTGGCGCAGTTCTGCGGCGTCCATCTTGTTCTCTCCCGGAAAATACGCCTGCCGATGTACCGGCTCGGAGGCGAATTGTCACCACCACATGGCCTGACCGGGACCCTGCATTGCGTCACGGTCGGGCACACTCCGGTCGAGCGAACGGTCGAGTGACGTCAGCACACTTCGCTTGAAATTCTCGAACAGCGGCGAATTGCGGTCGCGCGGCCGGCCCAGATTGATCTCGATCTGGTCGAACAGCCGGCCCGGCCGCGGCCGCATCACCAGCACGCGGTCAGCCAGCACCACGGCCTCGTCGACGTCATGCGTGACGAGGATGAGCGTCGGCCGCGTATCGGCCCAAAGATCGAGCAGATGATCCTGGAGATCCCTGCGGGTGAAGGCGTCGAGCGCCGAGAACGGCTCGTCGAGCAAGAGCACCTCGGGCTGAGGCACCAGCGCGCGTGCGATCGCGACACGCTGTGCCTGCCCGCCCGAAAGCTCGCGCGGCCAGGCCTGCGCCTTGTCGGCGAGCCCGACACGCTCGAGCGCGCGCGCCACCTTTTCACGCCGCTCAGTCGCGGGCGCATCGGCAAGACCAAAGCCGATATTGTCGGCGACACTGAGCCAGGGCAGCAGCCGCGGCTCCTGGAAGATGATGCCGATCTTGGCATGCGGCGAGGCGATCGCCTCGCTGTCGAGCGTCACGGTACCGGAACTCGTGCGGTCGAGGCCGGCGATGGCGCGCAGCAGCGTGGACTTGCCGCAACCCGAGCCGCCGATGATGGCGACGATCTCGCCTTGCTTGATTTCCGCCGAAAAGCGCGCCAGCGCCTGCACGCCGTTGGGATAGGTCTTGCTGACCCGTTCGAGCGCCAGCATCGCGTTACGCTCCCTTCGTGCGGCCGAAGGCATCCTGCCAGCGCAGGAAGGGCGCGGCCGCGACCTCGATCAGCCAATCCGTGAGCTTGCCGAGGATCGCGAAGATCACGATGGCGGCGAGGATCTGCGCGGGCTTGCCAAGCTGCTGGCCGTCGAGCAGGAGATAGCCGAGGCCTTCGGAGGCGCCGATCAACTCGGCCGCCACCACGAACATCCAGCCCAGGCCGAGACCGACGCGCAAGGACACGATATAGGCCGGCAGCACCGCGGGCAGCAGAATGCGGCGGATCATGGCGGGGCCGGAGAGACGGAAGGTGCGGCCGACCTCGACGATTTTTCGATCGACGATGAGGATCGCGCCCATCACGCCGAGATAGACCGGGAAGAACACGCCGACCGCGATCAGCACGATCTTCGAAGTCTCGAAGATGCCGAGCCAAAGGATGAACAGCGGCACCCAGGCCAGCGAGGGGATCGCGCGCAGCGCCTGAACGGTCGGATCGAGCAGCCGGCGCGCCAGCGACCAATACCCGGAGATAGCCCCGAGCAGCGTGCCCGCGACCACGCCGAACGCAAAGCCAAGACCGACGCGCCACAGCGTCGCGGCGATGTGACGGATCAGCTCGCCGGAGCGGGCGAGATCAGCGATGGTGGCAAAGACGCGCGAGGGGGGCGGCACCAGCCGGCCGTTGGACCAGCCAAACCAGACCACAAGTTCCCAGCCGAGCGCGAGGATCAGCGGCAACAACACACCCAGCATCGGCCGTGCATAACGCAAGATGCGCGACGGCGCGGCGGCGCTCTCGGCCGGTTCCGAGGTTTGTTGCAGGGCTGGCGCGTCGGAGATCATGGCCGTAGGAAGCGCGTCTGGTCGGGGAAAGCAACACTACTATTGCCGCGCCCTCCGCTGCTTTTCCCTTCTCTCCTTGCCGGAGAAGGTGGCGCGAAGTGCCGGATGAGCGGTTCTCTCCGCTCGCAATACCGATCGTGAGGAAAGATACCCTCCCCCGCCTCGCTTCGCGAGGCACCCTCCCCACAAGGGGGAGGGAAAGAGCATCTCAATTCGTCGGCAGCGGGATCTGGTCGTCGATCAGCGCGTCCAGCGTCGCCTTCACGTCGACCTTGGAGTCGACGACGCCGGCCTGTTGCAGGGCGAGGCCCGCGGCGAGGATCGACTCGCGCTGCGGCGCGCCGATGCGGCTGTGGGTGAGCTCGGTGCGCTCCTTGAGCTGCTTGTCGACGACAGGCTCCGGCAGCTTGGTCACGGCGATGAAGGTCTTCTTCAGCTCGTCGTAATTGGCCAGCGAATATTTGCGCGCCTCTTCGTACACCGCGAGCACGCGGCGGGCGGCATCCGGATAGTCCTTCAAGAACTGCTCGCGCACATTGAGGATGCCCAGGTATTGGCGTCGGCGTTGCGGTAGAACAGTTTTGCGCCCTCCTCGACTTCGGCCTGCGCCATCATCGGATCGAGCCCGGCCCACGCATCGACGTCGCCGCGGATCAGCGCGGTCTTGCCGTCAGCATGCTGGAGCAGCACCGGCGTGATGTCTTTTTCGGTGAGGCCTGCGCCAAGCAGCGCGCGCACCAGGAAGATGTGCGGATCTGTACCGCGCGTCACCGCGACACGTTTGCCCTTGAGGTCCGTAACGGTTGCTATCTTGGAATCCTTTGATGTCACCAGCGCCGTCCATTCGGGACGCGAATAGACGTAGATCGATTTGATCGGGTTGCCGTTGATGCGGGCGACCAGCGCCGCCGAGCCGGCGGTCGAGCCGAAATCGATCGAGCCGGCATTGAGGAATTCGAGCGCCTTGTTCGAGCCCGCCGACTGCACCCAGGTGACGGTGATGCCGTCCTTGGCGAACTCCTTCTCCAGGAGGCCCTTCTGCTTCAGGACCATCGACACGGGATTATAGGTCGCCCAGTCGATACGGATTTCCTTGAGCGGATCCGCCGCCCGCGCCGCGGGGCTCACAGCAAGAGCCACCGCTCCGGCCAACAGTATGCGTCGTGTAATCCCAGTCATGCCCAGCCTCCTCCAAAACTTCATTGTTTTTCAATGAGTTATATCTAGAGGTCAACGAGAAAATCCGCCCCTTGAAAGTGCGCCGGCCGAGAACAGTTTTGCCCAAAATCGTACCTTTCCAGCATGGAACGACTATTGCCAGAGAATGGCGGGTGACAGCGCCTGCGGCCTCTTATATCCGGTGAGACATGGACAGCGTCGCAACTGAGCACAAGGCCGAGGTGGACGATCGCTTCGACACCGCGCGGATCACCGCCGCGGTCGATGCGCTCGCCGAGAGACACCAGGGACGTGAGGACGCATTCCGCACGGCCATGGCGCAACTGCTCAAGGCCGAGCTGATCTCGGCGCGCGCCGCGGCACAAACGATCTTGCTGAAGGACCGGCACGGCCGGCGCTGCGCCGAGCGGCTGTGCCACGTGCAGGACGAGATCATCCGCATCCTGTATTCGGCCGCGACCCGCCACCTCTACCGCTCGCCGATCCCAAGCGGCGCCGAGCGCATGGCAGTGGTGGCGACCGGGGGCTATGGCCGCGGCCTGATGGCCCCCGAGTCCGACATCGATCTCTTGTTCATCCTGCCCTACAAGCAGACAGCCTGGGGCGAGCAGGTCGCCGAAGCCATCCTCTACTGCCTGTGGGACATGGGGCTGAAGGTCGGTCACGCCACGCGCTCGGTCGACGAATCGATCCGGCAGGCGCGCGGCGACATGACCATCCGCACCGCGATCCTGGAGACGCGCTTCCTGACCGGCGACAAGCCGCTCTATGAAGAGCTGGTCGCCCGCTTCGACAAGGAAGTCGTTCAAGGCACCGCGTCCGAATTCGTCACCGCAAAGCTCGCCGAGCGCGAGGAGCGGCACCGGCGCGGCGGCCAGTCGCGCTATCTGGTCGAGCCCAACGTCAAGGACGGCAAGGGCGCGCTCCGCGACCTGCACACGCTGTTCTGGATCGCCAAATACGTCTATCGCGTGCGCGACACCAACGAGCTGGTCGAGCGCGGCGTATTCGACGCGCAGGAATACCGCACCTTCCGCCGCTGCGCCGACTTCCTCTGGTCGGTACGCTGCAACCTGCATTTCTATTCGGGACGGCCAGAGGAGCGGCTGTCGTTCGATCTCCAGCGCGAGATCGCGGTTCGGCTCGGCTATACCTCGCATCCCGGCATGCAGGACGTCGAACGCTTCATGAAGCACTACTTCCTGGTCGCCAAGGAAGTCGGTAACCTCACCGCCATCCTCTGCGCCAAGCTCGAGGACCAGCAGGCCAAGCCCGCGCCGGTGCTGAGCCGGATGATGGCGCGGCTGCGCCCGACTCCGGTGAAGCGGCGCGTGCCTGACAGCGACGACTTCATCGTCGACAACAACCGCATCAATGTCGCCGCGCCCGACGTGTTCAAGCACGATCCGGTCAATTTGATCCGCATCTTCCGCCTTGCGCAGAAGAATAACCTCGCCTTCCACCCGGACGCGATGCGCGACGTGACGCGCTCGCTCGGCCTGATCAACGCGCAGATGCGCGAGAATCCCGAGGCCAACCGGCTGTTCATGGAGATCCTGACGTCCGACAACGCGGAAATCGTGCTGCGGCGTATGAACGAGACCGGCGTGCTCGGCCATTTCATCCGCGCCTTCGGCAAGATCGTCTCGATGATGCAGTTCAACATGTATCATCACTACACCGTCGACGAACATCTGATCCGCTGCGTCGGCTTCCTCCAGGACATCGAGCGCGGCGGCCTCGACGAATTCACGCTTGCGAGCGACCTGATGCGCAAGATCCGGCCTGAGCACCGCGCCGTGATCTATATCGTGACGCTGCTGCACGACATCGCCAAGGGTCGGCCGGAGGATCACTCGATCGCCGGCGCCAAGGTGGCGCGACGGCTGTGCCCGCGGCTCGGCTTCAGCGCGGCCGACACCGAGCTCGTGGCCTGGCTGATCGAGGAGCATCTGACGATGTCGACGGTCGCGCAGTCGCGCGACCTCTCCGACCGCAAGACCATCGAGAATTTCGCCGCCGTGGTGCAGTCGGTCGAGCAGATGAAGCTGCTGACGATCCTGACCACCGCCGATATCCGCGGCGTCGGTCCGGGCGTGTGGAACGGCTGGAAGGCGCAGCTGCTCCGCTCGCTATACTACGAGACCGAGCCGGTGCTGACGGGCGGCTTCTCGGAAGTCGACCGGGGAAAACGCCTCTCGGCCGCCTACGCCGAATTCCGCATGGCCTTTGCCGAGTGGCCGGCGGAGGAGCTCGATGCCTATATCGGCCGGCACTATCCAGCCTATTGGCTCAAGGTCGAGCTGCCGCGAAAAATCCGCCACGCCCGCTTCGTCCGCTCCAGCGAGCAGGCCGGCCACAAGCTCGCGATCAATGTCGGCTTCGACGAGGTGCGCGGCGTCACAGAGCTGACGATCTTCGCCGCCGACCATCCCTGGCTGCTCTCGATCATCGCCGGCGCGTGCGCCTCGGCCGGCGCCAACATCGTCGATGCCCAGATCTACACCACGACCGACGGCCGCGCGCTCGATACGATCTCGATCTCGCGGGAATACGACCGTGACGAGGACGAGGGACGCCGCGCGACCCGCATCGGCGAGATGATCGAGGACGTGCTGGAAGGCAAGCTGCGCCTGCCGGAAGTGGTGGCGCGGCGCACCGTGCGCAGCAAGGCGCGCCCGTTCGTGGTCGAGCCGGAAGTGACCATCAACAACCAATGGTCCGACCGCTACACGGTGATCGAGATGTCCGGCCTCGACCGTCCCGGCCTGCTCTATGAGCTGACCACCGCGATCTCGAAGCTCAATCTCAACATTGCGTCTGCCCATGTCGCGACCTTCGGCGAGCGTGCCCGCGACGTGTTCTACGTCACCGACCTCCTGGGCGCACAGATCAGCGCGCCGACACGCCAGGCCGCGATCAAGAGCGCGCTGATCCACGTGATGGCCGGCGACAAGGCGGCTCAGCCCGCGGCGTAACTTTCCCAAACGGATTCTGAGCCTTTCCAATCATCGCGCCGCCTTTTGTTCAGAGAGTCGTAGCGCGTTCACCAGCGCAGACAGCGCGACTGGTTGATGCTGACGACTGGGGTAATACATGAAGAAGCCGGGAATTGGCGGCGTCCAATCCTCCAGCACGCGAACAAGGCGGCGCTTCGCAACATATTCGGCGACCTGATCTTCATAGGCGAGCCCGACACCAACTCCAGCGAGCGCCGCCTGAATCACCAGATGAGTATCGTCAATGATGAGCGGGCCGTTGACGTTGATCGTGACCGACTTTCGTCCCTGCTCAAACTCCCATCGATATGGACCGCCCGCAAGACGCAAGGTAATACACCGATGATCGTTGAGATCCTTTGGCTTTTTGGGGATGTGTCGTGAAGCGAAATAGCGTGGCGACCCGACTACCGCCAATCGCAGTTCGGGCGTGACACGAACCGCGATCATGTCCTTTTGAATGTACTCGCCAAGCTGAATACCGGCATCGAACTCGCCTGCAACAAGGTCCACGGGGCCAGTGACGGTGACAACGTCCAGAACGATGTCAGGGTAGGCCTCAGCGAAAGCTCGGAGCCGCGGTAACAATACCATCACGGCAGCTGATCGTGACATTACGATTCGAAGGCGACCTTCGGGTCGGCGCCGAACGCTTCGGGCTTTGTCGAGGGCATGGCGAATTTGCTCAAGTGCCGGAGACAAGTCTTCCAGAAGAGCCGCCCCCGCAGCGGTTGGTGCAACGCTCTTGGTTGTTCGAGCGAGCAGCTGCAGCTCAAGCCGCTGCTCAAGCCTCCTTATTGTGTGGCTCAAGGCAGACTGAGACACACCTAGCTTAATCGCAGCGCGTGTGAAGCTTCGTTCACCGGCCACGACTGCAAACGCAGCGAGTTCGTTCATTTCGTTGGTCATCATTTATGAATATCGCGCACAAGCCTATGCCATACAAGACGTCTAGTCTCATAAGCTACCCTGCCGTAGCTTGAGCGAGCAAGAAGGCGAACTGCAGTGCTTTTCCGCACATGAGGCCTGGTTGACGCTCGGCGCAGTTGGCCGATCCGCACGAATGAGTTCGGTGTAAAAGCCTTGAGGATGACAAATGGATATGGACGTTCCCGCCCTGCGCTCCCTTGCGCAGACCTATTTCGATGCTGCCTATGAAATGGATGCCGAGAAATTTGCATCCATATTTCACCCCTCGAGTTCAGTGACGAAGGTCGCCGAGGACGGCAACGTGGGCGTGACGCCGATTGCGACCTGGCTGGCAGCGGTTCGCAACATGAAAGCTCCGAAGCAACAGGGCTTCGAGCGAGATGATCAGATCCTGTCAATCGATGTTGAAAGGGAGCTCGCGCTCTTGAAGGTGAAATTTCAGATTCCGCCGCGTTCCTTCACGGACCTGTTGTCATGCTTAAAGGTGAACGGCACCTGGAAAATCGCGCAGAAAGTGATGACGTCGAAAATCTGATGGATTTGGTTGCACTCTCAGACCTCCACCCCCTCGTGCCGCAGCAGCCAGCGCTTGCGCTCGAGGCCGCCGCCATACTTCACCAGCGAACCATTTGCGCCGATCAGGCGATGACACGGCAGCACAACGCTGATCGGGTTGGAGCCGTTGGCATGGCCGACGGCGCGAATGGCTTTGGGCATGTCGATCCCGGCGGCGAGCGCGCCGTAACTCATCGTGGTGCCGGCAGGAATGTTCGCAAGCGCGTTCCAGACCTTCTGCTGGAACGGCGTGCCGGCGACGCGCCATGCGATGCCTGAGAGCTGGCCGAAATCGCCTTCGAAATAGCCCGTCAGTGCAGTCCGCATCTCCGGCGGCGCAGGCTGGTCACTCAGCTCCACCGCACCGTAATGCAGGCGCAACAGGTCGCGCATGCGGTGCTCGTAGTCTTCCCAGTCGAGCGCGCGCAAGGCGCCCGCGGCGTCGGTGACCAGCAGGGCGATCCCGATCGGCGTCGCCAGACGATCGAGGCCGAAGCTTACAGACAGTGTGGTCGGTCGCGCGGGCATTTGCGGCACCATTGCATCGAAACACGCCATCGCACTTGCCACGCCGGCCGTGCTAACGTCCACCCGAAAGCTGACGCTTGGGGGAGCTCAACTTGATCCTGATCGCGAATATTCTGGTGGCGCTGGTTGCCGCACTGCACGCTTACTTCCTGATTTTGGAGATGTTTCTCTGGGACAAGCCGCAAGGCTTGAAGGTCTTCCGCAACACGCCGGAGAAGGCAGCGATCACAAAGGTGCTGGCTGCGAACCAGGGGCCCTATAATGGTTTCCTGGCCGCTGGCCTGGTCTGGGGTCTGGTGCACGGCAATCCGGCTTTCGCGTTCCAGATCAAGGCGTTCTTCCTGCTCTGCGTGATCCTGGCCGGCGCTTATGGCGCGGCGACCGTCAGCACGCGCATCCTGATGATGCAGGCGCTGCCGGCCACGATCGCGCTGGTGGCGCTGTTCCTCGCCTAAAGCCCGCTGGCCTGAGACGCTTCGGCACAGCGCCGCGATCCTTGCGCGCCGGCGAACGTTCCTCCACAATCTTCGGCAGCGATGGCGACCGTTGCAATCAACGGAAAAAGACCATCGGCCGAAAATTCCGTCAGGAGGAACGACCCGATATGACCAATCGCAGAGCCCTCATAACGACCACGGCCGCGCTCGCCTTCGCGTTCTCCGTCAGCCAGGCCTTCGTAAGTCAGGCCCACGCCCAGAAGAAATACGACACGGGGGCGACCGATACCGAAATCAAGATCGGCCAGACCGTGCCGTTCTCCGGCGCCTATTCCGTCTACGCCAATATCGGCAAGACCCAGGCCGCCTATTTCAAGATGATCAACGATCAGGGCGGCATCAACGGCCGCAAGATCAATCTGATCCAGTATGACGACGCCTATTCGCCGCCGAAGACCGTCGAGCAGGTGCGCAAGCTCGTCGAAGGCGACGAGGTGCTCTTCACCTTCCAGATCATCGGCACCGCGGCAAACGCCGCCGTGCAAAAATATCTCAACGGCAAGAAGATCCCGCAGCTGCTGGCCTCCACCGGCGCCGCGCGCTTCAACGATCCCCAGAACTATCCCTGGACCATCGCCTACAATCCCAACTATGTGTCCGAGGGACGCATCTACGCAAAGTATATTCTCAAGGAACATCCGAATGCCAAGATCGGCGTGCTCTACCAGAACGACGACATGGGCCGCGACTATCTTGCGGGCCTGAAGAGCGGGCTCGGCGACAAGGCCGCCGGCATGATCATCGGTGAGGTGTCCTACGAGGTGACCGACCCGACCGTGGACTCCCAAGTGGTCAAGCTCAAATCGCTCGGCGCCGATCTCTTGTACGATGCGTCGACACCGAAGTTCGCGGCGCAGGCCATCAAGAAGGTCGCGGAGCTCGGCTGGACGCCGGTGCACATTCTCGACATCAATGCGAGCCCGATCTCGGCGACGCTGAAGCCGGCCGGCCTCGACATCTCCAAGGGCATCATCTCGACCCAATATGGCAAGGAGCCCAGCGATCCGCAGTGGAAGGACGATCCGGGCGTGAAGGCATTCTTCGCCTTCATGGACAAGTATTTCCCTGAAGGCGACAAGCTCAACACCGTCAACACCTACGCCTATTCGGTGGCCGAACTGCTGACGCAAGTGCTGAAGCAGTGCGGCGACGACCTGTCACGCGAGAACGTCATGAGGCAGGTCGCCAACATCAAGGACTTCACGCCCAGCTTCGCGCTGCCCGGCATCAAGATCAACACCGGGCCGAACGACTACCGCGTCAACAAGCAGATGCAGATGATGAAGTTCAACGGCGAACGCTGGGAGCTGTTCGGACCGATCATCGAGGACAACGGCACGGCGGGTTAGATCGACTCGTCGCTTAGGCGACAGCACACGCTCTCTCGCTCCCTCCCCCCTTGCGGCGCCCCGCAAGGGGAGGGAGCGCTGCGGAGTGCGCAGATAAATTGGTGCGCATACTTTAGCGCCCCTACGAACTGCTGGCGCGGCCCACCTTGCGTTGCAGCAACGCCTCCTCCACACTCGCCCTCAGCGGTGACATCCAGCAGGATCGATCACCTGCAATAACAAACCGAGGAAATTGCGAATGAGGAACGGAATTCTGCATCTGGCCACGGCAACGGCGCTGACTTTGGCGCTGTCGGTCGCTGCGGCCCATGCCCAGAAAAAATATGATCCGGGCGCCAGTGACACCGAGATCAAGGTCGGTCAGACGATGCCGTTTTCGGGACCGGCGTCGGCCTATTCGTCGATCGGCAAGACCCAGGCTGCCTATTTCAAGATGATCAACGACCAGGGCGGCATCAACGGCCGCAAGATCAATCTGATCCAGTATGACGACGCCTATTCGCCGCCGAAAGCCGTGGAGCAGATTCGCAAGCTCGTCGAAAGCGACGAGGTGCTCCTGACCTTCCAGATCATCGGCACGCCCGTGAACGCAGCCGTGCAGAAATATCTCAATTCCAAGAAGGTACCGCAACTGTTCGCGGCGACCGGCGCCTCGAGGTTCACCGATCCGAAGAACTTTCCCTGGACGATGGGCTACAATCCAAACTACTTCGTCGAAGGCCGCATTTACGGACAGTACATCCTGAAGGAATATCCGAACGCCAAGATCGGCGTGCTCTATCAGAACGACGACCTCGGCAAGGACTATCTGAACGGCATCAAGGCCGGCCTTGGCGACAAGGCCGCCAAGATGATTGTGACCGAAGCGTCCTACGAAGTTTCCGATCCCACGGTCGACTCGCAGGTCCTCAAGATCAAGGACGCCGGCGCCGACCTGTTCTTCAGCGCCACCACGCCCAAGCAGGCGGCGCAGGCGATCAAGAAGATCGCCGAGATGGGCTGGCATCCGGTGCAGATCGTCGACATCAACGCCACTTCGGTCGGCGCGGTGCTGAAGCCGGCCGGCCTCGATGCCGCCAAGGACCTGATCAGCGTCAACTACGGCAAGGAACCGCTCGACCCGAAATGGAAGGACGATTCCGGCATGAAGAAGTATTTCGACTTCATGGCCAAGTACTATCCGGACGGCGACAAGGACTCGAACTTCAATACCTACGGCTACGGCACCGCTCAGCTGCTGGTCCATGTGCTGAAGCAGTGCGGTGACGATCTGACGCGCGAGAACGTCATGAAGCAAGCCGCTTCACTGAAGGACGTCACCAGCGACATCGCGCTGCCGGGCATCAAGGCCAACACCTCGGCCACCGACTACCGCGTCAACAAGCAGCTTCAGATGATGAAGTTCAACGGCGAGCGCTGGGAACTGTTCGGACCGATCCTGGAGGATGCGGGTCCGGCGGGTTAGTTCTCGACTGGAATTGCTTCAACCTCCCGGCCATCCACGTTCTTGGAGCAAGCAGGTAAGGCGTGGATGGCCGGGCCAAGCCCGGCCACGACGCTGGGGAAGGGAGTCCGCCCACGCCACTCAGGTCGGTATCTCGCCAAAATTCTTTCCCACGGGCAGCACCGCGTGCCGAATGAGCCGTGAATCCTCCACCGCGGCCTGCCTGTGCTTCACCGCTTCTCGATAGACGGGATCGCGGATCATCTCGACGAAGGCTGAGACGCTCGGATACTCCGCGATGAAGCAATGGTCCCAGCGCTCGGCCTCGGGGCCGATCAGCATCAGTTCGAATTTGCCTTGCCAGATAATGCGGCCACCGAGGCGCTCGAACACCGGGCCGCTTTCGCGGCCGTAGGCCGCATAGGCTTCCGCGCCGCTCGCCTTGCGGCCATCCGGATAGGCCGCCTCTTTGCGCAAGCGCACCAGGTTCAGCATGTGGATCGGGCCGGGGCGGTCATTGTCCCGGAATTGCGCGAAAATCTCCTTGGTCGGATCGATGTGGCCCATCTGAGCTCCCTCTTGTTTCAGGCCGGCGATCCTAGCTCTGCCGTCCGACCAACGGAACTGCGGCCGGCGAATGCCGCACCTCCTAATCGCGCGTTAACGTCCGGGTAACCGGGCCTTAAACAGCGGCCGCTAGCGTGCGGCGGGGCGGGCTGACTGGGCGTTTTGCGTATGGGGTTGGGAAAGAAAAAGGGTGGGCGGAAGGAGCCGTTGTTCGGCTTGCCCGCGGCGCTCGCCGACCTGCGCCTGACCGCAGCGGACCGCGTCCCCGGCGGCGATGACAAGCCGAAGAAATCAACGAAATCATCCGCCAAGCGCAAGAGCGACGATACCGGCGACGAGTCGCCGCGCGAGCGGAAGGCCCCGGCCGGCCGCGGCAGTGCCAAGCGGCGATCGAAGTCGCGCATCGGCGCTGGTCTCGGCCGCCTGGTCTATTGGGGCGCGGTGCTGGGCCTGTGGGGCGCGATCGCCGTGGTCGGCGTCGTGATCTATGTCGGCGCCCATCTGCCGCCGATCCAGTCGCTGGAAATCCCCAAGCGGCCGCCGACGATCCAGATCGTCGGCATCGACGGCAGCATGCTGGCGCAGCGCGGCGAGATGGCCGGTGCCAACGTCTCGCTGAAGGATCTGCCGCAATATCTGCCCAAGGCGTTCATCGCCATCGAGGACCGCCGCTTCTACTCGCATTTCGGCATTGATCCCGTAGGCATCCTGCGCGCGCTCGTCACCAACGTCATGCATCGCGGCGTGTCGCAGGGCGGCTCGACGCTGACGCAGCAACTGGCGAAAAACCTGTTCCTGACCCAGGAGCGCACCATGCAGCGCAAGCTGCAGGAAGCGGAGCTCGCGATCTGGCTGGAGCGCAAGCATTCCAAGAACGAGATCTTGGAGCTCTATCTCAACCGCGTCTATTTCGGCTCCGGCGCCTATGGCGTCGAGGCCGCCGCGCAGCGATACTTCGGTAAGTCGGCCAAGAACGTCACCGTCGCGGAAGCCGCGATGCTGGCCGGCCTCGTCAAATCGCCATCGCGGCTGGCGCCAAACCGCAACCCCGAGGGCGCGGAAGCGCGCGCGAAAATCGTGCTCACGGCGATGGCGGATGCCAAATTCATCACCGATGCGCAGGCGCAGGCTTCGATCGGCCACCCTTCCTACAATGTGAAGCCGGTCGGCGCCGGCACGGTCAATTACGTCGCCGACTGGATCGGCGAGGTGCTGGACGATCTGGTCGGCCAGATCGACGAGAGCATCAAGGTCGAGACCACGATCGACCCAAAGCTTCAGAGCGTGGCCGAAGCTGCCATCATCGACGAGCTCGCGGCCAAGAGCGTGAAGTTCAATGTCAGCCAGGGCGCGCTGGTGGCGATGACGCCTGACGGCGCCGTGCGCGCCATGGTCGGCGGGCGGAACTATTCCGAAAGCCAGTACAACCGCGCGGTCACCGCCAAGCGGCAGCCGGGCTCCTCGTTCAAGCCTTTCGTGTACCTCACCGCGCTCGAGCAGGGGCTGACGCCCGACACGATCCGCCAGGACGCACCGATTGAGGTCAAGGGCTGGAGACCCGAGAACTACACGCATGAATATTTCGGCGCGGTGACGCTGACGCAGGCGCTCGCGATGTCACTCAACACGGTCGCCATCCGCCTCGGCCTCGAGGTCGGGCCGAAGAACGTGGTGCGCACCGCGCACCGGCTCGGCATCTCCTCGAAACTTGAGCCCAACGCCTCGATCGCACTCGGCACCTCCGAGGTCTCCGTGGTCGAGCTGGTCGGCGCCTATGCGCCCTTCGCCAATGGCGGCCTGGCGGTGACGCCGCATGTTGTCACGCGGATCAGGACGCTGGGTGGCAAGCTGCTCTACATGCGCCAGACGGAAGAGCGTAGTCAGGTCATCGACCCCCGCTATGTCGGCATGATGAACTCGATGATGCGGGAAACGCTGATCAGCGGCACCGCCAAGAAAGCAGAGATCCCGGGCTGGCCGGCAGCAGGCAAGACCGGCACCAGCCAGGATTACCGCGACGCCTGGTTCATCGGCTACACCGCCAACCTCGTCACCGGCGTATGGCTGGGTAATGACGACAACTCGCCGACCAAGAAGGCGACAGGCGGCGGCCTGCCGGTGGAAGTCTGGTCGCGCTTCATGAAGACGGCGCATGAGGGCGTGCCGGTGGCAGCCTTGCCGAATTCGCAAGCGACCTGGGGCCTGTCGAACCTCGCGCAGGCGACGTCGCAGGTGTCGCCGCCAACAGCGGCAGCGCCCGCACCGGCACAGGCCAGCAACGGCAGCTATCGTCCGCCCCCCACGCGCGCCAATGCGCGGCCGGAAGCAGCCGCAGGGCTCGACGGCTGGCTGATGGACCGGTTGTTCGGCGGAAATCGGTAGCTTCGGCCTGAGGTCCTTGTGACCTCAAAACAAAAACTGCGAAAACAACCCCATGCACAGTAGCCGGCCATGTCCGGCGCGATGCGCGGTGGATGATGCGAAGGCTTTGATGCGATGGGGAAAATCGAGCGCGCGGCGCGCGCCGTCGCTGCGTGGGGCGAGAGTCGCGTAAAACGCGCTGAGATCATCGCATTCTCAACTGTCATTCCCCGCGACCCGGCTACGCCAAGGCTTCGCCGAGGTGAGGTCCCGGGGCGCCGAAGCTTTTAGCGTAGGCGGCAGGCGGGGAATCCAGTACGCCGCGGCCTCTCGGTTCAATAACAACCGCCTCGGAATACTGGATCGCCCGCTTTCGCGGGCGATGACAGCATCAGGTGGAGTAGCAGCGCGCCCTAATCCTCGACCCCATACCGGTGCAGATCATTGCCGTACGTATCGAGCCACTTCTTGGCGCGCTCCATCGACGGGCAAGCCTTTCCGCAGACGCGCCAGAATCGCGCCGAGTGGTTCATCTCGACGAGATGGGCGACCTCGTGGGCGGCGAGATAGTCGAGCACGTAGGGCGGCGCCAGGATCAGGCGCCAGGAGAACGACAGCGAGCCGGCCGAGGTGCAGGAACCCCACCGACTCGATTGATCGCGGATCGAGAGCCGCTTCACCTTGACGCCAAGCTGGACGGCATAGGCTT
This sequence comes from Bradyrhizobium sp. 132, assembly GCF_023074185.1. GTDB lineage: Bacteria > Pseudomonadota > Alphaproteobacteria > Rhizobiales > Xanthobacteraceae > Bradyrhizobium. The sequence continues at coordinate 90,684 of NZ_JADPKY010000158.1, read as the reverse complement.
CCGACGAGCGCTGAAGATCGCGGCGCGCCTCCCGCTTGAGGAAGTCGCTGACGCGGCGATCGGCATGCTCGGCGCCACCGGCGACGCAGAGAATGCGTTCACCGCTATCGCGCACTTCTGCCCACACCGTACCGCGCGTGCCGGCGCGATGAACGATGCGATGGGGCACGCCCCGAAGCGGTATCACTGTGCCAGGCTGGAACGGCGCGGCCTTCGGCAAACGGCCGAGACGTGCCGCGATCCACGCGCCGTGCCGCTGCGCAAAATCTTTCGCTTCGGCGAGCGTGCCGCGCGGCGGCATGGTGAGGATGGCTTCGCGATCGCTCGGATGAATTCTGAGCGTGTAACGGCGCGCGCGGCGGTGCCGTCGCAGCCGAATCGCAAAAAATTGCGACCCATGGGTGATCAGGAGGGTCTTCGGTTCGTGGGGCCGCCGATAGAGGAGTGCGCGAGTGGCCATGTCTGTCAGTCCGGGGGGCAGGAGGGCGCCCGGATTCTGCCATAACCGCCGCCAGGGAAAGCGCTCGGCGCAAAAACAAATCATTTGCCCAATATACAGCGGTCTGGCGTCCGGGAGACCCTACAGACTGGGGTTGGAACCGGCTTTTTTCGCCCCCGCTGGACGCATGCGGCACCCCCAAGGGGTGAGGTTGGACTCACTCCTAGAAAGCTACCTGAATACCGCGAATCTGGAGGTTGCCTGCCCCCGTCGGAACCTCCGACAGGGCCTGAATTTTCGACGGGAAAGCCGAAAAACGCGTTTATTCGGCCGCGAGAGCCTGCAACGAGCTCGGATTCGCCGCCGACACCATGAAGTCATGGATGCGCGGCACGATTTCCGACTTGAAGCGCGAGCCGTTGAACACGCCGTAATGTCCGACGCCCTTCTGGACGTAATGAACGCGGCGATCATCGGGGATCGAGCTGCACAATGTGTGCGTTGCTTCGGTCTGACCGATCCCGGAGATGTCGTCGTTCTCACCTTCGACCGTCATCAACGCGACGCGCGTGACCTTGGAGGGATCGACGCGTGTTCCACGATGGGTCATCTCGCCTTTCGGCAGCGAGTGCTTCACGAACACGGTATCGACGGTCTGCAGGTAATACTCGGCGGAGAGGTCCATCACCGCGAGATATTCGTCGTAGAAATCGCGATGCTTGTCGACGAGGTCGCCGTCGCCCTTCACCAAATTGGCGAACAGGCGCTTGTGGGCGTCCATGTGCCGGTCGAGATTCATGCTGATGAAGCCGTTGAGCTGCAGGAAACCCGGATAGACGTCGCGCATCATGCCCGGATGCGGGAACGGCACCTTGGTGATGACGGTGTTGCGGAACCAGTCGATGCCGCGCTCCTGGGCGAGATTGTTCACGCCGGTCGGATTGCGGCGGGTGTCGATCGGGCCGCCCATCAACGTCATCGACGTCGGCACGAAAGGATCGCGCCGCGCTTCCATGATCGAGACGGCGGCGACGACGGGAACGGAAGGCTGGCACACGGCCAGCACATGCGTGTTGCCGCCGAGGACATGCAGCATCTCGATGACGTAATCGATGTAGTCGTCAAGATCGAAGCGGCCGTCGCTGAGCGGCACCATGCGGGCGTCGGCCCAGTCGGTGATGTAGACCTCATGCGCCGGCAGGAACGCCTCGACCGTCCCGCGCAAGAGCGTCGCATAGTGGCCGGACATCGGCGCTACGATCAGCACGCGCGGCTGCGGGCTGCGCAAGGGACGCGCGAACTTGCGATCGAAGTAGAGCAAACGGCAGAACGGCTTTTCCCAGACCGGGCGGACCTCGACCGGGACACGGATGCCGTTGACCTCGGTGTCATCGAGACCCCATTCCGGCTTGCCGTAGCGGCGCGTGGTGCGTTCGAACAGTTCGCAGGCCGCGGCAACCGACTTGCCGACCTCGGTGCGCGCCCATGGATTGAGGGGATTCTGAAACAGCAGCTTGGTCGCGTCGGTGACCGCACGCGCCGGATTGAGAGAGGCCTGCGCCATCTCGTACATCCAGTACATCGGCGTCGTCAGGACCGGACTGCCTTCGGCCGCCAAGGGCGGCGCGCCGCCAAACTCACCAATAGGCATCTCTATATTCCTCTTCGCATCGCAGCATACTGCCGAATGCGTAATATTGCGTCAATGCATGGTTCCGTACATCTACGTGGCCGACGCGCCCAAACCATGCTGAATCCACCGATAAAGTGACGTCACTCGCCGCCCGACAGCAGCGAACCCTGCTTTCTGGCGCTGCGCAAAAGGGCAAGGAATGCCCCAAAAGATGCAACCAGCAGCACCACGTTGATGGCTAACGCACTCAACATCAGATCGGTCCTGAAGGTGTTTTCGATCAGCAGCGCGCGCATTCCTTCGAACACGTAGGTCGGCGGCAACGCCCAGGCGACATATTGCAGCCAGACCGGCAGCACGCTGACGGGATAGTAGACGCAGGCGAGCGGCATGATCGCGAACATCAAGGTCCAGACGATGCTCTCGGCGCCAAGGCCGTTTCGCAGCACCAGGCCAGAGACGAAGATGCCGACCGACCAGCTCGTGAAGATCAGGTTGCAGAAGAACGCAATCAGCGGCACGCCGAGCGCATAAACGTTGAAGTGAAACAGGAACAGCGCGAGCAGCGTCATCGGGATGACGCCGATCGCGAGCCGGATCAGGCTCATGATCATCAGCGACAGCAGAAACTCGATCGGCTTCAGCGGGCTCATCATGAGATTGCCGAGGTTGCGGGCCCACATCTCTTCCAGGAACGAGATGGAAAAGCCGAGCTGCCCGCGAAACAGGATGTCCCAGAGGATGACGGCGCCGATCAGCGTGCCGCCGGCACGCGCGAAGAAATTGGCATTCTGGGCGATGTAGAGCTGAAGAAAGCCCCAGGTGATCACTTGTAGCGCTGGCCAGTAGAGCAGCTCGAGCAGCCGCGGCCAGGACGACATCAAGAGATACCAATAGCGCAGGATCATCGCGCCGATGCGGTGCATGGAGATGCCGCGATGGAGGGAAATCTCGCTCATCGCGCCGCCTCCTTCGCGCCGTTCACCCGGCCACGCGCGACGTCCAGAAACACCTCTTCCAGCGTGGTGCGGTTGTAGCGGGCCATGATGGCTTCGGGCGCATCGTCGTCCTCGATACGGCCGCGCTTCATGATGATGACACGGTCGCAGAGCCGCTCGACCTCGAGCATGTTGTGCGAGGCCAGGAGGATGGTGGCGTTGTTCGCCTTGCGATAGCGCTCCAGATGACCCCGGACCCAATCGGCCGTGTCAGGATCGAGCGAGGCGGTTGGCTCGTCCAGCAACAGCAGCTCGGGATGGTTGATCAGCGCCTTGGCGAGCGCGACGCGGGTCTTTTGCCCGGCGGAGAGCTTGCCGTTGGCGCGGTCGATGAAATCGGTGAGATCGAGATCGTCGGCGAGCTCAGCGATGCGACCGGCCAGGTTCTCCACCGCATAGAGCTTGCCGAACACGGTGAGGTTCTGACGCACCGTGAGCCGCATCGGCATGTCGACATAGGGGCTCTCGAAATTCATCCGCCCCAGCACGGAAGCGCTCTCCTCCGGCATCCGATACCCGAGCACCTGCACACGGCCGGAGGTCGGCAGCACGAGGCCCATGATCGTCGCGATGGTCGTGGTCTTGCCGGCACCGTTGCCGCCCAGAAGGCCGGTGATGCTGCCGCGCGGAAGCGAAAACGAGATATCGTCGACGGCACGGGTCTGCTTGTAGACCTTGACGAGGTGATCGACCGCGATGGCCGCGGATGAGCTGCGATCCGCGACAGTCGGCCGACTTGAAGCCTTGTCATTCTCGGTCATGCTGGGCGTTCTTCTGCTATTGCTGCAGAGAGCGCAAGGCTTGTAATCCCGGGTGGTTCCGCGAGCTCTGCGTTTGTGATCGAGAAGGCACCGCAAAATTGGCCGACATGACTGAAATTGCCGCTTCCGACTTCCGCCCCTCGCAGCGGCATATCCGCCTGGACACGATCCTGCGGCTGCGCTGGCTCGCGGTGCTCGGCCAGCTCGCTGCGATTTTCATCGTGGCGCAAGGGCTGGAATTCGACGTCGAGATCGTCCCCTGCGTCAGTATCATCGCCCTGTCGGCGGCGCTCAATCTGGCGCTCCAGACCGTGTCCAATCCGCTGCAGCGGCTGGAGCCGATGCAGGCGGCCGGACTGCTCGCGCTGAACATCGTGGAGCTGGCGGGTCTGTTATTCTTCACTGGCGGACTCCAGAACCCGTTCTCGTTCCTGTTCCTCGCGCCCGTGCTGATCTCGGCCACCGCGCTGCCGGCCCGCTTCACTTTCGGCCTCGGCGTACTGGCTGTCGCCTGCGCCTCGGTCCTGGTCTTCTTCCATCTGCCGCTGCCCTGGGATTCCGATGATCCGCTGGTGCTGCCGCCGATCTATCTCGTCGGCGTCTGGCTCTCGATCGTGCTCGCGATCGGCGTCACCAGCCTCTACTCGTTCCAGGTCACCGAAGAGGCTCGGAAACTTGCGGACGCGCTCGCCGCCACCGAGCTGGTGTTGACGCGCGAGCAGCATCTGACCCAGCTCGACGGCCTGGCTGCGGCCGCAGCGCACGAACTCGGCACGCCACTCGCGACGATCTTCCTGATCTCGCGCGAGCTGGAGAAGACGGTGAAGGATGCGAATTTTGCTGCCGACCTGAAGACCCTGCGCGAGCAGACGCAGCGTTGCCGCGACATATTGAGCAAGATCACCCAGCTCTCCGCCGAAGGCGCGCCGTTCGACCGCATGAAGCTGTCGGAGCTGATCGAGGAGGTGGTGGCGCCGCACCGCGATTTCGGCGTCGATATCAAGGTGCGTATCGCCGTCGCCATCGTGGCCGAGCCGGTCGGTTCGCGCAATCCGGCGATCCTCTACGGCGTCGGCAACATCGTCGAGAACGCGGTCGATTTCGCCCGCACCACGGTCGAGGTCAACGCGTGGTGGAACAACGACATGATCGAGATCGTGATCTCCGACGACGGCCCCGGTATTCCGCCCGACATCCTGAAACGGATCGGCGAGCCCTATTTGTCGCGGCGACGCACCCAGGACGAAGGCGGCGGGCTGGGATTGGGCGTGTTCATCGCACGCACCTTGCTCGAACGCACCGGCGCCAAGGTCTCGTTTACCAACCGAACCTTTCCGGCCCATGGCGCAGTGGTCCAGATCACGTGGCCGCGAGAGCGTTTTGAGGCTATCGAGACCTTCGAAGAAACAATAGGATAGCCCGCGACCTTGCGTCGCACAGCACGGCCGATCGACTATTGGCGGCCTTGGCACCGCCCGATTGCGACGCCATATGTAGACGCGCTGGAGAGAGGACAAAACCTTGAACGCCATCGCCGAATTGAACGAACAGACCGACCGCTCGCTTCTCATCGTGGAGGACGACAAGCCGTTTTTGGAGCGGCTGTCGCGCGCCATGGAAACGCGTGGGTTTGCGGTGACGTCATGCGACACCGTCTCGGACGGTCTGGCGCAGATCGGCAAGGCGGCTCCCGCATTCGCCGTGGTGGATCTGCGGCTCGGCGACGGCAACGGTCTTGACGTGGTTTCGGCGCTCAAGAAGAAGCGCCCCGACGCCCGTGCAATCGTGCTGACCGGCTATGGCAACATCGCCACCGCCGTGACCGCGGTGAAGATGGGCGCGATCGATTATCTCTCCAAGCCCGCGGATGCCGACGACGTCGTCGCCGCGCTGCTGTCGACCGGCTCGGACAAATCCGAATTGCCGGCAAACCCGATGTCCGCCGATCGCGTGCGCTGGGAACACATCCAGCGCATCTACGAGATGTGCAACCGCAACGTCTCGGAAACCGCGCGACGGCTGAACATGCACCGCCGCACGTTGCAGCGGATTCTGGCTAAGCGCGCGCCGCGATAATACTTACGGCTACCGTGCCCCGGACGCAGCGCAGCACGAAGTGATGCGCTGCTGAGCCGGGGCCCATTCTTTTTAGAGAGCTAGAAGCCCCGCCTGTCTTCTGGGTCCCGGCGCTGCGCAGCAACGCCAACGCGTTGCAGCGCGTCCGGGACACGAGAGCCCGCTACTCCCAAAAATCCGCATGCCCCTGCGGATCGACCAGCCGGTTGATCCGCAAGGCCGCCGCCATGCCAAATCGCACCGTCATCTGCTTGCGCGTGGCCGCAGCGAGCTTGTGCTCGGGCGCCTCGCACTGCATGTGCGCGCCATAGGCATCAGCGACGATCAGGCCGGTGTCTTGCGGAAAGATCCCGCAAGGCAAATCCTGCGTGAAGGCGAAGAACAGCCGGTCGCAATGGGCGCGGTATTCGTGCCATTTCTGATCGGCGCGAAGATCCTCCACTGACGATTTGATCTCGACGATCCAGACCTCGCCGCGTTCGTTCAGCGCGACGAGATCGGCGCGCCGGCCCGACGGCAGCGGCAATTCGCTGATGCAGGTGAAGCCGAGCGAGCGCAGCAACCGTGCGGTACCGCGCGCGATCGCCAGCGCCGTCTCGGACTGACGGCGGTCCGGCGGCGGCACGAGGGCAATGCGGGCGGTGTGGTCCATGGAGGAAGGATAGCCGATTCCACCTCCCATGTCGTTCCCGGCGAAAGGCGGAACCTGACCTCGCCTTAACACTTATCACGCAGCCGCCGCACCTCGGCGGAACATCGAGGCTGCGGCGCATGATCGACGATCTCTGGTACAAGAACGGCGTGTTCTATTGCCTGTCCGTCGGCACCTATATGGATGCCAACGGCGACGGCGTCGGCGATTTCAAGGGACTGCTGCGTCGGCTCGATTATCTGCACGGGCTCGGCATCACCACGATCTGGCTGATGCCGTTCCAGACCTCGCCTGGCCGCGACGACGGCTACGACATCGCCGACTATTACAGCGTCGATTCCCGTTACGGCACGCTGGGCGATTTCGTCGAATTCACCCATGGCTGCAAGCAGCGTGGCATCCGCATCATCATCGACCTCGTGGTCAACCACACCTCGGACCAGCATCACTGGTTCAAGGAAGCCCGGCGCGACAAGAATTCGCCCTATCGCGACTGGTACGTGTGGTCCGACAAGAAGCCCGCAAATGCCAACACGGGCATGGTGTTTCCCGGCGTGCAGAAATCGACATGGACGCGCGACAAGGAAGCCGGCGCGTATTACTTTCATCGCTTCTACGATTTCCAGCCCGATCTCAACACCTCGAACCCGCACGTGCAGGCCGAGATCCTCAAGATCATGGGCTTCTGGATCCAGCTCGGCGTCTCAGGCTTCCGCATGGATGCGGTGCCCTTCGTGATCGCGACCAAGGGCGCAAAGGTGAGGAAGCCGATCGAGCAGTACGACATGCTGCGCGCATTCCGCGAATTCCTGCAATGGCGGCAAGGCGATGCCATCATCCTCGCCGAGGCCAACGTACTACCCGAAACCGACATGGAATATTTCGGCCGCGATGGCGACCGCATGCACATGATGTTCAACTTCCACGTCAACCAGCATCTGTTCTATGCGCTGGCCTCCGGCGATTCCCGTCCGCTGGCGAAGGCGCTGAAGGCAACCAAGCCGCGGCCGGCCTCGGCGCAATGGGGCCTGTTCCTGCGCAATCACGACGAGCTCGATTTGGGGCGGCTGACCAAGGCGCAGCGCGACATCGTGTTCAAGAAATTTGGCCCCGACAAGGACATGCAGCTCTACGACCGCGGCATCCGCCGTCGCATGGCGCCGATGCTGGGCGGCGACCGCAGGCGGCTTGAGCTCGCCTACAGCCTGATGTGCACGCTGCCGGGAACGCCCGTGATCCGTTATGGCGACGAGATTGCGATGGGTGAGGATCTATCGCTGCCCGAACGCAACTGCGCTCGCACGCCGATGCAATGGTCGACCGAGCCGCATGGTGGCTTCACCACGAGCGACAAGCCGGTCAACCCGGTCATCGACGAGGGCCCTTACGGCTTCGAACACCTCAATGTCGCAAACCAGCGGCGCGACCCCAATTCCATGCTGAACTGGACCGAGCGCATCGTCCGCATGCGCAAGGAGGTGCCGGAGATCGGCTGGGGCGATTTCGCGATCATTGCGACGCGCGATCCCGCCGTGTTCATCGTGCGCTATGACTGGCGCAACAATTCCGTGCTGTTCGTGCACAATCTCGACGAGAAGCCGCGCGAGATCGCATTTTCCGTGGGGCTTCCTGATGATGCCGGCGAGCACCTGATCAATCTGCTTGCGGAAGACCACAGCCACGCCGACAAACGCGGCCAGCACCGCATCGTGCTGGAACCGTATGGATATCGCTGGTACCGCGTCGGCGGGTTGGATTATCTGTTGAAGCGGAGCGATATCGACGAAACGGCGCGGGGGATTAAACATCCGGGGTAGATGGCGCCGCACAGTTAGGACGGAGCGATGATCACACCCTCATTGCCCCGCAGATCCAGCACGCCCTCCAGCTTTTCCCCCTCGCGATCCAGAAACGTCGACAGCAGAATCTCACTGTCAAACTTCAGCGCGCTGGTAGTCACGGCAATCGGCTCAGGGCCGAGATTGAGCACGACTATGACCGCCCTGCCCTCGGCTTCGCGGCGATAGACCAGCAGATCGCCTTGCGCCGCGATCGGATGATAGTCGCCAGCGATCAGCGGCGGAGATGCCTTCCGTAACGCGATCAGGCGCTTGTAGAGCGCGAGGATCGAACGCGAATCGGCTTCGAGATTGACGACGCTTTCGTGGATGTGATCCTCCGGCAACGGCAGCCACGGCCTGACATCGGAGAAGCCGGCGAAGCCGGATGAATCCCATTGCATCGGTGTGCGGCAGCCGTCGCGGCCGACGCCGATACCGGGCACGTTCTTCTCGAAGGGGTCGCGCACATCCTCGGGGGCGATCGCGAGCTGATGCATGCCGATCTCGTCGCCGTAATAGAGCGTCGGTGTGCCGCGCAGCGTCAGCAGCAGCATGGCGGCGACGCGGGCCTGCACCTCGCCGATGCGGCTTGCGACGCGCGGGCGATCGTGATTGCCGAGCACCCAGTTCGGCCAAGCGCCCTTCGGCAGCGCCTTCTCGTAATCCCCGACGATCTTCTCGATCGAGCGCGCGCTCCAGAACGTCGAGAGCAGCGCGAAATTGAACGGCATCTGCGCGCCGGTGAGGTCGTTGCCGTAATAGGCCATCAGCCGGTGCAGCGGCAGATAGATCTCACCGATCAGCACGCGCGCATCATACGCATCGGTGACACGCCGCATCTCTGCAATGACGTCGTGCACCTCCGGCTGGTCGGTGGAATATTGCGTGAGGATCCTTTCGTTCGGCGGCCGGCCCTCGACATAATGCGGGTTCTGCGGATTGTCGCGGAAATCGGCGTCCTTGATCAGGTGCCAGATCACGTCGACCCGAAAGCCGTCGACGCCCTTCTCGAGCCAGAACCGCATCACGTCGTAGATCGCCGCGCGGACGTCAGGATTGCGCCAGTTGAGGTCGGGCTGCTGGGCGAGGAAGGCGTGGTAATAGTATTGTCCCGTCGTCCCATCGAACTGCCACGCACTGCCGCCGAACTCGGACAGCCAATTGTTCGGCATCCCGCCATCGCCTGCCGGATCACGCCAGATGTACCAGTCGCGTTTGGGATTATCGCGCGAGGACCGGCTCTCGACGAACCAGGGATGTTGGTCCGAGGTGTGGTTCGGCACGAGGTCGAGGATCAGCTTGAGGCCGTTGTCATGCGCGGCCGCGAGCACCGCATCAAAGTCCTCCATCGTGCCGAACAGCGGCTCGATGCCTGTATAGTCGCAGATGTCGTAGCCGAAATCGGCCATCGGCGAGGGGAAGATCGGCGACAGCCAGATCGCGTCGACGCCGAGCGATTTCACATAAGGCAGCCGCCGGAGGATTCCGGCGAGATCGCCGACACCGTCGCCGTCGGAGTCCTGAAACGAGCGCGGGTAGATCTGATAGAAGATGCCGTCGCGCCACCAATTGCTGCCACCCTGAGCCATGCGGGAAACCACCTGAAATCTTGAGTCTCGCGCAGGAGAACGCGAGAGCAGCGCCCCGGTTCAAAACAGCAGGCGAATTGGGACCGCCGTGTGACGGCAGCTGCCCCTGTTCCCCGGCCAGGGCACGAATCTTTTGCTTGGCGGCATGGCAAAAATCGGCATTGTGAGCCCCATGAGCGAGCAACATGAGACACAAGCCAAGGCCGGCGCGATCATCGTTCCCGTGACGCTGTTCGAGCAGAATTGCACCATCGTCTGGGACGAGCCTTCCAAGAAGGCCGTGGTGATCGATCCCGGCGGCGACGTGCCAAAGATCCTGGACGCCATCAAGCAGACCGGCGTCACCGTGGAGAAGATCTGGCTGACCCACGGCCATATCGACCATGTCGGCGGCGCGGCCGAATTGCGCGATGCGCTGAAGGTACCGATCGAGGGCCCGCATGTCGCGGACAAATTCCTGCTCGACAACGTGGTCGAAAGCGGCGCCCGCTTCGGCATGACAGGGGGACGCAATTTCGAGCCGGACCGCTGGCTCGACGAGGGCGACGCCGTCGCGATCGGCGGTCTCACGTTCGACATCTATCATTGCCCCGGTCACTCGCCCGGCAGCGTGGTGTTCTTCAACAAGGACATGCGCTTCGCCCACGTCGGCGACGTCCTGTTCGCGGGCTCGGTCGGACGCACCGATTTGCCCGGCGGCAGTCACGCGACGTTGATCGACTCGATCAGGACCAAGCTGCTGCCGCTGGGCGACGATGTCGGCTTCATCTGCGGCCACGGCGCCGGCTCGAGCATCGGCCAGGAGCGGATGACCAATCCGTTCATCACTGGCGAGATGTAAGGGCCTATTCTGCGGCGTCTGCCAGCGCTGCGAGCTCACTGAGGTTACGGTCGCCCCAATCGCGGATCGCGGCGACCACCGGCACAAAACTCTTTCCCTTGCGTGTCAGGCGATACTCGACCTTCGGCGGCACCTCGCCAAAATCCTTGCGGTCGATCAGGCCGCTTTCGGTCAGCGCCTTCAACTCGCGGCTGAGCACGCGCGGCGTGATCTCGGCGCTGCCTTCCGTGCCGCGCAGCAATCCGCTCCTGATCTCGCCATAGCGGCGCGGGCCGTCCTTGAGGTCCCAGACGATGCGCAGCTTGTACTTGCCGCTGATCATTTTCTGAAAGGCCGCGACCGGACAGGCCCGCGCCGGGTTCGGCTTTGTACTTTCCTTGGCCATGTCGTCTCCTCCATCTTCGGGAAGACGATAGGAGCAGCGCCGAAAAAGTCCATACTATCAATTTTGTCCATACTTGCAGGATCGCTACCAGCGCGCAGATGATGACGCACAGGACGAACAGGGAGCGTCACATGAAGCACTTCATGATCCGGTACGAATTCAAGAACGGCACGACGGAGGCCTGGCACCAGGAGGTCGGCCGCTTCATCAAGGCGATCGACGGCGATCCGGAGTTGAAAGGACGGATCGGCTATCGTGTCCTCAAAAATCGCGACGACGGCAGCTATTTTCATCTCGCCAGCGTCACGGATGATGCCGCGCAAAAAGCGCTGCAATCGCGCGACTTCTTCAAGGCCTATCAGGAGATGACGCGCAAGGTCGCCGGCGGCGAGGTGACGGTGACGCCGATCGAATGGATCGGCGCGACCGCCTGAGCTATTTCATCAATCCTGCAGCCGTGAGCGCACGCGTGATGATCTGGCCGAGATCCAAGCCGCGGACCTCCTCGCGCTTCGGCTCGGCCAGCTCTTCGGCGACCGCAGCGCGGATCGAGCGGGCCAGATGCGGCGCGGATGTCAGCGGCGGCTTCGACGGGGCGGCGGGCTTCGCCTCCGCCGTCTTCGCGGCATCCGCAATCCAGCCGGTCAGGCCGAAGAATTTTGCGATGTGGTAGGATGAGGAGATGCCGGCCTCGATCAGGAACGCGCCTTCCACACCGTAGCGGTGATCGTTGTCGGCGATGCCGAGCGGCGTGCCGTGCGCCATCTCGGTGATAGCGTAGGACTCGACGAGGGTCTCGCCGTCCTTGTTCCACCAGGCCTGGCGCGGATAACCGTCGACATTGGTCTCCGCCATCGGCAATTCAGGCAGATCGTGCAGGTCGAGCCATTGCTTGACGATCTCGTTGGCATTGCCGGGATTAACGGTGCGGTCGGCGCTGCCGTGCCAAACCGACATCTTCGGCCACGGACCGCGATGATTGGAGGCCCGCCGGACCAGATCGCCGAGCTCGCGCGCGGGCCGCGCCGGGGAATGAAACATGCCGTCCAGCGCCTCGCGCAGGTTCGTCGCGATGCCGTAGGGAAGTCCCGCGATGACCGCACCGGCCGCGAAAACTTCCGGATAGGTCGCGAGCATCACCGACGTCATGCCGCCGCCGGCGGACAGGCCCGTGATGAAGATGCGTCGGGGATCGAGGCGATGCGTTTCGGTCATGTGCGCGATCATCTCGCGAACCGAACGCGCCTCGCCGCTATCGCGCGCGGTATCCTCCGGACTGAACCAGTTGAAGCAGGTGTTGCCGTTGTTGGCGCGCTGCTGCTCGGGCATCAGCAGTGCAAAGCCGTAGTGCTCGGCGAGCGTCGACCAGCCGGCACCGAGGTCGTAGCTTGCCGCCGTCTGGCCGCAGCCGTGCAGCACGACGACGAGCGCGCGCGGCTTCTGCAACTGCGCCGGCACGAACGAGAACATGCGCAGATTGCCGGGATTGTCGCCGAAGCTCGTCACCTCTTGCAACGGACTGGACGTATCGGTGCTCCGGCCGAACTCGGCGAAGCGCAATCCGTCCAGCTTTGGCAGACGTCTCAAGAGATCGATATTTCTGGTTAACGACACGGCAGCTCCTGACAGGCGACGTTCAACGTCCACCCAAACCAAATAGTTGCTGCAGTGCAAAATAAAAAGACCGTGTGCTGTCGATGACCTCCTAAATCGCGGGAGAACCTGCGGAAATCCGCTCGTATTAACCGCAATGCCTCAACTTCGTGCAGAGACGCGGCGCATCCACGCCAGGAATGCGGCACAGATCATGATTAACGTCACAAACAGCGCGAGCGAGACGAGAAATCCTGCGCGCGCTGATTGCAGCGCTTCGACGGCGAGGAACACCGCACCGATTGCGGCCACTCCGGCCGCATTTCCGATCTGCGCCGTCGTGCCGTACACGCCAGACGCCGAGCCTGCCGCAACCGGTTTGACTGTCGAAAGCACCGCGCCCGAGAGCGGCGCCATCACCAATCCCTGGCCGTAGCCGAAGATGATCATGGTGAGCGCGAGCAGGAGCGCCGACGGCGTGTCGTCATAAAGCACGACAAGCGCAAGCGCGACGAGGCCCGCGATCTGAAGCGCGCATCCCTCGATCAAGGCTTTGGTGTAGCGATGCCGCGCGCGTGCGCTGCTGTGGCGCGAGGCCACGACGAAAGCGAGCGCGAGCGGAATGAAGGCCGTGCCGGCCGCGAGTGGGGGGATTTTCAGTCCCCGCTGCATGAACAGCGTCATGACCAGGTAGAACGAGAGATTTGCAAAGAAGAAAAAGAACGCCGCGCCGAGGCCGCGCAGGAAGGCAGCGTCCGCCAGCAAGGTCAGATCAATCAGCGGCATGCCACCGGCGCGTGCCACGGCATGCTCCAGTTTCGGGAACGCGAGGAGAATCACGGCTCCGATCGCCATCACCGCCCACAACCACGGCGCCCAGCCGACATCGTGGCCGAACAGCAGCGGACCGATCAGGCACAGCAATCCAGCGAACAGAACGATACTGCCCATGATATCGAGCCGCGTGCCGGCGCGACGCGGCACCGAGGGCATGATGCGCCAGGCCGCAGCCGCGATGACGAGACCGCAGGGCACATTGACGAAGAACACCGAGCGCCAGCCGGTGCCGGCGAGATCGATCGTGACCAGGAGCCCGCCGAGCAGGAAGCCGGCGGCGCCCGCGAGCCCGAGCACGATGCCGTAGATGGCGAAGGCACGGTTGCGCTGTTCATCCGCGAACAGGAGATGCAGCGTCGCCAGCACCTGCGGCACCATCAGCGCGGCGGTCGCACCCTGCGCCAGCCGGGCGATGATCAGCTCCGCGCCTGACGGCGCGAGGCCGCACCACAGCGACGTCAGGGTGAAGCCGAGCAGGCCGGCCAGGAAGACGTTTTTGGTGCCGTGGATGTCGCCGAGCCGGCCGCCGGTGACGACCAGCGTGGCATAAGCGATCAAGTAGATCGCGACGACGGATTCGATCTGCGCCGGCGTTGCGTGCAGATCGACAGCTATCGTGGGGATGGCAACGTTCACGATGAAGGCATCGACGCCGAACATGAACTGAGCGGCCACGACGATCGCCAGCACCCACCAGCGGCGCGACGAATCGATCTGCTTTGTGACGGCTTGATGCATCGACGCGCGAACCCTTCGGATTTCACCGCGTCGATGCTCCCAGATCGGCGTCATCCGCGCGATTACCTCCGAGGTAGGAATCGCGAGGTCTCACTTCTTCCCCGGAGACAGGAGAAGGGGCAGCTCCATCGCATGCCTGCATTCCGTCGCGCGGGACATCGCACGATTGCCTTCGCTGTCTCCAGCACGTAGCTTCGCGCCACAAACAAACAAAAAATCAAAGCCGGAGAGAACGCCATGGCGCGCCTGAAGTTCGGAGCCTTCCTTGCCCCGCATCACCCGATCGGTGAGCATCCGATGCTCCAGTTCCGGCGCGATCTTGACCTGGTCGAGCAGTTGGACAGCCTCGGCTATGACGAGTTCTGGTGCGGCGAGCATCACTCTTCCGGCTGGGAGATGATCGCCTCGCCCGAGATGTTTTTGGCCGCGGCCGGCGAGCGCACCAAGCGGATCAAGCTCGGCACCGGCGTGGTGTCGCTGCCCTATCACCATCCCTACAACGTCGCGCAGCGCATGGTGCAGCTCGACCACATGACCGGCGGCCGCGCCATTTTCGGCTCCGGGCCCGGCGCGCTCGCCTCCGACGCACATACGCTCGGCATCGATCCCATGACGCAGCGCGACCGTCAGGACGAGGCGATAGGGGTGATCCGCCGCCTCTTCAACGGCGAGCGTGTCACCGCCAAGAGCGACTGGTTCACCATGAACGACGCCGCGCTCCAGCTCCTGCCGCTGCAGGAGGAGATGCCGTTCGTGGTGGCCTCGCAGATCTCGCCTTCCGGCATGACGCTCGCCGGCAAATACGGCATCGGCATCATCTCGCTGGGTTCGATGACGACGCAGGGTTTGATGTCGCTGCAGCAGCAATGGCAGTTCGCCGAGGATGCCGCCCAGAAGCACGGCACCACAGTCGATCGCGCGAACTGGCGCGTGCTGCTGACCTGGCACGTCGCCGAGACGCGCGAGCAGGCTCGCCGCGAGGCCGGCCCCGGCCTGATGCGCTGGCACAATGAATATAACGTCGGCACGCTGCAGCGGCCGGGCCTGACCGCGTTCGCCTCACCCGACGAGGCCGTGGACAAGACCGCCTTCGTCGAGGGCGCGGCCTCCGTCATCGGCACGCCCGACGATCTCGTCAAGATGATCAAGAATGTGATGCAGGTGTCCGGCGGTGTCGGCGCTGTCATCGGCTTCGTGCACGACTGGGCCAATCCGGAGAACACGCGCCGGAGCTGGGACCTTGTCGCGCGCTACGTGGTGCCGGAGATCAACGGCTATATCGACGGCTTGCGTAAGTCGCAAAAATTCGTGATCGAGAACCGCGCGATCTTCGAACGAGCGGGACAGGCCGTGATGGCCAAGATCATGCAGAATGAGAAGGCCGCCGAAGCGTTGAAGGTGACCGGCGCCGGCCGCGTTGCGATTCCGGCCGTCAACGCGCCGGATTTGCAGAAGGAAGCGGCAAAGCGGTAAGCGCAGAGTCATCGTAGCCGGATTGTGCTATGCTGGCCGGGTCTAGCCAACCGGAGCAATCGTCATGTCGATGCAGAATGTGGCCGCCCCTGCGCTCGGCTTCACTCCGCCCAAGCGCAACGAGCTGACACACATCCCCGGCGACGAAGGCTGGCCGATCATCGGCAAGACCTTTCAGGTGCTCGCCGACCCCAAGGGGCATATCGAGGCGAACGGCGCCAAATACGGCCCGGTCTATCGCACGCATTTTTTCGGCGAGACCAATGTCGTGCTGCTTGGCCCCGAGGCCAACGAGCTCGTGCTGTTCGACCAGCAAAAGCTGTTCTCGTCCACCCACGGCTGGAACAAGGTGCTTGGCCTGCTATTTCCGCGCGGCCTGATGCTGCTCGATTTCGACGAGCACCGGCTGCACCGCAAGGCGCTGTCGGTCGCGTTCAAGTCCGGGCCGATGAAGTCGTATCTGGGCGATCTCGACCGCGGCATCGCCGCGCGCGTCGCGCAGTGGAAGGCCAAGCCCGGCGAGATGCAGCTTTATCCGGCGATGAAGCAGCTCACGCTCGATCTCGCCGCGGCGTCCTTTCTCGGCGCCGGTATCGGGCCCGAGGTCGACGACGTCAACCGCGCCTTCGTCGACATGGTCGCCGCCGCCGTCGCTCCGATCCGCCGGCCACTGCCCGGCACGCAGATGGCGGCCGGCGTCAGGGGCCGCAAGCGCATCGTCGGCTATTTCCGGGAGCAGATTCCGCTGCGACGCGGCAACCACGGCGGCGATGATCTGTTCTCGCAGCTCTGCCGCGCAACGCACGAGGACGGCGCGCTGCTCTCGGAACAGGACATCATCGACCACATGAGCTTCCTGATGATGGCGGCGCACGACACGCTGACATCGTCGCTGACGTCGTTCGTCGGCGAGCTCGCGGCAAACCCCGACTGGCAGGACAAACTGCGCGCGGAAATTATGGCGCTGGGGCTCGGCCCCGATGCGCCAAGCAGCTTCGACGATCTCGAAAAGATGCCGCTGTCGGAGATGGCCTTCAAGGAAGCGCTGCGGATCAAGCCGCCGGTGCCCTCGATGCCGCGCCGCGCGATGCGCGATTTCACCTTCAAGGGCTTTACGATTCCGGCCGGTACCGCGATCGGCGTCAACCCGCTTTACACCCATCACATGAAGGACATCTGGCCGGAGCCGGATCGCTTCGATCCTTCTCGCTTCACCGAGGAGGCGCAACGCAACCGTCACCGCTTCGCCTGGGTGCCGTTCGGCGGCGGTGCGCATATGTGCCTCGGCCTGCACTTCGCCTACATGCAGGCGAAATGCTTCGCGCGGCACTTCTTGCAGAACATCGAGGTGTCGCTGGAGCCCGGCTACAAGCCGGACTGGCAGATGTGGCCGATCCCGAAGCCGCGCGACGGACTGCGGGTGCGGGTGAAGGCGGTTTAGTGCTCGCCTCTCGTGTCCCGGACGCGCGAAGCGCGAGCCGGGACCCAGAATCTTGAGTCACATTCAGCTCTGAGAGATGGGCCCCGGCTCTGCGGTGCGACACTTCGCGCCGCACCGCGTCCGGGGCACGAGAGCGCCTACGCCCCCTGATCGAACGCCTTGCGCAGGGCCACGTAGCCCTGCTGCTGCTGAGTCCAGTTGCGGCCGCCGGTCATCGCGCCGTCAATGACGAGGTCATGTCCGTTGATGAAGCTGGATTCGTCGCTGGCCAGGAACACCGCGGCATGGGCGATGTCATCAGGAAGGCCGGCGCGCGGGATCGGCTGCGCGGTCTTGTAGACTTCGCGCATTACCGCCGGCGTCTTCTCCGCCGCATCGGTCGAAAGCCCGAGCGCCTTGCCGAAAATGCCGGTCGCGATGGCGCCGGGCGAGATTGAGTTGACGCGCACGTTGGACTCGCCGAGTTCCATCGCCACGCATTTGGTGAGATGGATCACCGCCGCTTTGGCCGCACCATAGACCATCGAGGACGAGAAACCGGCGAGACGGCCAGCGATGCTGCCGTTGTTGATGATGCTGCCAAAACCCTGCTTCTTCATCTGGGGCGCGGCGTGCTTCATGCCGAGCATGACGCTGCGCACCAAGGTCGCCATCGCCGCGTCGAAGCGCTCGACCTCGAGGGCTTCGACGCCACCGGTCTGCGCCGGGCCGCCAGCATTGTTGAACAGGCAGTCGATGCGGCCGAATTTGTCCACCGCGAGCCCGATCAGCGCCTGCATCTGCGCTTCGACCGTCACATCCGTCTGGCGGAAGACGCAAGCCGCCCCGAGCTGCTTCGCCAGCGCCTCGCCTTCCGGTATACGCCGGCCCGCGATCACAATTTTGGCACCTTCGGCAACGAAGACTTCCGCAGTCCGCAACCCGATCCCGCTCGTCGCGCCCGTGATCACCGCGACCTTGCCATCCAGCCTGCCCATGGAATGTCCCTGTTTTCGAACCTCTTGAAGCCAAATGGCGGACACCGATCGATCCCGGCGCCGCGACACTCGGCGCCGCAGCAGGCACTATTCCTGCCGGCTTCCGACAAGGCAAGCTTTGCTTGCGCCGGCGGCATGCGTAACATTCCCGGCTACCGCTCGATTGTCGCACGCATATCGCAACCGGACTGCGCATGGGGAAGCTGATCGACGAATTCCGCAAGGGCTGGCGGGGCGCGGCACCGCCGTCGCTCGGCTTGAGCCTTGCGTTTGCGGTCACCTGCCTGCTGGTTGCGACCCTGGCGCGCTGGGCTCTCGCCCATATGCGGCCCGACGTCTATTTCACGCCGTATTTCCCGGCCGTGTTCTTTGCGGCCGCGTTCGGCGGCTTCCGCATCGGCGTCATCACGGCGCTGGTCGGCGGCGTGCTCGGCGTGGTCGTGAATTTCGGCGATGCCTTGGCCGATCCCTCGCGATTTGCCCTGCTGGCGCTCTATTGGGCGGTCTGCGCGCTGACCATCTGGGGCGTCGAGCACTATCGCTCGCTCCTCGTCGAGCAGCGCCGGATTTCCAGACGCCTGATCGAGGAAGAAGACTACCGCAAGCTGCTGGTCGACGAGCTCCAGCACCGGCTGAAGAACAAGCTGTCGACGGTGCATGCCGTGCTGCATCAGGTGCTGCATGATCAGCCGCAAATCTGGGCCCGGATTGATCCGCGGCTGCGGTCGCTTGCCGCGACCGATGATTTGATCTCGCGAATCGACAAGGGCGGCTGCGACATTCGCGACCTCCTGATCTCCGAGCTCGGCCCTTACGGCCATGTCCGCTTCTCCCTCAACGGCGACCGGCTGTTCCTGCCGCCGAAGCTCGCGGTCACCCTGTCATTGATGTTTCACGAGCTCGCCACCAACGCAGGCAAATATGGCGCGTTCTCCGCGCCGCGCGGATTGCTGCAGGTGTCATGGACCGTCAGCGACGACCGTCTGACCGTCACCTGGGATGAAACCGAGGGCCCGAGCGTGGACAAGGTCTCCGAGCCCGGTTTCGGCACCAAGCTGTTGAAGTCGGCACTGTCGGCCTTCGACGGCAAGTCCGAGGTCTTCTATCTCAGGACCGGACTTCATTGCACGATGCAATGCCGCATCCCCAAAAGCGGTTAGACACAGCGCAAACGAAAGCCGATCGCGCGCGGTTTCGCTGGGCGCGTTGACCCGCTGTTAATGACGATGGGCTGCGCGCGTCGCATCGCCGCAAAACACCCCCGTATTTCTCCGGACCCCTTAACCAAACTTAAGAGGGAACTGCGCAAGATCGCGCCATTGCAAATGCGCGCTGAAACAACAAGATTCATGACTTCTATGAACGACAACAAATATTCCGGCGCGAGTGAAGCCGAACTCGGATTCCTCAAGGAAATCGTTAGAATGCTGCCTGCCGGCCTGACCGTGCAGGACGCGCAAGGCGAATTTCTCCTGGTCAACGATGTCGCGGCCGCCCAGCTCGGCATGGACGGCAGCCGTCCCTCACCCAATCTCACGCCGCGCCGGGAAGCTTGCCAGCGGGCCCTGAGCTCCGGCCAGCCGGTCGTCGCCGAGGAAGCGCTCCACGACGGAGCCGCACGCCAGGTGCTGCTCACCACCCATCGTCCGATCCGCCTCGACGGACGCGAACTGCTGATCTCGGCCTCCTCCGACATCACCGAGCAGAAGAATTTCGAGGACCAGCTGTTCCGCTCGGCGTATTTCGACGAGCTGACCGGCCTGCCTTCGCGGCGCGTGATCGAACATCGCGCCACCAGCCTGCTCGCGCAGGGTCGCGCCGGCGAGCGCTTTGCGCTCGCCTTTCTCGACGTCGACAATTTCAAGCACATCAACGATTATTACGGCCACGCCGTCGGCGATGCCCTGCTGGCCGAGCTGTCGAAGCGGCTCGGGCGCGACTTGCGCGATTCGGACATGCTGTCGCGCATCTCCGGCGACGAATTCCTGCTGCTGCTGTCGCCGATCCAGAGCCAGGAGGAAGTCGCCGAATTCATGCAGTCGACGCTGGAGCGGCTGACGGCGCCGTTCTTCATCGACAATTCGGAAGTCTTCGCCTCCACCTCCGTCGGCATCAGCCTCTATCCCGATCACGGAAGCAGCTTCGAGACGCTGCGTCAGAACGCCGACATGGCGATGTACCGCATCAAGAATGACGGCAAGGGATCGGCGGCCTTCTTCGACTCCAGCATGGAGCGCGAGGCGCTGGCGCGGATGAAGATCGAGCAGTCGCTGCGGCAGGCCATCCTGGAGAAGCGCTTCTGCTGCGCCTTCCAGTCCAAGGTCGACATCCGCACGCAGGACGTGAAGGGCATCGAGGCCCTGGTGCGGCTGCGCGACGACGAAGGTGTGATCCAGGCACCCGGCTCGTTCATCAATCTTGCCGGCGAGCTCGGGCTGATCGACGAGCTGACCCATCTCGTGCTCGCCGAAATCGTCAAATCGATCGACCTGATAAACGAGACGTTTGGCGCGGAAGCGACCATCAGCATCAACGTCGCGGCCAAGCAGGCCGGCAACCCCGAATTCATGCGCAGCTTTGCGCAGGCGCTCAACGACACAGGCTTTCCGCAGCGCTTCATGATCGAGGTGACGGAAGACGCCTTCGTCGCCAAGAATCATTTCCAGGCCGAAATCCTGCCGATGTTCCGCAAGCTCGGTGTCGGCATCTCGATCGACGATTTCGGCACCGGCTATTCCTCGCTCTCTGCGCTCGCCGACATCACCGCCGACGAGATCAAGATCGACCGCTCTTTCATCACCGACATTCACAAGCGCCCGCGCAACCAGGGCATCCTGCGTGCGATCGAATCCTTGAGCGAAGCGCTCGGGATGACCGTGATCGCCGAAGGCATCGAATCCTACGAGGAGCTCGCCTATCTCCAGGCTGCAACCAAGATCCGCTACGCGCAGGGCTATTATTTCGCCCGGCCGATCTTCCTGGAGGAGCTGAAGCTCGCAACGCCCGTCTCCAGCGAGGCCCGGGCGAACGTCGCAAGCCGGCCGACGCAGCAGAACCGCCAAGGCTATTCGCGCGCGAGCGGCTATCGGCGGTAACCGCTCCGCCTTCCACACCCTTGCTTTGCAAAGCATGCTCAGCCCGATCCGAGGTAACATCAGCGCACTGGCAGGTCCGGCGCTGCCGATTTCTTCGGCAGAGGCAAGCCGCCAGGCACGCGTCAACACGGTGTCACACGCGCTCCCCGCGCAAGGCGGCCGTAAGGTGTAATTGCAATGTTCGTACCGTTGTGCAAATCGCTATGGCCGAGAAACGTTAAATCAGGAGGGACCATCGTGCGTCGTTCACTCATCATAACAACAGCCATTCTCGCCTTCGCCGCGAGCACCTGCGCACAGGCCGACGATCTCAAGATCGCGCTGATCTACGGCAAGACCGGCCCGCTCGAAGCCTACGCCAAGCAGACCGAGACCGGCCTGCAGATGGGCTTTGAATACGCCACCAAGGGCACCATGACGCTCGACGGCCGCAAGATCGTCGTCATCACCAAGGACGACCAGGGCAAGCCCGATCTCTCCAAGGCCGCGCTCGCGGAAGCCTATCAGGACGACAAGGTGGACATCGCGATCGGCACGACCTCGTCGGCCGCGGCACTCGCGATCCTGCCTGTCGCCGAGGAGAACAAGAAGATCCTGATCGTCGAGCCCGCGGTCGCGGATCAGATTACCGGCGAGAAGTGGAATCGCTACATCTTCCGCACCGCGCGTAACTCGTCGCAGGACGCGATCTCCAACGCGGTCGCGATCGGCAAGCAGGGCGTCACCGTGGCGACGCTGGCGCAGGACTACGCGTTCGGCCGCGACGGCGTCGCCGCCTTCAAGGAGGCGCTCGCCAGGACCGGCGCGACGCTGGCCGCCGAAGAATATGCCCCGACCTCGACCACCGACTTCACCGCGGTTGGCCAGCGCCTGTTCGACGCGCTGAAGGACAAGCCGGGCCGCAAGGTGATCTGGGTGATCTGGGCCGGCGCCGGCAATCCTCTGGCAAAGCTCCAGGACATGGACCCGAAGCGCTACGGCATCGAACTGTCCACCGGCGGCAACATCCTGCCGGCGCTCGCGGCCTACAAGGGCCTGCCCGGCATGGAAGGCGCCACGTATTATTTCTATGAGATTCCGAAGAACCCGGTGAACGACTGGTTCGTCGCCGAGCACCAGAAACGTTTCAACTCGCCGCCGGACTTCTTCACCGCGGGTGGCTTCGCCGCCGCGATGTCCGTCGTCGCCGCCGTGACCAAGGCGAAGTCGACCGACACCGAGAAGCTGATCACGGCCATGGAAGGGCTGGAGTTCGACACGCCGAAGGGCAAGATGATGTTCCGCAAGGAAGACCATCAAGCGCTCCAGAGCATGTATCACTTCAAGGTCAAGGTCGATCCGAACGTCGCCTGGGCCGTGCTCGAGCCGGTGCGCGAGCTGAAGATCGAGGACATGGACGTTCCGGTCCGCAACAAGCGCTGAGCTGTCTTGCTTCACCTCTCCCGCTTGCGGGAGAGGCCGGGAGAGGGCTCTGTCCTCTTGTGGGTTCTCGCCTGCGGAGGCACCCTCTCCCCAGCCCTCCCCCGCAAGCGGGGGAGGGAGCGCACCGCGACCGCGGATCGTTTCCTCCTCTCATCATTTGCCAGACCCATGACGCTGACCCTCGAAACCCGCGACCTGACCATCCGCTTCGGCGGTCATGTCGCAGTCAACAGCGTCACCTGCAGCTTCCGCCCCGGCGAACTCACCGCGATCGTCGGCCCGAACGGCGCCGGCAAGACCACCTATTTCAACCTGATCTCCGGACAGCTTCGCGCATCGACCGGCAGCATCCTGTTCGACGGTACCGACATCACCCGGCACTCGGCGCCGATGCGGACGCGCGCAGGCCTGGGGCGCGCCTTCCAGCTCACCAATCTGTTTCCGAACCTCTCGGTGGAGGAAAACGTCCGCCTCGCCGTGCAGGCCGCCGACGGCACGCATTACGACATGCTGCGGCCCTGGACGGTCGGCCGTGAGCTGATCGCCCGTGCTGATGCGATTCTGGATCAGGTCGCGCTCGGCGGCCGTCGCGGCGTGGCAGCGACCGCACTGTCGCATGGCGATCAGCGCAAGCTCGAGGTCGCGCTGATGATTGCGCTGGAGCCGAAGGTGTTCATGTTCGACGAGCCAACCGCAGGCATGAGCATCGACGAGGTGCCGGTGGTGTTGAACCTGATCGCGCAGCTCAAGCAGGATAAAAGCAAGATCATTCTCCTCGTCGAGCACAAGATGGACGTCGTCCGCTCGCTCGCCGACCGCATCATCGTGTTGCATAACGGGCAACTTGTTGCCGACGGGCCACCGGCCGAGGTAATCGCCTCACCGATCGTGCAGGAAGCTTATCTGGGCGTCGCACCCAAGAAAGCTGCAGGGGAGAAAGCTGCGGGGAGCGCGGCATGACCGACCTGCTCCAGCTCTCCGGCGTGCACACCCATATCGGCCGCTATCATATTCTCCAGGGCATCGATCTCGCCGTCGCGCAGGGGCAGACCACGATGCTGCTCGGCCGCAACGGCGCCGGCAAGACCACGACGCTGCGCACCATCATGGGCCTCTGGCAGGCCTCTTCCGGCGAGATCAGCCTCGCCGGCGAGCGCATCGAGAGCCGTGCGACGCCCGATATCGCGCAGCTCGGCGTCGGCTACGTGCCGGAGAGCATGGCGGTATTTTCCGACCTCACGGTGAAGGAAAATCTGGTGCTGGCGGCGCGCGACGGTCCGCTCGACGACGCCCAGCTCGACTGGATTTTTGGTTTCTTCCCGGCGCTGCGCCGGTTCTGGCTGTCGCGCGCGGGGAGTCTGTCGGGTGGACAGAAGCAGATGTTGTCGATTGCCCGCGCCATCGTCGAACCGCGCGAGCTCTTGCTGATCGACGAGCCGACCAAGGGGCTGGCCCCGGCGATCGTGATGGCGCTGATCGAGTGCCTGAAGGAGATCAAGCGCAAGGGCGCCACCATCCTGATGGTCGAGCAGAATTTCTTTGCCGCCCGCGAGCTCGGCGACAACGTGCTGGTGATGGACAACGGCACCATCGTTCATCGCGGCGAGATGACGGCCTTGGCCTCCGACGTACCGCTGCAGGAGCGGCTGCTCGGCCTGAGCCTGGAGGCGCATCAGTGACTGAACTCGCCGCAACCGATCCGCTGCCGAAGCCGAAGCGCGACATCGCGCCGATCCTGCTGCCGATCGCGGTCGCCCTCGTGATGATCCCGCTGATCGGCTCCCCCAGCACCTGGCTGACGCTGACGGCCGCGAGCCTGGCGATGGGCATGATGATCTTCATCATGGCCTCCGGCCTCACACTCGTGTTCGGCCTGATGGACGTGCTCAATTTCGGCCATGGCGCCTTCATCGCGGTCGGCGCCTATGTCGCGACCCTGGTGCTGGCGCCGTTCGCGGCCTCCCTTCAGGCGGATTCGCTGTGGATGAACCTCGCGGTGCTGGCGCCGGCGGCATTGCTGTCGATGGCGGTCTCCGGCGCGCTCGGCCTGATCGTCGAGCGGGTGCTGATCCTGCCCGTCTACGGCCAGCATCTGAAGCAGATCCTGATGACGACGGGCGGCCTGATCGTCGCCGAGCAGACGCTCTATGCGGTGTGGGGGCCGCAGATCATCCCGACGCCGCTGCCGACCTCGCTGCGCGGCTCCTTCATTTTCGGCGACGTCGCGATCGCCAAATACCGCGTGCTGGCGATGCTGATCGGCCTCGCCGTATTCATCGCGATCCAGCTCGTGCTCAACCGCACCAAGCTCGGACTTCTGATCCGCGCCGGCGTCGAGAACCGCGAGATGGTCGAGGCGCTCGGCTATCGCATCCGCCGCCTGTTCCTCGGCGTGTTCATGACGGGATCGGCGCTGGCCGGCCTCGGCGGCGTAATGTGGGCGCTGTATCGCGAGCAGGTGCACGCCTCCATGAGCGACGACCTCACCGTCTTGATCTTCATCGTCGTCATCATCGGCGGCCTCGGCTCGATCGGCGGCTGCTTCATTGGCGCGATCCTGGTGGCGATGGTCGCCAATTACGGCGGCTTCCTGCTGCCAAAACTCGCTCTCGTCTCCAACATCCTGCTGATGGTCGCCATTCTGATGTGGCGGCCGCGCGGCCTCTATGCGGTGACCAGCCGATGATGATCCTCTCGGGCGACCCGCCGCGTAGCCGCGTGCTCACGCTCGTTCTCGTCCTCATCATCCTGGCGCTGGTGGCGACGCCGTTCCTGTTCCCCGGGGCGAAGGCGTTGAACGTCGCGGCCAAGATCTGCGTCTTCGCCGCGCTGGTCGCCTCCTATGATTTGCTGCTCGGCTATACCGGCTCGGTGTCGTTCGCACACACCATGTTCTACGGGATCGGCAGCTACGCGATCGCGATCGCACTGTATGGGATGGGCCCGAATTGGGCCGCGGTTGCAACCGGCATCGTCGTCGGCCTGCCGCTCGCCGCGCTGCTTGCGCTTGCGATCGGACTGTTCTCGCTGCGGGTCGCCGCGATCTTCTTTGCCATGATCACGCTCGCGGTCGCGTCCGCCTTCCAGGTGCTGGCCTCGCAGCTGTCCTGGCTGACCGGCGGCGAGGACGGCCGCAGCTTTCAGCTGCCGGAGCTGCTGCGCCCCGGCACGGTGCTGATCTCCAGGAACGTGCTCGGCTTCGAGGTCAACGGCCGCATCCTGACCTATTATCTGCTGTTCGCCGTCTCGGCGGTGATGATCCTCGCTTTGCTGCGGGTGGTGAACTCGCCGTTCGGGCGCGTGTTGCAGGCGATCCGCGAAAACCGTTTCCGCGCCGAGGCGCTCGGCTTCCGCACCGTCTTCCACCTGACCTACGCCAACTGCCTCGCCGCACTGGTGGCCGCCGGCGCCGGCATCCTCAATGCACTGTGGCTGCGCTATGCCGGCCCCGATACCTCGCTCAGCTTCTCGATCATGCTGGACATCCTCCTGATGGTCGTGATCGGCGGCATGGGCACGATCTACGGCGCGATCATCGGCGCCACCATTTTCATCCTTGCCCAGAACTATCTGCAGTCGCTGATGGGCGTCGCTTCCAAGGCGGCGTCGGAAGCCGGCCTGCCGCTGCTGCCGGGGCTGTTGCATCCCGACCGCTGGCTGCTGTGGCTCGGGCTGCTCTTCATCGCCAGCGTCTACTTTTTTCCGACCGGCGTGGTCGGGCGGCTGCGCAATGGCGGTGGCGACAAGAGCGCTGATACCTCGCATTAACGCGCGGTTAGTGATGCAGCGCAGCGGCTTGCTGAACACGACTGGGATCGCGCAACGAGATTAATGCTTAGGTAACTGGCTTTCCTAAGCTTTGCGCCATTTGTGCGGCGTATTCCTGTCCCTCCAGGGAGGGGGAATGCGCCAGGTCTTGTCAGGGGTCGCAGCAGGAATGTCCCTAGCCGTGAAGAACGGCTGGGAGGCAGCGATTCGCCGCGGACCCGTGCTGTGGCTGACCCTGTGCGGCGTGTTGCTGGTCGCTGGGATCTTCGCCGTGACCGCCATGGCGGTCGGCGAATTTCGCGAACGTACCCTGGGCAACCGCGAGCGCGAGCTGGAAAACACGGTGCAGCTGATCGCGCGGCACTTCGATCAGCAATTCGAGGATTCCGACGTCGTCGCCGCCGATGTGATCGGGCAGATGAACCTGCCGGAGATCACCTCACCCGCGATGTTCCGCGAACGGATGTCGGGGCCTGCCGCCAACCAGATGCTGCGCAGCAAGATCAGCGCGGTGTCCTACCTCGGCGACATCGTCATCTACGATGCGGAGGGTGAGATCGTCAATTGGTCGCGCGCCCAGCCGCTGCCCACGATCAACATCGCTGCCCGCGCCTATTTCCAGACTTTCAAGTCGGACCCGCGATCCGAGCCGGTGCTGCTGGAATCCGTGCGCAGTTATGTCATCGGCAAATGGACCACGGTCGTCGCGCGACGCCTGAACATGCCGGACGGCACTTTTCTCGGCGTCCTGGTGCGCCGGATCGATCCCGACAATTATCACCGCTATTTTGCTTCCGTGGCGCTCGGCGAAGGCGCGGCCATTTCGCTGTTCGACCGCGAAGGCAAGATGCTGGCGCGCTACCCGCATGTCGAAGACCTGATCGGCAAGAACTTCAAGGATGCGCCGTTGATGCGCAAAATGCTGACCGAAGGCGGCCGGCACACCCTGCGCGTCAAAGGTCCGATCAACGGCGAGGACCGCCTCGGCTCGGGGGCGTCGCTGTCGCATTTCCCGCTGGTTATCGTCGCGACCAATACCACGAGCGCCGCGCTGGCCGATTGGCGGCAGCAGACCGGCTTCATGGTCACCACGGCCGGGCTTTCGGCCACGGTGATCGCGCTGATCCTGTTCCTGATCGTTCGACAGATCAACCGGCAGAACCGCGAGGCGCAGCAACGGCTGGAAGCGGAGCGGGGGCGGCTCGACACGGCCCTGAACAACATGTCGCAAGGGCTGATCCTGTACGACGCCGCCGGATACATCGTCACCTGCAACCGCCGCTACGCCGACATGTTCGGCCTGTCTTCGGACGTCATCAAACCCGGCTGCCACATCCATCAGGCGATGCACCATCGCAAGGAGCGCGATGCGTTCAACGGCGACGTCGAGGCGTTTTGCGCCGACGTCATGAGGGTCGTCGCCGAAGGCACGGTTTCCACCAGGATCCATGAGCTGCCCAACGGCCGCGCTTTCCAGGTCATCAACACGCCGCTCGCGCAGGGCGGATGGGTGGCCACGATCGAGGAGATCACCGAGCGGCGCAATCTGGAGCAGGAACGCGACCGCAATTACATGTTCCTGCGCGAGATCATCGACCATATTCCCTCGCAGATCACGGTGAAGGATGCCCAAACTCGGCAATATCTGCTGATCAACCGGACCGCCGAGGAGCAATTCAACCAATCGGGTGAAGAGATCGTCGGCAAAACTCCCTTCGACTTGTACCCGGATGCCACCGCCATGGTCGTTACCGACGACGACAGCAAGGCGTTGCAGGAGACCAAGGGATTGCTCAAGGGCGAGCATCCCTGGCAAAGCCAGACCAGGGGACTCCGCTACATCACCTCAACCCGGATCGGCATTCGCGATAAATCCGGCGAGCCGCGTTACCTCATCAACGTCGTCGAGGATGTCACCGAACGGCGGCGCGCCGACGAGAAGATCGCGCATATGGCGCATTACGACGCGCTCACCGACCTGCCGAACCGGGTGCTGTTCCGCGACCAGATCGAACACGAGCTGGAGAAGGTCGCCGGCGGCGGTCAGTTCGCGTTGCTCTATATCGACATCGACGAATTCAAGGGCATCAACGATTCGCTCGGCCATCACGTCGGCGACGAGTTGTTGAAGGCGATCGCGGGCCGGATCCGCGGCTGCCTCGGACAAGGCGACCTGATCGCGCGGCTTGGCGGTGATGAATTCGCGGTGATCCAGACCGGGATCCAGTCGTCTGCCGACGTGGTGTCATTCGTGACGCGGATCTTCGAGGCGATCCGACGGCCCTATCACTGCTTCGGTCATCAGCTCTCCACCGACGCCAGCATCGGCATCGCGCTGGCGCCGCAGGACGGCACCGATCTCGACCAGCTCATCAAGAATGCCGATCTCGCGATGTACGGCGCCAAGGCCGAAGGACGCCGCACCCACCGCTTCTTCGAGCCGGAGATGGATGCGAGCGCCAAGGCGCGCCTGAGCCTGGAGCAGGATCTGCGCCAGGCCCTGGTGACCGGCGGTTTCGATATTCATTATCAGCCGCTGGTTGATCTGCGCAGCAACGAGGTCGCCGGCTGCGAGGCGCTGCTGCGCTGGCGGCATCCCGAGCGCGGCATGGTGTCGCCGGCGGAGTTCATTCCGATCGCCGAAGACACCGGCCTGATCAACGAGCTCGGTGACTGGGTGCTGCGCATGGCCTGCAACGAGGCCGCGACCTGGCCGGCGCATGTGCGTGTCGCGGTCAACGTCTCGCCGGTGCAGCTCAAATGCGATACGCTGGCGCTGCGGATCGCCGGCGCGCTCGCCGCTTCCGGGCTCGCCCCGTCCCGGCTCGAGCTCGAGATCACCGAGGCCGTGCTGATCCGCGACGACGAGGCGGCGCTCTCGATCCTGCATCAGCTCCGCGCGATCGGCGTGCGCATCGCGCTCGACGATTTCGGCACCGGCTACTCATCGCTCAGCTATCTCAAGCGCTTCCCGTTCGACAAGATCAAGATCGACCGCTGCTTCGTCGCTGATATCGCGGAGACGAGCGGCGCGCCCGTGATCGTGCAGGCGGTGGTGAACATCGCCGCCGCCAGCAATATGACCACGGTCGCCGAGGGTGTCGAGACCGAGGCGCAGCGCGAGATGCTGCGCGCGCTCGGCTGCACGCAGATGCAGGGCTATCTTTTCAGCAAACCGAAGCCGGCCAGCGAGGTGCGAAAGCTGTTCGGCCAGGGCGACGGCCTGCCCCAAGCCTTGCTGGTGCAAGCCTTGCCGGTCCAAGCCTTGCCGGCCCAAGCCTTGCCGGTGGCGGCGGTGGCCTGATGGCGCAGCCAGCCAAAACTTCAAGCAAGACTCCACCCAAAACGGTCGACGTTGCGGATTCCTATGCCGTGCGGCTGATGCAGCATCTGGTGGTGCCGACTTTCGTGATCGACCCGAAGCGCCGCGTCGTGATCTGGAATCGTGCCTGCGAGCGACTGACCGGAGTGGCCGCCTCGGAGGTGATCGGCACCAATAAGCACTGGCAAGCGTTCTACGAGACCAAGCGCCCTTGCCTCGCCGACCTCGTCGCGCTCGACCGCCCGGAACAGCTGCCGGAGTTCTATTCGGAATATGCCGCACGCGGCCATAACGGGCTCGGCTTCAGCGCCGAGAACTGGTGCGTGATGCCGAAGCTCGGCAGCCAGCTCTATCTCGCCATCGACGCCGGCCCCATCCACGACGAGGCCGGCCATCTGATCGCGGTGGTGGAGACGCTGCGCGATCTCACCGACCAGAAGCGCGCCGAGATGGCGCTGAAGGAGCTTGCCACCAAGGACGGGCTGACCGGCCTGTCGAACCGCCGCTCGTTCGATCAGATGCTGTTGAGCGAATGGGCCCGCGCCCAGCGGACGCAGAAGCCGATGGCGCTGCTGTTCGTCGACGTCGATCATTTCAAGCTGTTCAACGACCGCCACGGCCACCAGAGCGGCGACGAATGCCTGCGCGCGGTCGCTGCCGTCGTCAGCCGCCATGCCGTGCGCCCGCTCGATCTTGCCAGCCGCTATGGCGGCGAGGAATTCGCGCTGATCCTGCCGGACCTGGATTGCGACGCCGCCTACGTCATCGCCGACGAGATCCGCCGCGCCGTCATGGCCTTGCGGATCACCCATGGCGCCGACGGGGCCGGCGACCACGTCACCCTCAGCGTCGGCGTCGCCAGCCACATTCCGGGCGAAACCGACGGCAGCCCCGACCGGCTGCTGGGCGCGGCCGACGAGGCGCTCTATGCGGCTAAACGGCTCGGCCGCAACCGCGTCATCTGCGCCGAACGGCTGCTTGCCGAATTCGCCGGCCTCGGCCGGGACATCCTGCCGGTTCCTGGCCGCATCGCGCGCAAATCAGCTTAGCTGGAGACGGCGGAAGCGGTTGCCCGCTCCCGGTCAATCGGCTAAATGAACCCCACTGCACCCGTAGCTCAGCTGGATAGAGCGTTGCCCTCCGAAGGCAAAGGTCACACGTTCGAATCGTGTCGGGTGCGCCAGCTTTTCTTTGTTTTACAACGCGAACTGAAGACTCAGCCTGAGTCTTCAGTTCTGTTTCATTCGCGTGAGTAAGCAATTGGAAGAAAATTTCTGCGCGCTCTTGAATTGGCGCTCGCAATGTAGGTCGGTCCAGTCCATCGAGAGGAAGTTGTTCGGAGACTAGGCCGAGTTTGCAGGAGCTAGCGAAATCCAACATCCACGACGACCGCTTCGGGCCAGAAGCGGCCCGTCGGCATCTCAAGATGCAACTTCCGATGCTCGCGAGGCCGCTTTGCAGCGCCAAGACCCGCGCCGGCGGATCGTGCCGCTCGCCCGTGGTGCAAAGCAAACGGCGCTGCCGCATGCACGGCGGTGCACGCGAATCCGGCGCGCCCAAGGGAAACCGGAATGCGCTCAGGCACGTCCCCCGGTTCAACGCGGAAGTCATCGCAGAGCGCGAGCGGATTCGGGACTTGTTGGGTGACGCGCGGGAGTTGCTGCGAGATGAAATGATTTTGCATGGCCGAATGTTGCCGGTCACTCACAACGTTGCGACGATGCCGCCGCCGGGCGGCTCCTGCATTTTGCGCCACTGCGCCGGCGTGACGCCCATGTGAGTTTTGAAGGCGCGCTGGAATGCCGCTTCGGATTGGTAGCCGACCTGCTCCGCCACGGCGCCGGTGGAAAGCTGCGATTGCCTCAGTTCGTTGGCAGCGTGCATCATCCGGATCTCGGTCAGAAGCTCGCTGGCTGATCTGCCGAGCTTGTCCTGAAAGTGGCGGGCGAGCGTGGCGCGCGACATGTTGCACAATCGCGCCAACTCGGGCAGCGACCAAGCCCGCGCCGGCTCGTTGAAGAGGGCTGCCACCGCCGGTGCAAGGCGGGGATCACCGGCGAGCGCCAGCAGACCGCTCGGCGCGTCTTCGGTCTCGCTGGCCAGTCTTAGCACCAGCGCGAACATCGCCGTCGACAGCGCGTTCAGCATGGCGCGGCCGCCGAGGTGATCGTCGGCGGACTCGCGCCGCATCAGCGCGACGAGGCCGGCGAGTTGCGCCGCGGTCTCCTGCTGTTCGGCGTGAGCGCCGGCGTGCACGACAAAGCGCGGCGGCAGATAGCTGCGCAACAGCCGGTCGTGCGGGGCCGAGATCGCAAAGTGTCCGCACAGCAGATCGAGCCGTTCGCCCGAACCCGGGTTTTCGCTAATCGTGAAGTTGAGCGCCGCGCGGTTGCGGGCCGGCAGCGCTGCGGCGCCGCTGCCGTCGTGCATGACGTGGCTGACATTGCCGGGAAGCAGAAGGATGTCGCCGGCTTTCAACTGAAGCGGCCTGCCCTTCGCGGAGTCCTCCAGGGTCGCGGAGCCGGCGAGCACCGCATGATACGGGATTGCATTCGCCGCGCCGGGCCCTTGGTCTATACGCCACGGCGCGCCGTAGGAACAGCGCAGGTCGAGCCGCCCGCGCACCGGCATCAACTCGAACAGCCGGCTGAGCCAATCCATGCTGACCTTCCGAAGCAGACAAATTGAGACGATGGAGCATATTATCGAGATTTTGCGACATTCAAAGTATCAAATCATAACTGTACTGTCACTACGCAATCGTTCACGAACCCCAACCGCGGAGTGCCACCATGTCCCGTCTTTCAGTCCCCAATGTCGAATCCGATAACGGTCCCTCGGGGCAGGTCTATGCCCAGATCAAGAAGGCGATCGGCAGCGTGCCGAACACCTTTGCGGCGATCGCCGCCCACGGCCCCGCCGCGCTCAAGTCGATCCTGTTCGCCGACGCCACGCTGGCTTCGGGCAGCCTGAGCAAGCGCGATCAGGAAGTCATCAAGCTCGTCATCAGCGGCGTCGCCGGCTGTGATTACTGCGTCGCCGCGCACAATCATCTCGCACGACTCGCCGGGCTCAAGCTCGATGTGCTGAAGCAGATCCGCAACGGTCAGCCCAGCGGCGACGACAAGCGCGACGCGCTTGTTGGATTCGTCCGCAAGCTCGCGCAGTCCAGCGGCACCGTCAGCGACGCGGATTTCGGGGCGATCAAGGCGGCCGGCTACAGCGACGCGCAACTGGTCGAGATCAGCCTCGCCTTCGCGACCACCGTCTTCACCAACGTCTTCAACCGCATCAACGACACCGAGATCGATTTTCCCGCCGTCGCGTAAAGCGACCGCGCCGGATCCTGCATGAAAGGATAACGACCATGACGACCCTTGCCAACACGACGCAAAATCCGCTCGTCCGCGCGCTGCGCGCATCCGGCTTGCTTGCGGAGGATCTCGACTATCACCTCATTCGCGCCGCGATGGTGATCATGTTTATGTTCTTCGGTTACCAGAAGTGGTTTCCCTACGAGTTCGAACGGCTGGTGCCCTTCATCAGCAACGGGCCGCTGATCTGGTGGCTGTATCCGGTGTTCGGCCATGCCGGCGCCAGCTATTTCCTCGGCGCCTCCGAATGGACTTTCGGCACCCTGTTGCTCGCCGGCTTCTGGGACAAGCGGCTCGGCGTTCTCGGCGCCCTCGGCTCGACCAGCACCTTCATCGCGACGGTCACGATCATTCCGTTCCTGCCTGACGCATGGGACGCCTCGGCCGGAGGGTTCCCGGCGATGACCGGCAACATGCCGTTCCTGATGAAGGATGCGGTTCTGCTCGCCGTCTCGTTTTATCTGCTGAAGCAGGATCTGGTTCGCCTGATCCGGTAATCGAGAGACGGATCCGCATAGGGCCGCGCAAATCACCGGCAAGCGCAAAGCTTGCCGGTGATTTGTCAATTTTATTGCTGCAGCTTGAGCCGGTTTCGATGCGCCGCCTGTTTGGCGCGGTTGCCGCAGATCGCCATGCTGCACCAGCGGCGCGCGCGGCCCCGGGTGTGGTCGGCGAACAGCAGCGTGCAGGCGGGTCCCTCACAGGCCTTCACGTTCGAAAAATCTTCCTCGCAGACGAATGTCGCCAGCGCCTCGCCGATCGGCAGCAGCAGCGCTTCCGGCGACCGCCAGCGGCGGATCTTTCGAAACGCCAGCCCGGAGGCCGCGCTGTGGTCATCGACCCCAATGCGTCCAAACCCTTCATCCCGTTCAAGCAGCCGGTTCAACGGCGCCAACTCGTCCAGCGCTTTCGAGGTGAGCGGCCGCCCTTTGTGTTGCCGGACGAAACCTCTGAACCATTCGCGCAGGCTTCGCGCTTGGGCTGCGACGCTGTCGAGTTCGCGAGGCATCGCCTGCGACCGCAGCGTTTCGAGCGCCTCGCGGGGCGCGAGCTGCGCCTGCTCGAGCCAGGCCAGCAGGCCATCGCCGTCGTCGAGCCAGTCAACCGGAGTGTCGACCGGGGTAGCAACCGAATTGAGGAAATCGAGGCCGAGCGCGTCGGCAAGGAACATCGCAGACGGCCGTGAAGCGGTTTGAGCGATCTTTTGGCGCGGAACCTTGTTCATCTATAGCCCCCGTCGACTTTCGATCGCAAAATAACCTGTCTGATGGCTATTGACAAGTTACTTGCCCGGAAAGTAACCTGTTTAAGTGTATAAGCCAGGTTACTCCATATGCAAACCGGCAAGGAGCGAAAATGTCCCTCAATGATGTGAGCGTGGTGCTGGTCCACGGCGCTTGGGCCGATGGATCGAGCTGGACCAAAGTGATTGGGCCGCTGCGGGCGGAAGGCATCAGGGTGGTTGCGGCGCCGCTGCCGCTGACCTCGCTGGCCGATGACGTGGCGGCGCTCGATCGAACCCTCGGGCGGATCGATGGCCCGGTGGTGCTGGTGGGCCACGCCTATGCCGGCGCGGTAATCGCCGCGACCCAAAGTGAGAAAGTCAGGTCGCTGGTCTATGTCGCGGCACTCGCTCCCGACGAAGGCGAGACGGTCGCCGACGTTTTCTATCGCGCCACGCCGCATCCGCAGGCGCCCTTGCTGGCACCGGACAAGGACGGCGTGGTCTGGCTTCCCGAACACGCCTTTGCCGAAGCGTTCGCGCAGCACGCTTCCAACGAAGAGCAGGCATTGCTGGCCGCGGTGCAGCGGCCGATCGCGGCCGCCTGCATCGGCGTCGCGGTGGACCGGCCACTCTGGAAGGACCGCCCGAGCTGGCTTCTCGTGGCCGAGCAGGATCGCATGATCAACCCCGCCACGCAGCGGTTCATGGCGGAACGGATGAAGGCAAAGCTGCATTCACACGCCGTCGATCATACGCCCGGCGTCACCGCACCCGGGATCGTCATCGACATCATCCGCGAGGCCATCCGCGCCGCACCGGCGGCCCGCACGCCGCAACCGGCCGACCAGAGCCAATAATCTCCCCCGCTCGCCAAAATGGTTACAAAAATTCAGGAGAATTCCGATGACCGGGATCAAATACCGCTCCGCCGATATCGATGGCTTCAAGATTTTCTACCGCGAGGCCGGGGCGGCCGACGCTCCGACGCTGCTGTTGCTTCACGGGTTTCCGAGCGCGGGCCACATGTTCCGCGATCTGATCCCGCTGCTCGCCGATCGCTTCCATATCGTCGCGCCCGACCTGCCCGGCTTCGGCCAATCGGACATGCCGGCGCGGAGTAACTTCACCTACACGTTCGACCATATCGCTGATGTCATCGACCGCTTTACCGAAGTGATCGGCCTCAAGCGCTTCGCGATCTACGTCTTCGACTACGGTGCGCCGACCGGTTTCCGGATTGCCGCCAAACACCCCGATCGTATCACCGCGATCATCTCGCAGAATGGCAACGCCTACGAAGAAGGGCTGAGCGAGGGCTGGACTCCGATCAAGGCTTATTGGCAAGAGCCGTCGCAGGCCAACCGCGACGCGCTTCGCGCCTTCCTCGCACCGGAAACGACGCGCTGGCAATACACCCACGGCGTGACTGACGAGGCGAGCGTCTCGCCCGACGGCCTGTCGCTGGACAATTTCTATCTGGCGCGCCCCGGCGCCGACGAGATCCAGCTCGACCTGTTCGGCGACTACAAGAGCAACATCGCGCTCTACCCGGCATTCCAGAATTACTTCCGCACCCACAAGCCGCCGTTCCTGGCGGCGTGGGGCAAGAACGATCCGTTCTTCCTGCCGCCCGGCGCCGAGGCTTTCAAACGCGACATTCCCGATGCGGTGGTCCGTTTCTTCGACACCGGCCATTTCGCGCTGGAAACGCATGCCGCCGAGATCGCGGCGGCGATACGCGAATTCCTCATCCGCCACGTCTAACAGCACGAGAAATCACATGCCGAAATCAGTCGCCATCGTCACTGGCGCCAGCCAGGGCATCGGCCGCGCCGCCGCGATCCGTCTCGCGCGGGACTTTTCGTCGGTCGTGCTCGCCGCGCGCGACCGTCCCAATCTCGAGAAGACGGCGGACGCCGTGAAGGCGGCCGGTGCCGAACCGCTCGTCATCGACATCGACCTTGCCGAGGTGACGGCGGCAAACAGCGTGGTCGACCGGACGCTCAAAGCCTTCGGCCGGATCGATGCCCTTCTCAATATTGCAGGCGCGGTGCCGCAGATCGACCTGTTCGAGATGACCGACGCGCAATGGGACGGCGGCCTTGCCTTGAAATTCCACGGCGCCCGCCGGCTGACGATGGCGGCATGGCCGGCGTTGAAAGAAAGCAAAGGCGCTGTCGTGCTGATGTCGGGGAATTCGGCGCAATTTCCCAAGGCGCCCTACGCCGCTGTCGGGACCATCAACGCGGCGATCGTGGCGCTGGCGAAAGCGTTTTCGGATCGCGGCATCGCCGACGGCATCCAGGTCAACAGCGTTCTGCCCGGCCCGGTCATGACCGGCCGACGCCGCTCCTACCTCGCGCATTGGGCGCCGCTGCACAACATGGCCGTGGAGGAGGCCACCGCCAAATTCCCGCAGGATGCCGGCATCGCACGCTATGGCGAGCCGGAAGAGATTGCAGAACTGATGGCTTTTTTGGTATCGCCGGGTGCCCGCTGGATGACGGGATCGACGCTGAGGATGGATGGCGGCGAGGTCAAGTCGATCTGACCGGCGCTCTGAGTTCGACACGACACGAAACCGGCGGGGTGACAGCCATGGCACATGCGAGACGGACCCCGGAGCGACTGAGCGCGTTCTCCGGCGTGTTCGCCGTTCTGATCACGGTGCTGGTTCTGGAACTGCGCCCGCCGGAGCTTCCGACGTTCGATGCCCTGCTGTCGCTGTGGCCGACAGGGCTCAGCTATGCTGTGAGCTACCTCTTCATTGCGATCGTGTGGGCCAATCACCACCATCTCATGCACTACGCCACCGACGCGACGCCGCGCCTGATCTGGTTTAATTTCGCGCATCTGTTTTCAGTGTCGCTGCTGCCGCTCTCCACCGCCTGGATGGCCGTGAGCAAGCTCGCACCGCAACCGGTCGCGTTCTATGCGGCGGTTTTCTTCCTGGTGAACGCGACCTACGTCGCCTTGATCTGGGAGCTGATGGCGCGAATTCCGCTTAACGAGGTTTCGGCCGGCGAGCGCCGGACCATGCGCATCCGCTCCATCGTGACGTTAGGTGTTTTCGCGGTGGCCGCGGCCGTGGCGTTGAAATTCCCGCTGGTCGGGCTGGGCTTGTGTTGTTGCTGTCTGATCGTCTATTTGAGGCCCGAAGCACCGGGAGCCGCGCAACCGTAATTCATGCAATAGCAGTGCGCACGATCCGCACCCGTTCGCACGACACATTGACAACTTCATCAGCTCGACCGACGCCGAACCGACCAGGTAATCCCAATCGCCTTCGGCGCGCGGACGGAACGGGCAGATGGACGGGAACCGTGCGCGTCAGCGATCCCGTCGACCTGAGAAACTCACTGTCTTTGACGATCGGGAAGAGCGCCCCGACACCCGTCGAAGTAAAGATCGACGGGACTGTCTGACGTTCGCGAGAACACGGAGGGCTGTGCCGTCTTTCCGCTCTACTTTCGGATCCTGCCGTGCGCAACGCGAGATGTTCCTGAACGCTCGCCAATTTGCTCGCCGTAGCGTTTTGCACGGTCGTGTTTCAATCT
Organism: Bradyrhizobium sp. 132; assembly: GCF_023074185.1. Taxonomy (GTDB): domain Bacteria; phylum Pseudomonadota; class Alphaproteobacteria; order Rhizobiales; family Xanthobacteraceae; genus Bradyrhizobium. Next base: position 52,647 of record NZ_JADPKY010000158.1, on the reverse strand, counting down.
GTCCACAAACGCATTATCGCAGGCCAGATGAGGAGACCGACAGCTGTTAGGACCGCTGCCTAACCGACTGATCCCAAAGCTCTCGCTCAATTCCGTGTTCACCGGCGAAGCAAGAAGCATGGATCGATTGCCGGGACCAAGTCGAAGCCCATTCCGGGACCGCACCATGTCTACGGTTTCCTTACGACGGCGCCGAACACACCCGTCGAGCCGATCCGTCCTCAAGGGCATGCCGGTCATCCGCACCACAGATGAGGAGCGCGAGGTCTGGATGTGCGCGCTTGGGAGGAAGCGGCGCAGCACCGGTCGCTACCCGATGCCTACCCTGCGCATTGTCGCCTTCAACGCGATTGAAGGTTGGCCCAAGGACGCAACCTCCGACGTTGGCACGGCACCGCCTGGAACTTGCCGATCACGATCATGTCCATGAGTTGCCACTTCGTGTCGGATTGTGTCTCGACAAGAATTTCGCTATTGCGAAGTCGATGAAGCCGTCGGAAAACTATCGGCCAGACATTGACGGGCTGCGTGCCGTCTCAATCCTGCTGGTCGTCGGCTATCACGCGCACCCTTGGATGCTGCCCGGCGGCTTCGTCGGCGTTGACGTCTTCTTCGTCATCTCTGGCTTTCTGATCACGCGGATACTGCTGACGCCTGGTGGCATCTCGCTCGCGGCATTCTACGGCCGCCGCATCAAGCGCATCTTTCCGGCCCTGATCGCCGTGCTGCTGGCCACCTATGCGCTCGGATACGCCATCCTGCTGCCTCCACAGTTCCGGCTGCTCGGAGAGAACATCGTCGCCAGCGTTCTCTTCGCCTCAAACCTGTTCCAGCTCGGGCAGGCCAGCTACTTTGCGCCACTCGCCGGAGAGAACGCGCTTCTCCACCTTTGGTCGCTCGGTGTCGAGGAACAGTTCTACATCTTTTGGCCGCTGGCGCTCGGCCTGCTGGCGCGCTCGCCGCACCGGCGTCAATACATCCTCGGCGCCATCGCGCTGTCGCTGGTGGCGGGCGTGGCTCTGGCCAGGACGAACTTGGAGTGGGGCTTCTACGCCCCCTTGCCGCGGGCATGGGAACTGCTGATCGGCGGGCTCGTGGCCGAGGCCAACCTCGTTCGAAAAAGCAGGAGCAACCTTCTCGGCGCGATTGGCCTTGGTGCCATCGCATCTTCCGCTCTGCTGTTCGATCGCGCGATGGCCTTTCCGGGGGCGCTGGCATTGCTCCCCGTTATCGGCGCTGCACTGGTGATCGCGTCGCCAAATGCCGCGGTCAACCGCGTGCTATTGTCGAGCCGGCCCGCCGTGCTGCTCGGTCTCATCAGCTACCCACTCTATCTCTGGCACTGGCCGCTGCTGGCCTATCTCGGAATTGTACGGCACGGGGTTCCGAATTTCATCGAGATATGGGCCGTAGTTCTCGCCGCGACCGTGTTGTCAATCCTGACCTATCGCTACGTCGAATCGCCGTTCCGTCATCGGCGCAATGCCGCGCCGGCTTTGTCGATCGCGCTGGCCTTGGTCGGCGTGATCGGAATCGCCACGATCCTCTCCGCCGGCTTTGTCTCGCGATTTCCGCTGGCGCTACAGGCAATCGCGACGGTCAGCACCGATGACAATCCCGCATTCAGGGACCACTGTTTCCTGGAGGCACCGGGGAGTAGCTTTGATGCGAACTGCATCGAGCAGGGCGACAAGCCGCTGCTCCTGCTTTGGGGCGATTCATCCGCCGCGGCCCTCTATCCGGCCGCGGCGGATGCGGCAAGGGAAGCCTCGTTCCGCGTGGGGCGTTTCAATGCGCCGGGCTGTGCGCCGATCCTCGATGCGGGACCGAATGCATCCTGCGTCGAGAGCAACGGCAGGGCCATTGCCGTCATCAAGGGATCTCATCCCGATATCGTCGTGCTGCATGCGATGTGGGGTTTCGATACCGACCTGAACAAGCTCGGCAGCACCATCGCCGCGCTTCGGAGCACCGGGGTAGCGCGCGTGGTCATCGTCGGGCCGCCGCCGGTGTGGAAGCGCACGCTGCCGCACGCGATCATCAACCACTATCGCTTCGCGCACGAGCTTCCTGACCGGCTCGGCGCCGGGGTATCCGGGCCTGCAGAGGATGATCTGATGGCCGCTTTCAGCAAATCCGCCGGCGTCGATTATGTGTCGTTGCGGAAGGTGCTATGCGATGAGCGGCAACAATGCCTCGTGCGCACGCCGGCCGGCGAGGTGATCGTGACTGATACGATACATCTGTCACCGGGCGGGGCTAGGCTGGTACTCGATGCCGTGGGGCGGGATTTGTTTCGGCAGGCTGCCTCTCCTAGCGCCGTCTTGCACTGAAGGCCGGACTACATAAAGCCGAGCTTAGCTCACCGTGGTTAGCACAGGCTTGATCGAAGGAGACGGCAGGACGGCGAAGGCCTGGAGCGTACTTGGTCTGGCGGGCCGGCCGCGCCAGTTTGTAGCGCGGTTTTCCAGTTGACACCTCGCCTGCTACGCGACTGCCAATGGTCGATATTTTACACGCTCGAACGCACGGCACATGCCCAACCGGGCCCCCCGCTCACGTCAGCATCGAGATGATCGCCTGGATCTGATCGGAAGCCGACGTTACCAGTCCGTCGTACGACGTCTGACCGTGTGCGGCCGCCTTCAGGATGCATTCGGCTACGGCCGCTTTCAGGCCGAACACCGACTGGTCGGCCGGCACGCTCGCCATCACGGCCTCCAGCGCCTGACGCATCGTCACAATGAGCTCGGAACTGTATTGCATTGGCTGTCCCTCCGCGAGCTCATATTAGATCGCGTGGTCATGCTTGCCACTCACAAGCGTGAGATTGCTCTGTGAATCACACGTCACCTCGCGCTTCTCGTCGCTCAATTGTATCATCTGTCCATGAGCGAATCCGACACCGTGACCGGCGACGCCTCGCCCGTCCGCAAGATCATCCATATCGACATGGATGCTTTCTATGCGTCCGTGGAACAACGCGATAATCCGGACCTGCGCGGAAAGCCGGTTGCAGTGGGAGGCTCCGCGGAACGCGGCGTCGTCGCGGCCGCCAGCTATGAGGCCCGCACGTTCGGCGTTCGCTCTGCCATGCCGTCCGTGACTGCGAAGCGACAATGTCCCGATCTGATCTTCGTCAAGCCGCGCTTCGAGGTCTACAAGGCAATCAGCAGGCAGATCCGCGACATCTTCGCCGAGCACACTCCCATCATCGAGCCGTTGTCGCTCGACGAGGCCTATCTCGACGTGACGGAAAACCTGCAAGGCATTCCGCTGGCGCGGGACATCGCACTGCGGATCCGCGGGAGGATCAAGGCCGAGACGGGCCTCAACGCATCGGCGGGCATCTCCTACAACAAATTTCTGGCCAAGCTCGCCTCCGATCATCGCAAGCCCAACGGTCAGTTCGTGATCTCGCCGGAGATGGGACCCGCCTTCGTCGAGGCGTTGCCCGTCGGAAAATTCCATGGCATTGGCCCGGCGACCGGCGCGAAGATGAACGCGCTCGGCATGTTCACCGGCCTCGATATTCGTCGTCAGACGCTGGAGTTCATGAATGCGAATTTCGGCAAGTCGGGCGCCTATTACTATTGGATCTCGCGCGGTGTCGACGAACGGCCGGTCCGGGCCGACCGGGTCCGCAAGTCAATCGGCGCGGAGACCACGTTCTCGAGCGACCTCAACGCATTCGATGCGCTGGTCGCCGAGCTCAAGCCGCTCGTCGACAAGGTGTGGCGCCATTGCGAGGCCACCGGCAACCGGGGCCGCACCGTCACCTTGAAGATCAAATTTGCCGACTTCGAGATCATCACGCGCAGCAAGTCCGTCGTGGCGCCGGTTGCGGGCCGGGACGATCTGGAGCGGTTGGCTTGCGGCCTGCTCGAAGTCGAAATGCCGCTACCCAAGCGCGTCAGGCTACTGGGGGTATCGCTGTCTGCCCTCCAGATGGGGGACGATGCAGAGCCGCAGCTGACTTTCGGCATTTGAACCTGGCGGTTCTAAACCCGTCCTGATCGGTGGCGGGATTCAGAACCGCCACCGATCAAATTCGATCGGCTCAAGACCTATCAATGCCTCACGTGCTCGAACACCACGATCACGCCGGTCGGCTCGGGCTCATGCGCCATCAGGCGGGTCAGCTCGGGATCGCCCCAGTTGGCGAGGCTGACGACTTCGCCGCTCTGGCGCTCGGTGCCGGGCGGCGCCGTGGGCTCGACGACCTTCAGCCCCATATCGTCGACGAAGAAAGTGTGCTCGCCGAACATGCTGTTGAGCTGCGGCATGGCGGGATGCTCGTCGGGCAGCACCTGAGCGCCGAGCTGGTTGACGGTCTGCTTCACCTGTTCGGATGTGAGCTTCATGAGCTGCTCCGTTTCTGTCACGTCGGTTTCATTGAGCCGAGCCAGAGCAGGTTCCCTGCGTCGATATTCGCCTGGCTCAATCTTCCGAACGGGTGCTGCGCACAAATGTTCCGACAGAATTCATTTCGTGATCGCAAGTTTCATTCGCCGCGCTCGCGGCACGAGATCGCCACAGGATGTCCACGATCCGGCGGTCGAACAATGCTACCCGGCGGCTTCGACGATCCGGATGTCCCGGTCCGCGCCGTCGCTGAGCTTGGCGTGAGCCGCCCATGCGTTGAACGGCGCCTGCACTTTTGCGAGATCACCCTTGGACTTGACCTCGTCGGCGATGTCGAGGCCGGCATCGCGCAGGCAAGCCACGACGTCTTTGAGGTGACAAAGCCGTCCCAGCCGACGAAGCGCTCCTGAAGCGGCCCGCAGCTTCCATCGAGGCGGCGCCCGACTGGCTCACATCCTTGGATCGGATTGCCGATCCTAGCCTGGCGAGACCTTGAGTGGCGGCAGGTTGATCATGCTCTGGAGCACTTCGCCGACCATGATCAGATGGGTGCCATGGCCGGCATATTGCTGCTTGAGGTCGGCGAGATAGGTGTTGGCGACGTTGAGCCGCTGCGCCAGCGTGCGCGCGAGCAGCAGCGCTCAAGTTCACGGCAAGCCCGGCTATCGCGACAGGCACTTGGCGAGGTGGATCGACTACCAGTCTCCCAGGCCGTACGTCACACATGACCGCGTTCAGGCGGTCTCGCGCTTTCCGACGCGCCGTTCAGGCCGCGCCGCCGTCATCGACTGTTCCTCGCTGTCCTACGGTTGGTTGGCGTGATCGTCCGTCCCACTCCCTGAAAGAAGCCCAATCCCCCGACTGAACCCGAAGACATCGCACATGACAGCCGCAGGGACCGTTGCCCCGCCTTCTGCGTCACACGCGAGAGAGTGAAGGCACCTCCTCCGGCACGATCGCCTGGAGGCCGCCGAAGCGACGCTCGCGACCGTGGAAGGAGACCAGGGCCGCGGCGAGATCGCCCGCGTCGAATTCAGGCCACATCCGCTCGGTGAAGTGCAACTCGGCGTAGGCGCCTTCCCAGAGCAGGAAGTCCGACAGCCGCTTCTCACCCGAGGTGCGGATGATGAGATCGACGTCGCGCAAACCGGCCTCGCCGGTGACGAGCTGCGAGAACGCCTCGCGGGTGAGACTGGTCAGCGCCGCCGCCTTCGCCGCTGCGTTGAGGATGGCATCGCGGGCGGAATAGTCGACGGCGATGCGCAGATGAAGCGCGCTGCCGTGCGCGGTGGCCGCCTCGGCGCGCGCGATCGCGTTGGCGATGCCGTCGGGCAGGCGGTCGCGGCGGCCGATCACGGTGAGGCGGACGCCGCTTTTCACCAGGCTCTGCACCTCGTTGGCGAGATAGAAGCGCAAGAGCGTCATCAGCGCGGCGACTTCGGCCTTCGGCCTTCGCCAATTGTCGGTGGAGAATGCGTAGAGCGTCAGCGTGCCGATGCCCTGCTTGGGTGCGACCTCGACGATGCGGCGGATCGCCTCGACGCCGGCCTCGTGGCCGCGCATGCGCGACAGGCCGCGCCGCGTCGCCCATCTGCCGTTGCCGTCCATGATGACGCCGACGTGAAGCTTCTCGTTGCGGGATATAAGGTCGCTTTGCATTGCAAAGTCTCCGGTCAAAAAAGGGAAGATCAAGTCGAGACGATACCGAGACGGCCGAGCGGCGTCGCCTCCCGGCCGGCGGCCTTGGCCGCGTCGCGCACCAGGCGTTCGAGCACGGTGAGATAGTCGAGGAAGCGGCGGCGGCCGGCCTTGGTCAGGCGGCAGGTCGTGTGCGGGCGATTGCCCTCATAGCCCTTGGTCACCTCGACGAGGCCGGCTTCCTGGAGCACGGCGAGATGCCGGCTGAGATTGCCGTCGGTGAGGCCGCAGAGTTGCTTGAGATCGGCGAACGCCAGACCCTTCGGATGCGCCATCAGCGAGGTCAGAAGCCCGAGCCTCGCCTTCTCGTGGATCACGCGGTCCAGTCCTTCATAAGAGAAGGGCGCGCTGTCAGTCTTCGACATCATGGTCTCCGGACGCGAAATACAGAATGCCCGCCATCACCGACTGCCCGATCACGAAGGGCAGGCCCATGGTCCATGGCGACAGCGTGTGGGTTTGGCTCGCCAGCACCACCACCGCAAAGCCGGACATGAAATACCAGGCGCCGGCGAGTGCGACGGTGCGCGGCAGCGAGCGGACGGAAGCGAAAATGCCGAGCGACACCAGGATCTGCCACAGGCCCGGCAGCAACCACAGCGTTTCGCCCGCGAACTTCCACATCACCACCGCAAGCAGAACACCGGCCACACCTGCGGGCAGGAACTGCTCGACTGCCTGGTGAATCATGGCGTCGGCGAGACCCGAGTGATGGCGGCGCGAACGTGCGCGCATCTCGACGCCGATGATCAGGCCGGAGAGCGCGGCGGCAATGAACCAGCCGAAGAAGAAGCCGAGCGGCTCGCTGGTGGGATCCCCGAGCAGCCAGAATTGCAGGATTGCGGTGAGAAGCGCGACCGCGCCGGTCGCGGCCATCGTCGCCGAGCCGTAACCGCGGAATGCCGTGCCGGCCGCGATCTGGCTGCGGATCGCCACGATGTCGGCCAGTGCCTTGTCGAGATCGCGCATTGGCAACGCCAAAACCTCGTTCCGCCCACGCTTGCCGGGAATGCTGGTCCCGTTACTTTGTATTGCAAAGTATATAGGATTGCAAAGTAAAGGCAAGCCGGAAGGTCGCTCCGAGACCGCCTGCAGGGCCCGACAACTGCCGGTTGCGCAGCACCTCCTCTCGCAGCTAAGATGCGCGCAAAAGCGTTCCCGGGGGAAGGTATGTGGCTTAAGTCATTAATCGTTGCGTCTTTATTGCAGGTGAGCATCTTCAGCGCCGCGCATGCAGCCGGGCCGTTCGGCAGCGTCAAGGTCGGTAACTGGATCGGCGGCGCGTTCAGCAATGATGAAACGGGAGCTTTCTCGCATTGCGCCGCGACGACACCTTACGCGAACGGCGTCATCCTTGTCGTGGGTTACAATGCTGCCGGCATATGGTCGCTGGCCTTTGCGAGTCCCAGCTACCGCTTCAACAAGGGCGAGAACGCCGCGATTGACGTCATCTTCGATGGACAGGAGCAGGCTAGGCTGTTTGCTACGGCCAATCAGCCGAACATGCTCACGGCCGTCATGCCTGCCAACGTCGTGCGAACGTTCCAGAAAGCGAGCCTGATGGTCGCGACGGCCGGCCGCGCGGTCCTGAATTTCGACCTGACCTCGACCGGGCCCGTGATCGCGGCCCTGGCCAACTGCGCGACCAAGGTGAAGGCCGATGGGCTCAGCAAGGCCGGCGATTTCACCAAGATCGCCGCCAAGCTGCAGCCCGCGCCGGAGAAGCAGGCGCCACCGGTCGGCAGCAAAGCTACCAGGGCCAGGAGCGGCACCGGCTTTGTGGTCAGCGCGAACGGCCACGTCGTCACCAACAACCATGTGATCGACGGCTGTGTCGGCGACATCAAAGGCAATCTCACCGGTGAGGCCTCGATGGCGCTGCGCATGGTGTCGAGCGACGCGAACAACGATCTCGCCCTCTTGCAGGGGCCATCGACCATGACCTTCAAGGACTTTGCGCGGATTCGCGACCGCTCGATCCGCTCCGGCGATTCCGTCATCGTAATCGGCTTTCCCTTCCATGGCCTGCTCACGTCGGACTTCACCGTGACGACCGGTATCGTGAGCTCGCTCAGCGGCATGCGCAACGACACGCGTTTCCTGCAAATCAGCGCGCCGGTGCAGCCCGGCAATAGCGGCGGCCCGCTGTTCGACACCACCGGTCAGATCGTGGGCGTTGTCACCGCAAAGATCCCCGTATTGCGCATCGCCGCCGCGACCGGCAACATTCCCGAGAACATCAACTTCGCCATCAAGACCGGCGCGCTGCGCGACTTCCTCGACAACAGCGTGGTGCCCTACCAGACCTCCGAGCCCAAGGGAGAGCTCAAGGGAGAGCTCAAGACCACCGACATCGCCGGCAACGCGCGGCCCTACACGATGCTGATCTCGTGCAACGGGACCGAGCAGGCCGACGCCAAGCGGTAGCGACAACGCGGGCTACGTCTGCGTAGCCCGGATTCCGCTTCCGCGCCATCCGGGCGCCCAGGTCAAACCGCGAGCTCCTCAATACGGCGCGACGGGCCGCACGCGCCGGGACGACCGCGATTGCGGCAGGGGCGCCTGACCGTAGGCGACACGCGGATTGGGCCCGCAATACAGCAGCCGTCCAGACACGCTGGCCTGGCACTGCTCATAGGTGCTGTAAGCACACTCACCGGGATAATCATATTCCCCGCCCTGGGCGCACCATGGGTAGTCGCGTGCCGCCGCGGGCGTGACAGTGGCGAAGCCGGCAAGGACCGTCGCGCCAAGGCCCAGCAGCGCCAATTGTGTCTTGCGCATGATCCCAACTCCTCTCCTCACGGCGCGAGATACGCGCCATATAGCATCAGGTTTCGCCACGCCGTTTTATTCCAGATCGACGGGTCTTGGCACCCAAGAAAAAAGCCCTGCCGAACGGCAGGGCTCCAATCACGGACATCACAAGATCGCTACTCGATCTTCAGGCCGGCGAAATCGACGACCTTCTTCCACTTCTCGGTCTCGGCCTTGATCTCCTCGCCGAACGCCTCGGGCGTCTGCACCCGCGGCTCGCCGCCGAGCTCGACCAGGCGCTTGGTCATGTCCGGCTCCTTCATCAGCGTGTTGATCTCTCCGTTGAGCTTGGCGATGATTTCCTTGGGCGTGTTCTTCGGCGCACCCATGCCGAACAGCGCGCTCGCCTCGTAGCCCTTCACGGTCTCACCGATCGCCGGCACGTCGGGCAATTGCGGCGAGCGCTCCGCCGTGGTGACGCCGATGGCGCGGAGCGAACCGGAACGGATGTGCTGGATGATCGAGGGCATGTTGTCGAAGATCACCTGTACCTGGCCGCCGAGCATGTCGGTGATCGCGGGCGCGGCGCCGCGATAGGGCACGTGCTGCATCTTGCAGCCCGTCAGCGCCATGAACATCTCGCCGGACAGATGCACCGAGGTGCCGTTGCCCGAGGAGGCCATGTTGACCTTGCCGGGATTGGCCTTCACGTATTCGATGAACTCGGCGACGGTCTTGGCCGGCACGTCCTTGTTGACGGTCATCACGTTCGGCACGCGCTGGAACGAGGCGATCGGCGCGATGTCCCGCACGAAGTTGAACTTCAGATTGGTGTAGAGCGAGGCGTTGATGAAGTTGGCCGGATTGATCAGTTGCAGCGTGTAGCCGTCGGGCTCGGCGTTGACGACCGATTCGGTGGCGATGTTGTTGCCGGCACCCGGCTTGTTCTCGATCACGAACTGCTGGCCGATCTTCTCCGACAGCCGCTGGCCGATCAGCCGCGCCAGAATGTCGGTGGCCCCGCCCGGCGGATAGCCGACCACCCATTTCACCGGGTGGGCCGGATAATCGGCGGCAAGGGCCTTCGACAGCGGGCTGGCTGCAAGCGGACTGGCGGCGAGCAGGCTCAGCGCGGTACGGCGAGTGATCATCTCAAGGGTTCTCCCAACGTGTTGTTCTTGAAGCCAGACAGCTTGAAAGTGGCGTCGATGCGGTTGTAACAAAGCTTGCCGCAGGCGGAAAGTGCACGTGGCGCATCACGACGAAAGGATAAGGCATGGCGCTCAAGGTCGAAGCCCTCGATCATCTCGTGATCAACGTCGCGGACGTCGCAGTGACCGCCGAGTGGTACGGCAGGATTCTCGGCATGGAAGTCAAGGTGTTCGACCCCGGCGGCGGCAAAGCGCCGCGGACTTCGCTACAATTCGGTAACCAGAAGATCAACGTCCGGCCGCGCGATGCCGACAAGGCGGAGTGGTTCACCGCGGACCACCAGACCGCCGGCAGCGAGGATCTGTGCTTTCTCACTTCCGTCGCGCCCGGCGAGGTGGTGGCGCATTTGAAGGCATATGGCGTCGCGATCGAGGAAGGCCCGGTTCCCAAGCAGGGTGCCCGCGGCACGCTGCGCTCGGTCTATTGCCGGGATCCGGATGGGAGTTTGATCGAGATTTCGTCGTACGCGGATTGACCAGCGCATTTGCTCCCTGCGCCATCCAATGGCAAAAGAGCTCCCGACAATAATCTGAAGACAGCCGCCAACCAGAAGCAGGCTGCACGGGAGCAAACATGCCGAACGACACGGCCGCCGGAATCGTGAGCCCATTCGACGGGCTCGACGTGCCCTCGCTGCTGAAGATGCGCGCCGAAATGCGCAGCTCACATCCGTTCCTGATCTGGGCGCCGTTCGACGCGCCCGCACGGCACTGGAGCTATCGCGAGTTTCACGAGCGGGTCGGCGCGCTCGCGGCGGGACTGGCGAAGCGCGGCGTGAAGCCAGGCGAATATGTGCTCATTCATCTCGACAATTGCATCGAGGCGCTGCTGGCCTGGTTTGCCTGCGTCGAACTCGGCGCCATCGCGGTGACCACCAACACGCGCTCGGCACCGGCCGAGCTCGACTATTTCGCCGATCATTGCGGCGCGGTCGCCGCGATCACGCAGCCGGCCTATGCCGAGATCGTCGCGCAGAACTGCCGCAACATCCGCTGGATGGCAGTGACCTCGCATGATTCGGGCGCGGTGCCTGCGCAAGCGGTCTCACGCGGCGACAGTTTCGAAGCGCTGTTCGCCGACAGTGCCAATCGTCCCAGGCGTGCGACAGATCCGCTCGCGCCGTGCAGCGTGCAGTATACCTCGGGCACGACATCGCGTCCGAAGGCGGTGCTGTGGACCCACGCCAATGCGCTGTGGGGCGCCAAGATCAACGCCGCGCACGAGGACCTGCACGCAAGCGACGTGCATCAGACCTATCTGCCGCTGTTCCACACCAATGCGCTGGCCTATTCGATGCTGGCGGCGCTATGGGTCGGCGCCACCTGCGTGATCCAGCCGCGCTTTTCCGCCAGCCGGTTCTGGGGCGTCGCGCGCGAGCACGGCTCGACCTGGACCTCGACGATACCGTTCTGCATGAAGGCGCTGCTCGAGCAGGAAGTCCCGCGCGATCACAAATTTCGCTTATGGGGCACCGCGATCAACGAGCCGCCGGCCTTCGCCGCTTTCGGCGTCAAGATCATCGGCTGGTGGGGCATGACCGAGACCATCACCCACGGCATCGTCGGCGAGGTCGACCAGCCCAACGTCCCGATGTCGATCGGCCGCGCCGCGAGCGAATACCAGATCCGCATCACCGACGATGACGGAAGGCCGACGCAGGTCGGCGACACCGGCAATCTCTCGATCAAGGGCATCGCCGGCCTGTCGCTGTTCGCCGAATATCTGCACAACGAGAAGGCGACACGCGAGAGCTTCGACGAGCACGGCTTCTTTCTCACCGGTGATCGCGTGGTGCGGCTGGAGAACGGCACTATCCGCTTCGGGGACCGCAGCAAGGACATGCTCAAGGTCGGCGGCGAGAACGTCGCCGCGTCCGAGATCGAGCAGGTGGTCGCACTCGTCCCCGGCGTGCGCGAGGCCGCCGTGGTGGCGAAGACGCATCCGATGCTGGACGAGGTGCCGGTCGTCTTCATCATCCCGCAGGGTGGCGTCGCCGGTGCGCGGCCCGATCTGCACGAAGCCGTCATGACCGCCTGCCGCGCCGGCCTCGCCGACTTCAAGGTGCCGCGCGAAATTCGTTTCGTCGACGACATGCCCCGCTCCACGCTGGAGAAGGTGGCGAAGGCGGAGCTGAGGAGGATGGTGCGGTAGCTCGTAGGATGATGCTTCAGAACGATCCCAGCGCCACCGGGCGGAACGCCTGCAACAGCTGCTGGTCCAGCTTGCCGCCCATGCCTTCCATCATCGCAAACGCGCGCGAGTGGGTGAAGGGCATGCGATAGGCGCGCTTCTCCACGAGCGCCGCGTAGATGTCGACGATCGTCGTGACCCGCACGATATCGCTGATCTGGTTCGACGAGAGATTGTTGGGATAGCCAGAGCCGTCAAGGAATTCGTGATGATGCAGTACGACGTCGAGCATCTCCGGCGGGAAGCCGCCTTGGGCTGCGAGCGCGTCATAGCCGCGGCGCGGGTGCTGGCGGACTTCGGCCATTTCCTCATCGGTGAGCTTGCCGGGCTTGTCGAGCAGCGCGGAGGGAACGAAGGCCTTGCCGACGTCGTGCAGCAGCGCGGCACGGGTCAGCCGGCGCTGGTCGTCCTCGCGCATGCCGAGATGCTGGGCGAAGGAGACCGCAAATCCGGTCACGAACAGGCAGTGGCGGTAGCTGCCGACATGGTGGCAGCCCACCGTGGTGAGCCACTCGCGCAGCGAGGAGTGCTTGATCGCCTTCAGGATCTTGCTCTCGGCGGCGATGACGTCGTCGAAGGTCAGGGGCACGCCAAGCGGCAGCTTCTCGAACATCTTCTTCAGCACCGCGTGCGCGGCCTCGACGCCGCGATTGAGCGTCTTGCCGCGATCGGTCGCGTCGTAGACGGCGGTGTCGGGGAACGCCGCACGGATGCGCTGCAGGATGTCCTCGGGCTGAAGCGGCCGCGAGATGGTATCGGTGGCGCCCAAGGCCCAGGCCTGCATGGTGCCGTGATGCAGGGCATCTGCAAGCACGAACAGACGAGGCATCGCGCGATAGGCATCGCCGCGCAGCTTGTTGCGCACCCGCTGCACGCTTTCGGGCGAGCGCAGATTGATGTCGACTACGAGGCCGGAGAGATCGCGCGAGGGCTGCTCGGGGATCTCCTGCGTCGTCACTGTCGCGACGTCGCCAACCGCCTTGAGGATGCTGGCGAGTTCGGTGCTCTCGTCGCTCCGGTCGGAGGCGAGCAGAAGCCGGCGTTTGGCGGCGGGTTTGGCTGAGGCGTTCATGGCTTCCCCAAGAGCACGGGCGTGTTTCGGGCCAAAGCCTAAGCCGGATCAGGTTCTCCGGCCCTTAAGAGGCGTGCTCAATGGAACCCTGCGGAATCAGGGACAATTTTACGGAGTTCGCCTCCCCGAGCGGTTCCAACCAAAAACCTCGAAAACAACCCCATGCACAGTAGGGATGTGCTTGCAAACGCAGAGCTTTTTTAACGACAAATCCGCCGGAGACTGGCCCCCGGCGGATCATGTCAGGTCAATCGCGGCCGGCTACGCCTTCATCGCGCCCTTCACGGCTTCGGCCGTGATCGGCAGGGCTCGGACGCGGGCGCCCGAGGCGTTGAAGATGGCGTTGCCGATCGCGGGTGCAATCACCGTCACGGCAGGCTCGCCGACGCCGGTGGCCTTTTCGCCATTGGCGATCACGGCGATCGCGACCTCCGGCATCTGGCTCATGCGCAAGGGCGTGTAGCTATCGAAATTGGTCTGTTCGATGCCACCATCCTTCAGCGTCGCCTTCTCGTACATCGCCAGCGACAGGCCCCACAGCGCCGCTCCCTCGACCTGGGCGCGGATGTTGTCGGGATGCACTTGCGTGCCGACGTCGGTTGCGACCGTGAGCTTCTTCACGGTTACTTCGCCCGACGGCGCGACGGCGACATGGGCAACGCAGGCCGTCCAGCTTGCAGTCGCACGTTCCTGCGACGACACGCAGGCGACGCCCATGCCCTCACCCTTCGGCAGCTTCCTGCTGCCGTAACCGGCGAGACCCATCGCGGCGAGCAGCGTGTTGCGGAGCCGCTGCGCGCCGCCGTCGTTCTTGCCGGCGCCGTCGAGCAGCGAGATGCGGAACTGCGCCGGGTCCTTGCCGGTCGCGGCCGCGATCTCGTCGATCATGCTTTCGACCGCCCAGAACGTCCAACCGGGCGCCACCGATCGGAGCTGACCGGACGGGGTGGCGTTGTGCGCCATCTCGTTCTTGATGGCGCGCACATAATGGTTGGGCACGGTGTAGAAGAAGTCGGCCCCGTTCACCGTAAAGGAGTCGAGTGGACCCTTCTTGTCGACTGACGGCGTCAGGAAATCTGGGATTCCCCAGCGCTGGGTCGGCCAGGCCGAGACCACGTCGTGGCTGAGCGCGATGAGCTTGCCGTCGCCGTCCACGCCGGCCTTCACTTTCTGCAAGGTGAGCGGACGCGAGAAGTCCATCGTCATGTCGTTTTCGCGCGTGTAGATCACCTTCACCGGCTTGCCGATCGCCTTCGCCGCCTGCACCGCCGGAATCATCATGTCGGCATCGAGCCTGCGGCCAAAGCCGCCGCCGAGCCACATCTGGTGCATGACCACGAACTTCGGATCGATCCCGGCTGCACCCGCGGCGATCCCGCCGGAGCGCGTCGCGAACTGGTTGCCGGAATAGATGTGCAGGATGTCGCCCTTGAACTCCGCGGTGGCGTTCATCGGCTCCATCGGCGCGTGGATGTTGATGCTGGTGGTGTACTCCGCCTCAAGCACCTTGGCCGCCGTGCCGAACGCCGCCGCGGGATCGCCGTCCTTGACAAAGAACTGTCCGGAATCGTCGAGAGCCTGCAGCCGCTTGGCCTCGGCATACAGCGACTCGCTTGACACCTTCGCGTTGGGACCGCCGTCATAGCTGATCTTCAGCGCGGCAGCGGCCTTCTTGGCGTTGGCGTAGGTGCTGGCCACCGCCACCACCCAGCCCGACGTCGTCTGCGTCTTGTCGTCGAGGGTGACGGCCTTGATGAAGCCCGGCACCTTCTTGGCGGCGCTGTCGTCGACCGATTTCACCGTGGCGCCGAAGCGCACCGGCGGCGTGACCACCGCGCCATAAGCCATGCCCGGAATCTTCACGTCGATGCCGTATTTGGCCGTGCCGTTGGTCTTGGAGGGGATGTCGAGCTGCGGCACCGACACGCCGATCATGGTGTACTGATCCGGAGTCTTCAGCTTGATCGCCTTCAGCTCGTCCGGCGTGAAGGTCTTGGTCGCCTTACCGCTCTTGACGACATCTGCGAACGACATCTGCTTCTTCGACTTCGGATGCGCGATCATGGAATCGCGCACCACGAGCTCGGACGCCGGCACGCCCATCGCGGCGGCCGCGCCTTCCGTCAAGGCCATGCGGCCCGCGGCACCCGCGCGGCTCATGGCGTCGAAGTTCATCATGGTCGACCAGCTGCCGCCGGTGATCTGCGCACCGAGCACGGGGTCGTTGAACTTCGGATCGTTGGAGGCAAGCTGAACGCGCATGTCGCTCCATTTGGCCCCTAACTCTTCGGCCACGATCTGCGCCATGGTGGAGGCGATGTGCTGGCCCATGTCGGCCTTGCCGCAGGTGACGGTGACAAGACCATCGGGCGCGATCGCGTACCAGACGCTGGGCTCGAAGTTGGAGGGCGCCGCAAGCGCCTCACCGATGCCGGGTACACCGGAATAACCGAGCACGAGGCCGGTTGCGGCGGTGCCGACCAGGAAGGAGCGGCGGCTAAGATCTGATGTCTCTGATGTGACGTTCTTCACGTGCCGGTTCATGTGGGCCTCCGTTCGTTGCCGGAGGCGGATGCGGTGCGCATCTCGGTTGCGGCGCGCATGATTGCCTTCTGGATCCGCGAATAGGTCATGCAACGGCAGAGATTGCCGTCCATATGCGCCACGACCTCTTCCTTGGTCGGATTGGGATTCTTCGCGAGCAGCGACGCCGCCTGCATGATCTGCCCGGATTGGCAGTAGCCGCATTGCGGAACCTGCTCGGCGATCCATGCCTTCTGCAAGGGATGATCGCCCTTTGCGGCGAGGCCTTCGATGGTGGTGATCTTCTTGCCGGCGACATCGCCGACCATGGTCTGGCACGAACGCACGGCTTCGCCGTTGACGTGCACGGTGCAGGCACCGCACAGGCCGGCACCGCAGCCGAATTTGGTGCCGGTCATCTGCAATTGCTCGCGGATCGCCCAGAGGAGCGGCGTGTCGTTCGCCGCATCCACGGACATACTCCGCCCGTTGATGGTGAGAGTTGGCATAGGCGTCTTCCCCTGCCGGTGCATGAAGCCGCTTACGGCGGCAACTTGTGTCGCGGACGCCCACCGGGCCGGCGCCAGCCTTGCCCGCAAGAATGATCGCGTTCAGCGGCGGAGGCAAATGCAATTTGGAATCGATCGAAACAAACGCGCCGCCTGCTCGTTGTGCGTCGCGACAAGGGCGGTGTTGCAGCCACTGAACGCAACCGAGTGCGGCGCCAGGCATGCGAGCCATCGCAATCAGGCGGTTTCCTCCGAGTAACCCAGCGCGTTAGGATGGGCCAAGAAACAAGATAACAAGGTGGAAGCAATGCCAAGGATCGATCGGGACGGCGTCGGAATCGATTACGAGGTTTATGGCGAGGGACCGCCGCTGCTGCTGACCCACGGCTACTCCTCGACCTCGGCAATGTGGCATGGGCAGGTCGATGCGCTTGCCGGGGACCACAAGCTGATCTTGTGGGACATGCGCGGTCACGGCCAGTCCGACTATCCCGACGATCCCGCCGCCTACAGCGAGGCGCTGACCGTCGGCGACATGGCCGCGATCCTCGATGCAGCCGGCGCTGAGCGCGCCATCATCGGCGGGCTGTCGCTCGGCGGCTACATGACACTCGCTTTCACTCGCGCGCATCCGATGCGCGCCCGCGCGCTGCTGATCATAGACACCGGCCCGGGCTTCAAGAAGGACGACGCGCGCGAGGCCTGGAACGCGCGAGCGCTCGCCACTGCCGACAGGCTCGATCGCGAAGGCCTCGACATGCTGAAGGCAGCGACGCGCGAGCGCGCCACGGCCAGTCATCGCAATGCCAGGGGATTGGCGCTCGCCGCACGCGGCATGCTGACCCAGCGCGATGCGAAGGTGATCGAGCTGCTGCCGGATATCAAGGTGCCGGCGCTGATCGTTGTCGGCGCCGACGACACGCCGTTCCTCGCCGCGTCCGATTACATGGCGGCAAAAATTCCCGGCGCACAAAAAGTCGTGATTCCCGCCGCCGGGCATGCCGTCAACATCGATCAGCCGCAGGCTTTTGTTGACGCGGTGGTGCCTTTCCTGAAGAACTTGCCGGGATAGGACGGTCGGACAGGAACACTGGCAATGAAGCGAGCGATGTTGGCGGCGGGCGCGGTGTTGCTATCGGTATCTGCGCAGGCCGAGCCGTTCGGCACCATGCCGCCGCGCCTCCCTTTTGTTGCGACCTTGTCGAACAATACGCCGCTCGCTTTCGGCATGGATGCCGAGCAGACCGCGCGCGCCCTGGGGCAGCCGCTGCGATACGTTCGCGGACGTCCCGGCAGCGAGATCTACCTCGCTTTGCGCAACATCGGTGGCAGCGGATTGATACCCTCTCGCCATCGCCTGTTCCTGCAATTCCGTCACGGACGGTTGGCAGGATGGAAGGAAGACTACGGCGAAAACTGGATGTGGGAGTGATCCTCATGGTGAGGAGGCGCGAAGCGCCGTCTCGAACCATGCAGGCCCCCGCTGCCACCTCTCGGCCTGCATCCTTCGAGACGCTTGCTTCGCAAGCTCCTCAGGATGAGGGATGCGAGCGGAGTTCGTGATCGACGGTCAACCAAAGGACAACCCGCGTGGGACAAGACATCAAACTGACGGCTTCCGACAATTTCCAGTTCGGTGCCTATCGCGCTGAGCCCTCGGGCAGGGCGAAGGGCGCGGTGGTGGTGATCCAGGAGATCTTTGGGGTCAATCATCACATCCGCTCGGTCTGCGATCGCCTCGCCGGGGAAGGCTATGTCGCGATCGCGCCGTCGATCTTCGACCGGACGTCGCCGGGCTTCCAGTCGGGCTACACGCCTCACGAGATCGCGGAAGCGCGCAAGTTCGTCGCCAGCCCGGATTGGGAGGCGATGCTGCGCGACACGCAGGCGGCGATCGATGCGGTGAAGAGCGTCGGCCCGGTCGGCATTATCGGTTTCTGTCTCGGCGGCAGCATCGCCTTCGTCGCGGCGACGCGGCTGTCGGGCCTGAAGGCCGCGATCGGTTATTACGGCGGCGCGGTCGTGCGCTTTGCCGACGAGACACCGAAAGTGCCGACGCAGCTGCATTTCGGCGAGAAGGATACCGGCATCCCCCTGACCGACGTCGAGACCGTCAAGACCAAGCGGCCGGATGTCGAGGTCTTCGTCTATCCGGGCGCCCAGCACGGCTTTCATTGCGACGAGCGGCCGAGCTACGACAAAGCCAGCGCTGACATCGCCTGGCCGCGCAGCATGGATTTTTTTGCGAAGCATTTGAAATAGGGCCGCACTTGCTGCCGTCATTCCGGGGTACGTCGAGCGGCGCAGGCCCGGAATGAGGAGAGCAGGAATCGGGTGGCCGCCTCACGGCGCGTGGCGATAGAGCAGGCGGATCAAGCCAGCTCACGCCAGGAGACCGCCATGCAGCAGGACATCACGCACCTCGTCATCCGCAATCCATTCGGAACCATGGACGTCTCCTCGCCCGATGATTCCGAAGTGACAGACTATGCCGCGACCGCCACGCTGGCCGGCGATGCAACCGACGGCAACGCGGCGGCATGGGCCTCCATCGCGACAATGTCCGATCCGATCGAGGGCCGCTGGGCAAGCCGCTGGAATGGCGGCGCCGATCCGACCATCGCCGGCGATACGGCGGAGAAATGGAAGCAGGGACGCGCCGAGGTTCAGGTCAAAGGCGAGCGGATCTATCTGCGCTTCGACTGGGACGACGGTCGTCGGCACGGGCTGATCGATGCCGCGCGCGACGGCGCGGGTCGCCTGGTCGGAAAATACATCAACCTGACCACGCCGGCGATCACGCGGCCATGGATCGGGCTAGTGGTCGACGCCAACAGGATCGACGGATGTTTTCCGAGCGGACGGCTGGATTTCAGGCGGTGAGCTAGAACCAGCGCTCGCCGATGAACACGGTGTCCCCGGGGGCGAGGGGCGTGCCGAGCGGGACGATAGCGCGCATGGAGCCGCCGGCTTCGGTGTGCGTGACGGTGACCACGTCGCGCTTGGCGCGCGGCGAGAAGCCGCCCGCGATCGCGACGGCGCTTTCGACCGTCATGTTCGGTACGTAAGGATATTGTCCGGGCGCGGAGACTTCGCCGAGGATGAAGAACGGGCGATAGGCCTCGATCTCCACGGCCACCGAAGGCTCGCGGATGTAGCCGTTGCGCAAGCGTGCGGCGATCTCGCCGGCGAGGCCGGCCGGGGTACGACCGCGCGCCGGCACGCCGCCGATCAGCGGCATGGTGATGGAGCCGCCAGCATCGATGGCGTAGCTGTTGGTGAGACCTTCCTGGCCATAGACCACGACGCGCAGCCTGTCGCCTGCATCGAGATGGTAGGATGAATCGTAGCGGACCGGCGCCGCCATCGGTGCGGCATAACCGACCGGCATGGGCGCAGGCGAAGAGGCAAAGGAATTGCGCAGAGCCCCGATGGCGCCGCCCCCGTCGCCGACGACGACCGGCTGTGGCGCGTAATAGGGCTGGCCATAGGCCATGGAGTCGAGATCGGCGCGCGGCTGCATCACCGCGACAGGGCCGGCGGTCTGCATGCAGCCGCCAAGCGCAAGCGCGGCGGACGCTGCCAAGGACGTTGCCAAGATCGACCATCGAAACGCGCGTGCAACCGGCACCGGACCTATCCCTCGAAACGAGACAAATCCAGTGTTGCACCGGTTATGGTTAATAAAGCGTTGAGGCGGCGCGACGATGCCGCGCTGCGCTCCCTCTCCCGCTTGCGGGCACTGCTATCGCATATGGCTTTTTGGGCCAGCCTGAACGCGCGCCTCGTCCTTCGAGACGACCGCTTTGCGGTCTCCTCAGGATGAGGCTAATCGGCATCGGGTGCCTGTTGAAACTGTTGCCGCACACTCCATCCTCATCCTGAGGAGCCCGCCTAAAGCGGGCGTCTCGAAGGATGGGCCGCAGGAAACTGCTCTCAAATGCGGCTACCCTGCTCTTGCAGGAGAGGTACAGCGAGTTCGTCGCCCGCTTACGCGCTCACACCGACGCCGATCGGGCAGGACACGCCGGTGCCGCCCAGTCCGCAATAGCCGGCGGGATTCTTCGCCAGATATTGCTGATGATAGTCCTCGGCAAAATAGAATTCGCCGGCGGGTGCGATCTCGGTGGTGATGGCGCCGAGACCTTTTGCGGCAAGCGCCTTCTGATAGAGCGCCTTCGATTGATCGGCCGCTTTCTTCTGCGCGTCCGAATAAGTGTAGATCGCGCTTCGGTACTGCGTGCCGACATCATTGCCCTGGCGCATGCCCTGGGTCGGGTTGTGGCTCTCCCAAAAAATCGTCAGCAACTTCTCGTAGGAGATTTTTTTCGGATCGAACACGACCAGCACCACTTCGGTGTGGCCGGTGCGGCCCGAGCAGGTCTCTTCATAGGTCGGATTCGGCGTGTGGCCGCCGGCATAGCCGACGGCGGTGGCGTAAACGCCGTCGCCGAGCTCCCAGAACTTGCGCTCCGCGCCCCAGAAGCAGCCGAGCCCGAACACCGCCTGCTCGAGGCCTGCGGGATAAGGCGGCTGCAACTTCGCGCCGTTGACGAAATGGCTGGTCGCGGTCGGAATACCTTGCGCACGGCCGGGCAGCGCTTCCGTGGCGCTCGGCAATGCGGTGGTCTTGCGCATGAAAAGCATGATTGAATCTCCGCAACGAGCTGTCGGTCGCTTGAGCCAGGTGCTCAGGCGGCGTGCTCGCGATCAGGTGGGAATATAGGGATCTACGCCGCAAGGGGCAGCCCTGTTACGCCGCGCGCGCCCCGGCTCAGTCGCGGGAATTGAAAGCTCAATCCCGGGAATAACCGATCAGCGGCTTGCGCGGGCGAAACAGGATCATCAGGAGGATGCCCAGAATGCCGAGGACGGCGAAAACCGGTTGATCCAGCACCAGGCGGATCACCGAGGTCCAGAGCCATGGCGCCTTGGCCTCGACCCAGGTCCGGAACGCCGTCTGGCTGCCCTGATTGATGTCGTTCCAGAACTGGCCGAAGCGGGTGAACCGCAGGGTCTGGTCGGCCACCCAGCGGGCGCCGTCATAGACCATGAAGATGAATCCGCCGGCGAGCAGCAGCAGCCCAATCAGTCGGAAAAAGCCGCGGATCATGCTTCACCCTATATGGTCGTCCGATCGGACGATCCTCGTAACGCTGCCAGCCAATACAAGGGAGACGGCAGAAATTCAACCTCTTCAGGGCGTTACGGCACTCATCCAGGCCCTAGGGCTGGTTTTCCAGCCCGGGAAAGCGTTGACGGTGCCAAAGACCCTCTCTATAAGGGCGCCAACTGGCGGCGGGCGCAATCCTGCCGCCGCTGTTCTTTGAGCAGTTGCAGGCTCTTTGGGCTTAGAGGCTCTTTGGGCCTCAGAGACAGCCGCAAGGCTGTCGCTCATGTTCCGGGAACAGCCTAGCAACCGAACACCCTGATTCCGAGCGTCGATTACGCGGTCAAGCAAGCCGGCGCTACCGACCAAGACGCGACCGGTACCCGCAAAGGACATTGAGACCATGGCCAATACCACTTCCGCCAAGAAAGCGACGCGCAAGATCGCCCGCCGCACCGCCGTCAACAAGTCGCGCCGCACCCAGATGCGCGGTGCCGTGCGTAACGTCGAAGAAGCCATCAAGACCGGCGACCGCGCCGCCGCCGTGACGGCGCTGGCGAATGCCGAGCCCGCTTTGATGCGCGCCGCCCAGCGCAACATCATTCACAAGAACAACGCCAGCCGCAAAGTCTCGCGGCTCACCGCGCAGATCGCCAAGCTCGCCAAGTAAGCCGGCGAGTAATCTGGCGAGTGACCTAGCAAGCCTTCGTTCGATCGGACGATCCGGTCGCACATCGCACGCGTCAAACAGCCCGGCATCACGCCGGGCTTTTTTGTTGCCAGCCATAGTCACGCAAGCAGTCAGGCGCGACCGACCTTCGATCGAAGGATCGCGGCGTCCACGCCATTAGTTCTACCTGCGGGTGATTTTGCAATAGGGGAAACTTTTCACCGCGGTGCAAAAAGCCCTTGCGAGGCGGGCTCAAGTTGAATTCCTGCGCCTGCGCGTTCTTCACACCGTAGTTTCACCGGATCGCGCCAGGCGATGGAGTTACCCTGTGAAACGAGACTCAAAAAACGGTGTCTCGCTAATCACTTATCGACATAGTGACGCCAAGCATTTGGAAAAATCGCCCGCGCGTCTCGCCGCGTGACGCTTTTGTAAAGAATTTTTGGCAGTGGCGGAGAATTGTCACACAAGGCGCGGCTCTTTCGATTCTGTGCACGAATCCAAAACCTTGGTCTGAAGCCTGTGCACAAGTCGCGCGCGGCGTTAACGCAGATCAAGTTTTTTGGCGCCTCAAGTGTGAATCAATTTCGTTGCGAGTCCTTCGGCATAGTGTATTCCTTAAGGCGTCAGCGGCGCCCACGATCTTGAGACCAGCGCGGTATCGGAAACGGGGCGAGCGTGCAAATCGGCGGCGATGTGCACGTAAGCGACGCTTAACCCAGCGATTGTCGGTTCGAAACCCATAGCAATATGGGAACGGTAGTTCTTTGTCTGAATGTCTCCAAGCGGGATCTTCCCGCTCGCGCCCAGCGCAAAATGAGAGACATCTCGAGGCTACTCCGACACGCAGGATGGCGAAGCCGAGCGGACGACGAGTACAGACGGGCGCATCCGCGGCTGGAGCAATTCAGATGCGGTTGTTTTTTCAGGCAGGACCTTGCCGTGAGCGATCACGGCAGGACGGGGAGGTATCATGTCCTACGGATTCAACGCGGTGTTGACACAGATTCCATCGCTCGACGATGCCGTCTCCGATCCGTCCTGCGTTCAGCCCCCCTCGCGTGAGGGCGCGCCGAGTACGCGCTGACCTCGCGAACTCTCCATCTCCGACATCGCTGATCTGACCTCGCGGCGTTCGCGCCGAACGGTCGAGCTGTGCCCGACGATGGAATCGCTTGAGGTCGCGCCATGACGGGGAACCCCGCTTGGCGTTCACAACGCAACCTTATCTCTCAAGAGAAGTTTTTTAACGATGAACCCATCGGAACAGGATCGCTGGTCACGCGTGAAGAGCCGGCTGCGCACGAACGTAGGCGAAGACGTCTATACGAGCTGGTTTGCTCGCATGGATCTGGAAGGTGTGCAGGAGGAGAGCGTGCGGCTCTCGGTCCCCACGCGCTTCCTGAAGAGCTGGATTCAAGCGCATTACGCCGAGCGCGTGCTGTCGTGCTGGCAGGCCGAGATGCCCGAAGTGCATCGTATCGATCTCACCGTGCGTTCGGCCGTACGTCCGGTCGTTCAGCAGAAGGAAGTGCCCGCGCCCGTCGAAGCGCGCCGCTCGCCTGCGCCGGAGCTGCGCTCGACCGCGACCGCGCCGGTCTCGGCCAATCACGATGCGCTCGGCGGCTCGCCGCTCGATCCGCGCCTGACCTTCGCAAGCTTCGTCGTCGGCCGCTCCAACACGCTGTCGCACGCCGCTGCGCGTCAAGTCGCGGAGGGTCGCCGCGGCGATCCCGTCATGTTCAATCCGCTCTACATCCATGCGGGTGTTGGACTCGGCAAGACGCATCTCTTGCAGGCGGTGACCTGGGCCGGAAATTCCGGCAACGAGCGCAAGGTGCTTTACCTGACCGCGGAAAAATTCATGTACGGCTTCGTCGCCGCGCTGAAGACGCAGACGGCACTCGCCTTCAAGGAAGCGCTGCGCGGCATCGACGTGCTCGTGATCGACGATCTCCAGTTCCTGCAGGGCAAGTCGACCCAGGCCGAGTTCTGTCACACCCTGAACGCGCTGATCGATGCCGGACGCCAGGTCGTGATCGCGGCCGACCGTCCGCCGTCCGATCTCGAAAGCCTCGATGATCGCGTGCGCTCACGGCTGGCCGGCGGCCTCGTGGTCGAGATGGCCTCGCTCGGCGAGGAGCTGCGACATGGCATTCTCAAGTCGCGCGTCGCGGCGGCCCGCGCCCATCACGCGACGTTCGAGGTGCCGGAGGAGGTTCTGACCTATCTGGCCCGCGCCATCACCCATAACGGCAGGGATCTCGAAGGCGCGATCAACCGCCTGCTCGCGCACTCGAAACTCAACAACCGGCCGGTGACGCTGGAAATGGCCGAGCACGAGGTGCGCGACCTGATCCGGCCGCAGGAGCCGAAGCGCATCAAGATCGAGGACATCCAGCGTGTGGTGGCGCGGCAGTATAATGTCAGCCGCTCGGACCTGCTGTCCTCGCGCCGGACCGCCAACGTGGTCCGTCCGCGCCAGGTGGCGATGTATCTCGCCAAGACGCTGACCCTGCGCTCGCTGCCGGAAATCGGCCGCCGCTTCGGTGGGCGCGACCACACCACGGTGCTGCACGCCGTTCGCAAGATCGAAGCTCTGGTTTCCAAGGACACGGCGCTGTCCGACGAGGTCGAATCGCTGAAGCGTCAGCTTCAGGAATAAACGCCCAGGTCTTTCCCCTCCCCGCCGTCCCGGCCATGCCTGGGCGGCGGACGTGTTTTTGCCTGTAAATCGTGGGGAACCATCCCGCGATCCCTTGAAACGGATGACTTTACGCGCCACCTTGCGCGACCCTGAAGGCTTTGATCATATCGGCTGGATGATCCGGCTTTGGGGGTCTTCGGTACCGTGGCGCGCGTCCCGCCGCCCGGCTTTTCCAAATTTGTGTTTCCTTGGGGATCGGGCGAGTAGTGCAATGAAGGTTACGGTCGAACGCGCGCAACTCCTGAAGTCGCTGGGCCATGTCCACCGCGTGGTCGAGCGCCGCAACACGATTCCAATCCTCGGCAACGTGCTGGTCCGGGCCGAGAACGCGAAATTGTCGCTGAAGGCGACCGACCTCGACCTCGAGGTGACGGAAACGCTCGCGGCGGAAACCGCGACCGCAGGGTCCACCACCGTGCCGGCGCACATGTTCTACGACATCGTGCGCAAGCTGCCCGATGGTTCGCAGATCGTGCTCGAAGCCGACGGCGACCGCGCCGTGCTGGCGATCCGCGCCGGCCGCTCCCGTTTCACGCTGCAGACGCTGCCGGAGAATGATTTTCCGGATCTGGCCGCCGGCGACATGTCGCATTCGTTCTCGCTCGCCGCCAAGGACGTCAAGCGGCTGATCGACCGCACCCAGTTCGCGATCTCCACCGAGGAGACGCGCTACTACCTCAACGGCATCTATCTGCATGCCGCAGGCTCCGCCAATGCCGCGACCCTGCGCGGCGTCGCCACCGACGGCCACCGCCTCGCGCAACTCGACCTGGTCCAGCCCAAGGGCGCCGACGGCATGCCCGGCGTGATCGTTCCGCGCAAGACGGTCAGCGAGGTGCAGCGCCTGATCGAGGACAACGAGGCCGAGGTCACGATCGAGCTGTCGCAGGCAAAGATCCGCTTTACCATCGGCAATGTGGTCCTGACCTCGAAGCTGATCGACGGCACCTTCCCCGATTACAGCCGCGTCATCCCGCAAGGCAACGACAAGGAGCTCGTCGTCGACAAGAAGGATTTTGAGAACGCGGTCGACCGCGTTTCCACCATCTCCAGCGAGCGCGGGCGGGCCGTGAAGCTGTCGCTGTCGCCGGGCAAGCTGGTGCTGTCGGTGACCAATCCGGATTCCGGCAGCGCGACCGAAGAGCTCGAAGTCGAATACGCCTCCGACGCTCTCGATATCGGCTTCAACTCCCGCTATCTGCTCGACATCGCAGCCCAGATCGAAGGCGACGTCGCAACGCTCCGGCTCGCCGACCCCGGCTCGCCGACGCTGGTGCAGGACCGCGACGACAAGAGCGCGCTGTACGTGCTGATGCCGATGCGGGTGTGAGGGACGTGCTCCCGCGCGGACACCAGGTATTCGTATTCCGTCATGAACCAGGCGCGATGCGCCTTACCGCGCCCTCTCCCCTTGCGGGAGAGGGCAGCTCCGCTATTAGCCAAGATCTTACTCGGGTGAGGGGTCCTCTCGCGATACTTCCTGTGCGGAGACAACCCCTCACCCGCCGTCGCTGCGCGACGGCACCCTCTCCCGCAAGGGGAGAGGGGAAGAGCACCGCGTCCCAACAACATTCAGAATGAGCGCCGATGCCGCGCGGCTCGCATCATCGGCCGACTGCCAGGCATCTTCGCCAGTTCGCGAAGAGCATGCGGCACGAGCCAACGGATGCGGAAGCAGCTATGTGGCGCTTACTGAGGGATCGCCGGCTATCGGCCTACAAATTTCGCCGACAGGCTCCGATCGAGAACTACATTCTCGACTTCGTCTGCTTCGAGAAGCGCCTTGTGATCGAGATCGACGGCAGTCAGCACGCAGAATCAGGAAGCGATGCAGCGCGTGATGCGGCTCTCTCCGCTGAAGGCTTTGTCATCGCGCGTTACTGGAACAATGACGTATTACAGCAGCCCGCTTCGGTATTGGAGGATATCCTTGCAAAGCTTGCTGCGCGGTAACATACCCCTCACCCGTCGCCTCACTTCGTGAGGCGCCACCCTCTCCCACAAGGGGAGAGGGGATCAGAGCGCGCCGCAGTTTCAACATGACCCCCTCCCGCATTCATCGCCTGACGCTGACGCATTTTCGCAATTACCGGGCGGCGGGGCTCGAGGCGACGGCTGACATGGTGGCGCTGGTCGGGCCGAACGGGGCGGGCAAGACCAATTGCATCGAGGCGATCTCGTTCCTGTCGCCGGGACGCGGCTTGCGGCGTGCGACGCTGGACGACGTTGCCGACAACCAGGGCGACGGCTCCTGGGCGGTATCTGCACAGGTCGAGGGCGCGCTGGGCCTCGCCACGCTCGGCACCGGCGTCGATCCGCCGCGCGCCGATGCCGCGGTCAGCCGGCGCTGCCGCATCGACCGCGAACCGGTCAATTCGGCGGCGGCGTTCGGCGACCATATCCGCATGGTGTGGCTGACGCCGGCGATGGACGGACTGTTCATGGGTGCGGCGTCCGAGCGCCGGCGCTTCTTCGACCGCCTGGTGCTTGCCATCGACAGCGACCATTCCAGCCGCATCTCGGCGCTGGACCGCTCGCTGCGCTCGCGCAACCGCCTGCTCGAGACGCGCAATTACGACGACCATTGGTGTGACGCGATCGAGCGCGAGACCGCGGAGCTTGCGGTCGCGGTCGCCGCAACCCGCGGCCAGACCGCGGCACGTCTCACCGGCATGTTGAATGCACGCGCGCAGACCTCCGCCTTCCCCTCGGCGCAAATCGGGCTCGACGGCTGGATGGAGAACGCGCTGCTGAACGAGACGGCGACGTCGGTCGAGGACCGCTACCGCCAGATCCTGCGCGACAACCGTCCACGTGACGCCATCGCCGGCCGCACCACGGACGGTCCGCATCTCACGGATCTCCAGGTGATCTACGCGCCGAAAAGCATGCCGGCGCGCGATGCCTCGACCGGCGAGCAGAAGGCGTTGCTGATCGGATTGGTGCTGGCGCATGCGAGCCTGGTCGCCGAGATGACCGGCATCGTGCCGCTGCTGCTGCTCGACGAGGTCGTCGCGCATCTCGACCCCAGCAGGCGCGCGGCACTGTTCGACGAGCTGCGCAAGCTCGGCGCGCAGGTGTGGCTGACCGGCGCAGATCCGGCCGCCTTCGTCGAGATCGGCACCGGGGGCGAGATCTTTGACGTCGAGAGCGGACAAGTCAGCGCGCGTCGGTGAGCCGCCGCATTGAACCCGCGTGGTCCCGTCAACGACTAGCTGTCTGAGGCCGCGCCGATAGTGTCGCAGCGCTGCCATCGCGCGATGACACTGATGCGCGCGGCATTCCTGGAGAATGAGATGCGGACGGTAAGGTCCGGGGTGCAAGCCCCGGCACGATGGCGGGCGTTTGCGTGCGGCCTCGTCTTGCTCGCGACGTGCATGCTCGCGGCAAGCGCCGGCGCCTGGATGCCGCATCTGTCGCCGCTGTTCTCGGCCGACCTCACGCCGGATCCCGATGCCAAGCTGCCCGCACCGACCGTCGCGGCCGGCGACGCCTGGGAGCTCACCGTCGGGCGCGACGGCGAGGCATGGTCGCCGCTCCAGCTCTATTGAGACCTCCGAGATCTTTGAACCTGCCCGCTTCCCGACGCGACTTCTGGTCTGAGACCACGCCGACTGTGGCGCAGCCATTGCAATCGCACGCGCCAAAGCGCCGCGCGGCATCCTGGAGACGTAACCATGTCGATGATCCCGCGCGGGACGCAAGTCCCGGCACGATGGCAGCTGCTTGCATGCGGTCTCTTCCTGATGGCGAGTTGCTCGATCGCGGCCGGCGCCGACGAGGGCATCATCGACGTCCACGCGCTGCCGCAGCTCGAGGGCGCGGTGGAAGACACCTCGCGCCCCGATCCCTATCGCGTCGAGTATCGCATGCCGACGCCGCAGGCGGCGACGCTGCCCGCGGTCCAAAAACTCCTGAGCGCCAACGGCTGGTGCCCTATGTGATGCCGCTGGAGGAGAAAAGCAGCCTGCTGAAGTTCAAGAAGGGTCGGCAGGGCCTTTTCGTTCATTTCACGCAGGCGCTCGGCCGGCCCGACCAGTCCGTGGTTTACTACACGACCGACCGGATCTACGGGAACGTGCCATTTCCGGAAGGCGCAAGCGACATCGTGTTTGACGGGACGCGGCCCTATCTCGACTGCATCGCGCCGACGCCGCTCGATGCAACGTCGGACTTCTACAGCAGCCAGATGGCTGCGATCGGCTGGCAGAAGCTCACGCCGGAAACCGCTGCGCGCTGGACGACCATCCTGGATGAAACCGTTCCCAACGGCCTGCGCGCGTTCTACGCGCACGCCGATAGCAAGGAGACCGGCTTTTATCAGCAGAAGCCCGTGATGCTGACGCTGACGCGCCGCGACGATGGCCGCACCAATGTCGATATCCGGGTCGCGCCCTTTGCGCTACCCAGCGAGCTCAAAGCGGACAGCGATCTGGCCGGCCTGCCGCGGCCGAGCCCGACCAAGACGGCCAGGGGCCTCGGCAGCGCAAGCTCTGACAAGCGCGAAATGTCGGCCGCCGCGATGGCCGAGCTGCCCGCCGTGCTCGCCTTCTATCATCGCGAGCTCGCCGCGCGCGGCTGGCAGGAGGACGGCAGCGCGCCGCTCGCGCCCGGCGACGAGGTGGCGATCAAGATCTCCTCGGCGAAGGAAACCGGCCTGCTGCGGCTTGGCCGCAAATACGATTTCACCATGGTCAGCCTGACCGCGCAGGTGAAGGAGTCCGCGCTTGCCGCCCGCGCCAAGGCGAAGAAAGAGGCCGACGAGAAGTTCCTTGGGAATGCGTTAGGTTCAGCCAAGCAGCTCATCACGGCCGACGAGGCAAGACGCAAGGTGCAGGCGGCCGCGCTGTCAGATGCGCCGCTGAATGCACTGGCCGACAGCAAGACGCCAGTGCCGCTGCCTGAAACCGCCGAGGGCGTGACGTTCGAGGGCGACGACGGCCGGCTCGAATTCTCCTCCACGTCGAGCGTGAAGGCGCTCGCCACGTTTTACCGGGCGCTGCTGAAATCAGCAGGCTGGAAGGAGCAGCCGTCCGTCATCAACCAGCCGAACATGGCGGTATTGGAGTTCGCAAAGGGCGGCAAATCGATCTCGATGACCGTGATGCAGATGGGGCCGAAGGTGAATGTCAGCGCCAACGGATCGGGCCTGGTGATGGCTGCAGCGAAGCCCGCCCAGGCCAAGCCGGGACAGGTCGCGTCGGTGCAAGCCAAGCCGACCGAGCCGCTCACGCTCGATCCCGATTCCGCCCTGCCGGTGCCCACGCAGCACAGCTCGACCGGAGTTAGCTCCACGAAATTCCCCGGCAGCGACCAGTCGTTCCGAACCGAGCTCGAAGCCAGCATCCCCGCCGCGCTTGGCGACGTCCTCGCGTTCTATCGCACGGAGCTGACCAAGCGCGGCTGGCGGGAGAAGGCCGACGGCGCGACCGTGACCGCCGAGCGGGCGGAGCTCGCGTTCACCTCGCCGGAGGGGCCGGCCCTGCTGAAGCTTGGCCGCGCCAGGGACGAGACAATTGTCAGCCTGGTGCAGCGGAATCCGCAGGCCGCGGCCAAGGCCGACGTCATGCCGAAGGCCGGACAGGCCAGGCTGATGCTCGGCAATATGGGGCCGAAGGAAGCATCGCTGACGATCAACAATCAGACCGTGAAGATCGCGGCCGGCGCCGGTGGCCCGCAGTCGCCGAAAGGCCCGATGCTCGATCTGCCGCCCGGCAAGTACCAGTACGCGCTGCGTCTGACGGGACGCCCTGCCCGGACCGAGACCCTCACCGTGGCCGCCGGCGATGCCTGGCCTCCTGGTGGGGCCAAACGGAGACGTGCTGCCGCTTCAGATGTATTGAGCCTGCAAGGCCGTTCCGGGCGTTCCAAGCGCCTCGGAACGCTCCTCGCCCCCGCAAAATCCACGCCTTCCACGGCCCGAAACGGCTTCTCGAATCGCGCTTTTTCCAGCGCCTGGAATCGGCCTTCGAAAGCCTTGAAAACCGGCCAAAAAATCCCATCTGATCAAGGACTTGCCGGGAGATACTTTGCGCTAGGCGCAATCGGTCTTTCGTGGCACAAATAGCCCGCATATCAGCGCCTTTTGCGCCGCTGATTCGGGCGACATCTCGAAGGCCTCTCATGACAGAACCTGCTCGGCAGACGCCTGCCGAAAACGAACCCTCAAATCCGAGCGATTACGGGGCGGAATCGATCCGCGTGCTCAAGGGTCTCGATGCCGTCCGCAAGCGTCCGGGCATGTATATCGGCGATACCGATGACGGCTCGGGCCTACATCACATGGTCTACGAGGTCGTCGACAATGCGATCGACGAGGCGCTCGCGGGCCACGCCACGCGCGTCGATGTCGTGCTCAATGCCGACAATTCCGTCACCGTGCGCGACGACGGTCGCGGTATTCCCGTCGACATCCACAAGGGCGAAGGCATCTCGGCGGCCGAGGTCATCATGACCCAGCTGCATGCCGGCGGAAAGTTCGACCAGAACTCCTACAAGGTTTCCGGCGGCCTGCACGGCGTCGGCGTTTCCGTCGTCAACGCGCTGTCGAGCAAGCTCGGCTTGCGCATCTGGCGCGACAACAAGGAGCACTACATCGAGTTCGCCCATGGCGACGCCGTTGCACCGCTCAAGGCCGTCGGCGACGCGCCCGGCAGGCGCGGCACCGAGGTGACGTTCCAGGCCTCGACCGAAACCTTCAAGAACATCGAATATGATTTCGCCACGCTGGAGCACCGGCTGCGCGAGCTCGCCTTCCTCAATTCCGGCGTCAACATCGCACTCTCCGACATGCGTCACGCGGTCGAGAAGCGCGAGGAGATGCACTATTCCGGCGGCGTCGAGGAATTCGTCAAATATCTCGACCGCAACAAGAAGGCGATCGTGCCGGCGCCGATCATGGTGCGCGCGGAAGCCAACGGCATCGGCGTCGAGGCCGCGTTGTGGTGGAACGACAGCTACCACGAGAACGTGCTGTGCTTCACCAACAACATCCCGCAGCGCGACGGCGGCACCCATCTCGCCGGCTTCCGCGGCGCGCTGACGCGCCAGGTCAACGGCTATGCCGATGCCAACGCGAAAAAGGAAAAGATCGCGCTCACCGGCGACGACTGCCGCGAAGGCCTCACCGCCGTTCTCTCCGTGAAGGTGCCGGACCCGAAATTTTCGTCGCAGACCAAGGACAAGCTGGTGTCCTCGGAAGTGCGCCCCGTGGTCGAGAACGTGCTCAACGAGGCGCTCCAGGCCTGGTTCGAGGAGCACCCTTCCGAAGCCAAGATGATCGTCGGCAAGGTGATCCAGGCGGCCGCGGCCCGCGAAGCCGCGCGAAAGGCGCGCGAGCTGACGCGCAAGAGCCCGCTCTCGGTCTCCTCGCTGCCCGGCAAGCTCGCCGACTGCCAGGAAAAGGACCCGGCCAAGTCCGAGCTCTTCATCGTCGAGGGCGACTCGGCCGGCGGCAGCGCCAAGCAGGGCCGCAACCGCGAATTCCAGGCGGTGCTGCCGCTGCGCGGCAAGATCCTCAACGTCGAACGCGTGCGTCCCGACAAGATGCTAGGCAGCGAGCAGATCGGCACGCTCATCACCGCGCTCGGCACCGGCATCAGCGACGAATTCTCGATCGAGAAGCTGCGCTATCACAAGATCATCGTGATGACGGACGCCGACGTCGACGGCGCCCACATCCGCACGCTGCTGCTCACTTTCTTCTACCGTCAGATGCGCGACATCATCGACGGCGGCTATCTCTATATCGCCCAGCCGCCGCTCTATAAGGTCAACCGCGGCAAGTCCGAGCAGTATCTGAAGGATGAGCGCGCGCTGGAAGATTATCTGATCGATACCGGGCTGGACGATTGCGTCTATATTCCCGGTACCGGCGGCGATCGTACCGGCCGCGACCTGCGTTCGCTGGTCGACGACGCCCGCGCCGTCCGCGGCATCCTGCGCAGCCTGCACACCCGCTACAATCGCAAGGTGATCGAGCAGGCCGCCATCACCGGCGTGCTCAACAAGGCGATCTACGGCGATCCGGAGAAAGCCGCCGCGGCCGCGCAATACATCGCCACCCGCCTCGACACTCTCGCCGACGAGGTCGAACGCGGCTGGGTCGGTCAATACGTGGAAGGCCATGGTTTCCAATTCGAGCGTACGGTGCGCGGCGTCAAGGAAGCCGCCGTCATCGACGACGCCTTCCTCGGCTCGGTCGAAGCGCGAAAGCTGGACGAGTACACGGTGAAGCTCGAGGACGTTTATGTCCGCCCCGGCAAGCTGCGGCGCAAGGACGTGGAGCATATGGTCTACGGCCCGGTCGATCTGTTCGAAGCCGTCACCGACGCCGGCCGCAAGGGCGTCACGCTGCAGCGCTACAAAGGTCTGGGCGAGATGAACCCGGAGCAGCTCTGGGAGACGACGCTCAACATCGATGCACGCTCGCTGCTCCAGGTGAAGGTCAAGGAGGTCGACGAGGCCGACGACATCTTCACCAAGCTGATGGGCGACGTGGTCGAGCCGCGCCGCGACTTCATCCAGGAACATTCGCTGAGCGCGACGATCGATATCTAGCGCTCGCCCTCATCCTGAGGAGCCCGCAACAAGCGGGCGTCTCGAAGGATGGCCGCAAGCGAGAGCCGGGCCTTCATGGTTCGAGACGCGCGTTCCGCGCTCCTCACCATGAGGGTTGGGCATCGGCAATCCGGAGGGCCGCCGGGCGCCCTTCGTCCGCGACAAGTGCAGAATTGCTCCCCCGCTCAATTCTCTGTAGTTTCCGCCTCGAAAATCACCCGCCCCACCCAAGAACAGTGAGACCTTCGTGGCGCCCATCCAGTACATCGTCGAGGGCGGTCAGCGGCTCTCGGGCTCGATCGAGCCGTCCGGCAACAAGAATGCGGCCCTGCCGATCATCGCGGCAGCCCTGCTCACCGAGCATCCGGTGACGCTGGAAAACGTGCCGCGGATTCGCGACACCGAGACGCTGGTCGAGCTGATCCGCTCGGTCGGCGCTGCCGCGGAATGGACGGCCCGCAATACGCTTCATATTCACGCCAAGAGCATCCGCGCCGCCGATCTCGATCCCGACTTGTGCGTCCGCATCCGCGCCTCGATCCTGCTCGCGGGCCCGCTGCTCGCCCGCTGCGGCGAAGTCATGCTGCCGCCGCCCGGCGGCGACGTCATCGGCCGCCGCCGGCTCGACACACATGTGCTGGCGCTGGAGCAGTTGGGGGCCAAAGTCACTGCGACCGACCGGCTCGAATTCCGCGCGGCAAGGCTGGCCGG
Organism: Bradyrhizobium sp. 132; assembly: GCF_023074185.1. Classification (GTDB taxonomy): domain Bacteria; phylum Pseudomonadota; class Alphaproteobacteria; order Rhizobiales; family Xanthobacteraceae; genus Bradyrhizobium. Next base: position 18,564 of record NZ_JADPKY010000158.1, on the reverse strand, counting down.
CGCGGACGTGTTTTTGGACGAGCCCAGCGTCACCGCGACCGAGAATGCGCTGGTCGCGGCAGTCGCCGCCGACGGCGTCACCTATTTGCGCAACGCCGCGTCCGAGCCGCATGTGCAGGACCTCGCCAACTTCCTGGTCGCGCTCGGCGCGAAGATCGAAGGCATCGGCACCAACACCATGATGGTGCACGGTCCGGCGACGCTGGGCGGTGCGACTTACCGGATCCAGCCGGACCATATCGAGGTCGGCTCGCTGATCGGGCTCGCCGCCGTGACGCGCTCACCGCTTCGCATCGTGCGCGCCGGCGTCGAGCATTTGCGCTCGATCCGCATGGGCTTCGAACGGCTCGGCATCGTCTGCCGCATTGAAGGCGACGATCTCATCGTGCCCTCGAACCAGACGCTGAAGATCCAGGACGATTTTGGCGGCCACGTGCCGAAGCTGGAGGACCAGCCCTGGCCGGCTTTCCCGGCCGATCTGATGTCAATCGCGATCGTCACCGCCACGCAATGCGAGGGCGTGATCCTGATGTTCGAGAAGATGTTCGAATCGCGGATGTTCTTCGTCGACAAGCTGATCGCGATGGGCGCGCGCATCGTATTGTGCGACCCGCACCGCGCCATCATCGCAGGACCCAGCCGGCTGCACGGCGCGACGATGACCTCACCCGACATCCGCGCCGGCATGGCCATGCTGCTGGCGGCGGTCTGCGCCGAGGGCACCTCCACGATCGACAACGCCGACCAGATCGAGCGCGGCTACGAGCGCATCGACGAACGGCTGAATGCGCTCGGCGCGAAGATCAAGCGCGTGCCGGAGCGGAAGGACTGAGGCGGCTTCCACTTCTGGATTGAGATGGTCTCGTGCCCCGGACGCAGCGCAGCACGCGAGTGATGCGCTGCTGAGCCGGGGCCCATACCGCAAAGACAGCGCTCGTGATTCTGGGTCCCGGCTCGCGCTCCGCGCGTCCGGGACACGAGAGTGAGGCCATGTTTTCGTCGCCCTGCGATGCTATTGGATAGCCATGCTCGACACCGTCCAGCCCCGTTCGCAGCCGCAAGCCGGCGTGCCGCCAGATCCTCTCGCCGACGAGTTCGTCGAGACGCTGCGACTGGCCGTGCCGATGATGCTGACACAGCTCGGGCAGATCGCGATGATCACCACCGATCTCGCGCTGATCGGGCGGCTCGGCGAGGCCGCGGTCGCCGCGGCGGCGCTGGCTCATACAGTCTATTTCGTCAGCTTCACCTTTGGGCTCGGATTGATGGCAGCGGTTTCGCCGCTGGTCGCGCAGGCCTTCGGCGCCGGCGATGTCAGGCGCATCCGCCGCTCCCTGCGCGTCGGCCTGTGGGTCGCGCTCCTGATCTCGCTGCCGATGATGGCCTCGCCGCTCTATGGCGAGCACATCCTGGTCGCGCTCGGTCAAGCGCCGCACTCGGCCGTGCTCGCGCAGCGCTATCTGAACGGGCTGGCCTGGGGCATCGCGCCGGCGCTGGGCTTCATCGCGCTGCGCAGCATGATGAGCGCGGTGAACCGGCCGCAGGCGCCGCTGTGGATCACGCTCGCCGCGATCCCGCTCAATGCCGCGCTGGTCTATGCCCTGATCCACGGCCTGTTCGGCCTGCCGGAGCTCGGCCTGTTCGGCGCGGGGCTTGCGACCACCCTGGTCAATCTCGGCACTTTCGTTGCTACGCTTGCCATTGCGGGGCTGCGCAAGCCGTTCGCGGACTATCGTCTGCTCGCTCATCTCTGGCGGATCGACTGGCCCCTGATGCGCCGGCTCATCGCGATCGGCGCCCCGATCTCGTTCTCGTTGCTGCTGGAATATGGCCTGTTCTCGTCGGCGGCACTGCTGATGGGATTGATCTCGACCACGGCGCTCGCGGCGCATCAGATCGCGCTCCAGGTCACCGCCGTGCTGTTCATGGTCCCGCTCGGCATCGGCATGGCGGCCACGGTGAGGGTCGGCCACGCCTTCGGCCGCGGTGAGCCGCTCGCGGTGAAGCGCGCAGGTGTCGTCGCAGCGGTGATCGGGATCGCGTTCGTCTCGGCCCTGACCGTCGCGATCATCCTCGGCCGCTATCAGCTCGGACGGCTGTTCTTCGGGCGCGGCGAGGCGAGCATGGCGACCGTCGAGCTGACCGCGACGCTGCTGCTGGTCGGCGCGACCTTCTTCATCGCCGATGCAATCCAGACCATCATGGGCGGCGCGCTGCGCGGCATCAATGACACCAGGATGACGCTGGTATTCGCCGCTATCGGCTATTGGTGCGTCGGCTTTCCGATCGCCTGGTCGCTCGCCTTCCAGGCCGATTTCGGCGCGGTCGGTGTCTGGATCGGACTGTCGATCGGATCGTTCGTCTATGCCGGGCTTCTGACCTTGCGCTTTCGGATGTTGACGCGCAAATTGGCGGAATGACCGAAGCCGTCCGCGAAGTCACTCACGAGGTCGACGCCAACGCCGTGCTATCAGGCGCGCAGTTCATCGACGCCTTTCGCGTCGCGATTGGCAAACAACAGCTCGACGCCCGCGAGGCCTGCACACGGATGGTGCTGCACGGACCGCGCTGGATCGATGCGCTCGTGCGCCTGCGCAACGTCCTGGTGGCTCCGTTCGGACTGAAGACATCAGGCGAAGGCGCGCCGGCGCTAGGCGGCCTGATCGGCCTGTTTCCGGTCCTCAGCGAAACCCCGGATCGGCTCGTCGCGGGTTTTGACGACTTTCATCTCGACTTCCGCATCGTCGTCGACGTGGCCGGCGATGCCGCGGGCCGGCGAGTGACATTGACCACGCTGGTGCGGACCAACAATCTGCTCGGCCGTGCCTATCTCACCCTGATCACGCCGTTCCACAAGCTTGTGGCCCGCAGCATGATGGGACGCATCGCGGAGCCGGCGCGATGACCCTGTCCGTCGACCTCTTCTACTCTTTCCGCAGTCCGTTCAGCTATCTGGGGCTGCCGAAGACGCTGAAGCTCGTCGCGGAATTTGATCTCGCGGTCAAACTCGCATCGACCTGCTGCTCTGGCGTATGCAGGGCAAGGGCCTGACGCGGCGGTAGCTCACTCCGCCGCGCGCGCGGGCTTGTCGGCCGCCGCCTCCGACCATTCGCCGACGACGCGGTCGAGATCGCAGAGATTCTGGTGCATCTGCTCCAGCGAAAAGCCCAGCGCGAAGAAGCGCTCCGCGGTGTCGCTCGGCTGGCCCCGAATCAGGCCGTCCCGGCGCACAGCGGCGACCGCTTCGGCATAATGCTGAAGCGCGACGTGCACGGGATGGATCGGCGGGGCGCCGCCGCCTTCGCGCAAGGCCGCAGCGGCCGAACGCAGGAACCGTGCGATCACGGTCGAGACTTCCGTCAGCGGCACGGCAAGCCGTGTCTGCACCTCGACCGGCAACGGCACCACGGTCGAGCGGCCGATCATCACGACGTCATGGCGCAGCCGCAAGATCGTGCGCAACAACGGGCCGGTGTCCGGCCCGCTCGACAATCGCGCAGAGCGCTCGCGCTCAGCTTCGGCGCCAATGGTATTCATGCCGACCATTGCGGCGCCGATACCATCTTGAATCCGATGCAGCGCATCATTGTCCCGGCCGCGCGTCAGGCCTGCGAGCAATTCGCTGAAGGCTTCTGCGATCAATTCGAGCAGCTTCGCCGCGCTGGCGCGGATTTGCCGCACCGCGCGCGATGGCAGCACCAGGAACGAGACGAGCAGCCCCGTCACCGCGCCGACCGAAACTTCGCTGACGCGATCAATCGCCGATGCCATGGGATCGGCATGATGCATCGACGGAAGCACGAGCACGATCACGGCGGTCACCGTTGCAGAGCTTAGATTCGGATAGATCGATGCGACAAAGGCAAGCGGCGCCACGGCCAGCACCAGAAGACCCAGCAGGCCCAGTTCGCCGGAATAGGGGATCAGGATCGCGATAGCGCCGCCATAAATCGCGCCGCCGATGGTGCCGAGCATGTAGTCGCGTGTCGCCTTCAGCGAGCGCCCGACGCTCATCTGGGTCACGATGATGGAAGTGAGGACGGCCCAGAGCGGCAACAAGAGATGCAGCGCGGTGGCGAGCGCGTAGGCGCCGGTGGCCGCCACCGTGACCCGGACCGCCAGCCCCAATTGGGTCTTGCGCGACCAGACCCGGTCGAACAGCTCTCCTGCGAATGCCATCGTCGAGTATCCCGGTCCAACCCTCGTAAAGCCGCCAAAAGCATAGCTGATGCCCGCGGTCCCGAGGCCGCTTGAAAGGCCAAATCAGCCCGCTTAACTTGCGCGCCAAAACGAGGAAACACGATGGCCCACGAAACCGCAACGCTCGCCGCCTATGTCGCCAGCCTGAAATACGGGGATATTCCGGCGAAAGTGCTGGATCGGGCAAAAGTGCTGACGCTGGACTTCCTCGGCAGCGCCATCCGGGCCCGCAGCGAAGCGGAATCGACCCCTTCGATCCTGAAGATGCTGGAGGCGCTCGCGCTCGACGCCAAGGGCGACTCCACCGTGTTCGGCGACAGCAAGACCTGGACGCCGGCGGTCGCGGCGCTGCTCAACGGCGCACTCGGCCATTCCCTCGACTTCGACGACACCCACGCCGATTCCTCGCTGCATCCGAGCGCGCCCGTGGTTCCGGCCGCCTTCGCCATCGGCGAGATGGTCGGCGCCTCCGGGCGCGACGTGCTGACCGCGATCGTTGCGGGCTATGAAGTCTGCTGCCGGCTCGGCAACGCGCTCGACCCGACCTCGCATTATGCGCGCGGCTTTCACCCCACCGCCACCGCCGGCACCTATGGCGCAGCAGCGGCCGCCGGCAAGCTGTTCGGCCTCTCCGAGCAACAGCTCATCGCCGCTTTCGGCGTCGCCGGCAGCCAGGCCGCGGGCTCGCTGCAATTTCTGGTCAATGGCGCTTGGAACAAGCGCTACCAGGTCGGCGCCGCCGCGATGAACGGCGTGATCGCAGCAACGCTGGCGCGCAACGATTTCGTCGGCGCGACGGAATCGGTCGAGGGCAAGCATGGCCTGCTCGCCGGCTACACCGACGATGCGCATCCCGACAAGGCGGTCGCCGAGCTCGGCAAGACCTATGAGACGATGAAGATCGGCGTAAAACCTTACCCGAGCTGCCGCTACACCCATGCTGCGATCGACGCGCTGATCGCGATGCGGCGCGAGCACAATCTGACGCCCGATCAGGTCAAGCGCGTGGAGATCGGCCTGCACCGCAACGGCATCACGCTGACCGGCGACGCCGCGACCAAGCGCCATCCCACCTCGATCGTCGGCGGCCAGTTCTCGATGTTCTTCACCGGCGCGCTCGCGCTCGACCAGGGCTCGTTTGGCTGGGACGACTACACCCGCCTTGGGGACGCCGCCATCGACGCGCTCGCCGACAAGTTCGACGTGGTGCAGGACGACCGGCTCGAAGTCGGCCGCACCCATCCCTTTGGCGCGCGCGTGAGTATCACGACGGACGACGGCGTGCATGAGCGGCTCTACGCCGATCCCTCGGGAGAGCCGACCTCCTTCCCCGACGCGCAGGCGATGCAGCAGAAATTTTTGACGCTGGCGCGGCCCGTGTTGAACGCGCGCGCGGAGAAATTTGCGGACGCGATCATGACGCTGGAGCGGTTCGATCGCGTGGCAAAGGCGACGGAGCTGGGGAGGTAGTAGGCCCTCTTCTCTCCTCCAGGGGGAGGATAAGAGGCGCGTAAGAGGGCACCTCAATTCGTCCACGCCGCCTTTCCCTTGTCGTGCATCGTTGCCACTACGTCGCGTACCAGATCGAACACACCGTCCGCTTCCGGCGGTGCGTTCGGCGAGCGGCCGAGCCGGACGATCACGAGTCGTTCCGAGGGAATAATGATCGTGTACTGCCCGATCGTGCCCTTGGCGAAGAAGGCATCGCGCGGCCAGCCATGTGTGACGCGAAACTTTGCGCCAAAGCTGTCGCCCTGGTTGGTCCAGAAGCCGGCGCCGATACCGACCCAGGCGTTGGGCGTCGCCGACGCCGAATAATTCACCCAGCCCTCGGGCAGGATGCGCTTGCCGCCGGCGACGCAGTCGTTGAGATAGAGCTGGCCGAAGCGCGCCCAGTCGCGCGCGGATGCCAGCATCTCGCCGGAGCCCTCGATCGTGCCGGCTCCGTCGAGCTGGAGCGTGACGTTGTTCATGCCGAGCGGCGCAAACAATTCGCGGCGCGCGAAGGCAAGCGCATCGGCGGGCTTGCCGCCGGCGGCGTTACGGATCAGATGCGCGAGAATGAGGAAGTTGCCGTCATGGTAATTCCACGCCGTGCCGGGTGCAGTCGCAAGCGGCGCGTGCTCGGCAAAGCTGGCCATATCGTCCTCTGCGTATTTCATGGCATTGACCGGCTCGAGCGCGGAGCCGAGCGAGGCCTGCAACGAACTACCGAGCGCAATGCCGGCGGTGTGACGCAGCAACTGATCGACGGTGATGACATGGCGCGGATCATCCGGATTTTGCCAGGCGGCGATTGGCGCGGGCCCGTCGAGCTTCAACTTGCCCTGGCGCACGAGGATGCCCGTCAGCGCTGACATCACCGACTTCGTCATGGAGAAGCCGAGCAGCTGCGTCTCCGGCCCGACACCATCAGCATAGCGCTCGGCAACGATGCGCCCGGCCTTCATGACGACGATCGCGCGGGTGCGGCGATAAGGCGGTTGCGCGGGCTCGGCGAAAGCGCGGTCGAGCGCGGCTGACAGCCCCTCGCTTTGCGGCGGCACGAGTCCCGGACCTGCGATTTCGGGCAGCAAGGCGGGCTGCTTGTCATTCGACGGCAGCGCGACGTCGGCGGTCCCCTGGCCGTGCTCGAGCGTGCAGCCGAGCCCCTCGCGATAGACGGCATGGCTGCGGCCGATGCCGAACAGGCTCACGGTGACATCCCTACGCGCGCGATCGACCTGAACATCCATCGCCCAGGCCAACAGACCCGCGCCTGGCATCGCGTCGGTGGTCTCGGCGAGGTCGCGCATGGGATCGAGGCCGGAGACGAACGTCTCCGAGCAGAGCGTGTCGGCGATGAAGCCGGTGGCAACCTTCGGCACGTCGCGGGCCCGCGCCGCGCCGAGGGCGAGGCCGGCAAGGGCGATGGCGGTGGTAGCGAGGATGATCTTGCGGCGGCGGGTCACGGGGCTTTCTCCAGCTTCGGGGGCGAGTGGCGGAGAAGGAGCCGGATGCGGGCGAAGGTGCTCGCGGGATTTGAAATACGGCCTCGTCGAAACTGGCCGGGGCTAGCCGAATTTGAAATTCTGATGTGATTTCAGTGAGCTAATAGTCTAGACGGCTTCCGCCTTGAGCCGCCGATACTCCGTCGGGGTCACGCCTGTGACCGCCTTGAAGGCGCGGTTGAACGGGCCGAGCGACTGGAAGCCGGCGTCCATCGCGATGGTGATGACGGGAACCTCGGCCTGGGTGCGATCGGCGAGCGCGGCCTTGGCCTCCTCGATCCGGTGATTGTTCAGAAACACATTGAAATTGCGATAGCCGAGCCGCTGATTGATCAGCCGGCGCAGCCGGTATTCCGGAATTTTCAGCCGGCCCGCCAGCACCCCGATGGTGATGTTTTCCTGACGATAGATTCGCTCGTCCGCCATCAGCCGCATCAAGGCGTCGATGAGCTTTTGATCGGCGGCGTCATCGGCCGCAGGCTGAATGAAAACGACTGCCGGTGCGGGCTCCGCAACGGCCGGAAACAGATCCGCCCCGTCAACGCGCATCATGGCATAGACGATCGCCGCGACGGTGCAGGTGAGCCCGCCGGCATTGATGGTTTCGGCGACATCGCCGACGTGGTGCCCGGCGACGGCGATCTGGAGCACCGCATTCAACCCGCCATAGAGCGCGGTTGCGCAGACGATGAAGACGCGAACGCTGCGGCGGCGCTCGACCAGGTCAGCCGGCCAGGAGGCGATCGTCTGCCCGATCGCAAGCGCAATGAAGCCGAGCACGATCAGATTGACCACCGTCACGGAGAACCGCAAATGGCCGCTGGGTGCAATCCAGACGCAGCCCGCGAAGCTGAAGGCCGCCACCAGCGCCCAGACCGATCCGTGCCACCAGCGGAGGTGAAACTCGTCGTCGAACAGGGAACGTGTGAACAGCCAGAACACCACCATGGTGCCGGTCGACAATGCGATCAGCGGTGCATGCCAGAGCTGGATCCGCGAAGTGACATCCAACGAGTAGCTCACAGCATGCGCGGCCGCGCCCAATGCGAAGGCCGCGCCGAGGCGGGCAGCCAACACATTGCGGAAGTCCTGCAGCAGTGACGCCGCCAGCACCAGTAGCAGCGCGACGCTGGCGGCGCGAAAGGCGAGCTCGGTTGCGGCAAGTGTCATCGGGCGGTGCGATCAGTCGCAATTGAAATCAGCCGAACATCGTTCGTTGCGCTCCTTTTTTCAAGGACCATCCTCAGGCCAGGGCTAGCGCGCCCACCGCTGTCATGGTCCGGCTTGACCGGGCGTCCAGTAATCCGAGACAGTTTTGAATCGATAGGCCTCGGCGTACTGGATCGTCCGCCTTCGCGGACGACGACGGCGGAGTATGTGGCCGGGCTTTGGGGCGACGGCCGAACGAAATCCTGCTACGATTTAGCTCGAAAAAGCCAAAAGGAGTCCACCATGAGCTGGCAACCCTCGAACGATCCCGTGCTTGGCGATCCCATGTCCTGCGACGCGCTCGATCTCGTTATCGTGCCGCGTACCCGCGATCTCGGCGACGGATTCGCGGTGCGGCGCGCGCTGCCGCATGGCAAGCGGCAGATGGTCGGGCCCTTCATCTTCTTCGACCATTTCGGGCCGGTGCAGTTCGTCTCCGGCAAGGGAATGGACGTGCGGCCCCATCCGCATATCGGGCTTGCCACCGTCACCTATCTGTTCGACGGCTCGATCATGCATCGCGACAGCGAGGGCAACATCCAGGTGATCCAGCCCGGCGCGATGAATTTGATGACGGCCGGCCGCGGCATCGCGCATTCCGAGCGCACGCCGGATGTGCAGCGCGCGTCGGGCCAGAAGATGCTGGGCCTGCAAAGCTGGATCGCGCTGCCGGCGGGCTCCGAAGAGATCGCGCCGTCGTTCCAGCATTATGGGGCCGGCGATCTGCCGATGATTTCCGAGCGCGACTTCACCGCGAAGGTGATCGCGGGCTCAGCCTTCGGCACCACCTCGCCTGTTACGATGGTATCGCCCTGGTTCTACACCGAGGTCACGGCGGTCGCGGGCGCGATCGTACCGCTCGACCCCGATCACGAAGAGCGCGCGATCTACGTGGTCGACGGCGAGATCGAGATCGCGAACGAGCGCTATGAGGGGCCGCGACTGCTGATCTTCCGGCCCGGCGACCGCATTACGGTGAAGGCGCTCAAGGCCACGCGGATGATGTTTCTCGGCGGAGATGCGCTGGAGGGCCCGCGCCACATCTGGTGGAATTTCGTCTCCTCCAGCAAGGAGCGGATCGAGCAGGCCAAGCAGGACTGGAAAACCGGCCGCTTCGCGGGGGTTCCTCAGGAACATGAGTTCATTCCGCTGCCGGAATAGGCTAATCCGGTTTCCGGTCGCGCTATCAGGCGCGGCCGGATTTCCTGTCGCAAGGCCTTGCTCCGAAAGTTCTGCCGATGACCCCCATGCTCTCCAGCGACTTGCCCCTCCCCAAGATCGGACGCGGCAAGGTGCGCGATATCTACGCCATCGACGACGATCGCCTGCTGCTCGTCACCACCGACCGCATCAGCGCCTTCGACGTCGTGATGGGTGAGACCATCCCGATGAAGGGCGCGGTGCTGACGCAAGTGAGCGCGTTCTGGTTCAACGAGCTCGAAGGCGTGGTGCCGCATCACATGATCAGCGCCGACACCGACGAGATCATTGCAGCCATTCCGGCGTTGAAGCCGCATCGCGCCGAGATTCTCGGCCGCGCGATGCTCTGCCGCCGCACCACCGTGTTTCCGATCGAATGCGTGATCCGCGGCTATCTCTCGGGATCGGCCTGGAAGGAATATGCCGCCTCCGGCACGCTGGCCGGCGAGAAGCTGAAAGCAGGCCTGGTCGAGAGCGAAAAGCTGGAGCCAGCGATCTTCAGCCCCGCGACCAAGGCCGAGACCGGCCACGACGAGAATATCACCATCGCGAAGATGCGTGAGGTCGTGGGCGACGAGACGGCCTACACGCTCGAGAGCATGACGCGCGCGATCTACACGCTCGGCGAGGAGCTCGCCCGCGAGCAGGGCATCATCATTGCCGACACCAAGTTCGAGTTCGGCCGCGACAAGGACGGCCGCATCATCCTGATCGACGAAGTCATGACGCCGGACTCCTCGCGCTTTTGGGCGGTCGACGCCTACAAGCCCGGCCAGCCGCAGGCGAGCTTCGACAAGCAGCCGCTGCGCGACTATCTCGACATCGAACGCCGCGCCGGCCGCTGGAACGGCGACGCCCCGCCGCCGCCACTGCCGGCGAGCGTGGTGGAGGCGACCAGCAAGCGGTATCTGGAAGCGTATCGGCGGGTGACGGGGACGGAGCTGAAGATTTAGCGCAGGCGTTATCGTCGTCCTGGACCAGCGAACGAAGTGAGCGCCGATCCAGGACCCATTACCACAGGGATCGGTTTGGCGAAGGCTCGTGGTCGTCAGCTCGCGTCACGACTCCTCCCTGGGGTCATGGGTCCTGGCTTTTGCCAGGACGACACCGAATTTGCGGAGATAATTTGCGGAGATTGAGCAAACAACCTCGCCGCGAAACTGTCCGGTACTTCATACTTTCAAGAATCCTGTTGCGCTAAGCCTGTAGTCGTCTACGTCTCAGACGAGATTTTTTCAGGGGCGAGCGCCACGGCGTGACCGATCCAGCAATTACCCTCCGTCCGGCTCCGCGATTAGAACCGGCCCTCAAGCGCGCGCTGAATGATATATTGGGCGGGAGCGCCGCCAGCGTCCTGACCGTCACGTTCGGCCTGTCCTACGCGCTGCTGATCTTCGCGGGGCCGTTGTCGCCCTATCTGTCCTACGGCATCACGGCGACTTTCGTCAGCTCCGCGGTGCTTGCGGCCGTCATCGGGCTCGGCAGCTCCCTGCCCTTCGCGATTGCAGCTCCTGACAGCTCGACCGCCGCGGTGACGGGTATCCTGGCCGCCTCGGTGGTCGAGCGCATCGAGACGGCGAACCTGTCGGAGCCGCTGCTCTCGGCGGTCCTGATCACCCTCGGCCTGTCGACGATGCTGACAGGATTGGTGCTGTGTGGACTGGGCCTGACCCGGCTTGGCCGCGCCATCCGCTACGTGCCTTATCCGGTGGTCGGCGGCTTTCTCGGCGCTACCGGCCTTCTCATCGTCATGGGTGCGGTCCGGGTGATCACCGACCACCCGCTGCAATTCGCGACACTGTCGCACTTCGCCGACCGCACCATCTTGCTGGAGCTCGGTGCCGCCTGCGCGATGGCGCTGGTGCTGTATCTCACCTGGCACCGCTCGCGCAGCCCGTTCGGCTTGCCGATCATTCTGGTCGGCGGCGTGCTCACCGCGCATCTGGCGTTCTGGATCACCGGCGTTTCCGTCGATGACGCCCGCACGTTGGGTTGGACCTTTCAGCCTCCGCCGCAAGCGGTCTTCATGCTGCCCTGGCATATCGACGATCTCGCCCGCTATCCCTGGTTTGCCATACCGGACCTGCTTGGCAATGTCGTCGCCGTCATCTTCGTCACGGCCTCGAGCACGCTGTTCAACACCACCGGCATCGAGGTGGCCACGCATCGCGAAGCCAATCTGGAGTGTGAGCTGAACGTCACCGGCGCCGCCAATATCCTGACCGGCATGCTGGGCGGCTATCCCGGCTGCAGCTCGACCAGCCGCTCGATGCTTAACTTCAGCAGCGGCGGCCGCGGGCGCCTGTCAGGCCTCACCGTCGCGGCGCTGTCGCTGCTGATGCTCGCTGTGGCGCCCGAGCTGCTTGGCTTCATCCCCAAATTCGTGCTCGGCGGCCTGTTGCTCTATCTCGGCGCGGACCAGCTGCACAAATGGATCATCGAGTCGCGCAAGCGGCTTTCAAAGCTCGAATATCTGTCGCTGATCGCCATCATCGCGATCATCGTGGCCTGGGGTTTCGTGCCGGGCATCCTGATCGGTGTGATCATCGGCTGCGCGACGTTTGCGTTCAGCGCCGCGCGGGTCGAGTCGATCAAATACAGTTTCGACGGCTCGGAGTATCGCTCCTCGCTCGACCGCTCGAGCGACGACCAGGAGGTGCTGCTGGCCCATGGCGGCAAGATCCGGGGCCTCAATCTCCAGAGCTATCTGTTCTTCGGCTCCGCCAACCGGCTCTACCAGCACGTCAAGCAGCTGCTTCAGGAACGCCCCGAATGCCGCTATCTGCTGTTTGACTTCAAGCTCGTCACCGGCGTCGATTCATCGGCCGCCTATAGCTTTGCCCAGATCAAGCGCAGCGCTGGCGAACTCGGCGTCGAGCTGATCCTGGTGCATCTGTCGGCCGCGGCCGAGAAGGTGCTGCGCTCCAGCGACTTCGTCGGCGAGGGCGTCACCATCATCCCCGAGCTTGATCACGCGCTGGAATGGTGCGAGAACGAGCTCATCTCGCAGCATCAGGAGCTGGCGCAGGAAGAAGCCAGCCTGCGCGACTGGTTCACGCGACTGCTCGGCAGCGAGGACGGCGCCGACGAGCTGATCCGCCGTTGCCAGCGCATTGAGGTCGGAGCCGGCGAAATCATCGTGCAGGCTGGCGCCCCGCCGATTCCATGCATTTCATCCTCGACGGCCGCGTCGGCATCATGATTCCGGCCGAGGACGATCGCACCACGCGCGTGCGCAGCCTCGGCCGCTACACCACGATCGGGGAGATGGGGCTGGTGTCACAGACACCGCGCAGCGCCACCATCCAGGCCGAGGTCGACAGCGTGCTCTACGTGCTCAACACGCACCAGTTCGACGCGATCGAAGTCGAGGCCCCCGCGCTCAGCCACAAGCTGCTGACCTATTTCGTGTCGGTCATGGCCGAGCGGCTAACGTTCGCGAACCGGACGATCGCGGTGCTGAGGCGGTAATTAGCTCGCAGCCGCGTCATTGCGAGGAGCTCTTGCGACGAAGCAATCCAGACTGTCGCCGCGGAAAGATTCTGGATTGCTTCGCTTCGCTCGCAATGACGTGGAGGGATAACGCCGCCCTCACACCCCCGCCATCATCACGTATTTGATCTCGACATATTCTTCCATGCCGTGATGCGAGCCTTCGCGCCCCAAGCCGCTTTCCTTGACGCCGCCGAAGGGCGCGACTTCGGTGGTGATCAGACCGGTGTTGACGCCAACCATGCCCGACTCCAGCGCTTCGGCGACGCGCCAGACGCGGCCGAGATCGCGGGAGTAGAAGTACGAAGCCAAGCCAAACGGCGAGGCGTTGCACATCGCAATCACATCGGCCTCTTCCTTGAAGCGGATCACCGGCGCGAGCGGGCCGAAAGTTTCCTCCTGTGCCACCAGCGAGTCCGGCTTGACGTCGGAGAGCACCGTCGGCTCGAAGAACGAGCGTCCGAGCTCGCTGCGCTTCCCGCCCGTGACGATTTTGGCGCCGCGCTTCACGGCGTCGGCGATGTGGCGCTCGACCTTGTCCACCGCTTTCAAATTGATCAGCGGGCCCTGCGTGATGCCGGTTTCCGTCCCATCGCCGATCTTCATCGCAGAAACTTTTTTCGACAGCTTCTGCACGAACTCGTCGTAGATCTTGTCCTGGGCATAAAGCCGGTTGGCGCAGACGCAGGTCTGGCCCATGTTGCGGTATTTCGAGACGATCGCGCCTTCGACCGCCGCATCGATATCGGCGTCGTCGAACACCACGAACGGCGCGTTGCCGCCGAGCTCGAGGCCCAGCCGCTTCACGCCGACGGAGGCCTGCTGGTACAGAATCTTGCCGACCGCGGTCGATCCGGTGAAGCCGACGAAACGCACGGCCGGATGCTCGCACAGCACCTTGCCGATCGGCGCTGCATCGCCGGTGACGATGTTGAACACGCCCTTGGGCACGCCGGCTTTCTCCGCGAGCACGGCAAGCGCCAACGCCGACAGCGGCGTTTCATTGGCGGGCTTCAGCACCACGGTGCAGCCGGCCGCAAGCGCCGGCGAAACTTTGCGCGTGATCATCGAGTTCGGGAAATTCCACGGCGTGATCGCGCCGCAGACGCCGATCGGCTGCTTGATCGCGAGCAACCGCGCATCCGGCCGCTGTGTCGGAATGGTCTCGCCGTAGACGCGGCGGGCTTCCTCGGCGAAGAACTCGACATAAGCGCCGCCGATGTCGACCTCGCCGAGAGCTTCGCTGAGCGGCTTGCCCTGCTCGGAGGTGAGGATCAGTGCGAGGTCCTCGCGATTGGCGATAATCAGCTCGAACCATTTGCGCAAAATATTGGAGCGTTGCTTGGCGGTGTGCTTGGCCCAGGCCGGAAACGCGCGCTCCGCGGCTTCTACCGCCTTGGTGGCATCATCCGCCGAAAGCTGCGGAACCTTTGCGAGCTCGACGCCGGTCGCGGGATTGTTGACGGCGAAGACCGGCGAGCCGACCCAGGCGCCGTCGATGTAGCAGGCCTCCTTCAGCAGCGACGGGTCCTTCAACCTGTCGCGCAGATTGGACGTGGCGTGCTGAGCGCGTGCGGCGGCGGTCGGGGTCATGGCGTTACTCCCAGAGGCTTTTCAGGTTCGCCCGCAATATAGGGACAAGCGGCGCGCAATGCACCGTCCCGCAACGCACATCTGCTGGGAGCTAGGCTCGGAGCAAGGGGATTTACGCCGCGCCGCTCATATAGGTCTCGCGCCGTCCGATCATGCGTTCGGCGGCGGCCCTGGCGTCGGCCTTCGAGGAAGTCGCGCACGTCCGGTATTCGAGAGCGGGGGCGTCGGAGGTATCGCGGCGGCCGAACCAGGATTTCGAGCCGACCGGCAGCAGCGCAAGCGCCTGCGCCAGATTGTCGACCGCGCCGAACGAATAGAGCGCACCGGTGCCCGCGGTGCGGACTTCGTAGATGCCGGGTGCGATCGGCGCTTCGAGATTGTCGCCCCGTCCGGGACGGGGATAGCGCTTCCATTCGCTCCAGGTCGAAATCATCTGAGGTCCCCTCGCGGCCGGTGGACGGCCGCCAAATTTGCATCAAATCTTAACGTCGGCCGCAGATCGGGCCGAGAGTTGAACGCCGCAACGCACAAAATGTTTCAAGTGCTTCAAACACTCAAAACATTTTGCCCGTGCGTATCCACGCTCACGGCTAGTTGCGGCGATCCACCGCAGATTGTGACGGAGTGTTGCAGTTCAGCCGCCTTGTCGTCCTGCGCGGGGCGTGGACCGTCAAGTCACGACATCGCGACCGGCGCAGATCCATGGATGTGCTTGCCGCGCGGAGCACGCGGGAGGACAATCGATCGCTTCCAACAATAATCAAACCGGAGGAAACGCGGATGCAAAGCAAAGACCAGATCGACGAGATTCTGCGCCAGAAGAGCGAGGCCAATGAGATTCCCGGCGTCGTCGCCATCGCCGCCAGCGGTACCGACGTGTTTTATCAGGGCGCGTTCGGCAAACGCGATCTGTCCAAGCCGGATGCGATGACCGCCGACAGCGTGTTCTGGATCGCATCGATGACTAAGGCGGTGACATCAGCGGGCGCGATGCAACTGGTCGAGCAAGGCAAGCTGTCGCTGGACGCGCCGATCGGCGAGGTGCTGCCCGATCTCGACAAGCCGCAGGTGCTCGAAGGTTTCGATGCCAAGGGCGAAGCCAAGCTGCGGCCGGCCAAGGGGCCGATCACGCTGCGCCAGCTCATGACCCACACCGCCGGCTTCTGCTACAACATGTGGAACGGCGATCTCGCGGTCTATCTGGACAAGACCGGCATCCCCGCCATCACCAGCTGCCAGAACGCGGCGTTGAAGACGCCGATCATGACCGATCCCGGCACGCGCTGGGAATACGGCACCAACATCGATTTCGTCGGCAAGGCGGTGGAAGCCGTCAGCGGCAAGCGGCTCGATGCTTATCTGCGCGACAATCTGTTCGCACCGCTCGGCATGAGCGATACCGCCTTCAAGATCACCGACGACATGCGCAAGCGCCTGGTCGGGATGCATGCGCGCGGCGAGGACGGCCAACTCGCCGCGATCCCGTTCGAGCTCGAGCAGGAGCCGGAATTCCACATGGGTGGCGGCGGCCTCTATTCGACCGCGGCCGACTACATCAAGTTCACCCAGATGATCTTGAACAAGGGCCGCGGCAACGGCAATCAGGTGCTGAAAGCCGAGACTATCGCGACGATGGGGCAGAACCACATCGGCGATCTCGCCATGGGCAAGATGACCACGGCGGCGCCGATGTACACCAACGACGTCGATCTCTATCCGGAGCAGGTGAAGAAGTGGGGCCTCAGCTTCATGATCAATACCGACAAGACCGCTGAGGGGCGCAGCGCGGGCAGCCTCGCCTGGGCGGGCCTCGCCAACACCTATTACTGGATCGACCCGGCGCGCGACGTCACCGGCGTGATCCTGATGCAGTTGCTCCCATTTGCCGATGGAAAATGCCTGGAGGCTTTTGCTGGCTTCGAGCGCGGCGTCTATGCCGGGCTCGGTGCCGGCAGTGGGCAGAAGGCGGCGTAAGACCCGCCTTAGCTCTCACGACGCGTCATGGCCGGGCTTGTTGTCCCGGCCATCCACGCACCTGGCTGGAGGACACTATTTTGATTTTGGCAGACAAAGCCGACAGTTACGTTTGCGGCATCTCCGACACGCCGCTGCTCGGCGACACCATCGGGCGCAGCCTCGATCAGGCAGTGCAGCGCTGGAGCGATCGCGAGGCGCTGGTCTCGCCCAGTCACGGCGTGAGATGGACATGGAAGGAGTTTGCCGCGCGGGTCGACGCGCTCGCCGCCGGTTTTCTCGCGCTTGGCCTCGAGCGCGGCGCACGGATCGGAATCTGGTCGCTGAACCGGCCGGAATGGACGCTGACCCAGTTCGCCGCCGCCAAGGCTGGCCTCATCCTGGTGACGATCAATCCGGCCTACCGGCTGAGCGAGCTGGAATTCGCGCTTCACAAGGTCGGATGTAGCGCCATCGTCACCGCGACGGCGTTCAAGACCAGCAACTACATGGACCTGCTCAACACACTGTTGCCAGAGCTTGCGAGCGCCAAGCCCGGGCAGTTGCAGGCGGCGCGGCTGCCGGCCCTGCGCATCGTGATCCAGATCGGCGGCCCCGCCTGCCCGGGCGCGATCCCGTTCGACGAGGTCGCCGGCATGGGCGGGACCGTGCATCGGGAGCAGCTCGCCGCGCTTGGTGTCTCCCTGCAGTTCGACGATCCCGTCAACATCCAGTTCACCAGCGGCACCACGGGATCGCCCAAGGGGGTGACGCTGACCCACCACAACATTCTCAACAACGGCTATTTCGTCGGCCGCGCCATGCGCCTGACCGAAGCGGACCGCATCTGCATTCCGGTGCCGCTCTATCATTGCTTCGGCATGGTGATGGGCAACCTCGCCTCCGTCACGCTCGGCGCAACGATGGTTTACCCCGGCGAAGGATTTGATCCGCTCGCGACGCTGCGCACGATCGAGCAGGAAAAATGTACCGCGCTATACGGTGTGCCGACGATGTTCATCGCCGAACTCGACCATGGCGAATTCTCAAATTTCAATCTGACATCGCTGCGCACCGGCATCATGGCCGGTGCACCCTGCCCGATCGAGGTGATGAAGCGCGTCAATAGCGAGATGAACATGGGCGAGGTCACGATCGCCTATGGCATGACCGAGACAAGCCCGGTCAGCTTCCAGAGTGCCGTCGACGATCCGCTCGAGCGCCGCGTCTCGACGGTCGGACGAATCCATCCGCATGTCGAGGTTAAGGTCATCGATCTCGGCGGCAAGATCGTCAAGTGCGGCGAACGGGGCGAGCTCTGCACCCGCGGCTACAGCGTGATGCTGGGCTACTGGGAGGAGACGGAGAAGACCGCGGATGTGCTCGACGCCAACGGCTGGATGCACACCGGCGACATCGCCGTCATCGATGACGCCGGCTATTGCAACATCGTGGGCCGCATCAAGGACCTGGTGATCCGCGGCGGCGAGAATCTCTATCCACGCGAGATCGAGGAGTTTCTCTATCGTCATCCCAAGATTCAGGACGTGCAGATCTTTGGCGTTGCGGATGCCCGCTACGGCGAGGAGCTCTGCGCCTGGATCCGCGTCAGGTCCGGCGAGAAGTTGACGATGGAAGAGGTGCGCGCTTTCTGCGACGGTCAGATCGCCCACAACAAGATTCCGCGATACGTGGAATTCGTCGACGAGTTTCCGATGACCGTGACCGGAAAGATCCAGAAATTCCTGATGCGCGACGACGTGGAAAAGCGGCTGGGATTGAAGGCTGCGAAGACTGCGTGATTTCCCTGTCGTCATTGCGAGCGTAGCGAAGATTCCATGGGGAGTGGATAGCGACCAAGTCTGAGGCCAGACTGAGGTTGCAATACCACCCAACCTGGAGACGACGATGTTGCTCGATCATCCTT
>NZ_JADPKY010000065.1 GCF_023074185.1 Bradyrhizobium sp. 132 | reverse complement strand
CGTTTTGACTGACGCCCAATGGGCGAAGATGGAGCCGCATTGTCTTGGCAAGCCGGGAGATCCGGGCCGCAGCGGCAAGGACAACCGACTGTTTGTCGAGGCCGTTCTGTGGATCGCCCGAACCGGCAGTCCCTGGCGGGATCTGCCGGCGATGTTCGGCCACTGGAATAGCACATTCACGCGCTTTCGCGACTGGGTGAAGGCGGATGTCTGGAAGCGGCTGTTCGAGGCCATCTCCGACGATCCCGACATGGAATACGCCATGGTCGACGCCACCATCGTCAAGGTCCACCGCCACGGTCAGGGCGCAAAAGGGGGACGCAAAGCCAGGCGATCGGCCGCTCGAAAGGCGGCATGACCACCAAAATTCTGGCGCTCACCGATGCGCTCGGCAATCTCGTGCGCTTCGTGCTCCTGCCGGGACAGCGTTTCGATACGGTGGGCGTGCCGCCGCTCATCGAGGGATTGGCCTTCAACGCGCTGATCGCTGATAAGGCCTTCGATAGCAACGCCATCATCGCCGAACTCGAAGCGCGTGGCGCCAAAGTCGTCATCTCCCAGCATCCGCGCCGTGCACAGCCTCTCGCCATCGACAAGGAGATGTACAAATGGCGGCATCTCATCGAGAACTTCTTCGGCAAGCTCAAGGAATTCAAGCGCATCGCAATGCGCGCCGACAAGACCGACCAGAGCTTCACTTCAATGATCTATCTGGCCGCGGCCGCGATAAACTCCAGATGAATCCCAACAGACC
>NZ_JADPKY010000064.1 GCF_023074185.1 Bradyrhizobium sp. 132 | reverse complement strand
TGAATACCAAGGTCTTTGGACGCCTGCGCATACGACACGCCGCGCTGCTTGATCAGCCGCACGGCCTCAAGCTTGAACTCCCGCGTAAACTGCCTTCTCTCCATGACGCACCTCCTGCTCCATAAAACACCTAACTTGGTGTCTTCGGAACCGGGTGCAGCTCAACTGCGCATATCCTGAAACGCGGGATGCTCTTCGCATCGTTGCTAAGAGCTACGACGGTCTCGCGCGGAGCGCTGAGGAATCCGACGTACCGCTGAAGCTCGCCTGGTAGCTGAGGAATGTGCCGACGATCAGCGCGAGCTAGAACGGAAGCTCCGCGGCCAGATGAATTAACGCCTCGTCAATGTGCTTCCGAGGCCCGCGCGAGAAGTCGGCGGCTTTCGTCCATCCGCTCCCGCGTTTCAGCGATGGCAGACCTAAGCAGTTCCGCCTCCAGTCGTATCTTCCGCACAGCTTCCTCGTCGCTAGCGCGGCGTCATCGTTTTCCATGCGCGCAGGATGAGGTCGATACCAGCCACCCGCAATATCCCATGATAAAGGGGCTTTAGTTGGCGGCCCCTTTTGTCGCACTTCTGCTCGTGGCCCATTGTGACCTCGGAGCCTATCCGCCCTCGGCCGCTGTTGGCGGTAAACCGGACCGCAGGCGGCAAGCCGCTGATAAGTACATCCCCTAGGCCGGAGGGCTCCAAAAAGCCCCCTGAAGAACCGCGTGCAGCTCTTCGTGATCGACGGCGAGGCCGCGGTGCTCGGCGCAAACGGCGTCTCCGAATTCAACGCGCTGCATTCATGCAAGCACGACGCGGAGGTGCACCTTTAGGCCTTCGATATCATTGCGCTCGGCGGCGAGGATCTGACCAGGTGTGGCTACTACTCATGTCGCCTGCTGCTGTCGCTCAGGCCCGCCGCGCGTCGCATCATCCCTATTCATCAGCAGAGCATTCATCAGCAGAGCGGCAGGGGCGGTTCATGGTGCGCACATCACTCAGGGCAAAGGCGGTACTGCGCTCGATCCAAGCCCTGAGTTTGCCAAAGCGATTGTTTAACGTTTCACAGGCGGGCCGCTCTTGTTTCCTGGAAGTCCCTTGATGTTAGTCGGATCCTGCTGTTGCACAGTAGGGTCACCCGCTGAGCCGACAGTGCCTTGCCCGGGGGGCGGTCCGCTCTTACCGCCGGGCGCACCGCTGATGCCGGCGCCTGAGTTGTGCGCACTAGTGGCGGCTGCAGCACCACTTAGGCCAGGTTGCCCAGGCGGGTGCGCTGCGGCGCCAGGGGACTCCTGACTTCCGACGTTTCCAGACGCGCCAGAGTTGTGTGTCTTTACGCCCTTATCTGTCTCGGTTTGCAAATTCTGGTTGGGTACCGCTTGCTGGGCCATGGCGGGGCCTGCGGCCAGGGCAGAGGCGACGATTACAGCCGATAATATCTTCATGCGCTTCCTCCGTCGTTATCTCCTGCCTTAACAACCCGCCGCTGGCCCAACATTTCCCACCAACGGCAAATAAGCCGCGTGCTCCGCCCCTGTAACTCCTTTAGATGGGGCGAAGCCCTTGTCCGAATTGGTAATCCAGATCGTGCGACGATGACCGAGCAGTTGATCGGTCATTTACCGCAAGGAAGGTCCGGTCGTGGCCCGAACCGGACATTGCCGCCGCCGAAATCGCATTGTGCGAGCGCGCGTCTTTGCTACACTCATTGATTGAGGCGCCGGGGTCGCCACTTCAGTTTTGTGGGAAATCGCACGCCTTAGTCGTAGCAAATCTCACCTTCGCGGAGTGCCCAACATGAACTTTCGCAGTGCGTTGAAATTCGGAGCCGTCACTTTGCTTTTTTTGTCCGCAGCTGCGCTGGCGCACGCACGGTCGCCCAAGATGAAGATGACCACCGAAACACCTCCGTACCTCGTAACGCCGAACACGGTCGAAACGCGGATCGGTACGCTCAAATTTACTGACGGCTTCCCCGACGAAGCTACAGCGGCGAAGGTCTACGACAACCTCGATTTTCAACGCGGCGTTCAAGCATACCTTGCTGCGTTGCCCGCCGTTTCGATTGAAGCGTTTCTTAAAGGCTTCGCCGAGTTTGGATCCGTCAATCAGACCGTTTTGATCTCAGAGCAACTTTTGAACGCCAAGTCGCTGTTCCTGACCGCCAATACAACCACACCCTACACTTTGCTCTATCTGAGCACGAAGGATGGTCCGCTGGTCGTGGAGATTCCGCCAGAGGTACTTGGCCCGATCGATGACGCCTGGTTCCGATGGGTTAGCGATGTTGGCATCACTGGTCCAGATAAAGGTAAAGGAGGCAAGTACCTGTTGCTGCCGCCCGGCTACACGGGCGCGGTCCCTGATGGGTATTTTGTGGCGCGTCCGCGCACAATTGGAAACCTGCTGTTCTTCCGCACCTTCTTGAGGGACGGCGATCCCAAGCCCGGCGTGGATAACGTAAAGAAGAACCTGAAAGTTTATTCCCTCAGCCAGGCGGCCAACCCACCTCCGATGAAGTTCGTGGACATCTCTGGTAAGGCTTTCAACACGATTGGTCCCGGCGATTATTCGCTGTTCGAGTTCGTCAATCGCGTCATTCAGGATGAACCTATTGATGCGTTGGACCCCGACACGCTGGGCTTGTTCGCTGCCATTGGCATCGAAAAGGGTAAGCCATTCGCCCCCGATGTCCGACTAAAAAAGATACTTACCGAAGCAGCGGCGGTGGGCGACGCAACAGCGCGCTCAGTTACTTACAGAACCCGGATGAAAGATGCCTACTTCTATCCGAACAGCGCGTGGGTGACACCTTTCGTTGGCGGCAGCTATAAATTTGAACAGGACGGAGCGGTCAATCTCGACGCAAAAAACATGTTCTTCTTCTATGCCACCGGCGTGACGCCGGCGATGACGATGAAGATGGTTGGTGAGGGTTCGCAGTACGCCGGTGCTTTTGTGGATACAAAGGGCGACCCCTTGGACGGCAGCAAAACGTACAGGCTGCACATGCCGCCCAACATCCCGGCCAAGGATTTTTGGTCGTTCACACTCTACGATAACCAGACACGCTCGATGCTCCAAACCGATCAAGAATCTCCGGCCGTCGGCAGTCTCACCAAGGGATTGCTAGTCAATACGGATGGTTCGGTGGACGTTTATTTCGGACCAAAGGCTCCCTCGGGCAAGGAATCAAACTGGGTGCAGACCATCCCGGGGAAGGGCTGGAACACCCTCTTGCGCCTCTACGGTCCGCTTGAACCTTGGTTCAACAAGACTTGGCGCCCCGGAGAGATTGAACCGATGTAGCCACTATCTGCATGCGGTGGAGTTCGATCAAGTGCAGCCCCATGTCTTCCGCTTGTGGCCCGAAGTCGGCTGCAAGAAAGGGCAGAGCATGTCCGCTCTGCCCAGTTAGTTCAGACGTCGACTTGCTCTGCTATTGCAAGCGCATCGTCGACTTCAATTCCTAGGTATCGGACGGTGCTCTCGATTCTGGTATGCCCCAGAAGCAGCTGCACGGCTCGCAGGTTGTCCGTGCGCCGATAGATAAGGGTCGCTTTTGTTCGACGAAGCGAATGCGTTTCGGACAGGTAATAATAGCCGCACATATGCCGAGCGGGCAGGCTGCTCCCGAGGCCTCTACGGCCGGTGAACAGACGGTTGCCAGGCTTCTTGCCCGTCGCCCTCAGGAAGTCATCGATGGCTTGGCGGGTAGACTCTGTAAGTTCGAACTTGACCGGCCGTCCAGTTTTCTTTTGGCGGACGCTTGCTCTATCGGCGGCAGCCGCTTGGTGCCACGTCATCGACTTTCAAACCCACCACGTCGCAGCCACGAAGCTTGCTGTCGATGGCGATGTTGAACGACGCCACATCGCGGATCGTCCCTCAACCTGGAGCTTCGTCCGGATAGCGCAAACGTGCTTCGGCCGAGTGGCGGCTTGGCGTCAACAATCTTACCCTTGTTCCACGAGACGCGCTTTTGGACGTTCTCTGTGGCATTTGAGACGGCGGTCATGATGACCTCCTCAGTTGATGAGGCCGGTCACTTTCGAACGTGTCACCTTCTGAACCTACGTCGGCTTTCGGACGAGTGGAGGCGTACTTAGGTCCAATTCGATGGATTAGCGTTCGCAATTTGACCCATAGCAGAGACCTCGGCTCTTGGCTCTTGCTCACCCTAGCTCAACAAATGACCCTGATAGAGTGAAAGCCGCTTTGCTATGATTCTCTCGTGATTTGCGGGGAAGCTGATGAGGTCCACCGCGCCGTGCATCAATCTCATCTGGCTAGCGCAACTTCCTTGAACGAGACGACCAGCGCCTTCTCGAGCTTTCCTTTCATGCTGCAGAGAATGTCGTAGGCCGCCTCACGGGGCATGGTCGGCTTGTACTGCCGGTGCTCGATCAGCGCCGCGAAAATATCCGAGATGGTGAGGATGCGAACAATGTCCGTGATGTTCTCGGCGCAGAGGCCGTCGGGATAGCCGCTGCCGTCGAGATACTCGTGATGGTGCCGGACGGAGTCGAGTATTTCGGATGAGATAGAGCCGTGCTCCTTCAGCACGTCATAACCCGCTGCCGGATGGGTCTCGACCAGCGCGCGCTCGTTGTCATCAAGGCGTCCCGGCTTGTCCAGAACCGCTAAGGGAATCCTGGCCTTTCCGATGTCGTGGAACATCGCAGCGGTAGAGAGCCGTTCAAGGTCGCTTTTGCGGAGGCCGAGACTGAGGCCGAAATCGATCGCGACGCCGGTTACGAGAAGGCAGTGTTGGTAGGTTCCCTCATGATGGCGCCGCACCATGGTCAGCCATTCGGATAGCCCGTGCTCGGAAATCCGGTTGGTGATCATGCGGCCGGCCTCCTTGGTGCCGTCGACGTCAATCCGCTCTCCAAGTGTGACTAAAGTGAACAACGATGTGATGGCGTTGGCCGCGGCCTTGACCGCATCATTAGGCTGCGAGATGTCGCATGTCGAACTAGTTGCGCTCCGCGCCGGATCGGACAGCGCGGCCATGAGCTTGATCTGATCGATCTTGCCGGGCAAAACGAGCGTGGCGCCCAGCGCGTAGGCCTGCGAGATGCAAACGCGGGAGGTTTGCTCGATGAGGAAGATCCGCTTGCCGGCCTTCGCGAGACGCGGAGCTCTCGCTTTCAGTGCGGCGATGTTTTCGACAAATCGTAAGTCGGCACGGATCACGACGGCGGCAGGCGCGTGCGGTAGCTTTGTTTCCACGTCGAGCCGCTCGCCCGCGACAGTGAACTGTCTTTCAAGGACCGAGCAAAGCCCGAAGAGCTTATCGGAAGTATCAGCCAGGACATGTACCAACATGGCAGGCGCCTCTATTTGCCGGGTGCCGGTCTGAATTGGGCCTTGTCGTCAGAGTCTGCACGATCAGTGCATCAGATTACAGTTCGATGAGACTGCTCGGCTCAAGTCTATTTGGA
Source organism: Bradyrhizobium sp. 132 (assembly GCF_023074185.1). Lineage (GTDB taxonomy): Bacteria > Pseudomonadota > Alphaproteobacteria > Rhizobiales > Xanthobacteraceae > Bradyrhizobium. Next base: position 13,323 of record NZ_JADPKY010000064.1, on the reverse strand, counting down.
TGCGGCACTGTCGCTGGTCGTCTTTTGGACTTTCTTGCCGTCTGCGTGGATGAAGTGGACCCCGGCGATGGTTCCGTCGATCCAGACCAACTCGCAGCGCCGATAGGCCAGTCCCGTGGACGACAGCAGCATGAAGAACTCCTTGGCCTTGAGAACGTCGAGCGATCCTTCGACCTCGATCTTGGCGCCGGTGTCCGAAACGTCGAGCAAGACGCAGCTTCGCCGCCAAGTGCCGTCGGAGCCCATCAGGTTGACGGCCTGCCTGTGGTCCATCCGCACCCGAGATGCCTTGCGACCATCGAATTTCATCGGCCCGCTCTCGATTTTGCAGTGCGATCGTCGGCGCCCGCAGAGATTGCTCCCCAACGAACGGACCATTGGCTGGTCGACAGATGAAGCTTTTCAAACAGCTCCTGAGCTCGTTCGCGTTCGGTCAGTGAAAGGCGCGGGCCGCGATTGTTGAGGATGGCCTGCGTCGTCTGCCAATTCAGGCGCGACGCCCGACACGCCATCACCACGCCTTCGCAATCGGGCTCCGCCATTACGTGCTCGACGACCTCGACGGGTGCTCCGGACAGCACCGACAGCGCAGTGTACAGATTGGCGGTCTCGTTCCGGATCACGAACCGATTAACGGTCGAGTCGTTCAGCTTGCCGGCGCGGTTCAGCGATACGATCTCCGGCCTCGCAGCAGCGTACTCTGTGTCCCAAAGGCGCTTCACCGTCACCGGCATTTCGGAGGACGTGGTTGCCCCTGAAAAAGCGCAGGGACGCGCGTCGGCGTTCGTGAGGGTTGCTGGTCGTGGAGATGCCGATAGCAGCGCGCGGACAACCATGTCCGGTGTGCCTGGCCTCAACGCCAGAGCCTTGGTGATCTCGTCATCCTGCTCGGCCTTGCCGATCAAGATGGAATAGCCGGCGTCGGAAAATCCCGCCGCTGGATTTCCGATAATCGCCAGACAAACCTTGCTGCTGCCGCGCTGCAACAGCACGTCGGTCACGGCATTTTCGATCTCGTGCCTGTCAGCAATGGCGAGGAGGTGACTCTCGCTGCTGGACGCCGCGATCTCCATAAGATCCCCCGGCGTCAGCGCCGGGGATTGGCGCAGAACGGGAACCGCGATCGCGGCGTCTTCGCATGAGGCAAGCCGCCGCAACGTCTTTTTCGGAGCCGTCCGCAGGTCTGCAAGAGCTGTACTGAGCTCGACAAGTGCGGAGGGGGCAATCCGAGCGATCAGACGAACAAGAACGTCGTCGAGCAGGTCAAGGTGCGGCTCTTGCAACCGGCCGTTGCCGGCAACAAGCAGCTCGACGGTGCGCCGAAGCATCCGAACACAACGTTCAGATGAGCTCCCAGCGATGGTGGCATCCAACTCGACAATAAGATCGGCTGCAGAAATTGCCGTCATTGGCGGGCCTTAATGGTCAAAAAAACAGTTGTTCAATGATAGGAATTACGCGCTAAAATTCTTAACATTGAATTGTTCATCTGGGTCACACCGGTATCGTGGAACCGTGATTGCCCGGAAATATCATCGAACCGGCCGCGCCGTTTCGCCTACTTTGCGTGAGTATTGATGACCAAAGCGCCATGGCGGCGCGGCAGACCTTTCGTTTCAAGACGTCGAGCCGGTTCGCAGCTCGCTAGATCGCTGAACGTAGCTTCACGCCTCGGGTGAAGCTTCACGGATATTGCGGAGGAAGACGATAGGTAGAAGTCTCCTGGCCGGGCGGCCGGGGCTTTTTCAGGACACCAAAGCAGGTTTGCGATTACCTGGCTTTAGAGGCCAGCTTTCAAGGGTGGACCTGATTGCCAAACATTAGCCGATGTGAACGTGCGCGGTCCTTGTTCGATCTCTCGGGTGTCCCAATTGGAACAGCACCCGCTGCCCGGTACTGTCCCAATCGAACGACCGTTTTCCGAAATTAGTACAGTCGGCTTGGATCTTGAATCCGAGGACGCCTTTTATCCCCGCGTCTGTCCCGACATGAAATGCACTGTCTTCCCCGTGAAAGCCCTAGCCACCGCCCGCCTAAGGCCCTTTTCGTCTCGCAAAGGGGACTTAGGACAGTGCTCCAACTTCGGCTGATATCCTGGCCGCCTGCCGCGACAATTCGCTCGCTCGCGCGATGTCATCGACTCCTCGGCGAGCGGTCAGCCGTCGGTTAGGCCGGGACGATGGGATCGCTTGGCGCGAGTGCATCGGCAGGTCTGGAGTCGGGGGTAGAGCAGAAGTCCTCGCCTCCGGTACCGACTGCCGCCTTCGAACCCACAGCCGACACCGCGTTGGTTGGGACGTGGCGCACTTCTGCGGATGCGATCGCTGGGCGCACAACGTTGCTGCATCTACTTGGCTTGCACCAAGATCGACCCATCACCAAGCCTAAACGCGTCCGGCACCGAAATCCGAATTAAACTTAAGCTGGCGGCCTTAAATAGGTCAGCCTTACACTCAGTAGTTCTCCGAGATAGCGCATTAGGCTTGGCCCGGTATGATGTGGATGCCGGGGCTGGTATTTCATCCCGAACAAGATTGCGACCGGCAGGGGTCGCCGCAAGGCGGCCCCTTTGATTCAGATGAAAAAACCCAGCCGGCACGGTTGAGGTCGCAGTGGGAAATGAGCCTTTGCTAAAGATTCTGGACAGCTCTCGGATGCGGCGTAAGTTAGTATAGTATTTTAAGTTGTTGCGTTGGGGCAGGTGTGCTGTGAGTTTAGCAGTGTCGATCCTCAAGCTTTTGGATGGCCAGCCCGACGGTCAAGCCAGCCTCGATGCCGTCAAGCAGTATCTGGCCGTGTACTATTCGAGTGGCCCCGAGTGGTTGCAGCGGATGAAGGCTCTGGCAGAGCGGGCACCATCAACCATCAACATCTTCGGCCAGAAGCTGGTCACGCGAGAGCCAGGCGCGTGGCGTATTACGGAGGCGGGGAGAACCTTCCTGGCCGCCTTGGAGCGTCCGACGGCTGCCGTTCCGGGGCGCACGTTTGATGATCTGATAGATCGACCGCTGGCGAGCCAGTTCCCACCCCTTGCCGGCTCTAACTTCCGTACCAATGATCGCGGGGGGCGTCGCGGGAAAGGGCGGCGGACTGCGCGCGAGCGCCGCTCGGCATAGCGGCGGGGCCGCGCGCTCTTCGTCGAGGTGTGCCGCAAGATCGGCTTGCTCGCAAGCCAGGAACACGACCAGAAGCCGCGCAACTCTGGACGAACGCCTCTGAAACCTGTTCACTCAAATCGAAGTGCACGCCGAGCCCGCAACGCCGTATCAGGCGATGGGTGCATGAGGACGACGTTCTCGAGCGCGCTCAGGCGCAGCTCGACAAAAATCCAAACGCCATGCGCGCACGCCGCGAGATCCGTCGAGCATCCGTTCGGCACACTGGAGATGCGCATGGGCGCGGCGCACGTCTTGTGCATGACGCTGCCGAAAGTTGCGACCGAGACGGCGCTGTGCGTGATCGGCTACAATCTGACAAGTGTGCTGAACAATGTCGGGATGAATCCGCTGCTGGCGGCGGTGAGGGCGTGACGGGCGCTGGCGCGCCCCATTGCGGTTCATGGGGGCCCTAAAAAGGAGCCCTCGACATTGCGTCATGGTGAGTTCTGGTCGAGTGGCTCGTAAAAATTGCCCAATTGACCGGACCGCGGTAGCCTGAGTTCGCCTAGGACACGGTATGCGTCATGCAACAGCGTTTTTACACAACAAAGACCCAAAGCGGACCATGACCCCGCTAATTCCGTGTTGACGATCAGTTCTAACGTTGCCTCGTGGTTTCAGCAGTGGCCTATTTGCTTTGTCGCCATCGCCCAGCTTGTCCAAGGCATCAGAAAGCCGGCCCGACTTGAGCAACGCCCGCTCGCGATCGGCCAAGGTTCGGTAGCTACGTTCCATGGCTTCCAGGTGGTGGCGTGAAGGCGTCCTTGGCCGTTTCAAACGCCTCCCGGTATCGCTCCGCCAGTTTTAGGTATTCTTCCGGCGTCATGAGGCACCATAGGAACCGGCGCGTCTGGTTCGCATTCTTCGAGCATGCCGAGATATTTCTTCCACGTCCACAACGTTGCGCCAAGCAAGGACGAGCAAGGCGAAGAGTTGCCGGATGACGAAGCAGCATGGCGGGAGGCCACGACCTTCGCAGGCGCTCTGTTCAGGGACGTCGATGGCAAGTTTCGGCCGGGCGAAGAATGGAGGCTAGAGGTAATGGACGAAGCCGGCAAACCGATCTACTTCATCAGCATTGGGTCTCGAAAAATGAAGTAAGCCCCCTTCGTTGCAGGCCTCTCATTCAGGCTACAGGAATTCCCCTCGGACGGAACTCTGAGTAGAGGATGCGCACATCAGCGCGCATGAGTCCCGGCTATGGCGGAATATCGCCTTTATCGGTTTGACAAAGATGGGCACATTCAGGGCCCCCCGGTTATCGTCGATTGCGAAGACGATGACGCTGCCGTTACCCAAGCGAAGCAATACGTGGATGGCGTCCTATTCAAATCTTGGACCGCGCCCGTTGCGTGGCCGTATTGCCGTCCGCGGATTGAGGCCGGCTCAGCAGTCGCCTAGTTTCCTTTACGCTATTTTGGCGTGCGTCCAGAACAGGCTGACCTTAACATTCGTTAATAGCACGACCGGTTCAATTAGGGGATTGGTCATGGGCATCGAGGAAATGCACTCTCCGAAGTACTAGCGAGACCGCGCCGAGGAATTGCGGGCCAAGGCAAACAACTGCGCCCATCCCGAAACGTGGATGTTCTTCGCACCGTTGCTAAGAACTACGACGATCTCGCGCGGAGCGCTGAGGAAGTCCGACGTACCGCTGAAGCTCGCCCAGTCGCTGAGCAATATGCCGCCGATCAACGCGAGCTACAGCGGAGCTCCCGGGCCTGATGAATTAACGCCATTCGCTTTCGCGTCTCCGCGATGGCGGACCTAAGCAGTTCCGGCTCCAGTCGTATCTTCCGCACAGCTTCTTTGGCCTCGTCGCGGGCGCGGCGTTCATCGTTCTCCATGGCGCTCAGGATCACCTGGGTCCCCGCCACGCGCAATATCGCATGATAAAGGGCCCCATTGGCGGCCCCTTAGATCCGACTTCTGCTCGTGCCCCGTTGCCGACCTTCGCTTTTCAGGGCCGGTATATCTGCCTTCAGGAGATAAGCCGACTTTAACTGAAGTCGGTGCGGAAGCCAGCCTGTGACCCGTTGCAGACGTTCGGACAACCACCCAGACCATAAGCGTGATCAACGTCACAAAACAGAAGCTTGCGTTTTGGCAGGCTGTACATACGCTGCGCACATATTGCTCGGGGCTACGATGGGCGCGTTTCGCTGGTTTTCATTGTTCTTTTTCATCCTGACCTGCGGCTCGGCGCATGCCGAGCGCCGCGTTGCGCTAGTGATCGGAAACTCCGCCTATAAGAGCGTGCCCCGGCTTTCCAATCCGACGAACGATGCGGCGTTGGTTGGCGGCATGCTCAGGAAGGCCGGGTTCGACCTGGTCGATGTCAAGTTGGACCTTAGCGTCGTCGAGATGCGCAAGGCGCTACGTGAGTTCGGCAGTCGTACACGCGATGCCGATGTTGCCGTCGTCTACTACGCTGGTCATGGCATCGAACTGGACGGGAACAATTATCTCATTCCAACGGATGCGGTTCTGGAAACTGATACCGACGTCTATGACGAAGCATTTCAACTCGACAGGGTGCTGGTGACGGTCGAGCCTGCCAAGCAGTTACGGCTTGTGATCCTCGATGCCTGCCGAGACAACCCTTTTGCTAAGACGATGAAGCGCACCGTTGCCTCGCGCGCGATCGGTCGTGGCCTCGCCAAGATCGAGCCGGCCAGCCCGAACACTATGATCGCGTTCGCAGCGAAGGCGGGATCGACAGCCTCGGACGGCGATTCCAAGAATAGCCCATTCGCCGCCGCCCTCGTTGAGCGTCTCCCTACGCCGGGGCTAGATTTACGCAAGGCGTTCGGCTTCGTCCGCGACGATGTCCTCAAGAATACCGGTTACAAGCAGGAGCCTTATGTTTATGGCTCGCTTGGCGGCGATGATGTTCCTTTGATTCCGGCCAAGCCGGCCGCCGTCGGGCCGCAGGCGAATCCACAAGACGCGATCCGCCGCGACTACGAGCTGGCGCTCCAGTTAGGCTCGCGCGAGGTCTGGGCGGCCTTCCTAGCTCAATATCCCGACGGCTTTTACGCCAGCCTCGCCAAGGGGCAACTGAGCAGAATTGCGGCTGAAGAGGCGCGGGAGGCCGCTGTGGACAAGGCCAAAAAGGCCGAGGACGAAAGGGCTCGTCTTGCGGCCGAGCGCGCCAACAAGGCCGAGCAGGACAAAGCGGCGGCCGCAGCCAAGACCGCCGAGACTGCAAAGCTCGCGGCAGAGAAGGCTAGGCAGGCCGAGGAAGCGAAAGCAACCGCTGCCGAGCAGCGGCGCAAGGAAGCGGAAGCCGCGGTCTCGAAGGCCTTCGCTGAGAAGCAGGTAGCTGAGAAGGCGCTCGCCGATAAGATCGCTGGCGAAAAGGCGGCCGCCGAGTTGGCCGCCAAACAGGCCGCGGATAAGAAGGTGCAGGTGGAGAGCGAACAAAAGATCGCAACCCTCGCTCCGGCAGCATCACAGCCCAACCTGTCCTCTCAGGAGACGGCGAAGCAGCTTCAGTCAGAACTGCGACGGGTCGGATGTCTGACAGCGGCAGCCGACGGTGATTGGAATGCGTCATCGCAGCGCTCCCTGACATCGTTCAACAAGTATGCCGGGACAAAGCTCGACAGCAAGTCTGCCAGCTTTGAGGCGCTCGACGCGATTAAGGCCAAGCCGATCCGGGTTTGCCCGCTGATCTGTGAGCGCGGCTTCAAGGCGGACGGCGACGAGTGCGTCAAGATCACCTGCCGCGCGGGTTCTCGCCTTAATGACGACAACGAATGCGAGAAGGTTCAGGACAAGAAACCGGCTGCGACGCGCGAACAGATCAAGAAGCGGGATACGGAACGGAAGAAGGATGAGACGGCACCCATGAAGCAGCAGTCATCCGGTCAAATGCTTTGCAACCAAGCTGGCTGCCGACCCGTCAGTCATGGATGCAAGCTCGTTGCGGACCCCTCGACGAGCAACTCTGCTGGAATTAATGGCCGCATGAGAGAAGTGTGCAATTGATTGGGCGGACAGATGCGTCTTTCGTGTTTTGCCATGAAGCTAACAAACCCACCCTTGTCAAACGCTGGAAGCTCGCGAGGATAGTGAGTTAGCTCAAGGATCGTCGTCGGTCGGGAGAAAAGCCGGTGTAAGGATAAGATTGCCACGACCCTTGAGCTACTCCGATCGCTGCTAATGGCCCAACGCGGAAAGTCTGCAACGTTCGCTTTTGCGCCGCTATCAGGGGCATAGCGGACCTCCATGGCGTCCGTGCTTCATGCGTTACGCGCCCTTGTTCACACGCGGCCGATCTTTTCCACCCAGACGCACTGTTGCTCGCGCGTTGTTCCGAGGCCTGCTCAGAGAGAATTTCAGTATGTCTTCCTCCTCGTTAGCTAGCAGCATGACAAAGACTGAGAGAACCGAGCGGCCACGAGAGCCTACCGCTAAGAGCAGCAGCAGAAGCGCCACGAGGTTACGGGCCAATTCGAAAAAATCTATCCGCCAGGCACCCGCATCAAAACAGGTCCGAACGATTTCGCTCGAATAGAACAGTGATGCGATTTGAGGGCTGAAGCTGAAGCGTTTTGGGTAGATCATGAGCGGCGAGGGAGGTTCATGATCAGCTGATTGCATCCAAATTCGGCCCGCACTACTCAATGGTCGAGTAGATGCGGGCTAGGAGCTTAGCGTATGCTCCACCGAATTCTAAGGCACTAAGCCAAGCAGTTATCCTGCTGCACGGTCATCACGCAGAACTTTTGTCATCATTGCGAGTCCTCCCGCGCTAAGAATCCGTGACTGGTGGGCGCGCGCAAGGACCAGTTTGACGAAATTCAACCGCTCGCTGCTTCAGAGATACCCTGGCCGTGAACCCAGCGTCCAGCCACGCCAAAGCTTGCGTGTGACCAGCTTTTCGCGAGCTTTCATTTCCCCACCACGCGCTGAACTTATAGGCGGAGGCAGGTAACGGCCTTCCAAGAATCTCTTCGATTTCGGGAAATGTCAGCCGAACAGCTTGCCCCCGCATGCTTCCCAGCTTCCGCCGTAGCGGATCGTAAGCAGACGTAGCCCTTCGACGCGTCACGTCGGCTCGCGGCTCGTGATGATGTTGAAGTTGCGCGCGGCCAGCTCTAACTCAAGATCGGTGATCCGTTCAAAGATACGAGCGGCGATCGCCTCCGAGTCTTTGGCGGATGACTGGATGCCAAGCGATGCAACTTCGTCTCTGAGAATTTTTGCCACAATCAAATGGATGGCCATTTGGACCTGTAATCCTGAAACGCTAACTCAACCGCAACTGGAGGGCGAACGCAAGTGCTATCAAATGAGGTGACATGAAGGGCAAGGCTAAAATGTTGGGCTCCTGCAAATCTAGAGCTGCGGAGTTCGGACCCGCGCCGACGGTAAGCGCGTCGGCGCCGCTCGATGAGCCTCCTGGGAGGCTTCGCCACCAAACAAATCGGGGATCTATGCTGGCCGGACCCTCAAAAGTGAAAAGCCGGCCGATCTGCCGGTCCAACGATCCGACAAGCTCGAAATTGATCGTCAACCTCAAGGCCGCCCAAGCGCTTGGGCTCGATACGCCGCTCACCCTGCTCGGGAGGCTGACGAGATCGTCGAATATACTCGGCTTATCTCTCGGCCGCGCTCGCGAAGCACAAACCTTGGTCTCGCCATGTGAAGCGAGGAGCCCCCGGACCGGCTAGGGTCGCTGCACGCCGGGTGCGCGACATCATAATCTATAATCTCCGCCAGGCCGTCGAGAGGCTGGCCCGCTGCAGCGTCGGAATCTCCACGCGCGGACGATGCGATGCGCATTACCGGAACTCGATAGGCCGAGCGCTCTGCAGGCGGCGCGACGGCTATGTGTGACCGAGCTAGGACTTGTCAGCAGAATCTCGGGCGAGACTGATCTTCCAAATCCGGATCTCTCCATCCGTGCGTTCAAAGCGATGCGGGTGGCCCCGCGGGATGAACAGCAAATCGCCGGCCGTGCATTCCATCTCTTTGCCGTCCAGGCGCAAACTCCCATAGCCCGAAACGATAATATAGATGGCATCAGCGGAACCGTCATCGGGTGCTCCGCTTTCAACGCGGTCAAAAGGCAGGATGCTGAGAGAAGACGCTTCGGACCTGTAGCAAACGCGCAAGGTTTCGCACGCTTCCCTCCAGCTCATACCTGACGCGATCTCCGTCAGGTTGATCGGAGTGCCCTCAGCGGGAGACGACCGCGCATCCAGAAAAGTAGACATCAGATCAGCCCACGCATTCGCTTGGCGGGTTCGCTGTCAGGCTCCCGTTTTGCCCGATCGAGGTGCAGATAATTGCTTTCGAAACGTGCCGCATTGCGCAGCCCGGCAGGATCACACACCGTCCAGGTATTTCCCTCAATGCTGATCAGATTCTCCTGACGGAGGCGTCCCAGCATTCGGTTCACATACACTGGTGTGAGGCCGGTCGCGTCGGCCAGATCCGTCTGAGTCACGGGAAATTCGAACTTTTGGTCGTCCACCACTCCGAAGGCGCGCATCCGAAGGAATATTTCGTAGGTCAGAAACGCGATTCGCGCGTATGCGTCGCGACGGCCCACATCGATGATGCGTTCACGCAGGACGCCTTCGTCCTGCAAGGTGTTCCACCAGAACGCCAGCGCGATGCTTGGTCGATTGAGAAGGAGATCCTTCATGATTTCGCCGGAGATGGATGCGACGAGGCTCGGCGTTAATGTCCCGATACTGTGATCCATTTCATCGAGGATGAAGATTTCCGAATCGCAGGGATCGCCGGGCACCAGGAACGCCATAATCTGACGGGCGCCATCTTCAAGGTGTTTGTAGCGGCATGCCAAGCCGGTGATGACGAGGTGGATATCAGAAGAATGCTCCCCCTCCCTTATGATGTCCTGTCCCGGACCATACTGTCGCTGCCGCTCACAGCTAATACGGTTCAGCAATTGACGGTCTTCGTCACTGAACGGCGCGAACTGCTCCAGTTTCCTGATTAGCGGGCTGTCCATGGGTTTCCTCCGCGGGGAGAACGCCGGACGACACTTTTGGTGCCTCCTGTACCTCAATTGCACAATCGTGACCTTGATCTAGTTTAGTGTCGTGCTCGCGCCCTAGTCCGATAGTGCGCTCTATGGCGCGATTCACCCAAGATCAACTGAATCCCTCCATCGACGGTCAAGGCGGCCTGATTCGGGCAGAGTTCATCCCGGCATCGGATCAAACTTGCCAAAAATAGCGCTTTCTACGCGCGCATGGACTGCCTTAGGCGGGAAATTGTGCGCTGCATGACGAATACATCCGAACGTATTCAACACACGAAGGAGACGCTTTCGACAACAACCGAACTCGTCGCGTATAGCCAGGAAGCAATCGCACGGTCAGTTCATCTCCTTAAACTGAATAAGAGGATATGAGGACCGCTCGGACCTGTTACTCGTTCCTTACTCCGGAGAGATTCGGCTTTTCGTCGTAGCGTCCGAATTGCACCTGGCCCTGCAACTTGGATTAGGTGTTCTTTGCATCTGTGAACCGACCATCAACGGATGGTCTTGCCCTCGGCCATCAGGAGACTCATCATGCATCCCACAGAAATCCTGATCCGACGATTGCGTGCGAACACTCGGCTGTCCGACGAGGACGCCGCCGCGATTGAGGCGCTGCCCGTCGATGTAAGGCGGTTGACAGCGGACACTTACGTCATTCGCGAAGGCGACTGCCCGAAACGTAGCTGTTTGGTCCTGAGTGGCTTCCTCTGCCGGTCTAAGATTGCCGAGAACGGCAAGCGTCAGATCCTGTCCTTCCACATTCCGGGAGACATTCCGGACCTACAGAGCCTTTTTCTCAAGGTCATGGACCATGATCTCGCTACAATGTCTGCGGCGACACTGGGCTTCGTCGAGCATTCCGCTCTTTCGGCGCTGATCGAGCAACGGCCCGCAGTCGCGCGCGCTTTCTGGTGCGAGACGCTGATCGATGCCGCAATCTTCCGAGAGTGGATCGTCAACGTCGCGGTGCGCCAAGCACCGGCCCGTATGGCGCATCTTCTCGCCGAAATGCGCGAACGCTTGGCGGCGGTCGGACTCGTCGGCGATGACGAGTTCGAGTTTCCTGTTACGCAATCCGAATTAGGGGAGGCGCTTGGGTTGAGCGTAGTCCACGTCAATCGCGTTCTTCAGGGTCTGCGCGCAGATGGCGTTCTTGATTTGCAGAATAAGATGGTCAGGCTCATCGACGTCGAGAAAGTCCTCATTGAGGGCGGATTTGATGCAGCTTATCTGCACCAGAATGGAAACGCTTCTCCATCCTGACGGCGTGCACGGCCTTGCCGGGATGACCGGTCGGCCTTCTTTAAATGCCGATTGGCGTCCCTTCAAGTATGGGGTGAGAACAATGTCCGTTGCGGGTCACGGTGAGGGTCTGACTCAATGTGACGTTTCCGATCGGCCGTCAGAAGCGGACATCCATGCCATGAGTACACGCCCCGTGCGGCACGGAATGCTGATGCCATCGCCGGCAAGGAAGGCCGAACCAGTACGGTTGAGGACTTCGATAGCGTGGCGCTCTTCACGGATGGCTTCTTCAGCATCGCGCTGCGTAGTACGGTTCCTCAATAGCTGATGAATCCGACTCCCGCTCCCATCATCGGAGCGAGAGGAATGAAGCTGATGCTTTCAAGCTGGCAAGGTGCCGCGATTGAAGTTCGGCTCTGCTGCTGATCGGAGACTCTTTAAGTACGTCGCCTTGCACGCTCTCTGGCTCGCTTACGTCAAGGATGCTGTTCACCCCTGTCGACTTCGTTCAATGCATCACCATGCCCGTCCGGACGGGCGCGCCCTCATTACTGGAGTCGAAAGAGCGTCGGCATCAGGTACACCGATTGCCGTTGGCTGTTCCTAGTTCTTCTTGGCTTCCGGAAAAATGCCGAGGACCTCGCCATGTGCATCGCGAACGGTGACAGTTCGCCCAGTCATCTCAGCCATCCGCTTCGCAAGCGCGCACGCTTCATCCGCATTTTCCAGATCGAGAGCGACCACCGACAGCTTTGTTGCGCCAGCTCCGAGATGGCAATATTGAAAGGTTTGTTATAGAACACGGCGCAACTCCTGCTGTTGGCGGGTAGCGCGATCGTTGGTACAGCAACCGTGATTTAACGATTAGACACTTTGTGCACAAGTGAACACGGAACGTGGTTGCGCCGCATCGGCGATACGCTGGTGAACGGAGCGTCTCAGACCGCCGACAATCACCATCCATAGAAGTTCTTGGCGATCGCCAGCGTCTCAAGTTCGCTCGTCTCGAAGGCTATCTTTTGCACGAGCATCACGTCTCCCTCGACGAACTCGCCAACCGGTACAAAGCACCATCCCATTCCCAGCCGGCCGGATGCATCAATCTCGCGAACATTGGCCGACGTGCCCCGACGGATGCGATAGCGCGTACCCGTATCGCACCCGACCACTTCGAAATAGCCTTTCCGATCGAACTGTGCGCGCTGCTGCGCAGTGAGCCAGCCGCGGAGCAGGCGCAAGCCCGTTCTCCGCCTCTCCTCCTGACAGCTTCGGTAGAAAGTCCCGCACGCCCGCCGCCGATAAATCCTGAGGTAATGAGAACCAGTCACGACAATCGCTCGTTCATTTTTGAAAGGCGGCAGTGACGACGAAATGGCAATGGAAGATGCCGAGAAGCCCGCGCGCGTTCCTAATGCTCGATGCACGCCGATTGCTGCCTTGGATTCGCCGCCCTGCCTCGATCACATTTTGTGAACGATGCCCGCCGAAGACCGCTCGCTTTATGGCGCGGAATGCGGCGGGAGCGAGCCATCGCCTCCAAGGGGCATTCGCAACGTGAACTTGGTTTCTGTGTCGGTCGAGTCAACGTTGATTGAACCTCCGTGTGCCTTCGCTATTTCGGACGCGATGTACAGACCAAGTCCCAGTCCTTGCGAAGGGCCGTGCGCCTTTCCTCGGTAGAACGGCTGAAACAGGCGCTTGCGAGCCTCCTCCGGAATAGCCGCGCCTCCATTAGCCACCGAGAGTTCGAACATCTCTGCTTTGGCGGTAGCTTCGACCCGCACGGGCCGGTCTGGCGCGCCGTGGCTGATCGCGTTGCCGAGCAGGTTCGAGAACAACTGGGCGATGCGGGCCGGATCGCAGAAGACCGGCCTCTCGACCTCGAAATTGGTC
>NZ_JADPKY010000102.1 GCF_023074185.1 Bradyrhizobium sp. 132 | reverse complement strand
CCGAACAGGATGTCGAAGCCGAGCCCGAACAGGCCCCAGACCAGGATCCGGTTCACGGTGTTCGGCGCGAAGCCGAGATGGGGCAGCACGAAGGGGGCTGCGATCAAGCCGATCGCAGTCAGGGCTTCGATCAGGAACGGGCGTTGCTTGAGCATCAGGAAATCGCTTACTCGCGGCCCTGGACGCCGAGCAGGCCATGCGGTCGCACCACGAGTACGAGCGCCATCGCTGCAAACAGCATCACATAGGCATAGCCGGGGTTGAACATGGAGGTGACGCTGATGATCTCGCCGGCGATCAGGCCGCCGAGGATCGCGCCCGGGAAAGAGCCAACGCCGCCGATCACCACCACCACGAAGGTCTGGACCAGGATGTCGTCACCAGTGCCCGGTGTCAGCGACACCACCGGCGCGTTGACGATGCCGGCAAAGCCGGCGGCCATTGCGCCAATGCCGAACACGACCATGAAGACGCGGTAGACGTTGATGCCGAGCGAATCGACCATCACCGAATCCTCGATGCCGGCGCGCACGATCATGCCGAGCCGGGTCCGGTAGAGGATGATGAACAGTGCGCCGAGCGCGATCGCGACGATGCCGACCACGGCGAGGCGGTAGGTCGGATAGAACATGAAGCCGAGATTGGTGATGCCCTGGAACAGCGCCGGCGGCGGCACCAGCTGCGACTGGCTCGAGAAGATCAGGCGCACCAGCTCGACGAAGCAGATGCCGAGCCCGAAGGTCACGAGCAGCTGATCCTC
>NZ_JADPKY010000057.1 GCF_023074185.1 Bradyrhizobium sp. 132 | reverse complement strand
CATCTTCGCCCATTGGGCGTCAGTCAAAACGAATCGGTCCATCCCAAGCTTGAATCACAACCAAGCCCCGATGAGAATCCTGAATCCCAACAGACCCTAGCTGCACACGAGAATTTCTTTGCTCCGGAACGCCCGGTTTAGGAACAGGGCTTCTGCGCTCCCGTTGGCTTACACAACCAACCAGGAGTTTGAGATGAAGAAGCTTGTCATTGCGACCGCCGCCCTCGGCCTCATGTGCGGCTCTGCCTTTGCCCAGACCCAGACCGGCCCCGCTGCGCAGACCGACAACATGCAGAAACCCGGCACGACCAACTCGGACAAGGGCACGATGACCAAGGGCACGACCGGCATGAGCCGTGACGGCGTGAACAAGGGCGGAATGGTGAAGCCCGACGCCTCCGGCCAGGGCGGCTCCGGCCCCGGCAGCGACCAGGGCGGCACCAAGTCCCGCAGCAACATGAAGTAAGCCGGGCTCCTGCACGGCTTGCCTTTCGGCCGCGTCGCTTTCCACAAAGCGGCGCGGCCGTTTCATGACGAGGGTCTGATCATAACGGGGATCTAATGTCTCGCCGCAAAACCGACCTCATCCTGAGGGCCCGCCGCAGGCGGGCGTCTCGAAGGATGGGCCACGAGCGAGCTATCCACCAAGTGTTTCTTCAGACGCGATAACTCACTCTCGAAGCGTTTGGAAACCTGTCGAGCGAAGCCGCGTTGTCCAACGCACTGCCGGGTGACAACCGGACGCAATGGGGACGTTGGACGCGGCGCATTTTTCCGGTTTCTGCCCGCGACATCAACGCATCGGTACGCGCTGACAACTAACCTGTTCCCGGCAAGTGCTCCCTCACCAAACGCATCGTTGCAATGCACTCCTCACAATAATGGGCGCACCGGAACGGTCAGTTCTCACGCGACCCTGCTCGCTCTGCGAGCTTCGGGGCCACGCCTGACGGATAGGTCAACATCCAGCACTGTCACCGTAATTGCGAGGCCACTTCGGTAGACGGCGAATTGCTAGCTTGACGACGACAAGGACAACGAAGGCGGCCGCCCCGTAAACGATTGCATTCACGGTCCAAGCGATGGCTACGCCCAAGAAAACGGAACTGCCTACAGCTCCCCAGAAAAGGTAAGCTGCGGAGATGCCCGGCATTTCCCATGCCATCACAGCGATGGAGTGGTCGGTTAGCTGCTCCATGACGAGCAGCACCGTCGAGACGAGCGCCCCGGCCGCCAATGCGACGATGAGAATGGATTTCATTGTTTTCAAAGACCCAACAGCCCCATCAGTATCGGAATCATAAAATAGGCGGCCATGCCGAGGAGGCCTCCTACGGCAACGTTCACCCAACGCCGTTGGATTTCGGGTCGAGCCACGTCGCCACTTTGGCCCAGAGCGCATACGCCCATCCAGCAACAATCGAGCGGATAAGTGCGAACAGAAGCTCGCCTAGAATATTGGCCATAGCGGTTAGTCGCGTCATCTCCGCAGGAGTTCATCCGCCAACGCGTTAATCAGCCCTGTTGGCAGGTCCAGAACACGGCTCACGATTTCCCAACTAACTCACATCTTCAACTTTTCACCATCGTGGCGATTCCACCCGTAGAGCAGCGACGAGTGAGGTGGTCCCGGTTGTCTGAGCAAATTCTCCGCGACGATAAGTTGGGTACCCTGCTCGCTCCGCGAGCCTCGGGGCCACGCCTGACGGATAAGTCAATATGATGCGCTCACCGTCTCTGCCGTGTCGCACTTAAGGGGGTGCAGTCCAGTGCATTAAATTCATTTGCGATCGCCACCTTGCCGGCCTTGCGGCTTTGGTCCACCCGCCATTTCCTCCTCACGTGCATGTGCACGCGGCCCCTGCCCCTCCTCCGACTTTCCTGCTATTTGCTACCCGCCGTCCCGGCCCAAACCAAAAACCCCTCCATCCACCCCAGGGAGCAACAACCATGCGATACCTTCACACCATGCTGCGCGTGCGCAATCTCGATGTCGCGATGAAGTTTTACCAGGATGCGCTGGGGCTGAAGGAGGTGCGGCGGATCGAGAACGACAAGGGGCGCTTCACGCTGGTGTTCCTGTGCTCGTCGGACGATCTCGAGGCGCTGAAGAAGCAGCCGCAATCGCGTGGCGCGCCGCTGGTCGAACTCACCTGGAATTGGGACGAGGAAAAATACGGCGAGGACCGCTTCTTCGGCCATCTCGCCTATGAGGTCGACGACATCTACGCCACTTGCGAGAAGCTGCAAAAGGCCGGCGTCACCATCAACCGTCCACCGCGCGACGGCAACATGGCCTTCGTCCGCTCGCCGGATTTGCACTCGATCGAGATTTTGCAGAAGGGCGAGCCGAAGGCGCCACAGGAGCCGTGGTCCTCGATGCCCAACACCGGCCATTGGTAAGTCTGCCTCTTTGGAACCAGCGCCCGCCCCCTGCGTTCTCTCTTCGACAATGCAATTGGAGGAGGACGCAATGGGACGAGGATTATTGCTCTGGATGGTTGGCGTGCCGATCCCGGTGATCATTCTGCTGTGGCTGTTCTTCGGCCACTGACGTAGGGCTCACTTGCAACAGGCTTGCTTGCAATGAAAGCTCCGCCTTGCGCGGAGCTTTTTGCATGAGGACCTTTTGCATGAGGACCTTTTTGCATAAGGGGCTCGGCGCAATCGCGCATCGCCCGCCACGGCGAATTCCGCTATCACCCGCGCCGAAAGAAACGCCGCGGGAGGATGATGTGCCGGACCAAAAACTGACGATCTGGGGCCGCGCCAATTCGGTCAACGTGCAGAAGGTGCTGTGGTGCCTCACCGAGCTCGGCCTACCCTATGAGCGCATCGACGCCGGCATGGCTTTTGGCAAGACCCGCGAGGCCGACTATCTCGCGATGAACCCCAATGCGCGGATCCCGACGCTGGTCGAGGGTGACTTCGCGCTGTGGGAGTCCAATTCGATCATGCGCTATCTCTGCCTCGCGCACGGGCGCGGCACGCCGATCTATCCCGAAGCGCCGAAGCTGCGCGCCAGTGTCGACCGCTGGCTCGACTGGACGCTGTCGATGGTGCAGCCGGTCGACCGTCCGGTGTTCTGGGGCATCGTGCGCACGCCGCCCGCCGAGCGCGATATGATCAGGATGCAGCAGGATGCCGATGCCGCCGCCGAGGTCTGGGCCATCGCCGACCGCCTGCTCGCCACGCGCCCGTTCATGGACGGCGATGCGTTCACGCTCGCCGACATCGCGATCGGCGCCTATGCGCGGCGCTGGCTCGGCGTCGAGGGCATCACCCGGCCCGCGCAGCCGCATCTGACGCGCTGGCTTGCCGAACTCGGCAAACGGCCCGGATTTGGGCAATATGTGGCCCCGCCGATGTCGTGAGCGGTGACGCGGCTTAAAGTCCGTTGAGAGCACGATGAATCGGCATTTTGGCGCGCGCCGCCGGGACTTGACGGCTACTGTGCATGGGGTTGTTTTCGCGTTTTTTGTTTTGGGGGCCTCAAGGCCAGCCGCGCTCGACCAGCAGCACGCCGACGATCACCACGAGCGACACGACCGCGGTGGCCAGCTTTGCCGTCCAGCTCAGGCCGCGGCCGACCCACCACAGCAGCGCGCAATACATCACGAACGGGACGATGATCTCGGGCCGCATGATATCCGGCGGCATATGGTTCAGCGCCTGACCGTGGTCTCGACGCTGATCGAGCCGCCGATCTTGACGCAGGTCCCGGTGCTCTCGACCATATAGAAGCCACGGCCATAGGAGGCGCAGGAGCCCGCCTTCGCCGTCCCGCCCGCGCCCTTCAGCGGCAAGGCCTTGCCGGCCTGTGGGCGCTCCGCGGGCGGAAGACGCAAGGCCTCTGCCGCGGACGCGGATGTACCTAGCAACGAGACGAGGATGAGGAGCAGCGCACGCATGCGGGCCGTTCTAGCCCGGACCGGCGCCACGCGCCATCGGGTCGCTTCGCCCGCGGTCAGATGAACTTGATGCCGGCCGATTTGCCGCGGCGCCAGACCACCTGGCAGCTCCGCCCGGTCCGCGCATCGCGTGCGAACGCCATCCGGATCGTGCCCGGGAGCTGGCTGGCATCCTCGTCCAGCGTGATCTTCGCGCCGGTATCGGAGATGTCCTGGACCAGGCATTGCCGTGCCGCGAACCCGCCGTCGAGCGTGATCCAGGCGTGCTGCGACAGCGACTTGCGGGCCGCGCGCTTCTTGGGCTGTGGCATTGGCTCAAATTCTCCCCTTGCAGCGCTAGCTCAGGGAACCTAAGAAACCGTTGAATTCGCCCCCGAATGATCCGGGGGGCGGCTGTCCACCGGCCCAAAAGAGCGTTCCCGAACGGCTTGCCCAGGGCGCCAAAGGCCATTATAGGTTCGCCCGCTGCAGCCGCCGGGCACGACTCGGGTGGTCAGCGGCCGTGCCGCGAAAAGCGGCGGGGCCCTGGGTTTGCTCCCTTCGTCTATCGGTTAGGACGCCACCCTTTCACGGTGGAGAGAGCGGTTCGATTCCGCTAGGGAGCGCCAAAATAGCCCCGGCAAAAACCCCGCAAAATCAACTAGCTAACCGTAAAGCTTGACATTTTCAGCTCCCTATCGCATGTAAACGTAGATACACTGCGTAGATACATGGGTGCGGTATGAAGCCCGACTACCTGATTCAGCGAAACGACTACTGGCAGTATCACCGTCGAGTCCCGAAAGCATACGCTGGCCTGGGCGGCAAGAGCAGCAAGTTCGTCGTCATCAGCACGAAGATCGCGGTGGCCGACGATCGCACCGGCAGCAAGGCCGCACGGGTAGCCGCTCGGATCAACGAGCAACAGGAGGCGCACTGGCGCAGCCTCGCATCCGGCACGCCCGATAAGCAGCGCTGGCAGGACGCAGTCACCATTGCGCGCTCGCATGGGCTTGACTACCTGACACCCGATGAGGCCGCCAGGCGCGAGGTCAGCGAACTGCTTGTTCGGATCGAGACCTTGAAGGTTGGCGACCGCAAGACCGACGTCGCCATCGTGGATGCCGTTCTCGGTGCAGTCGACAAGCCGCGCGTCATGCTGAGCGACCTGTTCGCCGAGTACGAAAAGACCCAGCAAACGCCGCTCTCGAAAATGTCCCCAAATCAGAAGCGCAAATGGACCAGCGCCAAGAAGCGCGCTGTTGAGATATTGATCGAGCAGCGAGGCGATAAAGCGCTGCAGGATCTCGCGCGCGCTGACGCCGTGGCCTATGCCGATTTTTGGGAGGCTCGCACTATCGCCGAGGGCATCAGCCCGAGCAGCGCCAACAAGAACATCAGCCACATCGGGGGCATGATCCGCGCCGTCGACAAACGCCTCAAGCTCGGGCTGGATCATGTATTCCTGGGCACGCGCCTTGATGGTGGCAGGGATGGTAATCGCTCGCCGTTCACGGTCGAGCACATCAGGAACGTCATCTTGGCTCCGGGGGCGCTTGACGGCCTCAACGACGAGGCGAAGGACGTGGTTTACATCGCGATGGAAACCGGCTGCCGCCCGAGCGAGATCGTGAATCTCTCAAAGGGCAGGATCAAGTTGGACGCTGATATCCCGTTCATTCGCGTAGAAGCTGAAGGTAGGCTTTTGAAAACTGAGCACAGCGAGCGCGACATCCCGCTCGTCGGCTTGGCGCTCGGGGCAATGAAACGGCACCCGGCAGGCTTCCCGCGCTACTTAGATAATGGCGATAACCTCAGCGCCACGCTGATGAAGCATTTCAAAAAGGCCAAGCTGCTGCCTAAGCTGAGTGAGGATACTCCGCTGAAGAAGAGACCTAAGTACGGCGTTTATTCGTTTCGGCACAGCCTGAAGGATCGCCTCAAGGCCGTCGAGTGCCCAGAGGAGCTAACCGACGAGTTAATCGGTCACGCCACGGGCAAGCCGAAATATGGCGACGGCTACGGGCTGCAGCTCAAGGCGAAATATCTCAAGTTGATTGCCCTGACGCGGGCCTAAGCCCTGACGCCGGCCTAAGCCGCAGCTGGACAGGTGAAGGTTCTCAGTTGGCGGCCCTGATCCCAAGACAGCCCCAGCCTTGCGGCTGGGAAGCCGCTCCGCCAATTCTCCACACCCACGAGCCGCAGTAGCTTGCACGCGTTCCGAGGCCCAAGGGATTGAGAATTTGACTCCGCGCCGCGTTTCGATAGCGGCATGCCTGAGCCATTTGTGCAGTTTGATGAGAATGCGGGCCGACGCTCGATAACCGGTCAGCCGAGCAAGAAGCAGGCTGAAGAGATCGCTAAGGAGATCGCCCGGAGTGAGCGGGTCAGGACAGGCGCGCCCGTTTGGAAATGACCTGGCCTCGCACGTTCTCCGAGCCCCCTTTTGCAACGCTACTCGAACTGGCCGCGTTGCTTGACCGTCTCTCCTCTCTCCTCGGCTCTCATCAGAGAGGCCAGTCTGTCCAATTGACCAGCAGAACCGGCAAAGGTCTTGGCGATATTCTTCAACAAAAAGGCTTGGCTTGCGGAAATGTTAGGACTTACAGACAGCGCTCTGTAATGATTTGCGAGTTCTCTGCACCTGGCGGCTGTAATCAAGTCGGCCTCCGTGAATTAATGAACAATACGACCTAACTGCTATTTTTCCCCGCCGTTCCATCGACGGAGTATCGAAACACGAAATGACCAAGGGCTGGGGGCGGCCTTTTCAAAATCCGATCGAAGTGGACGGCCGCAGGCTGGTGACGTTGCTGGACGCAGGCGAGTACATCATGGCGCTACCGAAGAACGAGCACGCTGCGCCGGAATGGCAAGCCGCGATGGAGTCGCTGATCCTGGTAGCGGAAGGCGGCGGCCCGACGCTGTTCGCCCGTATCGGCGTCATGCGTGCGCTGAACCGACACTATGTCCCGGAGTTCGACCCCAAGGGAAAAGAGCCGCATTGGGGCCGGCGCAAGCTGAGAAGGGACCAATGATCAAAGGCCGCGAGACGGCCTTACTGTCTTGTGTGGTGCTTCAAGACAGCGACGCGCCGATCTCTGTTCCACACTTCCAAATCGTGGCCGTCGAGCAGCTGTCTCGCTTTGGCTGTGGCCTCAACGTCGTCGGCGCATTCCATCTCATGAACGCCGGTGATCCGCCCGTCCTCACTCATGATAAAAGCGCGGTAGTCCATCGCACGCGTTCCCTGTTCGGAACACCATACCTCCGGAACACGGGGGCGCAATTATCACATATTAATGGAAATCATCAGTGGGATGGGTTGGGCGGGCCTAATCGTCCCACATGAACCTCTGGCAGTCGGTGCACTTGAAGATGCGGACTGTTTTGCCGGAGCGAGTGTCGAGATAGCTTTGGACTCGCAACAAGCGGCCGTCGCAATGCTGGCAATTCCCAAATTGACTTGGGCTAAGTGGCGGAAAGTTCGAACCAAGGCGAAGCATTGGCAATCTTTAGCTGATGGAGCTGGCCAACGACGCTAAGCGCAGCCGAGTGTTCCTAAATTTGGTCGGAAACGAGTCCAACCCGAAATTCAACCTAAGGCCGCTGAGACCGGAGACAGGCCCGCCAAGGCAAACAGGGAAAAGCCGCAGCGTGGTTCCAGCCCCACTGCGGCCATCCGGACAACTGAAAATTGACGGGTACTTAAATCTCTCCGGTGTTCCGATAATAGAACACCCCGTTGCGAAAATGGAGTCGGTAAGACTACCGTCTACCCATTGTCGTTAAGGGAGAACATGGCACGGCTCAACCTCCAGCCCCAATGCTCCCGGCTGCCAATCTAATTGCGGATCAGAGCGCCGGGAGTGCTAGACCCCGCCAGGTGGCGAGACACGTCCTGTCCTGAAGCGCTGCCGCTCCCCCTGGCTCAGCCAGTCTCCTGCCTTGGGTCCATCAAGCGCTCAATCCCAAAAACCGCGGACTACATTGTCCCCGAGCTTTCCGCCGCCGTCATCGAAGATCGCCTCGTCGTGATCTTTCGCAGCGTCTCCCGTGCTTTCAGTCGCAGCATGAACTCGTCCACAAGCTCAGGTGTCATACCGGGAGGGACGTTCATCCACTTCCGCCTGGCCGCACTACGCTCCTCATGCGATCGATATGCTTAGACACGCGACATGCTCGCCTCCACAGCGCTGGATTGCGCGATGGAAGGCGACTCCTGAGTCGGGGCGGCGCAAGGGCAATCACGTGTCAATCCCCCGACATCGAGCCTTGCACTCACCTTCCGGTTGCGGTTGGAATGACGGTGGCGCTGGGAGGATGACGTTATGGCTATCGAGTGGTGGGTTGTGATCGCGACGTTGCTTGGACCTGTGGTCGCAGTCCAAACTCAAAAATGGATTGAGCGAGCCAGTGAGCGCGGACGACGGAGACAGTGGATATTCACGGCGTTGATGGCCAATAGGGCTACACGGCTCAGCGACGAATACGTGCGCGCCCTGAACCTCATTGATCTGGAATTTTCTCCTAAACGATTCGGCGGCAGCGCCGATCGCAAGGTTATCCATGCCTGGCGCGCCTTATTCGGCGAGCTGGGAAACGGCCCTCCGGACGATAACCAAGACATGAACATCGCCCGAGCATGGAACGAGCGCGTCACCGAACGGCTGGTCGATTTGCTTTCTGAAATGTCCACCGCGCTCGGTTACACCTTCTCTGAGGAAGAACTCAACCCAAGCGAAGGATCAAAGCTCAGCAAAGTTCTTGGAACGTCTCCCCCCGGACTGATTTAGCCGGCATGGCCCGATACCACTTCGACTACCACGAAGCGGAACTCGTTACCGTAGACCGCGCGGGCGAGGACTTCGAGAGCATTGATGCGGCCCGAAAGATGGCAACGATCGCATTGGGCGAGGCCGTGCGCGACTTCACTTTTGCTGGTCGGCCTGGGAGGATAGCTATTCTGGTTAGGGACGACACCGGCCCTGTTTTGAGTGTCTCTGCTACTATCGAGCAGACTTGAACACAAACACCTTCAATTGCATCCGGCGGCGGTTCGGTTGCGTCTAGGGGAGCGTTGTGAATATCAGTCATTTTGAAACCTTTGTTCTGATGTTCTTCATCAGCCGCGCCCGAGGTACGAGCGCGACCTCGACCGGCTCGCGGTCGCCAGCGATTGGCCGGCGGCAGACGAGGCGCCACGCGATACCCCCCAACATTTCAATTGCAGACGCGTGTGAAACTGGGGGCGAGCGGTCGCTAACAAACGATTGGTTCTGAAGCTGCGGACACCCCTCCCTACCCCCTTACAGCAGACACGCATTCCTTCACGCCTTCCCGCTGTGCGGCGTTTCGTTGCGGTGTCGTTGCCGAGCGCGTGCATGGAAACGTCATCTACCTGTAAGCATTGTCCTCTCTGACATCGCTGCTGCCACATGGGTAGCACCCGTGTCCTGATAAGCAGACCGGTGACCACGGACACTTCTTTTGACTTTGCCTGCCGCAATCACACGCAGTGGCGTGTCTTCAGCGCGCCCACGATCACGTCTGCTCACGAGGCAAAAGCTCACTCACACTGATGCGATGGCTCTTGTCCGGCGCCACCGAGAAGATTACTGCCTGCCATCCATTGGGAGAAGACCGAGGTCTGGATGGCCGATAAGAGGATGCCGCTCCAAACGCCTTGCAGCGTAAAGGTGAAAGTTCAACCAATGCACGCGTAATGGCCGACAAGAAAACCCGCGATGGCATCTTCATGAGCCATCGACCGAAGCTGCGGACGATGTTTGCGCGGCTCATGGAAAGCACTGGCTCACATCTTTAGTAGATCTGTCGCCTATCAGGCCATATGGCGCAGATACGAGGCAAGCAAAGCTAGGTAGATGGCTCCCCTTCCTGGAACGCTGAAATCGTGATTGTCTGATCCAAGTTGGGGCGAGAATAATGCGACCGGGGCTGGCAATCCCTTTTCATTTCGGATTTTTAAGGAGACCGGGGGCCGCGCTGGCCCCAGTCATTTAGGAACGGCAGTTCACGCGTTGGGCTTTCTTTAAGTCATCGCGTCCAGACAGCGCGAGACCCTCCAGAGGCCCCAGTCTTTTTCCTTCCTTAGGCTGGGGCCTTTTCTTGCCCGCTGTCAGAATCGATCGAGGTCCAGCGCGTAAGCGCCTGCCCACGCCGCCTGCGCTTCGCCTCCCCATCTTCACACCCCAGCGCCGCTCCGCCGCCGCCTGCATGTCGGGCTTCTTCGCGTTACCATACCCGGTCGCGTGCTTCTTGCTGGTCATCAGATTGAGCGGATACCACGCAGATTCAATTGCTCGCAGGTGTAGACTGCGACGCCGAACATACCGAGCATCACGTCAATGCCGAAAGAAGCGCCGCAAAGGCTTGTCAATGCACACGCCGACCCAATCGAGGTTGGTGTGGTGTTCGGTTTCCTGCGCCGAGGTCAATAGGCGAGCCTGAACTTCCTTTTGGAGGCTCTCGAGTACGTCTCAACGGTCCCTTCAAGGGAACACGCACAAACGCGCTTCGGTGCCGAGGTCCACCCCGATGACGAACTTCCGTCCTATCGCCCCAGCTTCTCACTGGGTGTCAACGGCTTGCGAAGTTGAGCCCTCGTATTGCCGCATCTGCGAATGTTACCCTGATGGTGCCATTGCCGATGGCGATCCGATATCGATTGATTGACTGCGCCAGGTGGGCAGAACACGGCACCGGCAACGACGGCCACGTGGTAACCGGAGATCGGTCAAGCAAAGATTTTATGTAGGAAATACAGCGCGCTACATTGCTTTTGCTTCCCGCTTTTTCTTGATGGGAAGCGCATGGGAAGCGGGCGGCCAGACTAACCGCCTCTGCTCGATAGCAGCCGGCCATGAACTCGAGCCCTGCCCGTTCCTCCGGCATAGCCGCGCCCGCCGCCAGATCCAGGCAGATGCGCTCCATGCGCGCGAGCTCGTCCATGTCCTGCTGATGTTGCCCCATGCAGCCGATCAGACTCCTGCCGCGTGGTCGCCGTCAAGTCTATGGAGTCCGCCCATAGCCCGCGTCCGGAGGGTGGGCGGGGTTTCTAAGGAGCTAGGGATGCTTTTTGATTCGTGTTTCCCTGCCACGGCTTAGAGTGCTCGTGCTCAGCAATCCACTTGACCGCGTCGCCTTCCGTAATAAAGCCCTTGATTGCTTCCGTTTCGCCGTCGGGCCACAGAATATCGACCCCCCAGCCAAGTCCGGGATTTTTCCGAGCCATGAAAGTTGGTCGCTGCTCGAGCATCCGCCGAATATGCGCCTATGGTGCCCAGGTTCAAGCCAGCTATCCTGCCGCAATCAAACTATCCCACACTGACCCCGCGTCCTCCCGCCAGGCCAGGCCGGGCCGGTTCGATTCATGTGCAATGTTTTACGCGCAGTAGCTCGCGCGCGTTCCGAAGCCCTACGGATTGATAATTTGCGAGGTGCATCGAATGCCGCTTTGATTGCGGCATGCCCGCCCCCGTCCGCATCCGTAAGCACGAAGCTGTGCCCCAGACCGGCAGCTACGAAGTCTGCTTCGCCGATGGTCGGCCGAGCGTCAATTTCTACTGGGACGATGTTGCGGGACGGCGGCTCTCGCCTAACCTGTTGACCGGGGCAGAAGCGATTGAGAAAGCCCGGGCACTCGCAAGAGCGGAGCTCGCCCGCTGTCGAAAGACGAAATGAGCAAAGGCTGGGGGCGGTCGTTCGAAGATCCGATTGAGGTGGCCGGCACAAAGCTGGTGACGCTGCTTGACGCAGCCAAGTACGTCACGGCGCTACCGAAGAAAGAGCACTCCGCGCCAAAATGGCAGGCAGCGATGGAGGCGCTGATCCTGGTTGCGGAAGGTGGCGGCCCGACGATGTTTGCCCGTATTGGGGCCATGCGGGCCTTGAACCGACACTACACCCCGGAGATCAATCCGAAGGGGAAGGAGCCACATTGGGGCCGGCGCAAGCTGAATAGGGATCAATGACAGAGGCCGCCCAACTGAGGCCGCCCTACTTCTGGTCTCGCCTGGGCATCTCCCAGAACAGCTTGTTGCAGCCGGAGCACCGAAAGATGGCAATCGCCCCATCCGGCCAAGCAACTGCGTCTATGAATGTCATAGACTTATTGCACGCAGCACAAAGCGGGAGCTGCCTGGTTTCTCGATCCGTCATTCCGCACAACGCGGGAACAGCGGACGAGGTTTCTATCGTTCTGGAAGCTCAGGGTGCCAGATAGGGGATAGCTTTTGCCGAAGCAGTGCCCTCGACGCCGCGATCTGCTCCCGAGAACGGCGGAGCATCTCTCGTGTCGTTTGGCTTTCATCGACCTGGTGGTTCTGCCCCTCGGTAGACGCCTCGAATTCCTTGTTGATGGGCATGAGACAGGCCCTTTCACCTTCCCGTTCCATTCGCGAGATTAGGTCGAGAACCAAATTAGGACAGTCGGTATAAATACGTAAGGCAGGCCAGCCGAACCGCCAAAAACGAAATAGGCCGCCATGAAAGGCGGCCTTAGTTCATCTTCCTGCGGAGCTTCTTGATGAGCGCGCGCTGGTCTTTGGATATCCTCTTGGACCGTCTGCCGCAATTCCTTATCGGACTCCCGATCGTACAGCGAAACGGCCTCAGCCTTGGGCACGGGGGCTGAAGCCGTCCGCTACATGAGGCTCCAGCCGGAACAGGGAGACGGCGCCGGAGCATTCCTTGAATGAGCTCGATCGTCGATTGTTCCCGAAGACGTCGAACTCGGATGCAGGCCCGCCAACGTGACCGGCGGGCCTGTCACAGTGGCACGGGCGTTGCTCATATCTAGTTGGCTGGGATTCCAGGACCCAGTTTGAGACAGGGCGCCGCCGGGACAGTGTATCTCGAGCCCGGCGGCGCATCTTTTAGGGACTAGCGGGACAGCCGCCGGCGGTGCGTCATTCGCGCCTCGCGACGATCGTTCGGACGAGCCCCTTTAGGTCGCCGCAGATCAACCAGTCGAGGCTGATGCGGTACTTTTTCGCGAAGTTCAGCAGATCATCGTGCTGAGCCGCCCTCTCACCTTCGCGACTTCCGACTCCGGCACCCCGTAGTCGACCGCGATCAAATCGATGCGCCGCCTCATCTCCTGTTTGAATTTTGCCCGCTCTTCCCGTTGGTCGGCGTTCATGATTGCCCCCTCTGGTCGACCAGCGCCTGCATATAGCCTTCGATATAACTGCGGCCGAGCGCGTCCAGTTGATTGAGCTTCGCCTCAAATTCCTGCGGCAACAACGCGCGCTTTGGAGGGCGTTGCAATTCGATGACTGTCGCCGATGGCAATGCGGCCGCGGCCGCCTTTGCTGCCCGTTCTTCCGGCGTGCCGTTCTTTGACCTACGCGGCTTCCAAGAATTAACTCGGCGGGTGGCCTCATCGAGGCTGCCAAGCAATCGAAGCGCCGATTTGGGGACAGACTCGGCGGCGCGCCATCCGAACCCAGGGAAATCCCTCCCGTGGGTTATGTGCACTATCGGGGTGCCGAATACTCAGCGAAGCTGTATTTCCCCAGCGACATGCTGCAGCCGATCCTGACAACGCTGAGGGCGGATCAATACAAATACGTGCTGTTTGAGGCCGCCAAGGGCGGCAATGATGCGACCATTTACAATTTTGAGCTTCGAAAGTATCGCGGCGAAGAGTCCGAGCTAGCCGCCGGCTGGGATAATGTATGACCACTCCCGCACCTGAAACAATCGAACGCGAGCAAGGCAAGCTCTGGGTTTCAGATGCCGAGATGATCCGTCGGCTTGGCGTACCAGAAAAGGTCGCGCGGGCAGCGTTGCGGATGCTTGACCGCGACCCGAAGAGCGGCTTCCCGCGCAAACAGATCCTCTGGGGCGAACGAAGGTATCGGCCAGCGATCGTCGCGTATTTCGATCAGCACTACGCGCTACCAGGTGGTGGCGGTGAACAAGCGAAGTCGCGCATGCACCCGCACGGCCGAAAATGGGCAACTCGGTAAATCCGGCTTGATTACGCGGATGAAGCGGCTACTGAGTCGCGGTAGGTCAACAACAACCGCACCGCGCGCACAAAAAAGGCGACCTGTTTGTAACCGAGGGGGCCGCATCATGTGCGTTGCGTCGAGTCGCGGCCCGGGTGTCCACTGACTGACACGATTCTTCTTCCTCGATCGCCCAAGCCTCAAAAGTTTGCGGCCTGCAAACAACATTAGCCATGCGAGCACCTGCTAAACCAGATGACATCATCGAAGTCTACGCTGACGAAAGCAGTCAGAACAAGCACCGCTACCTGGTGCTGGGCGCTATCGTCGTCAGCCTACTCGACACACCGGAGTTGATCGAAGCTATCAAAAAAGCGCGCCGGCCGGAACTGCCTGAAGGCGAGGCGAAGTGGACGAAAGTCTCAAAAGCCAAGATTGCGGCTTACCAGCGGATGGTCGACGTCGTTTTCGATAATCAAGACAAGTGGCATTTCCACTCGCTTTTCGTTGATACTACTCGGCAGAACCATAAGAAGTTCAACGATGGCGATAGCGAAATCGGCTTCAACAAAGAACTGTACCAACTCGCGAACAAGGTTGGCCAACTCTACTCGAAGGCTTATTTCCACATTTATCCCGACTACAGGGACACCAAAAATTCGCCGGAGGAGCTACGTCAGATCCTGTGCCAAGGCGCGCGAAAACGAGGCGACACGCGAGAATGGCCGGTTCGGCGCTGCCAGTTTCGCGACTCGAAAAAGACACTGCCCCTACAGGTTGCCGATATTCTCATCGGCGCGATCGCCTTCCAACTCAACGGTCATGATAAGGCGGCAGACGCGAACCCAGCAAAGCTGGAACTGGCCAAGTACATCATGAAGCGCGCTGGCATCAGCGACATCACAAAGGGCACAAACCGCGTCGCCAAATTCTCCGTTTGGCCGCGCAAGCTCCGAGTGTGAAAGAGATGGTCCCTAGCCTCTAGATCGAGATCGACCCCCACCTTGGGGTGGGTGCCACCGCCTGGGCGGTGGCGTCAGGCTAGGGAGTTGACGATAACATAGTGATTCAGAGGGCGGCTGTGAATTGCCGGGATAAGTATTTTTTTGCTGAGGTTTTACAGGACGTTAATGCTTTTGTCTTTGCGCCGGCGTGATTCGTTTGTTGAATTTAGTTGAAAGACGGCTACGGCGCGGCCTCGGTCTGCAGCGCCTTCTCGCTGTCCGTCAGCATCTTCTTCCCGGCCTTGCCGATCTCATTCATGTTGAAATAGAGGCCGTCGATCAGTTGCCGCTTCTCGGGCGCGCTGCCGTCGGGTTACGACTTCCTGCCATTGGCCTAGTCGGCACGTTGCACGCTAGGCGTACCCGCGGACCCCGCTATGATGCTCTCCTTTTGATAGAAGCGCGCGATGCAGTCGTTCGGGAGCCGGCCGGGGTTGTCGGTCACATCGCTGCTCATTAACGTAGTCGGGTGCGCCGTGTGCTGCGCGACCACTAGCCTTTGCTCAGGAGACAGGGTCAGGCGCGCATGACGTTCCATGCTCTCGAGCCAGAAGACGCTAGAGCCGTCTCGCTCCGACCGAATCTGCATGCCGACCTTGCTGTAGTGCAACGCTATTGCCAAGCTGGCGCCGAATATCAAAGGCACGGCAACACCCATGCCTGATGAAGGCAAAGGTAACGCGCTGACCAACTTGCCAATTTGGTCGCGATATGCTCGGGCAAAAAGCGCGGCGCTCATGGTCAGGCTGAACAGCACAAAGACCAGCACCTCATTCTGCGCCCTCTCCACAAGACGGTTCCCCGTCGCATATTGGTGCACGAAGTATCCGAAGTACGCGCCGCCCAGACCAATCAGCGCGACTCCTGCGGCTAAAAACATTCTGTTTCTCGAACTCACGTAATTCGGCTGTGGCAATGCGGCGGTGACCAACACAACGAATAGAAGCCACGTCGCCGTCGCGGGCTCTTTGAAGAGGCGCCCCAGGCCAATCAAGCCGAAAAGAAGCGCCTCCTTCAGTGAGTTCAAAAAATTACCCGCCATCGGAAACTGACTCATGCGCACGGAATTTCCAGGCGCCGACAACACGACGGCGAGACCGGCGACAGTCGCGAGACCAACCCACAAATGGGCATCGACCTGAAGTCGTTGGTCAAACACCCAGCGAGCCAACAGCGAGCACGAGACGATAGCTATTAGCCAAACCGCCGTGAACTCATTGCACATAGCCGCGACTAAACCACCGAGGGCCATCAGCGCAGTCGATGCGCGCGAGAGATTCAATCCATTTTCCGTCGCGTTTATGAGCTCAGCAAACACCAAGACGACGATCGCCGCAGGAACGGTGTAACAGGCAACACCTGGTAACCAATAGAACATCTGGTGCAGGCTCGGTGCCTCGCTCGCGAGCACAGCCGCGAACGCCAGCCCGAGCGCAATCTGCTGCAAGAGAGTTGTGTCCGACTGGATCCGTCGCGCAAGAAATATCATCGCCACAACGAACGCCACCATGAAACCAACCATGGTCAAGACGTAGCAGATGAAAAGATCTATGCCTGTCGAGGTGCGTAGGACGGCAGGAAGCTGCATCAGCAGCAACGGCGTGATACGCCCTATGGCCGAGTTGTAGAACACCGACACCGATCCCACGATGCCATGATGATTGTTCGCATAGAAGAAACAAAAATCATCGGATTCGGGGATCGCATATAGCGCCAGTCCTAGCAGCTTCAGGATGAACACGGCGGGCACGACAACGATAATGGTCCACGAAGCCAGTTTTGTACGCGCACCTCGAGCATCGCTGTTTGTAAAATTGACTTTGGTATGCATGCAATATTCTTCAACCAGAAAACCTCGTTTCTAGTTGTTGCTAAACGTGGCGTCAACCTGGAATTGGCGCCCTCCTGCGCGCAGGATTGAACGAAGGCGATATCTCGTTGATCCAAGCAAGGATGAAAGTGATCTATAGCTCAGCGCCGTGTCGCCGATCCGGGCATGGACCGGCCCATTGCTCGATCTGCCGCACCGGCTGCTCCACTACTCAGACTTTAGTCGATGATGGTGGAATTCTCAGCGCGACCACTATAGACAACCTAATCGACGTATCCCTTGCAGCGAATGAGCACGGTGATCTTGCCGCCGCCCCGGTCGACGATCGCGGCGCACTGCCGGTCACGCGGGAGCTGCGGATAGATCACGGTCTCGGCTGCTGAAGCCGTGTTGACGCCGAGCAGTCCGAGTGAGATTGCAAGCATTTTCATGGGTTGAAAACCTGTTGAGCTAGGATGTTGCCTCGACGCACCTAGCTGCACGCTCCGCTGACGCAGGTGATCTGCTTGACGACGTTACCGGTGAAATTAGAGCCGCCCGGCTGCCCGTTCAGGATGGTGATGGGGCAAGAGGTCGCGATGTTTTCAAAGATGATATTCCCGGGAACATTTCCGCTGAGCAGCAAAATTGCCTCCGCGCAACTGTTCGAGCTCTGCTGCACGTTCTTATAAGATGAGATTTTACCGCTCGACGTTACGTGCTGCTGCAGGCCGATGAAGTACCCTTCTACGTCTACCCCATCTGCGACGAGCCGCCCGTTCGCGTGACTAACGCAGAGCGCAGCACCCTCAGGAGCGGAAGCGCACGCACTGCGCTGCAGAATGTCTTGAGACGTTGGACTATCGAACGAGAAGGCGGCGCTCGCCGCCGTATTTCTCTGAATGCAATTGATCCCAATCCATATGTCGTTCGCTGCGCCGCCCTTGCCGATCTCGTATTTGATGCAGCCCTTATTTCCTGCATTGACATCGACGTTTTCGGCAAGTGCAAATTGTTGCCCGCTGTTGGAATAGTGTAGTGCACGAAATTGTCCGGGACCTCGGCATATGCATGCCGAAGTGCGTAGGCCATCGCGTGAATGTCCGCAGCGTCATCCACGCATGTTCTCGATCGACTTCACTTCCGTGGCGGAAAGAGATGCGACAACGGCCCTCTCTTCAGTTGGCCTGGCTGATTAGTCTACTCGTAGCTCATCACCGTAGCTTCTTACGGCGGCCTAAAGCGACCTCCGGAAAATGCTGAGGATGCAGATCACAGGCAATTCGGTTCGGAGGAGTGGATATCCGCAGACGTTAAAGCATCGGCCTGCAGACGCTGTTTCCACGCTCACTGTTCGTATGATGGGTCGCAGAGCATGCATCCAGACCGTGCTAGTTGGAGTCGAACTGGACCACGAATTTGATAGCTACTGCGGTTGGGGATCTGCAGAGGTGAGCCCTACCCTAGTTAGCCTGCTCGGTCTCAACCTGGCCAGGAGCCGACTAGTTGGTAAGGTTCGCGTTTGAACTTTCCCGGTACTGTGATTGGATAGCCAATTGCCCGCCCCCGCCGCGCGGATGGTGTCGATAAACTAGCTTCGCGGCCGGGTTCAAACCAGTCGGACCACCATGTCCTCTAGCTCCAACGCCAGTATCGCCAAAAAAGCGCGCACGAAGGCTGAGGCGGATTTTGCCACCTGGCTCATGATGGCCAAGCTCGGTGGTTTCGATGACCTGCCGTCGAGCGGCCAAGGCTTTCTGATTAACTATCGAACTCGGCTCGAGACAATGAGCGAGGCCGAGTCCACGGCCCTAGCCGTTCGCGAGGTCTACAGCGCTTATTACAGCGAGATGGGAGGCGTAGGCGCAGCACCGGAACCAAAGGCTCGGACGCCAACGACAGAGGGCAAAGTCGTGCGATCCCAGAGACCGCCTAGATTTCAACCCGGTCAATCGGCTGCGCGCCATTCGACGAAACCAATGACCCGAAAATCCCTCCCGGCACTGCTGATTTTCGCGAGCATGGTGGCACTGGTTGTCGCATTCGGATTTCTAGCGCAGTAAGACCGCCCGCGGATTGTGTGCGACGTCCGCTTTTCCCCCGATGGCGACCCAAATAGCGGACATCGTGCACTCCGCATTTGGGCCAGCAGCGGTCAAGCGTTCGAGTGGACCCAAGCCGTCCTGACGGGCTAGGCCAAAGAAGCAGCTGCACTGACCTTTAGTTGAAGTGTTGTCGATTTTTGAACCATCGCTCGAATTGCCGGACTCACGTCAGTGGGCGATGGGGATGAACTGTCCCATCACCGCATCGAGCGATTGTAGCTATCGTCAGTCATCAGCGGCAGCTGCAATGGACTTTAGTTTCCGGGTTGCCAGCCTAAGCCGCACCAAGTCAGCGGATCGGCCGGCGAATATCGCGGAGGCAAAAAGATGTTCCCAGCGAAACTTGCGGCATCGTTGCTGGGCTCAGTGTTGCTACTGACACCAGTACTTGCACGTGACGACGGCCGCTACGACCACTCTCCGCTGAAGTCGTGGTTTGAAAGCTTGCAGAGCGAATTTGGAAAGTGCTGTACCGATGCCGATGGATACATAGTGTCCGATGCCGATTGGGAGTCCAGTCGGGGCCGTTACCGCGTCCTCATTGACGGCGAATGGGTGATCGTACCTGACGGTGCCGTTGTCACACAACCAAACCGCTTCGGCCGCACAATGGTCTGGAGGCATTACATAGACGGCCATCCGCGCGTCCGATGCTTCATGCCTGGACTCATGACTTGACTTCACTTTCAAGGTGCTCCGCTAATGGAATGGTCCGGCCGTGCTCCGGCCCTGCCAGCAGGACAAGCTGGCAAGGGGCGCCCAAGACAAGGAGCACGCCATGTCTCAGAAACTCG
>NZ_JADPKY010000118.1 GCF_023074185.1 Bradyrhizobium sp. 132 | reverse complement strand
TCGCAGTCTTGATGTTGATGACCAATTCGAATTTGGTCGGCTGCTCCACCGGAAGGTCGGCAGGCTTCGCGCCATGGAAGATCCTGTCGACGAAGGCGGCGGACCGACGATAATAGTCTTCGGAACTGGCTCCGTAGGTTAGAAAGAAGCCCGCCTCCGCGTACTCTCTCTGGAGAGAGGCGGCTGGCAGCCGATTTTCAATGGCCATGTCCGCAATCTGGTCGCGATAGTTGAACAGCACAGTATCTCCCTGCATGACGAACGCCTGCGCGCGCTTCCTCACCATTAGTGCAAACGCTTGTTCAAATGCGTCCGGCCCGCTGGCTTCGGTAGGAATAATCGTCAACCCCAGCGCCTCGGCGGCCCCTCTAATCGCCGTCTGCCGGTTGCGAGTAGCCACAACGTCCGGATTGAACAGGATGCCCAGACGCGAGAGGTCGGGCAAAGCTTCCTTCAGCAACTCAAACCGTTTGCCCAAAATCTCGCCGCCCGCATCCGCGACGACGCCAGTGACGTTGCCGCCGGGGCGCGCCAGGCTGGCGACAAGCCCGGTCGCGACTGGATCGATAGCGCTGGTCATCACGATTGGAATGGCTGTGGTCGCCTTCATGGCCGCAACCACGCTCGGATTGCCTCCGGTGGCCATGATGATGTCCAAACCAAGCCCGACCAACTCCGCCGCAAACCCGGACAGACGTCCCATATCGCCGTTTGCGAAGCGATACTCGATGATGACATTCTCGCCGACGTGGTAGCCGAGGCTCCGCAGGCCTTGCTCGAACGCTTCAGTATAGCGGATCGTTCGCTCCCGAAACGAGATCGAGAGGTATCCCACCCGGTAGACCCGCCTTGCCGGTTGCTGCGCGCGCGCGGCAAGTGGCCACGTTGCTGCCGTGCCGCCGAATAGCGTGATGAACTCGCGCCGTCGCATGTATTCCCCCTTAGGGAAACCTCTTCGACGCCTCAATCCTAACACTTTGCGACGGGCGGCAGGTGAGAAACGACAGCCAAATCGATCGCAGACGCTGCGACCCAATGTCCGTTCCGGGTCCAAAAGCGGCCAATCGGCTATCCGTCGTGGCGCCCATTTTTGTTTGAAAAAACTTCGTTCGCCTCTTCAAAGCGGCGGACGGCGCGCTCAAGATCGAACCGTCCTTCAGGAGGGTTTCCGGATCCCACTCGCTTCTATGCGTGGGGTCGAGAATCGCCCCCATACACATGAATCGCGCCCGTCAGGCGGGAATGCCAATGTGTGCCGCCTTGGTATTGCATTTCGCCAAAGGCGCCTGAGTCGTCTCGTGACGAGCCGTTTCAGGTCATTTCCGCCGACCCAATCGATGCCGGCCCGGCCTGATGTCCGCGAAAGAAGCCTTATGCAAGCTCTGCCCGATTGCCGGAAAATTCAGTTCGGGTATGCTTTGCCGGTTAACCCGCGCCAGTTTGCTTTTCCCAGAATAAGTACGACACAGGAGGTAGCATGGGCCACAGATATCAAACCATCCTTGAGACGGTCGGCCATACACCCGTCGTGCGGATCAATCGTCTCGCTCCCACGGGAGTCAATTTGTTCGTGAAGGTTGAGGCCTTCAATCCGCTCGGCTCGGTCAAGGATCGGCTGGCTCTGGGCGTGATCGAAGCCGCAGAGAAATCCGGGGAGCTGAAACCTGGTCAAACCGTCATCGAGGCGACCAGCGGCAACACGGGAATCGGACTTGCGATGGTTTGCGCCGCCAAGGGGTACCCGCTGGTGGTCACAATGGCCGAGCCCTTCAGCATCGAGCGCCGCAAGCTCATGCGATTTCTGGGTGCGAAGGTCATCGTGACGCCTGCGGCCGATCGGGCCGTTGGAATGATCAACAAAACGATCGAGCTTGCCAAAACGCACGGCTGGTTCATGACGCGGCAATTCGAGAACGAAGCCAATCCCGACTTCCACTCCAAAACCACGGCGCTCGAGATTCTGAACGATTTCGCAGGAGAACGACTGGACTATTGGGTCACCGGTTACGGAACCGGCGGCACACTGAAGGGTGTTGCGCGGGTGCTCGCTAAGGAGCGCCCCGAAACCAAGATCATCGTCTGCGAGCCCGAAGAAGCGCAGCTCTTGGGCAGCGGTATCGAGCAGCAGCGGAACCCGGATGGCACGCCGGCGGCGCCACATCCGGATTTCAAGCCGCATCCAATGCAGGGCTGGACACCTGATTTCATTCCGAAGCTGACCGGGGACGCCGTTATGATGAAGGTCATCAATCGGATTCTGCCGATTCCCGGCCCCGATGCTATTCGATGCAGCAAGGAGCTTGCGACCAAGGAAGGCATCTTTGTCGGCATCACCTCGGGCGCAACCATGGCGGGTGCGCTGAAGGTCGCAGCCCAAGCGGAGAAGGGCGCAAATATTCTTTGCATGCTGCCTGACACCGGTGAACGTTATCTTAGCACGCCACTCTTCGCGGATGTCTCTGCCGACATGAACGAGGAAGAGCTCAAGATATCGCGCTCCACGCCGACTGCTCAGTTCAAGCCATAGTTGTTCGGGACGCAATCCTGCACTGAATCAGCTGAAAGTGGACATCACCGCATGACTTGGTTGGATCAAAAGCCGCCGTAGTACGGTGTCTGCGACATGTCCGGTGTACTGCTGATCGCGACTGAATGGCGGAGATCGTAGGACGTCTTAAATGGGCCAAACGCAGACGTTTCGTGCTTTTCTCGCACAGATTGCTATCATGACACGGCGCCAGACCTTCGGTATCGTCCCTTAGCGAGAAACCTTGAAATTTCGGAGGGTGAGAGGATGCCATCTTTCCGAAACCCCGCCGTTCAGTGAGTTCATTGATGCTGGCGACCACGATCTCGTCGGCTCGCTTTAAGTCGTCCATGCGAGCGGGTCGGCACACGACAGCCATTTTCGAGTCCTCCTTCGGGATCAGCACGCCAGACCAACTATAGAACCGGGCCGCAGCGTAGCGGCCTTCCACTGACATCCTGAACCAAGATGAGAGGGACGAAATGCCCTCACCTGGATCAGGCGAGCGGCCGGATGTTCTGATTCATGCGGAAGAAATTGTTCGGATCATACTTAGCCTTGATCTGCTGCAGACGCCGGTAGTTCGGTCCATATGCGGCAGCGACGGGATCGCCCACCTCGTCATCGTCGAGATAGTTGACATACCGACCGGAGGAGAAGAAGGG
Organism: Bradyrhizobium sp. 132; assembly: GCF_023074185.1. Lineage (GTDB taxonomy): Bacteria > Pseudomonadota > Alphaproteobacteria > Rhizobiales > Xanthobacteraceae > Bradyrhizobium. The sequence continues at coordinate 16,391 of NZ_JADPKY010000118.1, read as the reverse complement.
TCGCATGCCTTCGTAGGTTTCGCGTGCCCAGGAGATGCATTGCTTCGTATCGTCCGGCTGCATCCATTGCGCGAGCACCAGGAAGTTGTAGCCTTCTTGCCGATGCGGAAACGCCGTATCCCTTGCATCGACACGGGCCGCCGCGCCGTGGATGTGCTCGAGAAGCAGCTGCCCCATGGGTGTCGGGCAGCGCGCGAAACATTCGATCATGGTCGCAATCGCACCATCACTCAGCTCACTGAGGAAATTGGACTTCCAATAGTTGAGGGCGCCTCTGGGGTAGTTGGCATCGAGCATGCTGTTGAGCTGGCAATAGGGCATCGGCCCGATTGCGTCCAAGATCGGAGCCCCGAATTGTTTCAGCGGCTGCACGGCTCGTTCGGCTTCCGCTGCCGGACCGCAATGGCTGGTGACCAAGGCAGCTACCTCTGCGCCGGACCCGTCGGGCGCATGCGTCAGGGTTGCGAACAGCGTGTGCTCGTCCGGTAGCGATCGCGTGCTGGCCCGGAAGAATTCGAGCACGTCACGGGAGCGATCGATAGAGTAGACGATGGGGCCGCCGGTAATGATTGGCCCTACTGCATGAAGGTCGTATTCGAGACTGGTGGCAATCCCGAAGTTTCCGCCGCCGCCGCGGATGGCCCAGAACAGATCGGGTTCCTCTTGCTTGCTGACCTGCAAGACCTTGCCATCGGCGGTGACGAGTTCGACAGCGCGCAAATTATCCAATGCCAGGCCGTACTTGCCCATCAGCCAGCCGAGTCCTCCGCCGAGGGTCAATCCGGCGATACCCGTGGTCGAGACCACACCTCCGGTGACCGCGAGGCCGTGAAGTTGCGTCTCGCGATTGACATCGCCCCAAGTCGCCCCGCCCTGCGCGCGTACGGTTTTGCCGACAGCATCGACATGGACGCCCCTCATTGGGGACAGGTCGATCACTATCCCGCCGTCGATGGTCGCGCGTCCCGCGACGTTATGGCCGCCGCCACGAACCGCGACCTCGAGGCCGAGCTTGATCACAAGAGCGACGGCGTCGACGACGTCGGCCACACTGCGGCATCTGGCAATCAACGCTGGCCGTTTGTCGACCAACCCGTTGTGGACCTTTCTCGCCTCCTCGTAGCCCTCGTCCGTTGGCTTGAGCAGTTGTCCTCCGAAGGAGGCGCTAAGGTCGGCGGCGGCGCTCGCGACAGATGTGATGGACGACATGACACGGTCTCCTCAATTCAACCGGCTATATCTTCAATCGGCGGCCCTCTCGGAGCAAACCCGAAGAATTCAGGTGAAGATGAATTGGTTTCATCTAGACTAGCCGCATGCACAAGCTGCCGCCCCTGGTCGAGCTCCGCGCTTTTGAAGCTGCCGCCCGCCATCTGAGCTTCAAGAAGGCCGCGGCAGAACTCGGCGTGACGCCAACCGCGATCAGCCATCAAATCGTGCTGCTTGAGCAGTATTGTGGCCGCGCTCTGTTTCGCCGCAGACCGCGACCTCTTTCGCTCACCGATGCCGGAGCGCGGCTGTTTCCCGCCATTCGCGGCGGCCTTGAGGTGTTTGCCGCCGCAATCGCGGCCGTCAGGCGGGATACCGACCAACAGCCTCTTCGGGTGACGACAACGAATGCTTTCGCCAGCCGCTGGCTCGTGCCCCGCCTGCCCGCGTGGCGGAAGTTGCATCCCGATGTGCCGCTGGAAGTCATCGGCACGGACACCGTGCTCGATCTGCACGCCGGCGATGGCGATGTCGCCATTCGTTATGCGACTAGCCGAGTACTGCCGACGGACGGGATCGTCAATGATCTCTTCAGCGATACATTCTGGCCCGTCTGCAATCCGCGTTTGCTTTCAACGGGACGCCTGAAGAGACCAGTCGACCTCGCAAACCACGTTCTGATTCACTCCTATTGGTCGCCGGCCGATCGTGAGCCGCCCACATGGCAGAGATGGTTTGCCGTGGCCCAGCGCAGGTGGCGCGAAGTGCCCCAATTCAAGGATATGCAGCACTTGAGTTTCCGGGAGGAACTGCACGCCATCGAGGCGGTGATCGCAGGGCAGGGAGTCGGGATTTTCAGTGATGTGCTCGTCGCACACGAACTCGCCGCCGGTACGCTCGTGAATGCGTTCAAGTTGAGCTTGTCTGGCTATAGTTTCCATGTGGTCAGTAGGCCAAGCCATCCGCGCGCGAAGACCATCCGAACCTTCTCAGAGTGGTTGCAGTCAAATGCTTAATCCGCTTCTCCTGCGCCTTCGAAATGTTTGCTCGGCGTCAGAATGCGAAGAACTCAGCGTGGGCAAATCTCGTCCGCTGTGCCCGGCTAAGCGGACCTCGATAAGGCGTGCGCCGACTTCGCTTCCGGGTTCATAAGCAGTCATTGCGAGTTTGGATCGGTGTTTGAATGCACCGACCCGCACTGAATGAAACGGTGCGAGCGAGAGCAAGTGCGGTGCGCGAGAACCCGGTTGTGCGTTGGACCCGGGGTAGCCTGGATGACCCACATTGGCGCGGAGTCGTGGCGGCGCCAGCGTGGACCGGCGATGCGCAGATGCGGAGGAACAAATGTGAGCCGGCGAGGAGCTGAACAAACTGCATCACTTCAACCGATCGAGGAGCGCCTTTGCGTCTTTCAGGTCCGAAGTACCTAACCCCTCGGTGAACCAATTGTAAATTGGCGCGAGAATATCGCGTGCCTTCCGTTCATGGTGTTCGGCTATTACCCGGGCTAACGCTGTGGCGGAACGGAGCTCAAAAAGTCTAGCTTCCTGCTGGCGGGCCATTTCTATGGCCTTGGCCAGGCATTCTTCTACCATGTCAGTAGGTGCGCCCTCGCACTGAAGCAACAAAGCGTCCAGCCGATCCATTTCCGCCGCGAGATAGTTTTCGCCAAAACTCGCGCAATGCGCTCGCGCGGCTGACAAATAGGACCGCGCCGCCACGGCGTGACCTTGCAGGAGAAAACTCTCCGCCAAGCAGATCTCGGCGTGGGTGGTGTGCAGGACGGCTCCGGTTTCGTACCATCGCCTCACGCCCTGTCGCAGGAGATTCAGGCCGCCCTCGAAATCGCCGAGCTGATGAATTGCCCAGCCTTTGCATCGCTCACCGAGAGCCAGCCATTGGGGCATGCGGTGCTCGCGCGCCGTCTCAATGGCTTCCGATGCGAAGCGGGCCGTTGCCGCAGGCTCGTGCTGCGACTGAGAAACGTGCGCGGCAACGCCGAGCGCCCAGGCAAGGCTGTGCGCGTTATTTTGCTGGCGCCCATGCGCTACGGCCGCCTCAATCAGCCTCATCCCGGATTCGGGGAAACCCATCAAGATTTTTACCTGCCCGCCATAGGCTCGGCAAACCATGCTTGGATGCTCGCCATAAATCGCGAATTCGCCCTCCGGAATTGTGTCGGCGATAGTCGCTCCCTGAGCAAGCGTTTCGGCGGCCTCTCGGAATTCGCCTGCAATAAGTAGCGAGTAGCCTGATGCCCGATGCGCCACGGCGAGTTTTGCCGGATTCCCGTCTTCTTCTGCCAAGCCGACCAAGTCTCTTGCCAAAGCCGCCGTCCTCGGAAGCGGCTGGCGCATCAGGCTGGAATTCCATGCGATCCGTTGCGCGGCGAAGCGACTCTGCGACTCGTCGAGCTTGTCCGAAAGTTCCTTGGCCCGAACAGCACACTCCTCCAAACGTATCGACCCAAAGCCGTGGACCGCGATCAGGGATACCGCGAGAGCAAGCATCAGACCCAGCTCACGCTCATCGCGCTGATGGCTCGGCGGCAGCTTTCCCACTAAATCGAGCGCGCATCCGAAATGACCGACCGCCTCGTGATGAGCAGATCGGTCTGCGCTGCGCGCTCCGGCGCGTCTCCAAAACTCGATCGCGAGATCGACCAGGCCTGCCTGCGAGTAGTGATGAGCTAAAGTCTCTGGCTGCGCCCCGATCGTCTCCTGGAATTCTTGTTCGAGCACCTTGGCGATACGGGCATGCAACTCCTGGCGTTGACTGCGTAGAAGAGTGCCATAAGCCGTGTCCTGCACCAGGGCATGCTTGAACAGGTAGGTCGCACGCGGCGGGGCGCCCTGCCGGAACAGCAAGCCAGCCGCAATGAGACGGTCCAACGCCGATCCCAGCTCTGGTTCGCGCTGGCGCACCACCGAAGCCAGCAGGGCGTAGGAGAACTGGCGCCCGATCGCCGCCCCGACCTGCGCCACCTCCTTGGCCGCGCCGAGCCGGTCGAGCCGCGCCATAAGCGACGCGTGCAGGCTTGCGGGGACCGCCAGCGCCGGGGGCGGAACCGCGCTGGCTGTCCGCCGCGCTTCGCCCTCGCCGTCCGACTCCATCACCGCCTTGGTCATTTCCTCCACGAAAAGGGGGATGCCGTCGGTGCGCTCGATGATATCCTGCCGGATGCTTGCCGGCAGACCCTTGTTGCCGACAAGATGCTCGATTATGGCATCGATGTCGCGCTGACCTAGCCGATTGATGGTGAGGGCGGTCACGTAAGACCGGCCGATCCAGGGTGGATTGAATTCCGGCCGAAACGTCACGCTCAGCAACACGCGCAAGGTCGGAATCTGGTCCACCACCCGACCAAGCACTTCCAGACTCGTCGGGTCGATCCAGTGCACATCCTCGAAGATCATTAGCACCGGATTCGCTCGCACTAGCGTCTCTAGTTGGGCGGCGAGTGCTTCCAGCGTTCGTTGCCGGCGTTGCTGCGGTGTCAGCTCGATCACCGGATAGCGGTCATCGTTCGCGAGCGACAGCATCTCGGCAAAGAGTGCCGCGTCCTGGGCTGACGTCGAAGTCTGCGCGAGCAGTGCGTCGAGTTTGTCGAGCTTCGCTTGCGGGGAGTCGTCGTACGCGAGTCCGGCGGCACGTTCCATCTGGTGGATGAAGGGATAGAGCGCGCTGTCGGTATGCTGTGGAGAACAGAAATAGCGCAGGCGCGTGTGCGGCTCGCCGGCAAGGCGTTCCAAAAGCGCAGCCGTGAGCCGCGATTTGCCAATGCCGGGCTCGCCCGAAAGCAACACGACTTGGCCTTCGCCGGCTTTTGTCTTCGACCAGCGCCGTAGCAGCAGTTCGAGTTCTTCTTCCCGCCCGATAAGTTCCGTCAGCCCGGTCGCGTGAAAAGCCTCGAAGCGGCTTTCAACTGAAGCCGGTCGCAGTGCCGCCCAGGCATTGGCAGGCACCGGTATGCCCTTCAGATCCTTTACTCCGAGGTCCTCAAGCTCGAATAGATTGCCGAGCAGCTTGCGGGTATTTTCGGCAATAACGACCGTGTTCGGTTCTGCAATGCCCTGCAAGCGTGCCGCATGGTTCGGCGTCTCGCCAACGATTGCCTGCTCCTGAGCAGAGCCCGACCCGATCAGGTCGCCGACCACTACTAGCCCGGTGGCAATGCCGACCCGCGTCTGCAGTACCGCCCGGGTCTTTTGATTACTTACGGCACTCACCAACTCCAGCCCCGCGCGTACCGCTCGCTCTGCGTCATCTTCGTGAGCCTGCGGGTAGCCGAAGTAGATCAGCACGCCGTCGCCCATGTACTTCGCCACGAACCCGCCGAAGCGGCTCACAGTTTCGGCGACGCAGTTCTGATATGCCGAAATTACCTCGCGCAGGTCCTCCGCGTCCATGCGGGCGGAGAGCGCCGTCGAACCCACAAGGTCCGAGAACATCACTGTGACTTGGCGGAACTCGGCGGTATCGTTCGGTTGAAGAGTTGCAGCAGTAGGCTTGGGTGTTCCGTTGTCGACGCCATCCAGTTCGGCTATCGCACGTAGCATCTTGCGGCGATGGCCGAGCAAGACCCCGAGGTCCTTAAGATCCTGATCCGTCAAATCGCGGAGCACGCTGAGCTCGACACCGTTTTCGGCAAAGCGTTCGGCGTACTCGGACATGCCGAGCTTTTTAAGCCAGTCCGCAACTTGCTGCATGGCGGCCTCGCGCGGATTGTTTGCCCGACCCAGCTTCGGGACCGGGGCGACAGTTGGCGTGTCAATCTCGCAAATACGCGCGGCCAGTTTACCGCCCAGGATGGCCGGCATTCAATCTACCAATGGAGCCATCAGGGCCGAAATGACAAATCGGGTCGAACTGAGAAGAACTCGGTGCGAGCACCACGTTGTCGGCTTTGCCGATGAACGCGGACATTTTACCTAGCCGGCGGCATGTCTCAGAAGGGCCACAGGCTGACTTCCGCGCCGACTTGACCTGGTGTCGGCTTATCTCCTGAAGGCAGACATAGCGGCTGTGTAAGTGGAGGTCGGCAACTTCACATGAGCTGAAGTTGCTGGTTCGACGGGATGAAAGCGGCACTCCCATTGCTATTGCTCAACCGAAACTCGTTGATGCCCGGAGAACTACGGACGCGGAACTCCTAAATTTGATCTTGCGTTCATCAGGCCAATCCTACATCTGCGGTCGATCACGGCATGTAGGTGAGGAATATGTCCTTCGACCCAATGGCCGCTGCGGTTGATTGGCTCGACGCCTACCGCGCTGGCGATATTGAAACGATCCTTGGAATGTATGCTGAGGATGCGACATTCCAATGCGGCTGTGGCGGCATGAACGCCATCATTGGCCGAGAGGGCCTCCACGCCTATTGGATGGACCGGGTTTGGCAATTTCCAGCCTCGGAGCTGGACAACCTGCAGCCATCGGATGATGGAGTTCTAATCTCCTACGTCGCGAGAAACGGGATCGTCAGTGTAGTCCTGACGTTTGATGCTCTCGGTCAAATCGTAACCCATAGCTGCGGTCCATCTAATTAGGACGCACAGAGTCGCTTCGGCTTAGGGCAGAACGGCTTCAGAAATGAAAGTCTTGTAAGTGATCCCGATGTCGAAACTGAAACCTTCGCTTGGGAACTTGCGGATGACGTATGCCGCTTCATTCTGTTTCACCAAGTTGCTGGAGAAGCGCGGGCGGCTTAGCGGTGACCGACGAAGAACTTGCCACGGCTATCCGCGAGAGCTTCACGCAAGTCGGTTTGTGTGGTGGTCTAATCGAAGGTAGATTTCAGATCGAATGCGTGAGCGACATACGCGGGCGCGCATAGCCGCGCTTCTACGGGAGCGCCAGAATCGTCCGCAATTGCTCCTTCAATTGATCGATGGAGAACGGCTTGCCGATTGCGGGCGCATCGCTGAACTCCTCCTCAAGCGGCGGTCCGCCATAACCGGTGCTGAACAGGAAAGGGATTTTCCGGTCGCGCAAGATGCGCGCTACCGGGAAGACACGTTCACCCGCCAGGTTCACGTCAAGCAGCGCCAGATCGAACGATGCCCTGGAGGCAAGTTCGCACGCCTTTGGCACGTGGGCGGCCGAGGCGACCACCTTCAATCCCAATTCCTCGAGCATGTCTTCGATCATGAGGGCCACCAAGCCCTCATCTTCGACCAGGAGAACCCTGGCGCCGGACAGCTCAACCATTGGACGCTGCAAGCATTAGGGGGAACACCATACGGCAGCGGGTGCCCTCTGGCTCGAACACCAGATCGAACTCGCCCGCGAGGTCATGCTCTAGGCACCGCTCCATCAGTCGCGTGCCGAAGCCGCGCCGCTTGGGTGGTGAAACCAGTGGCCCGCCACGTTCGCGCCACTCGCACTCCACCGTGTTGTGCGACAGTTCGTTCGGGCCAAGCCGCCAAGTGAAGGACACAGTCCCATCGGGCACCGAGAGTGCGCCGTACTTCGCGGCGTTGGTCAGAAGCTCGTTCAGCACCATGGTGATGCTCAGTGCGGTGCGCGCGTCCAGATCGACGTGAGGCCCTTCTGCCAAAACCCGTCCGGCTGACACCGGAGCCACGATATCGTGGACCAGCTGTCCGAAAGGTGCGTCCTGCCAGCTTCGCTTGGTGAGCAGGTCATGCGCGCGGGCAAGCGCAAGCAGCCGCCCAGTGAACGTTGGCAGGAATTCCTGCAGGTCGGCGGCGTGGCGCGCGGTCTGGCTCGCGAGCGACTGCACGGTGGCCAGAGTGTTCTTCACACGATGGTTGAGCTCGTCAATTAAGACCTTTTGGGCGTTCTCGGCGCGCTTGCGCTCGCTGATATCGACCAGCATGTTGATGGCGCCGACCAGATTTCCCGCGGCGTCACGCAGCGGCGTCGGATAAGGAATGAACGGCACGCGTCTGCCGTCTGGACGTTCCGCCACCGCTTCGGCACCGCGAACCGGCCGGTTTTCGCGCAGCGCGACGGCCATCGGGCATTCGTTGTGTGACAACGGCGTGCCATCGGGCCAATAGAGCTTCCAGGTCACACACCACTCGTCGCCCGGCTGCGGCGTTCTGCCCGCCATCTCGACCGCCGCCCGATTGAAGAAATTGATGCGGCCCTCGGCATCCGTCGTGTAAATAGCTGCCGGCAGCGCCTCGAGGAGATCGCGCATGCGCTGCTCGCCGTCGCGCAGCCGGTCCTCCAGCTGCTTGGTGGTGGTGACATCCTGGGCGACGCGCACGCCATAAAGGAAGCGCCCTGCCGAATCCCGCACCGACGAGCTGAAAATGTCGAGATGGCGCACGGACCCGTCAGGCCGCAGTGCGCGCTTGCGAATCGTGTAGTTGTCGATGTCGCCACGGACCTGCCGCGCGTAGAACTCAGCGTCCTCGGTCTGGTCGTCGGGATGGGTGTAGTCGAAGAAGGTCATCCGCAACAGCTCGTCGCGCGAGCGCGCAGAGATGCGGCAGAGGGAATCATTCACCCGCAAGAAGCGCCCGTTCTCGTCGGTTTCGGAGATGCCGACGCTGGCGGCCTCATAAGTTGCCGCGAGCCTGGCTTCACTGGCGTTCCGTGCCTCTTCGGCAACACGGAGTTCGGTGACATTTGTGGTGAAGCAGCGTGTGTTGACGAACTTGCCATCCACAATGCGGCTGTTCGACGTAATCAGCACATGCCTGATGGAGCCGTCACTTGCCCGCAGCCGCGCAGGAAAACGATCGAGCGGCTCGCCGCATGAAAGGCGCTGAAGGATATGGCCAATGACCGGAGCGTCGGCATGAAACTCGGCAACGTGGCGGCCGATGTACTCCTCCGGCTCGTAACCAAGCAGATCCAATTCGGCTTTATTGGCGCGAAGGATAATCCCTTCTCCGCTGACAATATGAAGACCAACCGCGCTGTTGTCGAAAAAGTCCTCCAACTCCTGCGTCTTCCGGCGGACTTCCTCCTCTACCTGCTTGCGTCCCGTGATGTCCTGGAAGCAATTGATGGCACCTTGGATGCAGCCAGATTGATCGCGCAACGCCCGGATGTTGACCAGGGCCGAGAAGCGGGAGCCATCCGGCCGGGCCATTATGACTTCGGCATTGCGCGTAGGCGTTCCCAGACGAACCGCGGCGGCCATGGGACAGTCGGCATGGGCCAGCGGAGTTCCATCGGGCAGGTAGAGCTGATGCGAACCGCAGAAGCGCTCCTTCTTGGCAGGGTCAGGTGTTCGCCCCCACGATTCCACGGCCTCAGTGTTGTAGGCGACGAGCAGTCCTTCCGCGTCACAAAGATAGACAGCGCCGGGAATGGCATCGAGCGCGGCGTGGCCGGCCGCGACCAGCGCTTCGAACTCCGTGGGCCTTTGGCGGGCGGACAGCGGGAATTCTTCGACGTTTGACATGAGGCGCTCGGCTCTCGGGGCGAGAGGCGCGACGGCCCGATACGGGCCTCGCTTATTTGAAATGAACATGGGCGGACGCCCCTGCGGTCCGCCGAATCCACCCTAACGTATGGCGCGCCATTTGGTTCCGCAGTACGGGCGGCAAGTCACCGCCACATCTGAGAAAAAGCGGCCCGCAAATTGAGGCGGCCTCAATCTACGGACGGCAATACGGCTACTCGACGGGCGCGGTCCCACACTTGAATTGCGACGCCGTCCACATATTGCTTGGCTTGGGCAATGGCACGTCATCGTCTTCGCACTCGACGATCACGGGGGGCTCCTGAATGTGCCCTTCTTTATCAAAGCGATAGAGGCGATACTCCGCCATAGCCAGCACTCATGGGCGCTACTGTGATGCGCAATAATTTACCCACTGTTCCATCCAATGCAACACTTTGGCAGGGCTGAATTAGGTCCGCGGCTCAAATCAAAGCAGGCGTCGAGGTCGGCAGGCCAGCACCGGGGCATCGCATACGAACAACTCGGCAGCCCAGAACGGATCACGAACGCGGCTGCGCCAACGCCATGTCCTCTTCGCGCAATCGCGTCGGTTTGCCCGGATCGCGCTGACTCCCCACTAACCGGTGAACTGAAGTCTCAGGAATGCGGGCTGGCCTCAGACGGGCCAAACAACAGGCGACTTCGATCAACATCAAGGAGCGGAGGAGTCCCAGGCAACTGAGGCCGCTCACCTCCTTACGATTGGGAACTTCATGGTGGCCCGCCCCGATTGTTTGGCGGAAAAGCGCCGTCTGGCGGGCACGTCGCCGCCGGGCACCCACCAGAGGGTTTAGCATAAAGAGACAATCATATTGGGAAAGTTGCCGCCCATTGCGCATCATTTGCAATTTACTCCTCCGAGAGTCGCCGGCTCAAGAACTCACGTTCAAGATCTGAGAGACGAGTGCTCAGCAGACGGCGGTAGCGGTGGACATTGTTGCGATGGAAGCGAAGCCGCGCGAGTTTTTCGTCCATTGTCATCTGAGGCTCCGAACTTCAGGCCGAGCGCACGCTCGGTAATCCAAGGCGACAAGGCTTCCCACCGGGCGGCGTTCGAGGGCCCCCGTCCAGGGCACACAACGCGTCCAGGATCTCGTCAAGCGATACCGGCTTCTTAAATCCGGCTGGTGCGCGCATGGACAGGCAAGATTGAATCCCAGAGGCGTCGGAACCCCACGACGCCAGGATCGCGCGCTCTCGGCCAGCGTCAGGGAGCACGTGCAAGCGGGTTCGCTGTTGAAGCAACTTACTACGCTAGCCGCAATCGTGCTGACGCGGACCGTACCGGCCTCGTTCTTTCTGGTCAGTCCCCAACAGCAGTAGTACTTAAGTACCTGCCCGCCTAGCGTCATGTCTCATCGAGAATTTTCCGTACTTTCTCGGCCAGCGCGCGAAACGTAAACGGCTTGCTCAACAAGTTGACCCCCGCATCAAGTCGGCCGTTGTGGACTATTGCATTGCGCGTGTAACCCGTAGTGAACAACACCTTGATCGTCGGATGCAGCCTTCTAGCGTGATCTGCGATATTTTTTCCGTGAAGATTATCCGGCAGCACCACATCGGTGAAAAGTAAATCGATGGTCCGAGACGATTCAAGAAAGCCGATTGCCGATGCTGCATCCGCCGCTTCAAAGACTTGATATCCGAGGTCACGGAGAACTCCGGATGAATAGGCACGCAAATCATCATGATCTTCCACAACTAAGATAGCCTCGTTCCCCCGTAACATTGTTGCAGTTGGCGGGATGCGATTTACCTGGTCGTCGGGGCCTGTCTGGGATCGAGGAAGATAGATTTTGACTGTCGTGCCATGACCTAGTTCGCTATAGATCCTGATGTGCCCACCCGTTTGTCGCACGAAACCGTAGACTTGGCTCAAGCCTAGGCCTGTGCCTTTGCCGACCTCCTTTGTGGTGAAAAATGGCTCGAATACGCGGTCTACGGTAGCCTTATCCATTCCGCTTCCGGCGTCTGTGACGGCGACCAAAACGTACTGGCCGGAAGGGACGGGTTCTGGTAACGCAGTAACATACTCATCGTCCAACCATGTATTGCCGGTCTCGATTGTAAGTCGTCCGCCGCCGGGCATTGCATCTCGGGCATTGACAGCAAGATTAAGGATCGCATGTTCCAGCTCTGACGGGTCAGCCAAGGCGCTCCACAAACCGGCGTTGCCTACGATTTCAAGCCGAATTTGTTCTCCCAACGTGCTGTTGAGTAACTCCGTCATTCCCGCGAGCAAGCGATCGACATCGATTGACCTTGGATCGAGCGGTTGGCGGCGCGAAAATGCCAACAAACGCGCGGTAAGCGTCGCCGCTCGCTGGGATGCGTGATGCGCCATTGCTTGAGCACGCATGATCCGCGCAAGCTGTGGTGCATCGGACATACTTGCAATTTGCCGGCCGATCGTCTCAAGGCCTCCCATTATCACTGTGAGCAAGTTGTTAAAGTCATGTGCAACCCCCCCGGTAAGCTGACCGATAGCTTCGAGCTTCTGCGCCTGACGCAGCGCTGCTTCCGCCTCATTCCGACGCGCAATTTCATCCGCTACACGCTGTTCAAGCGTGGCATTCAGCTGCTGAAGTCTCAGGGACGTCGCCGATACATCTTTACGCGCGCCATCAAGCGCTCTAGCGAGATGCGTCGCATGAGTCGCCGCCTCCCTGGCGGAACGCTCCCGTGCCAGCGCTATATGAACCCTTGCTTCGGTTTTAAGTAATTCGATTAATAGCGGAAGTCCTGGCTCGATATCATTCCAGCGGACACACAAATTCCTGCCGACAAACATCAAAATTGCGGCAGGGTCTGCACGAGACACTGCGGGAACCAGTGTGTTTGGACCAGGAAACGCCACCTCTCCAGAGAACTCGCAGCAGCGCGACGCCTGGTTTAAAAATGAGCGCCAAGACGGGCCGCCAGGCAGACGCTGATGAAATCCCTGAGCTGGCGCAAAACTGCCGGTTTCCTCATCTTTCAAGAAGACAAGAAATGCTTCGCCTCCCATTTCCCTAGCCAATCGGGCCGAGGCTTCCTGCCTACGGTTGGCGTCGGCAAATCCATTCAGAAGGCACGCCCCATCATCGTTCAACCGATCTACTCGGGAAATACGCAGACCACCGCAGTGCAATTGTGAAAGCCACTGAACTGGCCTTCCGCCCGCGCGATTTGACCGTGGGTATTACACCCCGTCAGTGGAACATCGGAAAATCTTTCCTGCAAGCTGGCGAGCTCTAAGCCGAACTCGTCCCCCATCCGCAGCCTGGTAGCGACGCAATCAAAGAAAAGGGCTGCGGCTGGACGCCCGCCTAATGCAGACAGGGCAGCATTTGAAGCCACCTTCGCGGCAGCGACCGCTGATTCTGTACTAGTCCTCATGATTCTTACAACTGACCCAGTGGGGACCTCAGCAGCGCATAGAACTGCGCCCCCTGCGTCGACAGCAAGGGGCACCCGCAACCGATGCTCGACCCCTGTCTCCACTCCAATGATATTATGCAGGAAGAATGGTAACGGTTCTTTCCGATCCAAGTTCTGAGCGGTTTCTTTGGCGTGTTCTTCGAACGCTTCGATAGCAGGGAAGCCATCAAGGCTGATTACCCGCATTCCGTCGCTTGCCGTTACGCGATAGGCCTTTGAAGCGGGTCTCCAGCCGTGACTAACGCCTACCCCTAATGGCTTCGAAGAAAGACTTTCCAGGGCGACCGCGGCGTCGGACAAAACTTCGTCACCACAAAATACCTTTGTCTTTTGGAATTGAGCGTTGTCCCCCGCGCCTCCACCAAAGAATTGATATTGACCGGCTGTAGCTAATGTCAGCTGATCCACCAAAATATCAGCGTGTCCGGCTAGAGCGTCAGCCAAAACGAGAGCGGATCGAAACGGAAACTGGCCGGGTGGTGTGGGTGTAAACCTGGAAACTATCTCTTGGGCGGCCGAAGCGGCATCCCGCGCGAGATTACGCCCGATACTGTATGAAAAGACTACGTCCTCTCCTACCAGTCCCATTGCGCAGGCTAAGCCTTGCCCGCTCGTCACATTCGTAAACTCACCTGCAGACGAGGCACCGACAACTATCGTCTCGGGCAACTCCCTCTTGATGGCCGAAAGCATCGCTTGGTGATCATGCTGGGGAGCAGCAAATACGACCAAAGCGTCGGGCGATTTAGTTAGGGGTTTTTGCACTTCAGCAGCCAAGTACTGGCCTGCACTCGCGCTATCTCGCAAATCGGTTGAAACTACCGATGCCCTCATACCATCCCCCCAAAAACGTGAACGGTCGTAAACGGCGAGGAGGGGAAATGGTTCCAAATGACGGTCCACTGGGACGGCGAGGGATATCGTAGCAATACGTTGAAAGCTGAGGCACTCGGAATGTGAGTAGAACTGCGAGGACGGCGTTATTGAAGTACAAATGAAGTTGGGTGCCAGCTCCGTGTTCGCGTAACCCGTGGATCCGCGCACCGTGGGGAAGGCACGATCGGAGCGGCTGGTTTCAGCGCCAAGGGCAACCGGATGCTGGACGACTTCACCGGCGCTGTTTCGCTGCGAGCATTTGGGGACGAGCCGAGCGGTCCAACCACGCTCTATTTGACTGCCCCTATAATCGTTTCTTGAAGCGAGCTTAGGGGAATGTTGATGTCGCAAACGACTCCAGTCGACTCGAACAGCAATCGAGCCTCCCCTTTAAGCTGGCCGGGCAAAGCCGTCTGAATGAAACGGCTACCAAAATTCTTTTTGGTTGGTTCGACAACCGGCGGTCCACCGCGTTCGCGCCATTCGAGATGAAAGCGTTGATTTTCCGCGTCAATCGACCAAGTGATGGCGACCCGTCCCTCAGCAACTGAGAGCGCGCCATATTTCAACGCATTGGTGCTCAGCTCGTGAATTATCATAGACAACGCGACCGCAGGTCCGGAAGACACGGCGACGTTGTTGCCCTCAATAGTGAATTGCTCGAAGCCTTTGGTCTGAAATGCTTTGATCGCGTTCTCGATCAGCGTTCGGCAACCCGCCCCGGTCCAGCTTTCTTGAATCAAGAGATCATGAGATACGCCGAGCGCGCTCATCCGCTCGGCGATGGTCTTGGCCGCCGCGTCAATAGATGAAGCATCCCGCAGGCTTTGAGCCGCAATTGCGGATGCAATCGCGAGCATGTTCTTTACGCGATGGTGCAGTTCCCCGATAAGAACGGTTTGTAGTTTTGCGGCAGCCACGTGGGCGTTCGCTTCAACGCCTGCTTTCAAAAGGAGGTCGCGAAGCACGTCGTTTTCGTTCTCAACTTCTCGCATGCGCTGATCGGCCTCGCTCAAAGCATTCATTTCATCTCACTCCGGCGAACGGTACTTGGACAACGGTATCCGACAAGGTTCAACAAATCCAAGTTTGGCAAATTGTTCGGGAGGCGAAGGGATCGATTGAACGACGGAGAGACCGCACTCACGCAGCTCGGTCTCCTTAAGAAGGCCGCCTGCCCCTGATCCCGTTCTCTTCGGGAGGCTCGCATACCGTGCGAGCCTTGCATTTTTTCGTCCCCGGATCGCATCTCGACGTCGGGACTTCGCATTTGTCGCAAGAAGCGGAGCGCGCCGACGCCGCCCACGCACTACGGGGTTATACCCCGACTCATGCACCGCATCACAATTGCGACGTGCCGACGAAGGCGTTTGGCAAGCTAACTTCGGTTTGTCCGCGGCAATACGACCTTGAACTCAGTGAACAGCCCAAGCTCGGTCTCGACCTCGATGCTGCCGCCGTGTTGCTTTACGATAATGTCATGGCTCATCGACAGGCCCAGCCCAGTACCTTCCCCGGAAGGCTTCGTAGTGAAGAACGGGTTGAATATTTTCTCTTTGATTCCTTCCGGGATTCCGATGCCGTTATCGCGAACACGTATTTCGACCTTGTCTCCCAAGTTCCTTGTCGAAGCGGAAAGCATGGGTTCGAAGCCGTCACCAGCTTCCACTTTCCGTTTCGTGATGGCGTACAAACCATTCGATATCAGATTGAGCATAACCCGCGTGATCTCTTGTGGATACACGTCAGCCACACCAACGGAAGGGTCGAGATCGCGATGCAAAGCGATGCTGAAGCCTGCCTTTTCTGCTCTAGCACCGTGATAAGCCAGGTTGAAGCTCTCCTCGACTATCGCATTGATGTCCGTAGGACGATGCTCGCCGGAGCCCTCACGGGAGTGCTGTAGCATGTTTTTCACGATGGAGTCGGCGCGTTTGCCGTGCTGAACAACCTTTTCGAGGTTATCTTTCAGCGTCTTGGTCAGTTCCTCAACTTCCGCACGGATGTTGTCGGTCAAAGTGGCGGATTTGAGCACGTCATTCAACTCGTCGGTCAGCTCCGCCGAAAGGGCCGAGAAATTGTTGACGAAGTTCAGAGGGTTCTTGATCTCGTGTGCGATACCGGCGGTAAGCTGGCCGAGCGAGGCCAGCTTCTCGGTCTGCACTAGCAGTCTGCTGAAAAACCCCTCGCCAGGAAGGGGACTTGATGATTCACTTTATCATCTCGAATCGGCGGAGACGATCATGCGCGGCAGGTTTACGGATCAGGGCGGCCTGTTTTCGTACATCGCGCCGGATAAACGTGTGCCAGCGAACCATCCGCTGCGGAAGGTCCGGGAACTTGTCCGGGATGTTTTGAATGATTTGAACCGCAGCCTTGGAAAGCTATACGCCAGCGAGGGACGTCCTTCGATCCCTCCGGAGCAATTGCTGAGCGCCTTGCTGCTGCAGGTGTTCTA
>NZ_JADPKY010000013.1 GCF_023074185.1 Bradyrhizobium sp. 132 | reverse complement strand
CCGTAATCCATCCCAGACATCGCTCGCTCCCGCGAATCATCACTCAACTCACGGAATCAGCAATCAAATTCCTCCGCAATATGTGTGAATTCGATAGCCGCGAGCGGGGAGAGGGAAAGCAGAGACCTCACTTCATCGCGCATTTGTCGTGGAAGCGATCCTGGTCGTTCTCGACGATGGTCGCGACCGTCTTCAGCGAGAGCTGGCCGTCGCCATCCTTGACCACGTCCTGGAGATAGAAGTTCTGCACCGGGATGTGGTTCTTGCCGTACTTGAAGGGGCCGCGCAGCGACTTGAAGTTGGCCTTCTCCATCTCGGCCTTCATCGCGTCCTTCTTGCTGGTGTCGCCCTTGACCGCGACCACCGCGCTGTTGATGAGCTGGGCGGCGTCATAGGCTTGCGCGCCGTAATAGGTCGGGCGCAGGCCGGTGTACTTCTTGCGGTAGTCGGCGACAAAGCGCTTGTTCTGCTCGTTGGGCAAATCATTCACCCATTCCTGCGCGCCGGGCACGCCGAGCGCGTTCTCCTTCTGCAGCGGCAGCGACAGCTCGTCGACGGTGAAAGCCGTGTAGAGCGGCATCGTGCTCTTCAGCCCGGCCTGCGCATATTGGTTGAGGAACTGCACGCCGGCCGCACCGGGATAGAACACGAAGATCGACTCGGCGCCCGAGGCGCGCGCCTTGGAGAGCTCGGCGGAGAAGTCGAGCTGGCTCGGCCACACCGTGTATTCCTCGCCCTTGACCTCGCCCTTGAACGTGCTCTTCACGCCCGCGAGCATGTCCTTGCCGGCGGCGTAGTTCGGGCCGATCAGAAACACGCTCTTGACGCCCTTCTGGTTCATGTAAAGGCCCATGGCGGCCGGCGTCTGGTCGTTCTGCCAGGAGGTCGAGAACACGTAGGGCGAACAAAGATCGCCCGCGAGCTGCGACGGGCCGGCATTGGCCGAGATCAGGAAGGTCTGCGAATCCACCGCGGTCTTGAGTGAGGCCAGCAGCACGTTCGACCAGATGTAGCCGACGATGAAATCGACCTTGTCGGACTGCACCAGCTTCTCGGTCTTCTGCTTGCCGACATCGGGCTTCTGCCCGTCGTCCTCGTAGATCACCTCGACCGGCTTGCCGTCCATCTTGCGGCCAATGTGATCCAGCGCGAGCTCGAAGGAGTTGCGCATGTCGTTGCCGATCACGGCGGTGGGGCCGCTGAAGGTCGAAACGAAGCCGATTTTGATGGTGTCGCCGGCGGATGCCGGGTTTGCCAGCACCAGCGCCGCTGCGCCCGCCAGCCAGAATGCCGTCCTCATAGCCTCTCCCCTCCTTATTATTGAAGCCCGCAAACGGGTGATCGCCGCCCCGGGTCAATCTCTATTGAACGCAAAATCTGTCGAGCCGCCAATGGCTCAGCGCCTGCCCTGCACCATAATTCGCCCTAATCGTGAATGGCAAGAAATATAGTTCTACTCACTTCGGCGAGGACTGCGGCGCTTTTTCGCGGGATATCGGTACACTCGATACACTTGGCCTATCCGGCGATTGATGACCGCAATTGGACCGCGACGCCCAATTCGCACTTAAATGAAAGAACAGAGCAGCGAGATTCGAGGGCGCATCATGACCACGACACCGCATCGCGTCGTCATCGTCGGAGCCGGCTTCGGCGGACTGGAGACGACCCACCGGCTGGCCGGCAGCCCGGTCGAGATCGCGCTGATCGACCGCCGCAACCATCACCTGTTTCAGCCGCTGCTCTATCAGGTCGCGACCGCCTCGCTCGCCACCAGCGAGATCGCCTGGCCGGTCCGGCACCTGATGCGCGACCGGCGCGATGTGACGACGCTGTTTGCGACCGTCAGCGGTGTCGATGCCGACAGGCGCTGCGTGCTGATCGACGACGGCAGCGAGGTGCCTTACGACACGCTGGTGCTCGCCACAGGCGCGCGGCATGCCTATTTCGGCCACGACGAATGGGAGCAGTTCGCGCCGGGTCTCAAAACACTGGAGGACGGCACCACGCTGCGCCGTCACATCCTGGTGGCGTTCGAGCGCGCCGAGCGCGAGACCGATCCGGAAAAGCGCGCGGCGCGGCTGACTTTCGTCATCGTCGGCGCCGGCCCCACCGGGGTCGAGCTTGCCGGCACCATTGCCGAAATGGCGCACCACACCTTGCCCGGCGATTTCCGCAACATCGACACGACGAAAGCGCGCGTGGTGCTGATCGAGGCGGGGCCGCGCGTGCTGGCAGGTTTTGCCGACGACCTCTCGGCCTATGCGCAGGCCTCACTGGAAAAGATCGGCGTCGAGGTCGTACTTGGCAAGGCCGTCACCGAGATCGACCGCGACGGCGTGGTTTTCGGCGGCACGCGGCTCGATGCCAAAACCAAGATCTGGGCCGCCGGCGTCCGCGCCTCGCCCGCGGCTGAGTGGCTGGGCGCGCCGGCCGATCGTGCCGGACGCGTGCAAGTGGAGGCCGATCTCACCATCCCCGGTCATCCCGAAATCTTTGCGATCGGCGACACCGTTGTGATCAACGCCTGGGACGGCAAGCCTGTGCCCGGTATCGCGCCGGCCGCCAAGCAGCAGGGCCGTCACGTCGCGGACAGCATCAAGGCGCGGCTGCGCGGAGAGCCGACAGGCCCGTTCCGCTACAAGCACTCCGGCAGCCTTGCGCAGATCGGCAAACGGCTCGCGGTGATCGACTTCGGCAAGGTAAAACTGCGCGGCACCGTCGCGTGGTGGATCTGGGGCATCGCCCACATCTACTTCCTGATCGGCTTGCGCCACCGCCTCAGCGTCGCGCTGAGCTGGCTCTGGATCTACGCCCGCGACCAGCGGGCCGCGCGGCTGATCACGCAGGGAAGCAGCAAGGTGGTGTAGGGACCATCCTCTCGTGTCCCGGACGCGGCGCGGCATGAAATGACGCGACGCAGAGCCGGGACCCGGACCTGTGGGGCCCGGCTCTGCAGCGCAGCGCTACGCGCCGCACTGCGTCCGGGCACGAGACCCTACTTCACCAACTCACACCCGCCCTCCGCCAGCGGCCGAAACGCCTGCTCCGCGGGAATGGTCGAGACCAGCTTGTAATAGTCGTACGGATATTTCGACTCCTCCGGCTTCTTCACCTCGAACAGATACATCGGATGCACGACGCGGCCGTCCTGGCGGATCGTGGTGTCGCCGAACAGCTTGTCCTTGCCCTTGAACTTCTTCATCTCGGGCACAGCGTCCTTGGCATTGTCGCTGCCGGTCGCGGCGACTGCGTTGAGATAAGCGAGCGTGGACGCATAGACGCCGGCCTGGTTGCCGCTCGGCATCTTGCCGTTCATGCCGGGCCGCGCGGCGAACCGCTTGGCGAAGGCGCGGGTGTCGTCGTTCATGTCCCAATAGAAGGCTTCCATGAGCTGAAGGCCCTGCGCGACCTTGATGCCCATGCCATGGACGTCGTTGATGAAGAGCAGGAAGGCGACCAGCTTTTGTCCGCCCTGCTGTATCCCGAACTCGGCGGCCTGCTTCACCGCGTTAATGGTGTCGCCGCCGGCATTGGCGAGCCCGATCACCTGCGCCTTCGAGCCCTGCGCCTGCAACAGGAAGGACGCGAAGTCGGAGGTGCCGAGCGGATGCTTGCTGGAACCCAACACCTTGCCGCCATGCGCCTCGATGTATTTTTGGGCTTCCGCTTCGATGCCCTTGCCGAGCGCGTAATCGACCGTAAGGAAATACCAGTCCTTGCCGCCGCGCGACATCATCGCGGCCGCCGTGGTATTGCCTGTGGCCCAGGCGTCGTTGACCCATTGGATGGTGTTGGACGAGCAGGCCTTGCCGGTGAGATCGGAGCTCGCGGTGGACGACGCCAGGAACGTCATGCGGCTGTCGCGCAGCAGCGTGTTGATGGAGAGACCGACGGCCGAGTTCGGCACGTCGACGATGGCGTCGACACCCTCGACGTCGAGCCATTTGCGCGCGATGGCGTTGCCGACATCGGCCTTGTTCTGGTGATCGGCATAGACGATCTCGACCTTGATGCCTTTGCCGCCGCCGTTAAAATCCTCGGCAGCCATGCGCGCGGCCTCCACCGAACCCATGCCGTTTGTGTCCTGGAAGATGCCGGAAATGTCGTTGAGCACGCCGACGCGCACGACATTGTCCGAGATCTCGGCATTTGCCGCGCCGCCGATCAAGCTCGCAGCCAGCGCAAGTGTCCACTTCAAGCTCTTCATTGTTCCCTCCCCTGTCGTATTTATTGTTTTCGATGCCAGCAGCGTCAGGCCGGCGTGATGGTCACAGGCAGACTGTCGAGCCCGCGCAGCGTGTTGTTGAAGCGGCGTTGTGGCTCGCCGGTGATCTCGATCTTTGCGATCCGGCGGGCCAGCGCGGCGAGCATTGTCTCGCCTTCGAGCCGCGCGACCAGCTGGCCGACGCACATGTGAATACCTGAGCCATAGCCAACATGGCCGGACGTGCGGCGGGTGATGTCGTAGCTGTCGGGCTTGTCCCAGCGCCGCGGATCGCGATTGGCGGCAGCCAGGAACATCAACACCTTCTCGCCCTCACCGATGGTCGCGCCTGACAGTTCGACCTCGCGCGTTGTTGTGCGGAAGAAGGTCTGCACCGGGCTTTCAAAACGAATGGCCTCCTCGAAAGCGTTGCGCGCCAGCGTGAAATCGTTGCGCAGGCGCTGCCACTGCTCAGGGAAGCGCGCGAGACAGTAGACCGCTGCACCGATGCCGTTGACGGTGGTGTCGAGACCGGCCGACAAGAGCGAGCGCACCAGCAGCGGCGCTTCGGTGGCGGTGATGGCACCCTCGTCGACATGGGCGTGGATGCAGGCGCCGATGCCGCCGGGCGTGAGATTATCGCGCTGGCACTGCTCGGTGACGTAGGCCTGGTGCGGCGCCGAGCGCGCGATCGCCTCCTTACGCAACTGGTTCGGCGGGCCGAAGGCGTTGAACACCAGGCTCGCATAGGGAATGAGATTCTCGCGTCCCTCAGGCTTCAGCCCGAGCGCGTCCGGGAAGATCGACAGCGGATAGGCCTCGGCGAGGTCCGCGATGGCATCGAAGCTGCGTTTCTCCAGCAGCGCGTCCACACGCGCTTCCGCTGCCGCGGCGAAGCGGTCGCGAAGCCCCTTCATCACCGTCGGCGACAGCACCTTTGAGAGCACGGCACGGGTGCGGGTGTGCTCGGGAGGATCGGCCTCGAGGATCAGGCTCGGCGGCCGCCACGGCGTCTCCTTCTTGAAATCGGAGAGACCGACACCGCGGCTCGAGCAGAACGTCGCGGGGTCGTTCAGCACGGCATGAACCTCGGCATAGCGCGCTACGCCGTAGAGTTTCCATTTGTCGAGATAAACGACCGGACCTGTCTCTCGCAGCAATTCATGCGTCGGATAAGGATCGGCGAAAAAATCCATGTCGAAAGGATCGACGTCGAGATGCGGGACGGCCGATACGGCAGAGCCGGGTGCACTCATTGAAGTCCTCCCTCATTTTGATCTTGTGAAAGGGCCGCGCTTACCTTTAGGTCTCCGGACACGCCGCGAGACAGAATCCCGATATGCCGCCGTCTTCGACCAGAGCCCGCCAAAAACCTGCGCCCGCGGAGACGGGGCCGACGCTCGATCTCGATCGCTACGTCCCGGCGTTCATCACCTTCATCGCCAACAAGCTCTCGAACAGCGCCACCGCGTTCTATCAGCGGCAGTTCGGCGTCAACGTCACGGAATGGCGGATCATGTCGCTGCTGGCGATCGAGCCCGGCATTCCCGCCTCGCGCATCTGCCACGTCATTGGTTTCGACAAGGGCCCGGTGAGCCGGACGCTGGCGGGCCTAGAAAAGCGGGGGCTGGTGTCGATCCGCACCGACCCCAACGACGGGCGCACCCATTCGATCTCGCTGACCGCGAAGGGCCGCGCCACCCATGACAAGGTGATCGTCGCGGCATTCGAGCGCGAGCGGCGCCTGTTGTCTTGTCTGGGCAAGGACGAGCGCGAGGTGCTGATCGACCTGTTGCGCCGCCTGCACGAGAATCTCGGCGCGGTCACCGGCGGCACCGAGACCTGACGCGCCGCGCAGCGGGCGCGGACCCCTGTCACGTCCAGGCATGCGCCGGCACTCGCCCGCGGCACCCTCTCTGCCGAGCATTGCTCCCTCCAAGATCGAACGCGGCGGTTCCTCCCGCCATCATCCTTGTCTGGAACGGTTCGCACAAGTTAGTTGCTTAGGCAACAAAAGAATCGGCAAAGATATTGCGGCAGAATCGCTGGCGTAATTGGGCTTGCCCAACTCTCGTGTCCCGGACGCGCTGCAGCGTGAAACGCTGCTGCGCAGCGCCGGGATCCATGCGACCGCGCGCACTAAGCGAGATAGGCCCCGGCTCTGCAGCGCACCACTGCGTGCTGCGCTGCGTCCGGGGCACGGGCCCAAACAACCGCTACGGACCAATCCACTCCCCCGGCGCATCGTCGTTCAACCGCGCCAGCGCTTTGGCGCGCAGCGTCAGCACGGCGCGCTGATTGATGTAGCCCTTGTCCGTAATCTCCCCGCCGTCCACCGACGGCGGCTCGGCGAGCAGCAGTGCGCGCGTGGCGTGGCCGGAGGAATTGGCCCCCTGCTGCCTCAGTTTCGCGAGACCCCGCGCGATCGCCGCTCTGACCTTGTCATGCGCGAGCACGTTGTTCGCGCCTGCCGTCTCGGGCAAACCCGCGTGAACTCGGCAGGCGGCGATGTTCGGAAACACCAGGAAGCGCACCTCGTCGCCGCCATGACCGGTGACGACGATGTCCTGCGCGAGTGGCGCCAACGCGGCGATGCCGGCGACGCGCAGCGTGCCGACACTGACCCAGGTGCCGGAATTGAGCTTGAAGTCCTCCGCAACACGGCCGTCGAAAAACAGTCCGCGCTGGGGCCGCCCGGCGTCGGCGAACTTCACGGCGTCACCGATGAGATAAAAACCCTCTTCGTCGAACGCCTGCCTGGTCAGCTCCGGCGCCTTCCAGTAACCCGGCGTGACGTTGGGGCCGCGCACGCGCACCTCCAGCTTATCGCCGGAGGTGACGAGCTTCAATTCGGTGCCGGGAATGGGCACGCCGATATTGCCCGAGCGCTCCGCGAGGAAATGGCAGTCGGTCGCCAGCGGCGACGTCTCGGTTGAGCCCCACGCCGAGACCATTGGCAGCGCGCGGCCAACGGTCTTGACGGAGAGTTCTTCGAGCGCGTCCCATAGATTTTGAGGCAGCGCGGCACCGGCGTAGAACGCGAACTTCACCTCGCCGAAGAAGCGGCGGCACAGCGCCTCGTCGCCGCGCAGCGCCGCGATCAGCATGTCGAAGCCGCGCGGCACGTTGAAATAGACCGTCGGCATCACGCTTTTCAAATTGGCGAGTGACGTCGCAAAGAGGCCCGGCGCAGGCTTGCCGCCGTCGATATAGAGCGAGCCGCCATTGCGCAGCACGAGATTGAAATTGTGGTTGGCGCCGAACGTGTGGCTCCAGGCAGCCAGTCGAGAATGACGAGATCGCTGCCAGCTTGCTCGAGAAAGGTCCAGGTCTGCGCCTTGGCCTGCTGGCTGGAAGTCAGCATGCGCTGGGTGTTGATCACGGCTTTCGGCGTACCGGTCGAGCCCGAGGTGAACAGCAATTTTGCGATCGTATCGGGCGTCACCGCGGCAAAGGCCGTTGCGACCTCGGGGCTCTCGGGCGTTGCCGCGATGGTGCCGAAGGCCAGCGCATCGATATCGTCTGCATTGCCGCTGATGATCTGCGCACGATGCAGCGGCTTGATCGCGGCCATCGCCGCCGCAAACGGCTTCACTGCTGAGACATAGATCGCGGCGGGCTCAAGCAGTGTGATCATGCTCTTGAGCTTGTCAAAGTCCTTTGACATCAGCGAATAGGCTGGCGAGATCGCCGCCGAGGGCACGCCGACATGCTGGGCCGCGAGTGCCAGCAGCGCATGATCGATGCTATTGTCGGAGAGGATCGCTAGCGGATGCTCTGGGCTGAGACCCCGCGCCAAAATCCAGGACGCCGCAGCACGCACCTGGCGCAGCGCCTGCGCATAGGTAACGGTGGTCCATGGCGCTTCGGCACTGCTGCGCTCTGCGAGGAAAATCGCATCAGGCCTCTGCCGCGCCCATTGCTCCAGCCAGTCGCCGATGCAGCGCGCGCCATTGCGCAAGGGGTCGGGCGAGCGCAGCACGATGCTGCCGTCGGCGCGATGCTCGGCAACGGTTCTGGGCGTCGCGAACAGGCTCGAAGCATCACCGCGTGGGGCGGCTGTCATGGTTTCCTCCTCTCCCAGAAGCCGGGATCGGCCGCAGCCTCGTCGCGGGCCGCGTTGACCATAATGTTGGGCGTGGCAATTGTTGTCGTCAACAACAATCTTCCGCTGGCACGGCGAAGGCGCTACAACAATGGCCCGGCAGGAGACCCGACGTGACAACCACCGCAGCCCAGACTTTCCCACGCAAGCGTGGGGCCAACGGCGCAACGCCGCGGAACGACGCGGACGAAATCGGCCTCGATGCACTGGTCGGCCACGCCGGTTATGCGGTGCGGCGCTTCCAGATCTGGATTTTCCAGGACTTCGTCAAAACGCTCGGCAATGTCGACATCCGGCCGACGCAATATTCGGTGCTGACGGTGATCGGCGCCAATCCCGGCCTTTCGCAGATGGCGGTGGCCAAGCACCTCGGCATCGAGCGCGCGCGGCTTGTGCATCTGCTCGACAGCCTCGAACAGCGCAGGCTCGTGAAGCGGGTCAGATCGAAGACCGACCGGCGCTCCCATGCCCTGCACCTCACCGCGCAAGGCGAGACGGCGCTGGCGAAATTCAAGCGCCTCGCCGCGGAGCACGAGCGGCATGTCGAGGACAGGATCGGCAAGGAGAACCGGGAACAGCTGCTGCGGATCCTCGCTGACTTCACCTGACCCAGACTGCCCACTATTTATGCAAATGCCCCGGCAGGGCGCTGGCACGACGGCCACCCGACCCTCGAAATATCCTCCAAGCCACTGATCCCCCGATAATATCCGGAGCACTCGTCCTGCCCGGATTGTGTACACAATGGCACATCGCTTGCTTCGATCCGGGTGAAGACAGATAGCCGGAGTTTTGTCGCCATGAGGGCTGGAATGGGGGCTGAGCAGCCTGAAACGATCGCCGCGATTGTGGCTGCGCATCGCGCGGGCACGCTCACGCCGGCGCAGACGGTCGCGCGCACCTATCAGCGCATCCGCGATCACAACGATCCGGCCGTTTTCATCAGCCTGCGCGACGAAAAGGACGCGATCACGGAGGCCGGGAAGCTCGCCACGAAGGATGCCGCCAGCCTGCAGCTCTATGGCGTGCCGGTCGTGGTGAAGGACAATATCGACGCGCTGGGATTTCCGACCACCGCGGCCTGCCCGGCCTTCTCGTATACGCCGACGCATGATTCGACCGCGGTGCAACGGCTGCGCGCCGCCGGCGCCATCATCATCGGCAAGACCAATCTCGACCAGTTCGCGACCGGCCTCGTCGGCGTACGCTCCCCTCATGGCATTCCTCGCAATTCGATCCGCGATGATCTCATTCCCGGCGGATCGAGCTCGGGCTCGGCCACCGCCGTCGGCGCCGGGCTGGTGCCGCTGTCGCTGGGAACTGACACCGCCGGCAGCGGGCGCGTGCCGGCGATGCTCAACAACATCGTCGGGCTGAAGCCGAGCCTCGGCATGATCTCGACCGCGGGCCTGGTGCCGGCCTGCCGGACGCTCGACTGCATCTCGGTGTTCGCTCTGACCGTGGACGACGCCGCGTTGGCGCTCTCCGTGATGACTGGCCCCGACCAGGCCGATCCGTTCTCGCGCGACCGGCCGCTGGGCGCGATCACCCCGCTCCCGGCAATCCTGCGTCTCGGCGTGCCGCGCAGCGGACAGCTGATCTTCTTCGGCGACAAGAAGGCGGAAGCTGCTTACGCCGATGCATTGAAGCGCTGGACCGCGCTTGGCGCAGCGCTCGTCGAGTTCGACCTCGAGCCGTTCTACGAGACGGCGCGGCTGCTCTACGAGGGACCGTGGGTCGCCGAGCGCTATCTCGTGATCCGCGACCTGCTGGCGTCCGCGCCGGATGCGATCCATCCGGTGACGCGCGAGATCACCGTGGCCGGCGCGCGGCTGACGGCGGCGGAAACCTTCTCCGCGCTCTACCGCTTGCAGGGCCTGCGCAAGATCGCCGAGCGCACCTTCACGAACATCGACGCGCTGGTGCTGCCGACGGCACCGACGGCCTATACGACCGCTCAGGTGCTGGCCAATCCGGTCGAGCTCAACAGCCGGCTCGGCACCTACACCAATTTTGTGAATCTGCTCGACCTCTGCGGTCTCGCGGTGCCGGCAGCGATGCGGGACGACGGCATTCCATTCGGCATCACGCTGCTTGCGCCGGCCGGACATGACGCGCTGCTCGCGAGCATCGGCCGCGTGTTTCATGCGGCTACGGAGCTGACGCTTGGCGCAAAGGGCGTGGCGCAGTCTCCGCTCGCGCCGCTTCCCGCGACCAGCGTCGACGAAATTCCGATCGCCGTCGTTGGCGCGCATCTGTCCGGCATGGCCCTGAACGGCGAGCTGAAAGCGCTGAACGGCCAGCTGATCGAGGCGACCAGGACCGCGGCTGACTACAAGCTCTACGCATTGAAGACCACGCCGCCGAAGCCGGGCATGCGGCGCGTCGAAGCCGGCAAGGGCGCGTCGATCGAGCTGGAGATATGGTCGCTGTCGTCGTCCGCTTTCGGCAAGTTCGTCAACGCGATCCCCGCGCCGATGGCGATCGGCACAGTGCGGCTGGCCGACGGCCGCACCGTGAAGGGGTTTCTCGTCGAGCCGGAAGTGCTGGGCGACGCCCGCGACATTACGGACTATGGCGGTTGGCGAAAGTATATGGCGGAGAAGGCGACGGGATAGGTGCATCTCCTCATGGTGAGGAGGCGCGCAGGCGCCGTCTCGAACCATGAAGGCCACGCGGCTGCATCTCGGCCTTTCATCCTTCGAGACGCGGCCTTCGGCCGCTCCTCAGGATGAGGAGATCACACCGACACCGCGTAGATCTCGTACTCCCCGCGCACCAGCTCGATATGCGCGCGCATCGCGGCGGCGGCGCCCTGCTTGTCGCCGCGCATGATGGCGACGACGACGCGGTCGTGCTCGGCTTGCGATTTGGCGAGACGTCCGAGGTTGCGGAACTGGGCGCGGCGGAACGGCTGAACGCGGACGCGGGTCGCCAGCGTGATCTCGGCGATGTAGCCGTTCTGCGAGCCTGCATAGATCGCGTTGTGGAAGCGCTCGTTGTCCTCGTGGAAACGATCGGGATTGCCGGTGTAGCTCAAGACCCGCAGCTCTTCGTGGATGGCCTCCAGGCCGTGGCGCTCGACGGCAGACATGCGCTCGGCCGCAAGACCTGCACAGAGCGCCTCTAGCTCCGCCATCGCCTCGAACATGCTTGTCAGCCGTTCGAATGAAGGCTGCGCCACGACCGCGCCGCGATGAGCACGCGCTTCGACGAGGCCGCTTGCCACGAGCTGGCGCAGTGCTTCCCGCACCGGCGTGCGCGAAACGCTGAAGCGGCGCGCGATGTCGGTTTCGTCAAGCGGCGCGCCGGGGGCAAGGGCTCCGCGCACGATCTCGTCGGCGAGTTGCAGGCGCAGCTCCTCGGCGCGCGTGACCTTCTGCACCGAAGGCGACGCCCGATCGACGCGCGGCACCACCGGCCCGGCCGGCAATGTCCCCTGCGGAAGGTCGTCAAGCGTCATACGATCAGGTCTCTTTCGACTCGTCGATGATGCTGACATGGGCGGCGACGACGCGCCAACCCTCCGGGAACTTTACCCAAGTCTGCATCTGCCGGCCGACCTTACCCGGCATCGTGTCGCGATAGAACAGGGTGGAGGCGACCGCGGTGTCGCGCCCATAGCTGGTAATCACGGTTTTCGCAGTGCGGCGGTTGAGGCCGACCGGCGAGCGCCCGGCTCGAAAGCCGGAGATCGCCTCATAGCCGTAGAGGTTCTCGCCGATGCCATAGCGCAGCGTCCGGGGATCGTTGCGGAAGAGCTCGCCGAGCACGGCGACGTCGTTGGTGATCAGCGCCTGCTCGTAGCGGTCGAACGCGGCTTTGACTTCCGCGATCACGTCGGGGAGATCGATCTCCATCTCAAAATCCCTTTGGGCTGGGCGCGGCGACGACGCCCATCTTCTCCAACGCGTAGGCAACGCGCAGCGCGATGTCCTCGCGCCATGGCGCGGCGATGATCTGCACGCCGATCGGCAGCGGCTCGAGCGGCACCGGTACGGCGACCACGGGCAGGCCGATAAATGAGATCGGCTGGGTGTGGATACCGATATTGGCGCGCACCGGCAGTTCAACTCCGCCAAGGTTGAAATTGACCTGGCCGAGCTTTGGCGCGGTGCAAGGCGTCGCGGGGGCGAGCAACACGTCGACGGACTTGAAGACCTCGGCGAGTTGCGCGCGATACCAGCGACGGAATTTCTGGGCGCGGTCGACCAGCGGCGCCGGCACCATGGCGCCCGCGATCAACCGGTCGCGCACGGCTGGATCGAAATCGTTCGGCCGCTTGCGCAGGCGATCGAGATGCAGCGAAGCGCCTTCGGTGGTGCTGATGACATAGGCCGCGGCACGGGCGCGCGCGGCTTCGGGCACGTCCACCACGCGCGTTGCGCCCAGCGCCTTGGCGACGCGGCCGATAGCCTCGACGGCTTCCGGAAACAGATTCTGCTGGAAGTACCCGCCGGCGATCGCAATGCGCAGATCCGAAACCGGATTGGCGAGCAGCGGCAGCGTCGGCTCTATCCCGCGCGTCGTGCAGGCGGCATCGTCGGCATCCGGGCCCTGCATCGCGTCGTAGGCGAGCGCGAGATCGGTGGCCGAGCGCGCGAACGGGCCGAGATGATCGAGGCTCGCGACGAACGGAAACGAGCGCGCGCGCGAGAGCCGGCCATAGGTCGGCTTCAGGCCAAAGATGCCGCAGAAGGAGGACGGCACGCGGATCGAACCGTTGGTATCAGAGCCGAGCGCGATCGGCACCAGCGCGCCGCCGACGGCGCTGCCCGAGCCGCCGGAGGAGCCGCCGCTCATTCGCGTGGTGTCATGCGGATTGCGCGAGGGACCGTGATGGACATTCTCGCCGGTGAAGTCATAGGCGTATTCGCCCATGTTGAGCGCACCGACCAGGACGGCACCAGCCGCCTCCATGCGCTCGATCAGCGTGGCATCGCGCATGGCGGGCACGCGGTCTCGGTTGATCTTCGAGCCGGCGCGCGTGGCGAGGCCTGCGACGTCGAACAGGTTCTTCACCGCAAACGGCACGCCGGCGAGGGGGCCGACGGTCTTGCCGGCGGCGATATCGGCATCGATCGCGCGCGCTTTGGCGCGGGCGCGATCGGCGGTGATGTCGGTGAACGCATTGAGGATGGCGTCGTGCTGCTTGATGCGCGCAAGCGCTGCTTCGGTCGCATCGAGCGCCGACATTTTGCGGCCCGCAACCGCGCTCGCGATATCGGAGGCCGTCATCTCTCGCTTCGTCGTCATGGCGGCGTCAGACCGTGAACACGGGCGCCGGCTCGGTCTCGTCCGGCAGCGCGAATTCGTCGACGAGGCGGCCGAGCCGCAACGAGACTTCGAGGTTGGCGCGAATGGCCGGTCGCCAAGCGTCCTCGACCGGCAATGCCAGCGCCT
Organism: Bradyrhizobium sp. 132; assembly: GCF_023074185.1. Taxonomy (GTDB): domain Bacteria; phylum Pseudomonadota; class Alphaproteobacteria; order Rhizobiales; family Xanthobacteraceae; genus Bradyrhizobium. The sequence goes on along the minus strand of NZ_JADPKY010000013.1, from coordinate 6,853 downwards.
GCGATACGGCGTCGATGTAATCGTCCAGCGGTTCGGCCATCACGCTCCCAAACAATCAGTGCACCGGCAACGGCGGATGCGGGATCGCCGTCAGCAGCTCCTTGGTGTAATCGTCCTGCGGATCGCTCAAAACTCTGTCGGAAGAGCCTTCCTCGACGATCCGACCCGACCGCATGACAATGACACGATCGCACAACAAGCGCACCACATTCAAATCATGCGAGACGAACAAATAGCTCATACCTAGCCGCACCTTCAGGTCCTGAAGCAGATTGAGGACCACGGCTTGCACCGAGACGTCGAGCGCCGCGGTCGGCTCGTCCAGGATCACGAGTTTTGGGTGCAGGGCGATGGCGCGGGCAATGCCGACACGAGCCTTCTGGCCGCCCGACAATTGGTGCGGGAAGCGATCCAGCAGATTGTGCGGCAGGCCCACCATGGTGGCCAGTTCCTCGCAGCGGGTGCGCAGCGCATCGCGCCCCTTGATGTCGCCGAGCTGCATGATGGGGTCGATAATGGCGCGTGCGGCGGTAAAGCGCGGGTTGAGGCTGTCGGTCGGATCCTGGAACACCATCTGGATACGGCTGCGTTGCGGCAGCCGGGCAAATCCCGCCGGCGCAATGCCGCCGATGTCCTCGCCGTCGAACTGGATCAGGCCCGAGGTCTGGTCCAAGAGCCGCATCACCATCATCGACGTGGTCGATTTGCCGCAGCCGGACTCGCCGACCAGGCCGACGCTCTCGCCATGACCGATGGAAAAGCTGATGCCGTCGACGGCGCGGAACACATCGGGCTCGACCGGCGGCTTGCGGCCGAACAATTTGCCGAGCGTGGCAGTGGCGCCCTGGCGGGGATATTCCTTGACCAGCTTGTCGATGAGCAGGAGGGGCTGGTCGCTCTTCCTGGCCTCGTCTTGCCACGCCTGGTGGATGGCCGGGTCAGGCGCGGCCAGAACAGCTGAGCCCTCCTCCTCCGGCAACAGATCCCGCAAGCTCACGCCGAGCCGAGGCGTCGCGCGCATCAGCTTCTTCGTGTAGGGGTGCTGCGGGTTGGCGAAGATGTCGGCGGCCTTTGCGGTCTCGACCACCCGGCCCTTCTCCATCACCACGACGCGGTCGCAATAGGCGGCGGCCAAGCCGAGATCGTGGGTGATCAGGATGGTGGACATCGCCTTGCGCTTGGTCAGCTCGACGATCAGGTCCATCACCGCCTTCTGCGTGGTGACGTCCAATCCAGTCGTCGGTTCGTCCGCGATCAAAAGCTGTGGATTGCAGGCGAGCGCGAGCGCGATGACGACGCGCTGGCACATCCCGCCGGACAGCTCGAATGGATAGGCGTGATAGCGCTCGCGCGGGCGGGCGATCTTGACCTGCTCCAGCGCCTCGATCGCCTTTTCTCCGCGGTCCGAGACCATGGCCTGCTGCACATGGGTGCGCAGCACGTCCTCGATCTGATCGCCCACTTTCCGGATCGGATTGAGCGCGGCGCGCGGGTTCTGGAAGATCATCGAGACTTCGCGGCCGCGCAGGTCGCGCATCTGGTCTTCGGTCGCGGCCTTGACGTCGATCCCGGAGAACATCACCGAGCCCTCGGCGATCCGCCCCGCACGGTCGAGGATGCGCATCACCGCATACGACGTCACCGATTTGCCGGAGCCGGACTCGCCGACGATGGCGAGCGTCTCCCCCTTGGCGATGGAGATGTTGACGTGCTGCACCGCCTTGACGATGCCGCGGCGGGTGTTGAATTCGACCGTGAGGTCCTGGACGTCGAGCAGGGGCTGGGCGGTCATGGGTGCCTCCCAAACAAAACCGTCGAAAACAACCCCATGCACAGTAGAACGGGATTGATTTCATTGGAGAATTTTGAGCGGAAATTTGCGCGTAACCCAGCCATCACGTCCTCCGCTGCGGGTCGACGATGTCGCGCAGGCCGTCGCCGAGGAGGTTGAAACAAAACACGGCGATCATCAGCGCGAGGCCCGGGAACAGCGCGATCCACCATTCGCCGGAGACCATGAAGCCCGCGCCTTCCGCGACCATGATGCCCCATTCCGCCGTCGGCGGACGGACGCCGAGGCCAATGAAGGACAGGCCGGCGGCATTGAGGATGGCGTAGCCCATGGTCAGCGACATCTGCACGATCATGATCGGCATGATGTTGGGCAGAATATGCACGAGAAGAATGCGGAATTCGCCGTTGCCGGAGAGACGCGCGGCCTGCACGAAGCCGGCATTGCGGCGCACATTGGCTTCGGCGCGCGCGACGCGGGCATAGAGCGGGAAGTTCACGATCGCGGTCGCCAAAATGATGTTCTGCACGGTGTTGCCGAGCGCTGCGACGATGCCCATGGCGAGCACGAACAGCGGAAAGGCCATGATGGTGTCGGCGATGCGGCCGACGATACGGTCGGTCCAGCCGCCGAAATAGCCGGCGGCGATGCCGGCGAGCCCGCCCATCAAAAACACCAGCACGACGGAGGCCACCGCGATGAACGCATCGAGCCGCGTCGCCACGACGACCCGGCTGAAGATGTCGCGGCCGAGCTGGTCGGTGCCGAACCAGTGCGCAGCCGAGGGCGGCTTCAACGACGCGACGGTGTCGGACGCCAGCGGATCATACGGCACCACATAGGGACCGAAGATCGCAGCAATGAGGATCACGATCAGCAGCGCGAAGGCGAAGCCCGTGACCTTGTTCTCGCCAAGCACGTAGCGGGTCTGGTCGAGCAGCGCGACGAGCCCTGACGTCCGCGCGGGACCAACGGGTTCGACAGCAGGCGCAACGGAGCTCATTGTGTCTCTTTTGTTTTGCGCATGATCTTGTCGGAAAACCGGCCTCCACTTTTCCGGATCATGCGCTATCCCTCCAGCCGCACGCGTGGATCGATCACGCCATAGAGAATATCGATCACCAGATTGAGCAGCACGTACATCACCGCCATGGTGAGCACGAAACCCTGCACCGGCGCGAAGTCCGACGAGATCAGCGCCTCGACCGCGTAAGAGCCGATGCCGGGCCATGCGAACACTTTTTCGACCAGCACGTTGGCGCCGAGCAGGAACGAGAACACCATGCTGAGCGTGGTGATGACGGGAAGCATCGCGTTACGAAACGCGTAGGTGACGATGACGGTCGCCGGCGACAGGCCGCTGGCGCGCGCGGTGCGCACGAACTCCGACGACAGCACCGCCAGCATCGAGGCGCGCGTCATGCGCGCGATCGGCGCCAGCGAGAAGATCGCAAGCGTCGTCGCCGGCAGGATGAGCTGGCTGCACGCCGAACGGAACGCCTCGAAATCGCGCGCGATCAGGGTGTCGATCAGGTAGAAGCCGGTTACCGTCGGCGGTGCGCTATAGAACACATCGAGCCGGCCGAGCGGCGCGGGCGACCAGCCGAGCCGGAAATAGAAGACATAGACCAGCACGAGGCCGGTGAAGAACACCGGCAGCGAGACGCCGGCCGTCGTCGTGACGCGACAGAGATGATCGACCCATGAGCCCGGCCGCGTCGCCGCCAGCACGCCGAGCGGGATGGCGATCACGATCGAGACGACGAGGCCGAGCAGCGTCAACTCGGCGGAGGCCGGCAGGCGGTTGCGGATCTCGGCCGCGACCGGCTGGCCCGTCGTGAGCGAATTGCCGAAATCGCCATGGGCGAGGTCGTTGGTGTAGCGGAAGAACTGCTCGATCAACGGCTTGTCGAGGCCGAGCTTTTTGCGGATCTGCTCGACGGCTTCCTTGGTCGCGGCGGGACCGGCGAAATACGCGGCAGGGTCACCGGGCAGCGCGCGCGTCAGCAGGAAGGTGACGATGACGACCCCGATCAGCGACGGGATCGCGAACATCAGGCGCTTGCCGATCATGATCAGCATGGCGCCTCACCCCTTCGCCATCGCGCGGTAATCCAGACGGCGGTGAAACCAGTATTGGTAGCCGCTGATGTTCTTCTGCATCGCGACGTTGACGAAGGGCTGGTACAGCGGGATGCGCGGGATGTCGCTGTAGGCGAGGTCGACAAAGCCCTTCACGTCGGTGTCGTAGGTCGCCATGTCGCCGATAGCTGCCGCATTGCGTGCGCCGTCGATGAGCTTGTCCATCTCCGCCGACTTGTAGCTCATGGTGTTGAAGACGGAATTGTTGCCGTGATAGCACCAGTAGAAGAAGTATTCGGGGTAATCGAGCCAGCCCGAGAACACGTTGGTGAAGAGCGGCATCTCCTTCTTGTTCAGTTCGGTGCGCCAGTTGGCGCCGGGCACCTTGTTGATGGTGGTCTTGATGCCGATCTGGGCCAGGCTCTCCTGCACCAGCACGCAGAGCGGCTCGTTGACGCCGGCGAAGTTCAAATCGAACGAGATCGTGGTCTCGAAGCCGTTGGCGTAGCCCGCCTCGGCCATCAGCGCCTTCGCCTTGTCCATGTCGGTGTTGTATTTGTGCGGCTGCGGCCAGGCGACTTCGGTCGGCTTGTCCTTCGGCGCGCCGAACATCGGGTTCGCGAGCCCGAACATCACCGCGTCCATGATCTTCTGATAGGGAATCGCGTAGGCGACCGCCTGACGTACCTTGGGATTGTCGAACGGCGGCTTGGTGACGTTCATGCCGATATACTGGATGCCGTTGGAGAACGGCAGCGACACCACGTTGAGCTTGCCGCTCGCCTTCATCTCCTGAAAGTCCTTGAACGGCAGCTCGTAGGAGATGTCGGCGTCGCCGCGCTCGAGCAACGCCCGGCGGTTGCCGGCCTGCGGCACCATGCGCCAGATCACGCGCTTGATCTTCGGCAAGGGGCCGCCGATCCAATCCTCGTTGCGCTCCATGACGACTTCGGTGCCGGCAGTCCACTTCGTCACCTTGTAGGCGCCCGAGCCCGCGGTCTGCTGCTTTGTGTACTCAAGACCCCAGGAATCTTTTTCGCTGGCGTTCTTCTTCACCAGTTCGGAATTGATGATGCACGGCACGATGACGGCGAGATCGGGGATCGTGAGACGATCCTTCTTCAGGAAGTCGACGCGTACCGTGTAGTCGTCGATCACGACGAACTGCTCAGGCTTGGTCAGCGAGCCCGCGCTCATCTGGAAGGTGGGGAAGCCGCCGACGCTGACGGCGCGGTCAAGCGACCATTTGACGTCCTTGGCGGTCACAGGCGCGCCATCGTGGAATTTGGCGTTCTTCTTCAGCGTGAAGGTGACCGACATGTCGTCGATCTTGAAATCTTCGGCGAGCTCACCCCTAAACTTGTCGCGGTCGTAATAGGGCACGCCGCTGGGGCCGGTCTTCATCTCGTGGCTGATCAGGCGGTCGTAGCAATTCCAGGACACTTCATAGCCGGGCACGTTGGTGCCGACGCCGTGGATGTCGAGATTGTTGGGGCCACCTTCCGAGACGATCAGCAGCGTCTCCGACCGCGCATCGGCCTGGGCGGACGAGATCACCGACGGCATGGCCGGAAGCGCCGCACCAGCGGCCAATCCGGAAACGGACTTGAGGAAATCGCGGCGCTTCATGAAACGGCTCCAACTCAAAAGTTTTTGGTTGGAACTGGATTCGCAAGGTTCGTGCCAAGGCTTAACGAGACGCTAGTCAATCAATAAGATGTTGTTAGTACGTGATAATATCGCTTTTCGGCCCGGCAGCCGCTGATCAAGATGCCAAGGCATTGCATACAAAGAGGCGTATTTGCACATAAAATAGACTGCCGTACTCCGCGCTCAACTCGTGGGCGTCATCCCGGCCAGATCAGATCCTGCAACTCGACAAGATCGTTCGCCTTATCCTGCCAGCCCTCGATGCAGATGTGGCTGTTGAGGTCGCTGGCACGGTGCAGCAGCATCAGGGCCATCAGCCGTCGCTTCAGCGCGTAGTCCGGCTTCGCATAACCAAAGCCTTCGAGCAGGTTGCGCACCCTCCCCGGCCGGCCCGCTGCCATGAACGCGCTGGGCCCGAGCAGATCGTAATCGCGCCATCCCGCCAGCACGTCGCCGAAGTCGAACAGGCCGGCGAGCGACCATTGATCGTCGCAGCAGGCGAGCAAGAAGTTCTCCGGAATGTATTCGCCGATCAGGATCACCGGCGGCGGGTCCATCGGAATGAGTTTTGGCGCGTCGCGCAGGAGATCGTCGAGGCCGGCGAGGAATTTCGGCGCAAGGCCCAGACGCGTGTGTCGCGCCTTGCAGCCCAGCATCTGGGCGCGCATGAAGTCGTCCCAGCGCGGCTGGATTTCCGCGAGCGGGCCGAGCGGCGCGCGCTGCACGGACGCAATGGTCTCGCCGATCTGACGCAGCACGCGCTCCTTCTGCGCTTCGGCTAATTGCGGCCAGACCTCCGAGCCGAGCGTGCCGGCAAGGCGCGTGATGATCAGATAAGGCCAGCCGTCGCGCTCGCCTTCCGCGACGATCTCGGGAATCGGCAAGTGAAGGCGGCCGGCAAGCTGCGTCAGAGAGCCGCGCTCGGAGACGAATTGCGCGCGAAGCAGCGGCCGGAAGATTTTCAGGATCAGCTTCTCGCCGAGCCCGACCACGAGATTGGTGCCGGTCGCAAACACATGCGGCGCGCTGACATCGACACCGTGACTGTGCGCGATGTCGAGCGCGATCGGCAGCCATTGCGAGGGAGTGGCGCGCCAGGCGCGAAAGCTTTCTGCGTCGGCGAAGTGAGGTAGTTCTTGCGACGTAGCATTGCTCATCTGTCCACACTCGCGCACTCTTGGGGGTTCTCGATCGCGGAAACACCCTCTCCCCAACCCTCTCCCGCAAGCGCTATCGGATTCACACATCGGCCATTCGCAGTGAGGCGCCAAATTTGATGCGCTGGAGGGCTTCGAGCCCCAAGCGCATGGTTTTTGGTCCCGGCTTGCC
>NZ_JADPKY010000091.1 GCF_023074185.1 Bradyrhizobium sp. 132 | reverse complement strand
TTGCGCTCGCCGACCTTGGTATTTCCTCAGCTATTAGCGGCGGCTATCTCGCGGGCTGTCCGGCCATCTAGACTAGCCTCCAAAACCGCCGCATGGACCGCCAGTGCGGCAGCGAGTTGCGGTGCATCTAGGCTGGCGATAAAGGCATCCTCTGGCCCACCCGCCGGCCCCACGAAGCTGCCCGGCGTCGCGGTGACGCTGCCGTGCTGGCGATATCCTAGAAACTCGGCGCCCGGGGCGATGGCAGTCGTGTACCTTGGAATACGACAGGCCGACGGCAACCCCGCATTGGCCCAAGCCTTCCCAAACGCGTGCCCGCCGCCGACGCCAAGGCGGTCAATCTCCCGGCGCCTATTATCGTTGCATGCGGATAATGTCTGCGCCCAGCGGGCTGCGCGATTGCGCCGATAGTCTTTGGCCTTCCGAGCCGCGCTCGACAAGCCCGACCGCTCGGGAAACGCGCCCATGGCCGGAAGGGAAAGGTGTCTGTCGTTATCTGCCTGCCGCTCTTCATCTGTCTTTCGGCGCATGCCTTTGGGCTGTCTAAACAACTCCGCAGTGTCATGCCAGCGCCCGTCAGATCCGAGCCAGGCGGTGATCTGCCCACGGCTGTCAATGCGCAGGCGCGCCCGCATCGGCGCATCAAGCTCCGCCGCAATGATAGGGCCATATCCGTCGCGCGCGCGAATAGCGTCCTTCGCGGCGAGCCGAACCATTTCGTCAGGCGACGGTCGGATTTCCACGATCCGGTCAACCTGGGTGCCACCAACTTCGTT
>NZ_JADPKY010000128.1 GCF_023074185.1 Bradyrhizobium sp. 132 | reverse complement strand
CAGCCATCAGCAGCAGAAAAGATTTCTTGTTCATTTCGTCCTCCAGTAGTGGCACGGCACAACATACGCCGGGCTGAGAAGTTCCAGGTTTTCCCGGTCCGATGGGCTTGGATGGAGTATCGAAAAAAGCAACTGCAAGAAGATGGGAGCGGGCTCCAGTCGCGTACTTGATCTAATTCGGGCGGAGAGTCTGGACGTGGCCCTTTTGCGAAGTCGCCTCCGGCGTTGTGAATGTCTGCTCAGTGAGACAGGGCGGACAAGATTTGCTCACGTTGAGTTCTTCGCACTTTGACCCGTAACCGACCTCTCGCAAGACTATCGGCAAGCCCCCGAGGCGGAAGCGAGCGGTGCAGTTATATAATCACGCGCTTGGACTAACGAAACCAAACAAAAACTGGCCGTTTGGCGTGCGGGTCTCATCACGCACCAAGGCAGCTTTTTTCGTCACGCGTCTCGACTGGCCGCGAGTGAAGGGCGCTGTTTCATCTCTTCAAGCCGCGAAGCAATTCAGATTAGCAACGGAGCCGTCTTGTTGGCCTGCGCAACGAGATGTATTGTAGGCGTAGTAGGATGGCGGTAAACGGCGGTCGAGGAAGACGCCGCAAGCCGTTCTGTCTTATGATTGAAACAAATTGCCTGACGCGCCGCCGCCAACCGAGTGTCGACCACCGTGATGCGGCTGGGAGCCCTGGATGGACAGGTTTGTTCACCTATTACCCTTGTTGCTTGCGCCGCTGATTGTCCAACTCCAGGTAGCGAGCGCCGGTGCAGAAACGTTGGATCAATCCACGCCGGCGCTCTCGATCTTAGAGCGCCCATCGCCCCTGGATTTGCGGCGTTTCCGGCTGCTATCGCGATCTGAAGAAAGCGCATTGGTACCGCTTGATCGCTTTAAAGAGTGTGATCTCTGTCCGGTGATGATCGTCGTTCCTGCCGGCCGGTTCACCATGGGCGCAAGCGCGGGTGAAGCAGGCAGCACAGCGGACGAACGGCCGCAACACCAGGTGACGTTCCCGAGCTTCTCGGTTGGACGTTTTCCCGTTTCTCTCCAGGAGTGGAACGCCTGCGTCATGAGGAAGGGTTGCAGCTTTCGATCGTCGGATCCGACCAGCAGTAGCGAATGGAAACCCGTCACCAATATTCAATGGGCCGAAGCCAAAGAGTACGTCGACTGGCTGTCGCGTGCGACCGGAAAGCCATATCGGTTGTTGAGCGAATCGGAGCGGGAGTACGTCGCGCGCGCCGGAACGACGACTGCTTTCTGGTGGGGCGATTCCTTCGCTCTTGATCCGGCCGAAGAACGCCAAATCGCCGGGACGAAGTCTCCGCCGCCAAGACCGTCGCTTCCTAATCCTTGGGGGATCTATGAAGTCCATGGTAGCGTCTACGACTGGGTGGAGGATTGCTGGCACGACACTTACCAAGACGCACCGGCGGACGGAACGGCATGGATAGAAGGAGATTGCAGCCGACATGTCCTGCGCGGCGGCTCGGTTAGTCGAGCGGTGCAAACCCGCCGCGCTGCGGCGCGCATTTGGTTCGGCTCATCGAATCGGATGGATTACATGAGTGTTCGTGTTGCAAGGACGCTACTGCGATAGGCAAGATGGGCCCGTTTCGTCGACCACAAGCGCGGCTGCGTCAGGGCGGCGAGATGCAGACGACAGAGGTTGACCGAAAACATGATCCGAAAAAGCTAGGTGTTGATCGACTCGGAAACAGCCTCGACATTTGGCATCGGCTATTTCACCGTCGCGATCGAACGCCCATACGCACGAACAGCCTCGATAAACGCGCCCCAATCCTTTACGGAGGAGATCGTGGCTTCGGTGTCATCCCACGTAAGGGTTGCCTCGGCGTCTAGCTCTGTCGCTCCGCGGCCCTGCAAATCCTCTTTTGCGGCCAGGACGGCCAAGCGAGAGGCAACGAAGTCGCGATCAAGGTCGAGCAGAGATTGGTTTTCCGAGATAGATGAAACCTGAGCACCGCTCCGATCACGGATATCGAGCAATCCGAGCTCCTCTCGTCTGATGGCCGCTGTCTCATCACGCCAAATCTTTTCGGCCCGCTGCGCCAACTGGATGAGCCGAATGTAGAGGCTCGTAGGGATCCCGGACGACTGCGCTTGGGTCTGCGTGATGGCATGGATCCGGTGAGACTGGAAATCGAGCACCTCACCCGATTGTACGTGGGAGCGATCCTTGCTTTCGTCAGTCGGCATTGTAGTCTCCGCGACGACCATTATAGGGGCAGCAAAAACAAGTCCGAAAATGCCTCGATGGGCGAGCGCCAGCACTTCTACGCTTCGATTCCTCGGCCCAGAAAACAATTGACCAAGATGCCGCTCAATTGGTGGCGAAGCAGTAAAGCAATCCCGCTCCGCCGACGCGCTGCAAGTTCGCCGGGGAACAACCCGGCGTCTTGTGCGAATAGTTCCAGAAATTGGGACCCTGAGCGTTGCCGATCAGGTCATGGTGTCCGACGATCGCGCTACCCTGTCCGTCAGTGCTGCTCGTCCAGTTGCTGCAAGTCGCGTCGGCACCCGGAATGGCCGTGCCATCGTGTTGTGTGCCGGTGAGCATGTCATGGTGATTGGGGTTGTCGCCACGTCCCTTGACCACCATACCCTTCTCATCGAGGCCGGTCTCTTTGTTGATCTTGTTGTTGTCGCTGTGCAGGTCGGCCACGTTTGCCGCGATCTGGATTCCCTTGGCGTTGGACCAGGGACCGTTACCGATCCGATCCTTGGCATTGATAGCGCCCGGCCCCTGCGTCGAAAGATAGGCGTGCCATGTTTTGCCGCCCGCGCCTGCGGCCTGGGCGAGGGTCTCGCAATGTCGATCCGCCCCGTCCAGCCCACCGAGGTCGCCGCCCCTCTCAAGCCCGACACTGGTTATGAAGAAACCCATGCTGCCTTGCTGGGCTTCGGCTGGTCCCCGCGCACTCAACGTCAAGACTACCATGAATGAGAGTAGAGCCAAATTCGCTATCTTGGTCATGCGGTTGGTCCTTGCCAATGTGGACTCTCGTCCCCACAATCACGCGCCGCTGCAACACTGCTCCACCGGGTATCCCGGCATTCCTAAAACCTATTATAGGATCAGATTATCCATAATCACACTTCGTCTTTCACCCTATGGAAGTAGAGGCCTATCGTCATGGGCGGCGTGACCGTAGCGCATGCCGCTGCCGCGGATGGATAGAAACGGGCTTAAAATGACTGCGCCCCTGGGTTCGTGGGCGGCAACGTATTCAGAGCATTCCTGTCTCTCGCCAACTCCTTACGTCATTCTCGCCTATTGGCCCATCAGCGAACTGACGGCGCACATTTTTGAGGTCCGCTCAATGAGGCATGGCGGACTCGATTTGCTCTGCTTGGGTTTTCCGCGTGTTGACCCCAAGCGGACGTTGAGGCAAAGGGCGCCGAATGAGCCGTTTCGATGAAGTTGCATTGCTGGAGCAAAATACAGCGCTGGCTTTGTTCATCGGCTCCGAGGACATCTTACCTATCAGCGCCCCGCCCTCGGCCTCTATCGGTGATGAGAACGCCAGTTTGCGCTCCCGCTGAACCGCCCCGGGTTTGCCGGAGGCTCCAACTTCTGAGAGGATGAGCCATGACAAGCAAGACGACGAACAAGTTTTCACCCGAGGTCCGGGCCCGAGCGGTTCGGATGGTTCTGGATCACGCCGGCAAGCACCCTTCCCGCTGGGCGGCGGCCGAGGATCGCCAGCGGGACGTTTGCTTTACCGATATCATGAAAGATGGCGGCAGAGTACAGCCGCTCAAGATCGGTTTTCCTCAAGCCCAGGCTTAGCCCAAAGTCGATTGCTACCCCGGTAACGAGGAGGCAGTGCTGATAGGTCCCCTCGTGGTGTCGCCGCACGGTCGCGAGCCGTTCAGTGAGGCCGCGCTCCGCGATGCGATCGGCGATTTTTCTCCCAGCTTCTCTCGTCCCGATCACATCTATCGGCTCGCCCAAGGACACCGCAGAAAATATTGATCCAATAGCAGTAGCGGCGACCTCAATCGCATGGTCTCTCCGCGGCTCGCCAGTTAACAAGGCGCTTTCAGCGTTTGCAGGATTTGCCAACGCAGCAAACAGTTTGGCCTGATTTACGATGCCTGGCAGCGCGAGCGTGGCTCCTAGAGCATAGGCCTGCGAGATGCAAGCGTGAGACGGCCGTTCGACCAGGAATATGAGCTTGGGGATATTGGTTAGACGAGCACTTCTCTTCTTGAGAGCCGCGATGTTCTCGACGAGGCGTAGGTTGGCGCAGACGACGACGGCGTGAGGCATGTAAGAAAGCTTCGAGTCGACATCCAGCCATTCCGCCGCTATGCGAAATCTTCGGTCAAGTACGCGACAAAGATCAGACAACTTGGCTGCACTGTCAGCCAGAACATGTACAAGCATAATGGCCGCCTCCGTTGAGCGGCTTTCTCGCGCGGGTTCATACCCAGAATGATCCTTGATCCTCAGGAGGCTCGTTCAACCACACCAGCGCCTCGCGCAATTCCAGGAAGAAGACTCGCTCTTCCATGGTTGATGATGAACCTGCGCCGGACAGATAGAGAATAAAGCCTCCACTCTGGTCATGAAGCAGAGCTTCTTTGGCCTCACAAACTGCAAGAGAGGGGACATCGATGAAGGAGATCGTTCGCGACGAGACTAGCTGCATCTTTGATTTTTGGTCATCTCGAGACTAGCTGCATCTTTGATTTTTGGTCATCTAAGGTCTTGACCGACAACATTCGCCTCATTGCGCAGGAGCGAGATGATTATTGTTTCCCGGGCGCTCTTTTTTCTTCGTCTTTTCAGTGACGAATCTGATGCCTACGTGCGCCCCGTTGACCCAAACCAACTCGCATCGGCGAAATGCCAGGCCGGTGGACGATAGAAGCAGGAAAAATTCCTGTGCCTTGAGTGCGTCGATAGAGCCTTCTACCTCAAGCTTGGCGCCGATTTCAGAAGCGTCGAGGAGGATGCAACTCCGTCGCCATGTGCCATCGACCCCGATGATGTTGACCATGTGCTTGCGTTCAAACTGAACGCGGGTCGCCTTTCGATTATTCCACCTCATGGCGAGTCCTCGAACTAACGGTGGCGGGTTTAAGTAGTCATTTCCCGAAACCTATAGCTGCATCTCGCAACGCGCAGTCTCAAGGAGCTGACCAATCTTCGCGGATTGGGCCAGTAACTGTTTTCTGGTCAGTCCATTCGGGGTCTGGCCGACAGTCAATCGGATGCACATGTTTGCGAGATCGAGCATGAAGATGGCGAGGCGCAGATCGTCGGTGGTTTGAATTTGAAGAGATTCCACTCTCGAGAGCAGCGCAGCAATGTTGGGCAGAATGACAGATGTTTCCTGGAGCGAACGATCCGGTTCGGGTCTCCGTTCATCAGGTCGAGGAAATCTCAGGACCTTAGACATTGAGTGCCCCAATAGCTGTCGTTGTCGCTCCCCTCGTCGGAAGCGATGGAAAGGAATGGCAAAACTAAATTAGAACTCGACGGAGCAGCCTAATCAGACCGCGCAACTTCATACGTGAGCCCGACCAGAAAGAGCCGAGTCGGTTGAAACAGATGCAATCTGAAGCCGAAATTCTTAACAAACGTTGTACGTCGGACGCGGTTCGCTTTTTTATTGAGCATTGGTGCCCAAACGCTATCGCGATCTGGCAAAAGGAGCAAAGTGACTAGCCCGAACCGCGATTGACTGCGTATTTCCGAGTTGAAGCTCAAGCAAAATGGCCGCAGATCACTCTGCGGCCCGCCGGTCGGAAATATAGTTCAGTGATGAAATGAGCCAGCCCCGGCGCGGCCATTTCGGTAGCACAAAGCCGGCGACTTATCTGCCCGGTTGAATACGGTCACGGAACGTCCCGTGACTGGAAAGTTCTTTCCGCGCCAGGGCAAGTCTTTTCCAGCCTCGAACGAAACGGCACCCGGGCCGAGGGGATAAGCGCGAAGCGTTCGCTACAATTCGCAGGCGTTGACCTCCTCGTCCGGGAACTCCTCAGCCGCCATTTCCAGCCTGTGCTTGGCCTCTTCCATCTCTCCGGTGATCAAGACGTAGTCTTTGAACGTGCTGGACTGACTGATGTGCTTTTCGATCAGCTGCCGCAGCTCGACCCTGAATTGGTATTTGAAGGTCATTCGTCTCCTCCGCACCGCCAGTGCCAGACCTGGTTCTATACATATATCAGCGCGAAGCTTCGCTAACAGAGCCATCATCAGGATGCATGGCACCACGAAACACCGGCGCCTCAGACGGGAGTAAGACAAGTGCGCGTATTGACGCGTGATGGAAATTGATACCATTGCCGCAAATCCGGGTGAGATCCGCCTCAGTTGCGATCTCATGCCCACAATTTCAAAAGGCATGCGGCTTTTTTGATCGTTCCTGAAGTGGAACGCTGGCCAAACAAAGCGATAGCGTGGCAAATTTGCAACCTATGCAGGCACTCGACAAGTTACGCTGGACCGCCGCAAGGGGGCACTTATGTTCGACATTTACGTCAGTCCGAAACGTGATCTGCTCGTCGTGTGCAAGGGCACCGCAAGGCCGATCCTCGGCTCGCCCGGTAAATGGCGGAAGAGCAAGAAACGAGTGGTCGAAGTCAGCGACGAGATCAAGTCAGCCGTCGAAACACAAGACTACTTGCGGAAAGTACGGGAATAATCAGCAACGTACGATGTAGGTCCGCATACGTTTGAGCGCGGACCCTCTATGCACAACCTCTACAGCATCGCCACGACGCGCTCCTCCGCGTGGTCAATCGCTCGGTCGGTCATCTACAGCCGACGCCCGGCGTGTTTCTCTGACTATCCCGCGCTATTAATCCGCAACACGGAAGCCGGACCGAGATAATCCGGGATGGCCTGGGGTATGCCGCCGCCGACGCGCGCAGCTGATGTCTGTTTGCGGTTAGCATCGCAGCTTTGACATTCGATCTGCTATCCGATAGCCGAACGAGGATGCGGCGCGGCGGCATCGGGTCGTGCCGAACTGACATGATATGAAGGAGCATGCCGCACTGTTCTCGCCGGCGCGGAAGAACTGATAGTCGGCGCGAGAATCTCTGTCACCAGGAGTGCCTTGTCTCTGGGATGGATGCTGAACCTAAAGGCCGAACCCGCGGCTGATCTCGCGCACAAGCCTGAGCGCCGCGTCACTATGTCGGCCATAGAAGAACGCCTGATCGAACTGGGAAAGAACAATCATCCCAAATACCGCTATGCCAATGCCTCTGATCATGGTTGTGAATCGAGTTTTGAACGATGCTGCGCAAGTTCAAGCCAACGGCCCCAGCCGGAGGATGGGGAGAACAGCCAGGGCCGGCATTCCCATTCCATGTGCCGCAATCAGCGGTAACCGGCACGCTCCTATCTACGCACACAAAAACTAATGAACTATTCCGCGCGGCGCCGACGAGCGCACCGTCAGCATTCAGAAAGCCGCCCCCGGCTGGGCGCGTGCTCTGGGAAGGTCTGGCAATGGCACTGCATCGAGGTGATCGCACTTCGCGCGAAGCCGCCTCGCGGCCCATAAAACAGCCGGCGGCCCCCGCCAACGACTTCAAATTGCCCTGCCCCGCAATCGCAGAAAAGCTACCGATCGCGCTAAGCTCTACCGATTGTTAACGTAAGCCGGCGAGGGTGAACCCGTGCTCACCCTCGATCAGATCAGATCCTGACGATTCCACCATCGCCAGCTTATCGGTCGAATTCGCTGACCAAGAATGCACGCCGGCAGTTTCGGCCCGGCATATCATTTGGGTTTCACCGTTCATTGGAATCAACCATCCTTCCGCACCACCAACTAAGGACAGGTATTTGATGACCAAGAGGAATTGCGTAATCGTTCGAGCGCACGGAAGAGAATTGGACCAACTCCGCGCAGAAGCATCGAGCATCGCTAAACGAAGCAAAAAATCGATTGGTGGATCGAGCGCGGCGATCAGGGGACGCACTTTTACTTTGAGGATATCGAGGCGAAAAAAGCATTCGCCGCGGTGTGCGATAACCGTGCAATCGAGTATTGGGAAGGTCTGGGCCCGCCGGCGTAGTCCGCCGTGACAACCAGGTTGTATGAGCTGCCAGTTGCCCGCCATTCTCCGCAGACGAGAGATCGCCGGCTGAGGCAGCCGAGAGCGCACCCGGGGCACAGCGGGCCCAACCAGCGGTTCTCCGCCACATCAAGCGGAGAAGTGTTGCGGATCAACGGATCAAGCCGCTCGCGCAATTCGCGCGCGGTCGTCTCGGTGTAGCCCTTCGCGGTGATCCGCGAGACTATCCGAGAGATGGACAAGGTCGCGATCGGACGCCTGGTGCTGACCAACCGCGAGCACATCATCGCGCTCGAGCCGTTGGAATATTTTGACGAGATCGAGGACGTCAAACTCACCAAGGACATGCTCGACCTCGCCCGGCACATCGTCGACCAGAAATCCGGATCGTTCGAGCCCGGCAAGTTCGAGGACCACTACGAAACCGCGCTGATCGAGCTCATCAGCCAGAAGCGCGCTGGGAAGCCGATCACCGCGAAGGAGAAACCCGCAGCAACCAACGTGGTCAACCTGATGGAGGCGCTGCGGCGGAGCGTGGGCCAGGATGCCCACGCCGGCGAAGGCGAGCAAGCCCACCAGGAGGCCGAAGAAGGCATCGGCTGGCCAGAAGGAAATGCTGATGCCGATCGCCGGCAAGAAGCCGGCTGCGGCGAAAAGGCAGCAGGCCAGGCACCGCAACTCGGCCTGACCTGCGACTACGCGACAGGGAGCGATCGATGCTGAGAACCACATTCGCGGTCGCCTTCCTCCTCGTTGTTCCGCCGTCACTCGGCGCTCAAGAGAAGTTATCGGCCGAGAGTACGAGCGCCAACTTCCAGAAAAATTTCGCGTCCGCCTACAATCGAGGCGACGTTGAGGCAATGGCCGCAGCATTCGCCGAGAACGCAATCAGAGTTACTCCTAGCGGCATCTTCCAGGGGCGCGATGCCATAAGGCGCAGTTTCCAAGAAGCCCTAAACATAGGACTGCACGACTACGTCAGACGTGTCGTATCCCGCACCGAAGGATCGTTCATACTCAACATCGGAGAGTGGCAAGCCAAAGTGGGCGATCAGCCTTTCCATGGCTACTACAGCGCAATACTGGCCGGTGAGGACGACGAAACAAGGATCATTGAAGAGACGGTTAGCATCGCGGCTCCATAGCGGGATCGCGGACAGTCCATCATTTTCCTTTCGGCACCATTCGACCTTCATGCACCTCATGTGTTACGGCCGGGTTGTCCTCCGAAACTGGCAAACGCTTCACCAGTCGCTCACCGCACCAGAGCTCGACGGGATTGCCGTGCAGCATCTGCCTTGCCCAAACGATGGCGTCCTCGTCGTTGGCGCAGGCGAACGTGCGGGAGTTCTCGATGCGACCGTTCACATCAACGATGCAGGCTCGATATTGCATTACGAAGTCTCTCGATTCGGCGGTTCGGCTTGTCCGGACTGTAAGCACTGACCCGCCAAAATTTAACTCTTTTTCGCTGCGTAAACCCGCACGAAGCGCTCGATTGCCGTTGAGCGCGCGCGACAGGCCAGGAATACATTTGCGAGGTTTTTCGATGAGCGGAACGAGAGTATTCTACCACGGGACCCGGGCCGAGTTGAAGTCGGGGGATCTGATCGCCTGCCGGTTTTCGTTCCAATTACGGAAGGCGGGCTCAGACTTCGTGGGTCTATCTCACGGCCATTTTGCAAGCAGCCATTTGGGGCGCAGAGCTGGCCCACGGAGACGACGCGGAGAGGATCTACATCGTCGAGCTGATTGGAGAGATCGTGGACGACCCCAATCTGACGGACAGGAAATTCCCTGGAAATCCCACGCAGTCCTATCGGTCGCTCGAGCCACTCCGCGTTATCGGCGAGGTCAGCCAGCGTACGGGACATTCCGCCGAGCGGCTGAAGGAGATGAAAGACCATCTCAAGCGCCTGAAGGAGGGACGCGTGGAGATGATCGACTGATCCCTCGACAGGGATCCTCGCCTCTTGGTCGGGTCGCAAGGAGAAGTAGCCTGGCCTGACTTGCCCCGTCTCTAGGTTGGCCGGCCAGCGCCGAACCCTAGCAGGAGTATTATGAATGGCAGCCTCCCTTGAGATCGCAATCCTCTTGTACCAGGGCGTGACGGCGCTCGACGCTGTCGGGCCCTGGGAAGTGCTGTCGCGCCTCCCCGGTGCGAAGGTGCGGTTCGTCGGCAAGGAAGTCGGACCTATCGTCGTGGAAGGCGGCGGCCTTCTGCTCGGAGCCACCCACTCGATCTCGGAGACGACGTCGCCCGATCTGGTGGTCGTGCCCGGAGGCTCGACAACCCCGGGCCAGATGGTCGACGACGACGTCCTCGAGTGGCTGCGGAAGGTGCACCGGACGGCCAGGTGGACCGCCTCGGTCTGCACCGGGGCATTGATCCTTGGCGCGGCGGGAATCCTGAAAGGGCAGCCCGCGACCACGCATTGGTACAAGATGGGCGTGCTCCGGATCATGGGTGCGAAGCCCAGGCCCGACGAGCGCGTCGTGCGCTCGGGGAAGGTCGTTACGGCGGCCGGCGTGTCGGCCGGCATCGACCTGGCGCTATGGCTGGCCGGCGAGATCGCCGGGGCCGAACAGGCTGAGGCGATTCAACTGGTTATCGAATACGATCCGCGTCCGCCCTTCGATGCCGGTCACATGAGCAAGGCCTCCAAAGAGGTACAGCGCCTGGCCAAAAAAATGATGGACGACAGCATCCCCGCCGACCAGCGCCGGCTCGTTCCCAAGATCGCCTGGAATCGGTTCATCGACCTCGTCCGCACCGGGCGATAGTACCGGGACCGGACGGGGCCTGACTGGAAGCGCCTTCGAAGTTCGCCCCCTACGTAAGGTGCGTCTCTGGCCGAACGAATGGCGAATTGACTGCTGCTGGCACCATCGGCGAAGTCTGCGCCAACATTTCTGCTCATTCCTTGCGGGGTGCGACCCAGCAAGAAAACGTGAACGCTTCGTCCTGTTCTACGTTGGGACGGGTGACATGCGTCATCGGGACTGCGTCATTTTGATAGGAGATGCGAGAGGATGCACCTGAGCAACTCCCGAAACGCCTCAGAAAGATCGACCATTCTTCTGGTTGAGGATGAAGATCTCCTCCGCGAGATGCTTGAAGAAACCTTGGTCGAGGCAGGCTACGGCGTGCTCAGCGCCGCGTCAGGCGAAGCGGCGGCCGGTCTGCTCAGCGGGACCTCTCTGCCGCGAGCACTTGTCACCGACATCAATCTGGGGCGCGCCAGAATGGATGGTTGGGCGCTCGCCCGTCTCGTACGGGAGCACGATCCAAGCTGCGGGATACTCTACGTCTCCGGGGATAGCGCCCATCGTTGGGCCTCCAACGGCATGCCGCGTAGCGTCATCCTGCCCAAGCCCTTCGCGCCGGCGCAGTTGGTCGAGGCTTTGTCGGGTCTTCTCATCCGAACGTCATAGCTGCCCGGCGCCCGAAAAGGGATGCATCCGGGTCCGCTTGACCCTAGGCTTATCGCGACAATAAAAACTCTTTCACGCTCAGGGGCATCCAGTGTCGATCGAATTCCGCAACAACGTGCAGGTCCGCGGCCGAGGCGAGCGGGCCATGATGTTCGCTCATGGATTCGGATGCGACCAGAACATGTGGCGCTTCGTGGCGCCGGCCTTCGAGTCGGATTTCAGCACGGTGCTGTTCGACCACGTCGGAGCGGGACGCTCAGACCTCACCGCTTATGATCGCCAGAGGTATTCCAAATTGTCCGGCTATGCCGACGACGTCGTCGAGATTGGGCAAGCGCTGGGGCTGAAGGGCGCGGTCTTCGTAGGGCACTCCGTCAGCGCAATGATCGGGGTCTTGGCCGCGGTCAAGGACCCCACGTTGTTCGAAAGCCTCATCCTTGTGGCGCCTTCGCCGCGCTACATCGACGATGGCGACTATTTCGGCGGCTTCAGCGCCCAGCAGATCGAAGAGCTTCTTTCGTTTCTGGAGGAGAACCACATGGGGTGGTCGGCGCAGATGGCGCCTGCCATCATGGGCAACCCGGAGCGGCCCGAACTTGGCGAGGAACTGACTAACAGCTTCTGCCGTACAGATCCCGCCATCGCCAAGGAATTTGCCCGGGTCACCTTCCTGTCCGACAACCGCGCCGACCTCGCCAGGGTCAAAGCGCGCACGCTGATTCTCCAGTGCAGCGAAGACATCATCGCCGGACAACAGGTGGGTGCGTACGTCCAGCGCAACATTCCGAACAGCAAAATGGTGGTCCTGAAGGCGACCGGCCATTGTCCCAACCTGAGCGCGCCCGACGAAGTCGTCGCCGCAATTCGAGATTTCGTCTGAGTGAACAATCATCCTGCCGACAGCGATTTCGAAGACCTCTATGAAAACGCACCCTGCGGGTACCTGTCGGTTCGCCCCGACGGTAAGATCGATCGGGCCAATCGGACCCTTGCGGGCTGGATGGGATACCAGCCCGATGACCTTCCCGGGATGCGGCTTAGCGACCTGCTCAACATGGCCGGGCGCATATTCCTGGAGACCCATGTCGCGCCGCTGCTGCGCATGCAGGGCTTCTTCGACGAGTTCGCGCTCGATCTCCTGACCAAAACCGGAACGCGGCTGCCGGCGATCGCCAACGCGCGTGAGCGTCGGACCGATGCTGATGCGCTCCTGTTCACGCGCCTGACGATCATGCGGGCGACAGACCGGCGCCGCTACGAGCGAGGGCTGATCGACGCCCGCAAGGAAAGCGACGAGCTCAAGACCGCTCTGGAGGAGCGCCTGCGACAGGAGCGCGAAAACGCCGAACTGCGCGAGCAGTTCATCGCCGTCCTCGGCCATGACCTGCGCAATCCACTCGCGTCGATCGCGGCCGGCGCACGGCTGATGCCCAAGGCCAAGACGCCGGAGGACGCGCTTCGGCTCGAGGCCATGATGCAGAGCAGCGTGGGCCGCATGGCCAAGATGATCGAAAGCGTCATGGACCTGGCCCGAGGCCGCCTTGGCGGAGGCATCTCGTTGTCCAAATCGATTACCGCGATCGAACCCGTGCTCGACCAGGTCGTGGCGGAGTTGGCCGCTGCCCATCCGGATCGCAGCATCCAAACGATGTTCGAGGTTGAGACACCCGTTTTTTGCGATCCGGCCCGCATTGCACAATTGTGCTCAAACCTTCTCGGCAATGCGATCAGCCACGGCGCACCGGACCGGCCCGTGCGCGTCGAGGCGACCGCCAAGACAGAAACGTTCGAACTGTCGGTGGCCAACGCAGGCGAGGCCATTCCGGAAGAGGCGCGCAAGCGCCTGTTTCAGCCATTCTACCGGGGAGAGGCGCACGGGCCTTCGCAGGGACTTGGGCTTGGCCTTTATATCGCGGCCGAAATCGCCAAGGCCCACGGTGGCTCGATCGAGTTGGATTCGTCCGAGAGAGAAACCAAGTTCATTTTGCGAATGCCTCTTGAAGGCGATGGATCGCTCCGGCCGCATTCCGCTCCATAAAGCCAGCGGCCTTCGGCGGGCGTTGCCCATAGATGTGATCGAGGCAGGACGGCGAATCCTAAGGCGTCAAATGGACGTGCATCGAGCATTAGGAAGACGCGCGGGCATCTCAGCATCTTTCACTGGAATTACGTGTTCATGCGGCCTTTCAAGCAAACGAGTGATTGTCGTGGCTGGTTCTCATTACCTCCGGATCTTTCGGCGTCGGGCGTGTGGGATTTTCTACAGAAGCTATCAGGAGGAGAGGCGGAGAAAGGGCTTGTGCCTGCTCCGCGGCTGGCTCACTGCGCAGCAGCGCGCCCAGTTCGACGCCAAGGGCTATTTCGACTTGGTCGGGTGCGATACGGGTGCGCGCTATCGCATACGTCGGGGCACGTCGGTCAATGTCCGCGAGATCGATGCATCCGGCCGGCTGGGAATGGGATGGTGCTTTGTACCGTTGGCGAGATCGTCGAAGGAGACGTGATGCTGGTGCAAAAGATAGCCTTGGAGACGAGCGAACTTGAGACGCTGGCCATCGCCAAGAACTTCTAGGGATGGTGACGCAGGCGATCTGAGACAGTCCGTTCGCCTGCTTACCGCGAATTCGTGGCGCACGAGGTTCCGTCTTCACTTGTGTACAAAGTGTCTAATCCTTAAATCACGGTTGCTGTACCAACGATCGCGCTACCCGCCAACTGCAGGAGCTGCGCCGTGGCCTACAACAGACCTTTCAATATCGCCGTCATAGGAGCTGGCGCAACAAAGCTGTCGGTGTTCGCTCTCGATCTGGAAAATGCGGAAGAGGCGTGCGCGGTTGCGAAGCGGTTGGCTGAGATGACTGGGCGAACTGTCACGGTTCGCGATGCAGATGGCGAGGTCCTCGGCATTTTTCCGGGGGCCAAGAAGAGCTAGGAACGGCCAACGGCACTTGGCGTTTGACGCTCATGCCGAGATTCTTCTTCGACTTCAATGACGAAGGCGTGCTCGTCAACGACGGGGATAGTGAGGCCTTCAACAAACTCGACAGCTGTGAACAGCAGCTTCGTGAGGGAAGCGAGGCGGCGAGCACCCAGAACGACGCGGTTGAAGGGTCTTTGTCATTCGGCCTGCAATATTGGCTCTGACGCATATTCGATGATCGTGATTGTTTTTATGGCGCGCCAATCAGCCTTGCCTGAAGGAGATCGAGCTTGGCGCGCCCGTACATCTGCCGTTTGACCAGCTTGAGCTTAGTGATCTGCGCTTCCACTTGGCCATTGGACCATGGTTGCGTAATAGCGGCGTGCACCGCGCCCTTATCGTTGGCGATTCCATTCGCGAACGAGGCAATGAGGCTCCGCTTGGATTCTTCAATCCAAGGTTCGAGCTCGATCTCGGCCTTCCTTCGGATCATCGCGTGGAAGCGGCCGACGAGAGCTTGGGCATCGGCCAGCATAGGAACGTTTTGTTCGATGACCGCAAGCGTGACGGTCTCCGCCCTGGTTAGGTGGTCGCGCTTCGTCGTCATCAGCTGCGCTATCGTCCTGGCGGCGGGGACCTTCTGCAATTGTTGATGGCTGATAGTCTCGGCACGCCGCCGTCGCGTCGTCCATTCCGCCACCACGCGCAGCGATCCCTTGAAGCCTTGTCCCTTCAAGCGGCGCCAGAGCTCGGCACCGTTGCGACAGCCGCCTGACCACTGCGCGTCCAGGAACGGCAGATGCCCGTCCAGGGTGCTTTGACGGGTGCGGAACATATCCGTACCGCCGCCGCGGCTAATTTGGCGAACCAGATTGCGACTATGTCCTGTGCGGCGGACGATCTCCTTGAGAGACACACCGTCGCTGACGAGAGCCGTAATTACGGCATGGCTGTCCTGGCGCCGCAGATAGCCCTGATAGCGCAGCTTTTCCGCACAGGTCAGCAATTCCGGGTCGATCGTCGTCGCTCCGATTGCGGTTCGGATTCTGTTCATGGAGCGGCGCACCGCATCAAGGAAGGCCGCGCTCGCATTTTCCATCAGATGCCAGCGGTCGGCGACTTGGATGGCGTTCGGCAGCGCCTTGGCTGCTGCCTCGCCGTATCCACCACCGCGATCTCGCGACACAATGTTGATCGCTGGGTGCCTCGATAGCCACGCCCGAACGGTCGCAGTTTCCCGGTCGGGCAGCAGGGTAACGATCCGCCGGCGCTCCAAATCGCACACGATCGTCCCGTATCGATGGTTTCTCCGGAACGCCCAGTCATCGATGCCCACAACAAGCAATGGATCTGTCGGCATCGCCGCCCGCCGGCGGACCACCCGTAGCAAGGTATCGTTGCTAACGGGCAGCATGAGCCGCTTGGCGAAGCTTGCGGCCGGCCGGCCGCCCAGCGCCAACCCCAAGTGATGGACGATGTATTCCAGCCGTGCCGTCCGGCGCCGTCGAAGCGGAACGATGTCTTCTCCAAACCGCTCTGAGAAGATCCGCCGGCGGCAATGCGGCACCTCACATGTGAAGCGCCGCGTGAGCAATTGGAGGCGCACCTTTCTGCCCGCTGATGGCAAATCGGCCACGTGCCGGATGTAACGGCTATGGATTCGGCGCGATGCTGTCGTGCACAAAGGGCACTGGGCCTCCGTAGCCTCTGACCGAACAGCCAGAATAACCGAATCCTCTGAATCACTTACGCCATCAAACACCAAACCACTCGGTACGAGCGATGAAATTCGAAAGCCTGTCCGCATGGCGCCGATTCTCCGTTGAAGAACCACAGTCGCCGGCGAACTTCATCAGAAATGAGTCAGAGCCCAATATTGACCCCCTAAGCCGGGGGATCGGCGTCCAAAATTGGCTCTGACTCACTTTTGATGAAGTTCAAGCGCCGGCTCGCGTTGGTTCACAAAGGAATCAACATGATGCAGCGTGCCCTGCGACCGTCGGTCCTGATCCCTCCTGGGTTTGACGTGGAGCGCGCCGTCTGTGATGGCGCCACGACCGTGATCACCGTCCGTCCCACGAGCGACAAGAGTCTCTGTCCCGGATGCGGAGCCAGTTCTGGGCGGATTCATAGCCGATATCAGCGATGCCTCACCGATCTGCCGCTGGCGGGGCGGCCGGTTCGCCTGATGATCGTGGCGCGCCGCTTCCGCTGCGTCACTGTTATGTGCGGGCGACGTATTTTCACCGAGCGCTTCGATGACGGGGCTCTAGCGCCGTGGGCGCGGCGAACGGCGCGGCTCGATCTGCTGGTCCATCACCTTGGGCTCGCCCTGGGTGGCCGCCCGGCCGCGAGTTTCGCTCGCCGACTTATGCTGCCCGTGAGCAACGATACATTGCTTCGGGTGGTGCGAAGGCGCGGTTGCCAGCCCTTTGCTGCGCCGAGCGTGATCGGTATCGATGACTGGGCATGGCGGCGCAATCAGCGGTACGGAACAATCATCTGCGACCTCGAGCGGCGACGACCGATCGCCCTGTTACCCGACAGAGAGCCAGCTACTGCACAGGCCTGGCTCTCGGGGCAGCCGCAAATTGCTGTCGTCGCGCGCGATCGCGGCGGTGGTTAAGCCCTTGCTGTAGCCCCAAGGCGCTTCCGCAGGCCACCCAGGTCGCTGACCGCTGGCATTTGATGGAGAATGCCAGCCACGCATTTCTCGATGCGGTCCGCAAATCAATGCGCCAGGTTCGTGTGGCGGTCGGCTCCGCCACAATAAATCCTGCCTTGCTGACGGCCGCGGAGCGGATCCAGTACGAGGGCTATCTACGGCGTGAGGATACCAACGCGGCAATCCTCAGACAGGCGGAGACGGGCGTCTCCATAAAGGAGATCGTACGACTTACGGGACATAGCCGAGGCCTCGTCCGCAAGGTGCTCCGAGGTCAGCGAACGGATGTATTCAGAGTGCGTGAGAGTTCTCTCGAACATCATCTGTCTTGGCTTGATGCCCAGTGGACGAGTGGTCATCACAACAGTGCCGACTTGTGGCGTCGCCTCAGGAGGCTGGGTTTTAGGGGCTCCGAGCGGGTTGTTAGAGAGTGGGCGACACGCCATCGGCGCGCCGAAACGCCCGATGCTCAAAGTGTACAGCGCGTGCCGTCCGCCAGAACCATTGCCCGCCTGATGCTATCAAAGTCTGAGACCGTTACCATCGCGGCGATCGAGCAAGGCGTTCCTCTCCTGGTGGAAGCTCGCGAAATCATCGCAGCTTTCCACACGATGATCCGCAAGAAGGCTCACGTAGATCTTGACCCTTGGCTGGAACGAGCATGCGCAAGTCTCGTCGGGTCCTTCGCCAACGGTGTCACCAGAGACAAGGCCGCCATCAACGCTGCGATTAAAACATCTTGGTCCAACGGGCAGACCGAGGGCCAGATTACCAAGCTCAAGCTCGTCAAGCGTCAGATGTACGGGCGCGCCAAGCTCGATCTTCTGCAGGCCCGCTTGATCGGTGCTACATGATCCCGATGCACCAAAATTGCGTCAGAGCCAAATTTGAACGCCGATTGACATGCAAATACACCTCCCGCGGTCGCGATAGCAATGCCGAACAGCCTGCAGGGCACTGGGGCGCGGCTCATGCCGGCACTGGAAAGTGGCGTTGTGCACAGCGCCGCGGAACACGGGGACAAACCTCAGCCCTGCCAATCGCGAATCCCTGCTGCGTGCTAACCGCCCGGAACGAGAAGACGGGCGAAAGGATTCGTCCCGGCAGGAGCAAGCTCGATGCTGATGACGAAGGAAAGACGGCCGGCGATCAGAACGCTGCGCGGATGGGCGCTCAGCGTGTTGCAGGAGGCGGGCGCCATCCACGAATGTGAGGAGCATGGCTGGGCAAAGGACCGGGCCGACCCTCACGCCCGCGACCGCGCGTTGGACATCGCCAGGCAGGAGCCTCCAGACGGCTTGTCTCCGGATCAGGCTGTCGCCGAGCTCCGCGGAGTGCTGGATTCGATCGGCGATACCTGCCCTGAATGCCCGCCCGACTGAACCGGACCAACAACCCACGGTCCGATGCCGCTGTCGACGATCAAGGGATCAGGGGTGCCGCCGTGGTGCCAAGATGCTCAGCAGCGGCACGCACCCGGCCAGCGTGCTTTCGCCGCTGCTGCGCGAACTCCGCTGCGTCGACCTGCGAACGCACCTTGTAGCCAGCCGCCGTCAAGCGGGCGCACACGCGCGGAACTGCCGCATCAGTGGTGTCGTCAGATTTTGCCTCAAGGCCGATCAGTCCATTCAGATCGTCGATGAGGCGCAATCCTTCGCTTCGGAGCAGAATCGCCGGCGCTCGGCTCTCGCGGTCCTCGATCAGCAGTTCGAACATCAGCGCGAGGTCCAGCATGGCCCCGAGCGTTGCAGGCCAACCCGAGCCCACGCCGACCGATCGGAAGTAGATCAGCGATGGATGGGAAGCATGGCTCTGCAGGACGGTGGCGCACCAGTCCCGTCCTTTGTAAAGCACGCGCCTGATCTCCTCCGGAGAGTCGAGGTCGGCGTAACGCTCCAGCAGTCCGAGAGCCGAGGGCGGCTGACCCGCAGCCGTCGTAAGTTTGAGAATTCCGGCATCGCGGCGGGAAATGCCTTCTTGCACCTGGAGCAGGTATGTGACCGCCATCGTGAGGACCGAAAGGCCCGAAAGGCCGGCTAAGACGAGGGCCCAGCGGGCCGGACCGTGGGCCTCGATGCCGCTCAGTCCCACCGTGCACAACGCGCTTCCGACGATGAACAGCGCCTCCTGGAAATCGGCTGGCGGCGCGAACCAATCGCCCAGCGCATGCGCGATCAGGCCGAAGCCCAGCCACAGAAGGACCATCCAAATGAGGAAAGAGCCCATCAGGATCGCCGGCGCAAAGCTGGTGGAGACCCCGCTCTTGCCGCGGCGGGCCCACTTCCAAATCGGAAGCATGATGGCGAGCAGCCGCCGGGCCACGCGCAGCGCGCCTCGGCTCTCTCCGGGCACCACCACCGTATCGAATACATCGCGAAGGGCGAGGACGACCAGGACAGTTCCTGCGATGATTTCGACCGTCTGTATGATCAAGGAGCGCCGCCAGGCGAGATGTGCTCGAACTCGTCACAACTGGGCGCGTCGAGGATCAGCAATCCCGCCCAACAGGCCAGAACCGAGGTCAGGACCGATCATGCGGAGATCCTTCTCCGGCTATCTGCTCGTCGGACCAAATGCATCGGCGCATTTTCAATTAACCAGCACCAACCGCACGGTGTCGTGGCCGTTCCTACGCGCAGCTGGTCGGAGCCACCCTGTGCTCGGCCAAAGCGCCCTCATCCGTGCTCAAACTCTACTGGGTCGCTGACTTCTTGATCTCTGATTGCAGCGGCCTCACCCGCGAGCACGAACTGAACTCTTTATCAGATCCTGTGCAGGAGCTTCATCTCGGCCGCCAGCTGGAAACTTCGTTTTCCGGCCAGCGCCGTCGCCTCCCAAATCGCGCCGTTGGCCTCGCAGCTGCCCGAAAAGCCGATGCCCACCTCGTATCCGCCGAAGATCGCGTCGCGAGCCGCCGTGTGTTCCTGGTTGACGATTTCACCGCGCCAGCGGTTATCCGCAGAGGAGTAAGAGCCGAGATAGTAGAAGAAGGCGTCTCCGCCCAGCATGCGGCCGTCCTCCAGCAGCATCACACCGGTCAGTCCGCCGTCAATCCCATCGAGCGCGCGGATGCGCAGCCCGTAAAGGCCATTCGAGATGCCGCCGTTGCCGACCTTTCCTGGCGGCGGCAATGACTCCTCATCCAAGCTGGTCATCACGGCATGCATCACTTGATCAGGGAGCCGGACCGGAGAGGCATCGAAGTGATAGGAATCGCCAACCGCACGGCCGCGCAGGATCAGCTCGTCATCGTCCGCGCCGTAGAGCTGCCGCACCTCGGGATTGAGGGCATGGCGCTGTCCGGCTACCCGACCGACGATCACGCCGTCGATCTCTTGGTAGCTTCCGACGTGGGCGAAAGCCGAGTTTCCCCCCAGCATGCGGCCACCGCGCACATGCATGACGCTACGGTTCAGCACGGAACCGGCGCGATACTCGCATTTGTACAATCCGTCGAACAACACCCTGTCCCAGCTACGCGTAGCGTATTGTAGCCGGTCAGATGGTACGCGAAAAGGCGGCTCGGTACATCAAGAGCAAACCTGCGCCTCGAGGCTCGCGTTGATCATGACCTTCCCCCTTGGGACTCATCTTGCGAGGAGCGAGTCCCCGAAGCAGGCAAGTAGGGCGGCCGGGCCGGGATATACCTGGACGCATCCAGCCTGCCGCAGCGAACTCTCTGTAAAGCCGCCGCACAGAACGCCGACCGTCGCAATCTTCGCTTTGCTCGCCGCTTCGGCGTCGTAAGGCGTGTCACCGATTGCCACCGCATTGTGGCCTTCGATCTCAAGCTTCTTCAGGACCGCTTCGAAGATGTCGGGAGCCGGCTTCGATTCCTTGACCTCGTCTGAAGAGGTCGTCACGTCGACCAGGTCGCCTATGCCTGCGATCTCGAGATACTTGGAAAGTTCATCCTTCTTGGCGGAGGAGGCAACGGCAATCCGGATGCCGACACCCCTGACGCGCCGCAGCAGATCGGGGACTGCCGAAAACGGGCGCACCAGCGGGAGATACTCTGACCTGAAGCGGTTGCTGCGCCATTCCTCCATTTCCTTGCCATGGTCCCGCTGCGCGTCTTCGGACAGGAAGTGCGGAATCAGCTTGTCGCCTCCTTTGCCTATCTGACCTCGAGCCTGCTCGAAACCGACATCGTGGCCGAACTTCACCATCGCTTCGTGCCAGGCGAGCGCATGGAGATCGACCGAGTCCAAGAGCGTTCCGTCAACGTCGAAGATTACAGCTTTGGGCAATTCAAGATCCTCCCGAGCGTGAGCGTCCAAGCTTTGCGTACCATTCGGCGTAGGTCGTGTTCTCGGCCATGTGCCGGTTGAGATCGGGCGCGCCGTCTTCCCAGCAGACGGGGCCTCTCTCTCCGAGCTCGCGTTTTGCCTTGTCCACTGCCTTATGCGCGGCCGCCTCCGCCTTGAGGCCTGAGCTCCGCTTGGCGTCGCAGACCGCGCGACGGGCCTTCATCAGATAGCCGACGAGACTGGTCCGCTCCGCTTCACCGAGGCCGGGGCTGGCCATGCGCCACAACCTGCCACGGACGACGAAGTAGCGACCGTCGGGCGTCACCGGAGTTTTCACGTTACATCAGGCCGATTTCCGGCGCGCCCCTGCTGTTGGCTTCTTTGCCGCCGCTTCCTTCGCCGGCTTCTTACCGGCGTCGGCATCAGCATCTCCTTCTGAGCTGCGGCAGCTTTCTTCGTCTTCTTCGCAGGCTTTTTTGGAGTCTCGGTCTTGGCTGCTGCGCCGCCGACGCTCTTGCGTAGCGCGTCCATCAGATCGATGACGTTCTCGCCTTTCGGCCGATCCTTCGGCACGATCGGCTTGCCGGCCCGCTTCTGGTTGATGAGCTCGATCAGCGCGCTTTCATAATGGTCCTCGAACTTC
>NZ_JADPKY010000164.1 GCF_023074185.1 Bradyrhizobium sp. 132 | reverse complement strand
GTTGCAGGCCGCGCGCCTGGCCGGCACGACGATCGACGCGATTGCCGAGTTCGTCCTGGGTCGCGCGAATCTCGGCCAACAGCGCGACTGGATCGAGCGAGCGATACTGATCGCGCAGCCGCTTCTTCACGGCCGCGGTCACCTTGGAATGCGCCAATGCACGCTCATAGGGCGTCGATGGGAGATGATAGCGCTTGATCACTTTAGCCCCTTCGCGGCGCTTCTCCTTCAGGTTGAACGACGGCTGGAAGAAGTTGACGTAGAGCCGTGCCGCCGCATAGAGGCGGCCCATCACACGGGCCGTCTCGACCCCATCGAAGCGGCCGTAGCCCATCAGGCGACGGACGACGGCACCATTCTTCTGCTCGACCAACGCCTGATCGTTCTTCTTGTAGGCGCGCGAGCGTGTGACTTCGAGCTTCTGTTCGCGACACCATGGGACGACGACATCGTTCATGAAGGCGCTGTCGTTGTCGAAGTCCACCCCGCGCAACACCCAAGGGAAGAGGCTCTGTGCCCGATTGATCGCCTCGACGACGAGTGAACCTTCCCGCGTCACCAACGGTAGGCACTCCGTCCAGCCCGTGGCGACATCGACCATCGTCAGGGTCTGGATGAACGAGCCAGCCACCGACGTGCCGCCATGGGCGACCATGTCAACCTCGCAGAACCCGGGCGGCGGGCTGTTCCAGTCATTGAACGTGCGGATCGGGACCTCGCGCCGGATTGCCGAATAGAATCCGGCACGGCGCCGCCTGCCGCCGCTCGCCGCGATCTTCAC
>NZ_JADPKY010000093.1 GCF_023074185.1 Bradyrhizobium sp. 132 | reverse complement strand
CCTGGGCTTGTTCCGTGTCCTCATTGCTTCCTCCTTTCAAAAGCCAACTCAGTCTGACTGAGAGGACGGGGCGGGTCATCCCATTAATGGTAGGGCCCGTCGCCAAGCGCGAAGCCGTCGCGCACCTGCAGGCCGTCATGGGTCTGTCGGAGCGGCGGGCCTGCGGCATCGTCGGCGCTGACCGTAAGATGGTTCGGTACCGATCCTGCCGACCGCCGGACACCGAACTACGCGGCCACTTGCGCGAGCTTGCTAATGCCCGTCGGCGGTTCGGCTACCGCCGGCTGTTCGTGCTGCTTCGCCAGCAGGGCGAACCGTCCGGGCGGAATCGGATCTACCGTCTGAATCGAGAGGAAGGCCTCAGCGTGCGCAAGCGCCGGGCCCGCCGCCGCGCCGTGGGTGTTCGGGCGCCAATCCTGGTCGAGGCTCGGCCGAATGCCCGTTGGTCGCTGGATTTTGTCCATGACCAGTTCGCCAGTGGTCGCCGCTTCCGGATCCTGAACATCGTCGATGACGTGACCCGGGAATGCCTGGCGGCAATCCCCGACACCTCGCTCCCGGGACGGCGGGTGGCGCGCGAACTGACGGCGCTGATCGCCCGTCGCGGCAAGCCTGGCATGATCGTCTCGGACAACGGCACCGAGTTCACCTGCAACGCCATGCTGACCTGGTCGGAGGAGAACAAGATCGACTGGCACTTCATTGCGCCGGGCAAGCCGATGCAGAACGGCTTCTGTGAAAGCTTCAACGGCCGGATGCGGGACGAGCTTCTCAACGAAACCTTGTTCTTCGGCCTCGATCACGCCCGCGCCAAGATTGCGGATTGGGTCGGCGACTACAACGGCCAACGCCCGCATTCCTCGCTCGGCTATCTGACTCCTGCGGCCTATGCCGCCTACCTCACCGCAACGTGCGATCGGCTGCGCAACCCCGACCAGCTCCGCCGATCGCACGTTGCTCACACCGCGCCAAACGGCGTAACATCCGCCGAGACTCTAACCGCTACTGGGTGAAACTTCAGGGGCAGGTCAATACCCTTGCTTCAGAATTCGAATGAACGTGCGAAAGAAGCCTCCGGCTTGGACGGAGGTGTGGGATGGGATTGGACAGCAAAAAGGACGTCCATTTGGACGGCTCAACGAGGGGGTCGGTGAGCCGGCTGGAGGTTCTTGAAGGACCATCGGGGCGCCGCGTGCGTTCGGAAGCTGAGAGAGCTCGGATCGTCGCGGAGAGTCTGCTACCCGGCGTCCAGGTGTCCGAGGTAGCGCGCAAGCACGGAGCGACGCGCTGGCAGATTTACGATTGGCGACGACGCTTTGGACAGCGAGGCATGTTGGCGTCGTGCGAGGCGTCGCAGTCGACATTCGCGCCGCTGGTCCTGGAAAGCGAGTTGGAGGCGGGTCTCGTTCCGGCGATCAAGCTTGAGATCGCGATCGGCGATGTCGTGCTGCGGACGGACACAGCCATAGATGGCGAGCAGCTGTCCCGGGTCATCCGCGCAGTGCGAGCGTCACGATGATCGCGGCCGGCGCCGATCTGAAGATTTACATCGCGACGCGGCCGATCGACTTCCGCTGTGGCCACAATGGACTTGCGGCAAAGGTGCAGGAGATGCTTCGCCTCGACCCGTTCAGCGGCGCAGCCCATCATCGCCGCGTTCAAGCCATGGTTCGAGAAACAGCTGCCGATGATCTCCGGTGGTTCGACGCTCGCCGAGGACATCCGCTACGCGCTTAATCACTGGCAAGGGCTGACCCGCTTCCTCGAAGACGGGCGCCTCGAGCTTGACACGAACCCGGTCGAGAACGCCATCCGGCCAGTCTGCCTTACCAGAAAAAATGCGCTCTTCGCCGGTCATGAAGTCGGCGCGGAAAACTGGGCCCTGGAACGACGGCAGATCTGGACGACGCTCTTGTGGATAGTTGGCGAGTAGAGTGCGTCCGGCCTCGAAATGGAGCTGATTACCTACTTGCAGAGTGAGAACATGTTAGCACCTTCAGCAGCGCGATCGGGACGCCGCGCTCCTCGTTTGTCCTCCGCGCGGGGCGAGCGTCGAACCTCACGGTTCTGCCGGCTTGGCGCATAATTTCGGCGCCCCATCGGGCCCCTATGATGAAATCCAGCTCTCGAGGCTGATAATATTGTGGAAATGACGAGCCTTCTGTCGACCCTAGGTCGCGGAGTCTAAGATAGGCCGCAACCCAGAACGCGGCGGGCTGAACGAGCCTGCCTTGCAACCGCCAGGAGGAGTGATCGATGTCGGATACACAAGAACTGAAGAAACACGAAATGGTCGCGGCCGATGTGCTGCGCGCTCGCGAAGCGTTTCGGCGTGGAGCGTCGCGGCGAGACGTGATGAACCTCCTCGTTGCGGCCGGTATGTCGCTCGCCGCCGCTGGCACGTTCGCGATGTTCGCCGAGTCGGCGCACGCGGAAGCCCCGCGCCGTGGAGGCAGGATCAAGGTCGGGACCAATGGGAGTTCGGCCACAGAGACGCTGGACCCGGCGAAGGCGTTGACCCAAACCGACTTTTCGCGCGCCTTCATGTTCTACAACGGGCTCACCACGCTCGATGAGAGTCTGACCCCCCAACTCGACCTGGCCGAGGAGATCGCACCTAGCGACCGAGCCACCGTGTGGAATATCAAGCTGCGTCGCGATGTTCGCTTCCACGATGGGTCCCCACTGACGTCCGCCGACGTGGTTTATTCTTTGCGGCGCCACAAGGATCCAGCGGTCGGCTCCGCCATGCGCACCCTCGTCGCGCCTATGGAGGAGATCGCAGCAACCGGGCCGAACGAGTTGCGCATCCGCCTGAGCGGTCCGAACGCCGACTTGCCGACCATCTTCGGCAACTGGCAATGCGTGATCGTCAAAGACGGCGTCACTGATTTCCGCACGGCGAATGGCACCGGCCCGTACAAGTGCCAGGAATTTCAGCCAGGCGTGCGCTCGCTCGCGGTGCGCAACACCGAGTACTTCAAGCCCGGCAAGCCCTATCTCAATGAGATTGAGCTTTTCGGCCTTACGGACGACCAGGCGCGTGTCAACGCGCTGCTCGCGGGAGACATGCAGTTCATCGGCACAATTAGCCCGCGCTTGGTGCCGCGCATCATCTCAACCTCGAACCTTGCACTCTTCGAGACCAAGGGCGGCGCATACCATGATCTCGTCCTCCGCCTCGACGGGGTACCCGGATCAAATCCTGACTTCGTGCTGGCCTTGAAGCACATGTTCAACCGCGAGCAGATCCGCCGGACGGTCTACCGGGGATACGCGGTGATCGCCAACGACCAGCCGATCGACCCGACCAACCGCTTCTACGATGCTAGGCTGCCGCAGCGCGCCTTCGACCTCGACAAGGCGCGCTTCCATCTGCAGCGCTCTGGCCTTGCCAACCAAGCCTTCCCGATAGTCGTGTCACCCGCGGCGCCAAACTCAGAGGAGATGGGGCAGGTCTTGCAGCAGGTTGGCCAGCAGATTGGACTTAACTTACAATTGCAACGCGTGCCGGCCGACGGGTATTGGTCGAACCACTGGGCGAAGCACCCGATCTTCTTCAGTAGCATCCCACCGAAAGCGAGCGTGGATCTTACATTTACCCAGTTCTTCTATTCGCAGGGGCCCTTTAACGAAAGCGCTTGGCGCAACGACCGCTTCGACGCGCTTTTGCTCGAGGCTCGTGCGGAGACCGACAACGAGAGACGTCGCGAGAGGTATAGCGAGATGCAGCGTCTCGTGCACGAAGGCTCCGGCGTTTGCATTCCGGTGTTTGCGAGCTATCTCGACGCCCATGTCACCAACCTGAAGGGTCTGCGGCCAATTCCGACCGGCGGCATGATGGGATACAATTTCGCCGAAAATATTTGGCTCGACCAATGACCGTCGTTACGGCATCTTCTGAGGGGCCGCCGAGGGCGTCGGAGCGCGGCACCGGGACGGCGGATATGAAGACAGCGTTGGTTGGCCTCCTGGCAAGCAGGATCGCGATCGCGTTCCTGACGCTCGGTTTCGTCTCCGTTGCGGTGTTCGTCGGTACGGAGATCCTCCCAGGCGACGTCGCGGCGGCGGTGCTCGGGCAAAATGCGACACCCGAAGCTGTGGCGGGCCTGCGCCACGCCCTACACCTCGATCAGCCCGCCTATATGCGCTACTTCCTGTGGCTTGTCGGGCTGCTCTCGGGCGACCCCGGCCGATCGCTGGTCAACAACCTGCCGGTGGCCGGGCTGATCGCGAGCCGTCTGCCGAACTCGCTGATGCTCGCCGGAGTGACGGCGGCTGTGTCCGTGCCGATCGCGCTCACCCTCGGCATCGCCTCGGCAATCTGGCGCGGCAGCCTCTTGGACCGTGTCGCAAACTTGCTCACAATGTCGGTCGTAGCGGTGCCGGAATTCCTAGTTGCGACGCTGTGCGTAATCATCTTCGCCGTGCACCTGCGCTGGTTTCCGGCGCTGTCCTACGCCGACAGGATCGTCTCCTTCGCCCAGTTCTTCCGCCTGTTTGCGCTACCGGTGTTCACGTTGAGCTGCGTGATGATTGCACAGATGATGCGCCTGACGCGGGCGGCCGTCGTCGACACCCTGCGCTCGCCCTATATCGAGATGGCGGTGCTCAAGGGTGCGCGGCCGATGCGGATCGTGCTGACGCACGCTCTGCCGAACACGATTGGTCCCATCGCTAACGCTGTTGCGCTTAGCCTTTCGTATCTTCTCGGCGGCACCATCATCGTCGAGATAATCTTTAATTATCCGGGTCTCGCGCGCCTCCTCGTTGATGCCGTCTCGACTCGGGACATGCCGCTCGTCCAGGCCTGCGTGATGATGTTTTGCTCGGCCTATCTCTTCCTGGTGATGCTCGCCGATATCGCCGGCATCCTATCCAACCCGAGGCTTCGTTATCGATGAGCGCTGATCAAACAATCATTGCCGTCGAATCGCCAGCCCAGCGGCGACGCCGCCCCCGCCTGCCATTCGCCGGCATCATTGGCGGTAGCATCGTCGCCTTCTGGGTGGTAATGACTATCATCGGACCCTACGTCGCGCCTCATGATGTCGGCGCGCTGGTCGACGACGACGTGTTCGGCCACATGCGCTGGGCCGTTCCGCTCGGCAGCGACTTTCTTGGGCGGGACGTCATGAGCCGCATCCTAGTTGGCGCGCGCTACACGGTCGGTGTCGCCGCGGCGGCGACCGTTCTCGCCGTCCTGATAGGCGGCACGCTCGGCATGCTGGCCGCAGTTTCGCGCGGGGCGGTCGATATGGCGCTCAGCCGTTTCTTTGATGCGCTCATTTCGATCCCGAGCAAGATGGCAGCTCTCGTGATCATCGCGGCACTCGGCTCCTCGATCCCGGTACTAGTCGGGACAGCCGCCATGATCTATACGCCCGGCGCCTTCCGCATCTGGCGTGCGCTCGCCATCAACGTGAACACGCTCGATTTCGTCGAGGTGGCGCGCGCCCGCGGAGAGGGGACTGGCTACCTCATCCGCCAGGAGATCCTGCCGAACATCGCCGGTCCGGTACTGACCGATTTTGGCCTGAGGTTCGTGTTCGCGGTGCTCATTCTGTCCAGTCTTTCCTTCCTCGGTCTCGGCGTGCAACCGCCGGATGCCGACTGGGGCTCGCTCGCACGCGAGAACATCACCGGACTGGCCGATGGCGCACTCGCGGTGGTCATGCCGGCGGCTGCCATTGCGAGCTTGACGATCGGCGTCAATCTGCTGATCGACAATCTGCCGGGCCGCTGGTCTTCGAGCGGTGAGCACTGAGATGGCCCCGCTGGTAAAGGTCGAGAACCTGCACGTAACGGCGCGCGACGACTGCGGGCGCAATCTCGCTATTGTCAAGGATGTCAGCTTCACGGTCGAGCCGGGCGAGGTCGTCGCCCTCATCGGCGAATCCGGCTCGGGCAAGACCACCATCGCACTCTCGCTGATGGGCTATACCCGCGCGGGCTCGCGCATAGTTGGCGGGAACATCACCTTCGACGGGCGCGAAGTGCTTGCCATGAGCCAGCGCGAGCTGGCGTCCTTGCGCGGCCGCGACATCGCCTATGTGCCACAGAGCGCGGCGGCCTCCTTCAATCCGGCGCGCCCGCTCCTCAAGCAGGTGATCGAGAGCTCGCAGATCCACCGCGTGATGCCGCTGGCCGCTGCCGAGGCGAAGGCGGTCGCGTTGTTCCGCGAGCTCGTCCTGCCC
Source organism: Bradyrhizobium sp. 132 (assembly GCF_023074185.1). Lineage (GTDB taxonomy): Bacteria > Pseudomonadota > Alphaproteobacteria > Rhizobiales > Xanthobacteraceae > Bradyrhizobium. The sequence goes on along the minus strand of NZ_JADPKY010000093.1, from coordinate 17,252 downwards.
AATCCGGAGAAGGTCGGCGAGCGATATCCACACCAGGTCTCCGGCGGGCAGCTACAGCGCCTGCTCGCCGCCATGGCGCTCGTCACCGAGCCGAAGCTCGTCATATTCGACGAGCCGACCACGGCGCTCGACGTGACGACGCAGATCGAGGTGCTGCGCGTCTTCAAGAAGGCGATTAAGGAGCGCGGCACGACCGCGGTCTACGTCTCCCACGACCTCGCAGTGGTTGCACAGATGGCCGATCGCATTATCGTGCTGCGCGAGGGCAGTATCCGCGAGGTCGACGCGACCGGGCTCATCCTATCGTCTCCCAAGAACGATTACACAAAGAGCCTCCTCGCCGCTGCCGAACCGCAGGTGCGGGCCGCGGCACCCGCCACCACGCAGCAGACGGCTCCGCCGGTCCTCGAGGTGAGGAGCGTCATCGCCGGCTATGGCACAGCCGACAGGGACGGCATCCCCGCTGTGCCGGTGCTGCGGGACTTCAGCCTCGCGATCAAACCTGGCAGCACGCTCGGCGTCATCGGCGAATCCGGCTGCGGCAAGAGTACGCTCGCCCGTGTCATTGCCGGCCTTTTGCCGGCCGCGCGGGGCGAGGTGAAACTGCATGGCATGCCGCTGCCGCGTAGCGCGGCCGAGCGCACGCGCGAACAGCTGCGGCGCATCCAGATCGTCTTCCAGATGGCGGATACCGCGCTCAACCCGGCGCGCCCGATCGGCCGTATCCTCGGCCGTCCACTCGAGTTCTATCATGGCTTTTTTGGCGACAAGCGACGGCGGCGGGTCGCTGAACTCCTCGATATGGTGCGCCTGCCAGCGACCATGGCCGAGCGCTACCCGAGCGAGATCTCGGGCGGTCAGAAGCAGCGCGTCAATCTCGCAAGGGCGCTCGCCGCCGAGCCCTCGCTGATTCTGTGCGACGAGGTGACGTCCGCGCTTGATACGGTGGTGGGCGCCGCGATCCTCGATCTTCTTGCTGAGCTGCAGCGCGAACTCGGCGTCGCCTACCTGTTCATCAGCCATGACCTGTCCACGGTCAAAGCCGTGTGCGACGAGGTGATGATCCTCTACGCCGGGCAGATGATGGAGCATGGTAGTCGCGGAGCGCTGCACCAGCGCCCGCTCCATCCCTATTCCGATCTCCTAATTTCGTCCGTGCCCGAGCTGCGGCAGGGCTGGCTTGACGGCATCAGCGACAAATGTCTCAAGGAAGCCGCCGTCGGCGCTGCGCGTTCCGGGCGGGGAGAGGCCTGCAGCTTCTTCGAGCGATGCCCGGTGCGCATTCCCGGTCGCTGCGACGTGGAGCCGACCCCCCTGCGACACCTATCGAAGGGCGCTGACATTCGCTGCCAGCGCACGGAGGAGGAACTCGTCGAGTTGACTGCTCAGTAGTCGCACCGTCGCTATGCCTACGCTTAGTTCGGACTCGCCATGCGAGACGGCCTAAAGACTATAAAGCCAAGAGATCGTACAAGCGCAGGCCCGGTGAAAACCGGGCCAAGTAACTGCTTAACGGGTGTGCTGGTTAGGTCCTCGTTAGGGTGGATTGCGACAATTCTTCCAAGCGGAGAATGGCTGATGTCCCAGGCTTGTTTGAATGCGCCAGCGAGTTTCTGGTCGACATACAAGGGATCCTCGAGTTGCGTCGATCACACGCGGATGTTCAAGAGGTAGTCTTATTTTCCAATCTCAGAAATTGACTCTCGTGCCTCGCATCGGCTCGAACGTTGACTAGCACTACTTTGGCAGATTTATTCACGCGGCTGCTTTCCGCCGATTTGTCTTCTGCAGTATGGGCACCGCTGAGGTCGTGGTTGAACGATGAGATCGACGATGGCTTCGCGTACGGCTGGCAGGCTCGGCTGAGGCGGTGGTCCGTTGATTCTTTTTTTTCCGCCCCGCTTGTGCGAGGCGGCGATGCTGGAGGAATGCGTAAGCGATCATGGTCATGAGCGCATGACGATGGAGACCTTGCCAGGATCGTCCCTCGAAGTGATCGAGCCCGAGTTCCTCTTTCAGCTGTTGGTGGGCCTGTTCGCAAATCCATCGCGCTTTGATCGTGGCAGCCAATGTGCGCAGATCGGTGTTGGCCGGCAGATTGGCGAGATAATATTTCTTCTCTCCCGACGTCCTGTGTTCACCGATGAGCCAGGCTTCGTCCCCTGGAAGATGCTGCTGGCCCATGTCCTTGATCCGCTGCGGTGGTCCATCAGCGGTCCGCACGCGAACCGCGGCGAAGCGAGCTTCCAGCCGGCCCTTGGTCCCACTTCGCCAACTCACATTTTGCCACTTGGCATTGGCCAGCACGTCTTCGGCCGCTGTCGACAATACATCGGGAATGTGCCGCTTGCGGGGACGACCTCGACCGGCGACCGGCCAGATCAATTTAACCTCCACCGGATAAACCTTCTGGTGACGAGGGATACCGACGGCCCAGGCCAGGCCGCGTGTCGTGAGCCCCTGACGGAACGGCGCGCTGAGGCCGTACCCGGCATCCGCCAGCACACAGCCAAAGCGCATACCGGCTGCCATCACGCGATCGATCTCCGCCAAGGCGATCTCCGGCTTGGTCCGCGCTGCGCGGTGCTCGACTGGAACGCCCGCACGCTTCATACGCACCGCATTGCTCGTCCAACTCTCGGGAACGAAGAGACGTAACGCCACCATGACCGGCACTTCACCCCGCGCAAGCGTCAGCGAAACCAATGTTTGGCAATTAGCCGTCTTGCCGAGAGAAGAGGCATATTGTGGAGCGACACCAACCGAACGATCGCCCTTCTTCGGCATCGCCGTGTCGTCGATGACCAGCACCGCATCTTTGCCGCCGACCAGGCGATCAGCCTGAACGAGCAATTCCGCCTCCAATGGCGCCGCATCCCAAAGGCCGTCAGCGATGAAATGGTGCAACTGATCATACTCGCCCGGTGCCAGCCGCGCCGCCATTGGTTGGACGCTCTTGCGATCGCCCGGTCCAATCAATCCCGAGATATAAAGCGGACACATCCGCCGCCGCGCCTAGTGACCTAAACGATCCAGGAACGGCTTGAGCCAGCGTCCAAGCTCGTCTTCCCACTTCGACCTCGTGTCCACCATGGTCGGCCCTCCAAAAGCCGACCACCCATGAATCATTGAAAATCTGATTCGGGAATCCAGTTTCGCCAATCAATCGTCGAAATCTGCCAAAGTAGTGCTAGGGTCCAGACTCAATTGAGCCAGTATGCGACTAGAGCGGCGAGATGAACAGCGGCCAAAAAATTGCGGGCGAGCTTGTCGTATCTGGTCGCGATGCGGCGGAAGTCCTTGAGCCTGCAAAAGCAGCGCTCGATGACGTTTCGGCCTTTATAGGCACGCTTGTTGAAGGGATGGACGACGACGCGGTTAGATTTGTTGGGGATGACGGGCTTGGCGCCGCGACGTATGATTTCGTTACGAAAGTCGTCGCCGTCATAGCCTTTATCGCCGAGGAGCGCGCTCATGGGCGGCGCGAGCGCCAGAACATCTGGCGCCGCCGCGATATCGGCGCTCTGGCCTGGTGTCAGATGCAGGACGACAGGCCGGCAGAGCGGATCGCTCAGCGCATGGATTTTTGTGGTGCGGCCGCCTCGCGAGCGGCCGATTGCTTGATTGTGCTCCCCCCTTTTCCTCCGGAGGCACACCGGTGAGCTTTAATCGAGGTCGAGTCGAGCGACAGCGCGACGGCATCTTTGCCGGGCTTGGCCAGCGCCTCAAAGATCGCGCACCATCGTCCGCGCTTTGCCCAACGATTGAAGCGATTGTAGACCGTCGTGTAAGGCCCGTATTCAGATGGACAATCGCGCCACCGCGCACCCGATTGCAGCATGTGAATGATGCCGCTGATGATGCGCCGATCGTCGTCCCAATCCGGTCCCGTCAGTCCCGTCGGCAGGTGCGGTTCTATCCGCGCCCACTGCTTATCATTCAACCAAAACAGGCCGCCACGCATCTCTCGTCCCCGAATCAAATATGCGGACAAGAGAATCACGTGGCGCCAATTAGGTACAGACCCTAATCAAGGCATCATGATCCACGTCGTTTGCAACCGCTAACTCGGGATAATGATTCGGATCTGATTGAGCGAGCCCGCTCCTGCGCGGTTCTCTGCCGGTACTTGAGAACAAGGATCGGAGTGAGCTCTCGCCGCCGACTGACTCGCTCTGAATCCGCCCACGAGTCATCACGAGATCGAGTGGCAACGCTTCTAAGGGCGTTCAGGACCGATGAGCACTCCGCGGAGGGCGAGCGGCTGATCTTCGCGAGGAATTTCTGCGTCAAGGCAGTTAGCATTGCCTGATCTAAGTGCCTGCGAGGCACAAATTGGCGATCTTCTTCTGCGGGAGCAAGTAATTCTTCTGCACCATCCATCTTGGTCGCAAATTGAGATCATGCATGCGCACGGATCTAACGAAGCAATGTCTGTAGCGGGAAGAAAAATGGCTGAAGAGATCATCCCTTTGGGCGAGAAGCTAGCCCGCCGCGCCGCAGCGACGCCGAGTGCTCCGGCGGTCAGTTGTGGCGAGATCACTCTCACTTGCGGCCAGCTAGAAGCGAGGGCCAACCGCATCGCTCGCGCCTTGGAAGGTTTGGGCGTAAAACAAGGCGACCTCGTCACCATTGGCCTACCCAACGGCGTTAATTTCTTTGAAGCCTGCTGGGGCGTCTGGAAACTCGGTGCGACGCCCCAACCGGTGTCCTTTCGTTTGCCGAATGCTGAGCTGCGGGCCATCGTTGAGCTCGCTGACCCGCCGATCGTGATTGCTTTGCCTGGGATGGAAGCTGGCCGGCCCCGCGTCACGGTCGAGGAACTGCTCGCACTATGCACGGATGACCGGCCGGTTGAGCCACGCGTAGCGCCGGTTAGGAAAGCGGTGACCTCGGGCGGCTCGACAGGCCGGCCCAAGCTAATCCTTTCCGGATTGAGCGGTGTAACGCGGGCTGATCCGATTGATGGTCCGGGCTTCTGGCGCTTTGGCCCTGGCGACACGGCGCTGATTCCTGGACCGCTCTATCATAATGGTCCTTTCGGGTGCGCCTTGGACGCGCTGACCAATGACGCTCATGTTGTGGTGATGCCCCGTTTCGATGCCGAGGGAGTTTTGACTGAAATCGAGCGGCACAGGGCGACCTGGGTCTACTTGGTACCCACCATGATGAGCCGCATCTGGCGACTTCCGGACGAGGTGCGTACCCGCTACGACATCTCTTCACTGAAGACGCTCTGGCATTTCGCTGCGCCTTGCCCGCCGTGGCTCAAGGAGGCTTTCATTAACTGGCTCGGACCTGAGGTGATCATGGAGCTTTATGCCGGCTCTGAGAGCCAAGCCTGCACCACCATCACCGGAAGCGAATGGCTCGATCATCGCGGCTCCGTCGGGCGGGTATGCGAGGGCGAAATGAAGGCTTTCGACGCCGACCGCAACGTGCTGCCTCCCGGCGAGGTGGGAGAGATCTATATGCGCCGTCCGGAGAGCTCACCTCCTTCCTACTTCTATCGGGGCGCTACAGCCCGCACACTGCCCGGCAGTTGGGAAAGCCTTGGCGACATCGGCTATTTCGACGCGGATGGCTACTTATATCTTGCTGACCGGCGCACCGATATGATCCTGGTCGGCGGGTCTAACGTCTATCCGGCCGAGGTGGAAGCGGCAATCGACGAGCACCCGCAGGTTATCTCAAGCGCCGTAGTTGGCCTGCCGCACGAGGACATGGGCTCGTCCATCCACGCCATCGTCCAGGCTCGCCCGGGCCTGACTGAGGATGCGCTGCGAGCCCATCTGGCCGACCGACTGGTGACCTATAAGCTTCCGCGCACGATTGAGTTCGTCGCCGAGCCGTTGCGCGACGAAGCGGGCAAAGTGCGCCGGACGCAGCTTCGTAACGAGCGTATCGCCCGATGAACATAAACGAGAGCCCAACCGTAACCAAGCCCGGTGAAAGAGTGGCTGCAGTCCTCCATGCTATTGTCGCTAGGAGTGAGCAGAGGAGCGCTCTTTGTTCATCGCCGGGCCGGCTGGGCGCAATCGTTTTTCCCGGCTTTATAGCGTTCCGGATTGACCCGCATCTCAGAAACGAAAATGTGAGAACACCATGGATTATGCACTTCCCAATTTCTCCATCGACTTGAAGGGCCAGAATGCATTAGTCACCGGAGCATCGGCGGGCCTTGGGGTGCGATTCGCCAAGACGCTCGCACGATGCGGGGCACGGGTGGCCTTGACTGCACGACGGCTCGATCGCCTCGAGAGCGTCGCAGCGGAAATCAACGCGGCCGGTGGCAAGGCCGTGCCGCTCCAGCTCGACGTTACGGATGCGGATCAGCTGACCAAGGTTGTCGCAGACGCAGAGCGGCAGCTCGGTCCCGTAACGATCCTGGTGAACAATGCGGGCGTCCCGGACGCCCAGCGCGCGACCAAGATGTCGATCGATCTGATCGACCGCGTACTGGATACGAATGTGCGAGCGCCGTACGTGCTGTCATGCGAGATCGCACGGCGCTTGATCGCGGCAAAGCTTCCCGGTCGCATAGTCAATCTCGCGTCATCTGCGGCCTATTCCTATGGAGGCAATGGCGCCGCTCTCTATTCGATCAGCAAGGCTGCAGTGGTACGCATGACCGAGGCCCTCGCGGTCGAATGGGCGAAGTTCAACATCAATGTCAACGCAATCGCGCCGGGAGCGTTTTCGTCCGAGATGATGGACGGCATGCTGCAACGTGTAGGCGATATCACAAAGGCATTTCCGCGGCCGCGCATTGGCAATCCAGCTCAGCTCGACAGCACCTTGCTGTTCTTGGTCTCACCATCATCGGACTTCGTGACCGGCACTTGCGTACGCGTCGACGACGTTCAGGCTGGCAGATAACCGAGCCCCGAGCGGCGTCCATCAATGCATCAACTTCGATGCATCGGTGCGCCCAGGGCGGCAGGTTGAAAGGTCGGCAGCTTCGATCTAAGGCCACTTCTTGCGCCGAGCGTATTGGCCTGGAATCGCGCATAGGTGCACAATGCAATGATTGCCTTCCGATGTTCAGCCTTCAACAATTCCGCACGGTCGGGCTGCGGCGCGGCCGGCCAATCAGCCACCCCTACTGTACGGCATGAATGCCGCGGCACCGGCACCCTGATCCTTGGAGGACACAACGTCGACGACGGGTCAGCGCCCTTCTCAGGCTGAGCACCATCGAACCTCTGCGCCAGCAATCAAAAAGCCCTTGCGCAGCACCCGCAGTACTCGACCGCTCATGTCGTATGTTGATGCTCCGGCGTTGTCTCAAGGTGTCACCGACAAGGAGCTAATGTAAATGAACATCGATGAATGCTTGCATTGGTGATGCGGCACATCGCTCTCACAGCAACGCAAACCGGTCCGAATTGGGAATGCAAACGGACCAATCTGGAAAAAAGGCTGAGGCGATCTTTGATATAGTTTTCGATCGAAAGTTCAGTAGTCCACGGGAGTTTCGTGCGGTTCTTTTGTTTGCGAAGAACTTCTGCACTAAATCCTCATAATTTGCCTTATCTATTTGCCTAATCGTCAGATCTTGGCGATTTTCTTCTGTAGAACGAGGTATTTGTCCCGCGGCCGTCGGCGCCGCCCCTGGGCTGAATGACGCGTGAGGGTCGATCAACCCATCTTGTTGGTGAGGTGCTTGGGTTTTACGCGAAGAAGTCGTGGCCGGTAATTTCGCGAATGTCTCATCATCCTTCCGGTGGCCGCCGACGCTTCCGCGGCGGGCAAGTACAATGAGCAACTCATGAAACATCAGCCGGGTTTTGGCGTCGCAGCGGGACCCACATGAAGCATGGACTAGCCCTGCTTCGATAACACGTGTTCACGCCGCACTTGAGGAGGATAGGATGGGATTGTTGGATGGTCGGGTGGCGATTATCACCGGCGCGGGCGGGGGACTTGGCGAGGCTTATGCCAAGCTGTTCGCCAAAGAGGGGGCAGCGATCGTCGTCAATGACCTCGGCAGCACCGTCAATGGCTTCGGTGCGAGCGCCGCTGCTGAAAGAGTGGTCGCCGAGATACTAGCGGCAGGCGGTCGCGCCGTCGCCAATGGCGACGACGTATCCACCGTGGCCGGGGGAAGGAATATTCTCAAGACCGCGATCGACGCCTTCGGTCAAGTCGACATCCTGATCTGCAATGCCGGCATTTTACGCGACCGGACATTTGCTAAAACCTCTGAGGAAGATTGGGATCTCGTCCTCAAGGTTCATCTGAGGGGGACCTACTGCTGCACTCTACCCGTTTGGAATTGGCTCAAAGAAAACCGTCGACCAGGCGTGATAATTATGACGTCCTCAACGTCGGGATTGTTCGGAAATTTCGGTCAGGCAAATTATGGAGCTGCCAAGGCCGGCATCTATGGCTTGATAAGAGTTCTCTCTATCGAGGGCCGCAAGTACGGCATCCGCGTTATGGGCGTGGCGCCAAACGCGGTCACTCGAATGTGGGCGGACGTTCCGGGGGTTCGAGATGACGAACGCCTTTCCGTCCTGCGTCCCGAAAACGTCGCTCCTGGGGTACTCTTTATGGCCTCCGACTTGGCGGCAGATCATTCTGGCAAGATCCTCGCCGTATCGGGGGAAGAGATCGCAGAGGTGAAAATGTTGATGGCCGATGGCTTTCGTCCCAAAGCACCCTACAACGCGCAAGACGTGGCGGCGCACGCAGCTTCAGTATTTTTCCGGACAGACCTAAAGTAACATTTGAGCATCTTCGTCTTCCGCCGGCTCGGCACAATCCCATGCCTTCACCGACAGGGATGGCTCGCGCATGCTTTCCGCCTGACAACCTATGCCGGTCGACCTCGCCTTCTGGGTTGAGGAGGGTAGCGAGTCCGCGCCAGCACTCTCCCGCCGGGGCAAAGGTTTAGGATCGCCGGTCCGGCGCATGTTCCCAAAGCGCATTGACATCTATTCCTAGGCTTGCTTGCAGCGGTTCTGGCGTGCAATGCCGAATCACTACATCAACTCCTTCCCCAGAATCCGCCGCTATGCTTCGCTTAGAGCGTGCTGTTTTTATACGGAAACATAGCCTGAGTTTTTGAGATAGTTGGCGCACTCCTGCGCGGAGAAGAGGTCGAGCAGTTCACCGACCTTGCGCCAGGTTGCCTCGACGTCACGCGGCTCTGCAGCTCGCATCAGATGTTTGAGCTTGGCGAAGACCTGTTCGATCGGATTGAGGTCGGGACTGTAGGGCGGCAGGAAGAGCAGATGCGCTCCGGCGGCGCGGATGGCATTGCGGGCGGACTTGCCTTTGTGACTGCCGAGATTGTCGAGGATGACGACCTCGCCTTTTGCCAGCGTTGGCACCAGAACCTTCTCGACATAGAGGGTGAAGAGTTCCCCATTGATGGGGCCGTCGATGACCCAAGGTGCGCTGATCTGGTCGTGCCGCAGCGCTGCAATGAAAGTCATGGTCTTCCAATGACCGAAAGGCGCGGATGCCTGGAGCCGCTGTCCACTCGGACCCCAGCCGCGCAGTGGCGCCATGTTGGTCTTGATCCAGGTCTCGTCGATAAAGATCAGGCGTGAAGCGTCAATCTTGCCTTGATGGGCCTTCCAGCGCGTCCGTTTACGAGCGATATCGGGGCGATCTTGTTCGGCCGGCAGAATCGTTTTTTTTGAAACTCAGCCCTTCGGCATGCACAAACGTCCACACGGCCCGCACACCTGTCTTGATCCCGCGTGCCGCCAACTCCTGTGTCAGCTTCCGCAAGGTGAATGGCCCAGAGAGAACGCGCTTGCGCAGCCAGTCGGCATTGGCACCGGATAGAACTGGCTTCTTGTGACCACCAATCCTGCCAGGCGAAACGCCTCCAGTCTCCCGCCTCAGATTCTTCCACTTCGTTACACAGGACGGGCTGATCTCAAGCGCCTCTGCAATCGAGCGAACCGTCTCCCCTGCGTCAGCCCGCGCCAGAGCCCGCTCACGAAGGTCTTCCGAATAGGGTCGCGTCATCCATGCTGGCCTCCGTTCTCCAGCATGAAGCTTGAATCAGAAATCGGCTCCCCTGGGAATCCCGATTCCGGTAAAAAACAACATGCTCTAGCAGAGGCTTTTCACACACCAACAAATCGAAACCGAGGCGGCTCTCCGAAGTTGGTATTGCCAGTGTTAGAGTTTGGGCCTTCCTGGAAATCATCCTTGGTCTGGAACGGTGCCGATCACTTGATCGTTCGGTATCCAGAGCAAAGAATAGTCCGGGACGAAGACGATTCCGCTGGCTTCCGCGAATTTGTCGAACAGCACGATGCGCATTGCATTGTTGGCTGGGGTTAAAGCAGTTTGCCGACCTGCTTGTTCAAACCTAATTGCGTTGCTGTAAGGGTCCAATCGTTATTCCGATCGAGCGCTATCGTCGACGTCGCTCGATAGCCGCTCTCGCGGCTTGATGCTCTCCGCGATTGCTCTTTCAATCAAGTGCCTTCCTGTGGACCTATCACTGCACGGACGCGCGCAGCGCAATCCTTCGCGTATCCGCATTTCGAGCAGCATTTCGGCCGTGCGTGGCGGAACATTGATGAAATTCAGCGTGGTCGGACCGATAATATTGAGACGAAGGCACAAGCCTTATGCCGACAGCGCGATCGCGCCGTCAAAAAGAGAAAAAAAGGGAGGCGAATGGCGTGGCTGGGTAACCCGCCCACGTCGTGCAAGCGTATTCCTAGACGCGCGGTCGTGCGCGCAAAGCGCTGTGTCCACCTCGACGCGGTACTGAAGCGGAAGAAAATCGCCGATTTGTATCGGAACGGCTGATCATCGGGAATTGTTCCGGTTTCAGCGCAGAAGTTTGAGCGGGGTTATGCAGGGTTACATCATACGACGTGTTCTCGCGCTGATCCCCACGCTGATCTTCGCCTCGCTTATTGTCTTCATCGCGATTCGCCTGATGCCCGGCAACGTCATCGACCTGATGCTGTCACAGAATGACCTGAGCGCAGCAAAGCAAAGCCGAGAGCAGCTGGAAGCTGCGCTTGGGCTGGATACACCGATCTACATCCAATACTTCAAGTGGATCAGTGCGCTCCTGTTCGAGGGCAGCCTCGGCAAGTCGTTGTGGACCAATACACCAGTTATGGAGGAAATCCTCTACCGCCTGCCGATTACCTTTGAGCTAGGGATGCTTGCCCTGATCGCGTCGCTCATCGTCGGCATACCAATCGGCGTCTATGCCGCGGTAAAGCAGGATACAGTCGGCGACTACATCCTTCGCTCCTTCTCGATTCTCGCGCTCGCCGTTCCTGGGTTCTGGGTCGGTACGCTCGTGATGGTTTTCCCGGCGATCTGGTGGGGATGGTCGCCGCCTGTAAAGTTCGTCCCGGCCTCGGAGCACCTTTGGAGCAATTTCCTGCAGCTGCTCATTCCGGCTCTGATCCTGGGCACGGCGTTTTCGGCCATCACCATGCGGCTGACCCGCACACTGATGCTGGAGGTGATGCGACAGGACTACGTCCGAACCGCAAAAGCGAAAGGACTTTCGACCACCACGATCGTTATGCGGCACGCCCTACGCAACGCGCTGATTCCCGTCATCACGCTGGTCGGCTTGCAGGCAGGTGCGCTGATCGGCGGTGCGGTCATTCTCGAGCAGATCTTCGTCATTCCCGGCATGGGCCTGTTGCTCCTGGAGGCGGTGAATTCGCGCGATTATCCGACCATCACAGGCGTTTTCTTCGTCTTCGGGGTGGCGATCGTGTTCATCAATTTGCTGGTCGATCTGAGCTATGGCTTTCTTGATCCGAAAGTGAGGAGCCGCTGATGCCCGATATCACCGAGACCTCACTTATAATCCTTCCGGCGTCGATCAAGCGTCCGAACGCTGTCTCCGAGTTCTTCGTCCGGCTGTTTCGCGAGAAGCCGCTGGGTGCCGCGGGTGCGGTAATCTGCCTTCTCTTCCTGTTCGCTGGCATCTTTGCCGACGTTCTGGCGCCGTACGGCTACAACCAGATCATGCCGATCAACCGGATGAAGCCGCCGAGCTGGCAGTTCTGGTTCGGGACCGACAATCTCGGCCGCGATATCTTCTCTCGAGTGGTTTACGGTGCCCGCCTATCGGTCATCATCGGTCTCTCGGCGGCCAGCCTCGCGACGGCCATTTCTATCGTCCTCGGCATCATCTCCGGCTATCTCGGTGGCCGTTTCGACATGCTCGTGCAACGGTTCGTCGACGCATGGATGAGCTTCCCGGAGCTTGTCGTCCTGATCGTGATAGTCGCGGTGATCGGGCCGGGTATGTTCCCGGTCATCATCATTCTCGGCGGCTTCCTCGGAATAGGGGGGTCTCGCATCATCCGGAGCGCGGTGCTCTCCGTGCGTGAGCAAAGCTACATCCATGCCGCGCAATCGATCGGTGCTGGCATTAACCGCATCTTGTGGCGGCACGTTCTGCCGAACGTTCTGCCCCCGGTGATCGTCCTGTTCACGACTCGCGTCGGAGCGGTCATTCTGGCGGAGGCCTCGCTGTCGTTCCTGGGATTAGGCGTTCCGCCGCCGGCCCCCTCATGGGGCGGCATGCTCACTGGCTCTTCGCGCAATTACATGTACCTCGCACCGTGGATGGCGCTCGCGCCGGGCATCTGCCTGACACTGGTAGTGTTCAGCATCAACATGTTCGGTGACGCCATGCGAGACCTCCTCGATCCCCGCATGCGCGGCCACCGTTGATAGGCGAATTTTTGATCAAGGGAGAAGACGATGCAAGCAAAGACACTACGCCGATTTTTTGGTTCAACCTTTCTGAGCCTTATGCTCACTGCCGGTTCGGCATGGGGCCAGGCCACGATGGAAACGCCGAAATACGGCGGCGCCCTGGAGATCTCTACCGTCTATGCTAACATCTCGGCACTGTCATTCGACAACTACGATTGGCCATGGAAACACAACCATGACACCGGTGCGGTTTACGAGCAACTGCTTGCTGGCGACCTCTCCCAGGCCAAATCGCGCGGTGGCTCTAACGGATTCACATCCGACGCTTACATCCCCTCGCACCTCATTCGGGGCGAGCTCGCGGAGAAATGGGAGTGGCTGGACAACCCGCTGCGCCTGAAGATCACGCTACGCAACGGTGTGATGTTTCCCGAGAAGCAGGGCGTAATGGCGAAGCGTGAGCTTGTCGCAGATGACGTGGTGTTCAACTTCAAGCGCATTGCGGCGAGTCCAAAGGCGGTCGCTAAGTACTTCGACTTTGTCAAGGACGTGCGCGCGGAGGACAGGTATACAGTCGTGTTCGAGATGTCGAAGTTCAATGCCGAATGGGATTACCGGTTCGGTTATGGCTATTACTCCGGCGTCATACCAAAGGAGGTCGTCGATGCTGGCGCTGCGAACTGGAAGAACGTGAACGGCACCGGCCCCTTCAAGTTGGCGGATTACGTGCAGGGCAGCTCCCAGACTTACGAGAAAAATCCCGACTATTGGGACAAAGAAAAGATCAACGACAAGGAATTCAAGTTACCCTATGTCGACAAGGTTGTGTACCGGATTATCAAGGACGAAACTACGCGCGTGACCGCACTGCGTACTGGCAAGCTGGACATCATGGAGTACATCCGTTGGCAAGATGCCGAGCAGTTGAAAAAGAGCGCACCTGACCTGAAGTGGAACCGCAGGCTCGCCACTGCCGGCACGTTCCTGTCGATGCGCGTTGATCAGAAGCCGTTTGACGACATCCGCGTTCGACGCGCCATGAACATGGCGGTGAACAAGGAAGAAATCATCAAGACGTACTATAATGGCAATGCGGAGCTGTTCGCCTATCCCCAACACCCCGACTACACGGGCTACTTTCAACCGCTGAATGAGCAGCCGGCTAGCGTGCAAGAGCTGTTCAAGTACGATCCAGCCAAGGCCAAGAAGTTGCTCGTCGAAGCCGGCTATCCAAACGGCTTCACCTTTAAAGCCCAGGTCTGCTCGTGCAGCACGGACCATGCGGACCTCATTTCGCTGGTGGCTGCCTATCTAGAACAGGTCGGTGTAAAGATGGAGATCCAGCCGATGGAGTATGGCGCATTCCTGTCGGCGATGACGACGCGGTCACTCGCGATTGGCTATTTCATGGATAATGGCCACACCAGCCCGACTACGACGATCCGCAAGAGCTTCATGACCGGGCAGACCTGGAATCCATCGCAATGGAGTGATCCAAAGCTCGATGAGCGCATGGAAGCCGTCTACCAGGAACGCGACGAAAGCAGGCGTCAGGCCGCGCTCCGGACGATAACAACCGAGATAGTCGACAAGGCGCCGTACCTCTGGCTGCCGACGCCCTACGTTTACACAGCATGGTGGCCGTGGCTGAAGGGCTATGCGGGCGAGCTGCGCGCGGGCGCTGAGCGTCCTGGCCCGATCTATGCTCGTATGTGGATTGATCAAGACCTCAAGAGAAAGATGGGATACTGAGCGAAGGCCGCGGCCACATTGATGGAGAAGCGGCGGCGCGACTGCGCCGCCAGACTTCTTGACATTCCGCCGTTTCGCCACGAGCCATAAAGTTCGGAGTAGTCTTTCAGTGAGTAAGCCACTTCTGCAAGTCCGCAACCTGACCACGAGATTCGGCGACGGTCTCGGTGCGATCACCGCCGTCAATAACATCTCCTTCAACGTCGATGTGGGCGAGACCCTAGCCATTGTCGGTGAGAGCGGCTCCGGTAAGAGCGTGACAGCCCTGTCAATCATGCAGCTCCTCCCCGATCCACCCGGGCGAATCATGGCGGGGGAGATCGTGTTCGACGGCACCGACTTGGCCAAGCTGAAGGAAGAGGAGATGCGCACGATCCGCGGCAACCAGATCTCAATGATCTTCCAGGAGCCGATGACGTCACTCAACCCTTCCTTGACCATCGGACTTCAGATTGCCGAGCCGATTAACCTGCACAAGAAGCTACCTTGGCAAAAGGCCTACGATAAGGCAGAGGAACTGCTCAATCGCGTGCGGATGCCCGATGCCCGCAGCCGCCTTTCGGCTCATCCCTACCAGTTCTCGGGCGGCATGCGGCAACGCATCATGATCGCGATGGCGCTCGCATGCCAGCCGAGGCTGATTATCGCCGACGAGCCGACCACCGCGCTTGACGTGACCGTGCAAGCGCAGGTCCTCGAGCTGTTAAAGGAGCTCACGCGTGAGACCGGGACGGCGCTGATTCTGATTACCCACGATCTTGGCGTCGTGGCACGGTACGCGGACCGTGTCTGCGTGATGTATGGCGGCAAAATTATCGAGACGGCAAGCGCGCTCGATCTCTACGCAAGACCTATGCATCCCTACACGCGGGGCCTGATGGCCTCGATCCCGCGGCTTGATGAGCCGGCCGGACGGCGACTGGTGCCCATCAAGGGGCAGCCGCCCAACCTCTCGCAACTGCCGGTCGGCTGTTCTTTCAATCCGCGCTGCAGCGAGGTAGTGGACCGTTGCCGACACGACACGCCGGAGCTGATGAAGTTCGACGACAAGCATCTGCATGCGTGTTGGGTAGCACCCCATGTCTGACGTGTTGTTGAGACATAAGCAGCGGCGCGCCGCGGTGAAATCCGATGTTATTCTCGACGTCCAGGAACTGAAGGTTCATTTTCCGGTTTATGGTGGGTTTCTCCAGCGGGAGGTCGGCACCGTGAAGGCGGTTGACGGCGTCTCGTTTCAACTGCACGAAGGCGAAACCCTTGGGCTCGTGGGCGAGAGTGGGTGCGGAAAGTCAACCACCGGTCTTGCCATCCTGCGCATGCTACCGATCACGTCTGGAAAGATCGTGTTCGAAGGCGTAGACATTACTGAGCACGATCCGCGCCAAATGCGGCCTGTCCGGCGCCGCGTCCAGATGGTGTATCAGGATCCGTTCGGATCGCTCGATCCGCGCATGACGATCGGCGACATAATCGGCGAGCCGTTGGAAATTCATAAGTTGCACGGCAACAAGGCCGAGCGCCGGGCGCGGGTAATGGACCTGCTCAAGACGGTCGGGCTACGGCAGGACATGATCGATCGCTACCCGCACCAGTTCTCCGGTGGCCAGCGGCAGCGCGTCAGCATCGCCCGCGCGCTCGCGGTCGAGCCACGGCTGTTGCTCTGCGACGAGCCCGTGTCGGCACTGGACGTGTCGATCCAGGCTCAAGTGGTCAACCTATTTCAGGAACTGCAGGAAGAGCTTGGGATCTCCACAATCTTCGTCGCTCACGATCTCGCGGTGGTACGGCATGTCAGTCATCGACTCGCCGTGATGTATCTCGGTACGATCGTTGAGATCTCTACGTGCGACGAGCTCTATGCACACCCGAAGCATCCCTACACCCAAGCGCTGATGGCAGCGATCCCGGTCCCAAATCCCGTTATTGAAGCCGGGCGTAGCCACCAAACGATCCAGGGCGAGGTGCCGAGCGCACAGCATCCGCCAGGGGGCTGCCGCTTCCATCCGCGCTGTCCGCATGCGATGCCGATTTGCAAGGAGCAGACTCCGAAACTACTCCCTCAGGGAAGTGGCCTCGTCGCGTGCCATCTGTTCACGTGACGCCACTGGACTGCAGTTTAACTTGCAGCCCGCTCTCCGCGGCGCTCAAAGTTAACTCGGGCTAGCCGGACGCGCGAGCACACAGCACCCCCCCTCGGCGCACATAGCGTAAGCGTAGCGCCGAGGCCCTTTGGATTGTTTGTGCGGAGTCTTGAGAGCACCGTTAGAAGAGTCATCTTCTGGAAGGGTGCTCACAATGGACGACCATTCTGACGACATAAGACGACCGTTGTCACCGCGTGTTGAAGTGTTCGCAGGCGCAGGTCGCAAGCGCTGGCCGGATGATTTGAAAGCGCAGATTGCTGCGGAAAGCCTCGAGCCGGGGTCGGTTGTCACAGACGTCGCCCGTCGCCATGGCTGCCGGCCCCAGCAGGTGCATGACTGGCGGCGCCGGGCGCGTTTGGGCCAGTTGGTATTGCCGGCGTCGGCGGACACGCTGTCGTTCGTGCCGGTGACGTCGGAATCGGCGTTGCCTGCGGCCGCAGACCCCTCCGGGTCGCCGGAAGCCGCCGTTGTGACGGTTGAGTTCCAGGGCGCGCGCGTGGAGGTGCGCGGGGCGCCTGGCCTTGCTGTATTGAGCGATGTGTTCATTGCGCTCCGGCGGATACGTTCATGCTGACGACACCCGCGAGCCTGATGATCTACGTGGCGACGCAACCTGTCGACTTCAGGAAGGGAGCGGAAGGCTTGGCGCTGCTGGCGAAGGAGACGCTGGGCCATGAC
>NZ_JADPKY010000039.1 GCF_023074185.1 Bradyrhizobium sp. 132 | reverse complement strand
CATCTTCGCCCATTGGGCGTCAGTCAAAACGAATCGGTCCATCCCAAGCTTGAATCACAACCAAGCCCCGATGAGAATCCTGAATCCCAACAGACCCTAGTGCAGATGTTTTTCCACCTTGAATTACCGTGAACTTCCGGCGCCGATCTGGCGGGTCTCCCGGCCAATAAGGGCTTGACCGACACTTGGCGAGGCAGCGGTCACCCGCCACAAATCCTAGCGGCTTGCCTCCGGCCGCTACCGGAGGAATCCTCCGGGATGGGCACTAAGTCGAGAGAGGTCATCTGGGGCGGTCGGATCATGGGCGCGAAGATCCGGGCCCAGGGCGCCCGACAACGGGCTCAGGAGGCTGCGCGGGAAGCGGACCGGGCCGAGGCTGAAGCTTGGTCCGTCCGGATGGAAGGTTACGGCGGCCCAGCCCAACCCTCCCCCACAATCGGTCAATGCCTCAACGGCGGGCTTGCATGGCTGGAGCTCGAGTGCGCCCGCTGTAAGACGCGCGCCAGTCTGCCACTTGACGCCATCCGCCGACCCCGAGATACGCCGGTTTGGAAACTCGAAGCTTCGCTGAAGTGCCGCTCCTGCCGCACCACCCGCTACGCGCCCCCTGCCCGCATGATCAAACTAACCGAGACAAGGCAGATCACGCCCTATAAATGGGTTCACCCAAGCGAAGAGCGGTAGAGCGTTGCATGGCGAAATTTGCGACCGAACGTCCTTATGCGGAGCCCGAAGCCGCGGCTCGCCAGTTGATCCAGCTCGCCGCGACTATCGAGCCGGTTCAGGACGGGCGCATCCACATCGAGAAGGTCAACGCGCCATTTATGTCTACGCTCGGCGGCAACGGCAGCGAGTTCGGCGCCGGCATCAAGTATGCTGTCCAGCAAGGCTGGCTTGAGCTGCACGAAAGCGGGACCTATGTGCGTCTGCTGACGCCGAGCAAAAATCTCCTGAACTAGGAACTTCGCCTTCTTCAGGGGAATTGATTCTAGGCCGGCTCCCCCGGGCCGGCGGAGCGGCCTCGGCCCTACCCCAAAAGCCCCCCTGAAGCCGGGGCCGTGTCTCCGCCGTCGGTAGTTTCGGAGTATGCGTACCTCGCCCTCGATCGTGCCGGCCGATCGCTTGGACCGCGACATTTGCCTCGTGCTCGAGGACTTCGGAGCCGGCGCCGCATGCGCCTGGCGCGAGACGGATGAAGCCGACACCGACATGGCGACCGTCCTGCAGCATCTTCTGTCCGGCCAATATACCTATCCGGTTAGGATCGTTTGCTTCAATCCGAGCCAAGGCTGGACGCGGGACGCAACCTCTGAGTTTGCTGACGCTGTAGCCCAGCTGGCGGCAGATACCGACGCCGAGGTCTCGCCTGCTCTGCAGGCCTTTATTGCCACCAACGCCAGCCGGCACTTCGACCCAGCTCGCCCTCCCCTTGCGCGGCGCCATGATAATTGAGGAGCCGCCAACTGAGGCGGCCTTGTCCATTTACGGGCGGCTTACTCCGGGGGTTGCAGACCAGGCGAGTTCAGCCAATCGCTCAGATGCGCGCCCGTCTCAGCTAAGCGCGCCTTCCTGAGAAGCCGCTCGCGCTCAGCACCAGGGGGGAGCTGGGCAGCTTGTTCTTTGAGCTGAGTGGCGTGCTCGCCCAATCGTTCTTCAAGCGACCGGTTGTGCTTCACTCTGCGGCGTCGCTGAGACATGGAGCCATTCCTTGTGCCATTAACGACGACTCCAAAAACCGAAAAAGGTAAGTTCAGTTCCGGCTCGGAACGAAAATTGCCGTCCAACGTCGAGGGGCGCTTCGTCTGCTCCACCTGCGGAAGTATCGCTAGCGGGGCAGAGACGCCCCGGCCAGGGGGGCTTTTGAGGTGTGGAGCCGGGGCCGCTGGAGGTGCTTAGACCTTGGGAGATCCAAGCATCCTGAGCCTAGGAAAAATCGGCAATCTGTTCTGTTCGCTTTCGGACGGTGGCTATATTGTTCCCTCCGGGAACGGAGTGGCTGCAATGAAAGACATGCAGGCTCAGTTGGAAAAGCTCCGCACGGATGCGGCCGACTGCGCGCTGATCCGGGATCTGGCGACCGATCCAAAGAAGCGCGAACTATTCGCCCGGCTGGCGGAGCACCTGAGCGTGCTCGCCGCCGAGGTCGAGCGTGCGGTTGCGGAGGGTTTGAGCAAGGGATGACCAGGGGCTGGGGGCGGCCTTTCGAGGATCCGATCGAGGTCAACGGCCGCAAGCTGGCGACACTGTTGGACGCCGGCGAGTACATCGCCTCGCTCCCAAAAAAAGAGCACGCCGCGCCGGAGTGGCAAGCAGCGATGGAAGCGCTGATCCTGGTGGCAGAAGGCGGCGGCCCGACGATGTTTGCCCGGATCGGCATCATGCGGGCTCTGAACCGACACTACGTCCCGGAATCAAACCCGAAGGGCAAAGAGCCGCATTGGGGCCGGCGCAAGCTGAAGAGGGATCAATGACAGAGGCCGCCAACTGAGGCGGCCTTACATGCTTGGGGCCAGGTAGTCGAGAAACCGGAAAAACCCGTAGAGGGTGAGAGCAGTTACAGCCGCGAAGGCGACAATCATCCCCACCCATTCGCGTTTGGAAAATAGATCGAAGTCGAACATGCGAGCCCCTTGCCGCCGACGCCAACTGAGGCGGCCTTACTCTTTTTCCTCCGGGTGTAGCTGGGCCTTCTTTGCCATCAGCTCGGCAATAAGCTGGTCCATACCGTCTAGCGCAATCTGGTCTGTGATCCGGGACCGCATCCCTTTGTAGCGTTCAATCTTCTTGTCTAGGTCGATGCACTTCTCACACATTGGCCGCCCCGTTGCGCGGTTTTCGGGGCATCAATTAACATTTGATGGGTTCGTTCCAAAGCAGGTCACCACGAAAATCAACTTAGGCCACTAGGGTTAAAGCAGGCCAGCGCCCAAATTGGCATGAGAACGTTCTGTCAACGGAGAACAAGGCCCGCCAGCGTGACCTGCCGGGCTGCCTCTCCATCACCGGCACGAAGCCAATTTCGTATCCCGCGAAATCTTCTTGAAACATAGCGGGTCGAAGCTGGCGGCATCAGATATGGGGATGCAGATGCTAGTCCTGATGAACCTGATTTGGCGGCGGCTTGCCTACACAATGCTGATCGGTATGCGCTATAAGCTCGTCCGGCAGTAATGGCGAAGGCGGCTTTCGTCAGGAGGCCACCACCATGCCCAAAGAGATCGCTATAGCGCTCTGGTCCTTGGCAGCTGCCTGCGTTGTCGCATTCAGTATGGCAGCTCTGGTTGCGCCTCACTAGAAGAGACACAGACCCGCCAGCGTGAACCTCAGCATAATGCGGGCGCTGAACCGACACTACGTTCCCGAGTTAAACCCGAAAGGGAAGGAACCACACTAGGGCCGGCGCAAGCTAAAGAGAGATGAATGAAAGACCGCCAACTGAGGCGGCCTTAATTTTTTTTCCGGGCCGGCTCCGCAGTTAGGTCGGCGCTTTCAATCCTGGGGAGCCAATCCATTGCTGAAGCTGGAGCGAGGTTTCGCTTATATGCGCCGCTCTCAGGAGAGCTTCGCGCTTCGCTCCGGGCGGCGCTGCCTCTGCGCGCCGGCGGGCTTCGTCCGCCAACTGGGCAAGTCGAACGGTCATGGGAATGGTTTGTTTTTTTCTGGTTAGCATGGGGTGGCTCCGCGTGATGGCGGGAGCACGAGCAGCTCTCAGTCACCGTTAGATACCGTGATGGGCGGTGATGAAATGATCAGGCGCTTGTTCCGCTCGAATAGATACTAAATTCGGCAATGCAAAATAGCCGCAACGAAATTCAATGTACGTTGGCCACGACAGGCTCTATGGCGGCCCATGGGAAAAGCCGCAGCGTGGTCCCAGCCCCACTGCGGCATTCCCGGGCAACTCGAAATTTGGTTGGTACTTAAATCGGGCCGGTGTTCTCACAGTAGAACGCCCCGTTCCAAAAATGGAGTCGGTACAACTACCGGAGTCCGCCGTTCTGCCCATTGTCGTTTATGCACGACCATGGCACGGCTTGGCTTCCAGCCCCCAATGCTCCCGGCTGCCAATCCAATTGCGGATTAGAGCGCCAGGAGCGCCACAGGCCCGCCAGTGTGAACCGGCGGGCCTTTTGCTGTCAGATGCCGGAAATCGTCTTGCCGTCGCCAATATCCGCGCCGTTTTCGAATCCGCTGGCGTCATCTTTCGAGCAGATGGCGAGTCGATCGACGGGGCCGGGCGTTCGTCTCGCCCGCAAGTAGAGTTGCCCCTCCGGTTCGCTCCCCTTATGGTGGTGGCGGGTCTGGGGAGTCTCAATTGGCAATTACTAATTTTATCGCGCTCGACGTCGAGACTGCGAATTCTGATTTTGCGAGCATTTGCTCAATTGGCCTGGTCCACTTCCGCGGTGGAGAGGTTTTTAAGTCGCTTACGATTCTAGTCGATCCGGAAGACGATTTCTCACGCGCGAACATCGGCATTCATGGCATTCGACCCGAGGACGTTGCCGGCAAGCCGACGATGGCCACGGTCTTTCCAGTCATAGGCAACGCACTCCGCGGTGCTGCTATTGTCCATCACAGTCCATTTGACCGGTCTTCGCTTGCGCAAGCTGCAAGCAAGTACGGCACCGATGGACTCCTTTGCACATGGATTGACAGCCTTCAGGTAGCGCGCCGCGCATGGGATAGCTTTGGAACGAATGGCGGGTACGGACTAAAAAACCTTGCGTCGACATTTGATATCCAATTCAATCATCATGACGCCGCGGAGGATGCCCGCGCGGCCGGTCTCATCATGTTACGGGCCATCGACGAGACAAAGGTAAGCCTTCAACCCTGGATCGACGATATTGGTTATGAGAGCATTGATGGCGCCGCACCGCGACCATTCAAGCGGAAAACCGATTGGAAGCGGCATTCACAGGACGGGAATCAAGATGGCCCGCTATTTGGCGAAACCATCGTCTTTACCGGAGCACTATCCATTGAACGTGCTGAAGCCGTTCAGATGGCCGCAATCGCTGGATGTAGGGTGGCAGATTCCGTGAGCAAAAAGATTACCATCCTTGTGGTTGGCGATCAGGATTTGCGACTCACGGAGGGGCAAGAGAAAAGTTCGAAGCATCGGAAGGTGGAAGCGATGATTGCTGAAGGCGCGCCGATAAGGATCGTCCGCGAAAGTGATTTCATGATGATGGTCGGTTAGCTGCTGAGCTGCTGCTGGAGAAACATGGATTGGCAGTCCCCGTCATAGCCTCAGATACCACCCTAAGGTTCTAATGGACCGAAAAACGGCTCACGCCGGTCGACGCCCCTGCTAGACAGCAGTGGCAACGCTACCAACGGTGTGCCGCGCGACCTGCCGCGGGTGGCGTCAACCACGATTACGACCGTGCCCGCACCACGGTAATGGGATCCCTGGTGATATCCCGAGCGACACGGGCGCCGTATTGGACCCCTAGTTCAGCAGAGCCAAATAGCTCCCCTGCATTGTCCGCCTGTATTTGACCATTGTGGATGATCGGAAAATAGTGGCGCTGCACAGCAATGCCTCCGTCCTCAAGCCGCGATCATGCCCACGCCTCGGGACGGCGCGCACCTGTCACAAAAGCCAGTGGTCCGTGCAGCGCCATTCACCAGGGATTTGCGAACCGCGCGACACGTGTTAGACCGCGCTCCTATCAATGAAGGAGCGCCAAGTTGGCCAAGAAGAAAAAAAGTGTTCGTCGCGAGTGGACGAAAGACGACCTGAAGACGCTGAAGTTACTTGCGAAGCAAAAGACTGGTGTCAGGAAGATCGCAAAGAAATTGAAGCGAACGCCGGGCGCGACGGCGGCTAAGGCATTCGTTCTTGGCGTGTCGCTCAGCACGCAATAGGCGGGCACCTGCTAAGTCATCCACAGCGCGCGCTTTCCACTGAACTTCGATCTAATAGGATGCCGCCCGATGCGACGCGCGTTTCTGGGCGCTGTTGATCGCGCGCGGCATTCGTTAAGCATTTCCGGTTATGCCGATGCCATGCTGGGAGCGGTGGGGCAGTTGCTATTGCGAGGTGCGGTAAGCGCTGCGGGCGCCGCTTTGACGGCCCTCTGCATTGCTGGAGTGCTTTCGTTGGGGGCGACGCACGTTCCGACCAAAAAACAAGCGGTCGCCGAGACCATCGCACTCAAGAACGGTTGCGTACCCAGCCGGTGCGGCACGAAGGAGAGCGCTGGGCACTAACGGAAACAGCGATGCTTTCCAGGATTAAATATCCCCACTGCTTGATCGTCGCAGGAGCTGTCCTCGGACTGGCGGGATTGATCGAATGGGCGTTCCAAAGAAACCGCAAGCGGCCGAAGAAGGTGCGAGAACCCGCAGTACTGATCAACCGGCCGTCGAATCGGAGGCGAATGCCAAATCGCGTTGAGAGGACCACTCTCAAGGGCAGGTAAATTGAATTGGTCACCAAAGTTGACGCGTCGCGGCTTCGTTCTCTCTGTTGTTTCGTTCTCTCTGTTGAAGATGCGCGGAAGGTTTTTCCTACTTTCGGAAAGAAGTTTCCGGCACTGAATTAAGCGCGAACATCTATCGCTTTGTGCGTGAGTTCTGACGGGCACTCGAACCGCTCTCCGCATTCGCGGATGCCAGCCCATCAACGCGTGCGCCGAGTGCGCCTAGTTGATCTGACATTAGCTTGCGATTACTGCCTTCCGAGGCAATTTTGCGCTGGACCTCCGCTATCCGGTCCACAAGGCTTTGCTGGCTTGACTGAATGTCTTTCACCGTTTGCTCAAGAGCTGCTACCGCCCTCCTTGTTTGTTCGACGCCAGAATCTTGACGAATAGCAGTCGCTGCCTGCAGAGCATCAATTCTGTTGCTCATCCAAACGAACATGCCTCCAGCCAACACAACAATCAGCGCGACCACGAGCCAAGGCAACACCTGACGGTGCGTGCGGGCAGATTCTGTTGGTTCCATCACGGCTCCTAGGTGAACGTAACTCCATCAAACACCTTGAATAGGACTTAGTTGCGACCGCCGCCCCTGTGTTGCCGGCACGAACCCGTGCGGGCTCAAAGGAGCAAGTCTGCGGCAGACAAGCGTACAGAGCGAGAGGCATTGACGGAAGAGGCGGCTGACCGGACTGAGGAAGCCGAGCAAGTAAATCGCAGGTCTTGGGAAGGTATTGTGGTCAATTGCCAACGCTTCGCCGGTCTTCGAAATCGCCGAGCAGAAGAATGCGGCGTCCTTTAGCGAGCTCCAACCGCAGCCTCCTAAGTACCTCGAATAACCCCCTCTGCCTCCAATCAAGCTGCCCGATAGCGCGTTCGGCACCTGCCTCGGCATGGTCGTCGTGTTCGGCGTTGGCGGTTGCCCTCAAGCTCGGGCCGCTGCTCGTCCACTAAGACCAGCGCGTAGCACCGCTCGCCGGGCCATTCGCGTCGGCGGGCGTACGGCCACCAACAACCTCTGCCCGTTCGTCAGTAGGCGGGTTGAAATTTCTCATTTGGGGATACGCAAGGTTTCCCATGGGCCGGTCGTATGTGGAGCGCGCTGGGAAGACTGGCCGCCCCTGGCCCCGGCCGGTTTGCGCTAAATGGGGTGATGCATTGCAGCGAGATAATTGACTTGCTGCGGTGCTCCTACGCACATCCTCGCAACGTCGGTATGCAATCACCTATTTGCGAGACGCGAATGCATGTTCAGGAACGCTGGCTGATGGGTTGCATTGTTGACTTGTGCTTCCATTGTTTGATGAGGCCGAACGATGCGTCTTCTCCTCAGAATGGTTGCGATTGCGACAGTCCCTGCGTGGATTGGATTGAATGCGAACACCGCTGCAGCAGAGGATTTCAATGAGCGGTGGTCCATCATACCAAAGGCTCACGCGGAGCCCGCTCCTGAAGGACTCGATCAGATAAAGACGGATGAGCCGCAAGCGCAACCTCCGAACAGACAAGAGCGCTTGCAAGACCGTTTAGGCACTCAATCTCTCAACCGGGTCTTTTCCGGAAAAGCCTCCTACTATTCGTATTCCAAAGGCAAGACAGCGAGCGGTTCATCGTTTGATCGGAATCAACTAACCGCGGCGCACCGCCGTCTGCCGTTCGGCACGAGAGTCCGAGTCCTTGATCTTGAGACGAATAATTCGGTGGTGGTTCGGATCACCGACCGCGGACCATGGGTTCGTGGCCGCGTCCTCGACCTCTCGCTCGCCGCCGCGCGCACCTTGGGGATTACGGATCGTGGCGTGGCTCAGGTTCGTGCTGAGGTGTTGTAGCAGTCGTCCATCGCCTGCCAAAATACGCACCGCCGCCCCGGGCCCTTACATTAACGGTCCGGTTTTTGGGTCCGAGAACGTGCCGTGGCTCTGAAGAACCCCGACGCTATTGCGGTCATCGTGACCGCCCTCCGGCTTACTCACGGCGACGAAGCTGCACGAGCCATGCTGGTCGGCGGCATGAGCCTGGCCGCGCTGATAGACGCGATGTTCTCCGCACCGATCGGCAGACGCGATGCCGTTCACAACATCACAAGCGCGTTGGACGACTTTGCCATTTCGCCGGAACTCGGCCCGGTCTGGCACCTTCACTACGTTTACGAAAATCATGGCTCGTTTCGCGTCGTCGACATGGAAATTGTGACGCCGACCGGAACGCTGTCCAGTAAAGACGTCTGGCTTCGGCTGCACGTCTAACTTCGCAACGTTGCAATGTAAGGTGAGCAATGTGAGAATACTACTCGCAAGCTCGCTCGACCGGAGATCGTGTTCACGCGGACGGCGCTGGGGACTACAAGGTCCTCGCAGTCGATTACGGCCGAGGTAATTAGGCCCCACTGCGATGATTGTGACTGCAGTGCAAGACCAAGCATATAGCCGCACGAATGGCGCTAATCGTCGGCGCAGATAAGCTTGACCGGCTCTTCCGTGCCGTTCGGTTTGACGAAGTGGACGGCGATATCCTCTACGTCTACGCACGAGACGAGGATGCCGCGGCAGAGATGGAGGACGAGTTCGCGCTACATATCTCGATCATCGCCTCGAAGATCCTCGATCGCCAGATCAATGTAATGCTAGTTCTCCCGCGGCAACTCATGAAAATCTGAACGATAGCTGTCCACACCCATCACTGGAACAGGTGGACAAGGTCAAGCCTGCGATTTGCGAATCCCAGCTCTGTGTTATGCGTCGGAACGACGGGGTTGGATGGCAATTCCTTCCGCGTTAATGGAGTTCGCGATGTTGATGTTCCGGGAGCGAGGCTCCGCTTATTGCACGGTCGAAGGTTGGGCTCGGTCGGTGTTGTTGGAAGCTGGTGCAATCCGGGAATGCGAAGAGCACGGTTGGATGCAAGATCGTGCCGATCCTCACGCCCGCGATCGCGCTTTCAAGGTTGCTCGGCAGAACCCTCCGATCGGGGTCTCGCCGGATGCGGCTGCCGTCGCAGTAGCGGAGGTCCTGGACGGGATCGGCGACACTTGCCCCGAATGCCTGCCCGAAGACGGCCGCTGAGCTGGCGACCATTTAGTGTCAGGCCGCCACAATCGGCTCATGACC
Organism: Bradyrhizobium sp. 132; assembly: GCF_023074185.1. GTDB lineage: Bacteria > Pseudomonadota > Alphaproteobacteria > Rhizobiales > Xanthobacteraceae > Bradyrhizobium. The sequence goes on along the minus strand of NZ_JADPKY010000039.1, from coordinate 15,466 downwards.
TCGACAATCCCGAGGAGCGCGCCCTTGCGGCATCTCGTGAAGCGCGTGCGAGCTTCGAAGCTTCCTATCGCCGGCGCGCGACCCAGATACCGAGCAGGAACGCAACGAAAAGCGACTGCAAAGGTGCCTTCATCGTGATCTCGCGCACATTATCTGCCCAGCGCATCGTAGACTCCTCCGAAGACGACCGAAGCGGCTGCTTGCGCACTCCAGACGTCTCGGCACCCTCACCGTCGTTCACGAGCCCGGAGGCTTCAGTCATTGCCGAGGCTTCGTTCATGTCCATAGGGTTCTCCTACTCTGGCTTCAGGCCGACTTCCGTTGCGGCTTTGCCGACCGCTTCTTTGCCGATGTTTCCTTCGCCGGCGCCTTGCCGGCAATCGACATCAGCATCTCCTTCTGTCCGGCCGCCGCCTTGCGTGGCTTCTTGGCAGGCTCGTCTGCCTTCGCCAGCGCGGCCTCCTTGCCTACTGATCGGCGAAGCGCCTCCATCAGGTTGACCACGTTGGTCGCTGCCGGCTTTTCTTTCGGCGTGATCGGCTTTCCGGCCCGCTTCTGGTTGATGAGCTCGATTAGCGCGGTCTCATAATGGTCCTCGAACTTTTCCGGCTCGAAGTTGCCGGCCTTCTGGTTCACGATGTGCCTGGCGAGATCGAGCATGTCCTTTGTGACCTTCACGTCCTGTATCTCGTCGAAATACTCGTGCTCGCTGCGCACCTCGTACGGATATCGCAGCAGAGTGCCGACGAGTCCCTTATCCATCGGCTCGAGCGCGATGATGTGCTCGCGGTTGGTCAGCACCACGCGCCCTATCGCGACCTTGTCCATCTCCCTGATGGTCTCGCGGATCACCGCGAAGGCATCGTGGCCGACCTTGCCGTCCGGTCTGATGTAGTAGGGCCGGATCAGATAGCGAGGATCGATGTCGGACTTGTCGACGAACTCGTCGATCTCGATGGTCCTTGTGGACTCCAGCGCGATCTCCTCCAGCTCTTCCTTGGAGACCTCGATGAACTGATCCTTCTCGAGCTGGTAGCCCTTGACGATGTCCTCGTTGGGCACCTCGTCGCCGGTATCGGCATCAACCTTCAGGTACTTGATACGGTGGCCAGTCTGGCGGTTCAGCTGGTTGAACGAGATCTTCTCGCTCTCCGACGTGGCCGGATAGAGCGCCACCGGGCAGGTGACGAGCGAAAGTCGCAGGAAGCCTTTCCAGTTGGCGCGAGGGGCCATCAACGCGGTACTCCGAAACAGGGCGGCGGGTGGATTCAAGACGATCGGCCGATCATGGTTCCGACATCACCGGTCGTCGGAATCGTGATTTATGGAGAGCGGGACTCGACTCTAACGTTCTTGATATGTTCTAATGTGGGCATGACTGACCGCCCCGCGAGCTGGCGCATGCCGACACCCAAGCAGATGGAAAAGATGGCCCGCCTAGTCGGCGGGAACGCCCCTGCCCCCCACGGACTGGCTCCCGAGGACGACCTGCCGTCGGAATACTGGTGGGCGCTTCTCGAGGATCCTCGGGTAGATGCGGCCAGCCAAGGGATCGGCGCTTCCGGTCGCCTGCTGCGGCTGAGCCAAATTCCCCGGCACTTGCTCAGGGTGGGCTGCCGGCGCTGCGCCAGGACGGTCGAGATTCAGAAGGCGGATGCCACCCGGCTCTATGGTCCCGATGCGGTCTGGCGGGATGTCGGTCAGCGGCTGCTCGACAAAACCTGCACACAGCGAACCGGTCGCCATGAGGAAGACGGCTGTTGGCCGTCCTACGACCCGACCTAGGCCCGACGCGGCCCATGGCTCCCAAGCACCACCCCACGCCCCTCTCCGGCGTAGACCGCAAGGCTCTCGCCAAGGAGCTCGGGCGGGCCCGTGCGGTGACCTCGATCCTCGCCTCGCAGTCGGCTGACGCCAGGGCCAAAGGCGAGGCCCTGATCCGGACGGCCGACAAGCTCTTGTGCGAATCCTGGAACGAGAAGATGTGGGCCGACGGCGGGCCGATCGATCCGTCGCCGACCGTCGACCAGGGCATCAACGGCGGCTACTCGTGGCTCGAGATCGAGTGCTCGCGCTGCAGGACCAAGCGCGAGGTCGACCTGGCCACCTTGCGCCATCCGCAGACCACCTTTGTGCACGACCTGGCGAGCAGGCTCTGTTGTAGCAAGTGCGCCCACGCCAATCGCCGGCCTGCAGCGACGCTGCTACAGTTGGCGCAGCGCCCCCGCCAGGCCGCACCGGAGACCTGACGCCATGTGCAACCTCTACTCCATGACGAAGAATGTCGACGCGATCCGGCGGCTGTTCGGAGCGCTTGACAGCCGCGTCGGCAATCTGCCGTCGATGCCCGGCATCTTTCCGGATTACCCCGCCCCGATTGTCCGCAACGGCGAGCCGGGACGGGAAATCGGCATGGCGCGCTGGGGCATGCCGTCCTCTTCGAAGGCGCTGATGGACGCCACGAAGAAGCGGGCCGAAAAGCTCGAGGCGAAAGGAAAGCCGGTCGACTTCAAGGAGCTCCTCCGGATGGAGCCGGACAGCGGCACCACGAACATTCGCAACGTCAACAGCTCGCACTGGAAGCGCTGGCTCGCTCCAGAGAACCGCTGTCTGGTGCCCTTCACCAGCTTTTCCGAATACGACACCATCGGAGGCAAGAAGGTGCCCGTGTGGTTCTCGCCCGACGAGAACCGGCCGCTGCTCGCCTTCGCTGGCCTCTGGACCACCTGGACCAGCGTCCGCAAGGCGAAGGAGGGCGAAATCACCGCCGACGTATTCGGCTTCCTCACCTGCGAGCCGAATGCAGAGGTCGGCCGCGTTCATCCGAAAGCCATGCCCGTAATCCTGACGACCGCCGAGGAGTACGACGTCTGGATGCGCGCACCCTGGGATGAGGCCAAGGCGCTGCAGCGACCGCTTCCGGACGGCGCTCTCAAAATCGTCGCGACCGGCGAGAAGGAAGACCCAGCGACCACGACGTAGTTCTGCACAGGCCTGCGGAACACGGGGCAAGGCCGAGCCCCAACGATTCGAAATCCCTGTCCCGTGCTAACCGCGCGGAACGACCGGGGGACGGAGGGATTCGTCCGGGCAGGAGCCATCTCTTATGCTGATGACACGGCAAAGACGGCCAATGATCCGGACCGTGCGTGGGTGGGCGATCTCGGTGTTGCAAGATGCTGGCGCCATCCGTGAGTGCGAGGAGCACGGCTGGATGCAGGAACGTGCCGACCCGCACGCGCGCGACAAAGCCTTAGAAATCGCAAGCCAGGATCCGGCGGCCGGACTGTCTCCGGATCAAGCCGTGGCCGAGATTTGGGACGTGCTGGAGTCAATCGGAGACACCTGCCCGGATTGCTCTCCCGAGGCCGGCTGACACCGAGCGCTGCTCATTGTAGCGACTATCCGCCGACCAGCCAAGGCAGGCCGTGCCTCCCAAGCCAAGCCATCGCCGCTGAACAAGCGAGCGAAATCAAGCTGGCCCAGAACCAAGAACGTCCGCGTGCGGCATTGATCGAGCGCAGATACAGGAAGGCTCCGAGCAACGTTCCATAATTCCTCCTGAAGTCTCCATTGAGTTTAGCTATCTTGGATAGCTCCGAAGAGGTTTCGTCAGCCACGACGCTGGCTCCCATGTCGATTACCAGCACCCTATCAACCACTGTTTTGCCCGACGGCGCAAGAGATATTTCGGTTTTTCAAAATAGACGCGTTTCCGTTTGGATGTGTTTGGAGTACGCACTTGCGCTCGCACTCGACGCCAGGCGTCGCCGATAGAGCATTTTAAGATCGAAGCGTATGGAGGGCGGCCGTGATGCGCCTGAACCAAGACCCTTTCGGTCCGGCACCCCGTTGGGTTACGCGGCGATCGAATCCGCCAGGACGTCCGCCCGGACTACGCGATTGCGGCCTTGGTGCTTGGCGGCATAGAGCGCCTGATCGGCCATGCGCATGACCTTGCTCAGATCCATTTCGCCATGGGATTGGGCGAGCCCGATGCTGATCGTCACGTTGGTCGAGGCACCTTCGGCGACGACTGCATGTGCGGCGCAGGCCCGCCGCAGATCTTCGGCGTACTGGGCAGCGCGCTCCTTGGACAGCCCGGTCATCACAACGGCAAATTCCTCGCCGCCATGCCTTGCCACCAGCATCTGCCTTCGCTCGGCGAAGGAGCACAACACCTGCGCGACCGCGACGAGCACTTTGTCGCCGAACTCATGCCCGAACTGGTCGTTGATCGCCTTGAAGCGGTCGATGTCGCACATCAGCACAGTGGTTGCCAGGTTCGCATCGCGCGCCTTGGTCAAGGCCGATTCGGCAGCCTGGTCGAAGCCCCGTCGGTTGAGCAGTCCGGTCAGCTGATCGGTGCCAGAGATGCGCTGCAGTTCGGCGCGCGTCAGCGCCAGCTCGCGCATGGTCAGCGCGGACCGGTAGCTCAGGGCCGCCGTCAGCAGCCCGGAAATCATCATGCTGATCAGGATGGACGATTTTGTCACGAAGCCGACGCGCACCAACGCATCCGGATCGGACCCGAACTGCAGGAGGCACAGGGACAACGTCAAGACCACGGTCAGGCCGACGCTCACGGCGGAGCGCCCCATCGTGTGGCGCAGCGCGTCCTGGTGCGTAATGATGACTTTGGCCATGGCTTTGCCGCCGTAAAGCGGCCAGCATCCGTCCCCTCACCTTCACGGCAGGTTAAGGCACGCTCCGCTCCGCAGACGCCGTTAACGCCGATCTAACGACGAAGCTCAATTTGCGGTGGTCGGCCATGAAAGCGCAGCGGCGCGGAGTCCTCGCTCTCAGCCGTGCTTCAGGGCCGATTTTACCTCGCTTGAGCCTATGGAGCGCTACTTGCCGCTGAGCGACAGGCTGATGCGAGTGACGATCTTGTCCCAGTCGCGCTCTTCGTCCGCGGGATAGTTGATCAGGACGCAATGGACCAGCCGCCCGGAGAAGTTGCAGCGGTTGTACCAAACCTTGTCGCCCTTGTAGCTGGAGACCGCAAAGAACCGTGGTGTCACTCGCTTGTACTGAATGCGTGGAGGCGGATGCTTCTTTGCCAGAAAAGCAGCGGGAGAATCGTTCTGGACGTTGGGCGCGGCCTGGATCGTGAGGTCTGCGCGTCCGTCGGCGGTGCGGAACCGTTGACCGTAACCGTCGGGTCGACCCGCTGCCTCGGTGAAGATCGAGGACGGAAAGTCCACGGAGGTGCCGCTCTCGGGGATGTTGTATCTGGTCCATCTAACGGGCTGGGCCGAGGCCGCCAACGTCGAGGCGGCAAGTGTCAATACAAGAGCTGCCCACGTTGCTTTCATCGCATTCCTCCGGCGATCACAGAGAAAAGCGGAGAAGGTCAACTACGTTCCAAGACGCCTGCTGCTGCCGATTGAAAACACGCGAGCTACTCGCCTTCCTCGACGGGATCATTAGCATCAAGCCATCTTGAGAATCTCGGCGAGCATCTGCCGCCCTTGGAGAACGCGACCGCGACAGTTCCTCCAGGCTCTTGGATCGCGTGGTGTCAGGCAGCGCGCAGCGGGGACTGCGGACGACGGAGCCAGCCGACCTCTTCCGCCCGGCACCTCGGACACCTGAACTGGATTTCGCGTTGCACGGAAGCCGACTTTGGGATGTTCGCTGCCATGGGCCATGCGCCGCATCGGGGACATTTCTCGAGTAGGGCCTCCGTTTCTATCATCGCACTCGCTCCTCCCCCTATACCACCGCTCGCCAACGCTCGGAGGCGACCCACGTTCCGGGCGATCCAGAGACGAGACACGGAACGAATCAGCGTGACGACGTTGAATCGCCATGTGTGCTGTGGCGTTGCGTCAGTCTCGGTCGGGAGTATCGCGTGTCCACGGCGCCGTCAAAGCTGCTATTCCTGGTTACATCGAGCCGTGTGATCCCACGCTGCGCGAGAAGCCGCCGCGCGGCGAAGACTGGGTCTACGAGATCAAGGCCGACGGCTATCGCGCCCAGCTGCATCTGCGAGATGGGGACGCCAGAGTCTATTCACGCACAGGCCTGGACTGGACGGAACAATTCTCCTCGATTGCAGCGAGCGCCGATCTGCTCAAGGCAAACAGCGCAATCATCGACGGCGAAGCCGTGGTGTACGGCAGTGGCGGCCTGCCGGACTTCCAGCAGCTCAGGCGGGAGCTCGGCCGCAAGCGCAGCGAGCGTGTGCGCTACCACGCGTTCGATCTCCTGTACCTTGACGGCTATGACCTGCGTGGCGTCGCGTATGAGGATCGCAAGCGCCTGCTGCAGCGGCTTCTGAAGGACGCACCGGAAACCTTCATTTACGTCGAGGCGCTTGCGGCCGACGGCAACGTGATCTTCGACAAGGGGTGCAAGCTGGGGCTGGAAGGTATCGTCGCCAAGCGGCTAGGCCAACCTTACCGGTCCGGGCGGCAGGAGAGCTGGGCCAAGCTCAAGTGCAAGAAGAGCGAGACCTTTCCGATCGTCGCCTTCGTGGAGAAGCTTGGGGCGCGCCCGCGCAAGGTCGCCTCGCTCTACGTCGGCCGACGCCAGAATGGCAAGCTGCTCTACGCCGGCAAGGTGCGTACCGGTTACACCGAGACGACCGCGCGCGAATTACGCGAGCGGCTTGATCCGTTGATCCGCAACACTTCTCCCCTCGATGCGGCCGTCAAAAAGCCGAAGGCGACCTGGGTCGAGCCGACCCTTGAGATCGAGGTCGAATATGGCGCGCTGACCGATGATGGCCTGCTGCGCGAAGCTGTGTTCAAGGGGTTTCGAGACGATCTCGCGGTGCGCAAGGTCAAGGCGCCGCGGCTGGTGCCGTCCGTCGCCGGCCGGCCGAAGCTGGGCGTCCCCCGAGAGAACATCCTGCAGCTTCTGCCCGAAGCCGTTGCTCCGTCCAAAGAAGACCTCGCCGACTATTGGACCCGGGTCTGGAAGAAGGCGCTGCCGCACCTCGGGCACCGTCCGCTGAAGTTGGTGCGTCACGTGCACGGCACGACCTTCTATCACAAGGGGCCGCTGCCGAAGGACATTCCGGCCGCCGTGCACCAGCTCCGTATTCAGAAGCGCGAGGGCGGCCAGGGAACGCGCCTGTGGGTCGATAGCCTGGATGGTTTCCTTGGCCTCGTCGAGATCGGGGCTGTCGAGCTGCACCCGTGGAATGCGACCGCCGAGGACTTCGAACATGCCGACCGCATCGTGATCGACCTCGATCCCGGCGAGGGCGTCGACTGGAATGCCGTCGTGGAGACCGCGCTCGATTTGCGCACGCTGATGAAGCGCGAGGGCTTTGAGACCTGGCCCAAGCTCACCGGCGGCAAAGGAATTCATCTGATGGCGCCACTGGATCAGCCGGTGCTGCACGACAAGGCGCATCGGGTCGCGCATCAACTGGTCTCCGACCTCGCAGCGCGCTTTCCAGACCGCTACCTCCTTTCTGCCCAGGCGAAGCGTCGCGATCGCATCTTCCTCGACTATCTGCGCAATGGCCGCGGCACCACCGCGATCGGCACCTATTCCCCGCGAGCCCGAGAGGGATTTCCGATTGCCGCACCCGTGACCTGGAAGCGCATCGAGAGCGGGATCGCGCCGGATGCCTTCACCATGGACAGTCCATTCCGCGCGAAGTCGAGGAGGTGAGCGATATGTCGGATGCATTCGATCAGTGGATGGAATGGCGCTACAAGTCTCTGGGCGACAGGCGCAGCATTCCCGCCGAACTCTACGCGGCGGTGACGTCGCTGCCTGAAACCGATCGATCGGACCGGCAGAGGGTCAACGAGGTAGTACGCAGCCATGATGAAGTTCGCCGCGAGGGCAGAGCCGTATGGCTCTACCTTGATGACTACCAGAAGGGCGAGTCGCGCACGATCGGCGATCCCGGCTGGGTAAAGGTGTTTGCATCTGGCGGTGCCGCCGACGCCTGGCTCCAGGACAACGACCTCGAAGGCGTGGCCTGGGAATACCAAGTGGAAGGCGGACCAGTCGAGGGATCGGTGTGGTTCTGCTTGCCCGATCCGGCGTCCAGAGCCATCGGTGAGCCCGATTGGATCAAGCTCTTTGCCTCGAAAGAGCGCGCGCAAAAATGGCTTGAGGACAACGAGCCAAAGCGCGACATTTGGCAGTACCCGATTCAGGAGTGACGCGCATGAGTGCGTTCGTTGACAGCTCCGTCTGGTCCGCTGCGGCCGCCAAGCGGGATGCTCAGAATGAGCGCGCCAAGTCGATCCTTCAGAGCATCGACCAACGCCTCACGACGGACTTGGTGCTGGTCGAGACGTGCCAGCTTTTAAAAGCCCAATTTGACCGCGGCGTGGCGGAAGTCTTCTGGGAGCGGCTGCGCGACAGCGGAGCTCGGAGCGAACCCCATCACCCGCGCCGATCTGGATGCGGCTTCGGAGATAGGGGCGCGCTTCGCGGACGAGAGCTTTTCCTTCGTCGACCGGACGAATTTTGCCCTGACGGAGCGCATGGGGATCAACCGAAAAAGGGAACGAAGACTCAAGCCGGATTCTTGAGGAACCTGACTTTTTGGCGAAAGTTGTCGGCCATGAAACCGGCGAAAACATTCAAACAGCAAGCTCGTGTAGCCGAGAAGGCCGCTCAGGAGACGGCCGACGAATTCGTTTCTCGGCAGATGAAGGCCCTGGCCTCAGGATTTAGAGCGCAGGCCAAAGTTCTGAAGAAGAAAAAGAAGAAGGGCGTATGACGAAAGAATCTCTCCAGCACCACGCCGATCGGGCCGAAGCCCTCGCCGCCCAGACGGCGGACGACGAGCTTCGCGAGACTCTTCTCAAGGCCGCCGGGGAATACCTAGAGCAGCTCAACAGCGCGGACCCCAGCGCGCCGATGGGCTGGCCGCCATACTGAGGCTCTCCAGGCAGCGGCGTCTGGGCCGCGCCCCAAGACCGATGAGGAACAACTTCAACCCGGTCGGAATTGCCGCTCTGAGCTGTCGGCATCGCCTGCCGCCAGAAAGCCGCGTGGCGTCGACGCTGCTGCGGGACCTTCATCTTTAAGGAGATCAGCATTGAGCGACCGGACGGGCAATGAACCTGCACCCTTGGTGCTCTTGGGCGTGGCGATCATCCCCATCATTGCGGTATTGGCGTGGTTCGCTTTTTAGGGCTTTGAACCTTTTCCGCGATGGCGCGTCATATAGCCGAAGCCTCCCTAAGCTTCACCCCCACCAGAAAGCCCCGCTCCCCCAAGCGGGGTTTTCACTTTGTGGCGCTGCATCAACGCTATTCGCCTGCAGCAAATGATGAGGCCCGACCCAAGGCGCTGGTGCTGATCTCTCCGCCTATTGGAGCGGCCATTACCTGCGCCAAGCAATTTCAGGAGTGACCATTCAAGGGCTTGCGTGCGAGCGTGATGGCCAGTTCCAGAACTGACTGCTCATCATTTCTCAAGGTGACGATCACGTGCGATCCGCCCGATGTGAAAACGTCCCTGGCGACGGAGGCTGCAGTTGCGATCGCCTCTTTCTCCGCGGCTCGAGCGTCGGGATGGTCCGCCCCTTCATCGTCAGCCGCAGCGAAAAAGTCGTCCTTTATATCAAAGTAGAACCGCATGGCTCAGGGGACCCCTTTCAGAGGGATGGGTTCAGGTGGAGATAAAGGGGATCAAATTCGGTTAGCTGCCTCAGTCCAACCTCATCAAGGATCGATATCCTTCCCCTCTCGAACTGCAAGAGTCCCCGACTCCGCAACTCCTGAACCACTCTGTTCATGTGAACCACGCTCGTTCCGATTGCATCGGCGAGCAGCGCTTGGGTCGCCGGAAAATTGAACGACATATCATCCGCGCGTCCGATTGCCCTCATCCTGGTGTAAAGCTCGAGCACGATGTGCGCCACACGGCTGGTTGCATCGCGCTGGCCGACATTGCATATCCACTCGCGAAATATCGAGGCCTCGGTCAAAGTGTCACGCCAAAGTGCCTGGGCGACATTGGGCCGATTTCTGATCAGCTCGCGCAACGCGCCATGCGGGATGAATCCGAGCACGCAATTTCCGAGCGCGCTCACGTCATGATCCATGACATGGAGAAACAAGCTCTGCAGATCGGGAATGTCGCCGGGCTGGTGAAAGGCGACAATCTGACGATGGCCGCCACCGACGATCTTCGACCGCAAAATAAAGCCGTCGATCACGAGACAGCATGCCGATGGCCGGTCTCCGACAGCAACGACCGGATCTCCGTCCGTCATTTGTTTTACTGTAATCGGAAGACCGGTGATAGCGCGCTCGTCGTCGGCATCAATCTCAGTGCTGACGCGCAACCGTCTCAGGATTGGCTCGGCAATATACGCCCTATTCATCATTCGCTCCGATCGGCACATTTGCCCCATAGCGCTTCAGGGTGGCCCATCATTACAGCACCGAGCCTGCGGGCGACGGCTGGCACAGGCCGAAGCGGTGCCTGGGGACATGTTCTAATGTCCGCGGCAGAAAAGCGGGCAGCGCAGCATAGATACTTCTCACCATCGGGACGCCTTGGTCGTTGTGCTCGGCCCGGTTGCGCGAAACAGAAACCAGCACAGTTGAGAGCGTGTCTGCTTTGTAGGCGCACGCAAGCGTGCCGTGCGCGCCTGCTTCGATGCGGGATTGCAGGAGAGCGGATCAACTCGCGGAAAGTTGCTGATCCAGCGCCGCGGCCGTCTCGGCCGCATGAACCTTCTTTAACAGGGCCTCCTTTTGGGCACGATCCACGGTAGCGTCAGCCTGTCTTCTAACGCTGTCGGTGAATTCTGCGATGCGCTCTTGAAGCGTGGTGGTCTGCTTGAAACGTCGTCTTTTTTTCATCGGCACTCCTTGGTTGCAGGCGGACGCTAGGACGGGGCGCGTTGGTCAGCGCGCACATAGGTTAATGCTTTCGCACAAGACCGAGGAATTCGACGAGGACCGGGATCCATGCTCACTGAGCCAGGACACGGCAATCGCTGCTCGCGGCTTCCGGTTTGGGGGTAGCCGGCATGATCGGTCGGTCGAACCGAGGTACAGGTCGCCTTCGCCGCTACTATTCGGAATAAGGCTCTTATCGGCGATTTGTGCTGGAGGACGGGCGCCAACTACCGTGGTTTAGCCGCGCTGTGATTGACGGCGAGCGCTCGCGCGGATGGTCAAAGGTGATGGCTGCCGATGCTGACGATCGACGCACATGCTCTACGCGAATGCATGCGGGAGATTGGCGAAGCCTCAAGCGAGATCGAGCCGGGGCGAAATCGAGACCGTCAGCTCCTCTGCCAGGAGCCAGCGTGCTTCTGCTGGAGACTAAATGGCGTCGGGCGTACCCTTCGCAGCGTCGCCCCGCTCCGACGTACCCTGCAGCTCGCGTTCAGCCCGATGCCAGAACTCGAGCTCGCGGCCTTCCGGCCGGCCCGCCTCGTCCCAGAGCTCGTGCGCTCTCCGCTTGATCTGCTCGTCACTGGGGAATGGCATCAAGTGTCCTCCGAAGCACCCTCGGCTGCTTGAGCCGTTTGGATGCGATTGCAGCACCATGCGGCCCCACGCGGATCGTTCAATTCATGAGAGCAACTGCCCGTTCCTGCGTCCGCCGGGAACGATTCAGCGGCTTCGCGCGCAGCTGCATACCTGGACGATGGGGAGGTCAGGCATGGTGTTTTTCCAACCAGCACGGCGGACGCCAAGGGTCGGTGAAGTCGTCGGCCTGAATGGGGCCGTTATCGTTTGCGGATGTCATTGTGTCCGTGGCGTGCTGCTGTTGGCCGTCTACGCGGCCTGGAAAATAACCTGAATACTTGCGGCATAACGCGCGCGATTATGCGGCCGGAAGTTAAGGCCCATGGTGAGAGAGATTGAGTCGGCCCCTCCCGGACCATGTTTGGGTTCTCATTTTGCATACAAACAAGGGACTTGGGGGCGTCGGTCCCTAGGCTATGGCTCGACGCTTCCGAGATACCCCTACCCGGTCATGCTGCATTGTCCCTAAGGCTGTCTTCGTACCAAGCGTCATAGTCTGCGCGCTCTGCTTCCTCAGCAGGTGTCAACTCCCGTGGCTTCCTGCTCTCCCATTCGGGTGGCTCACGGGGCTCGCTGATGGTTTGCGGCGTCGGGTTTGCGTACCTCACCGGCTCGGGCTTGGTTGGCAGCGGCGGCTCGTCGTCAGGCCGGGTTGTCGGTTCTACGAATGCGTCGTTGTTCCCGGTTAGGATGACGGTACGGCCCAACAGATCCGCGCTGTCATCGATTTGCTCAAGGCCGGCCGCATGCACAAGCCTGGCGAATTGGCGCTGACCCTCGAATTGCGACTCTGCGTCGTCGTCCTCCAACAACAGGATACGCTCATGCTCGAAGCCGTCGCCGTCCCTTGCGGTAATGCGCAACTTGGTCGTGCTTCCCGCCTTCACAACGTCCGCAGATGTGATGCGAGCGGTGGTACGGATGGCAGGCTTGGCGGGTTTGGCGGGCTTGGGCTCCATCGTGCTAGTGGGTTTGGCCCTACCGCGCACATTAACAATCGCTGCCGACTTCGCATCCTTGTGAACGATTGGGAGATCCTGCAGCCAATTCTCCCCGACCAGCCAGTTATGAGGCATGACGCGCCAGCGCGGTTCAATGGCGTGCTCAGCGTAGTGTGCTGCCCACCGGATAGCCTCGGCAATGATCGCGCTGGCAAGCTCCGGTGATGGATCTAGCTTGGCCCAAGCCGCCTTGGCCTTGGCGCGCTGCTGCTTGTGGGCGTAGGCGTTCCAGAACTCTTCAAACCCACCGGCTGGGGTAACCTCGGCTTGGGCGCCTGGAACTGTATCGCTCGCTCTTCCCTGCGGCGCTTCCCCCGACGCGGGCGCCAGCCCCGCGGCGTGGGGCGGCGTAGCCGGCGCAGCAGAATAATTACTACTACTCGTAGCCCCGTCCTGTAGACGGGTCTGAGTAGTAGGGTCTTTGTCACTCGCAGGGTGAACACTAGCCGATTTAGCGTCACCTACAGGGTGAACAGCGGTGTCACCTACGGGGTGAACGCTAGTAGCGTCACCTATAGGGTGAACACTAACTGGGAATTGCCCCATGGAGGCCAGTTCCAAGAGCTGCCAATTAATGCTGTATCGGCTCCCGCGCCGACCCTTTCCCTTCTCATCCTCGAATAGGTATTGCCACTCGGTGAGGTCGCGATTCCCGCTGGCGATGTTCTGGATTGAAATAGCCTTACCAGTCGGACTGCGCGCCAACATCTCGGTCTGAGTGCGCCGTACGCTCGCGAGGCTCGTCCAGTTGTAATGCCTATGCGCCCAGCCAAGATGAAACTCCCACAATCGCTTGTGGCGGTACGAGGCGCGCGGGTCGTAATTCATGAGGTCAGAAAGTTTCGACCGCTTCACCAATCGACTGGTGTCTTTGGGGTCGTTGATGCCGTCTGTCCAATACGGATACGGCACTGCGCTTGCGCGCGCTTTAGCTCGGGGTTCGGTCATACTGCGAATGCTCGTCCAGTTCGAGTTTGTTCAGGGCCGCACGAGCAATGGCGTTGACCATTGCCGGGTCGAGGGACATCGAACGTCCGCCTCGGTCTGTGTTGGGGCCAAATACGCGGAATGAGCGGTCGCGCATCCGGGCTACGCGAAGCCCGAACAGTTTCAGCCCGTCGACGATTTCGACGTCCACATGGCCAAGCGTGTTGCCAGCGTCATGTGGCGCTGGCCTGAAGTTGAGGATCTTCATCGCTACTATCCCAAGGCGCGGCTGGCCGCATATTGGGGTTTCGGCTCAAAAAGCAGTTCGCCGTCCAACTCACACAAAATGAATCCTCTGCGGTCCATCTCCGCCGTTGTCAAAGCGAGTTGTCGGTGCATATCTGTCAGACGAGGGTCCGACATGACGCGGTGAATCCACACGCGACGCTTTGCTCGATTGCCCATGTTGGCCTCCGGTTGGTTGGTATGGACTAGTGCGGCTTTTTGGGCCGGACGCTAAACGCTCGCGCAACAGAAACGCCAGGTTGGCTCGGTACTCTGGGCATAAGAGCGGATCGCGCGGTGGTCTAGGCGACCGCTGAGCCGGGCTGGTGACGGTCACCGGACCTTTTTCAATCAAAAAAGGGGTCACGCCGGCCTGCCGCTCTTCCACCCGACAAGGATGGTCTTAAGAGACTCCAACTCCGCGGCGTTGACAACTTCGCAGCGCGCCCACGCAACCGGCTCTATCAACTCCCTGATAGCGCCCTCGACACAATCGCGCAGGTCGCGAGGGTCCATGGCATCAAGTTCCCAACATTTGTTGCCGTGATGCTGCGTGAACCAGCGATGGCGCGGGTCCTTGTTCTTGTCGGCTGCCGAGAACGACGGCAAGCTCTGTACTTGGCTAGGTGTCAGGGCTACGCGTCTAAACTTGATGTGGTCGCCTCCGTACTCTCGAAGGCGTTGCGGCAGGTCCTGCTCCGACATGTACATGCCGCTCGGATCGAAGTCTCCGACATAGAGAATAATAAGTTCGCGCCCGTCGGTGTCGTCGGCATCGTCATGCACGGCAGTCGCGCTGCTGAAGCCATGCTGAACGCGAAAGCCGACGGCGTATTGGTGGAGAACTGGCTTCAAGACGCCGCGAACCGTGCCCTTCTCGGACCACACCTCGACTCTGTAGGGCTGCTGGTCCCAGAAGTCTCGCCTGTAGGAGCGCGATACCGTAGTGGCGTACTCTTCCGGATTGCTCCATGCCGAAACCCGCTCAAGTTCTCGGGTCTCATCGACAATCCAGTCCCAAGGAATTGTGCCCTGTTCTCGCGCGACACGCAGGAGTCGATACACTTTCTGCATATCGTTGGTCGACATTGACGAGATAAGGCCACGGGTGAACAGCTTGTAGCCGATGCCGCGACCGGTGACGGGGCGAACCTCTTCGGCGATGTCGCGCATGGCAGCAATCAAGTCGAGCGAGGCCCGCGCCATGCCACGACCCTTTTTCAAACCTGTTTGAAAAAGCTCCGGCATGACCGAAGCGACGATGGCGGAGTCCTCCCGAATGCTCCTCACGCCGCCACCTCGCCAGCCTTGATGTTGTCGTTGGTGACATACTGCCCAAGCCGACGCCTAGCCCGCGCCATCACATCATCCTTCGACTGCAGGGTCGCTAGTTCCCGCTCCAGGCGTTCCACGTAGGGCGCAAAGCCCGGCCGGTCGTGCAGCACCATTACCTCAGCGACGAGGTCGAGGGCTGCGTTAAGGCGCTCTGCGGTGACGGCAGGCGCAACTTGAGTTTTCATGATGAGAGTCGTTTCGGTCGGGCGTGTTGCAGCCGAGTAACCGAAAAGCGCTTGCCGGGCCGAAACCCTCAAATGGCAATCACGCAGACGCTGTGCGTCGTGGATGTAAAAGTGATATGATTAATATTGGATATTGACAAGTTCGAAGCCGTACTAGGGTCTGTTGGGATTCATCTGGAGTTTATCGCGGCCGCGGCCAGATAGATCATTGAAGTGAAGCTCTGGTCGGTCTTGTCGGCGCGCATTGCGATGCGCT
>NZ_JADPKY010000152.1 GCF_023074185.1 Bradyrhizobium sp. 132 | reverse complement strand
CACTTGCCAACTTCGTTGTCATGACGGTTTCCTCCGACGCTTTTGTTTTTTTCTGCCGTGCTTCAAGCATCAGCTCAAAACGTGGCACGAACATGGGCGTACCGCCCCAGTTAATACGGTAGGCGAATGGGCGCTTTAGAAAAAGATATCTCGCAACTTGGAATGACCCGCGCGTGGAAGTGGATGGTCAGCCTTTTGAGACCGCAAGTGAAGCGCGATTGCCATCTATGGAAAGGAGACCGGGGGATGGTGGTTTTTCCTGGCCGATCCGACATCGGGCCGCACAGCTGGGGCTGTCCGTCGTGAGTACATCGAAGCGATGGCCGTCGATTCGGACGAAGACGATCAGGATGACGATGGCGACGATGATGAGCTATGAGCCTCACCAAAATTCCCAGCCTCGGGAAAGATCAAGGCTGGAGAAGTAACGAAGTAATACTCCGTGGTTCAGATGATCCTCATATCCGGGACCGTCGGCTTTGCGATAATCGGACCCTTCGTCCTGCTCTTCGAGGTCGTTGCTCATAGGGAACGCAGGCAGCCCAACAGATGAGCCCGCGTAGCTTGCTAGTTAGCTGGCAAGCATCGTCTGCTGGTGTGAATTTCGCGACATGCCAATTGCACCGAGCGGTGTCCGCATTCAGGGGTAATCCGGACGGCATTTGCTCATCCTGAGTTCTTCGCAGTCTGACCCAAAGCAGACGCGCGCTGATTCCGTCAATCAGCCGCCGCCAAACTTGGATGGATCATCGAAGGCAGGAGGATCGTCGTGATCTGTCCGGAGACCTCCCGGAACGGAATCGTCGCGATAGATGTGCACGCCGCGTGGAGTGATATAGCTCGGGGTACCAGCCTGGCCAGGACGCGTCATCGCTTGTCGCGAGTTGTGATGCGACCTTGGGGCGGCGTTCGCAGAAGCACACGACGCGATCACAAGGCATAATCCCAAGACAACACGCATTGCATTTTCTCCAAGCAGCAACCCCCGTTGTAGGTGGTGCGCGCGCCGCTCCTTGCTTTCACGTTCGAACGACGCTTCTGGCGATCGCTACGTTAAGGCGGTGCCGCTCCATGTCGGTTCAGCGGGGTAGACCGGAAGTTTGCAGTGGAGCGCTAGACCGACGCTTTTGACCCTAAGCCGAAGTCGCGCTCGGTTCGAACGCCTCGAGCGAGCCGCCTCGCTCACGGTATGATCCGCTTCTCTCGCAGAGTCGTGAACAGGTCGAAGAAACTTTCGTCCGTCGCCTGATAGTCAAGGAACCCCAGCCGACGACTCTTGCTCATGTCGGTGACAACCTCGATCGGCCGACCGAGGTCACCATCGGTGTGCCACGCAGACGCGAGCCGGTTGAGATCCGGTTCTGCCAGACGATGCTTCCGGGCGATGTCGGACCAAATCTGATGGGCGTCGCTCATCTGTCGCTCAAGCGGAAGGCTTTCGCTCGGAAACGCTGCTGGCTGCAGTCCGAACCAAGCTGCCAAGCGCCCCCACATCCACTTCCAACGGAACACGTCCCCGTTGACAACATTGAAAGCCTGATTGCGGGCAGCATCTGTCGTGGCCGCCCATTCCAGATGTCTGGCCAACAGTCTAGCGTCCGTCATATCCGTTAGTGCGTTCCACTGAGTTGCAGAGCCTGGAAACAGAAACGGGCGTCCGATTTCGCGGCAGATCGTGGCGTACGCAGCGAGCGTCGTGCCCATGTTCATGGCATTCCCGACGGCATAGCCTATGATCGTATGTGGCCGGTGAATGTTCCAGTTGAAGCCGTCACGATTCGCCGCCGCGAACACCTCGTCTTCCTGGGCATAATAGAAATTCTCGGTATCGAGCCGAGGTTGGTCCTCTCGAAACGGAGTGGCGATCAAGCTGCTTTGACCATAGGCTTCGAACGGCCCGAGATAGTGCTTGAGGCCAGTTACAAGTGTGACGTGCCTGACCGACCCGGCAGACGACAATGCATCCAGCAAGTTGCGCACCATCACAGAGTTGACCAGGATATTCTCTGCCTCCGTTTTCTGCCTAAGCCACGTGCTGAAGAAAACATGCGTGGGACGCAGTTCGCGCAGCGCCGAACCCAGGGACGCCGGATCCAACAGATCAGCAGCGATTGGCAACATACCGGGGATATCAATTGCTGGCCTGCGTGCCAGTCCGTAAACTGACCACCCCCGCTCCAGGAGATGTTGGGCAAGATTGTTGCCCACTATGCCGGTTGCTCCTGCGACAAGTGCGGAACGTTCCATTTTTTGAACCCTTCGCGATCCATTCGAGATAGGGCGCCGACTGCCGTGAGCAAGCCGAATGCCTGTTGTTTGGAGTCTGTCCGGTTTTGGCCCATCGCTACCGTCGGGGCGGTGCCGCTACATGTCGGCTCAGAGGGGTAGACCGGAAGTTTGCAGCCGAGCGCCAGTTTGTCGGGTTGCGACCCATTGCGGAAATCACTGAGGTTTTGTTCTGCGTCGGGATGATGAACGGCTGAACCTCTGCTTCGGTCGGCGCGAACCGTGCCTGCGATGGTCTCAACCCGGGGATCACCGCACCCGTGCCTTTGCAGCGCCCAAGAATCCAGACGTCCTGAGCAAATAAGCCATCGTCGAGAGCTTGCCGCTAACGTCCCTCGTAAACGGGCGGACGCTTTTCTACCTCGGCATCGCGGCCTTCCCGGAAATCCCAGGTCGCGTACAACGCACGATATTGGTCGTCGAGCTTGCCCAGCGCCGTTTCGGAGTCGTCGAGCGCCATATGCGAGGAGGCCAGCGACGTCTTGATGCCGAGAGGGCCGCATGCGGCGATCTTGCTGGCGATCTCGACAGCCTTCGCGAGAGCCGCATCCCGGTCCGGGGTCACTTCCTGAACCATTCCCATCCGGAGAGCTTCCTTCGCTCCCCAATGATCGCCTGTTAGAATGAAGCGCATCGCATTGCCCCATCCGGCCTCTCTGGGGAAACGTACCGTTGAACCGCCGCCGGGAAAACGGCCGTGCGTGTTCTCGTCCTGACCGAACTCCGTGTCTTCCGACGCCACGCGTATGTCGGCGACAAGAAAAAGCTCGTGCGCCATATTCCAGGTGTCGCCATGCACCGCGACAACCAGGGGCTTCGTGAGCGCCGGCTTGGTGCGCCCGAGAGGGTCGATAAAGCCGGGTCCATCCATCATCTTTTTTCCGGACTGAGCGAAGGCCTTGTAGGCATCGACATCGATACCTCTGGAGAAGCGATCGCCATAGCCGAACAGAACTGCGGCACGGAGGGAGGGATCGCGGTCGTAATTGTAGTAGGCTCGCGCCAGGCTCTCTGTCGCGTCCGGGTCCAGTCGGTTGTCGATGTAGGGCCGGTTGATGCCAATCAACACTGTCTGGCCTTTGCGCTCGATGGTGATCTTGGCTCGCTGATCGTACGGAATATTCGCCATGCGCGTGGACTGCGCGGTCTCGTCGCCCTGTGATGTCATCGACGTGTCTCCCGGTTTTTGGGGCCTGCAACGCGATCGCCTTCCGGATACGGAGATGGGCAAATACGGAGGACCCGCAAGAGGGCGTCGATCACGATGCAGGAAATCGGATCAGGAATGACGCGGGCAATCGTGCGAATTCAAAATGCTGTCGCCGCTAACGGGCCGACATTCGAAATAATCTGCCCCCTTCGGCAGTTCCGTTAATGATAGCTCGACTATTGCACGGCCCTCCATGGGCCAGCGTATTCGCGATCTTTGAGACTGACAGTCTGCTCGTGTGCAGGCCGCTGGCCCTGGTGGTCCAAAAGTATTCTGAAGCCTCAAGTTGGCCGTACGGCACGAACAATCCAAATTAGTGAGACCCGCCAATGAAGCCGGAAATCAGGTAGCGGACCTATCCATCCAAGTTGATACCGAGGCGCTTAAGATTGCACTGGCAATCCCCGCGCCGGCAATGCCGAGTACAATGTGCATATTCAGCCCGGGAAATGACCATGGCTACGGAAAAAGATGGTCGCGAGCGACTTCCGGTGTTGGCCCATAGCTGACCTGAGACAATGTTCAGCTTGAGTCCGCAAAGCGTCGGCCGGCGGACATCGCTCAGGCCGCACCAATGAATCTCGATTTATGAGTGCGCGACCTGATCCGCGCTTACGAACGCCGCTTCCATTGCGTTCCGAGTCCTGATCGTCTCGTTGCCTGCGTCAAATTCGACGTCGCTCCAGCGCACGATCTCGCCATGGGCGACGTCGTGCTTCAGCTTCAGCCGATGCGCCAGGCCGATCGGCAGCGCGCCGGCCTTCAGGCTCGCGGCCGCCGGCACCAGCTTGCCCCACACCGTGTAGCCGCCTTCGCCGTCCAGCATCTCGCCGGCGCGCAGATTGCGTTTTGCCACCGAGGCGACGTCGCCGCGGAAGCCGTAGGGCTGCCCGGTTGGCTCGCCCCGCAGCGCGGCCGACAGCACCGAGATGTTCAGCTCGAGGCCGATCAAATGATAGGGCTTGTACATCGCAGCGAAGCGGCCGCTGGCGTCGGTCTTCAGCCCGTACTGCCTGAAGCAGTCGGCGGCGTAGTCGTTCGGCGCCTCCAGTACGACGTAAACGCCCCAGCGCAGATCGCGAAACACCGGCCTTCCGTCGCGCTCGAGCGAGGAGACCACTTCCACCACGCCGGACCGCTCCAGCACGCCGCCTTTGTCGCGGGGGCGCATGATATGCGGCAGGTCGTCGACGCCGCAGGGCGGAAACAGCAGGCCATCCGCGGGTACGTCCAGTCCGCAGGCATTGGCGATCGCGGCCATCTCGATCGCCGACTTGGTGCCGTCGAGGAAGGAGTTGAACATCTGCGGATTCATCCCGGCCGATTGCGCCTCTCCCGCGGTCAGCCCGTAATGCTGCCAGACGCTGTCAGGCGTCACGTCGTGATAGGTCGGCAGATACTTCGTCCCCTTGCCCGCGGCAACCACGCGAAACCCGGTGGCGCAGGCCCAATCCACCATCTCCGCGGTCAGCGCCGGCTGGTCGCCATAGGCGAGCGAATAGACCACGCCGGCCTTGCGCGCTTCCTCGGCGAGCAGCGGACCCGCCAGCACGTCGGCCTCGACATTGACCATCACGATATGCTTGCCCGCCGCGATCGCGGCACGCGCGTGCCTGATGCCGACGGCGGGATTGCCGGTCGCCTCCACCACCACGTCCATCGCGTCGCCGGCAATCGCGCGCGCGCCGTCATCGGTGAAGACGGTCGCGGCAATGCGGGCCTCGTCCCACCCGACCGTGCGGCAGGCCTCGCGCGCACGATCCCGGTCGATGTCGACAATGATGGGGACCACGAGCCCCGGCGTATGCGGCACCTGCGCCAGAAACATCGAGCCGAATTTGCCGGCGCCGATCAGCGCGACACGGACGGGCTTGCCGGCGGAAGCGCGGGCCTGGAGAAGGCGGAAGAGGTTCATGTTGTTACCCGATGAAGTATCGTGTCCCGGACGCGGTGCA
The DNA here is from genome assembly GCF_023074185.1 of Bradyrhizobium sp. 132. GTDB lineage: Bacteria > Pseudomonadota > Alphaproteobacteria > Rhizobiales > Xanthobacteraceae > Bradyrhizobium. Next base: position 22,055 of record NZ_JADPKY010000152.1, on the reverse strand, counting down.
GCCTAGGCGATGCGTAGCATCGTCCGGCAACGCTGCTTCGCAGAGCCGGGACCCAGTGAGAGAGTATTGCGCGCGGCGTGGGCCCCGGCTCAGCAGCGCATCACTGACGTGCTGCGCTGCGTCCGGGGCACGAGAGTGTTTCTACTCCGCCGCCTGCCGCGGCGCACGGGCGAGCCGCACCAGCGCGTCGTCGTCCACCGTCTTGATCGGCGCGAAGTCGCGATGCGCGATGTACTCCGGCCGCGTCGGGTTTCGGATGTAGTTCGAAACCGCGTTCAGCGTCAGGTAGACGATCTTGCGCGGGTAGGGCGTGATGTTGCCGGCCGAGCCGTGCACCAGGTTGCCGTGGAACATCAGCATGCCGCCCGGCTTGCCGGTCGGCGCCACGATGCCGCCCTGCTTGACCAGCCGCGTCACCGTGTCCTCGTCGAGCGTCCACAGCGGATACGACGTGGTGGCGAGGTCATGCGACGCTTGGAGATCACCGGCGTCCTGGCTGCGCGGCACCAGCATCAGCGGGCCGTTGATCGGCATCACCTCGTCCAGAAAGATCGCGATGTTCATCGCGCGCGGCTCGGGCATGCCGTCGTCGCGCTTCCAGGTGCCGTAATCCTGGTGCCATTGCCAGACGTCGCCGGTGAAGGCCGACTTCGCGTTGATCTTGAATTGGTGCATGTAGACCTTTTCGCCGAACAATTGCTCGACCGGGTCGATCATGCGCGGATGCGCGCCGAGGATGCCGAAGGCCTCATTGTAGAGATGCGCGGCAAAGGCGGTGCGCGGCGCGCCGCTCTTCTCGCGCCAGACTTCGGGCCGGTTCGCGTCATAGATGCCGACCGCCTCGCGCGCGAGAAGATCGACCTCCTCCGGGCTGAACAGTTCGGGCAGGAACAGCCAGCCCTCGCGGTCGAAGAACTCCAATTGCTCCTGGGACAGTTTCATGGGTCGTCCTCCTTGCGTTGTTTTTGATGGTCGTTCCGGCGTGAATGCCTACGCCGCCTCGTCCGTCGCTCTCAATCTCTCCTCAGTCATCCGTCCCGCCGTCTGCGCATGTGCAAGCGCCGCGCGTTCGGACTTCTTCGCATCGCCAGCAAGAATGTGCCCTGCGATCGCAGCATGCTCGGTCCAGGCACTGCCGCGATAATCGAGTTCGGACAGCACGGTCGCCATCGAGCGGCGCATGTGCGGCCACTGCGGCGCGATCGTCTCCTCGATCACAGGATTGCCTGCCAGCTGGTAGATCGCGCGGTGAAAATCGACGTCGAGCGCGATCAGCTCCGCGAGCGGCGTCTTGAGATCGATACCGCGTCCGGCGCCGAGCGCTGCATCCAGCCGCGCGCGTCCCGCCGCGTCGCTTGCCGCGCGCTCCGCCGCAAGCCGCGCCGCCAAGGCGTCGATGGCGCCGCGTACCTCGTACAGCTGGCGGATGCGCGAGGGGTCGAGCTGGGTGACTTCAAAGCCGCGCCGGCCGCTCTCGGCGACCAGCCCCTGCCGGTGCAACAGGTGCAGCGCATGCGACACCGGCTGGCGCGACACGCCGAGCTTGTCGGCGAGCTCGTTCTGCCGGATGCGCTGGCCGGGCTGCAGCGTGCGGTCGGAGATCGCCTCCAGGATCCGCGCATAGACCTGGTCGATCAGGTTCGGAAGCGGGTCGAGAGGGATCACGCCGGCAGCTCCGAATGATGAAAAGGAATACGGAATTCCGTATTCGAAAGTACGACGACAGGTTGAGGGCGTCAAGCGCCGCCAACGCGGCGTCTGAGCTCGTTTTTGCGCTTCACCAAGCCATTGATATTGCTAGGGTCCGCTACTGTGCATGGGGTTGTTTTCGAGGAAATGGAAGTGCGAGGCCGCTCACTCCGCCAAAAACGTGCTCACCACCTCGCCGAACTCCAGCGGTGCCTGCTCGAACATCCAGTGCCCGGCATTGGGGATCACCGCCGTCTTCGCCCCAGCGATGTGCTCGGCCAGCACGCGCCACATCACCGACAGGCTCCCTGTCGTGGCGCCGCCGCCGATCAGCAGCGTCGGTGTCCTGATCGCCTGCGCATCCGCAAGCGTGTAGGGCCGGCGCTGCTCGTTGATCTGGCCGAGGAAGGTGAGCGCGTTGTCGCGGAGTTGCTGCTTCGCCGCCGCCGGCACGCGCCGCCACGAGCCGTCGCCTTCGATGCCTTCGTAGAAGTTCTGCAGCGCGCCCTCGATGTCGCCGGCGCGGATCATCTCGACCGAGCGCGTGGTGCGCGTGGCCAGCGGCGGATGCGCGGGCGTGCCTTCAGGCACCGGCAGGCTGGCGTCGAGATCGCCGCCCGGCTCGGCCAGCACTAGTTTTCGCAGCAGATCGGGCCGCGCCTGCGCCACGCGAAACGCGATGTGGCCGCCGCGCGAATGGCCCATGAGGTCGACGTGTGCGGGTTCGATCTGCTCGATGAAGGCGATCACGTCGGTGACGTGCTGGGCCATCTTGTAATCGTCGCCGACGGCGTCCCAATGCTCGGGAAAGAAATGCCGCAGGCTGACCGAGATCACCCGATGTGCTTTCGACAGCGGGCCGAGCACAGAATACCAGGTGCGGAAATCGCCCAGCGTGCCGTGCACGCAGACCAGCGGCGGGCCTTCTCCGACTTCGAGATAGGCCATGTCGTAACCGTTGACGCGAAATGTCTGCATGATCAGCCCGCCAAAAAATCCAGCACCATTTCGGAGTATTTCTGCGGCGCCTGCTCGAACATCGGGTGCGTCGCGTTCGGGATCACCGCCGTCCTGGCATACGGCACATGCGCAGCGAGCGCATGCAGCACTTTTGGCAGCAGGCCCTTGGTTCGCCCGCCGAGGATGAACAGCGTCGGCATTTTGATCGCTTCCGCATCCGCCTTCGAGAACGGCGGGCGGTTGTCGCGGACTTGGCCGAGCAGGGTGAAGGCGTTGTCGCGCAAATTCTGCTTCACCATCGCCGGCAGTCGCGGCCAGGTGCCGGCGCCCTCCAGCGTGTCGACAAAGACGGCGAGGCCGCCATCGACGTCCCCGGCCGCGATCTTCGCGGCCGAGGCCGTGAAGCGCGCCAGCAGCGGCGAGGGCCCGCCGGCATAGTCGGGATCGAGGCTCGCATCGAGCTCGCCGCCGGGTTCGGCCAGGACCAGCCGCCGGAGCAGCTCCGGCCGCCGCTGCGCCACGCGGAAGCAGATGTGCCCGCCGCGGGAATGGCCCATCAAATCGACCGGGCCGAGATCGAGCTTCTCGATGAAGGCGATGACGTCGTCGACATGCTGCGCGATCGAATAGGTGTCACCGACGCCATCCCATCGCGCCGGGAAGAAATGCCGCAGGCTGACAGGAATCACCCGGTGCCGCTGCGTCAGCGGCCCGAGCACGCAGCCCCAGGTGCGGAAGTCGGAAAGGGAGCCGTGCACGCAGACCAGCGGCGGCCCCGCCCTGGCCTCGCCCACGTCGAGATAGGGCATGTCGTATCCGTTGACGTGAAGGCTTTGCATCGGGGACTCGCGGCGGGCTGCGGAACTCCTGTGCAAGATTCCCGGAAACCGGGTGGATCGCAACTATTTCCAAGCCTAGATTTGGGCTCAGTTCACATTGGGGGCATGCGAGGGAACGCAAGCCAGGGACCAAACCATGACCGACCAGCATTTTGCCCTGTTCGATAGCAAGATCGGCCTGTGCGCCATTGCCTGGGGTCCGCGCGGCATCAACGGCACGCAACTACCGATGGGCGGCGAAGCGAAGATCCGCACCCGCATCAGCCAGCGCCATGCTGAAGCCAGCGAAGCCGAGCCGACGGCCGACGTGCAGCAGGCGATCGACCGCATCACAAAACTGCTCGCGGGCGAGCCGGATGACCTCACCGACATTCCGCTCGATCTCGACGGCGTGCCCGAGTTCAACCGCGGCGTCTATGCGATCGCCCGCGCCATCCCGCCCGGCAAGACCGTCACCTATGGCGACATCGCCAAACAGCTCGGCGGCGTCGAGCTGTCGCGCGACGTCGGCCAGGCACTCGGACGCAACCCGTGCCCGATCGTGGTGCCCTGCCACCGCGTGCTGGCGGCCGGCAACAAGCCCGGCGGCTTCTCCGCCAATGGGGGCGTGGTGACGAAGTTGAAGATGCTGGAGATCGAAGGCGCGCTGGTGAACCACACGCCGAGCTTGTTTGATTGAAACTCCGCGTCGATTCCGGGCCGCTAAATCTTCGCTGCCGCCTTCGGCCAATATTTGTCGCGTAAATGCCGCTTCACCAGCTTGCCGGTCGGCGTGCGCGGCAGCTCGGCTTCGAAATCGATCGAGCGCGGGCATTTGATCGCGGAGAGGCGACTCTTGCAGTAGGCGATCAAATCGGCCTCGAGCTGCTTGCCGGCGCGCTTCGGATCGTGCGGCTGCACCACCGCCTTGACCTCTTCGCCCATCTCCTCGTTCGGCACGCCGAACACCGCGACATCGGCGACTTCAGGGTGGGTGATGAGCACGTCCTCGGTTTCCTGCGGGTAGATGTTCACCCCACCGGAGATGATCATGTAGGACTTGCGGTCGGTGAGAAAGAGAAAGCCGTCTCTGTCGAGATAGCCGACGTCGCCGAGCGTCGACCAGCCCTTTGCGTTGTAGGCCTTCTTCGTCTTTTCGGGATCGTTGTGATAGGTGAAAACAGGCGCGTCGGCGAAATAGACCGTGCCGATCTCGCCTGTCGGCTGCTCCTCGTCGTTCTCGTTCAGAATCTTGATCTTGCCGACCACGGCGCGGCCGACGCTGCCGCGGTGCTCCAGCCATTCCTTCGAGTTGCAGACGGTAACGCCGTTGCCTTCCGAGCCCGCGTAATACTCGATCAGGATCGGTCCCCACCATTCGATCATTTTTGCTTTGACGTCGACGGGACAAGGCGCCGCAGCGTGGATCGCGCCCTTCAGCGTGGAGACGTCGTAACGGTTGCGGACCTCGTCCGGCAGCTTCAGCATGCGCACGAACATGGTCGGCACGAGCTGTGACTGCGTGACCTTGTATTTTTCGATCAGCTTCAAGAATTCTTCGGCGTCAAAATGCTCCATGATGATGGAGGTGCCGCCGAGTACGGTCGCCATCATGTTGAAGCGCAAGGGAGCTGCGTGATAGAGCGGCGCCGGTGACAGATAAGTGCTCTCGGCGTTCATGCCGCACATATTGGCGCAGAGGACGCGCAGAAACGCGTTCGGCTCGTCGATCGGCTTGCCCTCGAACGCCTTCTTGATACCCTTGGGCCGGCCGGTGGTGCCCGACGAATACAGCATGTCGTAGCCGGCGACCTCGTCGGCGATCGGCGTTGTCGGCTGCGCGGCCGCTTCCCTGTCGTAGGATCGGAAGCCGGCTTGCGGCTCGTCCATCATGTAGAAGACCGGCTCGCCGGCTGCACCCTTGATCAGGCCCTGGATCTGGTCGGCGCATTTCGGCGTCGTGATCACGACCTTCGCGCCGCAATCGGCGATGATGTAGTCGATCTCGTCCTGCTTCAAATAGCGGCTGATCGCGGTGTAATAGAGCCCGCTGCGCTGCGCGGCCCAGCAGATCTCCATGAAGGCGAGCCGGTTCTCCATCAGCAGCGCGATATGGTCGCCGGCTTTCAGCCCGAGCGAGCGGAACAGGTGCGCGCCCTGGTTCGAGAGCCCGTCGAGCTCGCGATAGGTGATCGCCTTGCCGGTGGCGGCCATCTGGTAGGCGATCTTGTCGGGAGTGGTCTGTGCGTGAACAGACGGGTGAGTCATTAGCGCGGTCCCAAGGCGTACGAGATGTCGTCCCGGCCTAGTGCGCAATTGCGCACGGGGGCCGGGACCCATAACCACGAATTTTAGTAATTGAAGTTAGATGTCGCCCTAACTCGCCCTAACTACAGGCTCTTCTGGATATGGGTCCCGGCCTTCGCCGGGACGACACCTTTAATGCGGCAGCAGCTTACAGCCGCTCGACGATCGTCACATTGGCCATGCCGCCGCCTTCGCACATGGTCTGCAGGCCATAGCGCTTGCCACGCTGTTGCAGCGCGTGCACCAGCGTCGTCATCAGCTTGGTGCCGGAGCCGCCGAGGGGGTGGCCGAGCGCGATGGCGCCGCCATTGACGTTGAGGCGCTCCGGATCGGCGCCGGTGGTCTTGAGCCACGCGGTCGGTACCGAGGCGAAGGCCTCATTGACCTCGAACAGGTCGATGTCGCCGATCGTCATGCCCGCCTTCTCCAGCGCGCGCTTGGTGGCGTGCAGCGGCGCATCGAGCATGATCACGGGATCGCCGCCCATCATGGTCATGTGATGGATGCGGGCCAGCGGCTTCACGCCGAGCTGCTTGAGGCCGCGCTCGTTCACCACCATGACGCCGGAGGCGCCGTCGCAGATCTGGCTGGCGCTGGCCGCGGAAAGCTTGCCGTTCTCGGCGATCAGCTTGACGCCCTTGATGCCGTCGAGGGTGGCGTCGAAGCGGATCCCTTCGTCGATATGGTGGGTGTCCTTGGAGCCGTCGGCGCGGGTGATCTCGAGCGGCACGATCTCGGTCTTGAAGTGGCCGGCTTGCGTCGCCGCGATCGCACGCTGATGGCTGTTGTAAGAGTACTCGTCGAGCTCGTTCTTGGAGAGGCCGTACTTCTCGGCCATCATCTCGGCGCCGGTGAACTGGCTGAACACGATGTTGGGATACTTGGTCTCGATGCCCGCGCTCTTGTAATTGCCAAAGCCGTTCTTGGCGGGAAGCTGCGAGGACAGGCCCATCGGCACGCGCGTCATCGATTCCACGCCGGCGGCGATCACGACGTCCATCGTGCCGGACATCACGGCTTGGGCTGCAAAGTGCAGCGCCTGCTGCGAGGAGCCGCACTGGCGGTCGATCGAGGTGCCCGGCACGCTCTCCGGCAGCTTCGAGGCCATGATCGCGTTGCGCGCGACGTTGTTGGACTGCTCACCGACTTGCATGACGCAGCCCATGATCACGTCCTCGACCAGGGCCGGATCGACCTTGGTGCGGTCGACCAACTCGTCCAGCACTTTTGCGGCGAGATCGGCCGGATGCCAGCCGGCGAGGCGGCCCCCCTTGCGCCCGCCGGCGGTACGCGCAGCGGCGACGATGTAAGCCTCGGCCATGTCGGTTTCTCCCTGGATTGTTCTGTATCGAACGGGTTGTCGGCGCGGATTTAAGGGGCGGCTGATCGTTTAGTCAATCGATCAATTAACTCTTGTGGGGAGGCGCTGCTTGAGGTTATCTGCGCGCCTCTCAAAGCGCATTCAGGGATCTCCGTGGCTACCAGCGTACCGAACAGGCTTCCCAGCGGAAAGAATTCCACGGCAGAGAAATTGCTCGTGGCCGCGAGCGGGCTGATGATCGAACGCTCCTCGATCGAGATCTCGCTGAGCGACATCGCGCAGAAGTCGGGCGCCAACGCTGCGCTGGTCAAATATCATTTCGGCAACAAGGACGGTCTGCTACTGGCTCTGCTCGAGCGCGACGCGGGGACGGAACTCTCCAACCTCGAATATCTGCTGGCCCAGCCGATTACGCCAACCGCGAAGCTGAAGCTGCATATCGCCGGTATCATCCGCGCCTATCACCGGTTTCCCTACATGAACCGGCTGATCCACTATCTGCTGCACGAGAGCGTCGCGGGCTCCGCGGACGAAGTCTCGAAATTCTTCGTCGCGCCGCTGCTGGATTTCCATCGCCGCCTGCTCGCCGAAGGCGTCAGTCACCGCGAATTCCGCGCCACCGATCCGGTGCTGTTCTACACCAGCCTGATCGGGGCCTGCGATCATTTGTTCTTCGGCCGGCACGCGATGTCTCGCGCGACCGGCGTCGGCCCGGTCACCGACGAAGTCTGCCGGCAATATATCAAGCACATGGAAACGCTGATCTGCGGCGGCATCCTCACGCAAGTCGAGGAAGCTGCCGCGGCTGGATGATCCGGCCGGAACTCTTCAAGCCTAGAGAAGAAACGCCCAAGGAAAGGTAATCGCGATGCAGTTGAAAGACGTAGCCGTTCTCATCACCGGCGGTGGTTCGGGCCTCGGTGCCGCGACCGCCCGCGCCATGGCCGCCAAGGGCGCCAAGATTGGTGTGATCGACCAGAGCAAGGAAAACGCCGAGAAGGTCGCCGCCGAGGTGAAAGGCGTCGCGCTGCACGCCGACGTCACCAGCGAAGAGCAGATCAAAGCGGCGATCGCCAAGGCGGAGGCCGCGCACGGCGTCGCGCGCGTGCTGATGAACTGCGCCGGCATCGGCGGCTCGCAGCGCATCGTCGGCCGCGATGGCGTCTACCCGCTGGAAAAGTTTGCGCGCATCATCAACGTCAACCTCATAGGCACTTTCAACTGCCTGCGTCTGTTCGCCGAACGCCTGGTGACGATCGAGCCGGTCGGTGAAGAGCGTGGCGTCATCATCAACACGGCTTCCGTTGCGGCCTATGAAGGCCAGATCGGCCAGATCGCCTATGCTGCTTCGAAGGGTGGTGTCGTTGGTTTGACCCTGCCGGCGGCGCGCGACCTCGCCAGCCAGAAAATTCGCGTCAATACCATCGCGCCCGGCCTGTTCATGACGCCGCTGCTGATGGGCCTGAACGAAGAGGCCCGCAAGAGCCTGGGCGCCCAGGTGCCCCATCCCTCGCGTCTTGGCGATGCGAACGAATACGGCGCGCTCGCCGTGCACATGGTCGAGAACGCGATGCTCAACGGCGAGACCATCCGCCTCGACGGCGCCATCCGCATGGCGCCGCGGTAGCTCTTCTTCCTTCTCCCCTTGTGGGAGAAGGTGGCGCGCTTTGGAGCGCAATTGCGCTCCTGCGCGCGCCGGACGAGGGGTTTGCGTCCACGGAGACAAACCCCTCACCCAAGTGAACTCTGGACTCACAGCGTACATGCCCTCTCCCACAAGGGGAGAGGGCGTAGCAATCGGCACCGCGATCGGCGGCAAGCACGAGGCGCCTCATGTCCGAACCGCTGCTGATCGATCACCATGACGGCATCGACACGGTGACGCTCAATCGTCCTGAAAGCCTCAACGCGCTTGATCCGGCGCTGATCGACGCACTCAACGTTTACTTCCAGGGCCTCCAGCGCAACCGCGATACGCGCGTCGTGGTGCTGAAGGGTGCCGGCAGGAATTTTTGCGCAGGCCTCGATCTCAAGGCGGCGATGGCGCGTCGTGCCGGGCAGCAGGAGCCGCCCGGCGTCACCGAGTCGCTGGATTCGCAGCGGCGCATCGCCGACATCGTCATGCTGATGCGTCGTTGTCCGCAGCCGATCATTTCTCTGGTACAGGGCGCGGCGGCCGGCGGCGGTTTTGCGCTGGCGCTTGCCTCCGACATCCGCATCGCCACGAAGTCGGCCCGAATGAACTGCGCCTTCATCAAGCTCGGCCTCGGCGGCTGCGACATCGGCACCAGCTATTTCCTGCCGCGTCTCGTCGGTGTCTCCGTGGCCTCGGAGTTGATCCTCACTGGGCGCTTCATCGGCGCCGACCGCGCGCTGGCGGTCGGGCTGGTCTCCGAGGTCGTCGACGAGGACAAGCTCGATGACGCCGCCGAACCTTATGTCGACGCGATGATCACGGCGTCGCCCGTGGGCCTGCGCCTGTCCAAAGAATGCCTCAACATGAGCGTCGATGCCGGATCGCTGGAAGCCGTTATCGCGATGGAGGACCGCAACCAGGTCCTGTGCAGCCGCTCCGAGGAATTTTCGGAGGGCATCAGGGCCTTCCTTGAGAAGCGAAAGCCTGTCTATATCAAGCGCTGACAATGAAGATCCGTAAAGGACGAGAAATTCCGGGAGACGCAAAATGAGTGGGAATGCGGCGGCGGTGATGACGAAGCCCGCGTTTCGCAAGGTCGAGTGGCTCAAGCGCGACATCGACGTCGAGCGGCGCGGCGACGGCACTGTTGTGCTGAAGTCGCGCATTCCGCTGCAAGCTCACGAGACGCATATTCCGGCTTCGCTGGCGAAGTGGGCCAAGCAAGCGCCCGAGCGCATCTGGCTCGCGCAGCGCGGCGGTCCGAACCGCGAATGGCGCAAGGTGTCCTATGGCGAAGCCAAGCGCACGGTGGATGCGCTGACGCAGGGCTTGCTCAATCTCGCGCTCGACGGCCGCCCGGTTACGATCCTCTCCGGCAATTCGATCGAGCATGCGCTGATGACGCAGGCTGCGATGCAGGCGCGCGTCCCGGCCGCGCCGGTGTCGCCTGCCTACTCCTTGATGAGCCATGATCACGTCAAACTGAAATATCTGTTCGATCTGATCAAGCCCGCCGTGGTGATGGTGCAGGATGGCCCGACCTTCGAGAAGGCGCTGAAAGCGCTCGATCTCACCGGCGTCACCATCGTTCACGTCCTGCGGCCTTGCGACGGCATCAAGAGCGTCAGCTTTGCCGAGCTCGTGGCGACGCCCGTGACCGCCGATGTCGAAGCGTCGATCGCGAAGATCACGCCTGAGACCGTCGGCAAGCTGCTGTTCACGTCAGGCTCGACCGGCATGCCCAAGGCCGTCATCAACACGCAAGCGATGATGTGCGCCAATGCGGCGATGATGATGCAGGTGCGGCCGCGCGATCCCAGCGGTCCGATCTCCACCATGCTGGACTGGATGCCCTGGAACCACACCATGGGCGGCAATGCGGCGTTCCACCCGATCCTGGTCGACGGCGGCACGCTCTATATCGATGACGGCCGGCCGATGCCGGGCCAGTTCGAGGAGACGCTGCGCAATCTGCGCGAGATCTCGCCGACCTATTACGCCAACGTGCCGGCCGGCTATGCTGCGTTGGCAGCGGCCATGGAGAAGGACGATGCGCTGTGCCGCTCCTTCTTCAAGAACCTCTCGATCATGGCCTATGGCGGCGCGCGGTTGCCGGATGATCTCTACGATCGCATGCAGGCGCTCGCGGTGAAGACCACCGGCGAACGCATCGTGTTTTACACCGGCTGGGGCTCGACCGAGACCGCGCCGACCTCGACCGGCACCTATTGGGACACCGAGCGCGTTGGCCTGATCGGCCTGCCGTTCCCCGGCGTCGAACTGAAGATGGTGCCGTGCGGCTCGAAATACGAGCTGCGTCTGCGCGGCGTCAACGTCACGCCGGGATATTTCGGCCAGCCCGATCTCACCAGGAAGATGTTCGACGAGGAAGGTTTCTATTGTATCGGGGATGCCGGCATCTTCGTCGACGACGCCGATCCGGTGAAGGGCATCATCTTTGCCGGGCGCGTGGTCGAGGATTTCAAGCTCACCACCGGCACTTTCGTCCATGTCGGCTCGCTGCGCACGGATGCGATCGCGGCCGCGACGCCCGTCGTGCATGATGCGCTGATCGCGGGGCAGGATCGCGCATTCATCGGGCTATTGGCTTGGCCCAACCTGCATGCCTGCCGCCAGCTCGTCGGCAACCCCGACCTGAGTTTCGAGGATGCGGTGAAGCACCCCGAGGTGATCGCCTGCTTCCGGCGCGGACTGGAAGCACACAACCGGGAGTGCGAAGGCGCCGGCAGCCGCATCATCGCGCGCGCCATGCTGATGGCGGAGCCGCCCTCGATCGACGGCAACGAGCTCACCGACAAGGGCTACATCAACCAGCGCGCCGGCCTGGAGCGCCGCGTCGGGCTGGTGGAGCGGCTTTATGCCGACAAGCCCGACCAGGACGTCATCATTCTCAAGTAATCGACATCATCAACACGGGTACGCGCCATGAACTTCGATTTCTCCGACGACCAGAAGCAGCTCCGCGACCAGGCGCGCAAATTCCTCACCGAGAAATGCTCGCCCAAGGCGGTGCGCGCAATTCTCGACGGCAAGGCGCCGTATGACAAGGCGCTGTGGAAGGGCCTCGCCGAGATGGGCTTTCTCGGTGTCGCGATTCCCGAGGATTTTGGTGGTGCGGGCGCCGGTCATCTCGAACTTTGCGTGATCGCCGAGGAGATGGGCCGGGCCAATGCGCCGGTGCCGTTTTCCTCCACCGTCTATCTCGCCGCCGAAGCGCTGCTGATCGCGGGCAGCGATTCGCAGAAGAAAAAATGGTTGCCGGCGATTGCCTCCGGCGAGGCGATCGGCACGCTGGCGCTGTTCGAGGGCAAGGGCAATCCGTCGCCGAAGAACATCAAGCTGACGGCTGCGAACGGCGTGCTCAACGGTGTCAAGAAGCCGGTTGCGGATGGCGCGATTGCCGACTTCGCAGTGGTCGCGGCACGTACGGGATCGAGCGGACGCGATGGTGACATTGCCTTGTTTATTGTCGATCTCAAGGGCGGCGGCGTCGAGGTGAAGAATCTCACCAATCTCGATCCGACCCGCGGGCAGGCCGAGATCACTTTCAGGGATTGCAAGGCCGAGCCGCTCGGAGCCGCCGGCGAAGGGTGGAGCATCCTGACCCAGGTGCTGGACCGGGCCGCGGTGCTGTGCGCTTTCGAGCAGGTCGGCGGCTCCGACCGCGCACTGGAGATGGGCCGCGACTACGCGCTCGACCGCATTGCCTTCGGTCGCCAGATCGGTTCGTTCCAGGCCGTCAAGCACATGCTCGCCGATATGTATGTCTCGGCGACGCTGGCACGCTCCAACAGCTATTACGGCGCCTGGGCGCTCTCGACCAACGCAGGTGAATTGCCGGAAGCCGCCGCCGCCGCGCGCATCAGCGCGACGCAGGCGTTCCAGCACTGCGCCAAGAACAACATCCAGGTCCACGGTGGCATGGGTTTCACCTGGGAGTTCGACTGCCACATGTACTACCGCCGCGCCAACGCCATGGCGCTCGGGCTCGGCAGCCTGTCCTATTGGGAAGACCAGTTGATCGACCGCATGCGCAAGAAGAACGCGGCGTAGCCCACCGCTCGTGTCCCGGACGCGGCGCGAAGCGCCGCAGAGCCGGGACCCAGGGGCCGCAATGGACCCCGGATCTGCGGCGCACCACTTCGTGATGCGCAGCGTCCGGGGAACGAACCGAGAGATGAAATCATGAACTTCGAAGACACCCCGCAGGAGGCCGCATTCCGCGCCACCGCCCGCGCCTGGATCGCGGCGAACGCGCCGCAACAGTACGAGGACGAGCTGCGCAAATCCTCGCTCGGCCGCACCCAGCTCAAGAACGCCAACATCCTGGAAGTCGCAAAGGCCTGGCAGAAGAAAAAGGCCGACGCCGGCTGGGCCTGCCTGCATTGGCCGAAGGACTATGGCGGCCGCGGCTCGTCGCCGATCGAGCGCGTGATCTGGCAGCAGGAAGAGGGCCCGTTCGGCAAGCTGTCCGGCATGTTCATCATCGGCCACGGCATGTGCGGGCCGACCATGATGGCATTCGCGCGCGAGGAGCATAAGCGCAGCTATCTGCCGCCGCTCGCCTCCGGTGTGAAGGTCTGGTGCCAGCTGTTCTCCGAGCCGGCCGGCGGCTCCGATGTCGCAGGGCTTCGCACGCGCGCGGAGAGAGACGGCGAGGACTGGGTCATCAACGGCCAGAAGATCTGGACGTCGGGGGCGCATTATTCCGACTACGGCATTTTGCTCACCCGCACCGATCCCAACGTGGCCAAGCACAAGGGCCTCACCATGTTCTTCCTGGACATGAAGACTCCCGGTGTCGAGGTGCGGCCGATCAAGCAGGCCAGCGGTGCCTCCGACTTCAACGAGGTCTATTTCACCAACGTCCGCATCCCCGATCATCAGCGCCTTGGCGAGGTCAATGACGGCTGGAACGTCTCGCTGACGACGCTGATGAACGAGCGGATGTCGATCGGCGCCGGGGTCTCGACCGGCTTTCCGGAGCTGTTCGACTATTGCTCCAGCCTGATGCTCGACGACGGTCCCGCGATCGAGGACCGCGCGGTGCGCGCGAAGCTGGCGAACTGGGCGGTCAAGGCGAGCGGCCTGCGCTACACCAGCATGCGCGCGATCTCGGCGCTGTCGAAGGGGGAGCGGCCGGGGCCGGAAAACTCCATCGGCAAGCTGGTGGCGGGCTCCATGATCCAGGATGTCGCGACCTACGCGCTGGATTTGCAGGGCGCTGCCGGCGTGGTCAGTGGCCCCGAAGATGCCGAAGTCGCTGGCCGCTTCCAGGCGATGCTGCTGCGCGCGCCCGGCACCCGTGTCGAAGGCGGCACCGACGAGATCATGCGCAACATCATCGCCGAGCGGGTGCTGGGCCTGCCCGGCGACATCCGTGTCGACAAGGACGTGCCGTTCAACAAGATCCCGACCAAGGGAAGAAGCTGACCCTCATCCTGAGGAGCCGCGGAACGCGGCGTCTCGAAGGATGAAGGCCCATTGGGGCCTCGTGGTTCGAGACGGCGCTACGCGCCTCCTCACCATGAGGGACTAACACCGAGCAAGAACTGAGGTTCGCCATGAATTTCGATGACACCCCGCAGGAAGCCGCATTCCGCGAGACCGCGCGCAAATGGGCCGACGCCAACGCGCCGAAGGAGTTTTTGGCGGAGCTGTCAAAATCCTCGCTCGGCCGCATCCGGCTTGCACAGCACGACATCGTCGATGTCGGCAAGGCCTGGCAGAAGAAGAAGGCGGAGGGCAACTGGGCCTGTCTGCACTGGCCGAAAGAGTATGGCGGCCGCGGCGCCACGCCGATCGAGCGCGTGATCTGGCAGCAGGAGGAAGGCGTCTACGGCAAGCTGACCCAGCCGTTCCAGATCGGCGAAGGCATGTGCGGCCCGACCGTGATGGCGTTCGGCAGCGAGGACGCCAAGCGCCGCCATTTGCCGAAGCTCGCCGCGGGCGAGGAGATCTGGTGTCAGCTGTTCTCCGAGCCGTCGGCCGGCTCTGACGTCGCGGGCTTGCGCACGCGCGCGGAGAAGAAGGGCGACAATTGGGTCGTCAACGGCCAGAAGATCTGGACCTCAGGCGCGCACTATTCCGACTATGGCCTTTTGATCGCGCGCACGGATCCCAACGTGCCCAAGCACAAGGGCCTCACCATGTTCTTCCTGGACATGAAGAGCCCCGGCGTCGAGGTGCGCCCGATCAAGCAGGCCAACGGCATGCAGGAGTTCAACGAGGTCTATTTCACCGACGTCGTCATTCCGGACAGCCAGCGCCTCGGCGCCGTCGGCGAGGGCTGGAGCGTGTCGCTGACCACGCTGATGAACGAGCGCATGTCGATCGGCTCCCGGCTTGCGACCGGCGTTCCCGAGATGTTCGAGTTCTGCTCCAACCTGATGCTGGAGGACGGGCTCGCCATCGACGATCCCGCCGTACGTTCAAAACTTGCGAGCTGGGCGGTGAAGTCGAGCGGGCTGAAATACACCAGCTACCGCGCGATCTCGGCGCTGTCCAAGGGCGACAGGCCGGGGCCGGAGAATTCGATCGGCAAGCTGGTGTCCGGCATGATGCTCCAGGACATTGCGACCTACGCCATGGACCTCCAGGGCGCGGCCGGCGTTCTCACCGGCGTGGACGAGGAGACGGTGCAGGGCCAGTTTCAGCAGATGCTGCTGTCCTCGCCCTCGATGCGCATCGCCGGCGGCACCGACGAGATCTTGCGCAACATCATCGCCGAGCGCGTGCTGGGACTGCCGGGCGACATCCGCGTCGACAAGGACGTGCCGTATAACAAGATCCCGACGAAGGGGCGTTGATATCTCGTGTCCCGGACGCGCGACGCGCGAGCCGGGACCCAGGAGCCACGATGGACAGGCCACAATGGGCCCTGGCTCAGCGCCGCATCACTTCGTGCTGCGTCGCGTCCGGGGCACGAAAGCGAGCTAGGCAATGGACGCTAAAGTGAAACAAAACGACCGCATCGGCGTGCTCGAAGAGCTCCTCAACGAGCGCTATTCGGTGCGTGCCTTCCTGGCCAAAGACGTCGATCGCGCGACGATCGAGCATTTGCTGACCACCGCGCAGCGCACGGCGTCGTGGTGCAACAGCCAGCCCTGGCAGGTGATCATCGCCAGCGGCGAGGCCAGGGAGCGCTTCCGCAAGCTGATCTACGCGGAGGCATCCGGCGGGCTCGGCGACGATTATGACTTCACGCCGCCGCGCGAGTATGTCGGCGCCTATCTCGAACGCCGCCGCGAGAGCGGTTTTCAGCTCTACAACACGCTCGGCATCGTCAGGGGCGACAAGACGGCCTATGCGAAGCAGGCGCTGGAGAACTACAATTTCTTCGGCGCGCCGCATGTGGCCATCATCCACACCAACGAGCCGCTCGGCATCTACGGTGCGATCGATTGCGGCGCTTATGTCTCGAACTTCATGCTGGCCGCGCAGGCGCTCGGGGTCGGCACGATTCCGCAGGCGGCGCTGGCGCGCCACTCCGGCCTGATCCGCCGCCATTTCAACCTGCCTGATGACCGCCGAATCGTCTGCGGCATCTCGTTCGGCTATGCCGACAACGCCCACAAGGTCAACAGCTATCGCACCTCGCGTGCGAGCGTGGCCGAGACCGTAACCTTCGTGGACGAGTGACCGCCGCCACGCTACCCGCCATCCACAAGCCCGCATCAGGTTTTTCAGACGCGCGAAGACGGCCGCGGAAGCGGCCGCCTTCGTCTTGTTTAAGTCCGATTGACGCCCGCCGCTATCCGCCGCTGCCGCCGATCACAGCGCGGATGGTCTCGTCGGGCCCGAAATCCTCGGCACCGTCGACATAGAGCAGCGCCGCGAGCTTCGAGCGCGCGCGGTTGACGCGGCTCTTGATCGTGCCGACTGCGCAGCCGCAGATCGAAGCCGCATCCTCGTAGGAGAAGCCGGAGGCACCGACCAGGATCAGCGCTTCACGCTGGTCCTGCGGAAGCTTATCGAGCGCCGTGCGGAATTCCTCGAACTCGAGATGGGCGTTCTGCGAGGGCTGTGTCTTCAGCGTCTTGGCATAGTTGCCTTCGGCATCCTCGACTTCCCGCCGCCGCTTGCGATAGTCGGAGCGGAACAGGTTGCGCAGGATCGTGAACAGCCAGGCCGGCAGGTTGGAGCCGGGCTGGAACGAGTCGATGTTGGCAAGCGCGCGCAACAGCGTCTCCTGAACCAGATCGTCCGCGCGGTCCGCATTGCCGCTGAGCGAGATGGCGAACGCGCGCAGGCTGGGCACGGCCGCCAGAATGTCGTTACGCAGGGAGTCGGTGAGAGGCATCAATCCCTCCCATTGTTGTCGTTGGATCCGCCACCATTTTCTACTTGGGGTGTCGCTCCTGGCGCATCAAGCTTCTTGATGAGTTCCGCGAACCGGTCCGGAACGCCCTGCCGCACCACGTCGTCGTACATGGCGCGCAGCTGATGGCCGATCCGGGATTGGATTTCCGGAGTGAGCCCTCCTTTGCCGGGGGTCGTGCTTTTGCTTGCTTGAGACTTGAGATCTTTCATGACCTGTTCCACGTTTCCCCGAGTTAAGTGACTGTAAAATCGAGAAGTTCTCTCAACCGGGAGCCGTTCCCTGGATAGGCTCAATTCGAGCTGCGAGAAAAAGTTCCGCCCCGATGCGGAACTTTTCTCGGTCTGAAGCGTAATCAGCCCAGCAGGGGAACCCCGGGCCCCCCGCGTAACGTCTGCACGTCAAGGTCGGCCCGAAGATGAATGGAGTGGGGATGTCCCGTTCACAGCTTGTTGCTGAACACTTGCCTTTGCTGCGCCGATACGCACGCGCCCTGACGGGCAGCCAGTCATCCGGTGACGCCTATGTCGCAGCCATGTTGGAAGCCATGCTGGGCGATCCGTCGGTGCTCGACGAGAGCCACGGGCCCCGCGCCGGCCTGTTCCGGCTGTTCACCCAGATCTGGAATTCCGTTTCCGTCAACGACGATTCCGAGGTGACGAACCTGCCGATGCCGCCGGAGCGACGGCTGTCGAACATCACGCCGCTGCCGCGGCAGGCCTTTCTGCTGCTCTCGCTTGAGGGATTCTCGGAAGAGGAAGTCGGCTACATTCTCGGCACCGACGTCAGCGAGACGCGCCGGCTTGCGGATGCCGCAGGGCGCGAGATGGCCGTCGAGATCGCCACCGACGTGCTGATCATCGAGGACGAGACCTTCATCGCCATGGACCTCGAGAGCCTGGTGAAGAATCTCGGCCACAATGTCGTCGGCGTCGCCCGCACCCACGCCGATGCGGTCGCGCTGGCCAAGAACAAGCGGCCCGGCCTGATCCTCGCCGACATCCAGCTCGCCGACGGCTCGTCGGGCCTCGACGCCGTCAACGAGCTGCTCCGCACCTTCGAGGTGCCGGTGGTGTTCATCACCGCGTACCCGGAACGCTTCCTCACCGGCGAGCGCCCCGAGCCGGCGTTCCTGATCTCAAAACCGTTCCAGCCGGCGATGGTGTCGGCGGTGGCGAGCCAGGCCCTGTTCTTCCAGCGCAACTCCCGCAACCGCGCCCCGAAAGTACCGGCGGCGTAAGGAAGGCGCCTGCGCCCGGCATTTGACGACATCTGATCCGGCGTGCCGCAAGGTGCGCCGGATTTTTGTTGACCGGTTGCCGCGCTTGACGGCCGTCGAATTCGCCGCTCATACCTCGTGCAGCGGCCGTTGCAGCTGCAGTGCCATCGGAGACGTGTTCATGGACCAAGAACTCCTCGACCGCCTCGCCATCCGCGACCTCGTCGAGAATTGGGCGGTCTGGCGCGATGCCGGCGATTGGGAGCGTTTTGCCACCGTCTGGCACCAAGAGGGCTGGATGTCCGCCACCTGGTTTCAGGGGCCGGCGCGGGATTTCATGCGGGTTAGTCAGGAGGGGTTTGCCAAGGGCGTGCGCATCCTGCATTTCCTCGGCGGCACCAGCATCGACCTCGAGGGTGCGCGCGCCATCGCACAGACCAAGATGACCATCTCGCAGCGCGCGCCGGTCCACGACGTGCCCTGCGACGTCGTCTGCACCGGGCGCTTCTACGATTTCCTGGAGAAGCGGCAGCGAAAATGGGGCATCATCCGCCGCCAGCCGATCTACGAGAAGGACCGGATCGATCCGGTCGATCCCGCCGCGACACTTCAGCTCGACCAGAAAGCCCTCGCCGCGCTGCCCGAAGGCTACCGCCATCTCGCCTACATGCAGGAGCTGATCGGCTACAAGGTCAAGCGCGACATGCCCGGCCTGACCGGGCCTGAGGTCGAGAAGCTCTATGGCGAAGGGCGAGCGTGGCTGGCGGAAAAGGCGAAGTGAAGCCCAGACAGAAGTGAAGCCCAGACAAAAGTAAGGCGCGACTGGCATCACCACAGTCGCGCATTTCTAACAAAATATTGATATATATACATATTTTTGAGAACGGAGTTTACATGTCCTAAGTAATGCCCCAAACTATGTGAGAGGGCAGCGAGTGCGATATGGATCTCGCCTCTTCAAAGGGCCGCTTGGCCACGGTGTTCCGGCCGCGAGGAGACGCGCGAGTCGGAAGTCGCGTAAGGTCTCCGATGTTGGCGCGAATACTCCGGTTTGGCGGGGACTATCGACGGAGGTGGGTTGTATCAGCACTGCCGCCGGACTGCGGCGTTCGTTGAAGCGGTTCTCTCGCCTCGACTGGGAACGCTGGGAATAAGGCGGCTCGACCGCCACGCGACGGCGATAACCCCGATCGCTACGAAATGGACCGGATTAAAATCCTATCCCCACAGCCAAATCATGTTGCGGCGGGTTGCTGCGATCAACGGGTCTACGACTCCGCCCAGCTCATAAACTTCCGCTGGAAGGCTTGCCCAAAATGGACGAGGACCACGGTCGAGAAGTAGCAACTGCCAGACAGGATTGAACTGTAACGACTAGCAGCTTTCGTACTGAAATGCTGAGGTTTTTCGCCTCGCCGGTCTGACTTGTGTATCAGCGGTGAGTGCAGTTGTCACCCCCCAGCTCTGGCGTCTACCGGCGTATGGTCCTGCGCCGGCCCCTTTGCGGTGCGATTTCATTGCGTGAGTTCAGTGAATAAGACCAATTAATGCGTGTGTCCGTGGGAACTTTCCGACTAAATATCTGATCTGCCTGCGCTGGATAGTCCCGAGATGAACATCCCACTTAAGGCGTCGAAATACAGCGCCCCAGGGCAATACCTTGGTTACGCATTGCAGCCGCTCCGGCTCTGCTACCATTTGCTTCAATGTCCGCCCGGTGCACATGTTTCAATGGAGCATAGCGAGGATGTTGCCGTCCACTATTCGAACGGCTTCCAATTGCTTGAGCAGGACAAGAGCGCACTCAAGCAAAATCCAATCTCGGACTGGGCAGACGATCTTTGGAAAACAATCGCCCACTGGCTTAAGGGTATTAAGACAGGTGAAATCGACCCGGCCCAAACGGCCTTTCGCATCTACGTCACTCCCGCTCACGAGGGCGAGATAGCTGCGGCACTCAGCGCCGCGACCACTCTGGAACAAGTTCGTGATCTAACGGCTCAGATTCGAGCGACGCTTTCTAAGAGGCGAAAGCCTCGGAGCTGTCAGGCTCACTTACAAGAATTTTTAGATTCCTCAGACGAAGAGCGCTTCGCTCTCATTAGCCATCTTGAGATCGACAGCAGAGACAACGATCCGGTCGTAGCTTTGCAGTCGGTACTCGCCTTGGCTGTTCCTGAGCAGTTGATGCAGCGTGTGTGCCGATATCTTCTAGGAAATGCGAAGGACAGGGCCGACCGCCTCATAAGGGAGGGAGGACCTGCGGTTATTTCGGGTGACGAGTTCAAGAGAAACCTTCAATCCTTCATGAAGTCGAACAATTTACCCGGCTATTTGAGGTCCCTCTCTGGCCCTCCTGAGGCTGCGCAGGTTGGAGCGGTCATCTCGACGCGTCCCACGTTCATTCGCCAATTGGAACTGATCGAAGCACAGGATGAGCAATTCGTCCGTGCAACTAGCGACTTTCTTCGTACATCTGCTGACAAAGCATTGTGGGCCGAGGCCGGTGATATTTTTGAAGGGGAGTTGGGTGGCTGGGATGAAGACCTCGTGCGGCGACATGAGTTCATTCGTGGTGAGATCGCCGACACCCATGCGGGTTCCAGCCCGGAGGCGAGGGGACGTCTAACCTACAATCGTTGTGGCGGGGCTCAGGTGTCGCTGGCTGGTCGAGAGGTGCCCGGCCATTTCGTTCATGGCAGCTTCAACGCGCTTGCCGATGATTGCCGTGTAGGTTGGCACCCCGACTACCGAGAATTGCTAAGCGACGAGGGAGAGTAGCTTGGTGGAGTCGGGAAGGCTGAGCGAACTGCAAATAGTTCAGAACCCATCGTTGGGGAGCTATCTGATTTGGCAGTTTGGCCTAGGCTTCCAAGCAGAAGACAGTCAGCGAAGTAGCTTTCTACTTCCATTCTTAGTTCTTCCTCTGCTGCTTCATAAGCCAACTTTGGAATTGGTCGTGTCAACTCGTAAGTCGTCTGGGTTAGCGCTATTTGCTGCCAAGCTGGGCGAACAGCATGAAAATCTGCTTGCGGTCCATAGTCGCGCGTTGGCACTTCGCGAGCTTTCTCTTCAATCCATCGCTATTGCCGCTAACCGTGGACTAGTCACTATCGACTACGAAGGCTATTTTCGTTCGAACTCTCCCGAGAAGAAACCCCCAGTTCTTCCAGAGAGAATCCGAGCGATGCCGCCCGCTGCGCAGAAGATCGGCTCTTGGTTTTCCAGAATGTCAGTTCACCAAATTGCATCAACCCTTCGAGTTCAGTTCTGATGTACTTTCAAATCCTCCGTCTTATTCTCTGGCCGAGAGCGCCCGGCGAGCCTCGCATCGTCAAGTTTGAGAAGGGCATCGTAAATGTGATCAGCGGTTCGTCGAAAACAGGCAAGTCGGCGGTCATTCCTATTATCGACTACTGTCTTGGTGCGGATAAGTGCGCCATTCCAGTTGGTGTGATCCGCGAAAGCTGCTCATGGTTCGGCATACTCATTGAAACGCTTGAAGGGCAGAAACTCTTAGCTCGGCGCGAACCGGGCGAGCATCAACGAACGGGCGATATGTTCGTTCTTGATGGCGTCGAGGTCCAAATTCCCAATCAATGAGCTGCACCCGGTTCCGAAGACACCAAGTTAGGTGTTTTATGGAGCAGGAGGTGCGTCATGGAGAGAAGGCAGTTTACGCGGGAGTTCAAGCTTGAGGCCGTGCGGCTGATCAAGCAGCGCGGCGTGTCGTATGCGCAGGCGTCCAAAGACCTTGGTATTCA
>NZ_JADPKY010000073.1 GCF_023074185.1 Bradyrhizobium sp. 132 | reverse complement strand
TGAATACCAAGGTCTTTGGACGCCTGCGCATACGACACGCCGCGCTGCTTGATCAGCCGCACGGCCTCAAGCTTGAACTCCCGCGTAAACTGCCTTCTCTCCATGACGCACCTCCTGCTCCATAAAACACCTAACTTGGTGTCTTCGGAACCGGGTGCAGCTCACTCTCGAGTAAACTTGAATCCGAAAACCTCACCTCCTGTGAGCCCCCAAAGCCATTTTTCTAAGAATTCTTGGTGATTAATGATCCAAACGGCAACCGTCGCTGCGAGGACAATTTTGAACAGCGAGGTCATCACATTGAAAAGGGTTTCCAATGCGGAAGACACAATCGTCAGCAAGCCGGGGTCAGATGGTTTAGACGCAGGCTCTTTTGCCCGAGGTTGCGCGTAGCTTCTGTTGCTTGGCATTGCATCCAAATTCTTTGAAGAATAAATCTACAATGTAGGGTAGTCTATAATTCAGATGCACAACTTAGCATTCTCCAACCTAAATCTCCAGCTCCGTCCCGAACTCCACCACCTGCTTGGTCGGCACGCCGAAGAATGCGGCCGAGCGTTCGGCGTTGCGCTGGAGGAAGGCAAACAGGGTTTCTCGCCAGACCCACATGCCCGGGACGTCCTCGCGCGGGATGATGGTCTCGCGCCCGACATAATAGGTGATGTCGGAGAGGTCGATGCCGGACAGCTTGCCGTGGCGGCAGGCGAGGGTCAGTCCTTCGTAGATCGTCGGGTTCTGCATGAAGCCGTAATGCAGGATGACGCGGGTGATGCCGGGGATGATCTCGATCACCTCGGTACGGTCCTCGTCAGTGATATGCGGAAGCTCCTCGATCAGCACGGTGACGAGGACGATACGCTCGTGCAGCACGTGGTTGTGCTTGACGAACTGGGTCAGCGCCAGCGGTACGCCGCGCGGCGCCGACGCCAGGAACACAGCCGTCCCGGGCAGTCGGGCGCTGCATTTGTTGACCGCCGTCTCGATCAGATCCTCCTCGGGCTGGCGCAGTTTTCCGCGCGCGGCCTCGACCAGCTTCACGCCGGCGCGCCACGTCAGCATCAGGAAGGCGACAAGGGCCGCGAGCAGCAGCGGAAACCAGCCGCCTTCGAACAGCTTGATCGAGTTGGCCGAGAAGAAGATCAGGTCGATCACGAAGAAGAAGCCGTTCACGGGCACTACCAGCCACGGCGAATAGCCCCACTGGATTGCGACCAGGGCGGCGAGCAGCGTGGTGATCGCCATCAGGAGCGACACCGCGATGCCATAGGCGCCGGCGAGCGCCTCCGAGGTGCCGAAGCTCAGGACCGCGCCGAGCGTTGCGGCGGCGAGCAGCCAGTTCACCAGGGGCACGTAGATCTGGCCGATCGCGTCACTCGTGGTGTGGCGAATCTGCATGCGCGGAAGGAAGCCGAGCTGGATCGACTGCTGGGTCAGCGAGAACACGCCGGAGATGATCGCCTGCGAGGCGATCACGGTCGCAACCGCCGAGAACGCCACCAGCGGATAGTGCAGGGCGTCGGGGCAGAGCTGGAAGAACGGATTTTCGATCATTGTGGGGTCGGTGATCAAGAGCGCGGCCTGGCCGAAATAGTTCAGCACCAGCGCGGGCAGGCAGATCGCGAACCAAGCCAGCCGGATCGGCAGACGGCCGAAATGCCCCATGTCGGCATACATGGCCTCGCCGCCGGTCACCGCGAGGAAGGCCGCGCCGAGGATCGCGAAGGAGACATGGAAATCCTGGTGGATCAGGAATTCGAACGCATAGAGCGGGCTGAGCGCCGCCAGCACCGCCGGCGCCTTGACGATGCCGTGGATGCCGAGCGCGGCCAGCACGAAGAACCAGGCCAGCATCACCGGTCCGAAGATGCGGCCAATGAAGCCGGTGCCCTGCTTCTGCATTATGAACAGGCCAACCAGGATGACGATGGTGACGGGCACCACGACGGGCGCCAGCGAGGGGGCATCGACCTTGAGGCCCTCGATGGCGCTGAGCACTGAGATCGCGGGCGTGATCGCGCCGTCGCCGTAGAGCAGCGCAGCGCCGACGAGGCCGACGACCAGCAGATGGGCGCGCCAGGTGCCGGGTTGGGCGTTGCGCGCGTGCAGCAGCGCCAGCAGCGCGACGATGCCGCCTTCGCCGCGGTTGTCCGCACGCAGGATCAGCAGCGCATATTTCAGCGAGATGATGAGCAGCAGTGCCCAGAGGATCAGCGAGGCAACGCCCAGAACAGCATCGTTGGTCACTGCGCCGCCGTGGGCGGCGGCCTTGGCGGCTTCCTTCAAGGCGTAGAGGGGACTGGTGCCGATATCGCCATAGACCACCCCGAGGGCCCCCATGGTCATGGCGATCGGCACAGGGTCAGGATGATGGCCGGAGGCGACTGCGGGCGTACTGGACAAGATCGACCCCCGATGGGATCGCGCCCGTCGGACCATTCCGACGGGCGCGAGCATCAGGCAGTCTGCGACGGGATGTCGCAAATATCCATCTTCATTATCTTGGGCTTTATATCGGGGTTTGTGACGCGAAGCTGACAGACCCGACTACGGGGTACGGTCGGCGGTCACGAGGCGAGCCTCGCGGATGTTGGCTTTGGTGCCGACCTGGCGGAGGCAGGAGGCCTCGAAATTCGGCCAGGCCTGCTGCGAGCAGTCCTTGCCGATGGCGCGGATATCGAGCCGGTCGCTCTTGGCGAGCGGCTGCGGCACGCTGGCCTCGACGGTCGGGGCGAAGCCGGGCAGGAGGGTGAGAGCGGCAGCGACACACGCAGAGATGGCGATCGCTGAAAGAGCCTTGATCATTGACAGTCCCCTGTGCTGTGGCCGCTACGCCCAGTGTGCGGCCCGTCATTTCGTTGGCTGGATTGGTAACCATGACCAGTTTCCGGACGTCTTCGCGGCTGTGGGAAATGGTTTCGTTCGCGCGTCCTTTGGTTTCGTGGCCGCCCTCAGGACGAAACAAACCGGCCATCGTCGACATGGCCGGAGGGACATTTTGCGGAAAATGGGCAGGAAATGGCCAGGGAACCCGCCTGGCTTGCCGGCCCGGGCCGGGCGCGGTAGGACGTGGCCATGCCGCGCATTGCCTTCTACCCAGGTTCCTTCGACCCCATCACCAACGGCCATCTGGACGTGGTCCGGCACAGCGTGTCGCTGTGCGACAGGCTCGTTGTCGCGATCGGGGTGCATCCCGGCAAGAAGCCGCTGTTCTCGACCGAGGAGCGGCTAAAGATGCTCGATGACGTCTGCGGGCCGGTGGCGGCCCAGGCCGGCTGCGTGCTCGAGGCTGTGACGTTTGACGATCTGTCGGTGGTCTCGGCGCGCAAGCACGGTGCGACCATCATGATTCGGGGCCTGCGCGACGGCACCGACCTCGACTACGAGATGCAGCTCGCCGGCATGAACGGCGCCATGGCGCCCGAGGTGCATACGGTCTTCCTGCCGGCCTCTCCCATGGTCCGCCCGATCACCGCCACTTTGGTGCGCCAGATCGCCGCCATGGGCGGGGACGTCTCGGCCTTCGTCCCGCCGCTGGTTGCGGCACAGCTCAAGGCAAAATTCGCCTGATAACGGCGCGTTTCCTCTCTCATCTCTGATCCGGAGTTATCATGATCCGAATTCTCGCAGTTCTTGCCGCGGTTCTGTTCGCGGCGCCGGCCTTCGCGCAAGCCTTGCCGGCGGGCCTCGACAAGGCCAACGCCGTCGTCATCGACACCACCAAGGGCCGCATCGTCATCAAGCTGCGGACGGATCTGGCGCCCCAGCACGCCGAGCGCATCAAGCAGCTCGCGCGCGAGGGCTATTACAACAACGTGCCGTTCCACCGCGTCATGGACGGCTTCATGGCGCAGACCGGCGACGGCGAGAAATTCAACGGCACCGGCGGCTCGAAATATCCGAATCTGAAACAGGAATTCTCCAAGGTGCATTTTGCCCGCGGCATCGTCGGGATGGCGCGGCGCGGCGACAGCGTCGACACTGCCAACTCGCAGTTCTTCATCATGTTCGCGGACGGCGGCAGCCTCGACAACCAGTACACCGTGATCGGCGAGGTCGTGCAGGGCATGGACGTCGTCGACAAGCTGAAGAAGGCGCCTCCCGGATCAAGCGGCGGCACCGTCACCGACCCCGACAAGATGGTGAAGGTGCAGGTCGCTTCCGACATCAAGTAGGAGAGACGATGGCGCGCTGCGCTGGCAAGCTCCTGCTGGTTGCCGCGGTGCTGCTGCTCGGCGTCTCCGGAGCGGCCGCCGGGGACGCGCAGGTCAACACCATCCAGGACATCTTCCGGCATCTGCGCACCTGCTGGAAGCCGCCGCCTGCCGCCAAGGCCCGTCCCATCGACATCACCGTCGTCGTGAGCTTTAACCGGGCTGGAAACATTCTGGGCCATCCGAGGATTACCTATGAATCCGCGGAGGCCTCCGACGATGACCGGCTGCAATACCGGGTCGCGGTGATGGAGGCATTGCAACGCTGCACGCCGATGCCATTTACCGATGCGATGGCCGGCGCCGCTGCGGGGCGTCCATTCGCGATCCAGTTTCGCAACCGGAAGACTTCACCCCCAACCCAAGAGAGACGAGCATGAGTGCCACCGAAAACACCCTGATCCTCGAGACCACCCAGGGCCCCGTCACCATCGAGATGCGGCCTGATCTGGCGCCCGGCCACGTCGCGCGCATCAAGGAGCTCGTGCGCGAAGGCTTCTACGACGGCATCGTGTTCCATCGCGTGATCGACGGCTTCATGGCGCAGACCGGCTGCCCGCAGGGCACCGGCACCGGCGGCTCCGGCCAGAAGCTGAAGGCCGAGTTCAGCAAGGAGCCGCATGTACGCGGCGTCACCTCGATGGCCCGTGCAGCGAGCCCCGACTCCGGCGACAGCCAGTTCTTCATCGTGTTCGACGACGCCCGCTTTCTCGACAACCAGTACACGGTGTGGGGCAAGGTCACCGAGGGCATGGATAACGTCGACAAGATCAAGCGCGGCGAGCCCGTGCAGAACCCCGACAAGATCGTCAAGGCGCGGATGGCGGCTGACGCGGAGTAGGCGTTTCCCCTCATGGTGAGGAGGCGCGTAGCGCCGTCTCGAACCATGAAGGCCAAGCTGCAGCAGCGGGGCCTTCATCCTTCGAGACGCGCGTTCCGCGCTCCTCAGGATGACTATGTGGCGCTGAGCCCGACATGCGCACCGATCTCTTCGATTTCGACCTGCCCGCCGAGCGCATCGCACTGCGCCCGGCGAGCCCGCGCGACTCCGCGAAGATGCTGGTTGTCGATCACGGCACGCTGCGCGACCGTGTCATCGCCGACCTGCCGCAATGGCTGAAGCCGGGCGACCAGCTTGTTGTCAACGACACCAAGGTGATCGCGGCGCAATTGAAGGGCCGCCGCATCGGCCGCGAGACCGAGCCGAAGATCGAGGCGACGCTGATCAAGCGCGTCGACGGCTCGCGCTGGCAGGCACTGGTGAAGCCCGCCAAGAAACTCACGCCCGGCGACCGCATTCGCTTCGGCAATGAGGGCAAGGTCTGCCTGCTCGGCCATCTCGACGCCGAGGTCGAGGCCAAGGGCACTGAGGGTGAGGTGACGCTGTCATTCTCGTTCCACGGCCCGATACTGGATCAAGCCATCGCCGATCTCGGCAGCCCGCCGCTGCCGCCCTACATCGCCTCCAAACGCACGCCGGATGATCAGGACCTCGCCGACTACCAGACCATGTTCGCGGCGAATGAAGGTGCCGTTGCCGCGCCGACAGCAGGCCTGCATTTCACGCCGGCGCTGGAGCAGGCGCTGCACGCGCGCGGCGTCGGCATCAACCGCGTCACGCTGCATGTCGGGGCAGGGACGTTCCTGCCGGTGAAGGTGGATGACACCGAAGGCCACAAGATGCATGCTGAGTGGGGCACGATCTCGGCCGAGACGGCGGAAAAGCTCAACACCGCGCGGAGCAATGGCGGCCGTATCGTCGCGGTCGGCACCACGTCATTGCGGCTGCTTGAAAGCACAGCCAGCGAGGACGGCACCATTCAGCCGTTCACCGCCGAGACGTCGATCTTCATCACCCCCGGCTATCGCTTCCGCGCCGTCGATATCATGCTGACCAATTTCCATCTGCCGAAGTCGACGCTGTTCATGCTGGTGTCGGCGTTCTCCGGGCTCGAGGCGATGCAGCAGGCCTATGCGCATGCGATCGCACACGGTTACCGGTTCTATTCGTATGGCGATGCGTGTTTGTTGTTTCGGGCAGAGCCGTAAGGTGGGCAAAGGCGTGTAGCGCCGTGCCCACCCGACGTACCCGTTACGCCATCACGCGCAGCGGCAACAGCTCCGCGATCTGCACCGCGTTCAACGCGGCGCCCTTGAGCAGCTGATCCGCCGCCACGAACATCGAGATCGAATGCCCAGAGGGGTCGCTGAGATCCTTGCGGATCCGGCCGACCAGGACGTCGTCCTGGCCCGAGGCGTCGATCGGCATCGGGAAGTGGTTCTTCACGCGGTCGTCGACCACCTTGACGCCGAGCGCCTGCGCCATGATGGCGCGGACCTGGTCTTCGCTGATCGGCTTCTCGCATTCGAAGGTGATGGCCTCGCAATGAGCCCGCAGCACCGGCACGCGCACGCAGGTGACGCCGATCGCGATCTTGTCGTCCTCGAAGATCTTGCGGGTTTCCTTGATGACCTTGGTCTCTTCGTCGTTGTAGCCGGTGTCAGGATCGATCGCCGTGTTGTGGTTGAAGAGGTTGAAGGCGTAGGGATGCGGCATCACCTTGGGCGCGTAGGCCTGCCCGTTGAGATTGGCGCGGGTGGACTCGACGAGCTCCTCCATCGCGGCGGCACCGGCGCCGCTTGCCGCCTGGTAGGTCGAGATGATCACGCGCTTGATGCGGTTGCTTTGGTGGATCGGCCACAGCGGCACCAGCGCGGTGATTGCGGCACAGTTCGGGTTGGCGATGATGCCCTTGTGGTCGCGGATGCGGTTGCCGTTGACCTCCGGAATCACCAGCGGCACGTTCGGGTCCATGCGGAAGGCGGAGGAATTGTCGACCACGACGGCGCCTGCCTTTACAGCGATGGGAGCGAACTTCTTCGAGATGCTGCCGCCGGCGGAAAACAGGGCGATGTCGACGCCTTCGAAGGCGCGCTCGGTCAGCTCCTCGATGAGGATTTTTTGCCCGCGGAACGACACCGTCTTGCCGGCCGAGCGGGCGCTTGCCAACGCCTTGAGCTTGCCGACGCGAAAGCCGCGCTTGTCCATGGTGGCGATGAATTCGGCGCCCACCGCACCGGTGACGCCGACAATCGCGACGACGGGATCGTTACTCACTTTGTCCTCCATTGAATTGAGAATTTAGACAACAAAAAAGCCCCGGACCAACGAGGGCGGGGCTTCGGTAGAGTGGATTGCGTTCTAGTCGACGACTACACGCGCACGCCTCCCCGGGCCCCGAAGGCCGTGGTGGTTTTAGTCGTGCGTTTGGTGGTCGTGAACATGGCGGCGACTTATGGGGGAGAGTCTTGCGGTCGTCAATGGTTTTTCGGCGGGATTGGGGCCGCCGCTATCTGGTCCGGGCGCCCGGCGGTTCGAGGATGACCTCCTTGAGGTTGTCGCCACTGATGACGACGATCGCAAAATTCAGCCGGCCGCCTTCGCGCACCAGCCCGCCGCTGATCGCCTTGCCGGAGGCCGCACGTTCGGCGACGTGCACGGCATCCGCAAGGCGGTGCTTGATGGCACCGAGCGCCGCGAGGTTGCTGCGGTCGTCGAGATCGAGCTCGGCGAGGGGGAGGGCAGCTTCGCCGCCGACGAGTTCGCCGGTCGCGGCATTGATGGTGTGGCGCCAGATCCGGTCGTTGTGCAGGGTCTTCACCCGGTAGACCGGCACGCCGGAGGCTCCGTCGAAACTCACATCCGCCGTGGTGGCACCGGCGTGGCGGGATTCCGCAATCGCCATGGCCTGGCTGATCGAGATCGACGAGCTGCGGAAGCGCTCGATCTCGCGGCTGACCGCTTGGCGATCGGCCTCGGCGTCACCATCTGTCTCGCCGTGAAGCGCGGTCGGCGTGCCCGTGCTCACGATCGCCCGCGCCGGCGCTGCAAGGAGGACTGCGGACAGGGCGATCGCAAGCAATCCCGAGGTCCATGGTTTGGCTGTCGTCATGCTCGAAACTCTCGGCCAGCGAGTGTGCCGGATGATCGTAAAGAATTTGCGGCCGACCTTGGGCATCGGTCGGCCGCTGAACGTCGTGACGGGCTGTACCCGCCGCGGCGATCGAAGCGGTGCGGACCTCTTTGGGGCTGGTGAAAAAGCGATCCGCATCGCCCTATAATTAAACCATACCGTATCGTTTTGTTTTGGTCAACGGCGCGTGCGCGGGTCCACTCGGAAAAGATCGCAACCTCACGGAATTGTCAGCGGGACGGACGCCGCCGCTGCTGCGTGCTCTTGGCGGCGCTCTGGACGCGGTCCGCCGGTCCGAGCGCACCGGCCAAAAACAGCTTGATCGCAGCGCGCATTCGTTTTTCCGCGACCTTCATCTCCGGCGGCGTTCCAAACGTCGCCAGGCGATGATTGTGACCGACGACGACGTCGAGGAACACCTCGGCCGCGATGGTCGTGTCGTCGACGTCGAGCGCACTTTGCGCCATCAGATGGTCGAAGAAGCGCGCCGTGGTGGCGACGGCCTTGAGCCAGCCTTCCTCTTTGCCGAGCTTGGCGACATCGGGAAAGTTGATGGCCTGTGACGTCATCATGCGGCTGAAGGCGACGGCGTCGGGACCGCAGGTGAATGTCAGCATCTCGCGCCCGATCGCGACCAGCCGCTGCTCGACCGAAATGTTCGAGGCGCTGCTGATCTGCGTTTCCGCGGCTGCCGACAGCGGCGCAAGCCAGCGCGCGATTTCGCGCCTCAGCACGGCCGCGAACAGGCCGCGCTTGTCGCCGTAACGGGAATAAACCGTGGGTTTGCTGACGCGTGCTGCTTCCGCGACCGCATCGAGCGAGGTCGCGTCAAAGCCGCGATCCAGGAACAGGCGGGTGGCGACCTCAATCAACCGTTGATCCCGCTCGATCGCGGCACTTTTGGTCGGCCGGCCGCCGCGCGATTTCGGCACCTCGCGCCGGGGCGCCGCCGGTCTTGTCTTGGTCGCAGTCAATCCCATGCCCGATGATTCCTGCGCGTTTCTGACATCGATCATTGCTCTATAACGCGCAGCAGCCGGGGCGTCATCGCCAATCTGGCCGAATTGGTCGTATCGTCAACGGTCTCGGTAAGACCTCGTTCCTCCGTGAGGGCCTCACGGAAGCGTCGAAGTCCAGGCCTGGCCGGCCGCCGCCTTCTCATATCCGTACTGATACAGCGCCCGCATATAGGCGGTGTCGAATCCTTCCGAGACCGGCGCGGGATAGTCGCGCGCGATGTAGGAGAGATGGAAACCCAGGCGGTTGCGCTTGGCGAAATCATAGGTCGAGAAGATGATCGAACGGGTCTGGGACTGGGTGATCGACGACAGGCTGCGTGAGGCGACGTCGATGGTGCTGTTCGAGACGAGCTCGAAGTTGCGTTCGATCTTCTTGTTGACGAGGATGTAGATGTCCAATTTCGCGGTGCCGGGCAGGCGACTGCCCTGGAAAAGCAGGGCTTCCGGCAGCGTCAGCACCGGGGCCGTCACGCCGCCGTCGACATGCATCTCCTGAAACCTGCGGCCCTGGCCTTCGGCGTCGATCATGATCGGCGGAAACACCAGCGGTATGCTGGCGGAGGCCGCCATCACGTCGCGAAACAGCTTTAGCGCCTCGGGCGTGCCGACCGCGGCGATCTTGCCCATGTCCCAGATGGCGGTGCGCTGGGTGTCGAGATCGGTCGTCACGATCAGCAGCCTGCGGCCCTTGGCGTTTTCGCGCGCAACCTGCGCCATGATCTCCGGCCCGACATAGCGGGCGACGAGCTCGCGCAGCCGCGTGTTGCCGAACAGGCCGGATCCGAACAGCACGCGCATGATGCTGGGATCGCTCAACAGGCTCTCCGCGATACCGCTGGTGTAGACCTCCTTGAGCGTCTCGTCATATTGCGAGCCGAGAAACGCAAAGGGTGCAATCAGGCCGCCGGTGCTCACACCCGAGACGACCGAGAAGGCTGGACGGGTTCTGGCCGCGGTCCAGCCGTTGAGCACGCCGACGCCGTAGGCGCCATCGGCGCCGCCGCCAGACAGAGCCAGGTAGGACTTCGTCGCGGTGCCGGTGTCCTTCTCGAAGCTGAATTTCGCGATGGGTTCGTCGGCGTAGCGACGGAGGCCGTCAATATCGAGCACCCGCGAGGTGCTGGCTTCAGCGGCGGTATAGGGCGTGCGGGGCAGGGAGGTGCAGGCGCCGAGCGCCAGGCTGCACACCAGGAATCCGATCAGGCGGGCGCCCGTCTGCCTCGTCCAGCCATGCGAACGGCCGGACATCTCACTCGAACTTGAAGGGAAGGGCATTGTCGGTGGCTGACGATCACGCATCTACCGCCGCCGGCAACATCGCCGCGGCAGCTCGTCCAACCCCAGATAAAACTACACTGTATCGTTTTGTTTAACAAGGGAAGCGGATGCAAATATCCGTGTCCGTTCTGTCCCAGTCTGATGCACAAGCCGGCGCAAGCATCGCCCGAGCGGGTTGATCGGCCTGCTCCGACACGCAATAAGCACCCTCATGAATCGTCCTGACACCGGTCTGCCCAATCATTTCGAACTGCTCGCCACCGATGGCGCCGCGCGCACCGGCCGCCTGACCACGCCGCACGGTGTGGTGCGCACGCCCGCCTTCATGCCGGTCGGCACCGCCGGCGCGATGAAGGGCATGCACTGGCGCGAGGTGCGTGAGGCCGGTACCGACATCGTGCTCGGCAACACCTATCATCTGATGCTGCGTCCCGGCGCGGAGCGGATCGCGGCGCTGGGCGGCCTGCAGACATTCACCGGCTGGAACGGCCCGATGCTGACGGATTCCGGCGGCTTCCAGGTGATGTCGCTGGCGGATTTGCGCAAGGTCAGCGAGCACGCCGTCACATTCCGTTCGCATATCGACGGCGCTAAGGTCGAGTTGTCGCCGGAGCGCTCGATCGAGGTGCAGCGTTTGCTCGGCTCCGACATCGCCATGCAGATGGACGAATGCGTGCGGCTGCCGGCCGAGCGCGCCGACATCGACCGCGCGATGCAATTGTCGCTGCGCTGGGCCGAGCGGAGCAAGCGCGCCTTCGAGAGCGCGCCCGAGGGCTACATGCTGTTCGGCATCGTGCAGGGCGGCGACATACCGCAGCTTCGCCATGCCAGTGCGCAGGGCCTCATCGAGATCGGTTTCCACGGCTATGCGATCGGCGGCCTCGCCGTCGGCGAGCCGCAGGCCGTGATGCTGGCGATGATCGACGAGACCGCGCCGCTGCTGCCGAGGGAGCGACCGCGCTATCTGATGGGTGTCGGCACGCCGGACGACATGCTCCAGGCGGTCAAGCGCGGCATCGACATGTTCGATTGCGTGATGCCGACGCGCAATGGCCGGCATGGCGTTGCGTTCACACGCTTCGGCCAGGTGAATTTGCGCAACGCCCGCCACGCCGACGATCCGCGTCCGCTCGACGAAGAGAGCTCGTGGCCGTCGGCGCGCACCTACGCGCGCGCCTATTTGCACCACCTCGTCAAGGCGGGCGAGACGCTGGGTGCGATGCTGCTGTCCGAGATCAATGTCGCTTATTACCAGTTCCTGATGCAGGGTATCAGGGACGCGGTCGCACGGGGAACGTTCGAGGAGTTCTATCAGCGTACGTGCGAGGACTGGGCGAGGGGCGACATCGCCCCACGCTAGCTCGACTGCACAGGGTCAGTTGCACACGAAATGTTGCTTGACGGCATGCTTGGTCACGAAGCCATAACCGCAATTGTCGCAGGTCCAGAGATAGCTGATCACGTGGTCCGACACATACGCTGAAGCTTCGGCTGCGACCATGGAGTCGGCGCAGACGGGACAGGTAGGCAACGCGCTACAACGCGGATAGCCATGGTGTGTGACGGTCGACAACACTTCAGCGACTGCTGACATCGTGGTGACCTTCCTGCTTCGAGACGTAAGTCTAACATAAGCAGAATCAGTTGACGAGGTCGCAACACAAATGCGTTGGTTTTCTGATAATTAAAGCTCACGCGATTTTGCGATGCAGCGTATTTAACATGCAATGTCGCTTGCCTGTCGTCGCAGGCTGTCTGTAACTGCGCAAGAGACGCGACAGAAGCGCAAATTGTCGTCACACGGAGTTCATCATGGACGCATCGTCCAGCACGGGTGCAGCGCACCAACCCGGCCGCGGCCGGATCTACGACTCGATCGTCGATGCTTTTGGCGACACGCCGGTCGTTCGCCTGCGACGGCTGCCGGCCATGCACGGCGTCAACGCGACCATTTTGGCAAAACTTGAATACTTCAATCCGGCCGCCAGCGTGAAGGACCGCATCGGCGCGGCCATGATCATCGCCATGGAGAAGGCCGGCATCGTCAAGCCCGACACCGTGCTGATCGAGCCGACCTCCGGCAATACCGGCATCGCGCTGGCCTTCGTCGCGGCGTCGCGCGGCTACAGGCTCAAGCTGGTCATGCCGGAGTCGATGTCGATCGAACGGCGCAAGATGCTGGCCTTTCTCGGCGCTGAGCTCGTGCTGACACCGGCGGCGCAGGGCATGAAGGGCGCGATCGCGACGGCCGAAGAGCTGTTGAAGACGACGCCGAATTCGGTCATGCCGCAGCAGTTCAAGAATCTCGCCAATCCCGAGGTGCATCGCCGTACCACCGCGGAGGAGATATGGAACGACACCGGCGGCAATATCGACTTCTTCGTCGCTGGCGTCGGCACCGGCGGCACCATCACCGGCGTCGGCCAGGTGCTCAAGCCGCGCAAGCCCTCGCTGCAGGTGGTCGCGGTCGAGCCCGAGGAAAGTCCGGTACTGTCGGGCGGCCAGCACACGCCGCACAAGATCCAGGGTATCGGCGCCGGCTTCGTGCCCGACATCCTCGACCGTTCTGTTATCGACGAGATCGTCAAGATCAACTCGACAACGGCGATCGAGACCTCCCGCGCGCTGGCGCGGCATGAGGGTATTCCTGGCGGCATCTCCTCCGGCGCTGCCATTGCGGCTGCGCTACAGATCGGCAAGCGGCCGGAAGCTGCGGGAAAAACTATTCTGGCTATAGTGCCGTCCTTCTCCGAACGGTATCTTTCGACGGCACTGTTTGAGGGAATCTAGGACATGGCTGATCAACCACCGAGGCGGCCGCGCACGCTCGGCGATGCCAGGACCGAGGCCGAGGCGGCGTTCAAGAAGGTGACGACCAAGGTCGCAGTGGCGCCGCCGAAGCAGAACGTAGCCCCGGGGGTCAAGGAGCAGGTCACGCTGCGGATCGATCAGGACGTGCTGGAGCATTTCCAGGCAGGTGGATCCGGCTGGCAGGACCGCATCAACGACGCGTTGCGGAAAGCCGCTGGGAAGTAGGCGCCAGCTGGCTGAGGGACTCGCAACGAAAAAGCCCGGCGCGAACTGGGCTTTTGTGCTTGCGATCTGGTCCTCGCCTCAGCGGCGGAACATGCCGCCCATCATGCCGCCGACGACACCGCCGACGAAGGCCGCGCCGGGATCGCCGCCGCGATGCTGGGCCGGTGCGCTCGGGGCAGGGGCGCTGGCGCGCCGGGCTGGTTTTGCGCTTTCGTCGCTCGCCGTCGGCGTGGTGGCCACGATCTCGGAGAGCAGGGCCTTGTGCTGGAGCTTGTTGAGGTAGCCGGTCGACGGATAGCCACGTGCCGCCTGCCAGCGCTTGAGCACCGTACGGGTGTCGTCGCTGAAGGCACCAGTGACCTTGATGTCGAAGCCGAGCCCCGTCAGGCGGCGCTGCACGTCGCGGCGCTGACCCTTGTCGAGGCCGATCTGGTCCTCGGTCAGCTGGCTGGCGTCGTCGGTGAAGGTCGCGGGATCGACACCGGCGTTCAGGTTACGGGTCGTCGTCGACGGGCCGCTCTTGATCGCGGCGAGCCGCGCCAGCGCCAGCGCCTTGAACTGGCCGTTTGGGTAGGCGGAGAGGTAGGCGTTGAGTTCTTCCGGCTTGTTGCTCTCCTTGACCGAGCGCCAGTATTCGAGCTCGACACCGTCCGAATTGCCGCCGGTCGCCGCCGGCACGACGCCAGCCGCCGTCGGTGCCGCATTGGCAACCTGGGTCGTGGGCGCCTGGTTGAGATACACTGCGCCAATCAGATTGGTGTGGCCCCAGGGCAGCTGACCCTTGTGGGTCTCCTCGTTGACCTGGGCGCGCACCGACGTCATCGCCTGCTGGATCTCGATACCAGGCTTGGTGATGTTGTCGATCAGCGCACGGGTGAACGGGCTGTTGTTGCCCTCCTGGCCGTCGAGCGCGGTCTGGCCCGGGCCGGTGGCGAACGCGATCAGCGTACCTTCGCCGGACTTCATCTCGGCAAGACCGCTCTGCACGTTGACGCTGCGGGTCGCGGAGTTCGACTTGA
Organism: Bradyrhizobium sp. 132; assembly: GCF_023074185.1. Taxonomy (GTDB): domain Bacteria; phylum Pseudomonadota; class Alphaproteobacteria; order Rhizobiales; family Xanthobacteraceae; genus Bradyrhizobium. Next base: position 13,919 of record NZ_JADPKY010000073.1, on the reverse strand, counting down.
TCTTGGCAGCGAACGGATTGTCGCGGCAGGCATCGAGGAAGACGAGCTTGACCTTGGCGTCGCCCATGGTCTGCTCCAGCGTCAGGTCGATGTTGATGGCGGCACCGAGCTTGACGTCCATCTCCGATTTGATGTCGGCGTCAACCGGCAGGAGATAGTTGGAGCCGCCGACCGCGATGCCGTGACCGGCATAATAGAACACTGCGACATCGGAGCCCTGCGCCTTGCGGCCGAAGTCCAGCAGCTTCTCCGTCATCTGGTCGCGGGTGAGGTTCGAACCTTCGATCACATCGAAGCCGACATTGCGCAGCGTCGCCGCCATCGCCTTGGCGTCGATCGGCGGGTTCGGCAATTGCGCGACGTTCTTGTAGGTGCCGTTGCCGACGACGAAGGCAACACGGCGGTCGGCCTTCGCGGCGCTGACCGACAACGCCATGCACATCAGCGAAGCGAGGAGGGTGAGAGTGCGCATCTGAAATCCCCAACAGAATCGAATTGCAGGCAGCAACAAATTGGCAGCAAACCTACACGAAATCGCCCGGCTCCGTGCAAGCAAAACGACCGTCACCCGTTGCTTGGCGGTGGACTGTTGCATGAGCGAATGCCCGTCCAACGTGATCCAAATCACACAGCCACTTTGTTTTGTCGCGCGAGGCCGGGCGAGGTTCACTGCGCGCGGGCGGGAACTGCTGAAGCCGGCTTCAAATTCAGGAGATTACCGCACAGGATCAGCGCCGCGCCGAATACGGTCCAGGCATCGAGCCGCTCCGAATAGAGCAGCCAGCCGACGGTTGCCGTGAGTGGAACCCGCAAAAAGTCCATCGGCACCACGATGGTCGCATCTGCGTACCTGAGCGCGCTGGCGAGGCAGTAGTGCGAAAAAGTGCCGCACACCCCGATGACGAAGAGCCAGCCCCACAGCGAGGCCGACGGCCAGGTCCAGACATAGAGCGTCGGCAGCAGGCCCACGACAAACTGCACCACAATCATCCAGAACAGGATCGACAATGCGCTCTCCGTTCGGGTCAGCGATTTCGCCAATATCATGGAGATACTGAAGCCGATCGCGGCCCCCAGCGCGATCAACTGGCCCGGATTGATCTCGCCCGTGGCGGGCCGCACGATCATGACGACGCCGACGATGCCGAGCGCGATGGCGGCGATCTTCCAGACGCTCATGTGTTCGGACAGGAAAGTTGCGGCCAGCAGCGCCGTCCAGATCGGCATGGTGAATTCAATTGCCACCACCTGGCCGATTCCGATCAGCGTCAGTGCGTAGAACCAGCCGAGCTGTGCGAAATAATGGACCCCGTTGCGCGCGAGGTGCTGGGGCAGGCGCTTGGTCGCGACCGCCTTGAAGCCTCCGGCCCGGTAGATGATCGGCAGGAGGAGCGTGAACCCGATCACCGAGCGCACTTCCATGATTTGAAAAACATTCAGCTCGCGCGTGGTCTCGCGCCCGGCCACCGCCATGACCAGCATCAGCGACAGCCAGCCGGCCATCCACAGGGCAGCCATCGTTTTGGACGGTGTCGTGTTCATCGGCGCTGGTGTGGGAGGCGAGGGTCCTGAGGGAGGGCCGGTATCGGCGACATCGCCGCCGTTTGCAACGGCCAAATCTGCGGATGCAGCGATGCACGGCGGCGTGCTAAGGCATCAGCGACCAAGGACAAAAACGGAAGGGCTTCGCTCATGCAGATATTGCAGCCGGTCGAGTGGAAAAAACCGCGCGGCTTTTCCCATGGTGTCGTGGCCGAGGGGCCGGGCCGCTGGGTGGTGCTGGCCGGGCAGACCGGCGGCGACGAGACCGGCAATTACGCGCCGAACATGGCGGCGCAGGTCGGGGCCGCGCTGGAGCGGATCATCAAGCTCCTGGGCGAGGCCGGCGCCGGTCCCGAGCATATCGTCCGCCTGACCTGGTACCTGACCAGCCGCAGCGAATATGAGGCAGCCGGGGCCGGCATCGGCGCGGCCTGGAAGGAAACGCTGGGGCGCAATTTCCCGCCCTCGACCTTGCTCTACATCGGCGGTCTCGTGGACGACCGGGCCAAGGTCGAGATCGAGGTCACGGCGTTCGTGCCGAACGCATAAAAAAACGACCCGGCGAGGTCGCCGGGTCGATTGTAATTTGCTTGTATCGGCTTAGCGCGTCAGCGAGATGTTGGCGCCGCGGAACTGGCTGTCGGCGCGCATCGTGACGATTTGCTTGTTGCCGATCGTCTTCAGCGAGATGTTGGCGTTGAAGCCGGCGGCGGAGGCGACCAACTCGTAGTTTCCTCCGGCGCCGCGGCCCGAAAGCGAGCCAGAGATGTTGCGGCTGGCCTCGGACCAGCTGCCGGCGATGGCACTGCCTTCAGCCCTGACGTTGGCGCCGAGGTTGAACTTGTAGGCGTCGCTGGCACAGGTCAGCGCCATCTCCATCGTCGGTCCGATCGGGATGTATTTGGCCCGGCAGCGAATCCGCTCGCTCGAGCCGTCATCCAGGGTGACCGTGCCGGAGCCACTCCAGCTGCCCGCAAGCGGGGCGAACGGGCCGGACTGCGCCTTGCTCTCAGAGTTCGCAATCCCCGCCGCAAATAAAACGGCGGCCGCGATCAGAAGCCGCCGGCTTAGGCCGGTGGTCCCGAATTGCTTATTGGCGCGATGCTTGCCATCGCCCGCTGCACGGTATGCCTGCAGATGCTCCATTCCACTTTCCCGATCCGGCGTTGCCGCTGAGTTGACCGTTGGCATATGCGCCATTGATCGAAACTTTCACAAGACCCTCCCGGCCGATGGTGCCGGAAACGTTAGCGCCGGGGGCGGTGATCTTGCCGTCGGCAACGGTCAGCAACGAGCTTGCGGTCGGCTCGCAGGAACCGCTCTTGGTGACGATGGTGACCTGCCAGTTGCCGTCATAGGGCGTCTGGGCGAAAGCGGGCGCAGCGAGGGTGATAACTGAGGCGGCACAGAACGCCGCAATGCGAGCAAAACGCATGAATTGGTCCTTGAATCTGTCTGATATACTGACGCTTATTGGGACCAAATGTGACGGAAATTTGTTGCAATGCCAAATCGAAAATTGTTCCAGTGGAAACAATGGTTTATTTGCGTTTCCGGCTGCAATTTTCGAAGCAGAATCAACGCCCCTTCACGTTAAGGGTAAACGTCAGGAGAGCGACTCAGGAAAGAGCTGGCGCCGAGGTCGCGAACTGCTCGTCCTGAATCTTGGACGGCAGCGCCTTGTGGACCTTGGCATAGTCGATCACGTCGGCCAGCAATTTGAGCCCGAGCGGGGCAAGTGCGCGCTCCCACAGCTCCCGTGCCGTCTCGCCCTTCTTGACGAAGCACCATTCCTGGGCGGCGATGGCGCCGGCGTCCATGCGGTCGGCGAGGTGATAGATCGTGCCGCCGGCGATCGGATCGCCTTCCTTGATAGTCCATTCCACGGCGGCCTTGCCGCGATGGCGCGGCAGCAGCGAGGGATGATAGCCGATCCCGCCCAGCTTCGCCGCGGCGAGCGCGTCCTTGCCGATCCGGGCATGGCTGTGCGCGGTGACGATCAGATCGGTGTCGGGGGCGATCTCGGAGGCCACCACCAGCTTGGGGTCGGCCTGGACCATGACGTCGATGCCTGCCGCCCGGGCTGTCGCGGCGAGGCGATCCTCCGCGTCGGCCACTACGACCCGAACGATCGAGACACCGTGCTCCCGGAACATGTTCAGGGTGGTCACGCCGAAATGGCGGGAGCCGACGAGGGTAATGCGCATGGGGGTCCGATCCGTCTCGCAACTGCGTCATCCCCCGATACCATGTCCGGACGTCCTGTCACCACCCGCGCGGCGTTTGCGCCGGTTATCAACAATGCACCGGGGCCCAGATGCGCGATGAAGTTGGCGATTGCGGAGCCGGCCGGTCCGGTGCTTCCATGGGCGCTTGGCACCGGCTTGGAGCGTGCGCATGCGAAGCGCGTGGCTTGTCCTTCTCGCGGCACTGATCGCGACCACTCCGGCGCGCGCCGGCGGACCACCCTATCCGGCGGTCCCGCCTGAGGTTGAGGTGGCGCCCTTCATCGGCCCGACCTGGGACACCTATCGCTGCGCGGAAGGGCCGGTGACCAATTTTTAGAGCCGCCGGCACTTTATCGCGGCTACGCGTACCGGCCGTATTACCGCTACAGCGCCTACCGCAGGCTGCCGCGTACATACTTCTGCGTCACGGACTAGCGTTGCCGCGCCGCCACGCTCGGACGGCAAGTGATGAATATGCCGGTTCCTGTGTTTCGTTTTTAACATACGGGACCCCGGTTTGCCGATAGAACATGGACCGACCGGGGCTGGCGAAATTTCAACCCGTATCCGTTTTCGAACCCGGCTTTGGCCGCTGGCATGATCGCCAGCGGCTTTTTCGTGCTGGGCCATCACGAAATCATCGGACGGTAATACGATCTCAACCAGCTTGGCGTATCGACGAATCCGTCGCGGATTTGTATTGCGTACCGCGACACCGAAATTGTCCCGCCGGCGTGGTGCGCCGTGCGGGCTTTTTTGCCGGGACCGATTTCATGCCGAGCGCGATTGAGCAGATCGTCGACGTCTATGTCCGACTGAAGAACCGGCGCGGCCTCGACCAGCTGATGATGCACAGACAGCGGCTCGCGGTCGACCTGAAGAGCAGGTCGGGCTACGATTTCAGCCTGCCGATCGGTCAGATCGACGATGAGATCGCGATCATCGAGGCCGGCCTCAGCCGGCTCAAGGCTGAATCCGCGGACGTCGGCGCGACGCATCCGATCTGACGCGCTCAGTCGCGCCGGCCGCCGTCGATGACGGTGAACAACGGCCGTGCCGTGGTCGGCTCGACCAGCAATTCCTCCACCAGCGCAGTCGCCGCATCGACATATTTGCGCGTCGGCTTGTCGAGGGCGCGCGCGGCCTCGTCGTCAAGCGCGACCTTTGCGGCCTCGACCAGCTTGCGCATCCGCGCCGCATGGTCATCGCCCGCCGTCAGCGTCGCGCGGGCCAGCGAGCGCAGCACGAACAGCTCGCCCTCGAGGCGGAGCAGACGGTCATTGAGTCTGGTGAGGACGGCGTTGAGATCGGCCATGGCGCGCGTTCGTTGTGAGGATCCATCCTGCTCTAGCGGCGATCGGTGAACGGAGTCCAAACGGCATCGGCGCAATTGGGCCGATCTCCCTCAAGTCTCGGTCCGCGCCAGATAGTCGCGCGCGAAGGCGAGATACCAGTCGAGGCAGGCGGGATTGGCCATCGCCTCCCTGTTGATGACCTTCTCGACGGGCTGGCCGAGCAGTAGCTTCTTGATCGGCAGCTCCTGCTTCTTGCCCGAGAGCGTGCGCGGAATCTCGGCGACTGCGAAAATTTCGTTCGGCAGGAATCGCCGGGAGAGGCCAGCCTCGATCGCCTTGTTGATCCTCGCCCGCATCGCGCCGTCGAAGGCGACGCCGTCGCGCAGTACGACGAACAGCGGCATGTAGCTGTCGCGGCCGAGATATTCGAGATCGACGACGAGCGAGTCCAGCACCTCCGGCAAGGCTTCGATCGCGGAGTAAAGTTCGCTCGTACCCATGCGCAGGCCGTGCCGGTTGATGGTGGCATCGCTGCGGCCATAGATGATGCAGGAGCCGTCCGGGTCGACCTTGAGCCAGTCGCCGTGCCGCCACACCGGCCCGCGGCCGCTGCCGTCGAAATTGTCCGGATAGGTCTCGAAATAGCTCGCGCGATAGCGCACATCGCCCTTGTCGTTCCAGAAATAGAGCGGCATCGACGGCATCGGCTCGGTGCAGACGAGCTCCCCGACCTCGTCGATGACGGCCCGGCCCTGGTCGCTGAAGGCTTCCACGGCAGCACCCAGCAGACGGCACTGCATCGCGCCCGGCGTCTGCGGCAGTTCGCGGTTGCCGCCAATGAAGGCCCCGGCGAAATCGGTGCCGCCGGAGATGTTGGCCCACCAGATATCGGCCTGGGCCTTGCTGCCGTTGGTCTTCGAGAGCGCCGCGAAGCGGTTGTTGAACCAGGCTTGCGTGTCGGCATTGAGCGGAGAACCGGTCGAGCCGAGACAGCGTAATCGCGACAGATCACCGGCGGCGAGGTCGATTTCCGCCTTGGCGCAGTTGGCGAAGAACGCCGCGCCCGCACCGAAGAAGGTCGCTTTCGACTGCGCGACGAAGCGCCACAGCGTGGTCCAGTCCGGCTTCTCCCTGGCGCCGCCGGGACTGCCGTCGAAGATGCAGCAGGTGGTGCCATTGAGCAGGCCGCCGACCTGGCTGTTCCACATGATCCAGCCGGTCGAGCTGTACCAGTGATAGCGCTCGCCGAACGAGTTCTCGTGGTAGGAGCAGCCGAGATCGTTGTGCAGTCCCAGCAGCGCCAGCACCACGATGACGATGCCGCCATGGCCGTGCACGATCGGCTTCGGCAGGCCCGTGGTGCCGCTGGAATAGACGATCCAGAGCGGATGATCGAACGGCAGCCAGGCCGGTTCGAACGTGTCGATCGCCGCACTTGTCCTTGCAAGGATATCGGAGAGCAGGGCGTCCGGCGCTGCGGGCGCGACGGCCTCGCTGTGCAGGATGACGTGCTCGACCGTCGGCAGCGATCGCCGCAGCTCGGCGAGGACGTCTTTGCGATCGTGCAGTCGATCGGCATAGGTGACGGCGTCGCAGGCGATCAGCACTTTCGGCTCGATCTGCTTGAAACGGTCGATCACGGCGGGGGCCGCCATATCGGGCGCGCAGACGCTCCAGATCGCGCCGATGCTGGCGCTCGCCAGGAACGCGATGATGGTCTCGGGGATGTTGGGCAGGTAGGCAGCCACGCGATCGCCGGGCTTGATGCCTTTTTCTTTCAGATGCAGCGCGAGCGCTGCCGCCTTGCGCCGCAGCTCCGGCCAGCTCGTCTCTTTATGCTTGCCGTCCTCGCCGCTGCTGACAATCGCGGGCAGGCCGGCGGCGTCGGCCGCGTCCACATGACGGAACACCTGCCGGGCATAGTTGACCTGGGCGCCGGGAAACCAGACCGCGCCGGGCATCTTGCGCTCGGTGATGACGGCCTGGAACGGCGTCGGCGATTGCAGATCGTAATAGTCCCAGATGCTGCGCCAGAAGCCGTCGAGATCGCGCACCGACCATTGCCGCATGTCCTCGTAGCTGGCGAAGGTGAGGCCGCGCTGCTCGGCGAGCCAGGTGCGGTAGAGGGCGATCTGGGGAACGAAAGCTGCGGTCATTGCGTGTCGGCTTCAGTTGCGGGGAAGGGGAGTTTATCTGTTGCGGCGGAGCAGCAGAAGCCGCACTTCGCGCAGGCAGCGTTGACAGCAGTAGCGGGCTGCGTCCGCCAGGAACACGTTTGAGTGGCGTAACGCGACTGCTTCAACGGGTTCGTCGTTTCAACCTACCGCCCCACGTCTGCCCAGCGCCTTCCGAACACCGGCGGCTTGGTCTTCACCGCTTCCCAGCCAAAGAAATGATGCTTGCCGGACCAGGTGTGCACCACGCCGCTACAGATGCTGCACTTGTAGCTGCCGGAATGCGCTTCGGCGTGCTCTTCCCTCGTCGCGGTGTAGTTCATGCTGCAACCCGCGCAGGTGAATTCTTCAATCGTCCAGATGCTGTTGGCCATTGCACCGAAAGCGGTTTGGGGGATCTCAATGAAAGCGTAGGTGCACGGCTTTGCATCGGCGTAAACCCGCCGGCCGAAATCCGGTTAATCGTCGTTAGCCAAACCGCCTTCGCCCGGAGCGGGCCCTGTCGCCGACGGCATAGGCGTAGCGCCAATAGCCCGGTGCGGCGTTTCGCTTCAGCGAAAAGTGGATGCCGCGGTGAATTCCCGCGTGTGCGACAGGATCTCTGGGACGGCGCGCCATGCTCTCGGAATGCCGAATGGCCCGATGCGTTCCTAGTCGCCAGGCTCGGGCTGGACCGGTCGTCTTGACGCCGGATGCGCGGCTGGCAATAACGCTGGACCGAGCAAGTGCCGGAACCCGCGTCAATGCCGCAAGGAAAGCCGTGCCCGTGAAAAGTCTCCGTCAACTCCTGACGGGCGAGGACATCATCCAGCTCGTGATCCGGGTCGGCCTACTCGGCCTGTTGATCATCTGGACCTTCCTGATCATCCGCCCCTTCGTGCCGATCCTTGCCTGGAGCGGCGTGCTCGCGGTCGCGTTCTACCCGGCCTTCAGCTGGGTCGCCAAGATCCTCGGCGGCCGGCCCAAGACCGCAGCGGCGATCCTGACCCTGATCACGCTCGGCATCGTCATTGGCCCTGCGACCTGGCTCGGCATCAGCGCAGTAGATGGCGTGCGCGAGCTGGCGCGCCAGCTCGGCACCGGCGACCTCGCGCTTCAATCGGCGCCCGAGCGGCTCAAGTCGTGGCCGCTCATTGGCCCCTGGCTATTCGACCTCTGGGAGCAGACCTACAACAACATCCGCGCGGTGCTGCACGAGGTGGCGCCGTATCTCCAGCCGTTGGCGGGACCGTTGCTTGGGCTCGCGGGAGACGCCGGCGTCGGCACGCTGCAGTTCCTGGTCTCGGTGTTCGTGGCCGGCTTCCTGTTTCCGCACGGGCCGCGGCTGGTTGCGGCCGGCCGCGGCTTCCTGTTTCGCATCGTGCCCGAGCAGAGCGAGCATTTCCTGGGGCTCGCCGGCGCCACCATCCGCGCCGTGGCGCAGGGCGTGATCGGCGTGGCGATCGTGCAGGCGCTGCTGGCCGGAATCGGCTTCAAGCTCGCCGCCGTGCCGAGCGCAGGCCTGCTCGCCTTCATCGTGCTGCTGCTCTCGATCGTGCAGATCGGCGCCTTCCTGGTGCTGCTGCCGGTGATCATCTGGATCTGGACCGCCAAGGACGTTACCACGGCGCTGCTGCTCACCGTGTTTCTCGTCCTCGTCGGCTTCCTCGACACCATGTTGAAGCCGCTCGTCATGGGGCGCGGCCTGACCACGCCGACCATCGTGATCTTCGTCGGCGTGATCGGCGGCACGCTCGCCCACGGCATCGTCGGCCTGTTCATCGGGCCGATCATCCTGTCCGTGGCCTGGGAGATGATGATGGCCTGGATCAGGACGGAGGACCGGGCAGAGGCGGGGGCAGGGGAAAGAGCGGGGCAAAAGGCGGACGAGGCCTGATCTCGGGCCTCGAATGGCGCGATCGGCCTGCCGTAACCCGGCGGACCTGAGGGTCCAGCGGCCTGTGATCAAGCGGCGGGCTGAACTTGTCTATTCGACTAGACAAGTTACCATGGGTCCGATTCTGTTTTCGATTACGGCGGAAATGGCGAAGTCTTCCAAGCTGGTAGCCGCCAAGCGCGGCAAGGTATTGTTGGTCAGACGCCGGTCGGACGGGCTGTGGATGTTCCCGGGCGGCCGCAAGCGCGCGCGCGAGTCCGACAAGGACTGCCTGCGGCGGGAGATCAAGGAAGAGCTGCCCAAGCTGAAGCTCGGCCGGATCAGCCTCTGGAAGGAAGTGACGGCCAGGAACAAGCGCTCCGGCCGCAAGATGAGCGATGCGATCTTCATCGCGAAGGGCGCCAAAGGCAGGCTCGCGATCGGCGACAAGAACGAGCTCGACCGCGCCGCCTGGCAGAAGCCGCGCGGCATCCGCCTGACGCCGACCTCGCGCTATATCCGTGACCGCCTGTTTCCGAGGAAGCCCCGGCGGGCGTAAGCTACTCCTCGTCCTCCGACGGCTGCTGCGTCCGTCCGGCGTGGGACCGCGAAGAATTGACAAGGGCCTGCGGCGCGGATGCCCTCGCCATTTCGGTTTCGCGCTGCTCCTTGCGGGCTGTGCGCGCGCGCTTCATGGCCTGCTTGACCTGAGGGTTCGGCGAGTCCTCCGCGAAGAACAGCACCACCTCGCAGCTCGGACATTGCCTGGAATACCCGTCCTGCAACCGTCCGGCGCGATCGCGGAATACGGTCTTGCAGCGCGTGCACTGAATCTGGACGAAACTCATCCGCGGTCGACAATGACTGATGGAAATGGATCGTCAGGTGATCCCAAATGTCTGAAGAAAGCTTGAACGCTTCCAGGGCTTCGCCGGTAGGTTTTTCCGCAGCCGGCGCGAATGTGCTGGCGGTGTTCGCAAAACCTGGCCGGCCAAACATCATCTGCCCGTCGCGACAAGCTGAGATATCGGCGCTATTGCTTGGCCGCTATCGTGTCCAGGCAATGGTTGAGATAGACGGTGCGATCCCTCGGCAGCACCTTCTCGAGATCTGCCTTTAGCGCGCACTCGCGCTGCCGCATCTGCTCGGCCCGCCGCTTCTCGGCCGCCTCGCGATACTCGGGTGCAACCTTGTTGGGATCGACCAGTGCCTGGGAGCGGGCGGGAGCGGTAGCAAGCAATGCAATCACGGCGATGAAGATGAACGGGTTCAAATGAGCCTCCTGAAAAAGGCTCATGCTAGCGCGTGGCGTCGAAATGCTCAAACCGCGGTATCCCGTTCTAGCGGTTGTCTTCTGCAGATCGGGCGTGAGTGACGTTCTTCGCGATAAGGCGGCCAGTGGTGTTAGGGCGACAGTGCGCTCAATATACGCGGAATCGTCCAGTCATCTGAATGGTGCTGCAGCCGGCGATGGCGCAGCGTGACAAGTTTGGGCGTCACCGCAATTTCGGAGCCGGCTTCGACTACCTGAAGTTTGGCTAAGTGAAGTCCGTCACTTCGGGACGTGGTCGATCTTGTGCCCGAGATGCCCGGTGTCGTGATCGCGACGCAACTGGCTCAGCGACGTCTCGTTCAATTGTTGCAACACTTCATTGAGTTCAGTCGTATCCGGATAACCGGCGGCAAAACCCTTTCCGTAGATCTTGCGCAACGTGCCGACCAGCGTGTTGCCGTGCTTCTTGCTGATCGCGCCATCCTTGTCCCGGTGGCGACTATCCAGGCCGTGCTCCTTCATGTGCTTCTCCCTGAGTGGCGTCTGCGCGCCTGGAGGGCAGCGTGCTCCCAAACGAGTTGATTGGCAACGGCATGGCGCGCGGGAGTGGAGGTCGGTTCGCGCTTCCATCTCTTGGCTGTGAAGCCGCGTCGGATTGCGGTGGGACGGCTGGCGTATCACATAGACCCGAGCGGTTGCTTGATGGGAGCCGATACGATGCGCTCTGTTTTGGCCATGGGCCTCTTGATCGTGCTGTGCACGTCTGCAAGCGCCGCAACGGTGCATCACGCCCGTGCGGGCAATCCTGCGACACGCCATCCTGCGGCCGATCGTCCTCGCTCGGACGTGAATTCTCGCGTGCGCTTCGCGGTCCCCGGCTGGAGCGATGAAGCAACGGAGCGATGGCTCAATAGCGCCTCGTCCAACGTCGGCCGAGGCGGATAGTCACGGGGGTGTGAAAAGTTCAGCCGAGCCGTGTGAAGTAGCTCACAAGCGGTTGTCGAGACCGCTGCTAAGAAGGCCTCATTGCTTTACCGATTTATATTTCGAAAACGCCCCAGCGCAGCCACCAGGCGCTGGGGTTTTTCATGTCAATCGCCGCCACGGCCGGGGCACGCGAAGCGCGATCGGATTGGCGGGTGCTTTCTGAAAAACGCCTAAGGCGGGGCGATTAAGCGGCTTCTTCCTCAAACGATGTGTAGACTTGGCCTGCGGGATTAACGACCTGAACGTCCCAGCACCCGTCCGCGATCAGTTCTCGGGCCTTCTTGAGGGCGGCGGCGAGGGATACGCGCTTGAGACTGACGACGCCTGCCGTGTCGAAACCGTTGATTTCAAACATGCCGCTCCTCCGATTTTCTCGAATCCTACACTTTTCGGGGCAGTTGTCTGTAGCTTTGTAGCGGTTCAGGGCAGGCTGTTCCATTATCGAGACGCAAAGCATTCGCTTCGGAGAACCGGAACTTGACCTGAAAAAGTCGGGCCTGTCCTGAACTCAAATGGGTGCAGAGTTACCGCAATTCTATCGCATGGACCCCGTACTCGGCCGGGGTGAGGGGGCATGCCAGGCGGGCAAGCCGCTAACGTGGAATTAATCCGAAAAGCCCACAATTTTAGGCAGTTGTAGGTGGGTGTTGCGTAGAGGAGGCGTCGCGAGGACGTTCCGGCGGCGGCATCCTTTTGCTCGCTCATTTGAGGTCAATGCAATGACCGCGACTTTCGAAACGCAAGGCCTCGTCGAACAACTCGACCCCGCAGCACTTGCAGCCGCAGTCGCGGCACACGAACCCGCATGCTTGGACGCTCCAGAACCGATCAAGCGGTCCAGCCGGACGTCGGTCATGGCGCTATCGGTGTGTGCCCTGGCCATCAACGGCGCGGCGGCGATCTACACATGGCCGTCCGGCTTGCCATCGCTGAATCTGAGCAGCCTGGCTGATCTGCTACCGCGGCAAGAGGCTTCAGCGCCAAAGCCGGATCCGGTTGTCGCTGCCTTGAAGGATATTCAGTCGACCCAGCAGCAACACACGGCTTCGCTGCAGGAGAGCAACCAGGCATTGCAACAAAACGCGGCTGTGCTGCAGGCGGATTCAATGGTGCTGCTTTCGCTGCGACAGAGCATCACGGACGAACGGGTCGATGTGAAGAAGGTATCTTCGCAGCTGTCTACGCTGATTGCGAAGATCGAGTCGCTGCAGAGTGCAATGATGTCGGAAATGACCTCCTCCATCCCCAGAGGGCGCACTCGCAATCGATCGACGATGCGCAAGCGGATGGCTCCGCAATCGAAATCTATGGGGCCCGTTTCGGTTGGAGGAGCTCCCTTGAGTGTGCCGGCTACAATCTCGGCCCCGGAAAGCTGAAGATAGGTTAGGCAAGTCATCTGGGACTATGTCCGCGCTCACTTGGCCGAGGGCTCGCGTTGACGGGCTGGCGGGCCGCTGCCGTAGGCACCTGCATTTCTAGAAACGAATGACGCGACGCTAGTAGCGCGGGTAATAGCCCGGCGCGTACCTTGGATCGCCATACCTCTGAGATCGATAGTAGCCATAGCCCCGCGGCGGATCGTCAGGGATTGGCCTGGCGTAGACGCCGGGAGCCTTGTACGCGTTGGGATAGCAACGGCCGTTGGAGTAGTTGAAGTCATATCCGTGCGGACAGCCGCCGTCTGGACTGCCGCGAAACTGGACCTGTTGGAGCGGGGCCGGCTGGGGAGCGGATACGCCAATTTGGAGGGCGAGGGCCGCACCGGCGATAGCTGCAAGCATGTCTATGTCCTCCGTGTAACTCCCCGATCAACCATATGGCTATTACGAGTAATGGTCGCTGAATTGGGCATTCATCAACCATTCACTTTTGGGTGCGGTTCACTCCGAACGGTTCGAAGATTACACACCATGGTGTCGGCGAGGCGCTGATGAAGCGGAGGCGCAGAACCACCGAAGGGGCGACCGGCACCGCCACTCGGCATGTCAATGACGAAAGTCGGTCCGCCTGCTTTCTCATGTTCGCGGGCCGGTGCCGCCCTCGGGAGGAACCGCGGCGCGCGTCGCTCGTTCGCTAGGGCCTTGTGGCGTATCGGCCTGATGCGGGAAGGTGTCTTCGGCCTCGGGTTGTCCCTGAGGCTGCTTTTTTGCCTGAAGCCCGCCAGTCCATGTGCCCTGGCCTTAACCTAATTTTAGGAAACAATTGTACGGCGGCGCCACGTTGGATAGAACAAATCCTGTCAGCGTCAGTTGCGTCCGAAAGTCATGATTACGTACAAGCAGTACCATATCGAACGATTTGAGCACGGGCCCAAGCGCTGGGTTGCTCGCATCACGCGGACAGACGGCCAGAACATCCGCACGATTCTGCCGGCGTCTGAGCTCCCCTACCTCGATACGAAGCCGACAGCGTCCGCCGAGGAAGCTGAGGAGCTTGCCAAGGAAGGCATCGACTTCGGCGGCGTGGTCTAGGGTCTGTTGGGATTCATCTGGAGTTTATCGCGGCCGCGGCCAGATAGATCATTGAAGTGAAGCTCTGGTCGGTCTTGTCGGCGCGCATTGCGAT
>NZ_JADPKY010000113.1 GCF_023074185.1 Bradyrhizobium sp. 132 | reverse complement strand
CCTGTCCGCTAATTAGCTCGAATGCGCGCTGATATCCATGATGGCCCGGAGCACAACACGCTCCAATCAGAGGCCGGATACATTGATGCAAGACCGCATTGGGTCACAGGCTGACTTCCGAACCGACTTGAGCCTGGGTCGGCTTATCTCCTGTAGGCAGACATAGCGGTCGCGTAAGCGGAGGTCGGCAATGGGCCGATTTCGTTGAAAAACGCCGAAGGTAGTTGGCTGTAATGGCGCGATCCCCGATGCGGCCGACGGGCTCACCCGTTCTTATGCGAGCCTTGGGGTTGGCATTGGGATCAGCTTGGCCAGTCGTCGCGCGAGAATATCCCGTCTGTGCGGGCCGACTTGTCAAAGACTGTAACGTGCGGCTCGATACCATGCTCATAGACCAGCCAGGCGAGCATCTCGGCCGAGCCGTAGCCGCTGTCACCGAGGAGCCGGCTCGGATAGAGATCAAACCGCTCCAGCGAGCGCTCAATCATGCGCTTGGCGGCCAATACCTCCGCCTGCCGGATTGCCGTGGTCGCCTCGACGTCGACGATGATCGCGTTATCGATATCGATCAGGTAGTTCGTCGAGTAGGCAAAAAAGGCTTGGCCGCCGTGCGCCCCCGTCCAGCGCGCCGCCGGGTCGGATGGCGACACAAACTTCGGGGTAACCTCGGTCGCTGCTCCGAAGGCTGCATCGTCGAGGACAGCTAGATACTCGTCGATAACTCGTCCGGCAGCCGCCGGCGGAAGTCCCTTGTCGCCTTCGATGCCCTTCTGCCGATTGGCGTCAGCCTTGATCAGGCTCGCATCGACTGCAAATCCTTCACCACCGACCAGCCGCTCCTCGATGCAGCGGCGCGACACGCTCTCGAACACACGACGGAAGAGGTCGCTCTATCGGAAACGGCCGTGCCTGTTTTTGGAGAAGGTCGAGTGATCCGGTACCGCACCGTCCTGACCCAGCCGGCAGAACCATCGGTAGGCCAAGTTTAGGTGCACCTCATCGCACAAGCGCCGCTCCGATCGAATGCCGAAGCAGTAGCCGATCAGCAGCATCCGGATCATTAACTCGGGATCGATCGAAGGACGACCGATACTGCTGTAGAAGGGCGCCAGGTCCTGCCTGACCTGTTCAAGGTCGACAAATCTGTCGATCGAACGGAGCAAGTGGTCGGCCGGGATATGCCGTTCGAGCGAGAACTCATAGAACAAAGCAGCCTGTTCGACTTGCCGATGTCCCATCATGACCTTCAGTCCTGCCAATTAGACAGACTGAATCATTGATCCCTCTGCGTCGCAACCGCCGCCTTTTTCAACAGAATCGGCCACAAGCGGACTCATGCACAGCGGAGCAAATTGGCCTGGGCCAACAAACAATAAGCCCGGCCCGCTTTGATGGTTTGAGGCCAGCGGACCGGGCCACTGTGGCCTAGACCAGTAAGAGGCCGTGCGTCGTAAACATGAAATCCTGAGGCCTGAGTGCTTCCTCGCTATGGACAACCACCTCGTTGCCTGCACTGAACGTGATCGTGCTCTCGTGTGTGGTCGGATCAAATGCCGAGATCGTGAGTTCGCTGAAGTTCTCGATGCCAAGCGCAGAGACATCGATGTGGTCGGTTCCTAAATTCGAAAGACCCTGGCCGAGATCCTCGACCTTGTCGTGGCCGTTATCGACGCTGAAGAGGAAGGTGTCGTTGCCTCCTTTCGCGAGCCCAAGCATCACCTGAGCGTCGCCCCACATGTCATCATTACCGGTCCCACTGATCAGCTTGTCATTCCCTCCACGCGCGTTATCAGACATCGCCTGCGCATCCCCGACGAGGATGGTTTCGTATGTTCCGGCAGGAGGTGGGCTGGGATCATTGCCTCCGATCAAACTGTCGTTGCCGCCCTGAGCGTCGCCGGACATGGTCAGCGCATCGCCGTAAGCTTTGCTCAAGCCGGATGCGATGCCGCCGCTTTGCAATGCGGTGCCGCCGATATAGGTGTCATTGCCGCCGACGGCATGATCGCCCATGTTGCCTCCGGCGTCGCCGGAGAAGAGATTTTTGTTGCCCGGACCTGATGAAGAGGCTTGGAAGGTATCATTGCCGCCTTGAGCATAATCAGACATGTTGGCACCAGCGTCGCCGTAGAATGTGCTTCCCTCCCCGCCGGTCTTGTTGAAGGTGTCGTTGCCGCCCTCAGCATGGCCGGACATGTTGCCGCCAGCATCGCCATAGAAGATGTTTGGGAAGAAAGTTCCGCTAAGCTGATCGTAGGTATCATCGCCACCCTTGGCGAAATCAGACATGTTCCCGCCAGCGTCACCGTAGACAAAGTTGTCGGTTTCAAATCCGTGCATCGTGTAAATGTCGTTACCACCAGCGGCGTGGCCCGACATATCCCCCCCGGCATCGCCGTAGAAATAATTGTTGGTCTCAGAGGAGCCGTTTTTTGTGAAGCTGTCGTTGCCGCCATGAGCATAATCAGACATGTTGCCACCAGCGTCGCCATAGAACCGCAAGGTCCTCTCTGGCCCGTTACTGGCCGTCAAGGTGTCGTTCCCTCCTTGGGCGAAACCGGACAGGTTTCCGCCAGCATCGCCGTAAACGGTGTCTGTAAAGTGCCCTTCTCCGAGAGAGAGTGTGATGCCGTCATTACCGCCTTTGGCGTGATCTAACAGATTGCCGCCGGCGTCAGCAAAGACATTGACTATCGGACCAAAGAGCAGCCCACCAGGCGGAAGTCCGGTGACTTGAACGTTCAGCGTATCATCCCCAGCATTGGCATGATCGGAGATGCTGCCGCCAGCATCACCGTACATGTTGACCGTAACTGCGGGCTGAGAAAACGCGGGGTAAGTGACTTGGGCGGATAGCGTGTCATTGCCGCCCTTGGCATGATCGGAGATATTTCCGACCGCGTCGCCAAACATGTTGAATGTGAGGGGAGTTGGTGGCGGAGCGTTGAAGACAAGTTGCGCGGTGAGAGTATCGTCACCACCGATGGAGTGATCCAGCAGGCTTCCTCCGGCATCACCATAGAGGAGCGGTGTGTCGGTGGTGCCGGTCAAAATGTCCTTTGTGCCGATCTCATGGTCCGTTAAGTCACCCGGAGTAATGGGAACGCGTCTGATCATAGCTGCCTCCTAAACGATGCAACAACCTGGAGGCGAAGCAGACTATCAAAAACCGGCTCGGGCGTGAGCCATATTA
Organism: Bradyrhizobium sp. 132; assembly: GCF_023074185.1. Taxonomy (GTDB): domain Bacteria; phylum Pseudomonadota; class Alphaproteobacteria; order Rhizobiales; family Xanthobacteraceae; genus Bradyrhizobium. The sequence goes on along the minus strand of NZ_JADPKY010000113.1, from coordinate 26,616 downwards.
TAGGGCAATAGTACTTTTTATAGGGCAATAGTACTTTCGCAAATTCTGCGCTCTGGTCTGCTTAGGGTCACAGGCGGCGGTCGGGGCAAGCGCGTTGTCACGTCCGTTCTGTCTCCAATAGCCGACACTGCGGCAGGCCCCTGTTCAGCTAAGGGCCAAAAGGCGACATGCGGGATATTACTCTATCAACAGCAGCCCCTGCTTCTTATCGCCGTCGAAGGTATTTACAGCGTCGAACAGCCGCTTTCGCTCGACGCCCGTGACTTTCCGGCTGGTGTGGGACTGGGCGACTTTGGCCAGCTCGTCGAGCGTAAGACCCATGATGCATACGCCTGTCCAGCAGCTCCAGGTGCTGGCCAACACCTTGCCCTCCGTCCTCGCCGCCTCGCCAAGAGACAGGTACGTATTCGCAACAGCGGCAGGTCCGCAGCGAGAGCCATTTGACGTGTCTTTGGAATGTGGCTGCCAGGGGCAGGTGCCACGCACGCTTTATGGGCTCAGGCGTACGTGTTGCGGATGAAGCTATGACTTGATGGAACGTGCGATCGGCTGACCACCAGGGCCCCGGCGAACACCAGACCCACGGCGAGAACCCTGCTGCTGATGCTGACGCGGTGCCATCGCTTCATGGGTCAAAACCTTTGGCAGCAATGACGACATCGGCCGGCAAAATTATATTCAGAAGCCTACTGGCAGGAAGGAGATTCCATGTGCGCGTCCGTTCGGGTTGAAAATGCGACCGCATCTCCCGACGGGGCCGCCCGTGTCTTCAGGAAAAGCGACAGCCAATCGGACCGTTTCCGCGACATCGCCGACACGTTTCAGCGTCGCCGACTGCGTCCGATATGCTCTGATGCGGGGGAGCGTATGGCGCGTGGTGGACCCATGTACATGGTCATTCGCAAATACACGAATGTTCGTTCGGTAGCGGACGCCGCTCGTCGCGCCAAGAGTGGCGTCGGTGAGATCCTGAGGCAATCGCAGGGATTTAGATCTTACCATGTGCTGGATGCGGGTGACGGTGTCGGCGTCGCCGTGATGATATTCGATGACCGCGAAAGCGCCAACGTAGCAAACGCCAAGATACTGCAGTTTGTTCAGGCAAGTCTGCATGACCTCAATCTTGGGGTTCCCGAAATCACCAGCGGCGAGCTTTTGGTTGACATAGACTCTAATGGGTTTTCGGGAGTCAAGTAGCGTCGCGAGTTGCGTCGCGGTGCTGCCCTTGCTCATCTCATCGACCTGATGTCACCCTCGCGTTCGCGACAGTTGCGCCCTGGATCTGCGGGTGCCGCCGGTCAGGATCACCGAGGATGCTTTTCGAGGAGCAGCAACGACATGAAGCAACACACCTTCGAAGCCTCCAACACAGCAATCTGCTGGACACCGCTCGTGCTTATGGGCAGCGACGCCACCAAGAGATCCCGAGGAAGATGAAGAGGATGAGGAGGATGAAGATGACGAAGACGGCGCTGACGAACCGGCGGTCGTGCGCGAGCCGGACGAAGACTAGATTGAGGCGTGATCGGCCGTCGGTGCTATAATATCCCCCATGGGCTGGGATACGAAAGACATAGGGCTCCTCACCAGGCTCTGGTCCGCAGGACATAGCGCGGCGCAGATAGCGCGGCGGCTCGGGTGCAGTCGTAACGCGGTCTGCGGCATGCTGACCCGTCAGGGCCTGAAGCGCGGTCACAAGCCGCCCACGGCAAGGCCCAAGATAAGGCCGCCCCCGAAGCTGAGGGCGACATCGTCGGCAGCTTGCGCCCGTCCAGTCGCAAAGAAGGTGTCGCGGAACGCAGCGGAGAGGCAGCAGCCCAACCAATTCAGCAAGCGGCAGCTTTACGAGATACTGGCTGAGGCGGTCAGAAACACTGACTAGGAGCTCACCACGAAAGTAGTTCGCTCGCCGTCAGTGCCTGGCCCACTTCGACGGGTTCGGCTGTCGTATACCTTCTCAGGGCTTCGTCCGCTTCGGACCAAAATGCGAAGAACTCAAGCTGAGCAAATCTGGTCCGCCATGCCTCGCTGAGCGGACTCAAGGACTTGCGCAGCTACTTCGCTGATGCGCCAACAACTCAAATAGCCTTCTCACGCGATCACCATGCCGGCGAGCGTGAGAAGCGTCGGGGAATCGAAGCCAACCGTCGTTCTCTGTGCGTCCTCAGGGCTCGCTCCGGGTTTGCTCCGCCGGGCCCGGTTCACGAGCCAAAAAAACGTGTTTCGCCCCATGTGTTGGAGTAAGCTGGCTACCTGGTACGACGGCCTGGTCCGCGAGCGGCTCGACCTACGGCGCGCGGCTAATGTAGCGGCCGATAGGACGGCGGCTTTAGTAAGTGGATGAGTGCGGCTAAGTGTGCGTGAATGCCATGGATATCTCTGCCTGGCTGCGCGGCCTCGGCCTGGAATGCTACGGTCAGGCATTCCGGGAAAATGCGATCGACGAGGCAACCCTACCCAAGCTGACTGCCGAGGACCTCAGAGAGCTCGGCGTGACGACGGTTGGCCATCGCCGAATTCTCCTGGATGCAATCGCTGCGTTGCGAGCCAAGACTTTGCGCGACCCGGCCGAACATTCGGTGGAGCCCGACCGCGCCCGCGGCAAGGCTCCAGAAGCCGAACGCCGACAGCTCACGGTCATGTTCGCCGACCTTGTCGGTTCCACGGCATTGTCGGCGCGGCTCGATCCTGAGGATCTACGCGACATCATCGGCGCCTACCACCGTCGTTGCGCCCAGGTAATCACCAGGTCCGGCGGCTTTGTTGCCAAGTATCTCGGCGACGGCGTGCTCGCTTATTTCGGTTACCCGAAGGCGCATGAAGAGGACGCGGAACAAGCGGTACGCGCTGGTCTCGCCCTAATCGATGCCGTGGCGAAGCTCAACGTGGGCCAGGCGACCTCGTTGCAGGTGCGCGTCGGTATTGCCACCGGCCTCGTGGTCGTCGGTGATCTGCTCGGTGAGGGCGCAGCCCAGGAGCAAGCGGTGATCGGTGAAACTCCTAACCTTGCGGCGCGACTTCAGGCGCTTGCCGAACCGGACACGGTGATCATTGCGGACGACACGCGCCGCCTGCTTGGCGGTCTGTTTGATTATCGGGATCGCGGCACATTGCCGATCGCGGGCATTGACTATCCGGTGCAGCTCTGGCGGGTTGTGGGCCCGAGCCTGGTCGGCAGCCGGTTCGAGGCCCTGCGCGCCAACAGAACGCCATTGATCGGTCGCGAAGAAGAGATAGCATTGCTGACGCGCCGCTGGGAGCGAGCCAAGACCGGCGACGGCTCCGTCGTTCTGATTGCCGGTGAGCCGGGGATCGGCAAGTCGCGCATCGCCCAAACCTTGCTGGAGCAGTTGGGCAAGGAGCCGCACACGCAGTTGCGTTATTTCTGCTCGCCACACCATCAGCACAGCGCGCATTATCCCAGCATCACCCAGCTCGAGCAGGCGGCCGGATTTCGACGCGAGGATACGGCCGAGACCCGCTTGGACAAGCTTGTGGCGGTACTGGCTCTGGCAAACAAGGAGCTAAGCGAAGCCATCCCGCTACTGGCGGACTTGCTGTCGATACCGACCGGCGACCGCTACGCGCCGCTCAATCTCACGCCGCAGAAGCGCAAAGAGAAAACGCTTCAGGTACACGTGGCGCAGGTCGAATGTCTCGCGGAGCGGCAGCCGCTGCTGATGCTGTGGGAAGACATCCATTGGAGCGACCCCACCACGCTGGAGTCGCTGGATCTGCTCATCGACCGAGCCGCGACGCTGCGGGTCCTGATGATCCTCACATTTCGACCGGAGTTCACGCCACCCTGGGTGGGCCGTCCGCACGTGACATTGCTCAGTCTCAACCGCTTGCCCCCTCGGGAGCGCGCCGAGATGATCGTGCACGTAACCGGGGGCAAGACATTGCCCGGGGCGATTGCCGAGCAGATCATCGATCGCACAGATGGCGTGCCGCTATTCATCGAGGAGCTGACCAAGTCTGTCGTCGAGAGCGGATCGATGACCGATAACGGAGACCATTACTCCCTGGCCGGGCCGGTGGTTCCTTTGGCGATCCCAACGACGCTGCAAGCCTCGCTTCTGGCGCGACTCGATCGGTTGGCGCCCACGCGAGAAGTAGTGCAGATCGCAGCGACGCTCGGGCGTCAGTTTTCGTACGAGTTGATCAGTGCCGTCGCCGACATGCAGCAATTGCGGCTGGAGGGCGCTTTAGAGCAGCTCATACGCGCCGAGCTGGTGTTTCGGCGCGGGACGCCGCCTGATGCCACGTACATCTTTAAGCACGCGCTGGTGCAGGACGCCGCCTACAGCACCTTGCTGCGCCCCCGACGCCAGCAACTGCATGGCCGTATTGCCACCACGCTGGAGCGTCAGTTTCCGGAGATTGTCGCGGCTCAGCCCGAGCTTATGGCGCAGCATTGTGCCCTGGGAGGCCTCGTCGAAAAGGCAATCGAGTTTTGGGACAAGGCTGGGCGCTTGGCCGTCGAACGTTCGACGATGGCCGAGGCCGCTGCGCACTTTGGCAAGGCGCTCACCTTGCTTGCTCGCCTGCCGAAAAGTCCGCAGCGACGGTCCAGCGAACTTTCACTTCAGCTTGCGCTTGCGGGTGCGGTAACGGCAGCTAAGGGATGGGCATCCCCTCAAGCCGGTGAAGCGTACGCCCGTGCCCGCGAGCTTTGCCGTGAGGACCCGGAGGGGGCACAGCTTGCGAGAGCCTTGGCCGGCGCCCATTCGTTCTTACACAATCGCGCGGAGATTCGGGCCGCGCATCAGTTAGCGGAGGAGGCAGCGGTGCTTTCCGAACACCGAAATGACAGCGATATCGAGCTGATCACGCACCGATGCTTGGGCGTCAGCCTCATGTTTCGCGGCGAATACAACCGCGCGCTCCACCACCTGCGGCAGTCGCTCGGCTTCTATAACGAGGCTGACCACCGACCTCCGAAGTTGACGCCCCATGACGTTCGCGTCACCTGCGAGAGCTTCGTCGCCTGGACGGTACTCCTGCTAGGAAAACCGGATCAGGCGCTGGCGGAAAGCCAACGCGCACTGGCCTGGGCGCGCGAGCTGTTGCAGCCCTATACACTGGCGTTCGCTCTGCACGTCAACTGTGTCTTTCACCAACTTCGGGGCGACGCAACGATCCTCGAGGAGCGAGCCGACGAGCTGGTGCCACTTGCCACCGAACATGGTTTTCCGCACTTCATGGGAACAGGGACCTGTTTCCGAGGCTGGGCGATACTCGCGACGGGAGGATCTATCGAGGAGGCAATCAGCAGGATGCGGCGGGGTCTGGCAACGAAGCGGGCCACCGGTGCCGAGATCAAAGTGCCTTACTATCTTGGCCTTCTGGCGGAGGCGCACAGGCGCGCGAACCGACCCGCCGACGGGATAAAGCTGCTAGATGAAGCCCTTGAGCTGGTCGAGCGAACCGACGAACGTTGGTACGAGGCAGAATTGCATCGGCTCATGGCCGAGATGCTGATCACCAAGTCGGATAGACGCGATGCCGAACGCTGGCTGTACGGCGCTCTCCGAACAGCGCAAAAACAGGACGCGAGGCTTTGGGAATTGCGCGCCGGCACCAGCCTGGCCCGCCTCTGGCGCGATCAAGGTAAGCGCACCGACGCCCACGACCTGCTCGCGCCGATCTACCGCTGCTTCACTGAAGGCTTAGATACGGCCGACCTCAAAGAAGCCGCCGCGCTACTTGCTGAGCTGGCCTAATTAGGCAATGTCAATCGACGGACGTTTATTGGTGCAGTGTCCGCAAGGCCGAAACTACCGGACTTGCCCGATGTGATCCTTCCGATGCCTTGAACGATGCAGCGGCGCAGCCCAAGAATTTAACTCCGGACCTCCGGATTCGGAGGCTCTGTCCGTCTCGAGAGTCCCGACCGTTGGTCTGCGACTTCTGCTGCGGGTCAAAGACGACGGCTTGCTGCGGAGGCGATGACTTCTGCTCTACTCCCGACTCCAGACCTGCCGCTTCACTACGCTAACCGACGCGATGGGCCACAACCGGACTCCGCTGAGTTAAGAAATTTATGCTTTCTTGAGCTTATCGCTTGCTACTATGCGCCATCAGGAGAACTATGCTTGCGGCAAGCCTGATCCTCTCAGAGACTACCTGAGGAGGGATTTCAAATGCGCCGCGTCGTGGTTTTGTTTCTCTTTGTCGCGTGCATGAGCACGCAGCCTTGGGCACAAGAGGTCAAGCCCAACTGGCCCATTCCATCGGAACTCAAATGGGAAACCATCAACGGATATCCCATGGCCTACCGAGATGCGGGCGAAGGTGTGCCCATCGTTCTGGTGCATGGGTCGACTTCTGATTACCGCATTTGGAACGCCCAGTTCAGCATCTTTAGTGAAACTTACCGGGTAGTCGCGGTCAGCCTGAGACACTTTTACCCCGAACGTTGGGATGGCACTGGCGCCGATTTTTCAATCGAACAGCACGCCCAGGATGTCGCTGCGTTGATCACAAAATTAAACCTCGGGAAGGTGCATCTCATCGGACATTCGCGGGGTGGCGCGGTTGCAGTCGAGGTAGCGAAATCGCACGCTGAAGTCGTTCGATCGCTAGTGCTGCCGGACGGCAGCATTGAGATGGCGGTGCCTGAGACTGCCGAGGGCAAAGCAGCCGGAGATTTCACACAAAAGCTTATCAGAACCTTGCAGGAAAACTTGAAAACCGGAGATTCGGCCAAAGCTGCGGAGGTCTTCATTGATATGCTGAGCGGCCCTGGCACCTGGCTAAGGTCTCCCGAGTCCATGAAGGAGATGGTTCTGGCAAATATCTACTCGGCCTTGGGGGACAAACACCGCCCGATCAGTACTTGCGCCGACGTCAAGAAGTTCGATTTTCCCTTGTTGCTCATGACGGCTGACAAAAGTCCAAAGAAATTTGAGTTTCATGTACGATGAAATGCGGAAGTGCCGGGAATTTCCTGCAACGGTGGTGGTACCCAATGCAGCGCACGGTATGCAGCGGCTGAATCCGGTCGTCTTCAATCAGGTCACGTTGGAGTTCCTGTCACAGCATTGAATTTCGCGTTGATCGGCTGTCCTCAATCGAACAATGGCGGCTTCGGGTCAAATTCTGATCAACGCATCGCAATTCGCAACAACGGTGCTATTCGATCACCTCTTCGACGCGAGCAAGGATGGATGGCGGGATCGTAAGACCGAGCATCGCGGCGGTCTTGAGGTTTAATCTCATCCCAAATTTGGTCGGCACCTGAACCGGAAGCTCTGCTGGGTTCGCGCCGCGGAGAATACGATCGACGTAGAGGGCGGCACCAAGAAACATGTCGTCGTCGACGGGGCCATAGGAGAGCAGTCCACCCTGTTCAGTAGGAAGCGTTCGGTCCGACACCGCAGGCACATTGTATTCGGTCGCCAGCGATATAACCGTTGCGCGATGGGCAAACATAAATCCATCCGATTGGACGACAAGTCCTCCTCCCGGTTCGCGTCCAAGCATCGCGATCGCCGTTTCAATTTCCGCCTCATTGCGTACCGATGCTGTGACTGCCACGAGGTTAAGCGATCGCGCGGCGGCCTGGAATGACGGCAAGAAATATAATCCGCCTCCGGGTGCCGTATCCGGATTGAACATAATGGCGACCCGTTCAACGGCGGGCGCCATCTCCTTGAGGAGCTCTAGAGCCATTTTCCCCCCATTGTGGATTCTAGGTTGATGAAACCGGTGATATTTTTGCCAGGGCGGGAGAGGCTCGCGACAAACCCAGCGCCTACCGGATCGGAGACTGTCACAAATACAATTGGAATCGTCCGCGTCTCCCGGTGGAGTGCAGCGGTTGCTGGGGTTGTGGATGCAAGGATCAGGTCGGGTCCCAGCCCAACCAACTCTTTAGCGAAGACCTGCGCATCCGATCGACATTTCCTGCCGCCCAGCGAACGTCCAGCCGGATATTGCTACCTTCTGTCCAGCCCAACTCTTGAAGCCGCTGTGTCGACTTGGAGAGAAGCAGCTTTGCTACAGGATTGTTTTCATCCCATCCAACTAGGATGCCGACCCGCCGCATGCGCCTCTGTTGTGCGTGCGTAGCGAGCGACCACGCAACGGTAGTAGCCGATCCACCGAGAAGAGCAACGAACTCGCGCCGCTTCATCCGATCGCCTCGTCGGCGGGCAAGAAGTGCCCGTTGCGGCTAAGCATACCAAAAGACAAGATTCTGCATCGCAGCAAAATACGGCGGCCGCGCAGTTGGGTCAAAGGGTGAAGAACTCAACCTGAGCAAATCTAGTCCGCTGTGCCCCACTGAGCGGGCCTTAATGAAGTGCGCCCCTACTTCTCTAATGGGCCAACAGGCGACGTTCGTTAGCTGGCACGGGGACCTTTGAAGAAAGGTCACTCTGCTGACGACCCTCAACTCGACGCGAACAGCCAATCGCATTGACCGATTTGCGCTATGGACAGTCGCCGACTGAGCAGCGACACCCTGCATGTAAAAACCTTGCGGCGCGGCTACGGAACAACGTTACATCTAAGAGATTTGCGGAACGAAACGGGTCGTCAGTCTTTCTCTGGCTTTGGGAGGTGCCCATGACTTCTCTTGCCATAGAAGGCGCGTGTGCGTTTGCTTGGCGGAACTACTTGCTCCTCCACAGCGGCATCAGCGAGAACGATAACAGGCGTTCCGCCCTTTATCGCTACGTCGCCAGCCTTCGTGATACCGGCAAGGATGATTTCGATCTCTTGCAAGTAGCGGCAGTTGCTTACTTGAAAAAATTGGATGAATTGCATGACGACCGATGTGCGAGACTCGCTGCGGATCACATTATGGCCGAGTGTTTAGAATCACGCCGTGCACGGACCCGACACTTAGCTTTAGGTCACGTAACACCAGAGCGAAGGAGCGAAGCATGCCAGACAATATCTCTAACGCAAACCGATCTGCGCGCGACCCAGAAAGGCGCATCACAGCAGCAACTGCAATCGGCATGAATGCCCTGAAGCCGATTATGCACTTCCAGGTCTCAATGCTGAGGATGTGGGCCGACAGCATCGAGAGGTTCGCGGGCAATTACGAAAAGGGGTTGGAAGAAACCGCGACTATTGTCGAGGAACAGTCAGACAAGCAACGTGCCGCGTAATGTCGCGAATGAGATTAGGCGGAGTCTGAGTTGGGTCAATCGTGTCGGCTCGGTCTCCGCTGACCTCTTCCGCCACTTCCGGACGCCCGCATTGCAACAAGAAAGCCTATGCGGTTGGTGCGGTGAGCGCTAGCGCCGCCACCGCATCCGCTATTCCCGCCGAATCTGCATAGGTAACCATGTGACCGGCATCCTCGACCAGATGTAGCACGGAGCGGGGCAACACCTCGTGCAGGCGGCGCGACTGGTCGGCCTCGATGAGCCGGTCACCTTTCCATGCAGGATCCTAACGGGAGACCGGATGCGCTGATACTGAAGCTGCAGCTGCGCGGCAGCTGGAATAAGGAACGCGCTCTCCTCGGCGGCCGCCCTCAACTGCTTGGGCCGGAGAGCCAACGAGGTCGGAAATTCGTTCTTGAATTTCGTTGGAATGGCACGCGGCGCGAACAGCGTGCGCATCAGCTTCGGCGTAATAGCCCACGATATGATCGGTGAGATAGTGTAGCGCATCAGATCCCTGAGCAGCGCCAGTGCCGGACCTGACATGAGCCAAAAGTCCATCCGAGAGGTTGGAAAATAGTAGCCGGACACAAGCACGAGCCCACTCACGGCATAACCGCTTCGCAGCGCCAGCGCGATTGCCACCAGCGTTCCCCAGGAATGGCCGAGCACCACGGGATTGCGCACTCCAAGCTGATCAAGAGCCTTCGCGAACAAGGAAGCTTGCGTTGTGGCCGTCCAGATGCGCGTACGCGGACGGTCGCTGTAGCCAAATCCTGGCCGGTCGAAGCAAACGACGCGATAGTTGTGGGGCAGTCGGTCGACCAAACCGCTTAGGACGAGATCCTGAATCATGGTGCCGTTCCCGTGAAACAGGACCACGCAAGGCGCGGCGGCATCGCCCCGTTCGATATAGTGAAGGCGCACTCCGTCGCACTCGTTAAAGACGCCAACCGGGGGATTCTTTCGCTCCGCTGCCACCCGAAACGCGATGTTGCCGAGGATCAGAACGACAAGTCCGGTCAAAACGATCAGCAGCACGGCTTCAGCTGTGGACATGGTGTCAACCTATATTCGCGACGGCGGGTACCTCGGATCGGCGGCCCCGAGCCAGCTAAGAGCCGATGCTTCCGCTCCCTCGTTGTGAGCCGCGCTCTCCAGCCGAAAGCAAGCAACCGCGATCGGCGCGTGCGTGATCCGCATTTGCGTCCATCCTTTGCCGCGGTACAGCTTGCAGTTATCGTCCCGGCAGAGCCGTGAGCTCTCGGGGCGGATTGATGCGCCAGAACGGATGTGCCGCCAGTTCTTTCGAATGCTGCCCGAACATACCGACCCGTCTTTCTGTAAACTCCGTAATGACGCCGAAAAATTCAGTTGGTGACCTGATCGTCGCAAGTCTGAGGCCGAATTCAAAAGCAAATTGCGCGTTAGCCACGGCTATCTCAAGAAGCTTCGCTTGATACGCCTGCATGTTTGGCGTCGCTAAAGCAAAGCCTTTCGTTGGATCGCTGTCCGTCATTCTCTGACTGAGGTCATCTGGTACGGTATCCACCCGAGGCTCAATGAGAGGAACCTCGTGTTTAGGGTCATCATGAGGCCCAAGAGGCGGTTCAATCGAGACTGCCGCAGCAGAACGAAGTAAATCCTCTTTCGGGCTTCGAACAATGGCCTGCTTGTTCCGTTGGGCCCGCGCAGCCATTTTCGGCTTGCGGGCGCGCTTCGGCGCTGTCGCCGGTTTGCGTTTGCTCATCTGACGCTCCAAGAAAATCGGGGTGCGACCACAACGGTCATTTCTGAAAGGACAACAGGCTTTGTGACGTGGCGTTCCAAACCCGTGCATTGTTGGAGTCCCGCATGAACTGAGATCAATCGCGCGTTCTGCGATGTCGACGATGATTTTAGGTAGCAACTCCAACCAACAACCGTCTGGCTGGCAATCTTCCAGACTATGCTCAACGGCGTCAGTCTGAGAACAATCAGCCCTCCGCGTGTTGGGCTCTCCAAAGACCGCTTTATCGCCGACGTTCTCATCACGGACGTCAAGCTGCCCGGAGGCATCGACGGATGGCTGATCGCCGAACGTTGCCGAGAGGATGATCCCAAACTCCCGGTGATCGATGCGACCTGTTTCTCGCCCGTCGCGCCCCGCGCTGGCGGATAGAGGCCGGTTTCGGCGACGCCAAGCTGATCCGGAAGCTCGGCGACGTGCTCGAGGACAACCGGAGCGCCCTGTGAAGCCAGACTACCCACCGAGGGAATGCTCGAGGAAGAAGCGCAGCATCTCCCTCGCCGCATCCGGCCCTTGCGGATCAGTGTAGGACCCGACGGGGCTGCCGCCTGACCACGCGTGTCCGGCGCCATTGATGGTCCAGTGTTCGGAGATCGCCCGACCGGCGCCGTCGATCAGGACGGTGCGAGTATAGGCATGCCCGTGGGGTACGCGTCCGCGAAGTACCTTTGTCGTCGGCCTCGTTGCCTTGGCGGACTGCTCAATAATCTGATCGCCATTCTTTGGATGCACCGTAGTGTCGCGATCGCCATGGAAAACGATGGTTGGCACAGAAATTTTGCTATCCGCAATTGCCTTGAAGCCGCCTCCCTGCCGCATGGCGACGAACGCGGAGGGAAGATCGCTCGCGGCCCCGCACGCGAGGCCTGAATGAATTCCGACGGCCGCGTACAGGTCGCTATACGTTGCGCCCATGATGGCGGCGGCGGCCCCGCCGGCGGACAGACCCGCCACGTATACGCGTTTCGGATCGATCGCATGGTCGCGCATGATCTGGCGGGTAATGCCGACGATCATCGAGGGCTCGCCCCCGCCGCGGCGCTGGTCGCCGGTGCGAAACCAGTTCCAGCACTTCGACTGGTTGGCTCCGCTCGGCTGCTCAGGATAGACCACGAAGCAATTCTGCTCTTCCGCCAGAAAGTTCATCCGGGTGCCGGCCGCGAAATCGTCCGGCGACTGGGTGCAGCCATGAAGCATGACGATCAGGGGAAGCGGTTGTCCCTGACAGCGGCTTGGGATGAACAGCTTGTAAGTCCGGCTTCCCGCGGCGTTACTGAAGGCACCGGCGATAAACCGTGTGCCCTCGGGCACGATGTGCGATGGGGACAGAGGAGCGCGCGTGATCGGACTTCGCAGGCCGAGCCGTGAAAAATCCCGCATGCCGTCGAGCGGTAAGGAGCGTCTGCGTCGAGCAGAGCGGGCCGGGAATATCTGCGGAGCTTCCCGCTCCTCGACTTCGTTGGCCGTGGCGTCGATGGTAAGCGGATCGAGCCGCGGGAGCCGAGCCTGAGAGGCGCTGTGAGACTCCGCTCTTGGAGCGCTACCGCCCTCGAGCATGCGCTGCAGGAGCGCGGTGGCCTCGACCAGTTGGCCGGCGCGCGTGAGGCGGGTTGCTTCGCGGACTATGTCTTGATTCAGCATCGTTCACCTCGTTCTGTCGGCGAGAGCGGCCTTGACCGCGGGAGTGGCGTGAAGGGCCCCCAGCACCGAGACCGACGCGATTGTGGCGCGAGCCAACTCGGGAGTGACGTCCTGGGCGATGGTGGCTAAGCCCAAAACGTTGATCTGCAGCATCTCGCCGGCGCGCCGCGCCGTTTCGAGATCCTCGCGGGTGTAACTGCGCAGACCGAGGTCCAGGCTCTTCCGGGCCGTGGATTGCCTCACGACGTCTGCATGACGTTCGAGCTGGTTCCGGATGGCGGTCCGAATGAAATCGGTCCGATTGGAATAGAACCCCTCCTGCACCATGAGATCGACGTGACCGAGGTCGACATAGCCAAGGTTGATCGTGATCTTCTCGGTGTCGGAAGCCTTGGGACGCAGCTCATGCACATTCTCAACCATAGGCTAACATCCGTGTGGATGGCGTATGGATGTTATCTAGATCGTCCCGGGCAACTTTCAAGGATCGAGCCGGAGAGACCCGCGCCCAAGAGCGCCAGATCTGAGAATGGGAGCGTCACCCGTTTGGATCTTGGCGTCCATCCGGCGAGCACGCCGCTTGCGCTCCATGGCCACTGGGAATGCATCCGATGACCGTCGAGCAGTTCGCGCAGGCGCGCCGTCACGTCGAGAGCGGTCGCCGCGCCGTCGAGCGCCAGCCAAAGAGCGATGGCCAGGGCCGGCGCTGGGGTAATCTGTGCTAGCGTTCTTCAACACATGGTTGGTTTTGGCGGAGGCGATTGTGAGGCGACGTGACTTCATCGCACTCCTCGGCGGCGCGGCGGCAATCCGACCACTCGGCGCGCATGCGGAGCGTCCGCCAGAGCGCATCCTCTATTTCACATACTCCGCTGGCTACCGGCATGATGTCATACCGCTTTCTAAGGCAATCCTGACCCAGCTCGGAAGCAATTCGGGTGGCTTTGAAGTCACTGCAACGGAAGATACGTCGGCATTTTCTACCGAAAACCTCGAGCGCTACGCAGCGGTGATGTTCTACACAACCGGAGAACTTCCGATGAGCGACGCGCAAAAGAGAGCTCTTCTGAACTTTGTACGCTCGGGCCGCGGGTTCCTCGGTGTTCATTCGGCGACGGACACATTCTACACTTGGCCAGACTATCTCGATCTGGTCGGCGGCTACTTTAATGGTCATCCTTGGCATCAGGCCGTGAAGATCGAGGTGGTTGATCCTGGCGATCCCCTGGTGGCTTTTCTCGGGAATTCGTTGCAAGTCGAGGACGAGATCTACCAAATCAGCGACTTCGATTATCGTGGATCACGCGTGCTCCTGCGCCTCGACCCAAGCTCGGTGGACCTTGGCAAGGCCGGCGTACATCAACGATTCTATGGCTGGCCTCTCACCTGGACCCGATTCTATGGCGAGGGACGAGTATTCTATTCGGCGCTAGGCCACGAGCCGTCAGTTTGGCAGGACGGCCGCTACCAGCGAATCCTCACGAACGCTATCCTCTGGTCTGTGCGAAGGTCGCCCTCGTAGACGCCGCGGCACTTCGCATTTGCGCTACCGCCGGATTCGTAGGCTGGTGTCCGTGCCAGAGGTTCGGACGTCTTGGTCTGCGACTTCCGCTCCGGGTCAAAAAGCAGCCTACGCGCCTATGCCCCCAATTGGCCGGCTTAGGGTCACAAGCCGCCGAACTGAGGCCAGGCTGCAAACTTCTGGTCTACCCCTGCGAGCGGACATGCAACGACACCCCGCGAACGGAAGCGATGGGCCAAGAGCCGACGTTAGCGAGCACGCCGCTGCGATCAATTTTAAGTCCTGGCTTTCCATCCGCTATCCAGCACCGCCAGCGAGGCAATCAGTTGGAGCGCCGGGAGCGCGATAGCTTGGTAGTAGCGGTTACAACCCTGTCGTATGCCTCAAGGGCAGCGTCGGTTGATAGTTCGATCATCTCTCGGAAGCGTGCATCGCTCACCTGCGTGAAGCTTTGTCTTATGGCGTCGGTGAGTTGATCATCGCTGACCGATTGCTCCTTTGGAGTTGTTCGCCCAGTGAGCTGACTGAATAAGTTCAGCCGGTAGGTGTCTGCCGCAACTTTCCAAGCCCAGTCGTGCAGGTGCACTGTCTTGCGCATGTTTCCAGCTGCCCAGAACGGCTAATCACTCGGTCAGAATATCCTCACACTTTTGAACATCAACTATGATGTTCTCATCCTTTTAGGGCAGCTAAGCAATGGCTCAAAATGCGAAGAACTCGCATGAGCAAATCTAGTCCGCCACCGTAACAATTCAGGCGCGCTAGTTCACGTCCATCGCCACGAATGGCCCCCGCTGAGCAATCTGTATCTCCGAAAGCAGAGAAAGGGAGTGTCTGCCAGCGGCGCCTACTATCAGCTTCGCATAAAGCCTTCGCACTCGCCTTCAGCCCAGGCGAGCGCCGTTTCCATCTTCTCGCCGCGCGCATAGCGCAACGCTAGCTTGGTCATTGTCGCCCGCGTATAGATCTGCTCCGCGATTTTTGGCGGGGCCGGCCATCCCGCAACTGACAGCTTCTGATGGTCGAACGGATTCGCATAGTGATAAAGCGTCCCCTTCGGGGGTCCTGCTTCCGCCCATACGGACAGTGCTGTCAGCTTCTGGTAAGCTGGTAGATCAAAACCCGTACTGGCGACCACAAGCCTCTCGATCGAGGATGGCAACGACAAATGCGCAATCAGGCTTTTCGCTGCTTCCTTGTTCTTCGAAAACGACCACATCGTATAGAAGGCAGGAAGATAGGGTGCGAAGCGACCCTTTGGACCCGCCGGCATGCCATGGGTCCACAATTGTTCGGCCAATCGCGGGGCGTCGCGCTTCGCAACAGCCCACGCGCTCGGCGGATTGCAGATGAGCGTCCCTTTTCCGGCGATCAGCCATTTGTTGTTGGATGCATCGTCCCATGCCCCAACGTTTGGCGGAAGGAAAGCAAGCAGCCTCTTGTAGAATTCCAGCGCCTGCCGTACCTCATCCGTCCTGACGGTGATTTGACTAGAAGCGTCAACAAGATTCGCACCGAATGACTGGAATATAGCTCCGGCGGAAGACACGCTGTCGTTCGTGTCACCCAGTCCAATCCCGAACGGGAAACCGGCCTTGTGGCACGCTTCCGCCGCCTTCAGAAACGTATCCATCGTCCAATCTTCGGCCCTTGGCGCTGAGCCCGCTGGATACATCGCCTGCACGTCGATTTTGGCGTGCTCCTTCATCAGGTCTATGCGCGAGCAGGGAGGCTGGAGTTGGCTACCTTGGCAGGCTGGCACGCCGATCCACTTGCCGTTAGCTTGGCCGAGATATCTGACTGTTTCGTTGACTTCGCCGTTCTGTTCGAGAACCGGCCCCATCACATCGTCCACTGGCTCGAGCAACTCTGCTAAAGCGTGCGGCTGCCATGTCCCTAGGCGCAGGATGTCGTGGCCGACTTTCGCTTGGGCTTCAGCTTGCCCGGTCAGGAGCAGCTTGTTGCCCTGGCTCGTGATATAGTCGATCTGAACGTCGACCTTTTCTCTCTCTGCCCATTCGCCCACGACTTCGGTCGCGGTCTTATTCGCGCCGGGCACCCAGTGATCCCAGAAACCTACAGTCAGTTTCCCGCCCGCATAAGCGCCGCGCACATAGGGCGCGGTCATGAGCGCCACAGATGCAGCGACCGTACCTCCAACCAATTCCCGTCGCGAGAGCTTGGACATTTGCTTCTCCTGCTCAGCTGACCGTTGGCCTCCTTGGTCACGATGCCCTGGAGCGAGCGCTGTTCAAGCTGGAAGCCTACGTCGCTTGACAGTTGGCGAAGAGGCAGCGTGTTCGTAAGCCAATTCAACACGTGAAATCGTTTTGGGGCAAGCAACCTCAAACGGCAGCGGCACTGCCCTTAGGTATGCTGACAACGGGGAGTTTGAATAGCGGTAGGCAGGACGTCGGCTTCGGGTCACAAGGCGAAAGAAATCAAACTGAGCAATTCTCGTCCGCTATGCCTCAGTGAGTGAACCTCGCGGAGGGATGCCGCCACTTTCGCCGATGGGCCAGGAGCGGACGTCGCCCGCCTCTCTCGATCAGCTCGTCGCCTCTGAGCTAACCTTGTTGATGGCTGTGGCATTTGACGCCGATTCTCGCTAACATTTCAAAAGGTGCCGGTTCAGACCGGTGACGCTTCACGGCGGGAGAATCCCTTGAGCCGCGAACACCTCTTGCGACGGCTAACAGCCATATTCGCGGCCGATGTCGCCGGTTATAGTCGTTTAACGGGCATGGACGAGGAAGGCACCCACGTCCGGCTGAGGGAGCATTTGCGGGTCTTGATTGATCCAACGATTGCCGCCTATCGCGGGCACATCGTCAAGAACACCGGCGATGGCCTTTTGGCCGAGTTCAATAGCGTTGTGGACGCAATGCGCTGTGCGATCGATGTTCAGCGTGGCATGGCGGAACGCAATTCGGACGTACCAGCGAACAATCGAATTGAGTTCCGGATCGGTATCAATGTTGGCGATGTTATCCAGGATAATGGGGACATATTCGGCGACGGTGTCAACGTAGCAGCGCGTCTCGAAGCGATTGCGGAGCCCGGTGGCATTTGTGTGTCGGATGATGCCCACCGACAACTCCGCGATAAACTTGATGTTGTGTTTGATGATGCCGGCGAGCAGAACCTCAAGAACATTGGACGTCCGGTCCGCGTTTTCAGAGTGAGAGATCTTGCGGCAGCAAACCAAAGGCCCACGTTGGCGCTCCCTGACAGACCCTCGATTGCCGTACTATCTTTCCAGAACCTGAGTGCAGATCCAGAGCAGGAGTATTTCGCAGATGGCGTCGTGGAGGATATCACGATGGCGCTCTCTGCCCTTCGTTGGCTGTTTGTGATCGCGCGCAATTCGAGTTTCACGTACAAAGGCCGGCATGTGGACGTGAAGCAGGTCGGAAGGGAGCTAGGAGTGCGCTACGTGCTGGAAGGCAGCGTACGCAAAGCTGGAAACCGCATTCGTATCGCCGGTCAGCTGATCGATGCCGAAAATGGAGCACATCTCTGGACGGACCGTTTCGAGGGTGCGCTCGAAGATATGTTCGATCTACAGGACCATGTAACCGCCAGCGTCATTAGCGCTATCGCCCCGAAGCTGCAGGTTGAGGAGATCAGACGTGCCAACCGCAAACCAACCGAAAATCTGACTGCGTACGACTATTACCTGCGCGGACTGGTGAAACTTCGCCGCACGACAATGGAAGCGAACCGCGAGGCGCTTGCGCTGTTTTGCAGGGCGATCGAGCTCGACCGTGGCTTGGCGTGCGCCTATGGCATGGCCGCGTGGTGCTACGTGCAGCGCAAGGCGCGTGGCTGGATGATCGAGCCTGAGCAAGAGAGTGCCGAAGCTACGCGGCTGGCCCGGAAAGCCGTGCATCTCGGTGGAGATGACCCTGTCGCGCTGTCTAGGGGTGGGTATGCACTCGCCTTTGTAGCCCAGGAGTTCGACGACGCCGCGGCGCTCATGGATCGGGGACTGGCGGTCAGTCCCAACTTAGCCGAAGCTTGGACGCTTAGTGCCTGGCTGAGAGTTTGGAGAGGTGAGTCGGACCTGGCACTTGAGCATGTTGCGCGTGCCATGCGCCTGAGTCCGCTCGATCCGTCCATGTATGGCATGCAGGGAGCCATGGCATATGCTCATTTTCTCGCGAGCCGATGTGACGTGGCATCGTTATGCGCCGAACAGGCAATGCGCGACCATCCCAAATTTCTGCTGACGATCTGCATTTCCGCTGCCAGCAAGGCGCTTGCCGGACAGCTTGAGCCAGCACAGAAAGCCATAGCACGGGCGCTCGAACTTAACCCTGACTTGCGAGCCTCCACTCTCAGAGATCTAGCGCCATTCCGCCGAGCAGAGGACTTCGCCATGTTCGCCAAGGGTCTTCGCAAAGCAGGCCTTCCGGAATGACGTTGCTGCCTCGACTGCGAACGAAACGGCCCCGATAGGCGCACGTCCGAAACGGGTCACAAGCCGCCGAACTGGCGCCCGGCTGCAAACTTCCGGTCTGCCCTCTTGAGCGGACATGCACCGACGCCGCGTCAATGGAAGCGATGGGCCACAAGCGGGAATGCCAACGAGTAGCTCCTTGCTCAAGCCTCATCGCGCAAGGAACGGGTGAAGTTCACTCCCTTCAGGGCAGCTAGCTACAGCAGCCCTTGCCGTTCTCTTGAACCGGCGGACAGGGAACGGTGCCGAAGGAACAGAACACGCAGCAGTCGCCAGCGAGCGGCTTCAGGCGCTCGCCGCAGCCTTTGCAGTCATAGAAGAACTGGCAAGCGTCGGTCGGCATGACCTCGGCAGCAGCGTGACCGCACTTGGGACACGTGATCGTGGAGTTCAGGATCATTTACCTTCAGGCGCGTGGCAGGCACCGAGCAAGGAATTGCCGGCGAGCCTTCTTCCGATCGGTCGCCAGTTTTATCTTCTCTCTCAAAACGAGGATTTCGGAATATTCCTTTTGGATCTCTGGGGGGATGCGAAGTGCTTCAAGCTGCTGGGCGGTCAGTTTTAATATCGCGGCAATATGCGTACTCTGGATGTGGTGCATGGGATCGATCTCTTCGTCAAGGTCAGTGCTTGGAGAGGTTTTTAGGAGGAAGCCCACCATCCGTCGGGGAATGGCTCCAGCAAAGTCCAATCGACTTGGTTGTCGTTGTCATGCGGGCTGACAGCTCCTGCATTCCCCCTTAGTGGCGCGTAGCGACGGAGGCGAACAGACAAAGCGACCCGCTCACGACGTCGAACGCGGCGCGACGGAGGATGTGTCAATCGTAATAGAGGCACACCGCGGGCGCTTCGCTCAGCTTCTTCGACCAGAACTCGAAGATCTTCCAACTCTGAGAGCTGAGAAGTAAGTTCGCTAAGTCGTTCGGCGTAAAGGATTGCGCGAGAGCCTCGCATAAATGTCCTCCCCAGCACAAAAAAAGCACTATCAGGATGGCGTCAGAGCAAACAGCGCGAGTAGTAAAAGTAGAAGATTACCACCGGTAAATAGCGGATTAATACGTCAGGCTCACTGCCTCAGGGTTCGCTGCTCAGTGCGGTCGATGACCGTTGGCGAAGCAGCTGCCCCCCTGGTGAGCCGCGGGAAAATCTCGCTACTCCCCAAAGGGCAGCTCGATGCGCTGGAGTCCCGCTTTGGGTCAAAGGCTGACTTCGACACCTGCTTGACCTGAGGTCGGCTTATCTCCTGAAGGCAGACATCGCGGGCCTGTAAGCGAAGGTCAGCAAGCAGCCATGTGTTCGGCCTTCCTGTGCGGTACTCATGACCGCTGGCCATAATGCCCTCCGCGGATCTTGGACCGCTCATGCCGACCTTCGCTTAACTTCCTGTCTATTGTAGTCCTCAATGGATGGTCGATCGCAAATCCAAGTTATGGAAGAAGTCGGCCTTCGGTTGATTAGGCTCGCTCCAGGAGCCGCGCACGCAAGCAGCGCAACGTTCGCATTTGTACGATATCGAAGCCATTAGTTTGCAAGTGAGCGGAGCGGAGGTGGCGTCGACTTCTGCCTCTTTTGAGAGAGCGAATCCTCTCAACGCGCTGAAGGCTCGGGCTCTCCTCGGCCAAACGGCTCGCTTCTGCATCGCAACATCGCTGATAACCACGTTTCCGTTTTTAATCTATCTTTAGCGATCTACTAAGATTTCCGGTTTCAAGGTCGTCTCAAATGGGAGACGACCCATGCCGTTGATCAAATATTTCGGGTTTGTCGGCATTACCCTTGTCCTATTGCTGATCGGATCGGGGTGGTGTTTGGCGCGAGCAAGAACGGAGATTCACCGGACATCCCGCGGCTGGCGAGCCTACTCGAGATTCTGTGGCAGAGGTCATGGCCACCCGGTTCCAATGTGTTAGTTTGCGGCGAGTGATAGGTTGTCTCTAGCTAGGCTTTGCGGAGGCATCAGACATGAAGCGGCGCGAGTTCATAGCCGCACTCAGCGGCGCTGCGGTGTGGCCGCTGGCCGCTCAGGCGCAGCAATCTAAAAAGATTTACCGGATTGGATATCTGACGGCTAATTTGAGCAGCTATCCTTGGGTAAACGGCTTCGTTCGCGAATTAAGCAATCGCGGCTATTCGGAGGGCAACAATCTCACCATCGAATGGCGGGAGGCAAAAGGACATTCGGAACTTCTGCCCGAGATGGCTGCCGATCTCGTCCGGCAGAATGTGGACGTGATCGTGGCTGTGGGAAATTACCCCGGACTTTTGGTGCAGAAGATTACTGCGACAATTCCCATTGTCGTGCTCTCGAGCCGCGGCGGCGTTGAAGCCAAATTATACTCGTCTCTTTCACATCCTGGCGGGAACCTTACGGGCATCGACAATCTCTCGCCTGATCGCGATGTCAAACGTGTCGAGTTCTTGAAAGAAATTGTTCCACAACTCTCGCGGTTGGCAGTTCTTTACAATCCGCTCCCCTCTTACGCCAGCAATCATCTCAACAGTATTTCTTCGGCATTTGAAAAATTGGGAGTTGAAGCGCAGCCGTTTGAAGTTCGTTCACCGCCGGAATTTGAGCTCGCGTTTACTTCAATCCTGCGCAAAAGGCGGGATACGATGATTGATGCAATGACTACTGTCACCGATCCGATGTTCGTCTTTGATCGCAAGAGGATTGTCGACTTCGGAATAGAAAACAAAATCCCGAACGCCCATGAATATCGAGAATGGGTGCAGATCGGCGGACTGCTTGCCTATGGTCCGACAATTGATGGAATATGGCGCCGGGGCGCATATTTCGTTCAGAAGATCCTCAACGGCGCAAAGCCAAGTGATTTGCCCGTCGAAGCGCCGAGCGAATTCCATCTTGCCATCAACCTCAAAGCTGCCAAAGATATTGGCCTATCTGTTCCTCAGCATCTGGTCGCGAGGGCTGACGAGTTGATTAAAGCAGACCTACGCTAAGCGCTCAGCGATGTCCGCTCATGACCACCCATTGCAGACCTCCGGGTTGAAGACCGGTAGCATTCCGATGTTCTCGAAGGTCAAGGCGCTCGGCATCGATATCCTGCGACGCTGCTCGGCGGCGCCAACGAGGTGATTGAATAACGATCTTCTGCGCTGGACGAGTCTGCAGTTGGGCCCTAGCAAGTTGCCGCATCGCAATGACATGTCCGTGTCGGAGAGACACCGGAAGCTTTCGACTCAGGGCGGACCGACGCGAATGACCCAACTGCGACATCCGCACGATCTATGATTCCGCCAAGGCAAATATAAAAAGCCCCGGCGATGCCGGGGCTTGAGTTATCGGGTTTCGGGAAGATCAATATTTACCGAGGACTTGACCACCCCAGTTGAAGCGGTAGTTGATGCGAGCGGTGACGAGGTCCACATCTTGGCGAATAGCGTCAGTGCGGAATACGCCGCCGACCGGGATGACAGCAGCACCCAAAACACCTGTGGACGTGAAGCTGTGACTATGATTACCCATGAACAGGTGATCGTACTCGACCGCAACCGACCAATTCGGTGCGAATCCGAATTCGAGGCCCGTTCCGACGACACCACCCCAGCGTGTTTCACTCGCCGAATCAAACAGCGTGCCTGTGGCAGTCACCGTACCTCGGTATTTGTCGTCGGTCACGGCAGCTCCACCCTTCACATACCAAAGGACGTTGTTCCAGGCATAGCCGACCTGGCCTGTGAACAGGCCGAACGCTTCAATCTTGGAATTGTTGGTCCAGGCGGGAATGAAACCGCTAACATTAGATCCCTTCAAATCAGCCCAGTCGCCCTGCGCTTCGAGACCGAACACCCAACCGGCGCTCTGCCAACGGTAACCAATCTGACCGCCTACCACTCCGCCGGTCGCATCGTGACAACCTTCACGGAAGGTAGGCACGACAGTTGCACCGGGGAAGTTCGTAATATCCCAGCACTTGTGGCTCGATCCCCAACCGCCATTGGCACCGATGTAGAAGCCGCTCCAGTCGTAGATCGCAGCCATCATCGGGGGCGGCGCCTTGGTGTAGGGACGTGCAGCCAAGTCAGCGGCCGACGCGGGAGCTGCCACGCCTAATGCTATTAGACCAGCCATACACACCAGAAATTTCTTCATGGCATTTCTCCATCTCCATCGCTTTTGATTTATCTGAAACGATAAATGCACCAGCGACCATTTATGAGTTTGTTCCGGCAGCAACGCATGATTTAGAATTCCACCTCGAACGATAGACGATCAGGGCCTTGAGAATCCGTGCCCTAAATGCAACTCCTGGTTTTTAAAATTCGGCCCATAGGGCAAGCCTTCTGACCTTCCAAAGCAGGTGCGAAGACGTGAATGAGTCCGGAAGTGGCCCAAGCAGCCTTTGCCATTTCGGCTCAGAGAGCTGGACCGGACGTTTGCAGTGGAGCGCTAGGCTCACGCTTTTGCACTGACCGGACATTGGCGCTGATCAATATCTTAGGCCGGTCCCGACGCGCGGCCAATCGGCGAGACGGACGGCGATACGCACCCGCAGCTCAGCTGGACAGAGCATTACTGGCGAGCTCGACGACGGAACCTCGCATTGTTGCTGGCCTTCCGGCAGCGAGGATGGCGGCCATTGCCGGGTTGCCCTCTGCTTCCAGCGCCACGATAGCTTGTCGGGCCCAAAGGTAAGACGCCTGAAAAATCTCCGTATGGCGGTCGAAGTCCGTCACATCGATCCCTAGCGGACAGGGCGGGCGCATTACCAGATCGAGTGGTCTCGTCGGCAACGTGTCGTAGCGCTGATGCGCCACGAGGCTTCGCCACAGCACGTTGACGGCACTCGGCGCGGCGGGAAGCAGCTTCTTACGAAACGGCATCAGCATTGCCGCGACCAGCTCGAGCCGTCCGGGCAACGCATCATACGCGACATCAAACAGCTCAGCCGCCGGCTCGCCGAAATGCACAACCAGATTGGGGCCACTCTTTAGTTGATGCATCGGTGCGAGCGGCACATTGTCGATCAAGCATCCATCGACGAGCATCGCACCTTCTGGCGTGTAGAACGGCGGCAATAATCCGGGAATTGCGCTTGAGGCACGCACCGCCTGCCACAGCGATCCTGAGCGGATCAATTCCAGATTATGGGTCGAAAGATTGGTCGCGACTGCCGCGAAAGGTCGCCAGCAATCCTCGATCCGGCAGTCGTGGCCGAATTGGCGGGCGAGCGCCCGATCGAACGCCTTATGATCCAGCAAGGCGTAACGTGGCCAGGTTGGCCGCCGGAAGCTGCGACTCCTAACGAAAATATCGTGCGTGCCGCGCTCAAGATCCTCTGCTTCGAGGTTCTTTGCGAATCCGGCCGCCATGGCAGAGCCGACACTGGTGCCGATAAAGATATCGAATATCACGCCAAGCTCGCGGAAGGCCTTGTAGACCCCCACATGCGCCGATCCAAGGCTTCCGCCGCCGCCGGCGACGTAGCCAATCGCGCGACCCGACAGGAATCGGACTAGACTGTCGAAATCAACTTGATCCCCCAGCGCGACATGGTGATGCATGAAGGAGGGCAGCCGAGCAAGCCAGGCCGCGGTTCCACTGACGTGACTGCTCCGTCGATCATGTACGCGAACGAGGCGTCGCGCCGACCTTGGGTGAACCTCGCAGGCAAAAGTCTCGACCTCTGTTAAGGGTCCCACCGGCGCATCGCCACGGCACCCGAACACAACCATGTCGGCCTGGCGGATGGCCTTGCGTGTCCAGGCATTGGCATCGTGATCTCCGAGGTAAACTACCAGCGGCGCGGCGTGTTCTAGTCTGTTGAGCCATTCAGCGACATCGGGCGCATCCGGGGCTTGCCCGGGAAACTTGGAATTGACGCGGGCCACATCGACGATCTCCGCATCAGTGGCGGCGAGCGAATCGCGCATTCGACGATCAAAGGCGCCAGGCAACAGCTCGCGTCCACCTGCGATTAGGGCCACCGTTCTGGCCCTTGGCGACGAGCGAAGCGGCGCGAGGCGCGCCGTCTCCTTGCCAAAACGGAGCGCGAGCGCCGCAAGTACTGCCTCAACAATGGCAGGGGCGTCCCTGGCAAGCTTCTGGTAGGCTGCACGTGTCAACACGAGCACACTGGTGTCGCGGATGGCAATTACATTGGCAGTGCGCGGGACATTTGCAAAGAAGCCGATCTCGCCCACCAATTCGCCGGCACGGAGCTCGGCTAGAGGTTCGAGCTCGCCATTTCGGCACACCGCTAGCGCACCGTGCAGCACCAAAAACAATGAGTCCGAGAGGCCGCCTTGGGCAACGAGCCTTTCTCCTCGCACCAGATCGAGGCGAACCATTGCGTTCAGAGCCGTCATCCGCTGTTCCGGACTGAGCGTTCTGAACAGAGCGAAGTCCTCAGACACGTTCCCCGACGCAAATGTCGCGCTCACTTCATTCATTGGCGACATCCAATTCGACTGAACGGCCCTCATGTTAATGCCGGGTCGCCTCGTCTGCCAGAATGAATATAAGGGTCAGCGCGCCAGCTCTTCGCAATGCATTTATAGAAGCACCGCAACATAGATTGTGAAGCTATCCTGCCTCTAAGACGCTGCAACCTCGGGCGCCTTTCGACTTTCACAGACCGCCTCGGTTCGCTGCGGCGCTTGAGTCTGCTTGCTATCTGCGACCTCGGAGACCATCGGCTCATCGGCCGCTGTTGGCGGTCCGGACATCAGGCGGCCAGCCGCTTAGCCGGACCGGGACTACATCAGGGCCGCAGCGTCAGCTCCTGTGACGTGATCGGGCGTATGTGCCACGGACACGGATAGCATCCTTCGCAGCCATCCGGATCTGCTCCCTGGGCGACGGATTTCCACGATCCTATCAACCTGGGTGTTGCCAATCTCGTTATCGTTCGCCGGCATCCAGGCCGAGGTCACCGGTAGCGCAGCGTATTGTTGCAACCGACGAAGGTCTGAGCGCCGATCTGCACGGGCAAGGCGGGACTCGAGTGGGGGTATTCTTCTTCATGGAAACCTCGACGTGGTGCTTATATCTGGCCTCTTCAGCGGCTCGGCTTTCGCCGCCGCATGCTAATGGCCAGCTCTTCGAAATCCGTACGGCCGGCGAATTTTTCTGGAAGTGTCGCTAGCAAAAATAACCTGGATATCTGCGGGATAATCTCCGCCAATATACGGCCGGCGCGCGGGGCGAAACTTCTGAGAGCCTGAATCACCCCTCCCCCTTCGGCGCCAAGCTCGTCCACGCAACATCGTTCGCGACCAGATCATCGACCATCGCATCGTATCGTCACGCGCAGTCTGAATGTCTCCACAGCAGCAACCATCGCCTTGACGCGTTTCGCATCCTCGGGCGGCACGGCCGCACACACCGCCACTGATGCCGCGCCCCTAGCATCCTCCAGACGACGCCGAACAATTTCTAATGCGGTCTCGACGTCGGCCAGTTTTGCGCGGGGCCGCCGCTTGCTTGCTCAGCATCGGCGCGCTGTCGGCCTCGTCAACGTGCAACTCCGCCACTCGAACCGGTACCATTCGCCCAGCGCTCCCCGCCCACCGAGCTGTTTCTGAATATCACGGCGTTCGCGTTCGGACGCGCGTCTACAAAACACTGGCGGTCAGTTCAGAAACTTCACAGCGAGACGGCGCTCATCACGCCATACAACCGAGCAATCAATATTCAAGCCAGCACTTGGAACGCGCAGGCCGAAAGCCGCGGGCACGAAAGGCGCGCTATCGATTTGGACGATTGCAGAGGAATCCGTGAGATGGCGGACCTTGCACCGCACAGAACTGCCGTCGACCAATATCTGCGCAGCATAGACGTTACGTCGCCGCTGGTTCGCCACGTCTCGCAGTCTCCCCCGCTCTAGCGCGCGGGAGATGTTGATCGGCGATTCCAGTCTCAAATGAGGCGCGACCATGGTTTCATTGCTAGGCCGCGAGCTTTTTCTCCATCGCAGCCAGCGCCTCCAAGGCTAGATCCTGCGCTGCCACGGCTTTGCGCTCGCCGACCTTGGTATTTCCTCAGCTATTAGCGGCGGCTATCTCGCGGGCTGTCCGGCCATCTAGACTAGCCTCCAAAACCGCCGCATGGACC
>NZ_JADPKY010000103.1 GCF_023074185.1 Bradyrhizobium sp. 132 | reverse complement strand
GAAAGACCCAGCGGTCGGGACGAAAAGCTGGCAGCAATCAAACAAAAAGCTGAACATCCGCCTTGACACACCAAATCCCCATGTGAGCAATCCAGAATCTTTCCGCGGCTGGCAGTCTGGATTGCTTTGTCGCAAGAGCTCCTTGCAATCACGGTGAAGGGGGGCTCTACGATTCATCCTCTTCATCGCAAGCGTCGCTCGCGATCATCTCTCGGTTGTGTTATCGTGAATGCTCTCGTAACAGAGCGCGATCATGAAGCAGCCCTGCGTGTACATGTTCGCCAATCGCCGTAATGGAACGATATACATCGGCGTCACATCCAATCCGCCGCGCCGCGCGTTCGAACATCGCGAGGGCTCGGTGAAGGGGTTCTCCTCGAGATACGGCTGCAAGCTCCTCGTCTGGTACGAGTTGCACGGAACAATGATCGACGCGATTGCACGCGAGAAGCAAATCAAGGGCGGCAGCCGGGCAAAGAAGCTCGCGCTGATCGAGAGCGTCAATCCAGAGTGGATGGACTTGTACGACACGTTGATCTGACCGCCGAGTGAGCAGCGGTTGTCAGTCGCATGCCGTCGCCCCACATTCCGTCATTGCGAGCGCAGCGAAGCAATCCAGAGTCTTTCCGCGGGAAGACTCTGGATTGCTTCGTCGCAAGGGCTCCTCGCAATGACGGTGGAGGGAGCTGGCTCGTTCGGGGGCGCCTAGGCTCGCAGCGGGCGAAGGGCTCGAGTTGGGCAAGGTGTCGCCACATTCTCCGTCATTGCGAGCGTAGCGAAGCAATCCAGAATCTTTCCGCGGGTGGCAGCCTGGGTTGCTTCGTCGCAAGAGCTTCTCGCGATGATGGCGCTGTGCTGGCCATGACGATATGGCGCGAGCCGTCCCCTACGACAGCCGCATATCCAGCAGCCTTCGTCCTTCGCCCCTCAGCAGCTTCTTCACCGCGCTCGATGCCACGACCACGCCGTCATTGGCGTAGGCTTCGTGGTTCTTCTCGATGTCGTCGAGGCGGTAGAGATAGTTGACCATCACGCCGGCCGACTCCCGCACGCCCTTCGGCGAGAGATCGCCGAGCCAGTTGATGCGCTCGAGGCGGGCGCCGTTGCCGAGATGGAAGCGCGCGACGGAGTCGATCAGCTTGCCCTTCGGCGTGCGCGCCTTGAGGAAGTAATACGCCGCGAGCGGTTCGATCACGCCACGCAGCAGCGTTGTCGTCTCGGGGTTCTCGAACCATTTGGGATCGTCGAGACGTTTCAGCACTTCGCGGTCCTCGTCCGACAGCGGCAAATCCTTGTCCTGCTTCACCCATGGCATGAAGCCCGGCACCGGCGACAGCGTCACGAAATTGTCGAGCTTCGGCGTTTCCCGGCGCAGCTCCTCCACCACCTGCTTGATCAGGAAGCTGCCGAAGGAGATGCCGCCAAGACCGCGCTGGGTGTTGGAAATCGAGTAGAACACGGCGGTGCGCGCGCGCTCGATCGGGACGGATGTGCGATCGACCGCGAGCAGCGGCGCGATCGCGCCGGGGATGGTCTCGGTCAGCGCGACCTCGACGAAGATCAGCGGCTCGTCGACCATTGCGGGATGGAAGAAGGCGTAGCAGCGGCGGTCGACCGGATCGATGCGGCGGCGCAGATCGTCCCAGTCGCTGATCTCGTGTACGGCTTCGTAACGAATGATCTTTTCGAGGATGTTGGCCGGGGTCGACCAGTCGATCCTGCGCAGCACGAGAAACCCTCTGTTGAACCACGAAGAGAGAAGATGCGAGACGTCGCGATCGAGCGCGGCGAGATCGGTGTGTCCGTTCATCATACCGAGCAGATCGGCGCGCATGTTGACGAGATCGCCGGTGCCGCCGGGCGCGCGGTTGAGGCGGCGGATCAGCTCCTGCCGGCGCGGCTCGGAGGCGAAGTGAAGGGCGCTGGCATCCTCGTCGGCCGGCTTGGCACGCCATGTCTCGATCGCCTTGGACAGGCGTTCCCGATCCGGGCCGAAATCACGCACCAGTGCTTCGAAGAAGGTGCGGCGTCCCGTCTCATCCAACTCCTGGTAGGTGTCGAGCACCTCACGCGCCATGGCAGTGCCCGAAGCTTCGCCCCGGCCCGACAGCAGCGCACCGCAGAGCTCGATCAGCCCGTCGGCATCCTGCGTGGTGTCAGCAGAATCCCCGCGACGAAGCAGCGTGCGGCCACGCTCGGAGATGGTGGTGAGCAGGTCGGAGAAGAAGGCGTTTGCCATCTGAGCTTTCGTGTCAGGTTTGTGCGGTGCGGGAAGCTTACACGGGATTTAGGTGGAAGCCGATCACAATCAAGCGCAGGAATGAGGCATGCTTGTCATGCCTTTCCCGCAAATTCCGTCGGCGTCCGCCCCGTCACCTGGCGGAACGCCGCCGAAAACGCCGGCACGCTGGCATAGCCGAGCTGGGTCGCGAGCTGCTTCACCGACACGCCGGCATCCGTCGACAGAAGCTGGATCGCTGCCGCAATTCTTGCGCGCTGGCACCAGCTCTTGAAGCTCAATTGCGTCTCTGTCGAAAACAACCGCGACAGCGTGCGCGCGGAGGTTCCGACCTCGCGCGCCAGCGTGTCGATGTCGTGCAGGCCGGTCGGATCATCGAGCACGATCATGGCCGCGCGCCGGCAGCGCGGCTCGTGCGGAAGCGGCACGAAAGTCGCGGAATCCTCGGCCTGGACCAATTCCAGCATCACCAGGCGAACCAGCAGATCGGTCCGCTCCTCGGTATTGCGGACGTCGAACAGCGCGAGGATCGCCTGATTCAGCAGCGGCGACACCCGCACCACGAATTCCTTGGTCAGGCCCTCATGGCGCTGCTCGCGCTTCAGCCAGGACAGGTCGAAATACAGCGTGCGCATCTCGATGTCGGCGAGCAGATCGATGGCGTGCTCGAGCCTCGCGGGGACCCAGACCGCGCGGTCCGGCGGCACCAGCCAGCGCCCCTCGGGCGTCGTCACCTGCATGGTGCCCTTGGTCGCATAGATCAGCTGCGCCTCGCGGTGCATATGCGGATCGATCCGCATGCCCTTGGGATAGTCGCGCGCAACCAGGTGCACCCCGGCGGTCGAGCGGTGGTTGCCCCGGACCTCCCGGAGGATTGGCGTTTCGACGACAGTCATTGGCAGCATCCCGTAATGCGCCCGACATATAACTCATTTCGGAGCAGGAGAGGATTCCCATGAACAGCCCCAGCCGGGTGATCAGTTTCGTCAACGCCGGCCATTTCATCGACCATTATGCGATGCTGATCTTCGCCGCCGCCGTGATCATCATGGGACCGGCGCTCGGCATGGCGTATTCGGAACTCCTGCCCTACGCGACGCCGGGCTTCGTCGCCTTCGGTGCGGGCTCGCTGCTCACCGGCTGGCTCGGCGACCGCTGGAGCCGCCGCCACATGATGCTGATTTTCTTCGTCGGCATCGGTCTTTCCATGATCTCGGTCGGCTTCGTGCAGACCCCGGCGCAGCTCGGCGCGGCGCTGTTCACCATCGGCATTTTCGCCTCGATCTATCATCCCGTCGGTACCGCGATGATCGTGTCTTACGCGGACAAGCTCGGCCGCGAAATGGGATTGAACGGCGTCTGGGGCAATCTCGGCGTTGCCTCGTCGGCGCTGGTCACCGGCGTGATCGGCCAATATCTCGGCTGGCGTTTGGCCTTCATCGTCCCGGGCGTCGTGACGATCATGATCGGCATCGCGTTTGCGATGATGGTCGTGCACGAGGACCGCAAGGGCTCGAAGCAGGCCGCGGCGCAGGCGCGCGTGGCCAAGCAGGACATGTGGCGCGTGATCCTGTCGCTGCTGATCGTGGTGATCGCGATTTCCACCACGTTCAATGCCGTCACCGTCGCGCTGCCAAAACTGTTTGCGGAGCGGCTTGCCGATCTCACCAAAAGCCCGGCGTTGCTTGGCGTCATCGCCGCCTGCGTCTACGTGTTCGGCGCGATGACGCAGTACACGATCGGCCGGCTGCTCGACCGCTATTCGCTGAAGACGGTGGCGCTGCCGCTGTCCTTCATGCTGGCGCCGTTCCTGTATCTGGCCGCGAGCCTGTCCAATTTGCCGCTGATCCTGGTCTCGATCGGCATCGTCATGGGCGCGTTCGGGCAGGTCACGGTCAACGACGCCATGGTCGGCAAGTACACCAGCGAGGAATGGCGCTCGCGCGCCTATGCCGTGCGCTATTTCATCGGCTTCACTGCAGCCGGCGCCTCCGTCGGCCTGGTCGCGTGGCTCTACGAGCAGGGCGGCTTCGTCACCATGCTGCACGCCTTCGCCGCGCTCTGCCTGCTCGCGATCGCAGCGGCGATCATCCTGCCGCGCGAAATCAGGACGCCGCAGGCGGTGTGAGGGAGAACGCTCTCGTGTCCCGGACAAGCTGCAACGCGCGAGCGTTGCGGCGCAGAGCCGGGACCCAGAGGCTGCGAATTCCCGTGTGGCATGGGCCCCGGCTCTGCGGCGCACCGCCGGAGTGGCGCTGCGCCGCGTCCGGGGCACGAGTGCGGCGTAAGGCCGGGACTCTCTCGTCATTGCGAGGAGCCCTTGCGACGAAGCAATCCAGAATCCTTCCGCGGAGGGACCCTGGATTGCTTCGCTTCGCCGCTTCGCTCGCAATGAAGGGATGAGGAGGCAGCCCGCGCATGCCACCCATGATGCCATTGTGCCGGTGTTTTGCCCGACGGAGCAAGTGATTTCGGGAAAGACGAAATTTCTTCAACCTTTTCAACCCCATCTCTACTGTGCATGGGGTTGTTTTCGCGTTTTTTGTTGTTGCCCCCCAACTCGCCGCAAGCGACGGGAACCCGGTCCGCCTCCCGCGGGTTCTATCCCCCGTCCGGCACCTTGCCGGAGCAAATGAAGGGGGAAGACATCTGCATGCATTGGAGCCTGCTCCGACCGGTCGGCCTTGTCCTCGCGGCTCTTGTCCTCACCACCATTGCGGCCGCTGCCGAGGGCGGCAAATCGGCCGGTCCGTCCGAATTCCTGCTGGTTGCGCAGATCGTGCTCTTGATCGCGGTCGGCCGCGGTCTCGGCGAGACCATGCAGCGCATCGGCCAGCCCTCGGTGATCGGCGAATTGCTCGCCGGCATCCTGCTCGGCCCGTCGCTGTTCGGCTGGGTCTGGCCTGACGCGCAGCACGCGATCTTCCCCAAAACGCCCGAGCAGAAAGCGATGATCGACGGCATCGCCCAGTTCGGGATCCTCCTGCTGCTACTGCTGACCGGCATGGAGACCGACCTCAAGCTGGTCAGGAAGGTCGGCAAGGCCGCGATCGCGATCTCGATCGCCGGCATCCTCGTGCCCTTCGCCTGCGGTTTTGCGCTCGGCGAGTTCCTGCCCGATGCATTGCTGCCGAACCCGCAAGCCCGCCTGGTTGCGTCGCTGTTCATGGGCACGGCGCTGTCGATCTCCTCGGTGAAGATCGTCGCCGTGGTCGTGCGCGAAATGAATTTCATGCGCCGCAATGTCGGCCAGATCATCGTCGCGACCGCCGTCATCGACGACACCATCGGCTGGATCATCATCGCCGTCATCTTCAGCCTCGCCTCGCACGGCACGCTGGATATCGCCTCGGTGGCGAAAGCCGTGTTGGGCACGCTGGCCTTCCTCGCCATCAGCTTCACCATCGGCCGCAAGCTTGTGTCTCAGCTCATCCGCTGGGCCAACGACAATCTCGTCAGCACCGCGCCCGTCGTCACGGTGATCCTGCTGCTGATGAGCGTGATGGCGCTGATCACGCACCTGATCGGCGTCCACACGGTGCTCGGCGCCTTCGTCGCCGGCATTCTGGTCGGAGAGTCCCCGATCCTGACGAGGCAGATCGACGAGCGCCTGCGCGGATTGATCTCGAGCTTCTTCATGCCGGTATTCTTCGGCCTGGCCGGCTTGAGCGCCGACCTCACGGTGCTGCGCGATCCCAATCTCCTGATGCTGACCGGGCTGCTGGTCGTGATCGCCAGTGTCGGCAAGTTCGGCGGCGCCTTCGTCGGCGGCACGTTGGGCGGGCTGAACACAAGGGAGTCGCTGGCGCTCGCGAGCGGGATGAACGCGCGCGGCTCGACCGAGGTGATCATCGCCACCATCGGTCTTTCGATCGGCGTGCTCAGCCAGAACCTGTTCACGATGATCGTCACGATGGCGATCGTGACCACGATGGCGATGCCGCCGATGCTGCGCGCGGCGCTGGCAAAGCTGCCGATGAACAAGGAGGAGCAAGAGCGCCTGGAGCGGGAAGAGTTCGAGAAGCGCGGCTTCGTTGCCAATCTCGAACGTCCGTTGCTGGCAGTGGACGAAAGCGTCAATGCCACCTTCGCCGCCCACATTGCCGGCCTGATCGCCGGGATGCGTGGCCTGCCGATCACCGTGCTGCACATCGGCAAGCGCGCCAAGAAGCGGGAGAAGGGGAGCGGCGAGGAAGAAAGCCCCGAAGTGGTGGTGAAGAAGGCCGCCGAGACCGTGTCGGCGCATGGCGATGCCGGCAACGTCGACGTCACGACGCGTGTCCGCAAGTCGGGGCTCGGCGAGGCAATCGGAGATGAGGCAAAGAAGGGCTTCGATCTTCTGGTCATCGGCGTCGACAAGGTCACTGCCGCCAAGGATCGCTTCGATCGCGAAGTTGAGGACATCGCAGCGAAGTTCGAAGGACCGCTCGCAATCCTGGCGGCGAAGGGAAAGCACCTGAAGCAGCCGATGCCCGACGCACTCAATATCCTCGTTCCGGTCTCCGGCAGCGGCGTCTCCAAGCGCGGTGCCGAGGTCGCGGTGGCGTTGACGCAGGCGGCGGGATCAGGCTCGCTCCGCGTGATCTATGTAGCGACGACGCGCGACAAGGGCGCGCAGCGCGGCGCCTCTCGTGGTCTGAGCCAGGAGGCCGGCATCCTGAAGGACGCCAGCGATCTCGCTGCCCGTTATGAGGTCGACATCACCACGACCTTGCGCGTGAACCGGGCGCCGGAGGCGGCGATCCTGCGCGAGATCGAGACCACCGATGTCGATCTCGTGGTGATGGGCGTCGACCGCATCCAAGGCGACCATCTCTCCTTCGGTGGCGTCGCCGACGCCGTGCTCAGGCAGGCGAAGGTCTCGGTGCTCCTGGTGTCGAGCGGCGAGGCGCGGCAGACCTCCACCGAGAAAGCCTAGGACTTCACCTCGGCCGCCGCCACGGCCTTCGGTGCCTTCTTCGACGCGCGCCAGTTCTCGAAGCGTTGCACCACCACGAAGAAGGCCGGCACGAACAGCACCGCAAGGCATGTCGAGGCCAGCATGCCCGAGAACACCGTGATGCCGATCGACTTGCGCGCGCTGGCGCCGGCGCCGGTCGCGATCACCAGCGGCACGACGCCGAGGATGAAGGCGAACGACGTCATCAGGATCGGTCGAAAGCGGGCGCGCGCAGCTTCGATGGCGGATTCCAGCACCGGCTTGCCGTCGCGGCCGTGCAGCTCCAGCCCGACCTCGACGATCAGGATGGCGTTCTTGGCCGACAGCGCGATCAGGAGGATCAGGCCGATCTGGCAGTAGAGATTGTTGTCGATCTTCAGGCCATTGAGGATCAGCATGGGCCCGATCAGCGACAGCGGCACCGCGAGGATCACCGAGATCGGCGCGTACCAGCTCTCGTATTGGCCGGCGAGGACGAGATAGACCAGCAGCATGGCGAGCCCGAACACCCAGTAGATCTGGTTGGAGACAGCCTTCTCCTGATAGGACATCGCGGTCCATTCGTAACCGGTGCCCGGCGGCAGCGTCTTGTCCGCGATCTCCTCCATCAGCTTCAGCGACTGGCCCGAGGAGTAGCCCTGCGCCGGCAGGCCGATGACGGTCGAGGAGGGATAGAGATTGTAGAGGCTGATCAGCGAGGGGCCGGTGGCCGGCGTGATCGTGGCGACGGTGCCGATCGGGATCATATCGCCGTTCGAGTTACGCACCTGCAGGTTGGCGATGTCGCGCTCGGTGAGGCGGAACGCGGGATCGGCCTGCGTATAGACCTGGAACACGCGGCCGAACTTGTTGAACTGGTTGACATAGGACGAGCCGAGATAGGTCGACAGCGCCGCGAACACCTGGTCCGTCGTGACGTGCAGCGTCTGGGTCTTGATGCGGTCGATCTCGACGTTGAATTGCGGCACCGAGGAGCGGAACGACGACTGGACGCGCTGCAGCGCGCTCTGGCTCTGGCCGTTACTGACCATCGCGCTCGTGATGGCCTGGAGCTTGCCGAAATCGCTGTTGCCGTCGCGCAGCTCGACTTGCATCGAGAAGCCGGCCGCGTTGCCGATGCCCTGGATCGGCGGCGGCGGCAGCACCAGCGTGCGCGCCTCCATGATGACCGCGAGCTTGTCGTTCAGTCCGTAGACCAGCGAGCGCAGATCCTCGCCCGGACCTTTGCGCGCCTCCCAGTCCTTCAGGATGATGTAGGCGACGCCGGCATTGGCAAGGCTGGCGCTGTTGTCGAGCGCGGAGATGCCGGCGATGGTGATGACCTGCTGGACTCCAGGCGTGTCCTTGATCAGCTCGCTCGCTCTGTCGAGCGCCTTCTGGGTCCGCTCCAGCGCAGCGCCGTCGGGCAGTTGCACGGCGGCGATCAGATAGCCCTGGTCCTCGATCGGCAGAAAGCCGGTCGGCACTCGGGACAGGCCGTAGCCGCCGATTCCGATCAGCACCAGCGCGAATGCGACCGAGACCGTGGCGTGCCCGCACAGGAAGCTGATCAGCCTTGTGTAGCCCCGCTCGACGCGGTCATAGACATTGTTGAAGCCGCGATAGAAGAAGTTGCGCTTCTCCGGCGGCACCGTCGGCCGCAGCCAGAGCGCACACTGCGTCGGCTTCAGCGTTGCCGCGTTGATGGCGGACAAAAGCGCCGTTGCCGCGATCACCAGTGCGAATTGCGAATAGATGCGGCCCGTGAGGCCCGCGAGGAACGAGGCCGGCAAGAACACCGAGATCAGCACCAGGGTGATGCCGACGATCGGCGCGAACAGCTGGTCCATCGCCTTGATCGCGGCGTCGTGGCCGTTCATGCCCTGCTCGATGTTGTGCGCCGCGCCTTCCACCACGACGATGGCGTCGTCGACGACGATACCGATCGCAAGCACGATAGCGAACAAGGTCGACATGTTGATGGTGAAGCCGAGCGCCGCCATCGCGGCGAAAGCGCCGATGATGGTGACAGGCACCGTGGTCGCCGGCACCAGCATCGCGCGCCAGTCCTGCAGAAACACCAGAATCACGACCAGCACCAGGAGGCCGGCCTCGATCAGCGTCATGTAGACCTCGTGCACTGAGGCCTGCACGAATTTGGTGGTGTCGAACGGCGTGTCGTACTTCATGCCCTGCGGGAAAGCCTTGGCGAGCTCCGCCATCTTCTTTTCGACCGCCTGCTCGACCTGGAGCGCGTTGGCGCCGGGCGACTGGAACACGCCGATGCCGGTGGCCGGCTGCTTGTTCAGCGAGAAGATCTGGCTGTAGGTCTGCGCGCCCAATTCGACCGAGCCGACGTCGCGCACCCGGGTGACGTCGCCGCTGGTGCCTGATTTGACGATGATGTTCTCGAACTGGGTGGTGTCGTCGAGCCTGCCGTTGACATTGAGCGTGTACTGGAACGCCTGTCCCGGTGGCGTCGGCGGCGCGCCGACCTGGCCGGCCGAGACCTGCTGGCTCTGCTGCTGGATCGCCTGGATGACGTCCTGCGGCACCAGGCCACGGACTTGCAGCTTGTTCGGATCGAGCCACACCCGCATGGAATACTGGCCGGCGCCGAACACGGTGACGTTGCCGACACCGGGCAGGCGCGAGAGCTCGTCGCGGAGATTGATGGTGGCGTAGTTGCTCAGATAGAGGCTGTCGAAGGTCTTGTCCGGCGAGGTCAGCGTCACGAACAGCAGGATCGACGTCGATCGCTTCTGCACGGTGACGCCCTGGTTCTGCACCGACTGGGGCAGCTGCGACAGCGCGCTGGAGACCCGGTTCTGCACCAGCACCTGCGCGAAGTTGAGGTCGGTGCCGATCTTGAAGGTCACTGTCAGCGTATAGGTGCCGTCGGAGCCGCTGTAGGACTGCATGTAGAGCATGTCCTCGACGCCGTTGACCTGCTGCTCGATCGGCAGCGCCACGGTGTCGATCACGGTCTTGGCACTGGCGCCGGGATAGCGGGTGGTGACCTGCACCGTCGGCGGCACCACATCGGGATATTGCGCGATCGCGAGATTGAACAGCGCGACGCCGCCGATCAGGATCATCAGCAGCGCGATGACGTTCGAGAGGACCGGCCGCTCGATGAAGAATTTTGAGATCATGACTGGCGGCCCCTCACTTGGCGAATCTTACTTGGCGGACGCCTGCGGCTGCTCGATCTTCGTCATTTGCGGGTCGATCTTCTGGCCCGGGATCACGCGCAATAGCCCCGCGATCACCACGCGGTCATCAGGATTCAAGCCGCTTTCGATCACGCGCAGGCCGTTCTCGACGGGACCGATCTGCACCTTGCGTTGCTCGACGATGTTGTCGCCGCTGACGACGAGGAGATAGCGGCCGCCCTGGTCGCTGCCGAGCGCGGTATCGGGAACGAGCAGGGCGTCCTTCTCCTGGGTGAAGGGCACGCGAACGCGGACGAAATAGCCGGGCAGCAGCACCCGCTTGTCATTGGGCACGAGACCGCGCACCGCGAGCGTGCCGGTCGACTGGTTGAGGGTCGGGGCGACATAGTCGAGATGCCCCTCATGCGGATACCCCGCCTCGGTCTGCAGGCCCACTTGAATCGGAAATTGCTTGAGGTCGGCGGCAGTCAGGCCGCGTCGGGCGGCCTCGGCACGGATGCGCAGCACGTCCTGCTCGTTGACGGTGAAGTTCACATAGATCGGGTCCATCGCCACGATGGAGGCGAGTTGGGTCGGGGAGGAGACACCGACGAGCTCGCCGATCGAGACCATATGGGCGCTGACGACGCCGTCGAACGGTGCGCTCACCTTGGTGTAGCCGTAGTTGACTTCAGCGAGGCGGGTGTTGGCCTGGGCTTGCTGGAGGTTGGCCTGCGCGTTGTCGCGGTTCGAGGTCGAGGTGTCCAAGGTCGCTTGCGAGACCGCTTGCCGCTGCACCAGATCGCTCTGCCGCTTGTAGTCGGCTTCCGCCTGCCGGAGCGACGCCTGCGCGCCGGCCTCGGCCGCCTGCGCCTGATCGAGCTTGAGCTTGTAGGTCTCGGGCTCGATCGTGAACAACTGGGTGCCCTGTTTGACGAAGGAGCCGTCCGTGTAGTCGATCGATTGCAGGAAGCCCTGCACGCGCGCGACGAGATCGACATTCTTGATCGGCGCGGTGTTGCCGGTGGCCTCGACATAGCGCGTCACCGCGCGCTGCATGGGCGGGGCGACGTCCACCTTGGGCGGCGGCGGGGCGACGAACGTATTCTTGTCCTCGCAGCCGGTGAGCGCGGCCACGACCATCGCGGCGGCCAGTGCTCGCCCGACATGTCTCCACGCTCCGTTGCGCCGTGCGGGATTCGCGCAGGTCATTCGGTGGTCCCCGGTTGCTGTCTGTCGGGGCGGGAGGCTACCAACAAATGCCCCGCCGTGGAACACCATAGCCATGGCAGTCATCAGGTGGCAGTCATGGGCCTTGGTACTGCAAACCGCGCTATGGCCTTTGGCAGTTTTGCCATGACAAACTGCTTTTCATCGCCCGAACGATCGACCAGAATTATGTCAATGGCCGAACGGTGGCACGCGAGGCGGTCGGGAAGAACAAGAGAAGAAGAAAAGGTCAGGAGATCATGACATGCCCACGTATCTTCAGTCGGCCCTCGCCGGCCTCGTTCTCGCAGCGGCGGTTGCCATGCCCGCGCTAGCCGATGGTCTGAAGGACGACATCGCACCGAGCGGCAAGCTCCGCGTCGCAATCGCGATCAGCCCGGCGGGCGGCGCGTTCTGGTCCACCAAGACCGAAGCCGGCTATGCAGGCGTGCCGGTCGATCTCGGCAAGGAGATGGCCGCCCAGCTCGGCGTGCCCGTCGAATATGTCGTGCACCAGAATTCCGGCCAGATCACCGATGCGGCGTCGAAAAGCACTCTTGAAAAAGGTGCTTGGGACGTCACCTGGCTCCCGAAGGACCCGGAGCGTGAGACCAGGATGATGTTCGGTCCGATCTACGAGGTCGCCGACGCCACCTACATCGTCAAGGCAGGGTCAAGCGTCACCGATTTTGCTACGCTCGACCAGGTGGGCATCAAGGTTGCGGCCGTCAACGCCACGACCACCATGCGCGGCGCGGTCGCGCATCTGAAGAACGCGAAAGTCACCGGCTACCAGACCTATGACGAGATCTTCGGCCTCCTCAGCAGCGGCGAGATCGACGCCTTCGCGTTGTCGCGCGACCAGCTCAACAAGATGGCGCAGAAGATCCCGGGCACGAAGGTGCTGGACGAGACCTTCAAGAAGACGGTCACCGCGGTCGCCGTGCCGCTCGGCCACAGCCAGGCACTGGCTTTCGTCACCAAGTTCATGACGGAAGCGACGACGAACGGCACGCTTCGCAAGGCCTATGACAATAACGGCCTGAAGGACTCGCCGATCCGCACCGAGTAGGGCGTGCGGAGCAGGCCAGCGCGATCGGACATGAACAGTTAGGAGGACCGCCGAACGTGCTCGGCCTGCATGGCTCGAGACCACCGCTTCGGCGGGCTCGTCATCCTGAGGGTCGAGTATCGCGCGGTAAAACGCGACCTCATCCTGAGGGCCCGCCGTAGGCGGGCGTCTCGAAGGATGGATCGCAGGCGAGCTATCCGCCACGCTCGTTTTATATGTAATCGCCCTGTAAGCCGGAGAATTAACGCGGCTTGATCTCCGCGTATTTTGCCATCGCCTTCTCGAATTTCCGCTTGAACAGCCACATCGCGCCAAGGATTTCCCGGAAGCTTGCCGAGGTTCGCGCCCGGTCGGCCTGTCCAAAAGCAAGAATGCTGTTGTTGCGCAGGTGCTTCATGATCGTCGGACTGGACACCCTGTAGTTCAGGAGATCGCCGGACTTGAGCGCCGACCGGGTCGGCGTGGGAACGATCTGGATCAGCTCGAACAGCTTCATCTGATCAATCGGGTCGGGCAGCGTCTTCACGATTCCCGGGATATCCCGGAAAACATCCGCATGTGCGTTCATCAGGCCGTCGCGCACGTTGGTCCAGTGATTGAAGCGATGATCGGTGTCGCGGGCGCGCGCCTCTTCCTTGTCGTCGCGCGCGCTCAGCTCGGGATCGCTTGCGGCGATCTCTGCCTTGATGGCTTCCCATTTCCTGCGGCCGTTGCGGTCCTCGGACGGGCCGGTCTGGAAGCTGCCCATATAGGTGTTGGAGCGGCCGTTGCGGACGTTCTGCTTGCCGTTGGTCTCGGCAAAGAACAGCCCGAGGCTGATCCGGCCCGCTACTTCGGCGTGAATCGGCGCCAGCCCCTTGGCCCGCGCGATCGCGGCAGCGAGATCGACCACGTCCTTGAACGGCGTGGCCGAGTTCTGCGCGCCGGCCGGCGGCGCTTCCATGATGTCGAACAGTTTTGAATATTCGTCGATCAGCGGTTCGATGTCGGCGTCGAAATAGGCCGGCGGTATCTCGAACTTGTTGGGCCGACCGATCCGCGACGGCAAGGCGTCGGTGAGATCCTTGTAAGCACTGATGACGGCGACCCGCGCAAGATAGATGGCTTGGCCGGGCAGGTTCGGCAGCGGTTCCTTTGCGTCGATCTGGCGGCGGCGCTCGGCCAGAATCGCCTTGAAATCGCCGAGCGCACGCTCGTAGGTCGCAGCCGCCTCCGATTGTCTTGCCGTGAGCGTTTGCGCCTGGCTCGGGACGAACGTCGTAAGGGCCAGCCCAAGCGCCGCGATGATTGCGAGGAGTTGACGTCGTGCCGGCATGGCCGGTTCCCCAACGATTCGTCTGTCGGGGGATCGTAGCCTAGTCATTGGCTTCGGGCGGCAGGAAGTCGACCTCGTGCAGCGCCGAGATGCGCACGACCTCGGCCGGGTCGGTCAGGTCATGGAGCTGGTTGAACAGCGCCTCCAGCTTCTGCATCGGCGAGACCCAGAACAACGCGCGGGCCGGTTTGTCGGATTTGTTGAAATAGCCGTGCGGGATGCCGCGCGGCAGGCGCACGAGGTCGCCGGCGTGGGCCTTCACCCATTTGCCGTCGAGCTTGAGGTCGAGCGTGCCTTCCTGCACCAGGATGAATTCGTCTTGGGTCGGGTGGATGTGCACCGGCACGAATTGGCCCGGCTCGCTGTTGGTCTCGAACGCGAAGGTGGACTCGGTGACGGCCTTCGGGAAATAGACCTGGCCCAGAATGTTCCAGGTCTTGCCGCCATAGCCCGTGCCGTTCGCGGTGATGCCTTTTTCGAGTGACGTCATGGCTCGTCTCCAATGGATATGTCTGGGATGAGTTTTGCGCAGCTATCGCGCGCTGTCCATCCATTCCGCTGCACTAGCGCCCGTCGCGTTCAGCCGCCTGCTTGCGCAGGAACCCTTCGACATCGGCCTGCACCGAATAGGGTGTCGGGATCGGATCGCCAGCCGTGTCGACGGCGGTGTCGAGGGAGCGGCGCAGCATGCGTGCGAGCTCGGCCTTGCGGTAGGGCTTTGTCAGAAGCGGCGCGCCCATGGTGGCGCGTCCCTGCGCATGCAGCGAGTCGTAGGCATAGCCCGACGTGAACAGCACCCGCAGCGAGGGGCGCGCTGCCACCATCTCGTCGGCGAGCTCTCGTCCATTCAAGCTGCCGGCCATCACGATGTCGGTGAAGAGCAGATCGAATGGCGTGCCTTCGGCTGCGATGGCGAGCGCCTCGGCCGCATTGGCGGCGGGGATGACCTTGTAGCCGAGGCTTTCGAGCTGGACCGTGACATATTGGCGGACGTCGCGGTCGTCCTCGACGCAAAGGATGGTCTCAGTCCCGCCCACGACCTTGCGCTCGTCATAGCCGGCCGGGCGAAGCGTGCTCGCCTCCGCCTTCGGCAGGTAGATCGTGAAAATCGTGCCGCGTCCTTCTTCGGACGAGACCTTGATGCCGCCGCCGGATTGCTTGACGAAACCGAACACCATGCTGAGCCCGAGCCCCGTGCCCTTGCCGACATCCTTGGTCGAGAAGAAGGGATCGAAGATCCGCTCCAGAATGGCCTGCGGAATGCCGGTGCCGGTGTCGGCGATCTCGATCTCGACATAGTCGCCGGCATAGCCGGCCCCGACCGCCACGGCCTCACGGACGCCGAACACGACGTTGCGCGTCGTCAGCGTCAGTCGGCCGCCATCCAGCATCGCGTCGCGGGCGTTGATCGCGAGATTGAGCAGCGCCGAGCTCAATTGGCCGCGATCGACCAGGGCGAGCCAGATCTTGCCGTCAAGTCGGGTTATGATCTCGATCTTTCTGTCGAAGGTTGCCAGCAGCAGCCTTGCGAGCTCTTCAAGCAATTCGTTGACGTCGATCTCGGCCGGCTTGAGCGCCTGCTTGCGGGCAAAGGACAACAGGCTCGACGTCAGCGCGGCACCGCGGTCGGCGGCTTCGCTGATCAGCTTGGTGATGGTCGCGAGCGGCGGACTGTCCTTCACGGCGTCGGCGAGGATCTCGATCGTGCCCGTGATCACGGTGAGCATGTTGTTGAATTCGTGCGCGATGCCGCCTGTGAGCTGGCCGACCGCCTCCATCTTCTGGGCCTGGATCAGCTGCTCCTCGGCGGCACGCTTCTGGGTGACGTCCTTGACGAAATTGTTGATGAGGATGCGTCCCCCGAGCTGGAGTGCCGTGCTGGACGCCTCGATCAGGATCTCGTCGCCGTTCCGGTGCAGCAGGGTCGCTTCGAACCGGATGCCGATCGGCGCATCCGACAGTTCCGGCAGGAGCCGCATCATGCGTTGCCTGAAGCCGTCGCGCAGCGGCTCGGCGACGAGGAGGTTGACGACGTCCGTGCCGAGCGCCTCCTTGCGCGTCCAACCGGTCAAGGCTTCGGCCTGAATGCTCCACTCCAGGACGATACCGTTCGCATCGGTTTGAACGAAGGCATCGAGCGCGGTCTTGATGACGGCCTGGGTAATTTGCGCGCTGGCCTGCGCCTGCTCGGCCAGTCGTGCGGCAATGCGCTTGTCCTGCAACGTCGCGATCATGCGCGTGCAGAGCCGCGCGATCAGCGCCGCAACGAGACCGCTTGCGAGCAGGGCGATGAGCTGGACCGTGCCGAACCCGGTTCCGGTCACGGCATAGGAGGCGAGGAGGGCCGCCGCAGTCACGACGACCTGCGCGACCATCGCGAGTGTCAGAAGCCCCCTGAATTTCATGGTCTCACACCAACGCGTCGGTCGCGGACCCTCGCGTCCACCCTGTCAATGAGTCCGGCTCCACGTGAGCTACAGATTCCGCGCGGCGGCGTCGAGGAGCAATTTGCGGTGGTGCCGGGCGGCGGCGCTTCAACCTGCCGGAGAATCGGTCTGGCGCAGCGTCGTCACCCAGATCACGCGCGCGGTCTGCTGGGTCGGGTTGTCGAACATGTGCGGCACGATGCTCGGAAACCGAAAGCTGTCACCGGCTTCGAGCAGATGGGCCTGGTTGTCGAGCCACAGCCGCAGGCTGCCCGAGAGGATATAGCCCGCCTTCTCGCCGGTATGCTGCAGGAAGTCGGTGCCGGACGAGGCGCCGGGATTGAGCGTGAGCTCATAGAGTTCGAGCTGGCCTTTGTCTGCCGGCGTCAGCGCTTCCTTGACGACGCCGCTAGCGGTGAGCCGCAGCAGGCGCCGGCTGTTCTTGCGCACGATGTAGCGTTGCACGTCGGCGGGATCGGTGGTTTCGAAGAAATAGGAGATCGGGACGTCGAGCGCGATGCTGAGCAGGCGCAGCGTGCGTATCGACGGCATGGCGCGCGCGCGCTCGAGCTGGCTGATCATGCCGTTGGAGAGGCCGGTCTTGTTGGCAACGTCCTGGATCGACAGCCCGGCGCGCTGACGCAGCAGCCGCACGGTCTCGCCGAGGCGCTGGTCGATCGCATCGTCGGCCTCGAGCGCCGGGGCGTCCTTCGGACCGTTCGTGTCCCCGCGACCATCCATGTCGCTCTCCCATGCATTGCCTCGCCGCCCAAAATGGTCCGGCGCTGTGAAAAGGTCGCGCATCCTAGCAATGTGATTGACAGCTGTATTTAGTCGTGATGAACTTTTGATAGAAAAATTAAGAAGCACTAAAGCCCACTCCTGTCCCTTTGCCGGGGTCTTGGGGCGCGGGGGACGGTGCCGCGTGCGAAAAACGGAGAGTGGTCATGGCGGACGACACCGGGAAGTTCGGCGTTGGAGCACTGCATCTCGGCGTTCCGAATCGCCGTCAGCTCTTTCAGCTCGGCGCGGGCGCCGCGGCGGGATGGACGCTTTCAGGCCATGCATTTGCGCAGACCGAACGCCCCTCCAATCCGCCGGACAAGCCGCGCGGGCAGGTGATCGCGGCGCTGTCGCAGGAGCCGACGGTCTTTCATCCCCTGATGCCGGGCATCGAGGTCGACCAGGGCATCTGGTGGCAGGTGTTCTCGCCGCTCTGGTTCATCGATCCCGACGGCACCTTCGTTCCCGACCTCGCGCGCGAAGTCCCGACCATCGCGAATGGCGGCCTGTCGGCCGACGGCCTGACCTGGAAGATCAAGCTGCGTAGCGACGTGAAGTGGCATGACGGCACGCCGTTCACGGCCGAGGACGTAAAATTCTCGATCGAGCTGATCAACAATCCCGACTTCCGCGCGCGCAGCCGCGTCGGCCATAACCTCGTGAAGGACATCAAGGTCGTCGCGCCCGACGAGATACACTGGCGGATGGACACGGCCTATTCGCCTTATATGTCGATCCTGGGGGCGCTGACCTTCATCGTGCCCAAGCACATCCTGGAGAAGCTGACGGATCCGAACGCCTCGCCGTTCCACAATGCGCCCGTCGGCACCGGGCCGTTCCGCTGGGGCGAGCGCGTGCCGGGCGACCACATCCTCTTGAATGCCCATGCCGGCTACCACGGCAAGGGACCCTACGTTGAGCGCGTGGTGTTCAAGTACATTCCGGACCTTACCGTCCTCTACACCCAGTTCCGCACCGGCCAGGTCGATTACACCGGCCTGCAAGGCATTTTGCCGAACTTCGTGCAGGAGGCGAAGACGCTGAAGGGACGCAAGATCTTCGTCTCCTCGACGTCCTCGGTCGAGCACATCGCGCCCAATCTGGATTTCGGTCCCTTCACCGACCGCACTGTACGCGAGGCGCTATATCTCGCGATCAACAAGCAGGCGATCATCGATGCGCTGAATTACGGCCTGCCGACGC
The DNA here is from genome assembly GCF_023074185.1 of Bradyrhizobium sp. 132. GTDB lineage: Bacteria > Pseudomonadota > Alphaproteobacteria > Rhizobiales > Xanthobacteraceae > Bradyrhizobium. The sequence goes on along the minus strand of NZ_JADPKY010000103.1, from coordinate 227,640 downwards.
AGACCGAGAGTTTCGTGCCGCAGCAGGCCTGGTCGTTCCAGCAGGGGCTGCCGCAGCACAAATATGATCCCGCCAAAGCCAACGCGCTGCTCGATGCTGCGGGTTGGGTTCGCGGCTCCGGCGGCGTGCGCGAGAAGGGCGGCGTCAAGCTCGAATTCACCAATTCGACCACGTCAGGCAATGCCGTGCGCGAGCAGACCCAGCAGCTCCTGATCCAGGACTGGCGTGCGATCGGCGCTGCGATGCGCGTCAATAACATGCCGGCTGCGGTGATCTGGGGCGACTTCTGGCAGCAGTCGAAGTTCAACTCGGTGATCGTGGGGGTGAACTTCATGCTGGGCAGCGATCCCGATGTGACGCCGCGCTTCGGCTCCGGCGCCATTCCCGCCAAAGGCGGCCGCGGCTACAACACCTATCAGTACCAGAGTCCGGAAGCGGATCGGCTTCTCGCCGAAGGCGCCAGACAGTTCGATCTGGCGCAGCGCAAGACCACCTATGGCGATCTGCAAAAGCTCATCCGCAACGATCTCGCCATCCTGCCGCTGTTCCAGGGCTTCATCGCGGAAGGCGTGAAGGAAGGGCTCCAGGGTTTCCGCCCCAACATCAACATGTCGATCAACTGCTGGAACATCCGCGAGTGGTATTGGGCCTGATGCATCCGATCCGCGGGATCGCCTGAGATGGCCCGTTACGTCGCCAATCGCCTGGCGCAGGCGATCATGCTGCTGGTGATCGTCTCAGCGATCGGCTTCGCCATCCTGCATCTGGCGCCCGGTGGCCCGCTCTCGCAATTTGCGGCCTCCGCGCAGATGACGCAGGAGGATCTCGATCGCGTCACCAGCCAGCTCGGGCTCGATCGTCCGCTTCCGATCCAGTATCTCGACTGGTTCGGTCGTATGCTGAAAGGCGACTGGGGTCGCTCCTACCGCGACGGCGAGGCCGTGCTGTCGGTGATCTCCTCGCATCTCGGTGCCACCATGGAGCTGATGGCGACGGCGACGATCATCGCGGTCTTGCTTGGCTGCTGGATCGGCGTGCTTGGCGCGCTCCGCCGCTACTCGCTGTTCGATACGCTCGCAACCGTGGGCGCCATGATTGCGCTGTCGATCCCGACCTTCTGGTTCGGCCTCGTCACCATCTACGTGTTCTCGGTGAAGCTCGGCTGGCTGCCGTCCGGCAATCGCGAGACCGTCGGCGACGGCTCCTTCCTCGACCTGCTGCATCATCTGATTGCGCCGGCGCTGGTGCTGGCGCTGGTCGAGACCGCGATGTGGGGCCGCTTCATGCGCTCCTCGATGTTAGAGGTGATCAACCAGGACTACATCCGCACCGCGCGTGCGAAAGGCATGCCGGAATGGCGTATCCTCACCGTTCACGCCCTGCGCAACGCGCTGCTGCCGATGATCACGGTGGCCGGCCTCCAGTTTCCGACGCTGCTCGGTGGCGCGCTGGTCGCCGAGACCGTATTCACCTGGCCGGGCATGGGCCGGCTGTTCCTCGATTCCATCGGCTATCGCGACTATCCCGTGGTAATGGGCATCCTGATGTTCTCGGCGACGATGGTGCTGATTGGCTCGCTGCTCGCCGACATCTTTTATGCCGTCGTCGATCCGCGCATCCGGGTGGGCTAGACGATGGCGACTGCAGCCCTCTCCACGGTCCAGCTCGCACCCGGCCAGGCCGCGTGGCGGCGATTCCGCCGGCATCGCCTCGCGCTCGCGGGCGCGGTGATCATTCTGGTCCTCATCCTCGGCTCAGCATTCGGCCCGTATCTGCTACCGTTCGACGACACCTATATCGACATCATGAAGCGGTTCGCGCCGCCGTTTTCGGGCGCGCACATCCTCGGCACGGACGAGCTCGGCCGTGACGTGCTGGCGCGGCTGATGATGGGCGGGCGCGTGTCGCTCTCGATCGGCATCGTCGCGATGGTGATTGCGATGGCAGTCGGCATCGTGGTCGGCGCCTTTGCCGGCTTCTATGGCGGTGTGGTCGGCGCGGTACTGATGCGGCTCGTCGACGCGGTATTATGCTTTCCGACGATCTTCCTGCTGCTTGCGCTCGCGGCGCTCACGGAGCCGGGCCTTGTCACCACCACCGTGCTGATTGCGGCGACCGCCTGGATGGCCGTTGCCCGCGTCGTGGAGGCCCAGGTGCGTTCGCTGCGCGAGCGTGAGTTTGCGGTCGCGGCTCTCGCCTTCGGCTCGTCGAACATGCGCATCATGTTCCGCGAGCTTGTGCCGAATGCGATGGCGCCGATCATGGTGGCGGCGACGTTGAACGTCGCCAAGGCGATCTTGCTCGAATCCTATGTCAGCTATCTCGGTTACGGCATCCAGCCGCCTGCCGCGAGCTGGGGCAACATGCTCAACAACGCGCAGATCTATCTCACCAGCGCGCCCTGGCTCGCGATCGCGCCGGGCCTCGCGATCACGCTTGCCGTGACGAGCTTCAACTTCCTCGGGGACGGCCTGCGCGACGCGCTCGATCCGCGAATGAACATCCCATGACGAGCAAGATCTCGATCGAATTGAAGTCCAGGCTGATGTTAAGGAGTGTCTCATGTCCCCGCCGCTCACCCGCATAAACAGCGACGAGCGCCTGCCGGCGCAGGCGGACGTCGTCGTCATCGGCGGCGGCGTCATCGGCGTCTCCGCAGCCTATCATCTAGCGAAGAAGGGCCTCTCCGTCGCGCTGGTCGAGAAGGGACATGTCGGCGGTGAGCAGTCGAGCCGCAATTGGGGCTGGTGCCGCCAGCAGGGTCGCGCGCGTGAAGAAATTCCTCTTGCCCGCGAGGCGCTGCGCCTGTGGGAAGACATGCAGAACGATGCCGGCGTCGACGCCGGCTTCCGCCGCACCGGCGTGCTGTTCCTGACCAAGAGCAAGGATGAGCTCGCCAGCTGGGAGCGATGGGCGGCAACGGCGCGCGAGATGCAGGTGCACTCGACGGTACTGACGCCGGCCGAGGTCGCCGAGCGCCTGCCCGGTCATTCCGAGAAATGGGTCGGCGGCCTGCACACGCCGAGCGACGGGCGCGCCGAGCCGTCGATGGCTGTGCCCGCGCTCGCGACCGCCGCGCGAAAACACGGCGTCACCCTCCATCAGGGCTGCGCCGCGCGCGGACTGGAAACGCAGGGTGGACGGGTCAGCGCCGTCGTCACCGAGAAAGGCACCGTTCGCACGCAATCGGTACTGCTGTCCGGAGGGGCGTGGTCATCGCTGTTCTGCCGGCGCCACGGCATCGAGCTGCCGATCGGCCTCGTCAACGCCACCGCATGCCGGACTACGCCGGGACCGGAGATCACCTCCGGTGCGCTCGGCACCGATCTCTACTGCATCCGCCGCCGCCTTGACGGCGGTTTCACCTTGGCGCTGCGCAACCGCGGCACGGTTGAACTGTCGCCCGACCTGTTCCGCTATGCGCTGACCTTCTGGCCGACCTACCTGCACCGCAAGAACGGGTTGAAACTGTCGCTCGGCAAGTCGTTCTTCGATCAACTCATGCGCGGCACGGACTGGAGCCTGGACAAGCCGTCGCCGTTCGAGACCGAGCGTGTCCGTGACCCCGCGCCCGACATGTCGCTGGTCAATGCGGCGCTGGCTTCGCTGATCAAATCGAATCCGGAACTGAAGGACGTCGAGATCGCGGAAGCCTGGGGCGGCACGATCGACTGTACGCCGGATACCATTCCGGTGATTTCGCCGGTCGACGCCTTGCCGGGCTTCTTCCTCGCCACCGGTTTCTCCGGCCATGGCTTCGGCATCGGCCCCGCGGCGGGCAAGCTGGCCGCCGACATCGTGACGGGCGCGACGCCGCTGGTCGATCCTGCGGCGTACAGCCACAAGCGCCTGATCGACGGCCGGCGGCTCGCGCCGGTCAGCCCGTTTTGAGAGTTTTGGCCGCATGACGGTTCTCTACAAGGCCAATATGGTTCGCGGTGAGGAGTGGGCGCGCTTCTTCGCCCAGCGCGCGCCTGATGTGCCGTTCCGGCTCTGGCCCGACATCGGCGATCCCGCTGACGTCCGCTATCTCGTGGCGTGGGTGCCACCGGATGACATCGCGACGACTTTCCCTAATGTCGAGCTCGTCTTCTCGGTCGGTGCGGGCGTGGACCAGTTCGACGCGTCAAAAATTCCGCCGCACATTCCGTTGGTGCGCATGCTGGAGCCCGGCATCGCCGAAACCATGGTCGAATATGTCACCATGGCTGTGCTCGCCCTGCATCGCAATCTCCTGGACTTCATCGCCCAGCAGAAGGAGCAGGTCTGGCGCGAGATCCGGATCACACCGGCCAGGCGTCGTCGTGTCGGCGTGATGGGTCTCGGCCGGCTTGGCCAGGCCGTGCTCGAGCGCCTCAAGACGTTCGACTTTCCGCTTCTCGGCTGGAACCGCTCACCGCGCGAGATCGGGGGCGTGACCTGCTATGCGGGCGCGGATGCGCTGCCGGATTTCCTTGCGCAGGCCGACATTCTCGTCTGCCTGCTGCCTTTGACCGACGAGACCCGGGGCATTCTGAACGCAGATATGTTCGCGCGCCTGCCGCGCGGCGCGTCGCTCGTCAATGTCGGGCGTGGCTCGCATCTGGTCGAAACCGATTTTCTCGCAGCGCTCGACAGCGGTGCGTTGTCAGGCGCCGTCCTTGATGTCACCGAGCCGGAGCCGCTGCCTGCGGGTCATCCGTTCTGGAGCCACCCGCGCATTCTGCTGACGCCGCACAATGCCAGCATGACGTCGCCGGATACGGCCGTCGATTTCGTGCTCGACGTGATCGAACGCCACCGCCGCGGCGAGGATTTGCCGGGGCGTGTCGACCGTAGTCGTGGCTATTAGGACATCGGCATGAGCATGGGCGCAAGCATACCCGACCACGTCGCTGCCGACGCGCAGGCGCCGGTGCTGTCGGTCTCAGGCCTCACCACGTCCTTCATGCGCGAACGGCAATGGAGTCCCGTCGTCCGCAGTGTGTCGTTCGATGTCTCCCCCAAGGAGACCGTGGCGATCGTCGGTGAGTCCGGTTCCGGCAAGAGCGTCACCGCGCTCTCGATCATGCGACTCATTCCGAAAGAGAACGGCTGCGTCGAGGGCAGCGTCCGGCTTGCCGGTCGCGATCTGCTGACGCTGCCCGAGAGCAGCATGAAGGATGTTCGTGGCAACGAAATCGCCATGATCTTCCAGGAGCCGATGACGAGCCTCAATCCGGTGCTCACCATCGGCTTCCAGATTGCGGAAGCGCTGATCCAGCATCGCGGCCTGTCGCGCGCGGCGGCGGAGGCCGAGACCATCCGCTTGCTCGACCGTGTTCGCATCCCCGCGGCAAAATCGCGCTTCCACGAGCATCCGCATCGCTTCTCCGGCGGTATGCGGCAGCGCGTGATGATCGCGATGGCGCTGGCCTGCAAGCCGAAACTCCTGATCGCCGACGAGCCGACCACTGCGCTCGACGTCACCATTCAGGCGCAGATCCTGGAGCTGTTGAAGGAGCTCCAGAACGAGGAGGGGATGTCGATCCTCTTCATCACCCACGACATGGGCGTGGTCGCCGAGATCGCGGACCGCACCGTGGTGATGTATGGCGGCCAGGCGGTGGAGACCGACGCGACCTCGCGCATCTTCGCAGCCCCCTCGCACCCCTATACAAGGGCACTGCTCGCCGCTGTGCCGCGCCTCGGCTCCATGGATGGACGCGTGCGGCCGATGCGGTTTCCGATCGTCGACAAGGTGACAGGGACCTCGGATGATCCGGCGGAGACACCCGATACGGTCTCGACCGCCGAGCGCCCGCTGCTCGAAGTCGCCAACCTCACCACGCGCTTTCCGATCCGTTCGGGCCTGTTCGGCAAAGTCTCGGGCCGCGTCCATGCGGTCGAGAACATTTCCTTCACCTTGCGCGCCGGCGAGACGCTGGCACTGGTCGGCGAATCCGGCTGCGGGAAGTCGACGACGGGCCGTTCCATCCTCAAGCTGACGGAGCCGGACAGCGGCACCGTTCTGATCGACGGGCAGGATGTGCTGGCCATGAATGCCCGCACCTTGCGCGACTTCCGCAAGCAGATGCAGATCGTGTTTCAGGATCCATTCGCGAGCCTCAATCCGCGCATGTCGGTGGGAACGGCTGTTGCTGCTCCGCTGCTCGCCAACGGGCTCGCCACGGCGTCGCAGGCGCGCGACAAGGTCGCCGACCTGCTCGTGCGCGTCGGCCTCACCGCCGACATGGCCGCGCGTTTTCCGCACGAATTCTCCGGCGGCCAGCGCCAGCGCATCTGCATCGCACGCGCGCTTGCGCTCAGACCGAAGCTGATCGTCGCGGACGAAGCGGTCTCCGCGCTCGACGTTTCGGTCAAGGCGCAGGTCGTCAATCTGATGCTCGACCTTCAGGCCAACATGGGGCTTGCTTATCTCTTCATTTCCCACGACATCGCGGTGGTCGAGCGCATGAGCCACCGCGTCGCGGTGATGTATCTCGGCGAGATCGTCGAGACCGGCCCGCGCGCGGCATTGTTCGGCAATCCGCAGCACCCCTATACGAAGAAGCTGATGGCGGCCGTGCCGGTGCCCGATCCAGCGCGCCGCGGCACCCGGCGCGAGGCCTCGAACGACGAGATCAGAAGCCCCGTGCGCGCGCCCGACTACCAGCCGCCGGTTCGGCAATATCGCGAAGTGTCGCCGGGTCACGTCGTCCAGGTCTGGGGCGAGGAGTGGTCCGCCTGAGGCGCGCAGGCGCGGTGCGTTTCCGGTGACGCGGCCTAACCTCATGAGTTGACGTGCACGAAACAGCAAGGGCGGATAGATTTGACGTCGGCGAAATGCGGGGACAGCTTGCGAGTTGACCGCGCCGTTCAGCTCCTGCTTGCGCGCTCCCGGGTGTCGCGACGATGCAGAGGCGTCCTCCGGAAATTGTGACCGGATGGAGCGACAGGAAACCACGGTATGTGAACCGTCTCACATTCCATCACTCTCTTTTTGAGCTATCACTCCCACAAGAAATTGCCGCACCCGGAGCTAATTGACAGACACGGGTGAGATGCAATGCCTGCGAAGCGGCGAGCTCGCAGCTTTGGATTGGCTCTCGTCTTGCTCATGAGCAAGCCAGCCCCATCACTCAGCACAGATCTTTCAGAAATTGGAATCCACGGAATCGCAAAGCACGTCCACGAGGCAGCCTCTATTCGAGGTCGGCCGGTAGGCCGCTACTTACCTGAGAGGGAGACTCCAATGAAGATTAGCAATGCCGTTTCCAGCGCATTATCCGTAACGAAGCAAACCGGCAATCTTCGGATCGCTCGTTCCAGTCTGATCAAATCGGCCCATCTTATTGAAAGAATTGGGCTCGCAGCCGTTGGGGCCTCTTGCGGCCTCTATGTGGGTGCGACCCTGTTGCGTCAGAAAGACGGACTGTTTGAAAGCGGCTGGATCGTGCTGCTAACGATGCTGTACGGAGCTCTTAGCTATTATGTCGGAATTGATTTGTCCCGCAGTGCCGCTCGGAGGTCGATTTCGAGCATCTCGGAAGAATGGAACGGTTTCGAGGCGGCTGAGGTCATGAGTGCGGCCGGAACGTTCGGCGCCGCGATTGCTGCAACTCTGTCCGTCAGCATCCTTGTCCTTGATCAAACCTTGCCCAATGGCCTGATAGGCTTTGTTGCCGGCTGTTGGGTGGTTGGTTCTTCGCTTCAAGTTGCGGCGGGGACGATGGCTCGCAACTACGAAGCGTCCATGGGCAAGGAATGAACAAAACTGTGCTCACGGAAAAACGTCTGCTTGGCGTCGTGACGTGGGCACAGGCCGCAGTGTTGGTTTCGGCTTCAGGTCTGAAAGTGAGTAGCTGACGGCTGACAACTCATCGCAACCTCTGTCGTCCAACGCTGCGTGGTGACGATTTTTAGTAGCGCAGCCGTTCGCATCGAGCAATGTCCCTGCCTGGAAGCGGTGCCGGTACTGAGCAACCTAAACGATCGCGCGACAAACAAGACGTGCCATCATGGTGGTGTTGGGATATTGTCCCCGCGCGCCGTGGTCCAAAAATTCTGCTAACCGCCAACCACACGATCGGTGGAGCCAATGCAGATTGCGGAGTGGCTCGAGAAGCTGGGGCTTGGGCAATACGCAGAGCGTCTTGTCCAAAATGGGATTGACATCGACGTCCTTCCCGAACTGATGGACGAGGACTTCGATAAGCTCGGAGTCCTGCTCGGCCATCGCCGCAAAATGCTGCGTGCTATTGCCGACCTCGATCCAGCCGCGTTGATCGCATCGCCGGCTCCTCCTCATGACGCCGAGCGGCGCCATCTCACCGTCATGTTTTGCGATCTGGTCGGCTCGACTGCGCTCTCGGCGCGTCTCGATCCCGAGGATATGTGGGAGGTGATCCGGGCCTACCGCGCGGCCTGCGCGAGAGTCATTGCCGCTTATGACGGCAGGATAGCCAGGTTCGTTGGCGACGGAATACTCGTCTATTTCGGCTATCCTCGCGCCCACGAGGATGACGCGGAGCGCGCAGTGCGAGCGGGGCTCGACACTATAGCCGCGATTCGGCAGCTCAAAACAGGCGCTGACGAACGGGTTGAAATGCGGATCGCAATTGCGACCGGGCTTGTGGTGGTCGGCGACCTCATCAGTGGAGATGCGTCAGAGGAGCACGCAACCGTCGGCGATACACCAAACCTCGCTGCTCGGCTCCAGAGCCTGGCGGAGCCGGGGGCGGTCGTCGTTGCTTCGTCGACGCGCCGGCTGCTTGGTGATCTCTTCGCTTTTCGCAATCTCGGCCGCCGTGAAGTCAAGGGAATAGCCGAACCCATCGCAGTCTGGGCGGTGGAGGGAGCGACCGCATCCGAGAGTCGCTTCGAGGCGGTCCGCGCGGCGCGCTCGATCGGCTTTGTTGGCCGCAAGGACGAGATCGAATTCATTCTCTCGCGCCAGCGCCGGGCATGGCAGGGGCAGGGCCAGATGGTATTGATTTCTGGCGAAGCGGGCATCGGCAAGTCGCGCATTGTCGCAACGCTGTCCGAAAGCCCCTCGTTGGGCGCGCACCGCCGGGTGCGATATCAGTGTTCGCCTTACCACACCAACAGTGCGCTTCATCCCTTTGTCGCGCAGCTCGAGCGCGCCGCCGGCATCCGCTCGCACGATACGTGCGGGCAAAAGCTCGACAAGCTCGAAGCAATGCTGGCGCTTGGAACACAGCAGGTCGCCCGAGCGACACCGCTCATTGCGGCTCTCCTTTCGATTCCAACCGGAGACCATTGTTCGCCGCTCGGTTTGAGCCCGGCGCAGCAGCGGCGACAGACATTTGCCGCCCTTCTCGATCAGCTCGAGGGGTTGGCGCGAGAGCAACCCCTGCTAATTATCTGCGAGGATATGCATTGGGCCGATGCCACGACACTTGAACTGTTCGATCTCGCGGTCGATCGGATCAGAGGACTGCCGATACTCGTGCTCATGACATCCCGGCCGGAGTTCGAGCCCTCATGGTCGGGCCTTGCCAACGTCAGTCTGTTGCGGCTCGACCGGCTCGACCGGCAGGACTCGCGCGCGCTGGTCGAACAGGTGGCCGTGGGTCGCCAGCTGCCACGCGAGATGATGAAGCAGATCATCGACAAGACGGATGGCATCCCGCTATTCGTCGAAGAATTGACCAAGATGGTGCTCGAGTCCGGGCTGCTCGTCGAAGATGCCGGGCGCTATCGCCTCAATAGTCCGCTCCCGCCGCTCGCTATTCCCGCGACGCTGCAAGATTCGCTGATGGCGCGGCTCGACCGGCTCGCTCCAGTCAAGGAGGTGGCGCAGATAGGCGCCGCCATCGGCCGCGACTTCTCATACGCGCTGCTGAAATATGTGGCGGGACGCGATGATCTGACGCTGAGTGCTGCGCTAGGGCAACTCGAAGAGGCCGAACTGCTGGTGCGTCGCGGGGTTCCGCCCGAAGCAAACTATAGTTTCAAGCACGCTCTCGTTCAGGAAACGGCCTACGAGAGCCTGCTCAAGAGCAAACGGCATGTGCTGCACACCCGCATCGGCGACGTCCTGCGCGAAAAGTTTCCGGTCGTCGCTGAGACCGAGCCGGAAGTTCTGGCACACCACTTCACCGAGGCGGGGTTGAGCGAGGTCGCCCACGAGTGGTGGCGCAAGGCGGGACAGCAGGCGCTGAAGCGTTCGGCCTATTCCGAGGCGATCGCACATCTCGGCAAGGCGATTGCCACCGCCGGTGAGTTGCCTGATGAGCCTCGCGGGATGATGAGCAGGCTCCATCTTCAAATCGCCTATGGTCGCGCACTACGGGGCAGCCTCGGGCACAGCGCTCCCGAAACGGTAGCCGCATGGACGCGCGCTCGGCAGTTCGTAGCTGACATCAATGATCCAGTTGAACTTGCGCCGGTCCATTCCGGACTCTTCAATGCCTGCCTGACACACGGCGAACTCGCTCCGATGCGGGAGCTGGCGGATGCCATCAGGAGCGCCGCTGACCGACGACCGGACTCACCGGTGGCCGCCGTCGTAGCGCATTGGACGGGCGGGGTTACCTGCTGGTTCGGGGGTGACTACTTGAACGCGAGAGTGCATCTTGAGCAGGCGCTGGATATCTATGGTGCCGAGCCGGATCCCGCGACGTTCAGGGCTTCGGCGCTGGATCTTCCGTTCGTGATCATGAGATTTCTTGCCCTAGTGCTCTGGCCGCTTGGCAGGATCGCTCGCGCGCGCCGGCTCGCAGCCGAAGCGGTGAGTGCTTCAGGAGAAAAACGGGCTCTTTCCGAGGCCAATGCGCTTGTTCATCGCGCTGTGTTTGACGGACTATGCGGGGGCATGTTGCAGCAAACAGAGACGATCCTGGCGCTCGGTCTCGCTCGCGACCACACGATGCCGCTGTATGTGGCCGCCGGCACCTACCTGAATGGCCTGGCCAAGTGGCGCGCCGGCGACCGAACGACCGGATTGACGGAAATGCGCCGCGGCTGGACCTTGCTGCACGAGAATGACTGCTATCTCTGTGAACCGTTTTGGGGGATGCATGTCGCCATGGCGGCCGCAGAGTCGGGTCAACTCGAAAACGGGCTGGAAATCTTGAGCGAATTGATCGCATGGGCGGGCCAATCCGGTCAGCATTGGCTTGATGCCGAGCTGCATCGCGTCTACGGCGAACTGTTGTCGCGCCATGACCCTGACGAATGCAGTGCCGAAAATGCCCTCAAGCGAGCGCTGGAAATCGCACGACACCAACAGGCGAAGACTTTCGAGTTGCGCAGCGCCCTTGGTCTCGCACGCCTGCTCAAGAGAAGGGGCCGAGCGGGCGCGGTATCCGAGGTGCTCGCTCCCGTCCTTGCTGAATTCGATGCGGAGCGAAATCTTCCCGAAGTCGAAGAAGCGAAAGAGCTGCTCAAGCAAGAGCGTTAGCCACGTGCTCTCTAGCCGGTCGTTTGGGGGCAGAGGCGTCTCGATATGCCGCCAGCATCTTCGAACCTCAATGCGCAATTGCACATTGAGATTTGCAACGTGACGTGCGGGTTAGGGAACGGCGCTTCACGAGTTGACGTGCACGAAATCCCGCAGCAGCGGATAGATCTCGTTGTTCCAGCGCTTGCCCGAGAACACGCCGTAATGTCCGACACCGTGGTGGACGCGGCGATAGGCGCGCACGCCGGTGCAAAGGTCTTGTGCCGCGAGCGTCTGGCCGCCGGTTCGGCAATATCGCGAAGTGTCGCCGGGTCACGTCGTCCAGGTCTGGGGCGAGGAGTGGTCCGCCTGAGGCGCGCAGGCGCGCTGCGAATGCTTTCGAGAACGCACGACGAAATCGTGCGGTGAGTCGCAGAACAGATTAGCTGTGTTGTCCTTCGCGATGCCGGGCCTATGACATCACGCTGAAATCACAATGAAATCATCGCGGCGCGATCCGGCGCGACAGCCTGCGGCAAAAGCTTCGTGTTATGCGCTGCGGCTGGACCGTTGGCCGGCGATCTCCGATAATGCGCAAATATCGGGAAGGCCGACGAAGAAGTGCCTTTACGGATAGGTTTATTGAAATGACACAAGCGGGCGTCTACGGACGGAGGCTCGGACAGGGCCTTCACTCGAAGCAAGCACCAGTGCTGATCACGCGTTCGCTGCATAGCGCCGCGCTCGCGGTCACTGAAGTCCGCAACGACGATCCGACACCGGGTATTTCCGGCTCCCTGGCGGCGGAAGATGCCTATCTTGTCAGCCTGAAATTCCGCGACTATCCGGGTTGCGAATGCTGGGAGCAGGGCCGCTGTGTCACCAAGGCGGATGTTCGCGCAGGCGCGACCTATCTGTACGACCTCAAGCGCGACCCGCGCTATGTGATCGACAAGCCGTTTCACTCGCTCTTCTTCTATTTGCCGCGCTCGGCCATTGGTGACCTTGCCGTGCAGCCCCGCGGGTCGCGCATTGGCGAGCTCAGCTACGAGCCCGGTGTCGGTCATGACGACGCGATCATCCGACACGTCGGCGCTTCGTTGCAGGAAGGACTGCGTCGGCCCGACGAGACCAACCAGCTTTTCGTCGATCACATGATGCTCGCGCTCACCGCCCATGTCGGCCAGACCTATGGCGGGCTCAAACCCGCCGCAGAACCGAGCCGCGGCGGTCTCGCGCCATGGCAGGTGAAGCGTGCGTGTGAGCGGCTCGACTCCGATCTCTCAGGCAAGATCGCGCTGCAGCAGATCGCGACCGAGCTCGGCCTTTCCGTCAGCCACTTCTCACGCGCATTCCGCATCTCCACCGGCCTGCCGCCGCATCAATGGCTGCTCCAACAGCGCGTGAAGGCGGCCAAGCAACTGATGACGGTCCGTGACCTGCCGTTATCCGAGATTGCCATCTCGGCCGGATTTGCCAATCAGAGCCATTTCACGCGGGTGTTCTCGTCGATGGTCGGCGTCAGTCCGGGCGCGTGGCGTCGAGAAACGGATGGCGGACGAGAAAAGATCTAATCAGCGCCGCTTCGCCAGCGAATTGTTGTAGGCCGCGCGGCGCGCCGCGAAAATCTCGTCCGGCGGATGGCCGATGCCGTCGGCGAGATTGGCCGGATCGAAGATGGACCGGTCGCAGGCATCGTTGGCTTCCAGACCGGTGATGACGATCGTCCCCAGCCGCACCTCCTCCCGGTTGTCCTCGTCCGGCCATCGCAGGGTGACGTCCATGACGGGATCGCCGGGACGGTCCAGCAGAGCCATCACGTTGAGGCGGACATCGCCGGCTGCGATCCTCTGCGCGAGATCCTTGTGCAGGAAGTCGGCGGACTTCGCCCCGGCTTCGTCCTCACCCAGCGTGATATCGCCGCCGACAGGCGCGAGCTTGAACTTGATGAAGCGGGTCTCACCTTTCGCGCTGGTCGCGGGAAAGGCGTGCACGCCCCAATAGGTCGTGCCGGCAAAGCTGCCGGGCAGCCGGCGCGCGGCGATGTAACTGGCCTGATTCAGCGTCTCAGGATTGGCCGCGGAGTAGGCCTTGACCTTCGCCATGTCGGGCTTGCCGTCCGCGCCCGGAATGCGCGCCTTGAGGAAGGCGAGCATCTGGTCCAGCGTCCGTGCAAAATGCACAGGCGCGCTTTCCACCAAAATGTCCGAGCGATGGGCGTCGTCGCCAAGCCTGAAGCTGAAGCCGCGCAGCACGAAATTGCTGGTGTCGGCTACGTCAGGATTGCCGCCGCCGACGGAGAAGCGGGCCAGCACGCGCGAAGGCCTTGTGAAGCTCAGCGATCGCGTGACCTCTGCCGCGCGGTCGGACGGGGTATAGGTGCCGCGCACGCATCGACCCTTGGCGAAGCTCGCGCGCACCTTCGGCGGATTGCCTGCGACCGTCTTCAGTGCGTCGACGATCGCGGCCGGCGTGGCGGCTGGGGTTGGCAATTCGGACATGGCAAGGCCTCCGGCTGAAGCGGCATGTCCATGTTTTAGGGCTGGTGCAGCGCCGGCGTCTTTCCCAATGCCGCGCTGCTTTGTCCGATCCTGCTGAAGGAATTTGGTGCGCCTTCAGGAATTCACGTGCACGAAATCCCGCAGCAGCGGATAGATCTCGTTGTTCCACCGCTTGCCCGAGAACACGCCGTAATGGCCGACGCCGGCCTGCATGTGGTGGACGCGGCGATAGGCGCGCACGCCGGTGCAGAGGTCTTGCGCCGCGAGTGTCTGGCCGATCGAGCAGATATCGTCCTTCTCGCCCTCGACCGTCATCAGCCCCATCCGGCTGACGGCCTTGGTGTTCACCGGACGTCCCCGATGCATCAGCTTGCCCTGCGGCAGCAGATGTTCCTGGAATACGTCGCGCACGGTCTCGATGTAGAACTCGGCGGGCAGGTCCATCACTGCGAAATATTCGTCGTAGAAGCTCTTGATGCTGGCCGCCTTGTCCTTCTCGCCCTTGGCGATGTGGTTGGCCAGGTCCATGTGCTGCTTGATGTGGCGCTCGAGATTCATCGAGACGAAGGCGGTGAGCTGCACGAAGCCGGGATAGACTTTCCGAAGCGCGCCGCGGCACTGCATCGGCACGTAGTTGATCAGGTTCTGCTCGAACCATTCGATCGGCTTGCTCTTGGCGAACTCGTTGACCCTGGTCGGCTGGATGCGTGTGTCGATCGGCCCCGCCATCAGTGTCAGCGTCGCCGGCCGCGAGGGATGGTTGCCCTCGCACATGATCGCGGCGGCCGCGAGCGCCGAGACCGAGGGCTGGCAGATCGCCACCATATGCGGGCGCGGGCCGAGCTGGCCGAGGAAATCGACAAGGTGATCGGTGTAGTCGTCGAGCCCGAAGCGACCCTCGCTGCGTGAAATGTCGCGTGGATTGTGCCAATCGGTGATGTAGACGTCGTGGTCCTGAAGCAGCGTCTTCACGGTACCGCGCAGCAGCGTCGCGAAATGGCCGGACATCGGCGCCACCAGCAGCATGCGCGGCTGCTCGGGCGCGCCATCCTTCTTGAAGTGGAGCAGCGAGCCGAACGGCGTCGCGTAGGCGACCTCCTCGGTGATGCCGACATCGCGGTTGCCCACCATGACGCTGTCGATGCCGTAAGCGGGGCGGTGATAGGTGAGGGTGGAGCGCGAGATCAGCTCCAGCGCGGCCGACAGTCGGCCGACGACCTGATCCGACAAGCCCTGCGGCACCAGATTGAGGAATTGGAGTGCGGACGAAGCGCCCGACCGCCACGGCGCCGTCAGGTCCATATGGTTCTGAAAGGCCTGATAATACATCGACATCATACTGAAACGCCCACCTGTCCCGTGCTGCTATGCAATATCGAAGCCAAACCGGAGATGGGCCGACCTCCAGATTGGCACGTCGCTTGCTGCTTTATTTGCGGGAAGCGAGCATTCCCCGCAGGCTGGGCGGGTGCAGGTCAAAGGCGTGAGGGAAGGCCATATGGCGAAGGCGAAACTGACCATCAGCAGCAAGAACTACTCGTCCTGGTCGCTGCGTGGCTGGCTGCTGACGAAATTTTCCGGGCTCGATTTCGAGGAGATCGCCACCGCGCCCGACGACGCGTCGGCACGCGCGGAGATCCTGCTGCTGTCGTCATCGATCCTGGTGCCGTGCCTGCGGCACGACGGCGCCGTGGTCTGGGACACGCTGGCGATCGCCGAATATCTCAACGAGGCGATGCCGGATGCCAGCCTGCTACCGGCTGACAGCGTCCAGCGCGCAAATTGCCGCTCGATCTGCGGCGAAATCCACTCCGGCTTCACCACGCTGCGCGCCTCGCTGCCGGTGAATCTGAAGGGACATTTCCCCGGCTTCAAGGTCTGGTCGCGCGCGCAGGCCGACATCGATCGCGTCTGGGCGATCTGGCGCGACTGCCTGGAGAAATCGGGCGGCCCCTTCCTGTTCGGCGAGAAGCGCACCATGGCGGATGCGATGTACGCCCCGGTGGTGACGCGCTTCGTCACCTATGACGTCAAGCTCGAACCGCTTTTGAAAGCCTATGCCGATACCATCCTGGCCATGCCCGAGATGAGGGAATGGATCGCAGCGGCAAGGGACGAGCCGGCCGAGATCGAGGAGCTCGAGGTCGAATATTAGGCAGGCCTGATGCCGCCCTGCCTGTTTTGGGGGCGCGGCCTGAACCGCCGCACCCGGCAGTCATGGCATTGAAGTCATTGATGCCGTTAACTTTTGGCGTCCGTGGCCGGCTCGGGCCTGCTCACGCGCTGCACAGATATTGTATACGCGTGCGAACCGGTTGCGACATCTAGCCGTGAACAGGCGCGTACAGCGCCCCACGGCTGATTCGGACGTGATTCGTTCGGGCCGCGTTCCGAAGGTTAAGCCGGGACGCGACCCCGTCGCATTTTGAGACAGAATTCGATGCTCAGGCCACGCCCGAGTGCTTCAAGCGCGGCACGCGCCAGCCGATGACGGTTGCTTCGACCGCGACGCCGGCGGTGTGGTTCTGCCAGCGTCCCTCGACATAGCGGCAAGCGAACGGCAGTTGATACGTCCCGCTATGGTCCTCGCACAGCACTTCGACTGCAAGGCCAGGCGGCGGTTCTCCGGAGCCGTCGAATTCTGCAAGTCGTCTGTCGCGCGTTGCCATTCCAAAAATCTCCCCTAAACAAAGCCGCGGAAGAAGTGCCCATTTCCCCCCGCCTGCAGATCATCGCTCCCCGTCCGAGGGAACAGCTGCAAGCTCAACGCGAGAATGCGGTGCGAGTGTGGTAGCCTCATGCGGCGGCGCGCAAAAAGCGCACATTGCCGTGATTGATTTGACGAGGAACCAGCATGCATCTTCGAAGTGCCGGCGTCTGTTTCGCGATGTTACTGCTCGCCGCGCTGGCGAATGCGCCGGTCCGCGCGCAGGACGTGCCCGGCATCGAGATCTGCACCGTCGAGAAGATCATGGAGCGCCGTACCAGCTGCCTCCAGAGCAACGTCGACTTTCTCCAGAAGACGATCACCAGGCTAAACCTCGATCACCAGCAGAAGCTGGACGCCGCCGCTCGCCAGATCGATGCGTTGAAGACGACGGTTGCCGGCTTGCAGAAGACGTTCGGCGATCTCCAGGCCGCGCAGGCGAAGATCGCGGAGGATGTGAAGAAGAAGCAGGACGCGCCGCCTGCGAAGGATGCGAAGTGATCCGTCCGTGTCCCGGACGCGTCGCGGCGTGTAGCGCTGCGACGCAGAGCCGGGACCATGAAGCAGTAGCGCGCAACGCTGGCATACCATCCGGCTTGCTTGGCAAGCCGCGGTGACTTTGTCATAACCGCAGGCAAATCTTGCGTGTGGGGCCCGTGCCGGACATCCCGTGCAAGTCATAACAAGCCATCGGGAGGGTCCCCACATGTCCAACGTCCGCGTTCTCGCCACCGACCTCGAATTTCCCGAAGGGCCGGTCGTGATGCCGGACGGCTCGGTGGTGCTGGTGGAGATCCGCGGTCAGCGCCTGACCCGCGTTTATCCCGACGGCCGCAAGGAGATCGTCGCGAAGATTCCGGGTGGCCCGAACGGCGCGGCGCTCGGCCCCGACGGCAAGGTCTACATCTGCAACAATGGCGGCTTCTCCTGGATCCCGACCCGCAACATGATCATGCCCGGCCCGCAGCCGGACGATTATCTCGGCGGCTCGATCCAGCGCGTCGATCTCCAATCGGGCAAGATCGAAACCGTCGTCACCAAGTGCGGCGAGCACGATCTGCGCGGTCCGAACGATCTGGTGTTCGACAAGCACGGCGGCCTCTGGTTCTCCGATCTCGGCAAGCGCCGCGCGCGCGAGATGGACGTCGGCGGCATGTATTATCTCAAGCCCGGTATGAAGGAGATCGTCGAAATCGTTCATGGCGTATTGCCGGCCAACGGCATCGGCCTGTCGCCGGACGAGAACACCGTCTACATCGCGGAGACGCCGACGGGCCGGCTCTGGGCCTACGAGCTCTCCGCGCCCGGCACGCTGAAGCCGCGCGACGTGATCTATCGCGGCGAGCGCGGAAAACCGATCTGCGGCCTCGGCGGCTACCAGATGTTCGACTCGCTGGCGGTCGAAGCGAACGGCAATGTCTGCGTCGCCACCCTCGTCTCCGGCTGCATCTCGGTGATCGCGCCCGATGGCACCTTGGTCGAGCAGGTGCCGACCGGCGACCGCGTCACCACCAACATCGCCTTCGGCGGCCCCGAGCTGAAGACCGCCTACATCACCCTCTCGGGCAAGGGCGAGCTGATCGCCATGGACTGGCCGCGCGGCGGTTTGCCGTTGAATTTCTTGAACAAGTGAGCCAAGCCGTCATTGCGAGCGAAGCGAAGCAATCAAGTAGACCCTCACCCTGAGGAGCGCGCCCTTAGCGCGCGTCTCGAAGGGCGAGGTCACCAGCGGGGCCTTCATCCTTCGAGACGCGCGAAGACGCGCTCCTCAGGACGAGGAGCAGGCACTCTGGATTGCTTCGCTTCGCTCGCAACGACAACAGAGAGAGACCTGCAATGCCCTGGCCTGATCCCATCACCCTGCGCGGACAGCATGCCCGACTCGAGCCGCTGTCGCATCAGCACCGCGAGGGGCTGATCGAGGCCGTGAAGGATGGCGAGCTCTCCACCATCTGGTACACCGCGATTCCGACGCCGGACAACATGGGCAAGGAAATCGACCGCCGGCTCGGTCTTCAGGCCACGGGCTCGATGCTCCCCTTCACCGTGTTCGATGGCAGCGGCAAGATCGTGGGCATGACGACCTACATGAACATCGATGCCGCCAACCGCCGCGTCGAGATCGGCTCGACCTGGTATGGCAAGAGCGCGCAGCGCGGCCCGCTCAACACGCAGTGCAAGCTGCTGCTGCTCACCCACGCCTTCGAAACCCTGGACTGCATCGCGGTGGAATTCCGCACGCATTTCTTCAATCACCAGAGCCGCGGCGCCATCGAACGTCTGGGCGCTAAGCAGGACGGCATCCTGCGCAGCCACCAGGTCGCGCCCAACGGCACGCTGCGCGACACCGTCGTCTACAGCATCACAGCGGCCGAATGGCCGACGGTGCGGACGCATTTGAATTATCAACTCAACGACAAGCCGCGCTGAGCGGCGGCCGAGGCACCATGGATAGATTTGACTACGTGATCATCGGCGCGGGCTCGGCGGGTTGCGTGCTCACCAGCCGGCTGAGCGAAGATCCGAACGTGAGCGTCTGCGTGCTGGAGGCCGGACCCAGCGACTGGCATCCCTACATCCATCTGCCGGCGGGCTTCATCAAGACCTTCCACATGAAGAGCATCAACTGGGCCTACCAGCAGGAGGTCGGGCCCTGGACCGGCGGGCGCAGCATCTATGCGCCGCGCGGCAAGACGCTCGGCGGTTCGTCCTCGATCAACGGCCACATCTACAACCGCGGCCAGCGCATGGATTTCGACACCTGGGCGCAGATGGGCAATCGCGGCTGGGGCTATGCCGATGTGCTGCCTTACTTCCGGCGGCTGGAGAAGCGGGTCGGCGAGGGCGAGGACATTTACCGCGGCCGCGACGGCAATCTCACCGTCACCACGATGAACTGGCGCGATCCGCTCTGCGAAGCCTTCATGGAAGGCGCGGTCTCGCTCGGCATCCCCCGCAACCCCGATTACAACGGCAAGACCCAGGAAGGCGTCTCCTATTGTCAGCGCACCATCGACAAGGGCTTGCGCGTCTCCGGCTCGACCGCGTTTCTCAAGCCCGCGATGAAGCGGCCGAACGTGCATGTCCACACCCACGCGCACGCGACCGAGATCATCTTCGAGGGCAAGCGCGCCGTCGGCGTGCGCTACATGAAGGGCGGCTCAGGCGGCACGCCGGTGGAGGTGCGCGCCAACAAGGAAGTGATCCTCTCCGGCGGCACCTATAATTCGCCGCAGCTCTTGCAGCTCTCCGGCATCGGCTCGCCCGACCTGTTGCAGACCCACGGCATCCAGGTGCGTCACGCGCTGCCGGTCGGCGAGGGCCTGCAGGATCATTATGCGCCGCGCACTGTGGCGCGTGTCAAAAACATCAGGACCATCAACGAGCTTCGCCGCGGCTTCTCGCTGTGGATCGAGGCGCTGAAATGGGCGACCGCGCGCAAAGGCCTGCTCTCGCTGTCGCCGACCATGGTCTATTGCTTCTGGCATTCCGGCGAGAGCGCCGACTCGTCCGACCTTCAGCTCACCTTCACGCCGGCGAGCTACAAGGAAGGCGTGCAGGGCCAGCTCGAGAACGAGCCCGGCATGACGGTGGCCTCCTGGCAGCAGCGCCCCGAGAGCCGCGGCTATGTCCGCATCCGCTCCAGCGATCCCTTTGCGCCGCCGATCATCCAGACCAATTATCTCGACGCCGAGCTCGACCGCCGCGTGATCGTCGGCGGCATGAAGCTCGCGCGCAGGCTTTTGAAGTCCGCGCCGCTGTCGCCCTATTACGCCTACGAGGATTTCCCCGGCCCTGACATCAACACCGACGACGAGTTCCTGGCCGCCGCCACCGAACGCGGCACTACCACCTTCCATCCCGGCTGCACCTGCCGCATGGGCCCGGCCGATTCGACCTGGGCGGTGGTCGACGACCAGCTCCGCGTTCACGGCCTCGAAGGCCTCCGCGTGATCGATGCCTCCGTGATGCCGCGCATGATCTCGGCGAACCTGAATGCGTCGACCATGATGATCGCCGACCGCGCGTCGGATTTGATCCGCGGCAAGCAGCCGATGGAAGCCGCGCGCGTGCCGGATGCGGCGGTGGCGTAGGGCATCTTCGTAGGATGGGTAGAGCGCAGCGAAACCCATCGCCTCCATCACCGCGGGAAAAGTTTGATGGGTTTCGCTGCGCTCTACCCATCCTACGCGTGCCCGACGGGCAAAACACCATGCACTACGTCAATCCCTTTGCGCGAAAACATTCCACTTTACCGAAATTCGGAATTGCGGCATAAATCGAAACAGCCCGGCCCGACGAAGAGGGGCGGTTCGCGAGTCGTTCGAAACGCGGGCCGGGTTGCGGTGGACGCGGCAGCGTCGTGTACGAGAGGTCAAGGGCAGGGCGGATTGCTCTCCGTGAGCCCGAGGCTTCGTGTGGACGAGCGACGCTGTGTGCGTACGGCAAAACCGTGTGGTCCTGGCCGTCGTTGCTACGGTCAAGCCTTTGCGGATGCGGCATTCGCGTCAACCGGCGCGGTGTCCGCGACTTTCGTGAAGACGAGGGAGGCCAACAGGAACTCGGCTCCCGGGAGAGCACGGCATAAGCCGTAAAGCCACTGCGCAGGGAAGGCCGAGTGATTGGCTACACCTGTATGCCGCTGTGCGGTTTCCTTGCGCTACATCTTCGCACAGCGGACCGTGGGTGCCAGCCGGCACCCGGTCTTCCCTGCGCCCTTTTTGATGAGGGCGATGGAGAGAGCATAGCTCGGGCGAAATGCGCCGCGAGGATGCGGGCGTGTGTCTGCGCGCGTGAGACGAGGTGCGGAGAGCGTAGGATGGGTAGAGCGCAGCGAAACCCATCGCCTCCGTCACTACGGGAAAAGCTTGATGGGTTTCGCTGCGCTCTACCCATCCTACAGTTTGTCTTTGTCCTACACTTCCCTTCGGCTCAAGAACGCCAGCCGCTCGAACAGATGCACGTCCTGCTCGTTCTTGAGCAGCGCGCCGTGCAGCGGCGGGATCAGCTTGCGCGGGTCGCGCTCGCGCAACTGCTCGACGCTCATGTCTTCGTTCAGCAGCAGCTTGAGCCAGTCGAGCAGCTCCGAGGTCGACGGCTTCTTCTTCAGGCCGGGCACTTCGCGGACCTCGAAGAAGATGCGCAGGGCTTCCTCGACCAGGCGCTTCTTGATGCCGGGGAAGTGGACGTCGACGATCCGGGTCATGGTGTCGGCGTCGGGGAACTTGATGTAGTGGAAGAAGCAGCGGCGCAGGAAGGCGTCCGGCAGCTCCTTCTCGTTGTTGGAGGTGATCATCATGATCGGGCGCTGCTTGGCCTTAATCGTCTCGCCGGTCTCGTAGACATGGAATTCCATGCGGTCGAGCTCGAGCAGGAGGTCGTTCGGGAATTCGATGTCGGCCTTGTCGATCTCGTCGATCAGGAGCACGGGGCGCTGCTCGGCGGTGAAGGCGTCCCACAGCTTGCCACGCTTAATGTAGTTCTTGATGTCGGACACCTTGCTATCACCGAGCTGGCTGTCGCGCAGGCGCGACACCGCGTCGTACTCGTAGAGGCCCTGCTGCGCCTTGGTGGTGGACTTGATGTGCCAGGTGAGCAACGGCGCGTTCAGCGCCTTCGCCACTTCCTCGGCCAAAACGGTTTTCCCGGTGCCGGGCTCGCCCTTGATGAGCAGCGGGCGCTCCAGCACGATCGAGGCATTGACCGCGACCTTGAGATCGTCGGTCGCAATATAGTCCTTGGTGCCGGTAAATTTCATCGCGCGTCCTTGTTGGTCGTCGTCCCAGGCGTTGCCCTGGTCGCGACATGGGAACGGCCGCGCGTGGCGGCCGTTCCTGGTTCGGTCAGGCTTTCAGACCCGTTTTATCAGCGAAAGGATGACGAGCACAATCACCGCGCCGATCGTGGCATCCATGATGGCGCCGACCGCGCCCGTTGCGAGCTGGATGTGCAGCTGAGGCAGAATCCAGCTCGCCACGAGCGCGCCGATGATGCCGACGACGATGTTGCCGATCAGCCCAAATCCCGCCCCATGGACAATCTTGCCGGCAAGCCAGCCGGCGATTGCGCCAATGACGAGCGCTGCGAGAATTCCCATTGCAAACGTCCCCAAAACAACCCCGTGAGGCCGCCAATTCTAGAGCAAAAAGCCTCGCGGTCCAGCGCAGAGCGGTGGCCTCCGCCCCTTGACGTTCGCCCCCCGACGGGCAATCTGTCACCCATGTTCCTGCAATTCTTCACTTCTCTGCGCGATGCGCAGGTCCCCGTGACGCTGCGCGAATACCTCACGCTGGTGGAGGCGCTCGACGCTGACCTCGCGGATTACTCGGTCGAGAATTTCTACTATCTGTCGCGCACCTCGCTGGTGAAGGACGAGCGCAATCTCGACAAGTTCGACCGCGTCTTCGGCACGGTGTTCAAGGGGCTGGAAAGCCTGCTCGATGCCATGGAAGGCGCCGAGATCCCCGAGGAGTGGTTGAAGAAGCTCGCCGAGAAATACCTGACGGACGAAGAGAAGAAGCAGATCGAGGCCATGGGCTGGGACAAGCTCATGGAGACCCTGAAGAAGCGCCTCGAGGAGCAGAAGGGCCGTCATCAGGGCGGCTCGAAGTGGATCGGCACCGCCGGCACCTCGCCGTTCGGCGCCCATGGTTACAATCCCGAAGGCGTTCGCATCGGCCAGGAGAAGAACCGCAACAACCGCGCCGTGAAGGTGTGGGACAAACGCGAGTTCAGGGATCTCGACGGCAACGTCGAGCTCGGCATTCGCAACATCAAGGTGGCGCTGCGCCGTCTGCGCAAGTTCGCGCGCACCGGCGCGCCCGACGAGCTCGATCTCGACACCACTATCCGCGAGACCGCCAATCACGGCTATCTCGACGTCCACATGCGGCCCGAGCGGCGCAACGCGGTGAAGCTGCTGGTGTTCTTCGACATCGGCGGCTCGATGGACGCGCATATCGAGCAGGTCGAGGAGCTGTTCTCGGCGGCGAAGAGCGAGTTCAAGCACATGGAGTATTTCTACTTCCACAACTGCCTCTATGAAGGCGTGTGGAAGCAGAACAAGCGCCGCTTCACCGACCGCACGCCGACCTGGGACGTGCTGCACAAATATCCGCACGACTACAAGATCGTGTTCGTCGGCGACGCCTCGATGTCGCCTTACGAGATCATGGTGCCAGGCGGCTCGGTCGAGCATGTCAACGAGGAGCCCGGCTCGGTCTGGCTCGACCGCATCATCCATACCTATCCGCATTCGGTATGGCTGAACCCGGTACAGCAGAAGCACTGGGACTATTCGGAATCCACCACGATCATCAAACGCATCTTCGCCAACCGCATGTACCCGATCACGATCGAGGGGCTCGAGGGTGCGATGAAGGAATTGACGCATTAGCTCGCGCTCCACGGAATGACAACAAGAGGGAGAACCACATGCCCCAGACCATCACCCGCGGCATCAAGGCGCTGATCGACGAGGCCAATGCGGAGATCGAGACGCTCAACGCCAAGGATGCCATCGAGATCTCCAAAAACGGCGACGTCGTCATCGTCGACATCCGCGATCCCCGCGAGATCGAGCGTGACGGCCGCATCCCCGGCGCGTTCGCCTGCACCCGCGGCATGCTCGAATTCTGGATCGATCCGCAGAGCCCGTACGCCAAGCCGGTGTTCCAGGAGGACAAGAAGTTCGTATTCCACTGCGCCGGCGGGCTGCGCTCCGCGCTCGCCGCAAAGACCGCGCAGGACATGGGCCTGAAGCCCGTCGCCCACATCGCCGGCGGCTACGCCGCCTGGCGGGATGCCGGCGGGCCGGTGGAGCAGTGGGAGCCGAAGAAGAAGGGGTGAGGAGTGAGGGGTGTTGCGCTGTTGCTCCAATCTCCGGCGTCATTCCCCGCGAAAGCGGGGAATCCAGTACGCCGCGGCCTCTCCGCTCAATCACAACCGCCTCTGGAATACTGGATCGCCCGGTCGAGCCGGGCGATGACAGTGGAGTTTGACGCGCACTGCTTCAACTTCGCCAGTGCTGCGCACGCTCCGGAATGACAAGGAAGAAATCGCATGACCACCCCCACCGATCCTCTCGTCTCCACCGAATGGCTCGCCACCCACATCAACGATGCCGGCGTCAAGGTGATCGACGCCAGCTTCAAGCTGCCGGGCGTGCTGCCATTGCCGAAGGACGATTATCTCGCAGCCCATCTGCCGGGCGCGGTGTTCTTCGACGTCGATGCGGTCTCGGACCATTCCAACCCGCTGCCGCACATGTATCCGAGCGCCGAGCAGTTCGGCCGCGACGTCGGCAATCTCGGCATCTCCAATGCCGACACCATCGTGATCTACGATGCCGGCGGCTGGGTCGCCGCGCCGCGCGCGTGGTGGATGTTCCTGGCTTTCGGCCACAACGATGTGCGTATCCTCAATGGCGGCCTGAAGAAGTGGCGCGCCGAGGGACGTGCGACCGAGACCGGCGAAGTGAAGCCGAAGCCTGCGACGTTCAAGGCGAGCTATGATTCAAAACGCGTGCGCAGCATGCAGCAACTGGTCGCCAACGTCGAAAGCCGTGCCGAGCAGGTGATCGACGCGCGCGCCGCCGACCGTTTCGAGGGCCGGGCGCCCGAGCCGCGCGCGGGCATCCGCTCCGGTCACATCCCCGGCGCACGCAACGTGCCTTACAATCAGCTGTTCGACGCCGCGACCGGCACGATGAAGCCGCTCGACGATCTCCGCGCCGCCTTCGCGAACGCCGGCGTCAAGCTCGATGCGCCGATCGTGACGAGCTGCGGCTCGGGCGTCTCTGCCGGCGTGCTGACGCTGGCGCTCTATCGCCTCGGCATCACCGACACCGCACTCTACGACGGCTCATGGTCGGAATGGGGCCAGGAAAAAGGCCCGCCGATCGCGACCGGGCCGGCGTAACCTTACGGACGCGCGCGCGCGGTCGTCGCGGCGAAGGCCGGTTGCGGCTGCCCGAACGGATCGAGTTGCTGAACCGGCGGCGGCGGACGCCGGACAATGTGGCGGCGCTTCTTCACCCGATGCGCCCGCGGCTTGGTTGCCTTGCTCTCCGGCGAGCTGCTGTCGGCCTTAGCGTCGCCCTTGGCTTTCGCCGGCGGATCCTTCCAGGCCGTGGTCGCCGGGTCGTTCAACGCGGCGAACTTCGCGCTCGCCATGTCGAACGTGGACGAAGCCGAGGCTCCGCTGGCGGCGGCAGGTGTTGGTTTGCTCGCGAGAGCGATCGGAACGGGCTTGGCCGCGGCGATGGATGTGGTGGCGTCGGCCGGAGTAAGCGTGTTGCTCGAGGCCGGCGCCGCGGCGTCCGTCGTCGTCTCGGCCTTGGTCTCGGCCATGGTCTCGGCATTGGCCGGTTCGGCGGGGACGTCAGCCGGAGGTGCAACGATCTGCGGCTGAGATTCGGTCTCGGTCGTCAGCGCGATCTGCTCGGGCTCGCTCGCCGGCAATCCGATCGTCGGCACCCGGTCGCGCAGCGACGGCGTGGGCTCGACCGCCTCCGGCTCGGCGCGCAGTACCGCGAGCACCGGCTGGGCCGGCTCGGGAGCTTGCGCAAACACCTTCTCCTGCGGGCCGTTCCGCCAGGAGGGGTTGCTGACATACTGCTCGTGGGTCGCCCGCAGCAGCGCGGCGGCGCCTAGGCCGAACACCAGGATGGAGGCTGACAGCAGGATCGCGGCAAACAGGAAGCGAAAGCCGGGAAGCATCGAGGGATTGCGAATTTCCGCCCCGGCGGCGAATTGGCCAGGGCCCATGAGCCATCTGAACGCGGTGACGGTACTGCTTGCCGCGTTCGCCACGCGGGGATCGAAGCTCAAAGCGGAGGCGAATCAGGCTGATTCGAACATACCGCAACGATTCCGGGTCGTTCCGTAAAAAACGGAGCCGGCGACTCCGGTGATCTCAAGCGTGCGTTGATTTTCATCCCATGATGCAACGAGGCAACGGTAGTTTTGCGGATCACAAATCGGCAAATCAGGCACGAATCAACCTGTAATGTCTTGAATGTGCCGCTATCTTCCGTCATCTGGCCGTTAACGGTCCGGACGGGGCCCGGGGACTATACAAGAGCGATGATGATCAAACATATTCTGACGATATGCGCTGCCGCGACAGTCGCTGCGGCGGGAACCTCGCTCGCACAGGCTCAGAGCTATCCGGTCCAGCAGGCGCCGAGCTATGGCGCGCCGGCCGAATATCGGCCCGGCGACCGCGCACCGAATTTCGACGCGCTGGACGATGAAGACGACGCGATGCCGCAGGCGGCGCTACCGCCGCCCGGCCCGGACCCGCGCTACGGCAGTCCGGCCGGCGCTCCCCCGGTTTATTCGGCGGCCCCGCCGCAGGGTCCGGTGATGTCGCCGGATGATCCCCGTTATGGTCGTCCCGCGGGCGCGCCCGTCTACTCGGCCGCGCCGCCGCAGGGTCCCGTGACGTCGCCCGACGACCCCCGCTACGGCCGCCCCGCCGGGCCGCCCGCGGTGATCTATGCGGATCGTCCGGCTCAGGCGCCCGGCAGTGACGGCTTGCGTCCGCCCGAGGCGGTCGGTGGTCCCGCCGCGACCGGAACGGTCCAGGCCGGGCAGCCGCCTGTTGGCGCCGATGGCCGGCCGATGGCGATCGCCTCGCTGCCGCCCGAGGAGCAGCCCGACGCCGCTCCAGCGCAGTTGCCGCAGAACCTGCGTCGCCAGGAGGTTTCGCTGGCGACCAAGGAGCCGGCCGGAACGCTCATCGTCGATACCCCGAATACCTACCTCTACTATGTGCTCGGCAACGGCCGTGCGGTCCGTTACGGCGTCCGCGTCGGCCGCGACGGTTTCACCTGGACCGGCGTGCAGAAGATCACCCGCAAGGCCGAATGGCCGGATTGGCATCCGCCGACGGAAATGATCGAGCGCCAGCCCTATTTGCCGCGCTTCATGGCTGGCGGTCCCGGCAATCCGCTCGGCGCCCGCGCGATGTATCTCGGTTCGACCGTCTACCGCATCCACGGCACCAACCAGCCCTCGACGATCGGCAAGTTCGTGTCCTCCGGCTGCATCGGCATGCTGAACGAGGACGTCTCCGACCTGTTCGATCGCGTCAAGGTCGGCACCCGTGTGGTCGTGATGCCGGGTGGTCCGCCGCCGGGAACTGCGACCGCATCCGCCGCGCCCGTGCCCGGTGCTGCCGGGCCCGCGCCGATGGCCGCGCAGGCCGGTCCGGTCCCGGGCACCCAGCCGACCGTGGTGCCGCCGCTACCCGCACCAGTCACCGTGCGCTGAACCGGCCTCGCAAGAATTGATCTGATTACGGCGCGTGAATTTCGGTCACGCGCCGTAATCATTTGACGCATGCGCGCATCTCTCGCTTGCGCATGCCTTGCTTGCGCATGCCTTCCTTGAACGGCTCAGCACCTCGATTACGTCCGGGAGGATTGCAACGAATTGAGGAGCACAGGATGCGCATCTTTGTTGCGGGGGCGACCGGCGCGGTCGGTCGCTATCTTGTTCCATTGCTAGTCGCGGCAGGTCATTCCGTGATTGGCACGACACGGAATGCGGCAAAAGCAGATTTTGTGCGTCGATTGGGTACGGAGCCGGTCGTCGCCGACGGCCTCGATGCCGACAGCATGCGCGCTGCGGTGATCGCGGCGAAGCCCGACGCCGTCATCCACCAGATGACAGATCTCGCGGCCGCCACGGACCTCCGGCACTTCGATCGGGCTTTCGCGCGAACCAACGAGCTCCGCACCCGCGGAACCGACATTCTTCTCAACGCCGCACGCGAGGCCGGCGCCAAGCGCTTCATCGCGCAAAGCTTCTGCGGCTGGACCTTCAGTCGCGCCGGGGGAACGGTGAAGACCGAGATCGATGAACTCGACCCGCATCCCCCGCAAGAGCTGCGACGCACCCTTGAGGCAATCCGGTATCTGGAGCGAAGCGTCACCGCTTCAACGAAGCCGGGGGGCATCGTGCTGCGCTATGGATTCTTCTATGGACCTGGCACCGGCACGCTCTCGCCGGCGATGATCGACCAGCTGCGCCACCGGCGTGTGCCGGTGATCGGCGATGGCGGCGGGACGTGGTCGTTCATTCACACCGAAGATGCCGCCTCTGCCACGCTGGCCGCGGTTGAACGCGGACGCGTTGGCGGCATCTACAACATCGTCGACGATCATCCGGCGCAGGTGAGGGATTGGTTGCCCGCGCTGGCCGAGCTGCTTGGTGCCAAGCCGCCGCGTCACATTCCCGCCTGGCTCGGGCGCCTGCTTGCGGGCGAGCATATGGTTGCGATGATGACAGAGGTGCGCGGAGCATCCAACGGCAGGGCAAAGCGCGAGCTCGGCTGGCTGCTGGCGCATGCCTCCTGGCGCGACGGCTTTGCCGATGCGGCAAGGCAGCCCACCAGCCACCGCGCGGCAGCCTGAGGCTTCAGGCCAGCTTCCGCGGCAGCTCACCGCCCTTGGTGAAGGCGTCAATCGCGTCGACCATCTGGCCGTAATGGATGCGCAAGCCGTCCTCTGTGGCGTAGCCGAGATGCGGCGTCAGCACGAGATTGTCGAGCTTGCGGAACGGATGGTCCGTCGGCAGCGGCTCGACCGAAAACACGTCGATGCCGGCGCCTGCAATCCGCTTCTGCTGCAACGCCTCGAGCAGCGCCTGCTCGTCCACGATCGGCCCGCGCGCGGTGTTGACGAGGAAGGCTGTCGGCTTCATTCGCGCAAGATCGGCAGCTCCGACCAGCCCGCGCGAACGCTCGCTCAGTACAACATGGATGGTGATGATATCGGCCTTGGCGAACAGCTCTTCCTTGGTGGCATAGCCGACGCCGGCGTCCTTGCACTTCTCCGGCGTCAGGTTCGGGCTCCAGGCGATCACGTTCATGCCGAACGCTTTCGCGATACCCGCCATCTTGCTGCCGAGCTTGCCGAGCCCGATGACGCCGAGCGTCAGCCCCTCGATCTCGACGCCGGCAAAGGTCTGCCAGGGCTCGCCCGCATGCATGCGCGCGTTCTCGCGGCCGATGCCGCGGGTCAGTTCCAGGATCAGGCCCATGGTCAAGGGCGCGGTCGGATCGCGCGAATATTGCGTGCCGCCGATCGTAACGCCACCCGCCTTCGCGGCCTCCATGTCGATCGAGGCGTTGCGCATGCCTGATGTCAGCAGCAGCTTCAGCTTCGGCAAGCTCTCGAACAAGCTCTTCGGAAACGCCGTGCGCTCGCGCATGGCGCAGACGATCTCGAAATCGGCGAGCGCGCTGGCCGCAGCCTGTTCGGAAGCGAAGGGATGGCTGAAGACGGTGACGTCGACGCGGTCGGACAGCCTTTGCCAGTCGGCGACATCGAGGGAGAGGTTGAAATAGTCGTCGAGAATTGCACAGCGCAACCGCGTCATCAGCGTTCATCCATGGGTGAGGTGGAACCGGGCCATGGTTGCGCGCAATCACGACCGTGCGCAAGCCGTTCGCGTCTTCAAAAATCCGATAGGTGATTAAGGCTCAGAGCTCGGGGGGCTTGAGCCGGAACGGCGCATTCATGCCGTGTTTGGCCCGCCAGGCGGGGCCGGGGCCGCGCATGTAATGCAGTTCGGGCCGGTAGGGGTTGAAAGCGGTGGCGAAGAAACGTTTCCAGAAGCCCTTGATCTCCGAGACGAACACGGACGCGTTCCCGGAGTCTACCGGAACGGGAAGAGAATTGGTCTCGATCACGGCCATGACGCTGTCTCGCTGTGCTCCCGTTCATTTCTGAGCGGGTGGCGCTGTTTCCGCGCGAAACCGAGCTTTGGCCTGATTTATTAAAAGATGGTTTCAATTGTCCGGATCCAGGTCCGGATGGTGTCCGACCCGTATTGATCCGTGGTGAACGGAGGGAAAACATTGCCCTTTGAGGGCGGGATCGCTACATCGGCGGCAAGCAAATTTCCTCAAATCGAAGGTTTTCGGGACCGATGGCGCGCCAGTTCATCTACTTTATGCAGGGCCTGACCAAGAGCTACCCGACCCGCAAGGTGCTCGATAACATCCATTTGTCGTTCTACCCGGACGCCAAGATCGGCGTCCTCGGTGTCAACGGCTCGGGCAAGTCGACGCTGCTCAAGATCATGGCCGGCCTCGACAAGGAGTACAACGGCGAGGCCTGGGTCGCCCAGGGCGCCCGCGTCGGCTATCTCGAACAGGAGCCGCATCTCGATCCGACACTCAGCGTGCGCGAGAACGTCATGCTGGGCGTCGCCAAGCAGAAGGCCATCCTCGATCGCTACAATGAGCTGGCGATGAATTATTCCGAGGAGACCGCGGACGAGATGACCAAGCTGCAGGACGAGATCGAGGCTCAGGGCCTCTGGGATCTCGACAGCAAGGTCGACCAGGCCATGGACGCGCTGCGCTGCCCGCCCGACGATGCCGAGGTCTCGAAACTCTCCGGCGGCGAGCGCCGCCGCGTCGCGCTGTGCAAGCTGCTGCTCGACCAGCCCGAACTCCTGCTGCTCGACGAACCGACCAACCATCTCGACGCAGAATCCGTGTCGTGGCTGGAAGGGCATTTGCGCAACTATCCCGGCGCGATCCTGATCGTCACCCATGATCGCTACTTCCTCGACAACGTCACGAGTTGGATCCTCGAGCTCGATCGCGGCAAGGGCATCCCCTACGAGGGCAATTACTCGTCCTGGCTGCAGCAGAAGCAGAAGCGGCTCGAGCAGGAGGGCCGCGAGGACGCTGCTCATCAGAAGACGCTGGCCCGCGAGCAGGAATGGATCGCGTCCTCGCCGAAAGCCCGCCAGGCCAAATCCAAGGCGCGCTATCAGCGCTATGACGAACTGCTGAAACAGGCGAGCGAAAAGCAGACCCAGACCGCGCAGATCACGATTCCAGTGGCCGAGCGACTCGGTCAGAACGTGGTCGACTTCGAAGGGCTCAGCAAAGGTTTCGGCGATCGCATGCTGATCGACGATCTCACTTTCAAGCTGCCGCCCGGCGGTATCGTCGGCGTGATCGGCGCCAACGGCGCCGGCAAGACTACGCTGTTCAGGATGATCACCAAGCAGGAAGAGCCGGACAAGGGCACCATCACGGTCGGCGAGAGCGTTCATCTCGGTTACGTCGACCAGTCCCGCGACGCGCTCGATGGCAGCAAGAACGTGTGGGAGGAGATCTCCGGCGGCAATGAACTGATCCTGCTCGGCAAGAGGGAAGTCAATTCACGCGGTTATTGCTCTTCGTTTAACTTCAAGGGCGCCGATCAGCAGAAGAAGGTCGGCGCGCTCTCAGGCGGTGAACGCAACCGCGTGCATCTTGCGAAAATGCTGAAATCCGGCTCGAACGTGCTGCTGCTCGACGAACCGACCAATGATCTCGACGTCGACACGCTGCGCGCGCTCGAAGAAGCCCTGGAGGATTTCGCCGGCTGCGCCGTCATCATCAGCCATGATCGCTGGTTCCTCGACCGCATCGCGACCCACATCCTGGCCTTCGAAGGCGACAGTCACGTCGAATGGTTCGAGGGCAACTTCCAGGATTACGAAAAGGACAAGATGCGCCGGCTCGGCCAGGACAGCATCATCCCGCATCGCGTGAAGTACAAGAAGCTGACGCGGTGATTTCGGTATGATGCGGCGGGCGCTCATAGCTGCGGTGATCACCATCACCTGTAGCCTGCCGCCCGCCCGCGCCGCCGACGCCGCCT
This sequence comes from Bradyrhizobium sp. 132, assembly GCF_023074185.1. GTDB lineage: Bacteria > Pseudomonadota > Alphaproteobacteria > Rhizobiales > Xanthobacteraceae > Bradyrhizobium. Next base: position 195,391 of record NZ_JADPKY010000103.1, on the reverse strand, counting down.
TCACGCAGTTCATCGCCTCGCTCTGGCCGGAAGCGCAGGCCGCCGGCGTGTCGCGCGCGACGTTCGAGCGAGAGACGCGCGGGCTCGAGCCTGACTACAAGCTGCCCGATCTGATCCTGCCGGGACGGCCCGCAACGGGGGCGCCGTCGCAGGCCGAGTTCGTGCAGGTGCCGGGCGACTACGTCAGGGAAGCCTCGATCGCGCGGCTCGCGGGCGAGGGGCAGCTTCTGCTGCAAAAATATCGGCCGGCGCTGACCGAGATCGAGAAAAACTCCGGCGTGCCCGCCACCGTCATGCTGGCGATCTGGGGCCGCGAGACCGACTATGGCCGCTACACGCTGCCTTACGATCTCGTGCGCGTGCTGGCGACGCAGGCCTATGTCGGCCGCCGCAAGGACACCTATCGCAACGAGTTCATCCTCTCGCTGAAAATCCTCGGCGACGGCGTTGTGACACGCAAGGACATGCGCTCGTCCTGGGCCGGCGCCACGGGCCTCACGCAATTCCTGCCGTCCGAATATTACAAGCACGGCGTCCATTTCGACCGTGACGGCCGCATCGACATCTGGCACTCGGTGCCGGATGCGCTCGCATCCGCCGCGCAGCAGCTTGTCAACAAGGGTTGGCAGAGCGGCGTGCGCTGGGCTTACGAAGTGCAGGCGCCTGCCAAGGTCGATTGCACCAGCGGTGTGCCCGAGATGACGAAGCCGATCGGCCAGTGGCTGCGCGAAGGCTTTGTGCCGGTGCGGGGACAAAAGCTCAGTGCCGCCGAGCAGACACAGCCGGCCTCGCTGCTGCAACCGGAAGGCATCTACGGCCCGTCCTTCCTGACCACGAAGAACTACTTCGTCATCAAGGAATACAATTTCTCCGATCTCTACGTGCTGTTCGTCGGCCATCTCAGCGACCGCATGACGAGCCCGCAGCCGTTCGCGACGCCGTGGTCGGCCTCGAAGCAATTGCGTACCAAGGACGTCGAGACCATGCAGCGCGGGCTGACGCGCGTCGGGCTCTACAAGGACAAGATCGACGGCAAGGCCGGCATGCAGACGCGCGCCGCGCTTGGTGCCTATCAAAAGTCCGCAGGCCTCAAGGTCGATTGCTGGCCGAGCGAAGAGGTGCTGCGCTCGATCGAGGCGGCGCGATAGCGGGTCTCGGTCCTCTGGCTCAAAGAAAAAGCCCGGCCGAGATGCTCGGCCGGGCTTTGATCGCGGCGCTTATGAGCGCCATGCGATCAGATCAGTAGCAAACGCGAACCGGGCGGACGGCCCAGCCGTAGCCGTCCCAATAACGCTGACGCTGCCAGTAGCAGGGCGGGGGCGGCGGGCCGGGCTCGGCCACGTATACCGGACCGCCATAGGCCGGACGGCTCGACGCGATGGCGCCGCCGACGATGGCGCCGCCGATCAGGCCGGCTGCGATGCCGACGCCGACGCCTTCACGGGCCTGGGCCGACGGAGTGGCAGTCACCAGCGAACCGGCGATCGTCGCAACCGCGAGGGCGGCAACTAAAGTCTTCTTCATGCTCTTGGCTCTCCTGAGAGATGGACGCACCTTGTTAGGAGCGTCCGGGGTTCAAAGGTTCACGCAGACTCTGATGGAATTGGCCTTGCAGCTAGGAAGCGCGCAAATGGTCAATCCGCGGTAAACGCACACGGAGCTGTGACGAGAAAAAGCGGTCTTTTTCAGGCCCCGAGATGAACGGCGCATCCGGAATGAAACGGCTTGGCGCGACTCAGCCACAGACTCTGACGCGGCGGGCGCGCCACGCATAACCGTCCCAGAAGCGCTGCTTCTGCCAGACGCAGCCGTTGCCGTAATAGTCGTCGGCGACATAGCCAGGACCCGGCGCGTAATAGCGGGGCGGGTAGTAACCGGGGCCGTAGCCCGGACCATATCCGTAACCCGGGCCAGGTCCGTAATTATACGGGGAGGCCAATGCGCCCCCAACAATGGCGCCGCCGATGATTCCGGCCGCCACGCCCGCAGCAACGCCGCGCTGCGCATGGGCGGGTGTACCGGCGGTAAGGGCCACAGCGGTGGCAGCGATGGCCAGGAGCGACTTCTTCATTGGCTTGGACCTTTCGAACAAACACGCGGGAACTCTTTGAGGGGCAAGGTTCCATACTTCGTTTGAATGATCAATGAACGGCACCCTCGCCAGGGGCGACGGGATTGCGAAGGCGAAGGCGAAGGCGGAGGCGGAGGCGGAGGCGGAGGCGATGGTGGTGGGGGCGGGGGCGACTAGGTCCGTCGCGAAATTGATCCAGCGCAACACCCCATTTTAGAGTCGCTCTAGGCTGCTTCCGCGCCAGTTTGGAATAGCTTCAAATACCGCTTTTTCCTTTTGCATCCGGACGGCCTCTTAAATATCGATGATGGCGCATCACCGAAGGGCCTGCCGCTTCCATGATCGTTTGTTCCTGTAACGTGCTAAGCGATGACGACATCCGCGCCGCCGTCGCCGAGTCCGACGACGCCATGCGCCATGCCAAGCAGGTTTATGGGTGTCTCGGCTGTAGCGCCGAATGCGGCCGCTGCGCGCGGACGATCAAGACCATCATCGACGAAGCGCTCGGCCCGTGTGCCAAGTCCTGCTGCTCCGGCTGCCCCCACAACCACACCGTGGCCGCCAACGACGAGACGGCCGGGCCCGCCCAGTTTGCCCTCGCGGCCTGCTGAAAACTTCCGCAACCTCGGCTGAGCTTTATCCCGGCTGCGTCCCCGTAGCCGGTTGCCCCCGTCCTTAAACTCATTTAGAAGCATTCTAAATTCGGTGCAGAGCCGATTTGGACGCAAGATCTGGAGTGCATCATGCAGGGCGACGCAAAAGTTATCGACTATCTCAACAAGGCACTGCGTCACGAACTGACTGCGATCAACCAGTACTGGCTCCACTATCGCTTCCTCGACAATTGGGGGCTGCGGGACATGGCCAAGGTCTGGCGCAAGGAGTCCATCGAGGAGATGGAGCACGCCGACAAGCTCACCGAGCGCATCCTGTTCTTCGACGGCTTTCCGAACATGCAGGTGCTCGATCCCTTGCGCATCGGCCAGAACGTCAAGGAGATCATCGATTGCGATCTCGCCGCCGAGATGAGCGCGCGCGCGCTCTATCAGGAAGCGGCAACCTATTGCCACAGCGTCAAGGACTACGTCACGCGTGACCTGTTCGAGAAGCTGATGAGCGACGAGGAGCACCACATCGACTTCCTCGAGACCCAGCTAGATTTGATCGGCCGCATCGGCCTCGAACTCTACACCCAGAAGCACGTCGGCGGGCTCGAGGGCGAGGGGCATTAGTCTGGCGCGTTAGCGCTGCCACAAGGTTTCGTGTCGGCCTGGTTCGCAATTGCGCACCAGGCCGGGGCGACAGTTTAGGACGCCAACTACAACTGCGTCTTGTAGAGCTCTTCCACGATCTCCTGACTCTGCGGCTCACCAAGGCCGGTCTGCTCATGGACCACCTCGACGATGCTCGGCATCACCGAGCGCGGCACCTTCTCGGATGACCACAGCTTCGAGCGCATCAGTGCCTTGCCGCAGTGGAAATAGACTTCGCTGACGGCGACGTTCAGCACCGCGCGCGGCGGCTTGCCGAATTCCACCATCGAGGCGAGCAGGTCCGGATCGGCGGACAGTGTGCCGCGGCCGCCGACGCGCAGCGTCTCGTCGATGCCGGGGACGAAGAACAACAGATGCACGAAGCCCGAGCCCTCGACGACGTTCCGAAAACTGTCGATGCGGTTGTTGCCGGAACGATCAGGCATCAGCAGCTGGTTGGGGCCGGCGACGTGGACGAAGCCAACGCCGCCGCCGCGTGGTGAGGCATCGACGCTGCCGTCCACGCCCGATGTCGCGAGCACGCAGAACGGCGACATCTCGATGAATTTCTTCGCGTGCGTATCGATCGCGGGGCGCGCTTTCGCGATCACGCGCGGGCTCGGCTGGGCATAGATGGTGGCAAGGTCTTCGGCGCAAAGATCGGTCAACGGCGTGCCTCCGCTTCAGCTTCGCGTCAAACTATCTGATTGGACCATTTCCAGCCAATGAAATTCGGGTCTGCCGTCTGCTACACCGCATCCGCCGGCACGAAGCAGCTGATGATGATGGCGCCGCGGTGGTGGACGTACCACACCACGGCCTGGCCGACCGGATTGCCGCGGTCGCGGATGATGGCGCGCTCGGGCACCTGCATCCATTGTCCCTCGATCGGCACCCAATAGGCGCCGCTGCGCACATCGTACTCCGTGCGATGGCCGTCGGAGACGTCGCAGCAGGGCACGCCGTTCGGTGCGATCACACTCTTGAACCAGGCGCGGACGTCGGGCGGGACGTGATCATATTGCCCGTTGTCGAACGCGAACGCGGCGCTCGTCAGCACCGCCAGCCAAACGCACAGTACGAGCCTGTGCATGCGATCCTCCTCATCGCGTGTCGTGCCATTGGCGCGCGATTGTCCCGCGCGTCGATTCGTATCGTTGATGCGATTAAGCCCGAGCTGTCAGCGCATTGCATGCTCAAATAGTATGCGGCGTCGAGGCGCCGCATATGATGCATCGCGATATGGCTGCGAGCCTGGCAATCCTACATCGTCCGCTGCGGCGCGGTTTGTAGAAACTGCCGGACCTGCTCGCTGTAGAATTTTGCGTTGCCCGTGGTGCCGTGGCCGCGCGTCTCGGTGCTCCCTGGAATCAGGTAGAGACGCCCATTCTTGACCCGCTTCATCGCAGAGTCCGTGATGCCGGTCTCGGGCGGGTTGCGCTCGTCGTCGGCAGAATTGATCAGCAGCAGCGAGGCCTCGATCTGCTCCAGCTTCTCGCCGGCATTGTAGTCATGCGAGGACTCCCACTGGTAGAGGAAGTCGTTGGCATCTGCCGCGTTCGGCATGGCCAGCCGATCGTCGACGATCTTGTCGGCCTTGGCTGCCGTCGGCGCTTGCGATTGATAGGCCAGCGTGCCGCCAATGCTCGCGATGCCGTAGGCGGCGATCGCGTATTTCATCATGCGCGGCTGGCCGGTATAGCTGCCGCCATTGTAGTCGGGATCGCTGCGGATGGTGTCGAGCATGATCCGCCGCAGCATCCAGTTGCGCGACGCCATCTCGGTCGGCTGCGAGGCCATCGGCACCAGCGCGTCCATCGCCTTCGGATATTTCTCACCCCACATCCAGGTCTGCATGCCGCCCAATTAATTACCGATGACGAGCCGCAGGTGCTTGACCCCGAGCCCTTCCGTCACCAGGCGATACTGCGCCTCGACCATGTCGTCGTAATCGTATTTCGGAAAGCTCGTCTTCATTCCGTCGGACGGTTTTGACGATTTGCCATGGCCGATATTGTCGGGGATGATGATGTAATATTTGGAGGCATCGAGTGGCTGCCCCGCGCCGAACAGCTCGCCGGCAAAGGCGGGCGACAGCATGCTCGCGCCCGAGCCGCCGGTGCCGTGCAGCACCAGTACCGGCTGGCCCGAGGGCTCGCCGACGGTGGTGTAGTGCAGCTTCAGCTCCGGCATGGTCTCGCCGGTGTGGAATTTGAAATCCCTGGCGATCCAGTCGCCCTGCTTCGGCGCGGGATAATCGGCCGCCAATGCGGATGTCGAGATGGCCGACAACGAGACGGACAACAGGATGGCTGACAGCGCCGCGCAAGAAGCTTTCATGTCGATTTCCCCATGCGGCTCATGGTCGGCGGCCGCGTTGCGGCGGAACTTAGCAGAACTGTCCGGAAGGATGTAGGATTTCGCTGTCGTCGATCGTCTTCAAGGGAAGCATCAGGAGAGACTGCATGTGCCGCAACATCAAGACGCTGTTCAATTTCGAGCCGCCGGCGACGGAGGATGAGATCCACGCCAGTGCGATCCAGTTCGTGCGAAAACTGTCCGGCTTCAATAAGCCGTCGCAGGCCAATGAGGCGGCCTTCGACCGCGCCGTGGCGGAGGTCTCGGAGGTCGCGCGAAAACTCCTGACGTCGCTGCACACTCATGCGCCGGCGCGCGATCGGGAAGTCGAGGCGGACAAGGCGAAGGAACGCTCGCGGCTGCGTTTCGGTTAGGCGGCCTCGAACGTCGTTCCGTGATCTGCCTCACGGTGAAAGCGGTTTCAACGCGCGATGATGTTCGCCGGGCTTTTGATACCCCGGAGCACGACCATGAGCCGCCCCCTTCTTCCGCTGAAAGCAGGTGCCATCGTTTTCACGCTGCTGTGGACCGCGTGGATGACGTGGTGGAGCGGCTCGTCCTCGAGCGCGAGCATCGTAGTCCTCGCCTTCTGCGGCGCAGCAGTCGGCTATCTCTGGTACCGCGCCATGCGCTGGCAGTTCGAGCGCATGGGCATGCTGCCGCGACGCGAGAACGGGACGAAATAGATTCGTCTGTCAGTCCTTGTGGCCGTGCTTCTTCTTTTTCTTCTTCTTCCTGTGATCATCGCCTTCGCTGCCGTCGTCCCCGTCATCGAGGGGCACGTCGTCGACCTCCTGCACGGCGGCCTCCAGCGCCTCGCGCTCGGCAGCTTCATGCTCGCGCTGGCGGCGGCGTTCGTCCCAGGCGTCGAAAAGCTGATCGAGCCACGGCAACACTTGTTCGATCGACGGCAATTGGCCCGGAGGCCCGGCTTCACCACGCGGGCCCTGCGGGCCGGCGGGGCCTTGTGGGCCGGCTGATCCCTGCGCGCCGGCTGCCCCGCGCGGGCCGGCTTCGCCCTGCTTGCCTTGCGGGCCGGGCTTGCCCAGCGGTCCGGCCTTTCCGATCGGGCCCGGCTTGCCCTCTGGCCCGGGCTTGCCGCGCGCGCCGTCCGGTCCCCGCTTGCCTGGATGACCCTGTGGTCCCGGCCGTCCCGGTTCGCCCTGACGTCCGCGCGGTCCCTGCCGTTTTTGTTCGTCTGCCACGCCACTGCTCCCTCTGCGGAAGCCGGCTACTTAGCGGCCTTTGACGGCAGCGGCAATTCCGCCCGGCATTGCGCAGGGTTTGATCAACATCAATCGGCTGCACGTCACGCGCTAGTCGTGATAGGCAGGGACCTCGATGCCGGAGGCGGCATAGATCCTGATCTTGTTGCGCAACGTGCGCACCGACAGGCCGAGCACGCGCGACGCGCGCGTCCGGTTGCCGTTGCAGCGCGCGAGTGTCTGGAGCACGAGCTCACGCTCGACCTCGTCGACGGTCGCGCCGATCAGCAGCGGAACGATCTGGTTCGGGGCAAGGAATTGCGCGCCCGGTTCGGACGTAGCGACATGAACAGTGGTCATCAAAACACCTCCCGATCGACGCCCGCTTCCATCTTTGGAAGCGGATCGAGAACCAACGACCCCCAAGCCGTAGATCTACGGTGGGCGGGTTTGGTTAATGAAAGGTTAACTGCGGGGCGATCGCACCAATTGACCTCAGGATTGCCGCGAAGGCGCCGCGATTGGCGCGAGATGCATCGTGATGCGGGCATATCTCGCCCCGCTCACACCGTCCGGTATCCGCCGTCCACCATCACGATCGTTCCCGTGACGTAGGCCGACATATCCGACGCGAGAAAGATCGCGGGGCCCACGATGTCCTCGGGCTTGCCGGTGCGCGCCAGCGGGGTGTGATCGACGAAGGCCTGCACCAGCGCCGGATTCGTCGCGCGCACATTGGCGTTGATGTTGGTCTCGATGAAGCCCGGCCCGATCGCATTGACGCGCACGCCCTCCTTGCCGAGCTCGACCGCGAGCGCCTTGGTGAAGCCGAGCACGCCGTGCTTCGAGGTGGTGTAGGCCGCCGAACTCGGCGTGCGCAGATGCACGAAGGACTGGATCGAGCCGATATTGACGATGCGACCCTTAGCTGCGCGCAACGGGCTGAGGAACGCCTGCGTCATGTTGAAGACGCCGTTGAGGTTGAGCGAGATGATGTCGTTCCAGTCCTTCGCCACTGTCTCCGGCTCCGCGGTGAAGGCATTGCGGCGGGTGATGCCGGCATTGTTGACGAGGATCGAGACCTGCCCAACCTTGTCGGCGACCTGCTTGGCGAGCGCAAAACAGTCGTCGCGCTTGGTCACGTCGAGCGCAAAGCTCTCCGCCTTGCCGCCGGCCTTGCGGATTCCCTCGGCGGCTTCCGCGACCGTGTCGGCGTTGACGTCGAGCAGCACGATCCGCGCGCCTTCGCGTGCGTAGCCTTCCGCGATTGCCCGGCCAATGCCGGAACCGGCGCCCGTGACGACGGCGATATGGTTAGCGAGCAATGCCATGACAATTTCCTCCCGATTTCGCTTCTAAGTTTCATGAAAGGCTAACCCGAAATTAAGGGGTCGGAAACGGCGGCCTTGGCATACTGATCTTCATTGCTAAACGTTGCGCGCATGATGGAACGGCTTGAATCCTGGAAACTCGCACTCGAACGCCTGCGGTCGTCGCAAGGCGCCGATTGGGCCGAGGCGGGCCGGCTCGTCGCCGAGATCGTGCGGATGAGCACCGATACCATGCTGCGCCTGGCCGCCGAGCAGGCGCTGCCGGTGCTGCGCCAGGCCGTGGACAATGACGATCACAGCGTCACGCTGGCGGCCCAGCGGCGCATCGGCGTGGTCCTCGAGGTCGTTCATGATCTCACCGCGCCGCGCTTCGGCCGCCGCAACGCCATGCCGAAAAAACTGTCCAGCGAGGATCGCGCCCGCAAGGTGCTCGGCCTGCCGCTCGCCGTGCAGCTCACCTGCGAGGACATCAACCAGGCCTATCGCCGCGCGGCCAAGGGCATGCACCCCGACCAGGGCGGCAGCGCCGAAGCCTTCATCGACCTCGCCGCCGCGCGCGATGTCCTGATCCATCCCCGCGCGTACAAGGACGCGTGAGAGCTCAGCTCTTGTTCACGCAGCTCGGATAGGGCGCGGCTTCGCCCGCTACGATCGGGCAGAGCTCGATGGGGCTGAGTGCGCGCAAACGCGCCTGCCAGCGGTCGTCGTTCACGGGCGGCTCGTCGCTTTCGGGGCCGCGCTCGGCCCACTGGATGGTGTAATAGTCGGTCGTACCCTTCAAGGTGACCAGGAGCGCGGTCTCGCTGTGCCGGGTCGGGCCGCTGTCGACGCGGCCGCAGCCGATCACGGCGACGAAACCTTCGAAGCGGCCGAACGTGGTGGTGCCGAGCGGTCTTGCCGCAAAGCTGTCGGGGCAGGCGGATTTGAAACCGCCTGCGATCGAGCCCGCGAATTTCTCCGGCGATGAACCTGGAGTGAGCGTCATGCCCTTCTCGCCTGTCACGGTGATCATCTCGGTCCAGCGTTCCGGCGTCTCGCCCTTCAGCACCGCCTCGCGGATGTAGTGGCCGTCCGCGGTGTTCTCGAACACCGCGGAAAAATTCGACGGCATCGCGAAGCTGACCAGCTGGCCGAAGATTGGCGAGATCACGCGAAAGGATTGCGGGGCCTGCGCGTACGCCGTTGCAGCGAGCAGGAGCGATGCGGCGAGAATCGTTGTTGTCGCCGGTGCGCGCATCGATTGGCTCCAAAGCCACGAGGTAAAAAAACGAGCGGGCAAGGATGCTAGCATCGCATCCTTGCTGGGGAGGGGTGGTGCGAGACGCTTTTTGGGGGGGCGCGCCCCGGACAAGATGTGAGTAGTTCCGCCAGGTGGCCAGGTTCAAAGCGCGTGCGCGGAAAATGCGTGACTTCGGCCGAAAACCAGCGGCGCGTCCAAAAAGAAAAGGGCGGACCGCTTGCGCAATCCGCCCTCAAAATATGATCTGTCGTGTAAGGCTCAGAGCGTGCAGCGGCGCTCCGCGCGCAGCTTGATCTGGAGGTCCGAGGCGGCCGTGAAGGTCGGGAGCGGCTTGCTGACGACCTTGTAGGTCGAGACACCCCACTGGAACGGCTTGTACTTGAGGTCCTCGTTCCAGACCTGGCAGATGCCGGTGTTGTCCCAGCGGATCACGTAATAGCCGACCGCGGCAGAGGCCGGCACGGCGAACACGGAGGTGGCGATGCCGGCAACGGCACAGAGGGCGAGAACGCGACGCATGAAATATCTCCTGATGGGAACGTGAGAAGGAAACTGGTGCGGCAAATCTGCGCGGCTGGCAAGCGGGGCGCTGACCGTTCACGGATATGTCAGCCGTTCGCCGGTTGTTCGGTCGACCCTTATTCCTTGACTGTCGCTTGATTACCCCTTGGCCAGCGACGCCACCGCCTCGATCTCGATCAGCATCTTCGGATCGGGCAGCGCCTGGACCACGCAGGTGGTGCGGGCGGGGTAGGGTGGTGGGCCGAAGGCGCCGGCGTAGAGCGCGTTCATGGCGGCGACGTCGGAGGCGCGGGTCAGGAGCACGTTGACCTTGACGAGATCGCGGACGCCGGCGCCGGCCTCCTCCAGCACGCGCTTGATGTTGACGACGACGTTGGCGAACTGCGCCTCGAAGCCGTCGGGCAGCGCGCCGCCGGCGTCGAAGCCGGGAATGCCGGAGACGAACAGGAGATCACCGGCGCGCGTGGCAAAGGACAGCGGCGGAGCCTTGACGTGCGACGGGGGTGCGAAATGCTGGATCGGCATGGATCACCTCGAATGGACAGCTGGAGGCGGTAAGCGTAGCGGCAGGTCGGGCCCGCTCCAACAAAAAACGCGAAAACAACCCTATGCACAGTAGGCATCAAGCAGAAATCGTTGATCTTTTTGTTTCGGAAAAGCAAAATATTCATTTGCTCCGTCGGGCAAAACAGGGGCAGAATGGCATGATGGCAGTGGTGCCTGGTCGCGCCAAACTCCGCCGTCATGCCCCGGCTCGACCGGGGCATCCAGTACGCCGCGGCGTCTCGGTATCCCACCGCGATCTCTGGAATACTGGATCGTCCGGTCAAGCCGGACGATGACAGTTGAGCGTGTGCTACAGACCGCGATTCACGCCCACCCCATCATGTTGCCGCCGCGATGCATCGGATACATTCGCCGCGTCTGATTCGATTCCCTCCTTGAAAAATAGCCCCCGGAGACCTCCATGAAGATCGCATCCGCCTTCCGCGCCGCGCTGCTCGGCATTGCAGCGCTGGCCGGCCTCTCGACCTCGGCGCTGGCCGACGGCGGCACCGTGGTGCTGACGATCTACAAGGCGGGCTGGATCATCGGCGGGTCCGGCGGCTCGGGCGTGCTGAGCTTCCGCGGCCGCTCCTATTCGCTCTCGACCGGCGGGCTCGATTACGGCCTGGTCTTCGGCGGCTCCAAGACCGTGCTGCGCGGCCGCGTCTCCAACATCAACCGGCCCTCCGACATCGCCGGCGTCTACGGCGCCGCCGGTGCGGGCATCGCGATCGGCCGCGGCGCCCGCGCCATCGTGCTGACCAACCAGAAGGGCGCCGTGCTCGAGCTGTCCGGCACACAGGTAGGCCTGATGGCGAATGCCGATCTGAGCGGGCTCGCGATCACGATGCGGTAGGGCGTGTAGAGGGGGCAAAGGCGCGCAAGCACCGTGCCCCTCATTGCGGTGTTAGACCCTCATGGTGAGGAGGCGCGTAGCGCCGTCTCGAACCATGCGGGCCCGTCTCGCCCGCGGCCATCCTTCGAGACGATCGCTTCGCGATCTCCTCAGGATGAGGTCTGTGGTTGCGGCGTCACCGCCGCATGAATCCGCCCGCAATGCGCGACGAGATTTGTGTGCGGATCGACGAACGCCTTCAGCGGCGTCGGGATTGGGAAGTAATAGATGTTGGCGATGAAGCCGTAGATGCCGGCATCGATGCTGGTCGGTCGCTCGCCATGCACGAAGCCGGTCGCCGGCACGATCTCGGCCAGCACCTGCAGATCGGCGAGCCCCCGCGCGTAAGCCTGCTCGGGCGTATAGCGGCCGATGCCCTGGAAATGATAGCGCTGCGAATTATACGCCTTCGCCTTCTCGAATCCTGTCGCGTCGATCTGCTTGTGCTGCGCGATGAAGGCGTCGCGAAACGCCGGATAATAGCGCTCGTCCTTCCAGCGCGAATACGACATCACCCAGTAGAGATCGTCGAGCATGCGCGTGACGAGATGATTGGTCCGCCTCTGCTCCGCAGTTAGCGCTGCATCGATGGTGAGGCGGTACTTCGCGATCGCGTGCGCGATGATGGTCTCGCTGTCGCCGATCGTCTCGCCGTCGTCCACGATATAGGGCAGCTGCCCGCGCGGCGCGGCGGAGGCGTCGAACACGTGCTCATGCACGAACGGTACGCCCGCGAGCTTCAGGAAGGCATAGACCTTGAGGCCGTAGCCGTTGTTGTCGGCGACGCCGAACAGGTCTGGATAGGAATAGAGGGTCAGCATGGGATGCTCCTCGAGTTGAGTCGTATCGCCGCGGTGACGGGCTTGCAACAGTCCCGCGCTTTGTGCGCCGCCTCCTTCGGCGGACGATGGCATCGTCGCCGGTTTGTCCCCGACAACGCCGCCACGGATCGCTATACTCCGGATCCTGGTGACCTCGGCAAGATGGGGATCCCTATGGCGAGAGACTTGCAAGGCAAGGTTGCGGCCGTGACCGGCGCCGCGTCGGGCATCGGATTGGCCAGCACCGAGGCGATGTTGGCCGCGGGCGCGCGCGTGGTGATGGTCGACCGCGACGAGGCCGCGCTGAAGGCGCTCGGCGACAAGCATGGCGACGCAGTGATCCCGCTGCTCGTCGACCTGCTGGACCCAAAGGATTGCGCAACGCTGCTGCCGCGCGTTCTGGAGAAGGCCGGCCAGCTCGACATCCTGCATGCGAATGCGGGCACCTATGTCGGTGGCGATCTGGTCGATGCCGACACCATGGCGGTCGACCGGATGCTGAACCTGAATATCAACGTCGTGATGAAAAACGTGCACGACGTGCTGCCGCACATGATCGCGCGCCGGACCGGCGACATCATCGTCACGAGTTCGCTGGCGGCGCATTTTCCGACGCCGTGGGAGCCGGTCTATGCATCGTCCAAATGGGCGATCAACTGCTTTGTCCAGACGGTGCGGCGCCAGGTCTTCAAGGACGGCATCCGCGTCGGCTCGATCTCGCCCGGCCCGGTTGTCAGCGCACTGCTCGCGGACTGGCCGCCGGAGAAGCTGAAGGAAGCCAGGGAATCGGGAAGCCTGCTGGAGGCCAGCGAAGTGGCTGACGTCGTGATGTTCATGTTGACGCGGCCGCGCGGCATGACAATTCGTGACGTGGTGATGCTGCCGACCAATTTCGATCTTTAGAGCGCCAACCGCCCCTACGAACCCTTCGATCCGGCGATGAAAACCGCCAGTTGAGCGTCGAAAGCGCGCCTGAAGGCCGGCCGCGCTTCGCCGCGGGCGACATAGGTGGCGATGCCGGGATATTCGTCCAGTAGGCCCGAGGCGTTCAACCGGCGCAGCACCGTCACCATCATGAGATCGCCGGCGCTGAATGCGCCGTCGAGCCAATCGGCATCGCCGAGGCGACGGGACAATTCGCCGAGCCTGACGCGGACGCGATCCTTCAGGACCGGCAGGCGCTCCGCGTACCAGCTCTTGTCGCGCTCGAACAGCATGGCCATCCCGAGCTCGACGATCGGCGGCTCCAGCGTGCTCAGCGCGGCAAACATCCACGCGATCGCGCGCGCCCGGGCGTTTGCATCCTCCGGCAGCAGCCCGGCATGGCGGTCGGCAATATGGAGCACGATGGCGCCGGATTCGAACAGCGTGAGATCGCCGTCCTCATAGGTCGGGATCTGCCCGAACGGATGCAGCGTGCGATGCGCCGACTCTTTCATCGCTTTGAACGAAACCAGTCGCACGTCGTAGGGCTGACCCACTTCTTCGAGCGCCCAGCGAACACGCATGTCACGCGCCTGCCCCTTGCCGCGGTCGGGCGAGCTTTCGAAGGCGGTGATGGTGGGGGGCATTTGAGGTCTCCATTCGTCGTCATTGCGAGCGCAGCGAAGCAATCCAGATTGCCACCGCGGAGACAGTCTGGATTGCTTCGTCGCAGGAGTTCCTCGCAATGACGATGGTGCGGCGGTGCGCCGCTTGGTTTAGATTTTGCTTCCAGAGGACGAACGGCGGGGACAGTTTCCGACAGACTATCTCGATTTCTGGGACGTATGCGAAGCCAAACCCTCATGGTGAGGAGGCGCGAAGCGCCGTCTCGAACCATGCAGGTCCGCATCTCGCCCGCGGCGATCCTTCGAGACGCCTGCTTCGCAGGCTCCTCAGGATGAGGTCGGTGGGTGTTGGGCGTCTGGTGCAGCGACCCACGCCGCAAGCTCGCGCCACGGCTCCAGCGTCCAATGCCCAGACGCAGCGCCAGAAGGCGAGGGCAGCACGAACACCTCCGCCGGAAACACATCCCGCTGCTGCCGCCCCAGCGAAATCACGCTGGACGGCCTGCCATAAAACAAGCTCGCAGCCTTCTTGCTCGTGAACGCGATGGTCATCGGCCGATATTTCTCGATCTTGGCCCTGAACGCCGGCACGTCGATCGATGCGGCCTCGATCTGATGATCCATTCCGGCGCCCGACTTGGAGAGATCGGTGAAGCCGATCCCGAGCTCAAGCAGCGCGGCGAACTCGCCCGGCTGATAGCGCCGCGGCGTGATGCCGGCCTCATGGATCGCACGCCAGAAGCGATTGCCGGGATGGCCGTAGTAGTGCCCGAGTTCGGCCGAGCGGGTGCTGGCGGCGGTGCCGACGAAGACGAGGCGGAGGTTGGGAAGGAGCTGGTCGGGGAGGCGGTGGGGGGAGATCTTAGGCAAATCACAGGTGGCAGCCATTATTCCGACGGCTCTGTTGGTTCGATGCTTTCTTCATCCTTCTTTTTGATGACATCAGTCCATCTCTTTCGTCCCCCGTTCGCCTTGGGCCTACTTAACAGAAATTCTTCTTTGATTTGCGAGGCAAGTGAAGGAAGGCCGGGAAACATCGAACTCTCGGAAATACCTAGCTTAGCAAGGTCGGTCCGAATACTGGCTTTGTGTCGAACCGACACGTACCAGTATCGTAAATCTGAGTCTTCACTGCCGCCTCGGTCGTACAGTGGCGGTTCGGCAGTGAACACGGATTGTTGGACGATGACTCTTTGATCGAGATGTGGCGGTCTGACGAGCTCGATCTGGTCCAACGTAAAGGGATCGCTGGTCGATGAAAGATCAATTGCTTTTGCGCCGTGATGATAAGCGTAAATCATTCCATCGTTAGCCGTTTCATGCTAGTCGCGAACGGCGAAGAACAAAGAAACAAGAGGATTCTCGGTCCAATCCAATAATCGGGTAGGGAGGCCAAAATGCTGAGATAGAACTAGCCACTCCCAGTCAGAGGTTGGAGGTGAGGGCAAGAAGGCGCGCGCCCGCCGCTTAAATTCATCGAGGAACCACCGTTCTCTCCCAACTAATTGTTCGGAGTCGGAAGTAGTAGTGTCCGAAAACCGATGCACTCCGGCCTTGAGGCTCCAGAACGCTGAGCTATGGCCTCGAAAAATCCAATCTCTCTGGGTCGAAGCCTTTCTAATTGCCTCAAGTAGGTCGGCGACTGAACGGATGACGACAATGTCGCGCCGTTTCACCAAAGAGGCGAAGTAGTTCAGGGTGCCTTGTTTGACGAAATGATTTTCGCCGTAGACGAAGACCTCGTCGCCCTCAACGATCCGCCAAGCGATCCCGAGTTCATGGACATCTTCAGGCTGAATATAGAACGGAGTGACCTTCGTAGCGTCTTGCGTATCGCAATACTGAGAAACCCACCTCTCATCAAGCTCTCTGATGAGAGTGGCTTCGCAATCATGAGAATCGAATCCCGTCCCGTCCTCTTCGTACTTCTCCGCTGTGCGCTTTGAGCGCGCAGCAACGAAGCAGTTTTCCTCTGAGGAGGGCGTCTCAACCCAGTAGAGCTTGAAGGGTCGCATTGCCCCCCTCACAACACCCGATTGCTCTCCTTCACCTTCTCCGCATCCAGATACAAGTTCTCGCCCATCTCCTTGAACTTCGCGCTCATCTTGGCCATGCCGTCCTCGGCGGTTCCGCTCATCGACATCCCCACGCCGTTCGGATCGTTCAGCGTCGCGGCGTAGTCGCGCACGTCCTGCGTTATCTTCATCGAGCAGAATTTTGGGCCGCACATCGAGCAGAAATGCGCGACCTTGTGGGCTTCCTTCGGCAGGGTCTCGTCGTGGAAGTTCTTTGCGGTCTCGGGATCGAGGCCGAGGTTGAACTGGTCGCTCCAGCGGAAGTCGAAACGGGCGCGGGAGAGGGCGTCGTCGCGCAACTGCGCGGCCGGGTGGCCCTTGGCGAGATCGGACGCGTGGGCGGCGATCTTGTAGGTGATGACGCCGACCTTGACGTCGTTGCGGTCGGGCAGGCCGAGATGCTCCTTCGGCGTGACGTAGCAGAGCATGGCGCAGCCGAACCAGCCGATCATGGCCGCACCTATCCCTGAGGTGATGTGGTCATAGCCCGGCGCGATGTCGGTGGTCAGGGGCCCGAGGGTGTAGAACGGCGCTTCGCCGCACTCCTTGAGCTGCTTGTCCATGTTGATCTTGATCTTGTGCATCGGCACGTGGCCGGGGCCCTCGATCATGACCTGGCAGCCCTTGTCCCACGCGATCTTGGTGAGTTCTCCGAGCGTCTCGAGTTCGGCGAACTGCGCGCGGTCATTGGCGTCGGCGATCGAGCCCGGGCGCAGGCCGTCGCCGAGCGAGAACGAAACGTCATACTTGCGCATGAGGTCGCAGATCTCGTCGAAATGGGTGTAGAGGAAGCTCTCCTTGTGATGCGCCAGGCACCACTTCGCCATGATCGAGCCGCCGCGCGACACGATGCCGGTGACACGGTTGGCGGTGAGGTGAATGTACTGCAGGCGGACGCCGGCGTGGATGGTGAAATAGTCGACGCCCTGCTCGCACTGCTCGATCAGCGTGTCCTTGTAGAGCTCCCAGGTCAGCTTGACCGGATCGCCGTCGCACTTCTCCAGCGCCTGATAAATCGGAACGGTGCCGATCGGCACCGGTGCGTTGCGCAAAATCCATTCGCGGGTGGTGTGGATGTTGCGGCCCGTCGAGAGGTCCATCACGGTGTCGGCGCCCCAGCGGATCGCCCACACCATCTTCTCGACCTCTTCCTCGACCGACGACGTCACGGCCGAGTTGCCGATATTGGCGTTGATCTTGGTCAGGAAGTTGCGGCCGATGATCATCGGCTCGAGCTCGCTGTGGTTGATGTTGCAGGGAATGATGGCGCGGCCGCGCGCGATCTCGCTGCGCACGAACTCCGGGGTGATGAAGGCGGGGACTTCCGCGCCGAAGCTTTCGCCGTCGGCGAGCGCTGCCTCGGCGCGCTCGAGCTGCTCTTTGCGGCCGAGATTTTCGCGCGCGGCGACGTAGATCATCTCCTTGGTGATGATGCCGGCGCGGGCGAATTCGAGCTGCGTGATCATGTTGCCGTCGAGGCCGCGCAGCGGCTGGTGATAGGCGCTGAAGGCTCGCGCGGCCTTGTCGGTGGAGACGCTGCCGTTGTCTTCCGGCTTGATCTGACGGCCCTGATATTCCTCGACGCCGCCGCGCTCCAGCACCCAGGCCTTGCGGCCGCGCGCGAGGCCGGCGTTGACGTCGATGGTCACGCTTGGGTCGGTGTAGGGGCCCGAGGTGTCGTAGACCGGCAGGTTCGGCTCGCCGGCGCCTTCAGAGAGGATGATCTCGCGCAAGGGCACGCGGATATTAGGCGCGGCATCGGGCGAAGCGAAGATTTTTCGCGACGAGGGCAGCGGGCCGGTGGTGACGGCGGGGATGGTTTTTTCAGGGTTGGAGCGGATGTTCATGGGATCCTCCTTTGAATATGGTTTTGCGTCGTCGCGTGCTGTTCGTCATCCTGAGGTGCGAGCACTTGCAAGCCTCGAAGGATGGAGCCGGCCGTCGCCCTTCGAGGGCCGCCGAAGAAGCGGCCACACCTCCAGCGACAACGGCTCCGCCGTTGCGCAGGGGTGACGGGGAAAAGTCTGAGCGAGGCTCATCACGCCGCCTCCGCGGATAGGCCGAGCCATTGCCGCACCCGCGCATCCGGGTCGGCATTCTGGGTGACGTCGCTGACGACGGCGATGGAATCCGCGCCTGCCGCAAAGATCTCTGCGGCATGCTCGAACTTGATGCCGCCGATCGCGACCAGCGGGATGGGGCCGATCCGCTTCTTCCACTCCGGGATTTTTGGAATGCCCTGCGGCGCGAAGCGCATCGATTTGAGCGTGGTAAAGAAGATCGGGCCCAGCGCGACATAATCGGGTTTGGCGGCGAGCGCGGTCTCAAGCTCCGCCTCGTCATGGGTGGAGACGCCGAGCGACAGGCCGGCCTCGCGGATGGATTTGAGGTCGGCGTCCGCAAGATCCTCCTGGCCGAGATGCAGGTATTTTGCACCAGCGACGATCGCCGCGCGCCAGTAGTCGTTCACGACCAGCTTGGCTTGCGTGCCGTTCGTGATCGCCAGCGCGTCGCTGACGATTTGCAGCGCCTGCGAATCGTCGAGATCTTTCGCGCGCAGCTGGATGGTGCCGACCCCGAGCTTGGTCAGGCGCTCGACCCAGGCGAGGCTGTCGACGACGGGATAGAACGGATCAGGATACGGCATGCCAGAACGGGGTCCCAACGACAGGGGTGGAGGGGGAGGCGAAATCGCGGGCGTTCATCAGCCCGGCTTCGTATGCGGTGCGGCCGGCGTCGACGCCAAGGCGGAAGGCGTTGGCCATGGCGACGGGATCGGCGGCTTTTGCAATGGCGGTGTTGAGCAGCACGGCGTCGTAGCCGAGCTCGAGCGCCTCGGCCGCGTGCGACGGCGCGCCGATGCCGGCGTCGACCACCAGCGTGATGTCGGGCAGCCGCTCGCGCATCAGTTTTAGCGCGTCGCGGTTGGTGATGCCTTTCGCGCTGCCGATCGGCGCGGCCCACGGCATCACCACCTTGCAGCCGGCATCGACCAGCCGGTTCGCAACCGAAAGATCTTCGGTGCAATAGGGGAACACCTCGAAGCCGTCCTTGATCAGGATGGTGGCGGCCTCGACCAGGCCGACCACGTCGGGCTGCAGCGTGTCGTTGTCGGCGATCACTTCGAGCTTGATCCAGGACGTCGCAAACAATTCGCGTGCGAGCTTTGCCGTCGTCACCGCTTCGCGCACGCTGCGGCAGCCGGCGGTGTTCGGCAGCACGGTCACGTCGAGCGCGCGGATCAGCTTCCAGAACGCATCGCCGCTCTTGCCGCCGGCGGATTCGCGCCGCAGCGACACCGTGACGATGCTCGAGCCGGAGGCGCGGATCGCCGACTGCATGATCGCAGGCGAAGGATAGAGCGCGCTGCCGATCAGCAGGCGGGAGGCGAAGGTTTTGCCGTAGAAGGTCACCATGTGGGAGGTGTCTCCTCGATTGACCCTGTCATCCCCGCGAAGGCGGGGATCCAGTACGCCGCGGCCGCGCGGCTGGAACCGAGACGTCGCGGCGTACTGGATCGCCCGGTCAAGCCGGGCGATGACAGCGGAGTGTTTAGCGAGCGCATCCCCATTATCCTCCCTGCCGGGGCGTGATGATCTCGATCTCGTCGCCGGCTTTAAGATGGGTCTCGGCCCAGCGGCTTTTCGGCACGACGTCGTAGTTCAGCGCGATCGCGAAATGGGTGCCCTCGTAGTCGAGCTCGCTCAGCAGCGCGTCGACGCTGGCCGAGTTTATCTCGCGCTGCTCGCCGTTAACGATCACAAGCATTGGACGATCACGCGCATTGCATCACCTCATTGTCGATCTGGCCGCGCTCGATATAGGCGAGCGTCAGTTCGGCCAGAACAGGCGCGATCAGGAATCCGTGGCGGTAGAGCCCGTTCACACTGATCTTGCCGCCGCGAATGCCGATCCGCGGCAGATTGTCGGGGAAAGCGGGACGCAGGCCGGAGCCGAATTCGACGATGCGGGCCTCGCCGAAGGCGGGATGCACGGCATAGGCCGCGCCGAGCAGCTCCAGCGCCGAGCGCACGCTGACGCCGGTGTCCTCGGCCTCGATCGAGGTCGCGCCCAGCATGAACAGATTGTGCTCTCGCGGGATCACGTAGAGCGGCCAGCGCGGATGGATCAGCCGCACCGGGCGCGCAAGCTGCACCTCGTCCGTCTCGATCAGGATCATCTCGCCCTTGACGCCGCGCAAGTCGGGCTGATCTTCGCGCGCAGAAAGGCCGCGGCAGTCGATCACGATGCCGTCGAGATCCCCGGCGGAAACGTCGCTGTCGAACTTGATGGTGCCGCCGGCGGCGCGGATGCGCTCGTGCAGCTTCGGCAGCACGCGGCGCGGCTCGACATGGCCTTCGGTCGGAAAGAACAGCGCGTCGCGGAAGCGGCCTTCGAGCGACGGCTCGAGCTGGGCAAGACTGGCGGCATCGAGCCGGCGATGGCCCTCGGTCATCCGGGCAAAGCGCTCAAAATCGTTGCGCTCGCGCGGATGGGCGACGACCAGCGAGCCGTTGAAGGGGGTGTCAGGCAGCTCGCGCCGCCAGATGGCGAGCGAGCGCAGGCCGAGCCTGGAGATGATCGGCTCGGAAACTTCCGCCTCGCAATAAGGCGCGAGCATGCCGCCGGCCCAATGGCTGGTGGCATCGGTCATTTCGGCGTCACCGCGCTCGTGCAAGGTGACCGCGTGGCCGGCCTGCGCGAACAACAAGGCCTGCCAGGCGCCCGCAATGCCTGCGCCGATGATGGATATCGAAGAATCCGGTCGTTTGGTCGTCTGCAACATCCCTGTCCCTTCGCCGGCATGACCCGGATCAGGTTCAAAGGGTCACCGCGGTCCTGGGCCGGTTGGCCCATTTAGCGGTATCTCAGCTCCTCCTCGGAGCACCCCTCGGAACGGCTCTAATGTATGCCAGTGACGGGCTGTGTCAACGCGTTTGGCGGGAACTCCTCGTGCCCCGGAGGCGGCGCAGCATGCAGTGATGCGCTGCTGAGCCGGGGCCCATTGCTGTGGGAGTAGGCTGGGTCCCGGCTCTGCGCAGCAGCGTTGCACGCTGCAGCGCGTCCGGGACACGGAGAGCTACCTGGGCGCCTGCGCCCGGGCGTTGCCGACGCGCTGGGCGAGCTTTCGGTGCGGTACGGTGCCGAACATCGGCTGCGGATTGCCGTTCGGCTCGAGCCAAGGCTCGCCCATATTGGCGACCTGGACGACCTCCTGCCGCTGCCGCTTTGCGACGTAGTAATAGCCGCCCGCGAAATAACGCACGGCTCGGGCGTGATCGCCATTGGCGGCGTGATAGGCGCCGGCGAGGTATTTGACGGCATAGGTGAGGTTGGTGTTGGGATCGCGCAGGCCTGCGGCATCGCCGGTGTAGCCGACACCGCGGGCGGTCGCGAGCTTGATCTGCATCAGCCCGATGGTGCCGCCATGACCGACCAGGCCGGGCTGATAGCGGCTCTCGCGCATGATCACGCGGTGCACCAGCGCTTCCGGCACGCCGTTGGCGCGCGCATGGGCCGCGACCATCTCGGCGTACTCCGCTTCGCCCGCGAATGCGGCCTGCGGCAACATCAGTCCGGCGGCGAGCAGCGCGGCAATACGTAAAATTTTCATCAGATATCCCCCGAGGTCCTTGGGTAACCTGCACTGGAACCGTTAGGACTCTTGAACGCGGCGATGATGTGGCGAAACGCCGCCGATTACGATTTTGCAGCGCAGAGCCGTCATTCCGACGCAAGACCGGCATAGGGGTTGTCAGGCAGACGAAGCCGCCATTCGCGACAGCGGGCCTGTCTATTCGCGTGCGGGCGCGAAAGCGAGTATGAGAGCGGCGCAAATCGGGAGAGGTGCCATGACAAAAGCAAACGTGGTGAAGGCACACATCGGAGACATCCCCAGACATAATCCCTGTGCCCAATGCGGCACGCCGATCCCGCAACCGGACTGGATCGAGCCGGGCGAGGGGCGCGTCTCCTATCTCTGGACATGCCACGCCTGCAATTATCGCTTCGAGGCGATCGCGATCTTTGATGAGGCGGCCCTCGAGCACCCGCCGCTCGCCGCCTAAAGCGCTGCCTTTAAGCCGCCAGCCGCGGCTGTTGCCACACCGGCAATT
The DNA here is from genome assembly GCF_023074185.1 of Bradyrhizobium sp. 132. GTDB lineage: Bacteria > Pseudomonadota > Alphaproteobacteria > Rhizobiales > Xanthobacteraceae > Bradyrhizobium. Next base: position 173,408 of record NZ_JADPKY010000103.1, on the reverse strand, counting down.
GCATCCGCACGATCAGCCCGTGCGGTTCGCGGTCGTGCAGCGACAGCTCGCCGCCATGGGCGACCGCGATCGCCCGGGCGATCGACAGGCCCAGCCCGAAGCCGGTGGAATCGTCCATGGTGCGCGCATCGTCGCCGCGCACGAACGGCTCCAGCATCTCCTGCTTGCGCGCGTCCGAAATGCCGGGACCGTCGTCCTCGACGTCGATGACGAGTTTGGTGCCCGATATGTCGAGGCGGATCGTCACTTCGGCGCCGAAGCGCACAGCGTTCTCGACGAGGTTGGTGACGCCGCGATGCAGATCATCGGGCCGCGCTGCGGCGGTCGCAGATAGCGGGCCGTCATAGTGCACGACATGGCCCATGTCGCCGAACTGGTCGGCTATGAGCTGCAGCGTGCTCGCGATGTCGACCAGCGTCACCGCCTCGACCTTGCGGTCGTTGCGCAGGAGCGACAGCACGGATTCCAGCATCGAGCGCATCTGGTCGAGATCGATCAGCATGCGCGTGCGGTTGCCTTCGTCCTCGATGAACTCGGCGCGCAGGCGCAGCCGCGTGATCGGTGTGCGCAGATCGTGGCTGATCGCCGCGAGCATCTTGGTGCGGTCCGATATCAGCCGCGCGATCCGCTCGTGCATGCGGTTTAGCGCGCGCGCGACCGAGCGGATCTCCTCCGGGCCGCGCTCGGGCAGGGGGTCGGCCGCGCCGTCGAGGCTGAAGCTTTCGGCCGCCTTTGCAAACGACGACAGCGGCGCGGCCAGCGCATGGGCGGCCCATACGCCAAGCAGCGTCACGCTGATCACGGCAGATAGCAGCGTCGATATCCAGGGATTGCCCCAGAACCAGCCCGGCCGTCCCCGCTCAACATGGCCAGCGATCGTTGTGCCGTCAGGCAGCTGGATGCCGATCCGGGACGAGCCGCCGTTCGGAGCCAGCGTGACGATCTTGTAGCCCTCACCGAGATGGCGGCGCATGCCGTGCAAATGCGGGCCTTCGCTGTCGCCGCTGGGCGTCACGGAGCCGGGCGCGATCGCTTCGACCCGCAGATCCGGAAAGGCGCGCGCGATGTCGGCGAGAAGGCGCCGCCGCTCGCTCGCGTCGGCCGCGGACAGCAGCAGCGCGGCATTCGCCAGTTCATGCTCGCTGTCCGGCGGCGCTACCGCGCGGTCCGGCCGCGTAATCAGAAAACCCGCCGTGATGATGAGATGAAGCGCGACGATCGACACCACGACGAGCGCGGCGATCTGGCCGCTGATGCTCCTGAGATGGAAAAACCCCAAAAGCCGCATGTCAGATGCTCAAGGCTGCCGCGACCGCTTCCGTTCTTACCGCTTCAGTTCTTACCGCTTCAGTTCTTGGCGTGAACAGATAGCCGCCGGAGCGCACCGTCTTGATGATGGTCGGATCGGCCGGGTTGGGCTCGATCTTGCGGCGAATGCGGCTGACCAGCACGTCGATCGAGCGTTCGAAGGAGCCGGCGTTGCGCCCCTGCGTGAGGTCGAGCAGGCTGTCGCGCGACAGTACGCGGCCGGGCCGCTCGCAGAACGTCCGCAGCAGATCGAACTCGGCGCTGGTCACCGCGACGCGCGCGCCTTCGGGATTGCGCAGCTCGCGCAAGCGCAGATCGATGCGCCAGCCCTCGAAGTCGAGCGTGCTGGTGCCTTCGATCGAGCTTGCGGCTTGTGCGGACGCCTGGCGGCGCAGCACCGCGTTGATGCGGGCAAGCAGCTCGCGCGGGTTGAACGGTTTCGCCAGATAGTCGTCCGCGCCCATCTCGAGGCCGACGATGCGGTCGATGTCCTCGCCGCGTGCGGTCAGCATGATGATCGGCGTCTGCGCCTCCGCGCGCACCTTGCGGCACAGGCTGAGGCCGTCCTCGCCGGGCAGCATGACGTCGAGAATGATGAGGTCGACGCGGTGATCGGCCATGGCGCGCGACATCTCGCGGCCGTCGCTCACGGCGGTGACGTTGCAGGCGTTGTTGCGCAGGTATTTCGCAATCAACGTCCGGGTTTCGCGGTCGTCTTCGACGACCAGGATGTTGGGATTGGGAATGGCCATGCGCTTTGTTTGTCCAAGATTCGGGCCAAAAGGCGAAGATTTTTGTTTCAGTTTGTTTCCACGGCCTTTGCCGCAACACCACGACATCACCCGGCAGTGGAGCGGCAAGGTCTCGTTAAGGCCGTTAACCATACCGTGGCGGAGTCACTCAAGAAAACCCGCAAAAAGCCCGGAGCCATCATGACCTCGATTTCGGCGGCCTCCGCCGGTACCCACCAGTCTCCCCTGCAAAAGCTGCAGCAAGAGCTGCAATCTGAAGTTTCCGCCGGCGCGGTCTCGTCGTCGGATCAGTCGGCGCTCTCGACGGCGCTGACCGACATCGACACAGCGCTCCAGCAGAGCCGATCGAGCGACCAGTCGAGCGGCACGCGTCCCTCCAAGGACGACATGAAGTCGAAGATCGACGACCTCATCTCGAACGAGGTGTCGAACGGGACGCTGACCTCGGACCAGGCCGACGAGCTGAAGAACGTGTTTCAGTCCGCCTTCGCCAATGGCCCCGGCGGTGCCGGCGGTCCCGGTGGTGCCGGAGGGCCGCCGCCCGGTCCGCCGCCGGATGACAGCTCTTCGGATTCGTCGTCGGCGGACTCGACCAGCAGCACGTCGACCACCTCCACCACGGCCGATATCCTCAAGCAGTTCCTCGAGGCGCTGCAGCAGTCTCAATCGTCGTCGAGTTCGTCTTACGGCACCAATGGCAGCACGACGAGTTCGCCGAGCAGTTCGGATTTTTCTGCGCTGCTGATCGACTACAAGAGCTGACCTGAGCGACGCAGGTCGGCGCGTTCTTCGCCGCGATTGTGCTACATCCCAAAGCGCAAGATCGTCGGTGGGAACCGCGCAACGTTCCTGTGCGACGCAGGAACTTTCGTCGCAACGCAGCGCAATTGCGCAACGAAATTGCCGTAGCTCAGGAACTGCTGGTGATCGTATTTGTTCTCTCCGCACAAGTGCTGAAGGAGAGGACACCATGTTGATCAAATCGATCGCCGCCGGCCTTGCCGGCACGGCACTGTTTGCGACCGTTGCATTTGCGCAAAACCCGACTACCACCGACAAGTCGCCAACCGCGGCAAGCACCGCGACGACGACAAGTACGACGGCGTCGGGTGAGTGGCGCGCATCGAAGATGGCGGGTCTGAAGATCTACAACGACGCCAACGAGAACATCGGCTCGATCAACGACCTGCTGATGGACAAAGGCGGTGCGATCAAGATCGCCGTGATCGGCGTCGGCGGCTTTCTCGGCATGGGCGAGCATCTCGTCGCCGTTCCGTACGAGAAGCTGAAATTCGTCAATGAGGCGGTGGCCTATTCCGGCGCCGGTACGGCTCCGGGCGGACCCGGCACGATGAGCAAGTCGACCACCACCACGGGCGCTTCGACCGGCACCGACAAGACTGCGACGGCGTCGTCAGGCTCGAAGTGGTATCCGGACCACGCCGTGTTCAATGCGAGCAAGGACGATCTGAAGAAGATGCCCGAGTTCAAGTACTCGGAGTAATGGGCTTCTGAACGCCTAAACGAAGCGCGCCCGGTTTTCACTGGGCGCGCTGTCGTGTCTTTTTGCGTCATTGCGAGCTGTTGACCCTCATCCTGAGAAGCGCGCTTTTTGCGCGCGTCTCAAAGGGCAAGGCCACCGGCCGGGCCTTCATCCTTCGAGACGCGCGAAGACGCGCTCCTTCAGGATGAGGAATTGACGCCGGCCGGTTAGCTGTCCCTAGTTCCCCTTCACCAGCGGGCAGCCGCCCTTGTCGAGCGGGCGGAAGGCTTCGTCGCCGGGCACGGTGGCGATCAGCTTGTAGAGGTCCCACTCGCCCTTGGACTCCTCGGGCTTCTTGACCTCGAACAGATACATATCATGGACCATGCGGCCGTCGATGCGGATCTTGCCGTTCTTGGCGAAGAAGTCGTTGACCGGCGTGGCACGCATCTGTTCCATCACCTTCGGCGCCTCGTCGGTCTTGATGGCCTCGATCGCCTTCAGATAATGCATGGTCGCCGAATAGAGGCCGGCCTGGATCATGGTCGGCATGTGACCGACCTTCTCGTTGAAGCGCTTCGAGAAGGCGCGCGTCTCCTCGTTTGTGTCCCAGTAGAACGCATCGGTGATGATCAGGCCTTGCGTCGCCTTGATGCCGAGCGAATGAACGTCGGTGATCTCCATGAGCAAGGCGATCATCTTCTGGCCGCCCTGCATCAGGCCGAACTCGGCCGCCTGTTTCAGCGCATTGGTGGTGTCGCCGCCGGCATTGGCCAGCGCGACCACCTTGGCCTTGGAGGCTTGGGCCTGGAGCAGGAAGGAGGAGAAGTCCGACGAGTTGAGCGGGTGACGGACCTCGCCGAGCACCTTGCCGCCGCTCTCCTTGACCACGTTGGCGGCGTCGCGTTGCAGCGCCATGCCGAAGGCGTAGTCGGCGGTGACGAAGAACCAGGTGTCCTCGCCGCGCTTCACCATCGCCTTGCCGGCGACGTTCGACAGCGCATAGGTGTCGTAGGTCCAATGCACGGTGTTGGGCGAGCAGGCGACGCCCGTGATATCGGATGAGCCGCCGCCGGAATTGATGTGGATCTTGTTCTTCTCGCGCGTCAGCGCCGAGATCGGCAGCGCCACCGAGGACGTCGGCACATCGAAGATCGCGTCGACCTTGTCGTTGTCGTACCAGTTGCGGGCAATGTTGACGCCGACATCAGGCTTGTTCTGGTGATCGGCGGCGACCACCTGCACGGGCTTGCCGGCGACCTTGGCGCCATAATCGGCGACCGCCATCTCGACGGCGGCAAGCGAGCCCTTGCCGGTCGCGTCCGCATAGAGGCTCGACATGTCCGTGAGCACGCCGATCTTGACGACATCGTCGGAAATCTGCGCCTGCGCCGCGCCGCAGGTCGCGGCGATGGCGAAGCCGGCCGCGACGGCGGCGATGAGTTTCTGCATATCGTTTTCTCCCTCAGTCTTGTTGTTTGGGCTTTGTTGCGGGGATTGTTCTACCGACAAACCGTCGCGGGGGCAAAGCCAGGGATGTGTGAGGAGGGTTGAGAAAAAGTAGGGGGCTGCGGTGTTTACCTTCTCCCACAAGGGGGCAGGAAGAAGAACGCCGCCGGTCAGGCGCTGCTGCACTTGAGCCGTTCGTTGCGTCGGCGCAAGCCTTCCAGTGTGGCGAGGAGGATGACCGATACCGTCGTCAGAATCACCGCCGCTGCCGTGATGGTCGGGCTGATGTTCTCGCGGATGCCGCTGAACATCTCGCGTGGCAGGGTGCGCTGCTCGGGACCGGCCATGAACAGCACGATCACCACCTCATCGAAGCTGGTCGCGAATGCGAACAACGCCCCCGACGCCACGCCGGGCAGGATCAGCGGCAGGATCACGCGGCGGAACGCGTAAAGCGGTGAGGCGCCAAGCGAGGCGGCGGCGCGCGCCAAATTGGTGTCGAAGCTTTGCAGCGTCGCGCCGACCGTGATCACCACAAAGGGCGTCGCCAGCGCGGTGTGGGCCAGGATCAGGCCGAGATAAGTACCGGTCAGTCCGATCGGTGCGAAGAAGAAATACAGGCCGACCGCGGTGATGACACCGGGCACGACGACCGGCGACAACACGAACGCCAGCACGAGCGGTTTGAACCGGCTGTTCCACTGCGCCAGGCCCAGTGCGGCCAGCGTGCCAAGCACCATGGACAGCAGGGTCGAGGCGACACCGATGATCATGCTGTTCTTCAGCGAATTCATCCAGCGCGGCGAATTGATGAAGTCGTCATACCAGCGCAAGGAGAGGCCCGGCAGCGGATAGGTCAGGTAGGAACCCGAGCTGAAGGACAGCGGCATGATCGCCAGGATCGGCGCGATCAGGAAGATGAACACCAGCGTGGAAATCACGATGGTCGTGGTCCACGCGATGCGCTGGCTGGCCGTGCGAAGGGAAGGATTATCGCTCAATTTTTCATTCCTCCCGTGACCTGCTGGCCCTGCACCAGCTTTCCGTAGACGAGAGCGAGCAGAACAGTGGCGAGCAGCAGAACCGCACCCGACGCCGAAGCAAGGCCCCAGTTGGCGGTCTCGGTCGTGTAGAGCGCGATGAAGTAGCTGATCATTTGATCCGCGGCGCCCCCGACGAGTGCCGGCGTGATGTAGTAGCCGAGCGCCAGGATGAAGACGAGCAGGCTTCCGGCGCCGATGCCGGGCAGGGTTTGAGGCAGGTAGATCCGCAGGAAGGCTGTGGCCGGTGGCGCACCGAGCGAGGCGGCGGCACGCATGTAAGCAGGCGAGATCGCCTTCATGCTGCTGTACAGCGGCAGGATCATGAACGGCAAGAGAACGTGGGTCATTGCCACGCACACACCGAAGCGGTTGTAGATCAGGCGCAACGGCTCGTCGATGATGCCAAGCCAGAGCAGGCTGTCGTTCACGACGCCTTTGCTCTGCAACAAGACGATCCAGGCGCAGGTGCGAACCAGAAGCGACGTCCAGAACGGCAGCAGGACGAAGATCATCAGCAGATTCGACCGGCCCGCCGGCAGCGTCGCCAACAGGTAGGCGACCGGGAAGCCAAGGATCAGGCAGAGCGCCGTGACGCTAAGGCTGATGATGAAGGTGCGGGCGAAAACGTTGCGGTAGATGGCCTGATCCGGTGGGGCTGCGACGATCGCGCCATCCACGTTTCGCGTCAGGTCGAGGGCCGACAGAAGGTAGAAGCCGGTCATCGGGCCACTGGCGTCCTTGATCGTCGTCCAGGTGATGCGTTCGCGCCAGGCCGGGTTGATCTTGCCCAGCGCCTCCCTGGCCGTTCCAGGCTCCGGCTCCGCCTTCAGATTGCGTGCTGTGCTGGTCAGGATCGTGCGGAAGCCGTTCAGTGCGTAGTTGAGCCGCTTGGCCGCAATGGCGATGGTGCCGGAGGCGCGCGCCGCCAGGATGTCGCTTGCCAACGCCGCGTAGGCCTTTTCGTCCGGCAGGTCCTTGCCATCCCAGTTGGCGAGAGCAGCGACCGTTTGAGGCAGAACCCGGCGCACCTCCCTGTCATCGACCGAGCGCCACAGCATGCCGGCGATCGGGCCCGCGAAGGTGAAGAGCAGAAACAGCAGAAGCGGCAGAATCAGTGCCAACGCCCTGATCTGGCGCGCGCGCTCCGCCCGCTTCAGGCGGCGCTTGAGCGGCACCTCGGTCCGGGCATCGGCGCCGGTTGAGGAGGCTGCCGTCATCGGGAGCCCCACTGTGACTGGACATCTCTCGCCATTTTGGCTGTGGCAATGCCGTGTGGCCTTTCGGAGCAACCTGAGCAAGCGCCTCGTCCTTCGAGACGACCGCTTCGCGGTCTCCTCGGGATGAGGCTCTCTGAAGTCGCTGCCGCGCACTCCGTCCTCATCCTGAGGAGCCCGCCTAAGGCGGGCGTCTCGACGGATGGCCGCGACGAAACTGCTTTCAATGCGCGCCGCACGCCGGTGCTGTCGCGGCCTATTTCGCTGCCCATTTGTTGAAGCGCTCGGTCAGGCGGTCGATGTTCTCGAGCCAGAAGGCAACGTTGATCTCGACTGCGTTCTTGATGTTGTCCGGCGCCGTCGGCAGGTCCTTCAGAACGGCGGGCGCGAGCAGAGCCGCGGCGTCCTTGTTCGAGGTGCCGTAAGCAATGTTCTCCGACAGTTTTGACTGGTTCTCCGCCTTGCCGGCGAAGTCCAGGAACTTGTAGGCCGCGTCCTTGTTCGGGCTGCCCTTCAGGATAACCCAACTGTCGAGGGTGAAAAGCGCTCCGTCCCACACCATGCCGAAATTCTTCTTGTCGTTCTTGTTCGCCGTGTCGATGCGGCCATTGTAGACTGAGGTCATCGCCACCTCGCCGGAGGCGAGCAATTGCGGCGGCTGGGCCCCGGCCTTCCACCAGACGATGTCGTTCTTGATGGTATCCAGTTTCTTGAACGCACGCTCGACGCCATCGTCGGTCGCCAGCACCTTGTAGACGTCCTTCGGTGCGACGCCGTCGGCGATGAGCGCGATCTCCAGCGTGGTCTTCGGACCCTGACGCAAGCCGCGCTTGCCTGGAATCTTCTTGGTGTCGAAGAAGTCGGCCCAGCCTTTGGGGGCCTCCTTCAGCTTGTCCCTGTCGTAGCCGAGAACGAAATCGTAGAGGATGGCGCCGACACCGCAGGGATTGACCGACGGCGGGATATAGGCGGCCTCGCCGCCGATTCTGGAATAGTCCATCTTCTCGAACAGGCCTTCCTCGCAGCCGACCGCGAGTTCGTCGCTCTCGACCTGGACGAGGTCCCAGGTCGCGGCGCCACCCTGCACCTTGGCGCGCAACACGCCGACGCCGCCGTCCCAGGACTCGTCGTTCATCGGAACACCCGCTGCCTTCTTGAACGGCTCGAAATAGACCTTCTTCTGGGCATCCTGATACGCGCCGCCCCACGAAACGACGGTGAGGTCACGCGCCTGCGCGGCCGTTGCCAGCGCAGCGCTGGCGCTGAGCGCCGCGGCGAAACCCAGAGCAATCTTGCGCTTCAGCATGGTCTTGTTCCTTCTTCATGAGAGTTGCGTTGAGGTTGATCGATGCCGGTCCACTTGGAGCTGCAGGGTTGGATCAGACGGGATCGAGGGCCAGGCAGTCCTCGGGGCGGAAGGTGACGACCACGCTTTCGCCAGGTCTTAAGTTGTCACGCGCCCCCGGTTGAAGCTTGACCATGAACTCGCGGTTGCCGGCGACATCGAGCACGGCCAGCGCGTGGTCGCCGAGATATATCGTGTTCTGCACCTTGGCGGGCAGCCGGTTCGGCCCCTCGCTGGAGGTGCGATCCGAGACAATGGCGATTCGCTCCGGCCGCACCGACAGGGAGGTCGATGCGCCAGCGCCTGATACATTGATCGCCCGTGCGGTCACGACGCCGCCACCAGCAAGAGCGACGCGGCAATATTCCTTTTCGATTGTCTCGACAGTGCCGGCCAGCACATTGTTCTCGCCGATGAAGTGGGCGACGAAGCTGTTCACCGGATGCTCATACAGCGCGTCGGGCCTGTCGATCTGCTGCACAATGCCGTCGTTGAACACGGCGATGCGGTCCGACATGGTGAGCGCTTCGCTCTGATCGTGGGTGACGTAGACGACGGTGATGCCCATGGTCTCGTGCAGTTGCTTGATCTCCAGTTGCATCTGCTCCCGCAGGCGCTTGTCCAGGGCGCCCAGGGGCTCGTCCATCAGCACGAGTTGCGGATTGAACACCAGCGCGCGGGCGAGCGCCACACGCTGCTGCTGACCGCCGGACAGCTGCCCGGGCCGGCGCTGCGCCAGGGTTTCCATCTTGATCATGCGCAAGGCCGCCTTTACGCGCTCCTGCGTTTCCGCCTTGTTCGTGTTGCGGACGGATAGCGGGAAGGCGATATTCTCCGCGATCGTCAGGTGCGGAAACAAGGCATAGTTCTGGAACACCATACCGATGTCGCGCTTATGTGGCGGCACGTTCTTGATCGGCCTGTCCGCGAGGTAGATCTCGCCATGGGTCGGAACCTCGAAGCCAGCCAGCATCATCAGCGTGGTCGTCTTGCCCGAGCCCGACGGGCCGAGCAGGGTGATGAACTCGCCCCTCCTGATGTCGAGATCGAGGTTCTTCACCACGAGGAACTCGCCATCATAGGTCTTCTGAATGCCGGAAAAGCGCACCAGCGCCGGCGCGGGCGTGACCATGCCGGCTTCCATGTGTCCTCGCGGTGTCCTCTACAGTGCCGTCGGCACCTCGTTCGAGGTTGCGAAGAACAGCTTAGCATTCTCCGACGAGAATGCCAGTGGCGCAAGCGACCAAGTCGTGGGCGAGACCCGAGTGAAGGTTCGCTACATCCCCGACAGTTTCGTCACGGACACATTCAGCGTGCCGCCGGCTTCCGCGATGATGCGCAGCGTCTTGGAATCGAAGGCGATGTCGGCGAGGGTCAGGCTGTCGATCTTCGCGTCGACCTTGACGCCGTCCTCGCTCTTCTGGAAGTCAGCAATCACGGCCGCGACCTTCTCGCGCGCATTGGCGGCGATCGGCTTCAGATCAATCGTCGCTTTCTGCACCAGCGCCTGTTGCATCTGCGGCACCACCGCGCGCGCCGCGGCCCCCAGCAGACCGAAGGCCGCCTCGGACTCCACCGCGAGCTGGATGTCGGCGAGCCGCAGCGTCTGCTGTGCCTGGTCGAGCATCGGCCGGCCCCAGATGTGCACGGTCGCTTCGGCGCCGAGACCGAGCCAGCTCTTCTTCTCCTTGGCGCGTACCAGCAGCGAGATCAGCAGGCGCTCGCCCGACGGGATCACGTTGACGCTCTTGACGGTGACGTCCACCGGACCGGAGCCGTCCTCGGGATAAGTGTGGCCGACCATCTGCGCCGCGACCAGCTTGTTGATCTCGGTGAAGGGCACGTCGATGGGAACACCGATGTTCACGCCGGTGCCGGTCGGCGGCACGATCGAGATCTTGTCGGGGAACGGGCAGTCTGGCTTGGTCGGGGTAGCGGTGACGCGCGTCTCAAGCTCGAGGCCCATCAGCAAGGTCACGGCCTGCGCGTCGACGCGCGGCTGCGCCGCGATGGCGCGGATCGGCTTCATCTCCAGCCAGAGCGACGGCAGCGCGGCCGAGGAGCCCGAGCCTTGCAGCGCGATCGAGCGGCAGGCCTTGGCCCATTGCACTTTCGCGTTCTCCCGCAGCGAAGGATCGTTGCGGATGCGCTCGGAGACGATGTTGATCTGCTCGCCGACATTCTTGTCGATCAGCGGCTTCACCTGCGCCGGCACGTTGACCTTGGCGCCGGCGACGTTGAGGTTGGTGTCGCCGAGATTGACCTGGGCGCCGAGATTGGGCTCGAGGTGCCAGTTGGCCGCGAGCTTCGGTCGCGAGGTGACGACCACGTTGCCCTTGATCTCGGCGCTGGCGTTCAGATTCTTGATGTTGACTGCGCCGATCCGTTTCGCTGCGTCACCGCCGAGCACGCTGCCGAGTGCTTCGCCGAGCGCGCCGGTCGCCTTCGACGACAGCGAGCCCGTCACGTTCAGCTTGCCGTTGAGCGGCGTCGAGATTGTCAGCACGTCCTTGTCGCCGGCAGCCGACATCGGTCCGCGCACGGCGGACCAGCCGATGTCGGCGTCCTGCAGGATCTGTGAGATCGGGTTCTCGGCCTTGCCGGCGAAATTGCGCGGCGCGGCCTTCTCGGCCTGCTCGCGGATCGCCGACAGCGCGATGGCGACCGGCGCCACCACGATTGAGCTCTTCGCGACCGGCGGCAGCGGCGGCAATTGCGCGACCGGTGGCGCGGAATTCGTCGCCCGCGGCGACAGCCAGTCCATCGCCTTCAGGCTGACGAAAAACGACGCCGCGAGCACCACCACGGCGATCAGGACAGTCTTCAAGTTCAGCGTTAGTCGCATCAATCCCCCAGGCCGCCCGGGGCAGAAGTCTACAGGGCAGGCGAGGAGGGCGCTAGAGCGCACCGATGGGGTGGAATTGGGGCGAACAGGTTAACGGCCGCGATGCGCCGTTGCCGCGCATTCGTTCGTGCGCACCTAGCTGCGCTTGGGACGGCGGACCGCTCTCACATTGCCGCGACTGCCGCCGCCGCAGAAGAAGCGGTCGCCGCCGTCGGACTCCAGTCCTGACACCATGGTCCCGGCGGGCAGGTCGAGCTGCTCCAGCACCTTGCCGGTCTCGGGGTCGATCCGTCTGATGTCGCTGTCCTCGCCTTCCCAGGTGCCGTGCCAGAATTCGCCGTCCACCCAGGTAACCCCGGTGACGAAGCGCTTGCTTTCGATGGTGCGGAGAACCTTGCCAGTCTGGGGATCCACCTGATGGATCTTGCGTTCCCGATATTGCCCGACCCAGAGCGAGCCTTCGGCCCAGGCCAATCCGGAATCGCCGCCGCCGCCAGGTGCGGGGATGGTGGCGAGCACCTTGCCGGTCGCAGCGTCAATCTTCTGGATGCGGTCCTCGGCGATCTGGAACAGGTGCCGGCCGTCGAACGCCGTTCCCGCATGCGCGGCGACATCGATGCAGCGGGCGATCTTGCCATTGGCCGGATCGACCGCGTTCAACCTGTCGCCGGACGCGAACCACATATGGGCGCCGTCATAGGTGACGCCGTGCACGGCTTCGACGCCCGCAAAGGGCCCGTATTCCCTGACGATCTCGGCGGCTGAACGCTTCATGTTGCTCGGTCCCTGTGGTGTGACCCCACCTTACGTCTTCAGAAGCGGTCCGGGGAGTAACAAGCCTGTCGGGAAACCCGGGACGGGCGGCGTCATCCAGCGCCGCGCCCGGCCGTGTCCGAAGGACTGCACCTTGTTCGACCGCGCCAGCTCTTCGAGGGCACGCTGCACGGTGCGCGCGCTCGTTCCCAGCGCCAGCGCGAGGGCCGAACTCGCCCAGGGCTCGCCGTCGGAGAGGAAGGCGAGCACAGTGGCGTGCTTTTCTTCGACGGGCCGTGCCAACACCAGAACTTGCCGCGTCTTGCGCGGTGTCAGCGCAAAACCGTGCCTGGTCGCGCTGACATCGGCGAGCGGCTTGAGCTGTGTGCGGAGCCGCCCGATCTCCACCCGCAACCGCGCGCGATGCGATTCATCGGCGTGCTTCGCCCGGAACGCGCCGGCGATCAGAGCCTCTCGCGAGACATCCGCGGGCCAGGCCTGCGCCAGGACGCGGGCGAGCGTGAACAGCACTGGCCGCCTTCCGAGCGGCACGACGATGCCTCGCCTGCGAACCGCGTGATGAAACGTATCCACCACGAGCGCCTCTGATGTCGCGAGGTCCTCGACCTCCTCGGGCAGCAATGGCCGTTCGTGCCCGCGCGTGATCAGGCGCGCTGCGGGCGTGTCGAGCACGAAGGTCGTGATCTCGACCTCGGCCGCAAGCGCGGGAATGCCGGCCTGCCGTGCTGCGCGCACCGCGCGACCGAGCGCCACGCGCGCGTCTTTCGTTCTGAGCCGCCTGAGGGCGATGCCGGCGATCACAAGCTCGCGGACGACCTGCGAAGCCGGGGGGAGCGGCGTGGTCTTGATCTCCGCCAGCGTGCGTTCGGCCTCCTCGAGGCGCCCGACGAGAAGAAGACGGCGCGCCTCGATGTGACCCGCATGGGCCGCGTTGGCGAGGTCACCGTGGCTTGCGAGCGTCGCCCGCGCGGCCGCGAGCGTCGTCGCCGGCCAGTTCAGGTCGCGCGAGACGAGCGCGATCTCGGCTTCCGCGACCACGCATCTTGCGCGCGCGACCGCCTCTTTCGGCCCGAAGGCGCGTGCGGCACTCCGCAGCAGCGTCTTCGCCTTCGCGAGATCGCCGAGCTGCGCCATCGCGATGCCGCGCAGCGCCAGCGAAGGTGCATCGTTGCGCAGCGCAACGCGGTTCAAGGCGCCGAGCGGATCGCCGGCTTCGAGCGCGCGCGCCGCGGCCGTGATCAGCGACTCCATTCGAATCCCGCCACACTTGTTACTCCCACTCCGCAACTGTCCGGTGCGAGAAATCGTTGACGGCCGACAATGTGCGGAAACAGGAGAGCCATGATGACATCAGCAGAAAACGCAGGAACTAACAGACAGGCTGCCATGCAAACACCGCCGGTGGTGTCGCCGCAGGACTGGGAGGCCGCCCGTCAGCAACTGCTCGTGAAGGAAAAGGCGCATACCCGTGCCCGCGACGCCCTGGCCGCCGAACGCCGGCGCATGCCGTGGATGGAAGTCACCAATACCTATGCGTTCGAGGGGCCCGGCGGCAAGGTCAGTCTGCCCGACCTTTTCCAGGGCCGGCGGCAGCTGATCGTCTACCGCGCCTTCTTCGAACCTGGCGTGTTCGGCTGGCCCGATCATGCCTGCCGCGGCTGCTCCATGGTGGCCGACCAGGTCGCCCATGTCGCGCATCTGAACGCCCGCGACACCACGCTGGTGTTCGCCTCGCGCGCGCCGCAGGCCGATATCGCACGGCTGAAGAAGCGGATGGGCTGGACCATGCCATGGGTCACCATCACCGACAGTTTCGATGCCGATTTCGGCGTGGACGAATGGCACGGCACGAACGTGTTCTACCGCGACGGCGACCGCATCTTCCGCACCTACTTCGTCAAGAGCCGTGGCGACGAGCAGATGGGCGGCACCTGGAACTATCTCGACATCACGCCGCTGGGACGGCAGGAGGTCTGGGAGGATTCGCCGAAAGGCTATCCCCAGACGCCGACCTACAAATGGTGGAACTGGCATGACAGCTACACCGAAGGTGCGGCGCCCGACAAGAAATGGGTCGAGATCTCGGCCGCCGGCGAGAAGGCTTTTCGCGAGGAGGCCGCAGGCGAAAGGAAATGACCCATCCCGTCAGCGCGGTCCCCAGTGCAAGCCGTGACCGCGTCGTGGCCGCGCGTCACCTCGCCAGATGGCTGGGGCTGGCGGCCACGCCCACCTTCGCGATCATGGCCGTGCTGACGGCCGTGCTCGGCGGCGGCTCGGCGGACATGCTGTGCGCCGCCGGACACGAATCTTTGCTGGGCGGGATGGTGCCGATGTATCTGCTGATGAGCGCGTTTCATTCGGCGGCATGGCTGAGGCTGATCTCGGGTGGGCCGATAGGCGCTGTCTCACATCGTGCCCGCCTCGCCCTTCGAGACGCCGCTGGCGCGGCTCCTCAGGATGAGGCTCAACTGGCCTCTCGCGAGTTGCGGCAAGCATTTGTGGAAGTTTCTTTTCAACCCGGAGCTGCGCACTCCGCCCTCATCCTGAGGAGCCCGCCGCAGGCGGGCGCCTCGAAGGATGATGAGATCCGCGCTTCGCTAGCTCATGCAGCTCGGAAAAATCGCCGCGCATGAAGGCTTCCTTCTTGGCGCGGCTCCATTTCTTGAGTTTGCGCTCGCACTCGATCGCGTCGGTGATCCTGTCGAACCATCGGGAGAAGGCCAGCGTCACCGGTCTGCGTGACTTCGTATAGCCGCCGAATGTGCCGGCGTTGTGCTGCGCGATTCTGATCTCAAGCTCAGTGCGCGTCGTTCCGATGTAGTAGCTGCCATCGGCACATGCGAGAATGTAGAGGTACGCGCCATCGGTCATCGTGCCCGCCTCGTCCTTCGAGACGCGCGCAAGAGCGCGCTCCTCAGGATGAGGCTAACTGGCATCCGTGACATGGTGCAAGGGACAAGTGGTGGTTGACCCGGCTGAGCCGCAAGTACAGTCCTCATCCTGAGGAGCCCGCCGCAGGCGGGCGTCTCGAAGCATGGCCACGATCACCGAATCCAAACGAAGCGGCCCCTGCATCGCGGGGCTGGTTACTGCGAAGCCGCCTGCAAATAACCAACCACCTTCGCCGCTTCCTCCGCCGAGACGCCGCCATAGGGCTGCATCTTGTTGCCGGACACGACCTCGTCCGGCTTGACCATGAAGCGGGTGAGCTTGTCCTGGTCCCAGACGAAGCCGGCTTCTTTCATCGACGGAGAATAGTTGTAGTTCGACAGCGAGCCGGCCTTGCGTCCGACGATTTTATTGAGGTTGGGACCCAGACGATTGTCGCCCTCTTTCACCGAGTGGCAGGTGCGGCAGGAATTGTTGAAGGCCTGCCGGGCTGCGTCGTCGCTGTCCGGCTGCTGTGCCAGCGAGACGGGCGCGGTCAGCAGCAGCGTCAATGCGCCGGCGCGGCTCATCGTGCGCAGCCATGTGCCCGGCGTCGTTTGCGGGCGTGATTGCATTTGCGCCTCCATCGGGGAATCGCGCCGCAGCACGCGCGCGCATCGGGATGCCGAGGGCAAACGAAAACGGCCCCGGTGGGTTCCGGGGCCGTTTGCGTCACAATGTCCTGCCGCTTACCGCGTCGCGGCTCCGAGGTCGGCGCGGCGTTCCGTCATCGGCAGCACGATCACCTTGGTGCCGACGTTGACGCGGGAGTAGAGGTCCGCGACGTCGTCATTGGTCAGGCGGATGCACCCGGAAGACACGTGCTTGCCGATGGTGTCGGGCGCGTTGGTGCCGTGGATGCGGTAGATGGTGCCGCCGAGATACATGGCGCGGGCGCCGAGCGGATTGCCGGGGCCGCCGGCCATGTGGCGCGGCAGATAGGGCTGGCGCTGGATCATCTCCGGCGGTGGGGTCCAATCCGGCCACTCGGCCTTCTTGGTCACCGACTGGGTGCCGGACCAGGTGAAGCCGTCACGGCCGACGCCGATGCCGTAGCGCATCGCCTGCCCGTTGCCGAGCACGAGATAGAGATAGGTGTTGGGCGTATCGATGATGATGGTGCCCGGCGCCTCACGCGTCGCATAGGAGACCGTCTGGCGACGGAACCGCGCCGGCGTTTCGACAGCGTCCCGATCTTCGGACGGCGCGGCCTGATAGGGCGTGGCTTGATAAGGCTGGTATGGCTGCGGCGCTGCGATCGTCGGCAACGGCTGGAAGAAGGGGAAGAGCTGCACGGGCGCGGCCTTGGCCGGGCCGGCGAACGCGATCGCGGTCACAGCCACTGCGCCAAAAGCAACGGCGCGCGAATAAGTCTTCAACATGTCCAGATTGATCATTGGTCGCCCCTGTTTGCGCGGTGTTCTTAGTCACCCCGGCACCGTTTCGGTGCTCTGTTGCGTAGATCACTAACGGCAAGAAGTTTCGGGACGTTTGCGCGGAAAACCGAAAACGGTTTCATGGCGGAAAGGATTGTTTCATGACGGTTTCGTGGCTGCGCGGACCCGTTAACGAACAAAACAGCGGGCCGACATTTCTATGGCGTCACACGCCTGAAATATCCGTGGTTGATGGTCCTAAGCCGAGAATCATCAAACTCTCGGGATTTCCCCATGCGGGTATTAATCGCGACTGACGCCTGGCATCCGCAGGTTAACGGTGTGGTCCGGACGCTGACCTCGCTGGCTGGTGCCGCCAAGGCACTGGATGTCGAGATCGACTTCGTCACGCCGGACGGCTTTCGATCGTGGCCGCTGCCGACCTATCCGGGGCTGCGCATTGCCCTGCCGAGCGGCAAAGAGATCGCGCGGCGGATCGAGAAGGCGGCGCCCGAGGCGCTGCACATCGCGACCGAAGGGCCGATCGGCTGGGCGACGCGGGCCTATTGCCGTCGCAACCGGCTCGCCTTCACGACCTCCTACACCACGCGTTTTCCGGAATACGTCTCGGTGCGGACCGGCATCCCCGCCGCCGTCGGCTATGCCGTTCTGCGCCACTTCCACGATGCCGCCGCCATGACCATGGTGGCGACGCCCTCGCTGCGGCAGGAGCTCTCCGAGCGCGGCTTCAAGCGGCTCGGCTTCTGGACGCGCGGCGTCAACACCAAGCTGTTTCATCCCGACTCGCCGGCAAAGCTCGATCTGCCCGGACCGATCTTCATGACGATGGGCCGCGTGGCGGTGGAGAAGAATCTCGAGGCTTTCCTCTCGCTCGACCTGCCCGGCACCAAGGTCGTCGTCGGCGACGGCCCGCAGAAGGCCGCACTTGAAAAGAAGTACCCCGATGTCGTCTTCCTCGGCGAGAAGAAGGGCGCCGATCTCAGCGCGCATCTTGCCGCCGCCGACGTGTTCGTGTTTCCGAGCCTGACCGATACGTTCGGCGTGGTGCAGCTCGAAGCGCTCGCCTGCGGCACGCCGGTTGCGGCGTTTCCGGTGACGGGTCCGAAGGATGTCATCGCCGATCATCCGATCGGCGCGATCGATCACGATCTGCGTACCGCGTGCCTGCGCGCGCTCACCATGTCGCGCCAGACCTGTCGTCATTTCGCGCTGGAGCGTTCCTGGGAAAACAGCGCGCGCCAGTTCGTCGGCAACCTCACTTCACTTCAGCCCAGCCGTGCCTTGCGGGCCTCGCCGGTCATGGCGCGGCGGCCGGTGCGCGGCTGATCTCAACCGTTCGACCACAGCGAGAACCCCATCGATGGCTAAGATCATGAACCTTGACGGCACCCAGCAGCTCGACCTCACCCGTGGTACGGTCGAGCAGGCGTATGACCGCTGGGCGCCGGTCTACGACCTCGTGTTCGGAGGCGTGTTCGCCAAGGGTCGGCAGGCCGCGATCGCGGCCACCAACAAGATCGGCGGCCGCGTGCTCGAGGTCGGCGTCGGCACCGGAATCTCGCTGCCGCTCTACGCGCCGCATCTGCGCATCTTCGGCACCGACATTTCGGAAGCGATGCTCGACAAGGCGCGCCAGCGCGTCGTCGAGGGCAAGCTGGGGAACGTCGAAGGCCTCGCGGTGATGGATGCCGAGAAGCTCGAATTCCCCGACAATTCCTTCGACGTCGTGATGGCCCAGTATGTCGTCACGGCCGTGCCGAATCCGGAAGTCGCGCTCGACGAATTCGCCCGCGTGCTGCGTCCGGGCGGCGAGCTGATCATCCTCACCCGCGTCAGCGCCGATACCGGCATGCGCCGCTTCATCGAGCAGAAGCTCCAGCCGGTGGTGCGTCCGCTCGGCTTCCGCACCGCCGAATTCGCCTGGTCGCGCTACGCCAAGTGGCTGGCCGGTGCCGACGGCATCGAGCTTGCCGAGCGCCGCCTGATTCCGCCGCTCGGTCATTTCTCGCTGGTGCGCTTCCGCAAGATCGACGTCGCCAAGGCGGCTTGACTGCCGCTCCTCATGGTGAGGAGGCGCGCAAGCGCCGTCTCGAACCATGAAGGCCCACGCTGCTGCACTCGGGCCTTCATCCTTCGAGACGCGCGTTCCGCGCTCCTCAGGATGAGGGGAGAAAGTAACCGTGCGTCATCGCGCCGCTGCACATCGTCACATGACAAAATGATGATGTCACACCGCCTACACCGAATCCCTGTAAATCCTGAACCCGAAAGCATTTTGGGGGAGAGCATGATCAAGAATTATCTCGAGCAGCTGCGGATCCAGCGCTGGGACGACCATCGCTACTATCACCACAGCCGCATCAATCAGAGCCTGCACTTCGTCAGCGCGCTGAGCTTTCTGTTCGCCTATGTCTGGCTGTTCGTCGACCCCATGATCTCCGCGCTGGTCGGCTGGCTGGTGTCGATGACCTCGCGCCAGGCCGGTCACTTCTTCTTCGAGCCGCACGGCTACGACCAGCTCAACCAGGCGACGCACGAGCACAAGGAAGAGATCAAGGTCGGCTACAACCTTCGGCGCAAGGTGGTGCTGATGTCGATCTGGGCGCTGTCGCCGGCGGTGTTGTTGGTCGATCCCACGCTGTTCGGACTGTTCACGCCCTGGGCAGGCGCGACCGACTTCATGCGGCAGGTGGCCAAGATCTGGCTCGTGGTCGGCGGCGGCGGTCTCATGTTCCGCACCGTGCACCTGTTCTTCATCCGCGACGTCGAGACCGGCCTCGTCTGGATGACCAAGATCCTGACCGACCCCTTCCACGATTTGATGCTCTACCGCAACGCGCCGCTGGCGCTGCTGCGCGGCGAGTTGATGGACCCCGGCCTGCATCTCAACCCCGAGCACACGCTGGGCCTCATCGGCGAGACCACGCTCGAAGAGCAGCGCGCCTGAGCACGCCGCGCAGATCCAGCATTCCGATGTCTGATGGTTGCGTCATGCCTGGGCTTGTCCCGGGCATCCACGTCTGGAGGGAGGCGACAGCGGTGTTTGCGTCGGCCTCAGCGCCCGAGGCGCTTGGCCAGCATCTCTTTCAGGATCTGTCGCTTGATGCTTTTGTTGGTGAGCACACCATCGTGCCACCAGAAGCCATCGGCTCTCATCTTTTCGGCGGCGCGGACGAAGCGCTCGGCGACTTCGGTGAAGTCGGCGTCGGTGTAGTTCAGGCTGAAGATCAGCCGTCCGGTGCCGACCCAGCTCAAGGACAGGCCTTCCGCGCGCAGGTAGTATTGCAGCATCCAATTGTAGCGGGACGGCGTGGTGTACTTCACCGTCCAGATCGACGAGAAGTTTGCGAACCGTACCGGAAGGTCAGCATCGGTCATCGTCCGGTTGAGCTTTTGCGCGCGGCCGTTCCAGGTCTCTTCCAATCCGTCATAGACGGCGCGGAAGTTCGGGCTGGCGAGCCGGCTCAGAAACTCGTCCATCGCCGTCATGACGTAGGGGTGGGAGTTGAAGGTGCCGCGGGCGAAGCAGACGTCGGCGGGACGATCGTCACGGAAGCGGCGCATCAATTCCTTCTTGCCGCAGACGACGCCGACCGGCAGGCCGCCGGCAAGGCTCTTGCCGTAGGTCACCATGTCGGCACGCACGCCGAAATACTCCTGGGCGCCGCCTGCGGCGAGACGGAAACCGACGAAGACCTCGTCGAGGATCAGAACGATGCCGCGTTCGGTGCAGACCTCGCGCAGCTTCTTCAGCCATTCGGTGTAGGCGGCGCGATCGAAACTGCCGCCGCGGGACGAGTCCACCAGCGCGGAATCGCCGGGCGCGCTGGCATTTGGATGGAGCCCCTGCAGCGGGTTGACCAGCACGCAGGCAATGTCTTTGCGCGACCGCAATACGTGCAGCGTCTTCTCCGACATCTCGGCGAGGGTGTAGGTCTCGTGCGCGGCGATCGGATTGCCGACGCCGGGCTGCACGTCGCCCCACCAGCCGTGATAGGCGCCGGCGAAACGAACCAGATGCGTGCGCTTGGTGTGGTAGCGCGCAAGCCGGACCGCCTGCATCACGGCTTCGGTGCCGGACATGTGGAACGAGACTTCGTCGAGGCCGGAGATCTGGCAGAGCCGCTGCACGTTCTCGAGGATGACGGGATGGTAGGGGCCGAGCACCGGGCCGAGCGCATGCGCGCGCTTCTCGGAGCCCTCGATGCACTCCTTGTAGAAGTCGTTGCCGAAGATGTTGACGCCGTAGGACCCCGTGAGGTCGTAGGAGGTGTTGCCATCGACATCCGTAACGGTGACGCCGATCGAGGACTCCAAGAAGGTCGAGGTGCCCAGATGCTCGCGGACGAGACGCGAGAAGGGGAACGGCACGCGGTAGGTCTCGGTGAAGTGCAGGTCGGAGATTGTCTCCGCCGCTTCCTTTGTCATCGCGCGGCCCTTGGGGTAGCGCTCCGCGTAGAGGGCGGCGAGACGGAAGAAGGCGTCCTTGCGCTGCGTTGCGACGTTTGCCGGCGCGCCATCGCAGGCGAAGTACGCATCGCCTTCGAATTCGTAGAACGGGACCAGCTTCGCCACCCGGCGCGACATCTTGGAATGCCCGGAGAGCGAGCGATGCTTGGCGCGGGACAGCTCCAGGCGCGCTTTAAGCGTCGGGAAGGCGGCGGCAGCGGACGCTGCGGCGGCCACGGACAAAGAGAGAATCGGGAGTGTCGTTTCCATGACAACAAGCGCTAATACTGCGAGCTGACAGATTCATGACAGTTAAAGCCCTCATCGCTTCATTCACCCAGCAGGAAGACCTCAACTTCCTGTTGACCAACCGCATCCCCCGCGCGGCCCTGACCCGCTTCATGGGCTGGTTCTCCAAGATCGAGAGTCCGCTTGTCCGGGACTTCTCGATCGCACTGTGGAAGCTGTTCTCCGACCTCGATCTGTCGGAGGCGCGCAAGACCCATTTCAGGAGCCTGCACGATTGCTTTACCCGGGAGCTCAAGCCCGGCTTGCGGCCGTTCGATCCCGATCCTGCGATCGTCGCCAGCCCGTCCGACGGCATCGTCGGCGCCCATGGCCGGATCGCCGACACCGAGCTGTTCCAGGTCAAGGGCGCGCCTTACTCGCTGCTCGATCTGCTCGGCGATTCCGCGCTGGTGGACCAGCACCGCAACGGCTCGTTCGTCACGCTGCGGCTGACCTCGAGCATGTATCACCGCTTCCACGCGCCTTGTGACGCATATATCGAGCGCGTCACGCTGATCCATGGCGACGTCTGGAACGTCAACCCGATCGCGCTCAAGCGCGTCGAGCGCCTGTTCTGCAAGAATGAGCGCGCGGTGATCCGCACGCATTTGCCAACCGGCGAAGCCGTGACGCTGGTGCCGGTTGCCGCGATCCTGGTCGCGAGCATCCGTCTGCATTTCCTCGACATGGTGCTGAATGCGCAGACCAGAGGGCCGGTCAATTTTCCCTGCGACGTCAACGTGAGCAAGGGCGAGGAACTCGGCTGGTTCGAACACGGTTCGACCATCATCATGCTTGCGCCCGGCGATTTCACGTTCTGCGACGACATCGCCGAAGGTACGCGCATCCGGGCGGGTCAAGCGCTGCTGAGAAAAAACTAGCCTTCAATCCGCCGCGTCGGCCGCCTATATCGTTCGCGGGGAGGTTTCTACGACTACGGATTCGGTGATGGCACGGGCGCCGGTCATGGCGGCGGGGGGTATTGTGCTGCGGCGTGGTGCGCCGCCGCTGATTGCCGTCGTGCGCCAGCGCAAGCGCAACGAATGGGTTCTGCCCAAGGGCAAGCTCGACGACGGCGAGACGCCGAAGCAAGCCGCGCATCGCGAGGTCCTGGAAGAGACCGGCCACGACGTCGCTATCCGCGAGTTTTTGGGCACGCTCGTCTACCAGTCCGGTGGTCGCTCCAAGGTCGTGCATTTCTGGCGCATGGAGGTCGAGGGCGGTCCCGTCCGCAAGCTGATGAACGACATCAAGGCGATCGATTGGCTGACGCTGGAAGACGCGCTTGCGCGCCTGTCGCGCGAATATGAGCGCGCGTTCCTGGTACAAGTCGGCCCGATCGCACTCGCATCGGCCGGGCTTGCGCCGGCCGATGCGGAGCCGACGCCGCCGTTGGCAAACGGCGATGTCGACGCCGCGATGCAGACCCGGACACCGGTAGAAGCCGCCTCCATCGCCGGACTGCGTCATGGCCTGTTGCAGAAGGTACGAGCGTGGTTGCGCGGCGAGGCATGAGTTCTCATCGTGCCGCGCTTGCGGGCGCGTAAGCATCCGCGGGCTGATACGGTTGGGGAGAGCGCACCAGCTCTCTGACGGAGAGGAGGGAGGCTGATTGCGCTCGACGTCAATCCTCATGGTGAGGAGCGCGCATCGCGCGCGTCTCGAACCACGAGGCCCAACTGTGGCCTCGCCCTTCGAGACGCTTGCTTCGCAAGCACCTCAGGGTGAGGGGCGGCACAATCACCGCCGCTCCTTCTCCTTCGGAGCGGGCGCCGGTTTGCGTGGCGCTCCGGGTCGTTGTGCGCCCGGCAGGCGTTGCTGGAATCCGCCCGGGCGCTGCAGGCCTGGCTGTTGACCGGCGGGCGGCTGCCCCGGCTGCATGCCGGTGCGTGGCAGTTGCAGCTGCTGGCCGGGCTGCTGCTGTGTCCCGCCCGGCGGCGGCGCGACTCCTCCGGGCTGAGTTTGAATTTGTCCACCGCGCTGCGGCTGGGTTTGCGGCGCGCCGTTAGGCTGCGTGCCTTGCCCGCTGCGTGGCGCACCTACCGGACGTCCCGCGCCTTGCTTCTGGCCTTGCTGTTGCTGACCCTGACCCGCGCGCGGCGTGCCCGGCTGCACGGCGCCACCTTGGCCTTGCCCTTGGCCCTGCCGCTGCGGTGGCTGGGCGCCTTGACGGTTCGGTGCGCCCGGCTGCTGCTGGCCTGGACGGTTGTTCTGACCGGGCTGGCCGTTCGGCCGCTGCGGCTGTTGTCCGGGCGCCGTGTTCGGCCGCAATTGCTGCTGTTGCGGCGGCTGGAACGGACGCGGGATGCGCGGGCTCGCGGTCGGATTGGCGCGGCGGAAGTCGCGCTGCTCGATGACGATCTGCCGGCCCGTGGTCTGCGCCAGATGCACCTGGCTGACGAAGCCGCGGTCGCGCGCGATCTGCTGTGGCGCGATCGTGATCGGCACCGCGGCAAAGCGCATGACGCCAGCAGCGGCTGTGCCCGGTCGGATCGCAAAACCGCTCGATCCTTGCGTCAGTGCGCCGAGCCGCGTCCCGCTCGTGCGGTCGTCGACATCGATGTGTCCGACCCGGCCGTCGGCGTCGGGATAGAGCTTGATGTTGACATTGTTGGCGTTGTTCGCGGCCGCGCCTTCCGGCACGTCGATGACGCCGGTGGTGCCGCGGATGCCGAGCGTCGCCGTCGGCGTCGTGATCTTCATGTCGCCGGTCTTTGCCACCGCCGCAGCGACGAACGCGACGGTGCCCTTGCCGATGTCGAAGGCGCCTGCGTTCTGCTTGCCGCCGTCCTCATAGACGTAAGTGTCGATGGTGATTTTGGCGCTGGCCGACAGATTGAATGTGGTCGCGTCGTTGAAGGTAATGCCGAGCGAGGAGTTGGACGAAGTCTGCACGACGTCGTTGAGATAGATGTCGTCTCGCACCCGCAGCGGGTAGGAATTCCTGTCGCGGATCACGGTCGCGATGCCTGTCACCGTCGCGACGTTGCCGATCGGCTCGACGGCGGCGGACTGCGCATCCGTCGCGGGAGCGGGTGAAGCTGAGGGCGTCGGAGAGGGGGCGGGCGTCGGTTGTGCTTGCGGCTGCGCCTGCGCAAGCTCGATCGCATCGGATGCGAACGCAACACTTGCACAGGCCGGTGGCAACGCCAGCAGCACAAGCGCGAACACGAGGCGGCGCCAAGCCACGATAAAAGTCACGAAGAGGTCCCGGTGAGAAACGCGAGGCGAGATCGACCGATATCAGCCTGATACAGCTGAACGGCGGATGAATGTCTATCGCACGGGAGCGGTGAACGTTCAAATGCAACTCTTTCCCCTCATGGTGAGGAGCGCGCTCTTGCGCGCGTCTCGAACCATGCCGGCCCGGCTCTCGATCCCGGGCCTCGCCCTTCGAGACGCCTGCTTCGCAGGCTCCTCAGGGTGAGGGGATAAAGTGAAGCTGTCGCGCGAGATCCCGGGTCGATGCTTTGCATCGCCCGGGATGACGATAGTATAGGACGACGGTGGTGCGTCAGCTCACGCGCTTCCAGGTCTGGCCGCCGCAGAACATGCCGCCGAAGGCGCAACCCTGCACGCGCATTGCATTCGGGCCTTTCATCGCGATGGTCGAATCGTAGTTCTTGCCGGAGTCGGGGTCGTGGATGCGGCCGCTCCACTTCGCGCCCTCGGGCTTCATGTTGATCAGGATGCGCTCGTTGGTCTTCGCGGCGTAGCCGCAGAGATTGGCGCCGCACTGTTCGACGCGGACATTGCCCTTGTTCTCTTCGGTGGCCCAGACGCCGATCGGCGTGTTGGCGGCCAGCGCAGGCGCGGCGGCAACCGGAGCCGGCGCAACCGCGACCGGCGCGGGGGCGGCAGCGGGAGCAGGAGTCGCAACGGGCGCAGTCTGCGTCGTGGTGTCGTAGCCGGCGGCCGGGGCAGCGGAAACCGTCGTTGCCGGAGCGGCGATAGTTGGAGCCGCCGGTGCGGTCGCCTGTACCGGGGCCTGCTGCGCGGGCTGTTGCTGCTCCGGAGTCGGCGCGGGCTGCGCGGTCGTGGCCGGAGCCGGTGTGGTGTCGATGTCATCGTCCTTCGAGCCAAAGTCTTTGGAGCCAAGGCCCTTGAGATTGATGTTGTTCAGCTTGATCGGCTTGTCCGACAGGCCCGGCGCGACGATGGTCACGCAGTTGAGCGAGGCGCAGTTGCGCGGCGTCTCGATGCGGATGTGCTGGCCTTCGATCTGGAACGAGAGCGAATTGCCGGCATGCGCGGCGGCGGTCGAAGCGAGGAAGAGGGCAGTGGCGGCGATGGTGAGCTTGTTCATGACAACCTCCGAAAAATGTGTGGTCCCGATAGGACTGAAGTCACCCGTGGATGAAGCGTGGTTCGACCCTACGCCGGGCCGATCGAGCGTTCTGTGATAGACGTCACAACGGCTCGCCGCCGCTGGGTGAGGCAGCGCACATTCAGCCGCGATTCCATCTGCGTAACGTCTCGGGACACAGAGGGAGGCGCCGATGATGCGGCTTGTGACTTCGCTTGGCAAATTGATCGCGCTGATGGCGCTCACTGAAGCGTCGACCAGGGGCGAGAGCGTGCTCGTCAATATGAAGCCAAAAACGCACGACGTCTGGACCGGCAACATCTACAGCCGCTCCAGCGGCAGCACCTATTATGCGACGATGACGCTGAAGAGCTCCGGCAAGTTCCACGTCGAAGCCTGCCAAGTTCCACGTCGAAGCCTGCGCACTCGGCCACTTCTGGTGTTCCGGAAACGACCGGAGGCGAGCCGAAGAGCAGCCGGAGAAAATGATCACAATGTCGCGGCAGTGGAGCGCGCGGTCGTAAGGGAAGCGTTCGATACCGCCGATTGAAGCCGCTAGATCATGCCGAGCACGATGGCGCCGACGAAGGCGATGGCGAGGTACGCGGTGATAACGCTCAGTCTCCCGGCGAACGTCATGAGGTCGCTCCCGCTGTCGCGCCGCCCTGCGCGAGAGCGTCATGGTTAACAGAGAGTCTCTTTCCGAAAAAGCCAGCCTTGCTGTCGCTCGTCACCGGCAGGCGCGCCTGCGAGCGCGGGCCGGCATGGTTAAAGAAGACTGAAATCAACACGTTGAAGAGTCTTTAAGTAAATTCACCGAACGTGCGTGCATGACGCGCGGAGTTCGTTTGTATCTCGTCGGCTCCATCGTCCTTGTTTCGCTAGCGGGTTGCGGACGCGGCTTCTTCCAGGCCGAACGTGAACCGTGGCGGGCCGAGGCCGAAGCCGCATGCCTGAAATCAGGCGCGGTGAAAGAGGGGCCGGATCTCGTCCGCATCGACCCGATCTCCGGGCCGGGGATGTGCGGCGCGGAGTTTCCGCTCAAGGTCGCCGCCCTCGGCGAAGGCTCGAGCAGCTACGGCTTTGCCGATGAGGAACTGCGTCCGCCCGGGAGCGTCGGCAACCAGCCGCGCTGGCCGGTGACGCAGCCGCGATCGAATTACCCGCAAGGCCAGAACTATCCGCAACGCTCAAACTATCCCGAGAGCGCGGTGCGGCAGCCTTCCGGCTATGGCGCCTCGCCTGGTCCAATGCCTCTGAATGCACCCGGCGTGGCGCAGCAGGAGGACGAGATCGACCTGCCGCCCGAGGGCACCGATGCATCGGGCGCCGCGCGCTACATGAATGCACCAAGCTATCCGGCGCGGCCGGCGCCGTATTCGCAGGCGCCCGCGCAGCAGCCGCTGCCGCGTCTTGGTCCGGCGCAGGGCAATCCCGTCACCGCCGTCGGCCCCGTCGCCGTGAAGCCGACCGCGACGCTGGCCTGTCCGATCGTCTCCGAGCTCGACCGTTGGCTTGCCGATACCGTGCAGCCCTCGGCAATGCGCTGGTTTGGCGCTCGCGTCGCCGAGATCAAGCAGATCTCCGCCTATTCCTGCCGCGGCATGAACGGCAATTCGCACGCCCACATCTCCGAGCACGCGTTCGGCAATGCGCTCGACATCGCAGCGTTCGTGCTCGCCGACGGCCGCCGCGTCACCGTGAAGGATGGTTGGCGCGGGATGCCGGAAGAGCAGGGATTTTTGCGTGACGTGCAGTCCGGCGCGTGCGCGCATTTCACCACGGTGTTGGCGCCGGGATCGAACGTCTATCACTACGATCACATCCACGTCGATCTGATGCGCCGTGCCAGCCGTCGCCTGATCTGCCAGCCCGCCGCCGTCTCCGGCGAAGAGGTTGCCGCGCGAGCGGGCCGGCGCAATCCTTATGCGAATGCGCGCGATCCCTCCGTGACCGGCTCGCTCGGTGCGCGTAAGAGCGCCGCGCACAAGCGCGAAGAAGACGAGTATGCGGACGACTAGAAATGTCCGCTGATATCGTCCGCTATCTCACCCACCCGCAGGTGCAAATCGACCCCGCGGTGCCGGTGCCACAATGGAGCCTCAGTCCGATCGGCCGAACGCGCACCGGGGGGCTTGCGAATGCGAGCTGGCTCTGAAGCACCACGCAGATCGTCTCCAGCGGCGAGCGCAAGGCGATCGAGACCGCCGAGATCATTGCAGGCCCGCTCCGCCGGCGGCGGTCATTGTTTCGCGTTCGCGCGCAACGGGCGCCGAGTCCTGCACGCGTGGCGCCGCATGGAATATCTGGACCGGCCGGCCTTGCGCTGAGCCCTGCCTGTTCAGCCGACGCCGCGTCTTCGGCAGAGCGCATCTCGGGCGCAAAAATTTGCGCACTCGCAGTTCTTGTCTAAATCGTTGAAATCAAAACGACAATTGTGTCGTGGCGGGCTTTGCCGGAAGTTGGCACAATCGCTGCAATGGGGAGGCTGCCACGAAACGGCGCTGCCGGCGCCGTGAGCCAGCGGACCCCGTCATGCAGATGCCTGTCGCCCCTCCTTACTCGGATATCGAACGGCGCGTGCTGTCGCACATCACGGAGGAGCGCTGGCTTGAACTCGCATCCGAACTGATCCGCACCGGCCAGCCCCGTTCCGGCAATCCGCTGGATCCCGATTTGCCGCCTGCCGAGGAAGAGGCGACCTCGATGCTGGTCGCGGGCAAGCTCGAAGCGCTCGGCATGGAGGTCACCAAGCACAGCGCGCAGCCGCACCGGCCGAACGTGCTCGGCGTGCTCAAGGGACGGGCCGGCGCGCCCTCGCTCATTCTCAACGATCACCTCGACACCTATCCGGTCGTCGAGCCCGAGAAATGGCACATGACGGATTTCGATCCGTTCAAGGCGACGCGCCACGGCGATCTGCTTTATGCACGCGGCACGTCCGACACGCGCGGGAACCTCGCAGCATCGCTGCTCGCAGTGCAGGCCCTGATCGAAGCGGGTGTGAAGTTCGATGGCACCTTGATGTGTTGCTACACCGTCGATGAGGAGCGGAACGGCACCGAGGGCTCCATCTACATGCTGAACAAGGTCGGCCTTACCGCCGACTACGAGATCACCGCCGAGCCGACCGCGTGGGGTGACGTCAACAAGGACTGGGGCATGAACCTGTCGGTGGCCAATTCCGGCCACTGCCTGATCGAGCTCACCGTTCACGGGATCAAGTCGCACATCTGGCGGCCGGACATCAGCGTCAACGCCATCATGGAAGCGGCAAAGCTGTTGCCGAAGTTGAAGGACATGGCGTTCACGCATGTGCCGAGCAAGTTCATGGGCCATACGCCGCCCTGCTGCGCCGTGGTGCGCATTCGGGCCGGCCTGCCTGGCGAGATGCAGTTCTCGCCGGATGCCTGCACCATTACGCTCGCCGTGGTCGGCATCGTGCCCGGCATGACGCTGTCGAGCGTGATCTCGGACATCGAGCGTCTCGGACGGGACACTTTTGCGGGCGTGAACGACGTCAAGGTGGGGGTGCGCCAGGTGCCTGGATCGCTGTTCGTCAACGCGACCGAACCGGTGCCGGTCGAGGAGGAGCCCTGCCGCTCCTTGCGCACGGTTTACCGGCGTCTGATGGGCCGCGAGCTCGGGGTCAACCGCAAGAATGCCTTCAACGACACGATCCGCTTCCGCGAAGCCGGCATCAATGCAGTGACGTTCGGTCCCGGAGAAGACGGCTGGGCCGTCGACAACGAGAACATCTCGATCACCAAGTCGGTGATGGCGACGCGGATCTACGCGCTGACCATCATGCAGATCCTGGGAGTGCGGACATGAGCGTCGAGGCGAGCCCCATGGCCATTCCGATCTCGGCGGATCGCACGCGACGCGGCAGCCTGCCGCTGCGGCTTCCGAAGGTCTCTCGATCGGTGCTGCTCTCGACGCTTACCGTCGCAGTGCTGCTGGCTGGCTGGGCCATCGTCACGGAGAGGGGTTGGGCCAACGAGCTGTTCCTGCCGAAGCCGCAGGCGGTATGGGCCGCGTTCGTCAAGACGATGACGAGGGGCTATCAGGGTGCAACGCTGTTTCAGCATCTCGGCGCAAGCCTCTGTCGTATCCTCACGGCGTTCACACTGGCCTGCCTGATCGGCATTCCGCTCGGCGTCATCATGGGCGTGTCGCGCAACGCACGCGCGCTGCTCAATCCGTTGATCGAGTTCTACCGGCCACTGCCGCCGCTCGGCCTTTACACGCTGCTGGTGATGTGGCTCGGCATAGGCGAGAGCTCGAAGCTGTCGCTGCTGTTTCTTGCCGGCTTGCCGGGCATCGTCATCTCGACGATCCAGGCCGTCACCAGCGTGGACCCGGTCTATGTGCGCGCCGCTCAGTCGCTTGGCGCGACCCGGCGCCACCTGCTCTTTCACGTCTACCTGCCGGCGGCGGGACCGCTGATTCTCGCCGGCATGCGCATCTCGCTCGGATTTACCTACACCGTTCTCGTCGCCGCCGAAATCGTCGCGGCATCCGCCGGCATCGGCTGGATGATCTGGGACGCGGCAAAATTCCTACTCTCCGACATCGTGATCATGGGGCTGATCGTGCTCGGTCTCACCGGCGTCGCGCTCGACCTCATTATGCGCGGCATCGCGAAACTGCTGATGCCGTGGGCCTGAATCCAATCCTGATCGTAGGGGAGACCTTCATGATAAAGAGACTGATTGCGACGCTCGCAGTTGCCACGTTGGCGCTCACGGCCGCGGTACGCGCCGAGGACAAGCCGGCGAAGGTGACCGTCGGCTATCTGAACCTCGTGAACGCGCAGCTGGTCACCAAGCATCTTGGCCTGCTCGCCAAGGAGATGCCGGGCGTCGACATCAAGTACGTCAAGATCGGCGGCGGCGGCGACATGCTACGCGCGATCGCCGGCAACGACGTCGACTTCGGCGATCTCGGCAACCCGCCGACCGCGATCGGCGCGACGCGCGCCCTGCCGATCAAGGGCATCCTGGTGATCAACATGCTCGACTACGTCGAGTCGATGGTGGTTCGCACCGACAAGAACATCACCTCGCTCAAGGACCTCAAGGGCAAGACGGTGGCGGCGCCGTTCGGCTCCACGACACACTACCTCCTGCTCCAGGCGCTCAAGGACGAGGGTGTCGATCCCGCCTCGATGAAGATCTTGGACCTCGCGCCGTCGGACATCGCGGCGGCTTGGCTTCGCGGCGACATCGACGCTGCCTGGTTCTGGGAGCCTAATCTCGGCAAGGCCGTGAAGAACGGCGGCAAGATCCTCGTCACCTCGGGCGACATGGCCAAGCGCGGTTACCCGACCTGGGACATCGGCGTCGTCATGAACGCGTTCGCGGAGAAGTACCCGTCCTACGTCGACAAGTTCATCAGGGCCGAATGCGAAGGAATCGAATTCTGGCTGAAGAATCCGGAAAAGACCGCGGAGATCATCGCGGAAGAGCTTTCGCTGGCCATCGAGGACGCGCAGCGAATGATGGAGGGCACCGGGATGGTTCCCTGCAACAGGCAGCTCACGGAGGAGTATCTCGGCACATCCGCGAAGAAGGGCAAGTTCGTCGACACGCTGGTCTCGACCGCCGACTTCCTGGTGAAGCAGGAGCGCCTGCCGAAGCTGCTGCCGCGCGCCGACTTCGAAGCCTTCATCCAGCCCGCATATCTGGAGAAGGTGATCGGCCGCTAAGGTCGGTGCCGGCGGGCTTGTCTCGCCGGCGCATTGCCAATTCCTGCAAGCACGTGACCGACATGAATCTCGCACCTCGCCACCTCCGTGCCGCCTATCGCAGCGGTGAGCTCAAGCCGTCCGATGTCGCCGCGCATGCGCTTTCGCGCCTCGACGACGCCGACCAGAGCGGCGTCTGGATCTCGACGGCAAATCCCGAAAGCGTCATGGCAAAGGCCCGCGCGCTCGATGCTCGCATAGGCGAGATCGGCCAACTGCCGCTCTACGGCCTCGTGTTCTCGGTCAAGGATTGTATCGATGTGGCCGGCGAGCAGACCACCTCGGCCTGCCCGGAATTCGCCTACACCGCGAAAGACACGAGCCCGGTTGTCGCCGACGCCATCGCCGCCGGCGCGATCTATCTCGGCAAAACCAATATGGATCAGTTCGCGACCGGCCTCGTGGGCGTGCGCTCGCCCTATGGCATCGCCCGCAACCCGCATAACCCGGACTACATTCCCGGCGGCTCCAGCTCGGGCGCCGCGGTATCGGTCGCGACAGGCACCTCGTCCTTTGCTTTCGGCACGGATACCGGCGGATCGGGCAGGGTGCCGGCGTCCTATTGTGGCGTGACCGGCTTCAAGCCCGCGCCCGGCGCCTTCAGTCAGCGCGGCATGGTCTACGCGTGCCGATGTTTTGATACCATTTCGCTCTACACGCGCGATCCCCGCGATGGCCACGACGTCTATCGCGTGTTGGCGCGGCGCGATGCCGAGGACTGCTTTTCACCGGTAGATTTCGCCGGATGGACGGAGCAGGCATCCCCAGCGCGGCCGCTCAACATCGCAACGCCGCGTCCGGATCAGCTCAGGTTCTTCGGCAATTCGGAGACGGAGGCGCTGTTCGGCGATGGGCTCCGCAAGCTGCGGCAGCTCGATCTGTCGGTCGCATCGATCGATTTCTCGCCATTCATTTCGGTCAACGACCTGATGTTTTTCGGACCTTTCCTCGCCGAGCGGGACGTCTCGGTCGGCGCGTTCCTCGACGCCAGCCCGGACGCGGGGGTGAAGATCGTGCGCGACCTCGTCATCGGCAGCCGGAAGTTCACGGCAGCCGACGCCTATCGTGCGCTCTACAAGGTCAAGGAGGTCCAGCGATCGTTGCGCGATTTCTGGCAAGATCACGATGCGCTGGTCGTGCCGACGGTCGGCACCGTGCTGAGCATCGACGACGTCGCGCGCGATCCGCTGACGGCCAACTTCAACAACGGCTATTACACCAATTACGCCAACCCGCTGGGCCTGGCCGCCATCGCCGTTCCGAACGCCGTCACCGCAGCCGGCGTGCCCTATGGCGTCACGTTCCTGGCACCGGCCGGCCGGGAGCGCCTGCTCACCGATCTGGCGTGCGCTTTCGTGGAGGCTTCAGCCGGGCCCGACCATCTGCGCCGCGTTGCAGTCGGAGCGGAGACCTCCTAGCCTTCGAGCCGTCACTCGAAGGGAGACTGATCGTGGGGCGCAGCGATGCGCATGAGGTGGCCGATCCAGCTGAGCCGCGCGCTGAACTGTCACGGCCCGGGACCGGACGTTATGTGCTGAAGGCGTTGGACAAGCCCGATCTGGACCTGGTGATGCGAACCGGCAGGCTCGCGACCTACCAGAACCGCGAATATCTGCTGCGGGAGGGCGAGCCCGCGAATGGCATCCACATCATCCTGACCGGGATCGTCGAAAGCACCCATGCTGGCACGCAAGGGCGCGAACTGATGCTGTCGACCTGGGAGGCAGGTGACTTCGTCGGCGCGCCCTATATCCTCGGCGATCATCGCCACAGCTGGTCAGCCCGCGCGCTTGGGCGGGTCGAAGCACTGCATCTCGACCAGGATGCGGTCCGCCGGTTGATCGCGCAGTCGCCCTCGTTCGCAGTCGCGCTGATCGAGTGCCTCGGCTTCAAGGGCGAGACCTATTCGATGCTGGCGCAGACGCTGGCGGGACAGAAGGCGGCGGAACGGTTGGTCCTGCTCCTGGTCAAGCTGTGCGAGAACGCGGCCCAGGACGAGAGCGGCCCGATCTCGCTTGGCCGCATCACGCAGGCCAATCTCGCGCGCATGATCGGCGCCACGCGCCAGTCGATCAGCCTGATCCTCAGCCGCCTCCAGGACGACGGCATCATCTCGACCGGCCCGACCAAGATGGTCGTCAACGATCTCGCCGCGCTGAGGAGGCAGGTTACCGATTAGGGGTGTACTCATAAAGGTCAGCTTACCGACGCAAACGGAAGTCTCCCGCCTTGAGCATGATGGGCGGCTTGTGACCCGGAGCGGACTTGCCGCAATTTAGCCGCATGAGATGGATCGCAATGGCGGCCCAAGAAGAGGGGCAGGCAAATGGTCAACGGCGTCTGTTTTTGGCAATTGCGGAGAAAGTGGTGCGTTGGACTTGCCTCGATACTGCTTCCCCTGCTCATAGGCTCCCCCTGCCTGACAGAAGGGCAACTCAATTCGGGCACGCTGGCACACCTCAGTTCGCAGCTTGCCGAGCAATACCCCGCAGTTCGGAGCGTTGTGTTCGCGCGACATGGGTGCGTCGAGTTCGAGTATTACAGGGTCGGCCTGAATGCGCAGAGCCTGTTACCGGTGCACTCAATCACGAAGAGTGTACTCTCGATTTTGATCGGGATCGCGCTCGACAAGGGATACCTGCGCGTCGATAAAACGCTTTCCGAGTTACTACCCGAGGCATTGAGTCCGACAGTGGATCCCCGCGTACGTGACATCACGCTTCGGGATTTGCTGACGATGACCTCGGGCTTTGATTCAGGCGCGCCGTTTGGAGCGAAGGTCACCGCTCCGCCACGCGAAATGTGGGAGTGGACACTCTATCGGCCCATTCAGTACAAACCCGGCACTCAGTTCGACTACGACGACGACAGCGTTAATCTGTTGTCGGTGGTTTTGGCGCGGGCGCTTCAACAAGACTCAAAGAGCTTCGTAGAGCAAAACCTGTTCGGCCCTCTGGAAATCGCGAATTATGATTGGAGAGCGGATGGAGAAGGCCACCTTATTGGCGCAACAACACTCTCTTTAACCGCGAGGGACATGGTCAAGCTTGGCCAATTGTATCTTCAACGCGGACGGTGGGGAGATGAGCAGGTTGTGTCGAGCGAATACGTAGCTGCCTCCAGTGCGAAGCACAATGATGGTGGCCCTCCGGTCAGAGCGGCTTATGGCTACCTTTGGTGGGTGACGCGCACCAGCACAGGGCTCCACGCTTTCTTCGCCGCAGGCACGGGTAGTCAGATTATCTACGTTGTCCCAGAACTTGATCTTGTCTTGGCCGTGGCGTCTCTCGCGAGCATTCCCGGCGGAAGCATGCGGTTTGTAAATGATCTGCTCTTGCCCGCAATTGCCCTCGAACCCATATCGCCGACCTGTGTTGGTCATCTAAAACTGGACAAATCTTCCCATTGAGGATGGCGCTACGGGCCCATAGGCGAGCTGGCGGCACCCCTCCACGAGGTCCGCTTACGAAGGAATGGCGTACCAGATTTGATCACCTGGAGTACTTCGTGTTGTGACCCTAAAGAGACGTTGTTGTCACACGTGGCTGCGTTCCATACTCTGGCGTAACAGAGAGCGCTGTCAATCGACTATAGTGAAACGGAGGGAACATGGCAGTCAGATTAGCGACCATTCTTGTTTGGTTGGTGCTTGCCATTCCGCGCAACTCGATTGCGGGAGACACGCTTGGTGATGCCGCCATGGACGACATGCACAAGCATTTCTCAGAAGCGTACAATCGCGGTGATCTGGACACTATGGCCGCGACATTTGCAGAGAACGCTGTGCGGGTGACGCCCAGCGGCATCTTTCAGGGGCGGGACGCCATCCGCCAGAGTTTCAGCGACGCCCTCAAGCTCGGATTGCATGATTATTCGGTTCAAAGAACCATCTCGCGTCCCGAGGGCATCTTCGTTTTCAATGCGGGAACATGGCAGGCCAAGGTAGGTGATCGTTCTTTTCACGGTTATTACTCATCCATTCTTACTAGCGAGGGCGGACAGCCGAGGATAATCGAAGAAACGGTTGCAGTTGCCGCCCCTTGATCGTCACGACTTGTTTCCCGGAGAAGCGGGACTACAGCTTTCCGTTTGTGGCCGATAGCGGTCAGACGAAGTCGGAGATAAAACAGCGTTCAGAAAACTGGACATAAACCCATGGCTTTTTGGACAGCGGGCGCGGTCGCGTTGGTGATCGCCTATCTACTCGGCTCGTTCCCCACGGGCTATCTCGCGGGAAAACTGCTCAGAGGCATCGACATTCGAAGGCATGGCTCCAAGTCCACCGGGGCAACGAATGTCTTGCGGACCCTCGGTAAATGGCCTGCCTTGTTCGTGCTCGTCGGCGATGTGCTGAAGGGCGTGGCTGCCATCATCGTCGCACGCTCGCTCTGTCCTTGGCTCTATGCAGAACTATCCCCTCCGTCGACAGGGTCTGATCTGCAAATCGGGGTGCCATGGGCTGTTTGTCTGGCCGGAATTGCCGTGCTGTTGGGACATAGCCGATCGGTCTGGCTGAACTTCACGGGC
Source organism: Bradyrhizobium sp. 132 (assembly GCF_023074185.1). Classification (GTDB taxonomy): domain Bacteria; phylum Pseudomonadota; class Alphaproteobacteria; order Rhizobiales; family Xanthobacteraceae; genus Bradyrhizobium. Next base: position 137,551 of record NZ_JADPKY010000103.1, on the reverse strand, counting down.
GGCAAGTCGGCTGCGGCCGGGCTCGGTGTGTTGCTGGCGCTGTCGTGGCCCGTGGGATTGGGGGCTGCGACCGTCTTTGGCGTCGTGGTGGCTATGACCCAGATCGTTTCCTTGAGCTCGATGCTCGCAGCGTTGACGGCAATCGTCGTTGTCTGCGCGGTCGAGCACCCATTGCCGTATCGGTTGATGGTGATCGGAGGCGGTCTTTACGTGATCATCCGCCATCGTTCCAACATCCAAAGGCTTTTGGCGGGAACTGAGCCGCGGCTGGGTCGAAATGGCCGAGATGCGAAACCGGCGCAGGTTTAGCACATGCTTATCTGGGTCCACTTGTGACCCCAAGCCGACCTTCTGCGATCCTTAGGCGCGCGGGACGACTGGAAGACATGTCGTACGGTCAGTACGCCTAGGGCGGCTGATTGACTGCATCTGAATGAACGGTGGCTAAGATGAAGTGTCTGCGTGTTTACTCGACTGCCGATGGCGAGTCTCACTTCGATGAAGTCGAAATCCCGACGACCTCTCGACAGGTTCACCCCAATGCCGTCGCATTCGAAGTGTCGGGAAAGTACGTGGCGTCAGGCCTGCGTTTCACGCACATCCCGGCGGGAGCGCGCGAGGTTGATTGGCATACAGTGCCTGAGCGCGTGCTGACGGTGAGGCTCGATGGATCGGCAGAATACCAGACAAGTGACGGAGATGAGAGGCGCGTGCCAGCCGGTAGCTTTGTCTTGTTTGAGGACGTGGATGGCAAGGGACATAAATCGCTACATTCGCCGCAAGAACAGACAGTGCTCTGGATCAGTCTGCCGCAAGGTCTCGATAGGCCCTAAGCTGAGTGGCAGAACCGCTTGTGGCCCATCGCTGCCGTTAAGACGGTGCCGCTACATGTCGGTTCAGAGGGGTAGATCGGAAATTTGCAGTGGAGCGCTAGACCGACGCTTTTGACCCAAACCGGACATCTATCCGGCGATTGTAGAGGCGACACTTAGAAAAAAGGGCGAATGAGTCAGAAGCGTTGACCAACCTGAACCCGCGTAATTCTGCTATTGTTAGAAGTCCGGACGTGGGGCCCGTGCGCGGAGGCAACGGTGACAAACTCGGACGTCTCCAACGAACCACCTAGCAAACCGCCCGATAATGAGCAGCCGAAAAAGCGCCATTCCATGAGGAGCAACCGGGGAAGCCGCCATCGGATCGCAATTTGAAGATGCGGCTGCGGGCACGATTGCAGTTGATCGGGGGCGCGCTCGCCTCGATTGCCGCCGTCGGTGCGATCGCGGGCGGCCTCGTCGGCTACTGGACTGTTTGGAACACGCTCCGCACGGACGTGTTTCCGGGAAGCCAAAAAACGCAGAAGGAAGCTACGACCCGGCCCGACATTGCTCCGCGTTTGTCTCTCGTTGTCCTGCCATTCGCAAACCTCAACAACGACCCAGAGCAGGACTATTTCGCTGAGGGTATTACGACCGATCTGACGACCGACCTCTCGCAAATTCCCGATACATTCGTCATCGGGCGCGGGACGGCTTTCACCTATAAGAACAAGCAGGTCGATCTCAAGACGCTTGGAAAGGATCTTGGTATCCGATGGGCGGTACAGGGGGCCGTGCAACGGGCTGGAGATCGGGTCCGGATGAACGTGTCACTTGCCGACCTGTCGAGCGGTCGCGACGTCTGGTCGGACCGCTTTGACGGCGATCGGACCAATCTTGCGGCCTTGCAGGAGCAAGTCACGGCGCGGCTCGCTCGCTCTCTGAACGTCGAACTCATCCAGGCCGAAAGCCGGCGCAGCCAAATGGACAGGGTAACCAATCCAGACGCTGTGGATTTCAGCATGCGTGGCTGGGCGAAGCGCTATGGGCCCCGGACCAAGTTAACGAATGCACAGGCAAACGACTTGTTCGAGCGCGCACTGCGCCTCGATCCGGACAACATCGATGCAATGATCGGCAAGGCGTTGTGTATAGCGGATGGCGTGATCTACGGATGGTCAACGTCCGTAGTCGAGGACAAACGGACGGCGCTCAAGCTAATTGATCAAGTTCTCGCACAACGCCCTGCGACCGCAATCGCGCACGCAGCCAAGGGAAACATATTGAACTATGGAAATCCTGAGCAAGCCTTGCCTGAATACGACGCAGCCTTAGAAATCGATCCTAATTCGCCCGTCGCGTATGCATCCAAGGGAATCGTACTTATTACGGCGGGACGCGCGCGCGAAGCGTTTTCCCCGATTCAGATCGCTTTGCGCCTAAGCCCCAAAGATCCGGCCGCTGGCACTTGGCGATTTTTCCTCTGCCATGCTCAAATCCATCTTCGCCAATACAAGGAGGCCATCGAGGAATGTAAGCGCTCCATCAACTTGAACAAATCGGACTGGTTTCCGTATCCGGATCTGATTTCAGCTTATGGAGCAACTGGCCAATTGGAAATGGCCCAACAGGTATTGGTCGAATTGAATGCAATCCGACCGGACTTCACGATCCAGTGGTTCCAGCAAATCGGCTACGCACGTTCGAGCAATCCGCAGTTTCGTCGTGAGTACGACGACATCGTCGAAGGACTCAGAAAAGCTGGCGTTCGCGAGCACTGAGGTGACCACGATCTTCATTGATTACTTACGAGCAGAGGTCCGCGTCTGGCACATCTGCGACCTCGGAGGCCATCCGCTGTTCGGCCGGTGTTGGCGTTAAGCCGGACATCAGGCGGCCGGCCGCTCAATGAGTGCACGCCTAGCGCCCGGTGCCGTAGAAAAATCATCTTCAGGCCGACTTCGACGGTACTGGGACCAGCCCCATGCAGCGCTGCACCTCGGCCGGGACATTGTAGGTCCGCATGATGTGGCGGCTGTCGCGCAAGCCGGATGCCTCACGCTGCACCACGAACATCCAGAGCGCGTGGCCGGCTTCCATCACCAGCTTGCGCCTGGCCGGCTGCATCGGGGCCGGCACCTCGGGGAGGGCATGGGCGGCGTCGAACTCGCGTAAGCGCGCCAGCGCCTGTTCGAGCGTGCGGCCCATCCGTCCAAGCGCGGAGGCCTGTTCCTGAACGATCTCGTAATGGAGGATATCGACCGGCGGCCGAAGATCACGGGACATGGGCCCCAATATAGGACCGCCGGAACGGCCTGCAACGCATGCCCGGCTTGCCGCTACTTCGCCCGATAAGCCGCCAGGAACATCCGCGTCGCGCTGTCGACGACTTCGGTCATGCGCTCTTCGGACGGCGCGGGTGCGGCCTGGAAGACGAAGGGCAGGAAGAGCGAGGCCTTGCACAGCTCCATGAACTGCGACGCCGCAAGTTCGCAATCGTCGATATCGAGATCGCCAGGGACGACATGGGCTTTGAGATAGTCGGAGAGGCGGTTGATGGTCTTGTCCAGCACCCGCGCATAATAGCGGCGGCCGACATCGGGCATGCGTTCGGCGATCGCCATCACGGTGCGGATTGCGGACCCGCCGCCGGGCCGGCACAGCAGATGGATGTAGGCCTGGCCGAAATCCTTCAGCGTCGTCTCGGCATCGCGGGCGGGATCGAAATTGAACACGACCTGACCGTGCTGGAGCGCCTCCTGCTCGAGGATGGCTTCGAACAGCGCGGATTTGTCGGCGAAGTAGACGTAAAGCGTGCCCTTGGAGACCTGCGCCGCGCGGGCGATCTCGCCCATGCTGGCACCGTCGAAACCGAGATCCATGAACACCTTACGCGCCCCGTCCAGGATCTGGCGCCGCTTGGAGCTGTCCTCTTCTTGGACGACGTGTAGTTGTTCGCGGCCGGTTACAACCATTGGTTTAGGGTCTCGGAAGGTTTTTGGATCGGTCCAGGGCCATGAAACCGAAATAAAGGATTCGGACCAGTAGGGTCTGCCCGGGAATATTATCTATATTGACCGAACCGTTCGGTCAATGATATTTGAGACAGGCGAGGGGGAACCGGCCGCACGGCGACCGTCCCTCATCGCGCTTTTGGGGAAGCCTTTATGGCCGTATTGAGAGACCAGTCTGCGCGCGTTCTTCGCCAGGATACGGTGGAGACGCCGGCGCCCGCGGGCGGTGACGCCACCACCGAGACGCCCGCAGTTCTCGCCGAGCAGTTGCGCTCTCATGTGACCGAGGAAACCAAGCGCCGCACCAGCGATGCGCCGGAGAAGCCCGTGACCGACAAGCCGGCCGCAGCCCCAGAGGCGACCGCCGCCCCCGCCGCGCCGAAATCGGGCAAGCGCAAATTCGTGATGATGGGAGTAGGCCTGGTGCTGGCGCTCGCGGCCGCGAGCTATGCCGGCTATTACACGCTGGTCGGGCGCTTCTACGTTGCCACTGACGACGCCTATGTCCGCGCCAACAATACCATGCTGGGCGCGCGCGTTGCCGGTCACATCTCCTCGATCCTTGCTGGCGACAACGCCACGGTGCGTGCCGGCGACATCGTCTTCCGCATCGACGACGGCGACTACAAGATCGCAGTCGACGCCGCCGCGACCAGGATCGCGACCCAGCAGGCCACCATCGATCGCATCGGCCGCCAGGTTGCGGCGCTCGACAGCCAGGTCGCACAGGCCAAGGCGCAGTTCGTGTCCGCCGAAGCCGGCCTCAAGCGCGCCGACCTTGATTACGAGCGCCAGCAGGCGCTGAACAGCAAGGGCTTTGCCTCACGCGCCACCTTCGAAACTTCGGAAGCCGGACGTGACCAGGGCGCCGCCGCGGTCAAGGCCGCACAGGCCGCCTATGATGTCGCGGTCAGCAATGTCGACGTCGCCAAGGCGCAGCAAGCCGAAGCGCAGGCGCAACTCGCCGAGCTCAAGACCACGCTCGCCAAGGCCGAGCGTGATCTCAGCTTCACTGCGGTGCGCGCGCCGGTCGACGGCACGTTCTCGAACCGCCTCGTCAGTGCCGGCGACTTCGTCGCGGTCGGCCAGCGGCTCGGCAACGTCGTGCCGCTCGACAACGTCTATATCGACGCCAATTTCAAGGAAACCCAGCTCAAGCGCATCCGTCCCGGCCAGCCGGTGACGATCAAGGTCGATGCCTACGGCATGCGCAAGTTCTCCGGCGTCGTCGACAGCATCGCGGCGGGTTCGGGCTCGGTGTTCACGCTGCTCCCGCCTGACAACGCCACCGGCAACTTCACCAAGATCGTGCAGCGCGTGCCGGTCCGCATCCGCGTGCCGAAGTCGGTCGCGAGGCAAAACCTGCTCCGCGCCGGCATGTCGGTCTATGCGACCGTCGACACCAACAAGGGCGCGGTCGACGCCGACAGCGAAATCGATCTGGACGATCCCACCACGGTCCATCCGCAGTAGCGCGCCGGCGCTTCGAGGTCAGGCCATGGCGAACGCCACCACCGCTTCACCTGCCATGATGGCGGATCCCGCTTCGGAGCGCATCGCGCCGAAGCGGCTGTTCGCTTTCATCATCATGGTGTTCGGGATGTTCATGTCGATCCTGGACATCCAGATCGTCTCGGCGTCCCTGAGCGAGATCCAGGCCGGCCTGTCGGCAAGCTCCAGTGAGGTCTCCTGGGTCCAGACCGCCTATCTGATCGCCGAAGTGATCGCGATCCCGCTGTCGGGATTTTTGTCGCGCGCCTTCGGCACGCGGCTGTTGTTCGCGATTTCTGCCGCCGGCTTTACTGCTTCGAGCCTGTTCTGCGGCTTCGCCACCACCATCGAGGAGATGATCCTCTGGCGTGCGCTCCAGGGCTTTCTGGGCGCCGGCATGATCCCGACCGTGTTCGCCTCGGCTTACACTGTCTTCCCGCGCTCCAAATTCCACATCGTCGGTCCCATCATCGGCTTGGTCGCGACGCTGGCCCCGACCATTGGGCCGACCGTCGGCGGCTACATCACCGACCTGATGTCGTGGAACTGGCTGTTCTTCATCAACATCGTGCCCGGCATCGGCATCACCCTGGGGGTGCTGGCGCTGGTCGATTTCGACGAGCCGCACTTCGAATTGCTCGACCGCTTCGACTGGTGGGGCCTGCTGTTCATGGCCGGCTTCCTCGGCACGCTGGAATACGTACTGGAGGAAGGCCCGCAATACGAATGGCTGCAGGACCCCTCGGTCGCGATCTGCGCCGCGGTCTGCGCCGTCTCGGGGATCGCCTTCTTCTGGCGCGTGTTCACGGCGGCCGAGCCGATCGTCAATCTGCGCACCTTTTCCAATCGCAATTTCGCAATCGGCTGCGTACTTCAGTTCTGCATCGGCATCGGCCTCTACGGCCTGACCTATATCTATCCGCGCTATCTTGCCGAGGTGCGCGGCTACAGCGCGCTGATGATCGGCGAGACCATGTTCGTCTCGGGCATCACCATGTTCCTGGTCGCGCCGCTGGTCGGCCGTCTCATGGCGAAGTACGACATGCGCTACATGATCGCGTTCGGCCTCGTCGTGTTCGCGATCGGCTCCTACCAGATGACCTGGATCACGCGCGACTACGATTTCTACGAGCTGCTCGTGCCGCAGATCCTGCGCGGCATCGGCATGATGTTCGCGATGGTGCCGACCAACAACATCGCGCTCGGCACGCTGGCGCCGGACCGGGTGAAGAATGCCTCGGGCCTGTTCAACCTGATGCGCAACCTCGGCGGCGCGGTCGGGCTTGCGGTCATCAATACCGTGCTCAACGACCGCACGGACCTGCACATCACCCGCCTGCAGGAGCGCGTGACCTGGGGCAATGCCACCGCGACCGAAACCCTGACCATGTTCATGCAGAAGTTTCAGGGGCTCGGCGACTCCACGCTGATGGCGATGAAGCAGCTCAGCCAGATCGTGCATCGCCAGGCCGTGGTGATGAGCTTCGGCGATGCTTTCTTCATCCTGACGCTGTTCTATCTCGGCCTCACCCTCACGGTCACGCTGCTGAAGAGGCCTGCCTCGCCGTTCGGCGCCAGCGGCGACGCGCACTAATTTGCAACACTCGTGCGTGATCTCGCGCGAGCCCCGTTGCAAATCACCAATGGCACATCTATAAAGCGCACCTCATTCAATCGAACCGGGAGGATTTGCATGATTTCGTCGCATTCGCAGATCGTACGCCCGCGCTCGATGATGTTCTGGCTCGGTATGTGCTCGGCCTCCTAGAGGCCTCTTCCGCCAGCTTCGATTGGGCTTCCAGTTCCGATCGCTCCGCTCCCCAAGTCAAAGCCAAGTTCAAGTGACGCCGTCTCGGCCCTCGCGGCCGGCCTGCGTCCATCAATGGAGCCGGCCTGCGCCAAAAGCGGCCGGATGATGCCATGACCGCTCTGTCAAAAAAGCCCGCAGCGATACGCGTCGTGCTGCCCTTCGTGTTCCGGCACTGGCTGAAGCAGCCGGGGCGTACGCTTGTCGTCGTTGGCAGCCTGCTGGGCGCGACCGCCGCCGACTTGTTCATGCCGGTATTCTCGGGGCACCTGATCGATGCCCTGACGCGCGGTTCGTCGGATTCCGATGCGCGTCACGCGGCGCTGGTCGCGTTCGGCGCCATCGTGGCGCTCGGCGCGGCCTCGATGGTGCTGCGGCTCGCAGGACTGCAGGTGATCGTGCCGTTCACGCTGAAGATCATGTCCGAGGTCGCGCAGGACGCGTTCATGCGCGTGCAGCGCTTCTCGACCGACTGGCACGCCAACTCGTTCGCGGGCTCGACCGTGCGCAAGATCACGCGCGGCATGTGGGCGCTCGACCTGTTGAACGACACCGTCCTGCTGGCGCTGCTGCCCTCGCTGGTCGTGCTGATCGGGTCGATGGTCCTGCTCGGCGTGCACTGGGCCTCGCTCGGCGGGGTGATCGCGCTCGGCGCGCTGGTCTATGTCACGATGACGGTGCTGTTCTCGACGCGCTACATCGCGCCGGCCGCGCGCGTCTCCAACGCCTGGGACACCAAGGTCGGCGGCACGCTGGCGGATGCGCTGACCTGCAACGCCGTGGTGAAATCCTTCGGCGCGGAAGCGCGCGAGGATGCGCGGCTCGCCCGCGTCATCAACCGCTGGCGCGTACGCGTGCGGCGGACCTGGCTTCGCTACAACACCACCGCCGTGGCGCAGCTCTCGCTGCTGCTGGTCTTGCGCGCCTCCGTGATCGGCGGCGCGGTGCTGCTGTGGATGTCCGGGCATGCTTCGCCCGGCGACGTCACCTATGTGCTGACGAGCTACTACGTCATCCACGCCTATTTGCGCGACGTCGGAATGCACATCAACAACCTCCAGCGCTCGGTCAACGACATGGAGGAGCTGGTGGCGATCCATGACGAGCCGATCGGGATTGCGGATGCGACGGACGCGCGGCCGATTGCGATCGAGAGCGGCGAGATCGTGTTCGACGGCGTCACGTTCCACTATGGCGGCCATAGCGCGCCGCTGTACGACGGACTGTCGGTCACGATCCGCGCCGGCGAACGCGTCGGTCTCGTCGGCCGCTCTGGCTCCGGCAAGACCACCTTCGTCAAGCTGGTGCAGCGGCTCTACGACGTCACCGGCGGCCGCGTGCTGATCGACGGGCAGGACATCGCGCTGGCCACGCAGCAAGCGCTGCGCAGCCAGATCGCGATCGTGCAGCAGGACCCGATCCTGTTTCACCGCTCGCTCGCCGAGAACATCGCCTATGGCCGGCCCGGGGCCGGCGTGGAGGCGATCGAGCAGGCGGCGAGGCTGGCGAATGCGCACGACTTCATCCTGCGCCTGCCGAAGGGCTACGGCACGCTTGTCGGCGAGCGCGGCGTCAAACTCTCGGGCGGCGAGCGGCAGCGCGTGGCGCTGGCGCGCGCCTTCCTGGCGGACGCGCCGGTGCTGATCCTGGACGAGGCGACATCGAGCCTCGATTCGGAATCGGAGGCGCTGATCCAGCAAGCGATGGAGCGGCTGATGAGGGGCCGGACCTCGATCGTGATCGCGCACCGGCTGTCGACGGTGCGGAGCATGGATCGGATCCTGGTGTTCGACCGCGGCGAGATCGTCGAGCAAGGCACGCATGCCAAGCTCGCGGCCAAGCCAGACGGTATTTATCGCGGACTGTTCGAGCGCCAGGTGGTGGAGCTCGGACATCTCGCAGCAGCTGAATGAGTGACGCGCGGCCGGCGGACGAAGATCCGGAGGCTGCGTCGTCAAGGGTGGGATGACATGAAAGACCTGACCAACGGCTCCGTCGCGAAGCACATCCTGGCCATGGCACCGCCGATCATGGTGGGCATGATCACGATCATGCTCTGCCAGCTGGTCGATCTGTACTTCGTCTCGGGCTTGGGCGATGCCGCGGTCGCGGGCGTAGCGGCGGCCGGCAATGCCGGCTTTCTCGTCAACGCGCTGATGCAGGTGCTCGGCGTCGGCTCGGTGGCGCTGATCGCGCATGCGGTGGGTCGCAAGGATCGGCCCGATGCCAATTTGATCTTCAACCAGGCGATCGTGCTGTCGGTGCTGTTCGGCCTGTTGACCCTGGTCGCGGGCGCCGCGCTGTCGCGCGCCTACATGCGTTCGGTTGCCGCGGATCAAGCCACGATCGAGGCGGGGACCACGTACCTGTTGTGGTTCATGCCGGCGCTCGCGCTGCAGTTCGCGACCCAGGTGATGGGATCCGCGCTGCGGGCCACCGGCATCGTACGTCCCGCCATGTTGGTGCAGGCGCTTGCGGTGGTCATCAATATCGCGCTGGCGCCGGTCCTTATTTTGGGCTGGGGCACGGGCCATGCGCTCGGCGTTGCCGGGGCGGGGCTGGCGAGTTCGATCGCGGTGTTGATCGGCGTCGTGATGCTGCTTGCGTATTTCCGCAAGGTCGAGCGCTATGTCGCCTTCAATCCGGCGCAGTGGCGTCCGCAGGCGCACCATCTGAAGCGCATTCTCAACGTCGGTCTGCCCGCCGGTGGCGAGTTCGCGATGATGTTCATCCTCATGGCGGTGGTCTATTTCGTGCTGCGCGATTTCGGCGCGGCAGCGCAGGCGGGTTTCGGGATCGGACAACGTGTGCTGGGCCTGATCCAGATGCCGGCGCTTGCGATCGCGCTCGCCGCCGGGCCGATCGCCGGCCAGAACATGGGCGCCGGAAAAGGCGAGCGCGTGCGCGAAACCTTCGTCAAGGCGGCGCTGATCACCAGTGCCGTGATGATCGGCTTCATGTGCCTTGCTCAGTCGAAGCCGCAGCTCCTGCTCGCCGGCTTCTCGAACGATCGCGAAACCATGGAGGTCGCTTTCCTGTTCCTGCGGATCATCTCGCTCAACATGGTGGCGCAGGGCCTGATCTTCACCTGCTCGAGCATGTTCCAGGGCCTCGGCAATACCAAGCCTGTGTTGTGGAGCTCGGCAACGCGCGTGTTCACCTATTCGCTGCCTGCGATCTGGCTGTCGACGCGGCCGGGCTTTCGGATGGAGTACGTCTGGTACCTGTCGATCGCGGCAACCACGTTGCAGGCGGCCCTGAGCTTGTGGCTGCTACGCCGCGAATTCGGGAAGCGCCTGGTGGTGCACGAGGCGGCTCCAGAGCAGGCTGCACCCGAACCCGTGCCGTCTCCTGCACGTGCGCCCGCGTAGCGATCGCTTGTTCCCGGAAGAAAATGCGGATTTAGTGCGTGCCAAAACTGTTCCAGACGAGGCCGAGGCCCGACAGAAACAACAGACCGAGCACGACATCGCCAAAATGCTTGTCGCTCAATGCGTGATAGACGCGCGCGCCGGCCCATGCGCCGATCAGCGTGCCCGGAAATGCGACCACCGCGAGCCAGACGACCTTGAACTCAACGAGGCCCGAGGCCGTCTGCAACACCAAAGCGGTGGCGAGCACCGTGAAATTGAAGAGCTGGAAGATGCCGCGCCGCTCGTGCTTGTTCCAGCCGCGGATGTTGGCCCACAGGATAGGCAGCGGGCCCGACAATCCGGCGAGACCGCCAAGAATGCCGCCGGCAAAGCCGATCGCGCCGTCGGCGATCCGACCGCCGAAGGCAATGGCGAGCGGCTTCTTGTTGAGGTACAGCGCGCTCGAGAAGATCAGCAGCAGCACGCCGACGCTCAGCTTGAACACGTTTGGATCGGCGGAGGCGACCAGCATGGTGCCCAGCGGCACGCCGATCAGTCCTCCGATCAGGAACGGCCAGACCAGCGAGAGATCAAAACTCTTCCACATCGACGGCAGTGTCGAGCTCTGCGCGATCACCGAGCAGATCAGCACCAGGGGCACCGCGAGCGACGGCGGCAGCACGTAGAGCCAGATGCCAAGCGCCATCAGCGCCGTGCCGAATCCGGCAAGGCCCGAGACGAAGCCCCCGGCCAATGCGCCGAACAGCAGCAGCGCGTAGGTGAGCGTATCCAACAGATTGTCCCTGTTATCTGGGCGATCCCGAACTGTTGATCGCCATCGCTCGCATAGCACAGCTGCGGCCGTGTCGGTCAATTTCAAAACTGCACGCAAGCGTGATCCCCGACGGCGGGCGTTCGCGAAAGACAGGCCCACATGATGCTCGTACTGCAATCTGGGGGGCCGTCCGACGCCATCATGCGGTTCGATCGGCCGGTCACCCGAATGAGAATATGGAGAAGGACGATGACCCGCACGAAGATTGCCGTTGCAGCCGCGCTATTGTCGGCAGCGACTTTGATGCCGACAATGGCGCAGGCGCAGTTTTCCGAGCCTGCGGCCTATCAGGCTGCCCATCCGGACCGCGATGTTCTGAATGGCGGCCAGCTCACGCCCGCCGCGCGCGGGGCCCGCGGCGAGACCGTTGCGCCGAGCGAGGCCTATGCGGCCTATCCGTCCCCCGTCGCGCCGGCTGTTCGCTCCCACCACCATCGCCGCCAGCATCGATAAGTATTGCTAGACGATCTGTCTGGTGTCGGCGGGCCTGTGCAGCGCGCCGACCAGGATGCGCAGCGCTTCGGTCAATTCGGCTCTGTTGCGCGCTGCGCCAAGCGAGACGCGTGCCGCGTGTGGCGCGGTCCCGTCGACGGTGAAGGCCTCGCCGGCGACGATGGCGAGACCATTTCGCAACAGATGCGCCGCGACGTCGGGGCGGCCCTCCGGCAGCCGCAGCCATAGATGATGAGCTGCGGGCTTGGCCAGAAATTGAAAACCCTTCAGTGTCCGTTGCGCAAGCTGCTGGCGTCCGATCGCCTCGCTGCGAATGGCGGTGATGATGCGATCGGCGATGCCGGTCTCGATCCAATGCGTCACCAGGGCGACCATAAGTGGCGCCGGCATCTGCACGGTCGCCTGCAAATGGTTGCGCATCTCCTGCTGGGAGCTCTCGTCGGGCGTCACCAGATAGGCCACCCGTAGCGCCGGCGCGATGCACTTTGACAGCGTGGTCGCCAGATATGTCCGCTCCGGAATGAGATTGGCGATCGGCAATGCGGAGCGGTCGAGCAGACCGTAGGCGTCATCCTCGATCAGCATCGTATCGGCATCGCTGATGATCCTTGCGATGGCGCTGCGGCGCTCGGGGAGAAGCGTCGCGGTGGTTGGGTTGTGCAGCGTCGGAATGAGGTAGACCGCTTTCGGCTTATGCGCGCGACACGCTTTCGCCAGCGCGTCAGGCAGGACGCCGCCGTCATCCATGGCGATGCCGACGAGCTTGACGCCGAGCCGCGCCGCGGCGGCCTTGATGCCGGGGAAGGTGAGGGCCTCCGTCAGCACCACGTCGCCGGGCCTGGCGAGATGGGCGAGCAGGTTGAATAGGATCGTCTGCGTACCGGGAAAGATCACGAGCTTGTCGGCATGTGCGTGCGGAACGCGTGCGCGCATCCAGCGCGCTGCGACCGCGCGCTCATGGCCGCTGCCGCCGGGCGGCTGGTAGTTGAGATGCGCGGTCAGGCCCGATTGCGCGCGGATGGCCTCGAGCCCTGCGATGATTCGCTCGTCCAGCTGCGCTTCGAGCGGATGCGGCGGCACGTTCATCGCGAGGTCGATCGCGACGGGATGCGGCAGATCGACCGCGCGGCGCACGCTGGTCTCCGACACGAACGAGCCCTGACCGACCCGGGCTTCCATGATGCCGCGGCGCCGCGCCTCGGTGTAGGCGCGCGTCACCGTGGTGAGGTCAATGCCGAGCGCTTTTGCGAGGGCGCGCTGCGTCGGGAGTTGCTGCCCGCGTACGAGGCGGCCGGCGGCGATGTCGGCCTCCATGGTATCGACGATGCGTTGATAACGCGGGCCATTCAGCTCCGAGATTGTAGGGGTCCAATCCATGCAATTTGAGCCCATATCCTTTGAATGTATGGATACAAGATAGTATTGTATGGATCAGCGGAAAGGAAGAGGTGCTGTCATGGCAACCGGTTCAGTCTCTCTCACGAAAGCGATGTGGCGCGGTTTCGTGGGCAAATGCCCGAATTGCGGCGAAGGGCATGCGTTCGGCCGTTTCCTGAAAGTGGCTGACGCCTGCGACCATTGCGGCGAGGAGCTGTTTCACCAGCGCGCCGATGATTTTCCGGCCTATCTCGTGATGGTCGTCGTCGGCCATCTCGTGGTCCCGGCGATCCTCGCGGTCGAGACCGCCTACGCGCCGGCAGTCTGGTTGCAATTGGCGGTGTGGCTGCCGGTGACGCTGTTCGCTTCGCTCGCGCTGCTGCAACCGACCAAGGGCGCCATCGTCGGGCTGCAATGGCGGATCGGCATGCACGGTTTTGAGCCGGGTAAACTGCGGCGCGAGGCCGGTCAGCTTGCGCCCGTCTTCGTGAAAGCGGACGCGCGCGCGGCCTCCGGGCCGTAGCGTTTACATCGCGCGACTGGCCGCTACTCCGAACGTCACGGCGCCAGAGGCGCTGATGGCGGTGTTGCAAGAGATCGTGGATAGCGAGCCCCAAAATGGTGAGGGGCCCGATGCGGTCAGCATCGAACCCCTCGTCACTTCTTGGTAGACACGTTTTCTTCTGCTCGAAAACGCTTTAGAATATCAGCCGGCCTGTAAGCCGGGTTCTGTAAGGCATCGTCCGCTTGCGCGAACGATACGTGACGGCCATTCCTCTGGGACCATGTTTGCACATGGCCTCGAGCAACCTACCCGGACGGCGGGCCTGACATCGCCCCGCGGCGTTATCGCTTTCGCGAACAGCCCGCTACGCCGTCCCTATTCGGTTTTGCTCCCGGTGGGGTTTACCATGCCGGCGCCGTTGCCGGAGCCGCGGTGCGCTCTTACCGCACCTTTTCACCCTTACCCGCCTATGCAGCTTGCGCTGCTTCGGCGTGGCGAGCCTTGCGGGCTTGTCACGCCACAGCCCCGTTAGGGGCGAAGGCGGGCGGTTCGTTCTCTGTGGCACTTTCCCTGGGGTCGCCCCCGCCGGACGTTATCCGGCACCGTATGTCAAGGGAGCCCGGACTTTCCTCCCCGGCGGCCTTTCGGCACTTGCCGGAGCGGCCGTCCGGCCGACTGACGGCTTACGCATGGAGCATTTGCGACGGTTCCGTCAAGCCGATATCGCCGCGCACGCGACCTTCAGATAATTTATCCTGAACATGTCGTTTGGGGTCTGGCTCGTTCGACTGGATGTCGGTGATCCCCCGAACACACAGGAGTGAAGCGATGCAGTATCTGCTGATGATCTACCAGAACGAGGTCGAATACGCGAAGAACGACGCTGCCACGGCCCAGAAGATGATGAGCGAATACCAGGCCTTCACGCAAGGCATCATCCAGAGCGGCAATTTCAAGGCCGGCGACCGGTTGCAGCCGACCACGACCGCGACGACGGTCCGCGTGCGCGACGGCAAGACGCTGACGACCGACGGCCCGTTTGCCGAAACGCGCGAGCAACTCGGCGGCTATTACCTCGTGGAGGCCAAGGATCTCGATACTGCGATCGAGATCGCGTCCCGGATTCCGTCGGCGCGCATCGGTTCGATCGAGGTGCGGCCGATCTGGGTCTACGACAAGTGATGGCGCAGCCGCGCATCGGCGCATGACACTGTCCGAGATCGACAAAATCTTCCGCGACGAGGCGGGGCGGGCGCTGGCCACGCTGATCCGCCTCGTCGGCGATTTCGATCTCGCCGAGGATGCGCTCCAGGACGCTTTCGCGGTTGCGCTGGAGCACTGGCCGGCGGGCGAGTTTCCCGACAACCCGCGCGCCTGGTTGGTCAATGTCGCCAAGCACAAGGTGATCGACCGGATTCGCCGGCAGGCCGTCTTCCGCGGCAAGCAGCAGGCACTTGTGCACGAGCTCGAGCTGAACGCGCAGGCGACCGACGAGCCGTCGGCGATGCTCGACGACGACATGCTGCGGCTGATCTTCACCTGCTGCCATCCCGCGTTCGCGCCCGAGGTCCAGGTCGCGCTGACGCTGCGCACCGTCTGCGGGCTCTCCACCGCGCAGGTGGCGCGCGCCTTCCTTGTCGGTGAGGAGGCGATGGCGCAGCGTCTCGTCCGCGCCAAGCAGAAGATCAGGCTCGCCGGCATTCCCTATGAGGTGCCCGAGCGCGACACGCTGGTGCCGCGGCTCGACGGTGTGCTCGCCGTGATCTATCTCGTGTTCACCGAAGGCTATGTGGCGACGTCGGGTGCGGATTTGATGCGGCCCGATCTTGCGGCCGAGGCTATCAGGCTCGGCCGTTTGCTCGACCGGCTGCTGCCCGACCGGACCGGCATCAAGGGCCTGCTGGCGCTGATGCTCCTGCACGATGCGCGCCGCGCCGGGCGTGAGACCGCCGCCGGCGATATCGTGCTGCTGGAAGAGCAGGACCGCTCGCGGTGGGACCGTGCACAGATCGAGGAGGGCCTGCGTCTGGTGGACGACGCGCTACGCGTGCCCGGCCGGCCGCAGCCCTATGCAGTACAAGCCGCGATCGCCGCACTGCATGCGCGTGCGCCGAGCTATGAGCAGACCGACTGGCCGCAGATTGCCGGGCTCTACGAGGTCCTGCTGCGTATCAACCCGTCGCCGGTGGTTGAACTGAATCACGCGGCGGCGGTGTCGATGGTCGACGGGCCGGCACGCGCGCTCGATCTGGTGGATGCGATCGCCGCCCGAGGCGGGCTCGATGGCTACGAGCTGTTGCCGGCGGTGCGGGCGGATCTGTTGCGGCGGCTTGGCCGGAATGAGGAGGCGCGCCAGGCCTATCGCGCGGCGACGGACGCGACGCAGTTGGAGCCGCTGCGACGGCTATATGCGCGAAGGATGAGGGAGATGGAGTAGTTCCTGCCTCATACTCCGTCATTGCGAGGAGCACTTGCGACGAAGCAATCCAGACTGCTTCCGCGGAGGCAGTCTGGATTGCTTCGCTTCGCTCGCAATGACAGGGTGTGTGGCAGTCGCCCTCACTTCGTCGCGATGGTCGTTGCCTCCTGGGGGAGACTCCCCAACAGCGCCTGCAAGGTCGACAGGGTGGAGTGATCCGCGACTCCATCCAGTCGCGCCGGCCGGAAGTGCCGCTGAAACGCGGTGACGACTTCCATCGTCCCGGCGTCGTATTTGCCGGTCAGGGGAACGCCGTAGCCGTATCTGGCGAGCGCCTGCTGCAGGCTCAACACCTCGTCGCTGATGGTGCCGAGCATCAGGCTCTCGCCGCGCACGACCGGCGCGGGCGTGACCCAGTGGCCGACGCCTGAATTGGCCAGCGAATGCCACGGAAATTTTTCGCCGGGATCCTTCTTGCGCGCGGGCGCGACGTCGGAATGGCCGAGCACCCGGTGCGCGGGCACCTTGCGACGGAGCATGATGCCGCGGCACAGCGCGATCACGGCGGCGATCTGGCGCAGCGGGTATTCCGGATAGCCCCAGTCGTGGCCGCGATTGACGATCTCGATCCCGATCGAGCAGGAGTTGATGTCATCCTCGCCGCCCCAGGACGAAACGCCGGCATGCCAGGCGCGCCTGGCCTCCGGCACACATTGTACGATGCGGCCGTCTTCCAGCACGACGTAGTGCGCTGACACCTCGGTGCCCGCGGAGCAGAGCCGCGCCAATGCACCTTCGACGTCGGGCATGCCGGTGTAGTGCAGCACGATCATATCGGGCTGCCGGCCCTTGTTGCGGTCGCCATGGTTCGGTGAGGGGATGATGTCGGAGACGATCGAGGAATCCGGCTCGAACGTCCGCATGTTCGCCGCGGCCTTGGGAACCGGGAGAACGCGTTGACGCTTCGAATCAGATCCAGACGGCGTGGACGAACCGGACGACATAAACAGCTCGAGACAGACAGAGAGTGGGCCAAGCCCTTCTCTTTACTATTTCTTTACCCTCCACCGTGCGCAATCGGGAGACGGGGTTAACGGGTGCATTTTGGCGCATGTGTGTGGATGCAGCATCACCGTCGCGTCAGGTTTTCGACTTGTCACGAGCCGATCAACGCTTTCTTAACGCTAAGGGCCGTTACTGAGAGATGAAGAGCCGACCCGTGTCCGGAGGCGGCCAAAAGCGTATTTTGGCTTGAAATCCCATGGCTGCCCGACAAATTCCACTGGGAACACTGGGTTGGCGGCTCAGGGTCACCGGGCTCGGTAACCATGCTGGACGGGGGTTGGGTCGTGGAACCGCCGCGACGCGGAATCATGCGAGGCGTTATGAGCTTGTTCGTCCCAGATCTCGCATGGACGTCCGGCGGGGCGCTCGGCAGGCTTGGCGCATGAACTCGGCTCCGCACATCCCCGTTCTTGGCCGCGAGGCTGTCGACCGCCTCGCCCTGCGCGAAGGCGGCCTTTATGTCGACGCCACCTTCGGTGCCGGCGGTTACAGCCGCGCGATTCTCGACGTGCCGGGAACCCGCCTGATCGCGATCGACCGCGACCGCACTGCGATCGCAGGCGGTGCCGGGCTGGTCGAACGCTCCGCGGGCCGGCTGACGCTCGTTGAAGATCGCTTCTCCAACCTCGCCGAGGTCTGCGCGGCTCAAGGCGTCGACGGCGTCGACGGCGTCGTGATGGACGTCGGGGTATCCTCGATGCAGCTCGACCAGGCCGGCCGCGGCTTCTCCTTCCGTCTCGACGGTCCGCTCGACATGCGGATGGGGCAGGCGGGACCGACCGCAGCCGACGTCGTGGCGCGTGCCTCCGAAGGCGATCTCGCCGACATCATTTATCTCCTCGGCGAAGAGCGGCATTCGCGCCGCGTTGCCCGCGCCATCGTCGCGGACCGGCAGGAGACGCCGTTCACGACCACGCGCGCGCTCGCCGATCTCGTCGGCAGGGTGGTTCGTTCCAAGCCCGGCGATATTCACCCGGCGACGCGGACGTTCCAGGCCCTGCGCATCTTCGTCAACGAAGAGCTCGAAGAGCTTCAGACCGCGCTTGCCGCGGCGGAGCGTGTGCTCAAGCCCGGCGGTCGCCTCGTGGTCGTCTCGTTCCATTCGCTGGAAGACCGCATCGTCAAGAATTTTCTCGCCGAGCGTAGCAAGACCGGTGGCGGCTCACGGCATCTGCCGGAAGTGTCGCAGGCTGTGCCCAGCTTCCAGCTTTTGACGCGGCGGCCGGTGATCGCAGGTGAAGACGAGGTCGCGCAGAACCCGCGCGCGCGGTCTGCAAAACTGCGCGCCGCCGAGCGCACCTCGGCGCCTGCGCATGATGATGGCGAGCAATCGCCCTGGCCAAAACTCTCCGACGTCATGAGGGGCGGCTAGCGCATGCGCTTCATCCACCTCCTCGTCATCGGCGCGCTGGTCTTTGCGGCGGCCTATGTCTACCGGATCAAGATGGACTCCACGGCGCGCACCGAAAAGGTGCTGCGGCTGCATGCCGAAATTCGCGAGCAGCGCGACGCCATCGCGGCGCTCCGCTCCGAATGGGCCAAGCTCGACGCGCCCCTGCGCCTGCAAGGCCTGTCGGACCGGCATCTGCAGCTCAAGCCGGTCAACGGCACGCAGTACGATTCACTGAAGAACCTGCCCGAGCGTCCGCCGCGGATGTTCAGGCCGGGCGAGCCGGATCCGATCGGCGCCATGCTCAACACCATCGAAGCCGCGAGCGATCCCGACACGGTGACGGGTTCCGTGCCTCAGCCCGAGGACAAGCAATGAGTGCTGTGACCCCGGCCAAACCTGCAGCAAAGCCGACTGAGCCCTGGCGGCAGCGGCTGATCCGCAGCCTGCTTTATGGGCGCAACGTCGATCGCGCCGCGAAGGCACGCGCGCGCGTCGGCCTGGCGATGCTCGCCTTCGTCGCGGTCTACGCCCTCATCGGCGGCCGGCTCGTGATGTTCGCGATCGGCGCCGACGCTCACGGCGCGCGCCGCGCCGCGGCGCAGGAGGTGGTCGCGACCGCGCGGCCCGACATCATCGATCGCAACGGCGCGATCCTCGCGACCGACGTCAAAGCGTCGAGCCTGTTCGGCGAGCCGCGCCGCATCATCGACAAGGATGAGGCGATCGAGCTCCTGACCGCCACCGTGCCCGATCTCGACGAGGTCGAGGTTCGCGAGCGCCTGTCGTCGCGCAAGGGCTTCGTCTGGCTCAAGCGCGAGATCACGGCGAAGCAGCAGCAGGACATCCACAAGCTCGGCATTCCCGGCATCGGTTTCCTGCGCGAGAACAAGCGCGTCTATCCGACCGGCAACGAGGTCGCCCACCTCATCGGTCTCGTCAACATCGACAACCAGGGCATCGCCGGCATGGAGAAGTGGCTCGACAATCAAGGGCTGGCCGATCTCCACCGCGCAGGTTTTGCCACCGACCGGCTGCAAAAGCCGATCGAGCTCTCGGTCGATCTGCGCGTCGAGCACGCCCTGCGCGACGAGCTCCTGAAGGCCAAGGAGAAGTACCACACCAAGGCCGCCTCCGGCATCGTCTCCAACGTCAAGACCGGCGAGATCGTGGCGATGGTCTCCCTTCCGGACTTCGATCCCAACAATCCGAAGGAAGCGCACGACCCCGACCGCATCAATCGCCTGACCACCGGCGTCTACGAGATGGGCTCGACCTTCAAGGCGTTCACGCTGGCGATGGCGCTCGATTCCGGCAAGATCAATTTGAACTCGATGTGGGATGCACGGGGAAACCTGCACTACGGCAAGTTCACCATCCATGACAGCCATTCGCTCGGACGTTTCATCAACACCAAGGAAGTGTTCACGTTCTCGTCCAACATCGGTGCCGCGCGGATCGCGCTCGGCCAGGGCGTCGAGGCGCACAAGGCGTTCCTCGCCAAGATGGGCCAGTTGACCCGGCTGCGCACCGAGCTGCCGGAGAGCGCGGCTCCGCTGATACCGCGCCGCTGGGGCGAGCTGAACACGGTCACCATCGCGTTCGGCCAGGGCATGTCGGTGGCGCCACTGCAGGCGGTGATGGGCATCAACGCGCTGGTGAACGGCGGCTATTTGATTCCGCCGACCTTCATGAAGCGCACGGAGTCCGAAGCGGCGGCGATGGCGAAACGCGTGATCAAGCAGGACACCAGCGACAAGATGCGGTTCCTGATGCGGCTCAATGCCGAAATCGGCACCGCCAAGACCGCCGACGTCAAGGGTTACTATGTCGGCGGCAAGACCGGCACGTCCGAAAAGGTCATCAACGGCCGCTATGCCAAGAAGCGCGTGCTCAACTCCTTCACCGCGATCATGCCCTGCGACGATCCGAAATATCAGATCCTGATCATGCTCGACGAGCCGCAGGCGATTCCTGAAACGAAGGGTTTCATCACCTCCGGTTGGAACGCGGTGCCGACCGGCGGCAAGGTGATCGAGCGGATCGCGCCGCTTCTGGGCATCGAGCCGCGGTTCGACCTGCCGCCGTCCGAGCGCCTTATTCTTGCAGCATCCAGGACAACCCAGTAATCAACCGGGTGGGCCGTTGCCGCCGCTGAGTCGGGATTTCTCTGAAGATTCGGCGCTCCGGTGCGGCATGTCGACTGGAAGACCATGAAGCTGCGCGACCTCCTAGGTCAGGATGTTCTGGGCAATGATGCCGCACTCGAGCCCGCTGTCGCGGCGCTCGATGTGAACGGCGTTGCCCTCGACAGCCGCGTGGTCAAGCCGGGCGATCTCTTCTTCGCACTTGCGGGCAGCAAGACCGACGGTGCGCGCTTCATCGATGCTGCGATTGCCGCAGGCGCGGTGGCGGTGGTCGGCGACCATGCGCCGGCGGCTGACAAGGTGCCGTTCATCACTGTCGCCAATCCGCGCCGTGCGCTGGCGTTGGCCGCAGCAAGTTTTTTTCCGACGCAGCCCGCGACCATCGCCGCGGTGACCGGCACCAGCGGCAAGACCTCGGTCGCGGCGTTCACGCGCCAGATCTGGGAACGGCTCGGGCATGCCTCCGCCAGCATCGGAACCATCGGTCTCGTTTCACCCAAGCGCACCGTCTACGGCTCGCTGACGACGCCCGATCCGATCGCGCTGCACCGGCAGCTCGACGAGATCGCGCGCGAGGGCGTCACGCATCTCGCTTTCGAGGCGTCCTCGCACGGGCTCGATCAGTATCGCCTCGACGGCGTGCGCATTTCCGCCGGCGGCTTCACCAATCTCTCGCGCGACCACATGGATTATCACCCGACCGTCGCGCATTACCTCGCGGCCAAGCTGCGCCTGTTCAGTGAGCTGGTTCAGCCTGGAGGCGCGGCGGTGATTTCGGCCGATCATGATTGCTCGGCAGAGGCGATCGACGCGGCAAAGTCGCGCGGCTTGCGCGTGATGGCGGTCGGTCGCAACGGCGACGGGGCAGGCGAGGGCATTCGTCTCGCTGGTGCCGAAGTCGAAGGGTTTTCGCAAGTGCTCGCGCTCGAGCATCGCGGCAACCGCTATGCGATCCGGCTGCCGCTGGTCGGCGAATTCCAGATCGAGAACGCGCTGGTGTCGGCCGGCCTTGCCATCGGCACCGGCAGCGACGCCGCAAATGTGTTTGCAAGCCTGGAGCATCTCGAAGGCGCCAAGGGTCGGTTGGAGCGCGTCGGCGAACGCAATGGCGCGCCGATCTTCGTCGATTACGCGCACAAGCCCGATGCGCTGGCGAAGGCGCTGCAGGCGTTGCGTCCCTACGCCAGGCGCAGGCTGGTCGTCGTGTTCGGCGCCGGCGGCGACCGCGATGCCGGCAAGCGTCCGATCATGGGCGAGATCGCCGCTGACAACGCCGACGGAATCATCGTCACCGACGACAATCCGCGCAGTGAGAAGCCGGAGGCCATCCGCGCCGAGATCCTCGCGGCCGCCAAAGGCGCGCGCGAAATCGGCGACCGCGCCGCGGCGATCCGCATTGCGATCGAGGAATTGGAAGACGGCGATGCGCTGCTCATCGCCGGCAAGGGACACGAGACCGGGCAGATCGTCGGCGGAGAGGTTTTGCCCTTCAGCGATCACGAGGCGGTCGCCGCCGCACTAGCGTCGAGGGTTGCATGAGTGCGCCAATATGGACGGTGGCTCAAGTGGCACATGCGCTGGGCGCTGCCGGATCATTCCCGGACACGCCGATCGATGTCGTCACCCAGGACAGCCGGCTGGTGAAACCGGGCAGCCTGTTCGTCGCGCTGAGTGGCACGCCGAGTGGCGGCTTCATCTCGGCCTTCGCCAGCGCGCGTGATGGTTGGGAGTTCGCGGACAAGGCGGAAGCTTCCGGCGCGGTCGCGATGATCGTGCCGCACCAGATCGCTGGCATCCGCATTCCCCAGATCGTCGTCAAGGACACGCTGATCGACGGTCTCTGGGGCCTCGCGCGTGCCGCACGCGCACGCTTCAAAGGACCAGTCATCGGGCTCACCGGCAGCGCCGGCAAGACCAGCACCAAGGAGTTTCTGGCCGCCTATCCCGGCGCTTATGCCAGTCCGGCGAGCTTCAACAATTTCTGGGGCGTGCCGCTGACGCTGTGCAATGCGCGGCCCGATGCCAGTCTCTGGGTCGTCGAGATGGGCATGAACCAGACCGGCGAGATCGGGCGGCTCAGCGAACTGACGCGGCCGACGGTTGCGCTCGTCGTCAACGTCCAGCCGGTGCATCTCGAGAAGCTCGGCTCGCTCGAAGCCATCCGCCGCGAGAAGGTGTCGATCGCCCTCGGCCTGTCCTCGGACGGCGTGCTGGTGCTGCCCGCCGGGATCAAGGCGCCGGACTGGAAGGGCAAGGTCGCACGCTTCGGCGAGAAAGCCGAAGTGCACGAGGTCGCGCACGCGCCGCATGGCGACAGCTGGCAGGTCGTGGCCGCGCTCGGCAAGAAGGAGATCGCCTTCAGCCTGACGCCGGGCGCGCCGCACCGTGTGCAGAATGCGCTCGCCGCGCTTGCTTCGATTCGTGCGGCGAACCTCGATGCGGCGACGCTTGCGACCAAGCTCGACCGCGTCGGCATCATGACCGGCCGCGGCGTCGAGCAAGCGGTCGGCGGCGTTACCGTGATCGACGACAGTTTCAACGGCAACCCGGCCAGCGTTGCTGCTGCGCTGCAAAGCCTCCAGGCGCGCAACATGACAAGCGGCCGCCGCATTGCGGTGCTCGGCGACATGCTGGAACTGGGCGACGGCGCGCCGGGCTATCACACCGACCTCGCCAAGCATCTCAACGGCATCGACGGCGTCTATTGCGTCGGGCCCTTGATGCGTCACCTCTTCGAGGTGCTCCCCGCCGGCAAGGGTCTCGGCTGGCACGACGATCCCGTCACGCTGAAGCCGGGCGAGGTCGCAAATCTGCTGAGGGCAGGCGATGTCGTGGTTGTCAAGGGCAGCAAGAAGATGTTCTGGGTCAACAAGTTTGTGCCGGGCCTAGTGGCCGCCTTGCAGGCAAAGGCGTAAACTGCTTGGAAGGCGCTGCTCCCGAATCCCACCCTTTGCGGCGCGAAACCGTCCGTTTTCTTTAGAGGTCGCCCGACCCCATGATGAAGACCAGCGAATGCGCGTGAGGCACGTCGAGTCCAATACCAAGAACACGGCCATAACCACGGCCAAGAACGCGTGCGAAAAGCGCCATAGGACCGTCTGAATGTTTTACTGGCTGATCGAGCTCTCCAACACATTTCCGGGCTTCGGTGCCGTTCGCACCTTCCTGAACGTCTTCCGCTACATCACCTTCCGCACCGGCGGCGCGGTCGTCACCGGCGCGCTGTTCGTGTTCCTGTTCGGGCCCTGGATCATCGACCATCTGCGCCTCCGCCAGGGCAAGGGCCAGCCGATCCGGGCCGATGGCCCGCAATCGCATCTCGCCAAGAAAGGCACGCCCACCATGGGCGGGCTGATGATCCTGTCTGGCCTCACGGTCGGCACCGTGTTGTGGGCCAATCCGCTCAACCCCTACGTCTGGATCGTGCTGGCAGTGACGCTCGGCTTCGGGTTCGTTGGCTTCTATGACGATTATCTCAAGGTGACCAAGCAGACCACGACGGGCTTCGGCAGCAAGCTTCGCCTGCTGATCGAGGCGGCCATCGCGCTGGTCGCCTGCTACGCACTGGTGCGGCTGAACCGCGATCCCGCGTCGACCGCGCTGACGATTCCTTTCCTGAAGGACACGGTGCTGCATTTTGGCTGGTTCTTTATCGTGTTCGGTGCCTTTGTCATCGTCGGCGCCGGTAACGCGGTGAACCTCACCGACGGTCTCGACGGCCTTGCCATCGTGCCTGTGATGATCGCGACCGCGAGCTTTGCGATGATCGCCTATCTCGCCGGCAACGCGGTGTTCGCCGATTATCTCCAGATCAAATATGTCGCCGGTACCGGCGAACTCGCGGTGCTCTGCGGCGCGCTGCTGGGCGCCGGCCTCGGCTTCCTCTGGTTCAACGCGCCGCCGGCCTCGATCTTCATGGGCGACACCGGCTCGCTTGCGCTCGGCGGCATGCTGGGTGCGATCGCGGTGGCGGTGAAGCACGAGATCGTGCTCGCGGTGATCGGCGGCCTGTTCGTGCTGGAGGCGGTCTCCGTCATCGTGCAGGTGGTGTCGTTCAAGATGACCGGAAAACGCATCTTCCGGATGGCGCCGATCCATCACCATTTCGAGCAACTCGGCTGGACCGAGCCGCAGATCGTGATTCGCTTCTGGATCATCTCGGTGATGCTGGCGCTGGCGGGCTTGTCGACCTTGAAGCTGCGGTGACCGGTCGATGATCCCCGTCACGTCCTTTGCCGGCAAGACGGTCGCAGTGTTCGGCCTCGGCGGCTCGGGGCTCGCGTCCTGTCACGCGTTGAAAGCGGGCGGCGCCGAGGTGATCGCCGCCGACGACAGTGCCGAGAACGTCGCCAAGGCCGCGCAGGCGGGCTTCATCACGGCTGATTTGCGAAACGTCTCCTGGGCGAATTTCGCGGCGCTGGTGCTCGCGCCCGGCGTGCCGCTGACACATCCGGTCCCGCATTGGAGCGTGCTGAAGGCGCGCGAGGTGGGCGTCGAGGTGATCGGCGACATCGAGCTGTTCTGCCGCGAGCGGCGGCGGAACGCGCCGGACGCGCCGTTGGTCGCCATCACCGGCACCAACGGCAAGTCGACCACCACGGCGCTGATCGCGCACCTGACGAAAGTTGCCGGCTACGACACCCAGATGGGCGGCAATATCGGCACTGCGATCCTGTCGCTGGAGCCGCCGCGCATGGGCCGCGTCCACGTCATCGAGATGTCGTCCTACCAGATCGACCTCACGCCCTCGCTCGATCCCTCCGTCGGCATTTTGCTCAATGTCAGCGAGGACCATATCGACCGTCACGGCACCATCGCGCATTACGCCGCGGTGAAGGAACGCCTCGTTGCTGGTGTGCAGGGCGGCGGCACCGCGATCGTCGGTGTCGACGACGGGTTTTGCCGCGACATCGCCGACCGGCTCGATCGCGCAGGCAAGAAGGTGGAGCGCATTTCCGTCAAGAACCCGTTGGCGAGCGGCATCCATGTCGAGCACGGCACCATCGTGCGCAATTCGGGCGGCGCCCGCAGCGAGGTTGCCAGACTTGGTGGCATCGGCTCGCTGCGCGGCCTGCACAATGCGCAGAACGCGGCGTGCGCCGCAGCCGCCGCGCTCGCGATGGGCATCAGCCTCGATGTGCTTCAGAACGGCCTGCGCAGCTTTCCGGGCCTTGCACATCGCATGGAGCAGGTCGGCCGCCGCGGCAACGTGCTGTTCGTCAACGACTCCAAGGGCACCAACGCGGACGCCACCGCACATGCGCTGTCGTCCTTCGGCGATATCTTCTGGATCGCCGGCGGCAAGCCGAAGGCGGGCGGCATCACTGGGCTCACCGGCTACTTCCCGCGCATCCGCAAGGCCTATCTGATCGGCGAGGCCGCACCGGAGTTTTCCGGCACGCTCGGCACGCAAGTTCCGCACGAGATCAGCCAGACCCTCGACGTCGCCGTCGAGCATGCCGCGCGCGATGCGGAGGCGTCGGGCATCACTGACGCGGTCGTCCTGCTGTCACCCGCCTGCGCGTCCTTCGATCAGTACCGCAACTTCGAAATCCGCGGCACCAGGTTCCGCGAATTGGTGCAAGCACTGCCGGGTGTGAAGCCGGTGGTGTAGGGCGCGGCCGGCTCGTTGTTCTCCACTGTCGTCCGCACAGGCGGGCGATCCAGCATGACGGGCATTTGAGGTGGGACTCCCCGAAACATCCGCGATTCATTAACCCCCCGTAAACCAACCTCGGCGACCAATGGACCGACCTCTGTCCGAAAGTGGCCGCCATGCTCTCCCGTGAAGAACGCACCCCCTTTTCCGAGTGGTGGTGGACCGTCGACAAGCCGCTGATGGGCGCCATCCTGGCGCTGATGCTGACCGGCGTGATCCTGTCGCTGGCGGCGAGCCCGCCGGTTGCGACCCGCATCGGGCTCGATCCCTTCCATTTCTTCAGCCGTCACGTGCTGTTCCTGGTGCCGTCCTGCATCGTGCTGCTCGGGGTCTCCTTCCTGTCGCCGCGCGCGATCCGCCGCAGCGCGCTGATCATCTTCACGGTCAGCATCATCCTGATCGTGCTGACGCTCGCGATCGGCCCTGAGGTCAAGGGCTCGCGGCGCTGGATCACGCTGCTCGGCGTCAATATCCAGGCCTCTGAAGTGGCCAAGCCATCCTTCGTCGTCATCGCGGCCTGGCTGTTCGCGGAATCGACCAAGCGTCCGGAAATGCCGGCGACCTCGATGGCGCTGGTGCTGCTCTTGATGCTGGTGTCGCTGCTGGTGATGGAGCCGGACTTCGGCCAGACCATGCTGATCCTGATGGTGTGGGGCTCGCTGTTCTTCATCGCGGGCATGCGGATGATCTGGGTGTTCGGCCTTGCCGGGCTCGGAGCGGCCGGACTGTTCAGTGCTTACCTGTTCGTCCCCCACGTCGCCGGCCGCATCAAGCGCTTCATGAATCCGGCCTCCGGCGACACCTTCCAGGTCGATACCGCGATGGAAGCCTTCTACAACGGCGGCTGGTTCGGGCTCGGACCGGGCGAGGGCATCGCCAAGCGCAGCCTGCCGGACAGCCACACAGACTTCGTGTTCGCGGTCGCCGCCGAAGAGTTCGGCATCATCCTGTGCCTCGCCATGCTGGCGCTGTTCGCCTTCGTCGTCATCCGCACGTTGTCGCGCGCCTATGCCAACGAGGACATGTTCTCGCGCTTTGCGGCCTCGGGTCTCGCGATCCTGTTCGGCGTGCAGGCGGCGATCAACATGTCGGTCAACCTCCAGCTCATCCCCGCCAAGGGCATGACGCTGCCGTTCATCTCCTATGGCGGCTCCTCGATCGTGTCGCTGGCCTATGGCGTCGGCATGATGCTGGCGCTGACGCGGCTGCGCTCGCGCACGGAGGTCGAGGCAACCGGCCACGCCGAGGCGATGCGCAGCTACGCGTGACCCTCACCCTGAGGAGCCGCGCTACGCGCGGCGTCTCGAAGGGCGAGGCCACCGGCCGGGCCTGCATCCTTCGAGACGCGCGAAGATGCGCTCCTCAGGATGAGGATCAGGCAGTCTGGCCGGCTCGCTCGCAATAACGAGGGAGACACTGTAAAACTCCCCCACCATGGACAAATCCCCCCTGATTCTTCTCGCCGCGGGCGGCACCGGCGGCCATCTGTTTCCGGCCGAGGCGCTCGGCGTCGAATTGATCCGGCGCGGCTTCCGTGTCCGCCTCGTCACCGACGAGCGCGCGCTGCGCTACAGTGGGCTGTTCACCAAGGACATGATCGATGTCGTATCGAGCGAGACCGCGCGCGGCCGCAATCCGCTGCAGCTTGCCTATGCCGGCCTGACGCTCGCCGCCGGCACGCTGTCCGCCTACGGCCTGATCAAGCGATTGAAGCCGGTCGCCGTCGTCGGCTTCGGCGGCTATCCGACGCTGCCACCGCTGGTCGCGGCAAAATTCGCCGGCGTGCCCGGCATCATCCATGACGCCAATGCGGTGCTCGGCCGCGCCAACCGGTTCCTGTCGAGCCGCGTCCGCGCCATCGCGACGTCGTTGCCGGGCGTGCTCGACCGCGATCGGGCGCTATCCGGCAAGACCACGACCGTCGGAACGCCGATGCGACCGGCAATTCTCGCCGCAGCCGACGTGCCATATGCTGCGCCTGAAGTGAACGGCCCGCTGCGCCTGCTCGTCGTCGGCGGCAGCCAGGGTGCACGCATCATGGCCGACATCGTGCCTGGCGCGATCGAGCGCCTCGAGCCTGCGTTGTGGAGCCGGCTCGTTCTCACCCAGCAGGTGCGCGACGAGGACATGGCGCGCGTGCGCGCGGTCTACGACAAGCTCAAGATCAATGCCGAGCTTGCGCCGTTCTTCACAGATCTGCCGGCAAGGCTCGCCTCCAACCATCTGGTGGTGTCGCGCTCCGGTGCCGGCACCGTGGCCGAACTCGCCGCGATCGGGCGGCCCTCGATCCTCGTGCCGCTGCCCGGCGCGATCGACCAGGACCAGTTCGCCAATGCCGGCGTGCTGGCCAAGGTCGATGGCGCGATCCGCATCCTGCAGACCGAGTTTTCCTCCGATCGCCTCGCCGCCGAGATCTCCGCCTTTGCCGCCGAGCCCGCGCGTCTTGCCGCCATGGCCGAGGCCGCCCGCAGCGCCGGCCGGCTCGACGCGGCCGAGCGGCTGGCGGATCTTGTGGTCAAAGTTGCGGGAATCTGACGCGAAAAAGCCCTTGTCTTCGCCTTCTAAAGCGGGGCATCCAGTAGGAAAGGCCCGCGGCTGATTTGGCCGTGACCATCGCCAGAGCCGCTCTTGCAGTGCGGCAAGGTCAGGGAACAACGCATGAGACTGCCGCGCGAGATCGGACCCATCCACTTCGTCGGGATCGGCGGGATCGGCATGAGCGGCATCGCCGAAGTGCTGCTCAATCTCGGCTATTCCGTGCAGGGCTCGGACGCGTCCGACAATTACAATCTCGACCGTCTGCGCAAGAACGGCGCGAAGGTCTCGGTCGGCCACATGGCGGAGAACGTCGACGGCGCCGAGGTCGTCGTGGTCTCCACCGCGATCAAGCGCGACAATCCGGAACTGATGGCGGCGCGCGAACGGCGCATCCCCGTGGTGCGCCGCGCCGAGATGCTGGCCGAGCTGATGCGGCTGAAGAGCTGTGTCGCCATCGCCGGCACCCACGGCAAGACCACGACGACCACGATGGTCGCGACGCTGCTCGACGCCGGAGGCCTCGATCCCACTGTGATCAACGGCGGCATCATCAACGCTTATGGCTCCAACGCGCGTCTCGGTGCGGGCGACTGGATGGTGGTCGAAGCCGACGAGAGCGACGGCACATTCCTGAAGCTGCCGACGGAGGTCGCGATCGTCACCAATGTCGATCCCGAGCATCTCGATCACTTCAAGACCTTCGAGGCCGTGCAGGACGCGTTCCGAAACTTCGTCGAGAACCTGCCGTTCTACGGCTTTGCCGTGATGTGCATCGACCATCCCGTGGTGCAAACCCTGGTCGGCAAGATCGAGGACCGCCGCATCATCACCTATGGCGAGAATCCGCAGGCCGACGTGCGTTTCCTCGATCTGACACCGATGGGCGGAGGATCGAAGTTCAAGGTCGGGTTCCGCGATCGCAAGACCGGCCGCGTGCACGAGATCGCCGATCTCATGCTGCCGATGCCGGGACGCCACAACGCCTCCAACGCGACGGCCGCGATTGCGGTCGTGCGCGAACTCGGGGTGTCGGACGAGGCGATCCGCAAGGCGATCGCCGGCTTCGGCGGCGTCAAGCGCCGCTTCACCAAGACCGGCGAGTGGAACGGCGTCACCGTGATCGACGATTACGGCCATCATCCGGTCGAGATCGCCGCGGTGCTGAAGGCCGCGCGGGAGTCCACCAACGGCAAGATCGTCGCCGTGGTGCAGCCGCATCGCTACACCCGCCTGGAGTCGCTGTTCGAGGAATTCTGCACCTGC
This sequence comes from Bradyrhizobium sp. 132, assembly GCF_023074185.1. Classification (GTDB taxonomy): domain Bacteria; phylum Pseudomonadota; class Alphaproteobacteria; order Rhizobiales; family Xanthobacteraceae; genus Bradyrhizobium. The sequence continues at coordinate 107,420 of NZ_JADPKY010000103.1, read as the reverse complement.
TTCAATGATGCGGATGCGGTGATCGTCGCCGAGGTCTATGCCGCAGGCGAGACGCCGATCGAAGGCATCGACCGCGACCATTTCGTCTCAGGCCTTCGCGCGCACGGCCACCGCGAGGTGATTCCGCTGCCGGCGGCACCGGAGCTTGCGGGCATCATCAACGCAATCGCAAAGCCGGGCGATCTCGTCGTGTGCCTGGGCGCCGGCAACATCACGCAATGGGCGTATGCGCTCCCCGGCGAATTGAAGGCGCTGGGGTAAGGCAGTGAGCTTTCCCGACATCACCCCCGCTCTCAAAGCCGCGATGCCGAAACTTCGCGGCCGGCTGCTCGCGAACCAGTCGCTCGCCGAGCTCAGCTGGTTTCGCGTCGGCGGTCCCGCGCAGGTGCTGTTCACGCCGGCGGACGAGGACGATCTCGCTTATTTCCTCGCGCATCTCGCAAGCGACATTCCCGTCTACGTCGTCGGCGTCGGCTCCAACCTGATCGTGCGCGACGGCGGCATAGCGGGCGTGGTGATCCGGCTGGCGCCGCGCGCCTTTGGCGAGGCGAGCGCGAGTGGCGATGTCGTCACAGCTGGAGCCGCCGCGCTCGACAAGCGCGTGGCGGAAGTCGCCGCTTCCGCCAATATCGGCGGGCTCGAATTCTACTTCGGCATTCCCGGCACGATCGGCGGGGCGCTGCGCATGAATGCGGGCGCCAATGGCGGTGAGACCAAGGACGTGTTGATCGAGGCGCGAGGCGTCGGGCGCGACGGCACGAAGCACGTCTTCTCCAATGCCGACATGAAGTTCGTCTACCGCAACAGCGGCGTCGATTCCTCCATCATCTTCACCTCCGCGGGTTTCCGCGGCAAGATCAGGGATGCCGAGGCGATCCGCGCGCGCATGGCGGAGGTGCAGACTCATCGCGAGACCGCGCAACCGATCCGCGAAAAGACCGGCGGTTCGACCTTCAAGAATCCGCAAGGCCATTCCGCCTGGAAGCTGGTCGATGCCGCCGGTTGCCGCGGTTTGCGCGTCGGCGGGGCTGAGGTCTCCGAGATGCACTGCAATTTCCTGATCAACACGGGTGACGCCACCGCGCACGACATCGAGACGCTGGGCGAGACCGTGCGTGAACGGGTGAAGGCAAATTCCGGAATTGAGCTACACTGGGAAATCAAGCGGATCGGAATTCCCCGCTAATTTGGACAAGCGACGAGAGAACATGCGCATCACCATCCTCTTCGGCGGCTCCAACCGCGAACGTCTGGTTTCGGTCGCGTCAGCCCAGGCGCTGCATCAGGCGCTGCCCGAGGCCGATCTCTGGTGGTGGGACGTCGAGGACAAGGTGCATGTCGTGCAGTCCAAGCAGCTGCTCGAACATGCCCGCCCGTTCGAGGACGAGTTCAAGCCGGGTACATCAGGCATTCCGCTGGCGCAGGCGCTCGACCAGGCCAAGGCCGAAGGTCGCGTGCTGGTGCTCGGCCTGCATGGCGGGCGTGCCGAGAACGGCGAATTGCAGGTGATGTGCGAGGCGCGCGGCGTGGCCTTCACCGGCTCGGGCTCGGCCTCCTCGCATCTTGCCTTCGACAAGATCGCGGCCAAGCATTTCGCCGCGCTCGGCGGCGTGACGCCGCCGGCCAACGTTGCGCTGGACGAGATCGACGAGGCGTTCGCCGAATACGGCCGGCTGATCGCAAAGCCCGCGAAGGATGGCTCGAGCTACGGCCTGATCTTCGTCAACGCCAAGCAGGATCTCGTCGCCGTCCGCAACGCGGCGAAGCACGAAGAATACGTGATCGAACCCTACATCGCCGGCGTCGAGGCGACCTGCGGCGTGCTGGAGCGGCCGGACGGGTCGATCATCGCGCTGCCGCCGATCGAGATCATTCCGGGCGAGGGTAGCTTCGACTACGCCGCGAAATATCTCTTGAAGTCGACCCAGGAGATCTGCCCCGGCCGCTTCACGGCGGAGATCACCGCCGCACTGAAGCAGCAATCGATGCTGGCGCACCGGGCGATGTCCTGTACCGGCTATTCCCGTTCGGACTTCATCGTCTCGGACAAGGGCCTGGTCTATCTCGAAACCAATACGCTGCCGGGCCTGACCAAGTCATCGCTCTATCCCAAGGCGCTGAAGGCCGAGGGCATCGAATTCGTCGACTTCCTGCGCGGCCTGGTCGAGCTCGCCGTGCCCGGTGTGCGAAAATAATTAGGATTGGTTAACGGCCGAAGTGGCGAAACGGCCGGTTTTGGAACCCAAAACCGGTAAAATGCCGGACATTGCGGCATAAATGCCTCACCGGCCTGGGCAAAAAGCTCTCGCCGTTAACGAACTTTACCTTTTGTTTACCAGGACGTCCGAAGGTTAACGCTGGCGGCGCATATGACGCTTTGGCTGCCGGCGCGTGGACCGTTGCGGGTGTTGTCACCTCCAGCGAACGCTCTGAAGGGGAGAGGTTTTCTTCTGCTGAAGACCAGCACCCGGCCCGGCAAGTCCGAGACGTCATATTCGCCAGGATCCGCGCGATGTCGCGGGCAAACTGTTGACGAGCTCGTGCAATGGATGGAGCAGGAAGCCTCACTCGGTCGCTTTTCAGATCGCTGAGGCCCCAAGCTGACCTGAAGGCGGCCGCTATCGGAGCGGTCGTGCTTCTGCGCGAGTGGGTGCAGGACAAGCGCGAGGAAAGACTTCACGGCGCCCGCGCGGCCGCCAGGGACAAGACCAAGGCCAAAGCCGTCGTCGAGCGCGAGCCGCCGCCGCGCGTGGTCGCGCTGGTCGAGCGCTTTATGCCGCGCCGGGTCGGGATCAGCATGACGGTGCTGCTCCTGATCGGAAGCTGCGGCTTCGGTATCGTCAAGGGCGGCCATCTCCAGGATTTCATCACCGCGGTCAACGACACCCGCAACGCGCTGGCCAATTCCGCGGGCTTCCGCATCACCTCCGTCGTGATCAACGGCCGCAAGCAGCTCAGCCAGGATGAGATTCTGGCGATCGGCGGCGTCAGCGGCCGCTCATCGCTGCTGTTCCTCGACGCCGACGCCGTGCGCGACAAGCTCAAGGGCAATCCCTGGATCGCGGATGCGACCGTGCTGAAGCTCTATCCGGGCCAGCTCATGATCGAGCTCACCGAGCGCAAGGCGTTCGCGCTGTGGCAGGAGGCCGGCCGGCTTTCCGTCATCGCCGATGACGGCGCCGTGCTCGAGGCCTATGTCTCGCGCCGGTTCCTGTCGCTGCCGCTCGTGGTCGGCAAGGGTGCCGATACGCAGGCCCGCGATTTCCTCGCGCTGCTGGCGCGCTATCCGCAAGTCAATTCGATCACCAAGGCCGCGATCTTCGTCGGCGAGCGGCGCTGGAACCTGAGGCTCAAGGATGGCCTCGATATCCGACTGCCCGAGCAGGACGTCGGCAACGCGCTTGCGATGCTGTCCAGGCTCGACAAGGAGGACAGGCTGTTCTCCCGCGACATCGTCGCCGTCGACCTGCGCCTGTCCGATCGGCTCGTGGTGCAGCTGTCCGAGGACGCCGCCAAAGCGCGCGAAGATTTGTTCAAGGACAAGAAGAAGAAAAAGACCGGGGACGCCGCATGACCGGTCTTGATCGCACCCAGACGCCGAAGACACGCCCGATGTCGCACAAGCGCAGCGGCCTCGTCGCCTGCCTCGACATCGGCACCAGCAAGATCGCCTGCATGATCGCGCGGCTGAGGCCGTCGGCGCCGAGCGAAGCCCTGCGCGATCGGACCCATGCGGTGGAACTGATCGGTTACAGCCAGATCCAGTCGCGCGGCATGAAGGCCGGCGCGGTGGTCGATCTAGGCGAATGCGAGCAGGCAGTGCGCCAGGCCGTCGGGCTTGCGGAGAAAATGGCCAAGGTGCGGGTCGAGTCCGTGTTGCTGTCGGTCTCCGGCGGCCGGCTCTCCGGCCAACTGGTCGAAGCTGCGGCCGACATCCGCGGTGGCGCCGTGACGCCGGCCGATGTCAGCCGCGTCACCTCCACCGGCATGCGCCACGCCACCGGCGAAGGCCGCACGGTGCTGCACGCGCTGCCGGTCGGCTACACGCTCGACGGCGTCAAAGGCATCCGCGATCCCCGCGGCATGGTCGCGCATCAGTTCGGCGTCGACATGAACGTCGTCACCTGCGACGCCACCGTGGCGCGCAACCTGATGCTGGCGGTCGAACGCTGCCACATCAACGTCGAAGCCATGGCGGCGAGCCCCTATGTGGCCGGCCTGTCGGTGCTGACCGACGACGAGGCCGATCTGGGCGCGGCCGTCGTCGAGATGGGCGCGGGCACGACAACGATCGCGGTCTATTCCGGCGGCCGGTTCGTGCATGCCGCGGGTTTTGCGGTCGGCGGGCAACATATCACGATGGATCTGGCGCGCGGACTCTCCGCGACCATTGCCGATGCCGAGCGAATCAAGACGTTATACGGGACCGTCATCACCGGCGGATCGGACTCGCGTGAGCTGATGTCTGTACCGACAGCCGGTGACGAACAGGATCTGCCGCAGATCGTCTCCCGCGCTACCATCGCCAATATCGTCAAGCACCGTGCCGAGGAAGTCTTCGAAATGGTTCGGGACAAGCTGAAGGATTCGCCCTTCGCCTCGGAGCCCAACGGCCGCGTCGTGCTCTCCGGCGGGGCCTCGCAGCTCACGGGTCTCGTCGAACTGGGAACGCAGATTCTCGGCCGGCCCGTGCGGGTCGGACGTCCGCTCGGTTTCGGCCGGCTGCCCAACGAGGCGAAGAACGCCGCGTTCGCGGTGCCCGCCGGACTTCTCGTCTACCCGCAATATGTTCACCAGGAACATGTCGAACCGCGGCATACGCGGCAGCAGGTCAAGACAGGGACGGGCGGCTATTTTGGAAAGGTCGGACGATGGCTACGCGAGGGCTTCTGATGAACCGGTTCCGCAATCTTCGAATTTCACCAACTCCCGCGGCCGTCGGCCGGGGCGAACCCACGCGCGCGTGATCGAGAGGCAAACATGACCATCAGCATCAATGTTCCTGATATTCACGAACTGAAGCCCCGCATCACCGTGTTCGGCGTCGGCGGCGCCGGTGGTAACGCCGTCAACAACATGATCACGGCGGGCCTTCAGGGCGTCGACTTCGTCGTCGCCAACACCGACGCGCAGGCGCTGACGATGTCGAAGGCGCAGCGCATCGTGCAGATGGGCACGGCGGCGACGCAAGGATTGGGCGCAGGCTCGCAGCCGGTCGTCGGCGCGGCCGCGGCCGAAGAAGTGATGGACGAACTCCGCGACCATCTCTCGGGCGCCAACATGGTGTTTGTCACCGCCGGCATGGGCGGCGGCACCGGCACCGGTGCGGCTCCCGTGATTGCCAAGATCGCGCGCGAGATGGGCATCCTTACCGTCGGCGTCGTGACCAAGCCCTTCCACTTCGAGGGCGGCCGCCGCATGCGCACCGCGGAAGCGGGCATTAACGAGCTGCACAAGGTCGTCGATACGCTCCTGATCATCCCGAACCAGAACCTGTTCCGAGTCGCCAACGAGAAGACCACCTTCGCCGACGCCTTCGCGATGGCCGACCAGGTGCTCTACTCCGGCGTTGCCTGCATCACCGATCTGATGGTCAAGGAAGGCCTGATCAACCTCGACTTCGCCGACGTGAGAGCGGTGATGAAGGAAATGGGCAAGGCGATGATGGGCACGGGCGAAGCCTCCGGCGACAAGCGCGCGCTGACCGCCGCTGAAGCCGCGATCGCCAACCCGCTGATCGACGATAGCTCGATGAAGGGCGCCAAGGGCCTCCTCATCTCCATCACGGGCGGCAAGGATCTCACCCTGTTCGAGGTCGACGAAGCTGCGACCCGCATCCGCGAGGAAGTCGACCAGGACGCCAACATCATCGTCGGCGCAACCTTCGACGAAGCGCTCGACGGCCTGATCCGCGTCTCGGTCGTCGCCACCGGCATCGAACAGGCCGCGATCGCCCGCAACAGCCAGACCACCAGCGCTCCCGTCGCGAACGCGGCGCCGCAGGCACAGCAGGCTCCCGCTGCTCCGGCCGCGGTTGCCGAGAGCCGCCTCGCCGATCTGACCGCGCGGCTGCGCGCCGACAATCAGCGCATGGCCGAGCGCGCCCAGAAGCTGGAAACGCAGATCCCGGCCGCCGCACCGGGCCAGTTTGCCGCCGCTCCCATGGCTCCGCGTGCGAACGTCGAGCGCGCTGCGCTCGCCGCCATCGCTGCCGCCGTTGCGGACGTGCCGCAGGCTCCCGCCCCGATGCAGACCTATGGCGACGTCACCGTGCGCCCGATCGCGCAGAAGCCCACGCTGTTCCCGGAGCCTGAGCAGGCGCCGATGGCCATCCATGAGCAGATGACGCCGGAAACCTTCATCCCGCCGCAGGCGGAGCGTGCGCCGGTCCGCACACCGCGGATGCCGCGAATCGAAGAACTGCCGATGCCGGCCCAGGCCGAGCTTCGCCAGGCCCGCGGCGAGCTTGAAGAAGAGACCCCGCAGAAGACCCGCCTGTCGCTGCTCCAGCGCCTCGCCAATGTCGGCCTAGGCCGTCGCGACGAGGAGAGCGAGGCACCGATCGCGGCTCGTACCGCCGGTCCCGCGATGCCGCCGCTGCCCGATCGCCGGACCCAGAAGACCGTGGCGCAGCAAATCGCGTCCAACGAGCCGGTGTCCGAGTATGCCCGCCGTCCCGCGCCGCAGGGCCTGGACATGCATGGCCGTCCCGCGCCTGTTGCCCCGGCGCCACAGGGAGACGATCATCTTGATATCCCGGCCTTCCTGCGGCGGCAGGCGACCTGAGGATTGTTACAATAAGGCAGATGAAAAAAGGTCCCGGCGGGAAGCTTGCCGGGACCTTTCTTTTTGTCCGGTACATATCCGGATTTCATCGCCAAGTAGCTGATTTTAAATCATTAATTACGTATTCGATGGTTCAGTAAAACTGCCGATAACGGTCCCGAACTTCGCTCTAATTTGGTTAAGCCTTGGCGCGAATACGGCAGGTTTGGGGTAACAATCGGTAAAAAAGCGTGAGTTGGCGCTGTTTGAGGCAGTGACTATGGTTCGCCGTGACTTGGGGATACGGATTCGGAGCGGGCGGCCTTGGCCGGTCAGTCGGGTTCAGTATAAGTCGCGATGGTCGTAGTGGGGCGGTTCCTGATGAAATTTAGCCGGCAAACAACGCTTCGTGCGCAAGCCTCCGTGGCAGGCGTCGGCGTTCATTCCGGTCTTCCCGTCACTCTCACGCTTGGGCCCGCTTCTGTCGACGCGGGTTTTATTTTTGTCCGCACAGGGCTCGAGGGAAGTGACCGCGAAGTTCAGGCGACCGCCGAGCAGGTGATCGCGACCGATTTCGCCACCGTCCTCGGCGATCGCAGCGGCCCGCTGGTTTCCACCGCCGAGCATGTACTTGCTGCGCTGCGGGGCATGGGCGTCGACAACGCCATTATCGAGATCGACGGGCCGGAAGTGCCGATCATGGACGGCAGCGCCGCGGCCTTCATTGCAGCGATCGATCAGGCCGGCATCGTGACCCAATCGGCACAGCGCCGCTTCATTCAGGTTTTGAAGCCGATCTCGGTCAAGGTCGGCGATTCCTTCGGCGAGATCAGGCCCTACGCCAACGGGTTCCGCGCCGAGGTCGAGATCGACTTCACCAATCCTGTCATCGGCCAGCAGAGCTACGCCTTCGACCTCAACCCGGAGCGTTTTCGCCGCGAAGTCGGCCGGGCTCGGACTTTCGGTCTGATGTGCGACGTCGCGCGACTCTGGAGCGCCGGCTATGCGCTCGGCGCCTCCTTCGACAACACCGTCGTGTTCGACGAGGAGCGGCTGCTCAACACCGAGGGTCTCCGCTACGCCGACGAATGCGCCCGCCACAAGGTGTTGGACGTGATCGGCGACCTCGCGCTGGCCGGTCTGCCGCTGCTTGGCGCCTATCGCTCGGTCCGTGGCGGCCACAAGCTCAACCACGCCGTCCTGACCGCGCTGCTCGCCGACCGGACCGCCTGGCGGGTGGTCGAGGGCGAGGCGGCCCGCCGCACCACCGCGCGTCCCGTGGGCGAAGTCGGTCGTGGCATCGTCGGCGGCCGGATCGCCGCGGCCTACGGGCCGGACGTTTCCTGAAGAGAGACGTGTCCTGACCGACCTCTCGTCGCGGCCACTTGTACCCGCCGACCCCGGGAAACTCCTGGTAACGATGATCGGCTAGGATCGCGGCGCGTTCGCCTTAATCCGGGCGAAATGCCTGCCTATCCGGTTGGTTCAAGATCGTTTTTCGGTTACACCGGCGTAGTCGCATGGCAGGCACCACGGCTACTTTTCGCGCCCATGACGCGGTTCATGGGCTGGCGGACACCGCACCATAGGGCGTCAGGGCAATACTCATGTCGGCACAGCGTATGACGCGCGGATATCTCCAGGTCTCGTCTCGAGTCCGTGGATCGCTCAAGGCTGCCACCTTCTTCGTACTCGCGCTGCCGCTGGGCGGCTGCGGCACCGGCGCGCTTTGGGACAAGTTCACCGCCAAGGACGACACCTTCGTCGAGGAGCCCGCCGACAAGATCTACAATGAGGGCCTGTACCTCATGAACGAGAAGAAGGACATGAAGGCGGCGAACAAGAAGTTCGAAGAGGTCGACCGCCAGCATCCTTATTCCGACTGGGCCCGCAAATCGCTGCTGATGTCCGCCTATTCGTCCTATCAGGCCGGCGACTATGACAGCTGCATCGGCGCGGCCACCCGCTACGTCACGCTGCATCCCGGCAGCCCGGATGCGGCCTATGCGCAATACCTGATCGCCGCCTCGCATTACGACCAGATCCCGGACATCAGCCGCGACCAGACCCGCACCGAGAAGGCGATCGCCTCGCTGGAAGAGGTGGTGCGCAAATATCCGACATCCGAATATGCGACCTCGGCCAAGGCCAAGATCGAGGGTGCGCGCGACCAGCTCGCCGGCAAGGAAATGAATGTCGGCCGCTACTACGCGCAGAAGCGCGATTACACGGCGGCGATCAACCGCTACAAGGCCGTGGTGACGCAGTACCAGACCACCCGCCATGTGGAGGAGGCGCTGTACCGCTTGACCGAGGCCTATATGGCAATCGGCATCGTCGGCGAGGCTCAGACGGCCGCTGCCGTGCTCGGGCACAATTTTCCTGACAGCCGCTGGTACAAGGACGCCTATAATCTTGTAAAATCAGGCGGTCTCGAACCGAGCGAGAATCAGGGGTCCTGGATTAGCAAGACCTTCAAGAAAATGGGCCTCGGCTAGGAAATAGAATTCCATGCTCGCGCGTCTGTCGATCCGTGACATCGTCCTGATCGAACGGCTCGATATCGAATTCGCAACGGGGCTCGCGGTTTTGACCGGCGAGACCGGAGCGGGCAAATCCATCCTGCTCGATGCCTTTGCGTTGGCGCTCGGCGGCCGCGGCGACGCCGGCCTCGTGCGCCACGGCGCGGAGCAGGGGCAGGTCACTGCCGTGTTCGATATCCCCAAAAATCACCCCGCCGCGAAGATCCTTGCGGAGAACGGGCTGGAGGATACCGGCGAGATGATTCTCCGCCGGGTCCAGTTCGCCGACGGCCGCACCCGCGCCTTCATCAACGACCAGTCGATCAGCGTGCAGACGCAGAAGGCGGTCGGCGCCGCCCTGGTCGAGATCCACGGCCAGCACGACGAGCGCGCCCTGGTCGACGCCGCCACCCACCGCCGCCTGCTCGACGCCTTCGCCGGTCTCGAAAAAGATGTCTCGGCGGTCGAAGCGCTCTGGGATGCACGTCGCACCGCCAACACCGCGCTGGAGGAACATCGCGCCGGCATGGAGCGCGCCGCGCGCGAAGCGGACTACCTCCGCCACGCCTCGGACGAATTGAAGCAGCTCGCGCCCAGGGACGGCGAGGAGACCTCGCTGGCTTCCCGCCGCACGACCATGATGCAGGGCGAGAAGATCGCCTCCGACCTGCGCGAAGCGCAGGAAGCGGTCGGCGGCCACCATTCGCCGGTCGCGACCCTGTCGGCCGCGGTGCGCCGGTTGGAGCGCCGCGGCGCCAGTTCGCCAGCACTGGTCGAGCCGGCGGTGAAGGCGATCGACATCGCGATCAACGCGCTGGAAGAGGCCGACCAGCATCTCCAGGCAGCCTTGGCCGCGACGGACTTCGATCCTTCGGAGCTCGAACGCATCGAGGAGCGGCTCTTCGCCTTGCGTGCAGCGTCTCGCAAACATTCGACGCCGGTCGACGGGCTTGCCGCGCTTGCCGCCAGATATGCTGCGGAAATCGTGCTGATCAATGCCGGCGCCTCGCGGCTGAAAAAGCTGGAGCAGGCCGCGATCGAGGCCGACGCCCGCTATGCCGCCGCCGCCAAGAAGCTGTCGATGGCGCGGCAGAAATCGTCCGAAAAGCTCAACAAGGCCGTCAATGCCGAACTCGCGCCGCTCAAGCTCGAACGCGCAAAGTTCATGACCCAGGTCCAGACCGACGAGGCCACGCCGGGTCCGCAAGGGTTCGACCGCGTCGAGTTCTGGGTGCAGACCAACCCGGGCACCAAGCCAGGACCGATGATGAAGGTCGCCTCCGGCGGCGAGCTGTCGCGTTTCCTGCTGGCGCTCAAGGTCGTGCTGTCCGACCGCGGCTCGGCGCCGACCCTGGTATTCGACGAGATCGACACCGGCGTCGGCGGCGCGGTCGCGGACGCCATCGGCGGGCGCCTGGCGCGGCTCGCCGGCAAGGTCCAGGTGATGGCCGTGACCCACGCCCCGCAGGTCGCCGCCCGTGCCGACCTGCATTTGCTGATCTCCAAGGACGCGCTGGATAAGGGCAAGCGCGTCGCCACCCGCGTCAATGCTCTGGCCGCCGACCACCGCCGCGAGGAAATCGCCCGCATGCTCGCCGGCGCCGAGATCACGGCCGAGGCGAGGGCGGCCGCCGACCGGCTGCTCAAGGCGGCGACGGCGTAGGCCCCGTGTCCCGGACGCGCGCAAGCGCGAGCCGGGACCCAGAACGTTATGTCCGGGGTACGAAACTGTAACCGCCTTTACCCTCCCGCCCGCTCCGTCGTATCCAAGCACCATGGCCAGAGCAGCAAAATCCAAAGCAAAACCGCTTCCCGACGTCGCCGACCTCACCAAGGCGCAGGCCAAGGTCGAGCACATGCGGCTCGCGCTCGAGATCGAGGGGCATAACGAACGCTACTACCAGGACGACGCGCCCACCGTCACCGATGCCGAGTATGACGCACTACGCCAGCGCTTCAACGCGATCGAGAAGCGTTTTCCGGAATTCGTCAGCGCGGACTCGCCGTCGCAGAAAGTCGGTGCTGCACCGTCAGGCCGCTTCAAGAAGGTGCGGCATGCCGTCCCCATGCTGTCGCTCGACAACGCCTTTGCAGAAGAGGATCTGCGCGACTTCGTCGGCCGGATCGTGCGTTTCCTGAAGCTCGACGACGACAAGATCGATTTCTCCGCCGAGCCGAAGATCGACGGCCTCTCGATGTCGCTGCGCTATGAGGGCGGTGAACTCGTCACCGCGGCGACTCGCGGCGACGGCGCGGTAGGCGAGGACGTCACCGCCAACATCCGCACGCTCGAAGACGTGCCCGAGAGGCTGAAGGGCCGCAACGTCCCCGAAATCTGCGAGGTGCGCGGCGAGGTCTACATGACCAAGAAGGCCTTCCTCGCGCTCAACGAGCGGCAGAAGGCTGAAGGCAGCACCATCTTCGCCAATCCGCGCAACTCGGCCGCGGGCTCGCTCCGGCAGAAGGATCCGACCATCACCGCCTCGCGCCCCCTCGGCTTCTTCGCCTATGCCTGGGGCGAGATGAGCGCGATGCCGGAGGGCACGCAGAGCGGCATGATCCACTGGTTCGAGCGCTGCGGCTTCAAGACCAACCCGCTGACCAGGCTCTGTCACTCTGTCGAGGAGCTGCTCGCTTTCCATCATTCGATCGAGGAGCAGCGCGCAAAACTCGACTACGACATCGACGGCGTCGTCTACAAGGTCGATCGCATCGACTGGCAGGAACGGCTCGGCTTCGTCTCGCGCACGCCGCGCTGGGGCATCGCGCACAAATTCCCGGCCGAGCAGGCCATGACGGTGCTGCGCGACATCGAGATCCAGGTCGGCCGCACCGGCTCGTTCACGCCGGTCGGCAAGCTCGAACCGGTCGGCGTCGGCGGCGTGATCGTGCAGAACGTCACGCTGCACAACGAGGACTACATCAAGGGCATCGGCAACAAGGGCGAGGTGCTGCGCGAGGGCCGCGACATCAGGATCGGCGACACCGTCGTGATCCAGCGCGCCGGCGACGTCATCCCGCAGGTGGTCGACGTCGTCCTCGACAAGCGGCCGAAGGCTGCCAAGGAATTCCAGTTTCCGAAGAAGTGCCCGTGCCCGTTGCACACCGATGTCACGCGCGAGGAGACGGCGGCGGGCGAAGAGGGTTCACGCGCCCGCTGCACCGGCGAGTTCGCCTGTCCCTATCAGAAGATCGAGCATTTGAAACTGTTCGTGTCGCGCCGCGCCTTCGACATCGACGGTCTTGGCGAGAAGCAGCTTCAGTACTTCTTCGACGAGGACTTTGTGAAGGAGCCGGCCGACATCTTCACGTTGGAGAAACGCAACGCAAAACTCAAGCTGGAGGACATCGAGGGTTACGGCGAAACCTCGGTGCGAAATCTGTTTGGCGCGATCGAGAGCCGTCGGAAGATTGCACTGGAGCGCTTTATCTACGCGCTCGGCATGCGCCATATCGGCGAGACCACAGGGCTGGCGCTGGCGCGCGGCTACGGCTCCTGGGACGCTTTCCACGATGCCAGCCTCAAGGTCGCCAAGGGCGACGAGGAGGCGATGGCCGAGATGGATGCGCTCGACCAGATCGGAGAGACCGTGATCAAGAGCATCGCCGATTATTTCGGCGAGAGCCACAATCGCGGCATCGTCGAGCGGCTCACCAGGGAGGTCGAGATCATCGACGCCGAGAAGCCGAAGAGCAACTCCGCCGTCGCCGGCAAGACCGTGGTGTTCACGGGCTCGCTGGAGAAGATGACACGCGACGAGGCCAAAGCCACCGCTGAGCGGTTAGGTGCAAAGGTGTCCGGATCGGTGTCCAAGAAAACCGATCTCGTCGTCGCCGGCCCCGGAGCGGGTTCGAAGCTCGCGGAAGCCAACAAGCATGGCGTCAAGGTGCTGACCGAGGACGAGTGGTTGACGCTGATCGGGGAGTGAGGTTCTCCTTCGCAATGACGGGGAGGCGGCATACCGCCCCCTCACATCATCCCGCTCTCTTCCTCCTCCGCCTGCTCGATCAAGGTCTCGCTCACCACCACCTCGCGGCGGGGGACGAGGAAGATCATCGTGCAGGCGCAGAGCAGGGAGATTGCCAGCACGGCGGAAGTGAGCGGCAGCGTGGTCGCGGAATGGCCGCCGAGATAGGCGCCGAACTGCGACATCAGCGCGCCGATGCCTTGCTGGAGGAAGCCCATCGCGCCTGATGCGGTACCCGCGGCCTCCGGGCGGATGCTGATCGCGCCCGCGGCCGAGTTCGCCATCACGAAGGCATTGCCGGCCATCACGATCATCTGCGTGCCGAACAGCCATGCCGGCGCCTCGTTCCAGCCTGTGAAGCTCCAGAGCAGGTTCAAAAGGCTGCCGCAAAGCTGGAGCGCGAGGCCGAACCAGATCAACTTCTCCAGCGAATGCCTGGGCGCGAAGCGCACGCAGAGCAGATTGCCGACGAGATACGCAAAGCCCGTCGTTGCAAACCACGCGCCGTATTCGGCGCTGGTCCTGCCCATCTGCGTCACCACGATGTAGGGACCGCCGCCGGCGAAGGTGAAGATGATCTGCGAGGCCAGCACCTGGCACATCACGTAGCCGACGAAGGCGCGGTTGCGAATGAGAATGCCGACGTCGCCGCGAAACCCCCCGCTGGCGGCGCGGGTGCGGCGCGTCTCCGGGAGCGCGACCGCGATGCCGACGGCGACAATGATCGCGGCGATGGTGATGACGTAGAAGATCGCGCGCCAGCCGAATGCGGTCTCGATCAGGCCGCCGGTGAGCGGGGAGACCATCTGTCCGATCATCAGCGCCGCGACCACGAGGCTGATCATCGAGGCGACGCGGTCGCGCGCGTAGATGTCGCGGATGATGGCGCGGCTCACCACCATGCCGGCGGCGCCGCCCAGCGCCTGGAAGAAGCGCGCGGCGATCAGCTGCGGCAGGGTTTCCGCGAAGATGCAGGCGATGCTGGCGACCACCATCAGCGCCAGTCCTCCGAGCACCACCGGGCGTCGCCCGAACCGGTCCGACAGCGGGCCCATGATGAGTTGCGACAGCGCGATGCCGACCATGTAGAGCGACACCGTCATCTGCGCGACCGAGATGTCACTGCCAAATGTTGTCGCCAGCACCGGCAGCGCCGGAACCAGCATATAGAGCGAGATCGGCGCGATCCCGGTCATGACGACGAGCAGCAGCAACACCAGGCGCGAGGTCGCGATGTTCTTCGCCGTTTCCGGCGGCTTGCTGATTATGCCGTGCATGCGCGTCCGTCTCGTGGAAATTCGAATCGGACTGTAGCGTGCTCGCGCAAGACGGATATCGGCGTTTCGGAATGCGGCTATCCAGATTCCGGGACGGTTATGATAACAGCGCGATGGCGACCAATTGGGCGCGGTTCGCGCCAGAATGAGAGTCCGTTGCGAAAGCAGCCTTGCGCAAATCGCGTGGTGCCATGCGGCTTCGGGACGGCGTGCTTACGCCTTTAGTTCCGCCGTCGCTTGATCGAGCCAGGCCTTGGTCGCCTCGTCCAGCGCCGGCCGGACCTCGGCCCTCACACGCGCGTGGTAGGCATTGAGCCAGTCGAGCTCGTCCTTGCCCAGCATCGCCACATCGATCAGCCGGCGGTCGATCGGCGCCAGGGTCAGAGTCTCGAACGCGTTCATCGATTTCTCCGCGCCCTTGATGTCGGCTTCGACCACCAGTTCGAGGTTCTCGATGCGGATGCCGAAACCGTCGGTCTTGTAGTAGCCGGGCTCGTTGGACAGGATCATGCCGCGCTTCAGCGCTGTGGTGCCGAGCTTCGAAATCCTCGCCGGTCCTTCGTGCACCGAGAGATAGCTGCCGACGCCGTGGCCGGTGCCATGCTCGAAATCGACGCCGGCGGCCCAGAGATATTGTCGCGCGAGTGTGTCGAGCTGCGCGCCGGTGGTGCCGTCGGGAAAGATCGCGCGTGCGATCGCGATGTGTCCGCGCAGCACGCGCGTGAAGCGGTCGCGCATCTCGCCGGTGGGGTCGCCGACCGCCATGGTGCGGGTGACGTCGGTGGTGCCGTCTTCATATTGCGCGCCGGAATCGATCAGCAGGAGATCGCCGGGGACGATCCGCCGGTTGCTTTTGCGGGTGACGCGGTAGTGCACGATGGCACCGTTCGGGCCCGTGCCTGATATGGTCGGGAATGACACGTCCTTCAGCGCGCCGGTGTCGCGGCGGAATGTTTCCAGCGCCTCGACCGCGTCGATCTCGGTGAGCTTGCCGCTTGCCGCCTCGCGGTCGATGAAGGCGAGGAAGCGCGCCAGCGCCACGGCGTCGCGCCGGTGCGCCGTCTGCGTGCCCTTGATCTCTGTCGCGTTCTTGACCGCCTTGAGCAGCGCAATCGGATCGCTGCCGCGCACCGGCTTGCCGCCGGCGCCCGTGATCAGCCGGCTGAGGGCGTCGGCCGCAGTCGCATTGTCGAGTGCGATCGATGCACCGCTCTTGGCGAGCGCCATCAGCGTCGGCGCCATCGCGTCGGGCTCGCGCACGTCGGCGGACTGCTCGAGATGGTCGCGGGTCAGATTGGAGAGCTTGCGGTGGTCGATGAAGATGGTCGGCCGGCCGTCCTTCGGCACCAGCGCATAGGACAGCGGCAGCGGCGTATGCGCGACGTCGGCGCCGCGGATGTTGAAGGTCCAGGCCACGGCATGGCTGTCGGACAGCACCAGCGCCTCGGCGCCGAGCTTGCCGATCTCGCTCCTGATCCGCGTCAGCTTCTCGGCTTCAGTGACGCCGGCATGTTGCATCCCGTGCACCGCGACCGGCGCAATCGGCGGCTGCGGCCGGTCCTGCCAGATCGCATCCACCGGATTGCTGTCGACGGCAACCAGCTCGGCGCCGGCCTTGGCGCAGGCGGCGGACAAACGCTCGGCTGCCGCAAAAGTGTGCAGCCACGGATCAAATCCGAGGCGGTCACCTGCCTTCAGGTGTGCCGATACCCAGCTTTCCGGCGGGGGATCGATCAGGGATTCCACGGTCCAGGCCCTTGCATCGACCTGCTTGGCCGCCTGGATCGTGTAGCGGCCATCGACGAACAATGCGGCCTCGTGGGTTAGCGCCACCGCCAATCCCGCTGAGCCAGTAAAACCGGTCAGCCAGGCCAGACGCTCTTCCGAGGGCGGCACATACTCATTTTGCTGCTGATCGGCGCGCGGGATCACGAAGCCGGTCAACTTGCGGCGGGCGAGCTCTTCACGGAGCATGGCCAGCCGGGCCGCCAATGCGACGCCGGCCTCAGGCTCCTCGAATGTCTGGAAATGCGCTTCGAACATGGTGGATCACTTTAGGATCATGACGATCAGTCCGCAATGTAGACGCATTCGAGGCCGCATCTGGCATGGACTGTGCTTGAACAAGTTCCATTCGAATTGAGTGGAGTACAGGATGCAGTTGCGCTTCGTCCGGATAACAGGGAAATTCGAGCAAGTGGTTCGTCTCAACGGCGAGGGGACACACGATGCCAGCGTTCACGTTTGAGAAGATTCCGCCGCCGGTGCGCCGCGCCCCGGTTGCGGCGACACCGAAGAAGCCGCGCGGCCTCCTCAGCCAGATGATCGACCGTTTCGCCGAACGCCGCGCAAAGCGGGCGTTGCGCGCATCGACGCGCCGTGACGAGAAGCCTGCGAAGTAGCGCGGCGCCGAACGCAGCGCCAATCCATCCTACGAAAGCTTCCGCAGCAACAGGCTGCTCCACCCTTCGATCCGCAAATGCTTCAGCGGCACGAGGCCGCGCGCGCGGTAGGCGGCGATCACGGCGGGGGCCTGGTGTGTCAACAGGCCGGAGAGGATGACGCGTCCGCCGGGCGCGAGGTGGGCCGTCATCGGGCCCGCCAATTGCCGTAACGGATTGGCAAGGATGTTGGCCAGCACCAGGTCGAACGGGCCGCATCTGCCAAAATCAGGCGCGGCGAAGCCGGTGGCGCAGATCAGCCGCATTTGGTGACCAACCTCATTCAGGGAGGCGTTCTCGGCTGCTACCCGTACCGAGGCCGGGTCGATGTCGGAGGCCAGCACGGTGCGATGCAGCGCCTTCGCTGCCGCTATTCCCAGCACGCCGGTCCCGGTGCCGAGGTCGAGCAGGTTCCTTGGCCGGGAACTCTTCAGGACATGGTCAAGCAGCAGTAAACAGCCGCGCGTGGTGCCGTGATGCCCGGTGCCGAAGGCGAGGGCCGCCTCGATCTCTATGGCGAGCTTGTTTGGCGTCACGCGGTCGCGGTCGTGGCTGCCATGGACGACGAAGCGCCCAGCCGGCACCGGGACGAGATCTTCCAGGCTCGCCTTGACCCAGTCCTTGGCCTCGATCGTGTCGAAGGCGAGCGTTGCCGCGAACTCGTTTCCTGCTGAGGTTGCAATGAGTTCGCGCAGCCATGCCTGGTCCGGCGCGTCCGCGAAATGCAGCGCGACGTCCCATTGTCCGTTCGGCTGCTCGAAGGCGGCGACCGCGGCATCGCCCTCGAAAAACACCTCGTTGAGCACGTCCACAACACGCTTGGCGGCGATCTCGCTGCCGATCGAAAAGCTGGCGCGATGGGTGGGGGAAGGCTGCATCCTAGGGTTCTGTCCGGTTCAATTTTTGGAACTTTTGTTCGCAATTTTTCGCACAACTTGCAATCTTGGGGTTAACCCGACCGCAGGTTGTGCTCCGTATATTTCCGGACGTTGAGGTCAACCAACACAGCTTGAAATGGAAATGGAGGCGAAACTTGAAGCGCATGATTTTGAAGTTCTGGTCCGACGATTCGGGTGCAACCGCAATCGAGTACGGCCTGATCGCAGCCGGTATCGCGCTGGCGATCATCACGGTGGTGAACAGCCTGGGTACCACGATGAACGAGAAGTTCACTTCGATTAGCACCTCCTTGAAGTAATTTCCGCCTCCCATTTTTCAGCGGCGTTACTTTCTTCATAAGACTGATTTCGACCAGCGCCCGTCGGGGGATTGCCCCTGGCGGGCGAAGTCGTTTTGGGGACTGGTTTTCGAAGGAGATGCCCACAGGCTATCCGCTCGTTCTCCGGACATTGTCCACGGCCTTATCCCCCGTTCGTCCCCAGATTTTCCACCGTCTTGTACCCGGCTTGACCCGGCGGCTCGAGACGGGCAACTCACCGCCCATCCACCGCGCTACCAACAGCCTGTCCACAGGCCTATCCACGGCTTCCGAACAGCGATCGGTGATCCCTCAGGATCGCCTGGGCGGCGTTGTGGCCGGGAGCGCCGGTGACGCCGCCGCCGGGGTGGGCGCCGGAGCCGCAGTGATAAAGGCCCTTCAGGGGCCCGCGATAATCGGCGTGGCCCAGCATCGGCCGCGCCGAGAACAGCTGGTTCAGCGTCAGCGCGCCGTGGAATATGTCGCCTCCCAACAAGCCGAACTGCCGTTCAAGGTCGAGCGGTGACAGGATCTGGCGGCCGAGCACGCTTGTCGCAAAACCCGGCGCGTATTTGTCCACGGTTGCGATCATGAGGTCGGCAACCTCGTCGCGATGGTCGTCCCACGACTTTCCATCGGGAAGCTCCGGCGCGACATGCTGGCAGAACAGGCTCGCGACATGTTGCCCTGCGGGTGCGAGCGTCTCGTCGAGCGTGGAGGGGATCAGCATTTCCACGACAGGCTCTCGGCTCCAGCCGTGCGCGCGGGCATCGAGAAAGGCGCGGTCCATGTAGCCGAGACTGGGGGCCAGGATGATGCCCGAGGTGAGATGATCGCCGTCGCCTGGCAGCGCCGTGAAGGAGGGCAGACGGTCCAGCGCCACGTTCATGCGGAAGGTACCGGAGCCGTTCTTCCAGTGCCGGATGCGGTCGAGGAAGTTTTGGGGCAGGGCATCGGCGGCGATCAGCCGCGTATAGAGCAGCTTCGGATTGACGCTGGCCGCGACATATTTCGCGCGGATGGTCGTCCCGTTCTCCAGCGCCACGCCGACCGCGCGGTCGCGCTCGACGATGACCTCGCGCACGCCCGCATCGGTGTCGATCACAACGCCGCGGTCGCGCGCGGCGCGCGCCATGGCTTGCGTGATCGCGCCCATGCCGCCGATGGCGTGGCCCCAGACACCCTTCTTGCCGTTCACCTCGCCGAAGGCGTGATGCAGCATCACATAGGCGGAGCCCGCGGCGTAGGGGCTGGCGTAGTTGCCGACGATGGCGTCGAAGCCGAACAGCGCCTTGACCAGATCGTGCTCGAAACGTTCGTCCAGCATCTCGCCGGCCGATCGGGTGAAGAGATCAAGCAGATTGCGGCTCTGCTCCAGCGTCAGCCCGCGCAGGATGTTGGCGCTCTGGAATGCATTCACGGCCTCGCGTATCGCAGGCGCGCCAAAACCGTCGAGCATATTGGGCGGCGCGCGCAGCACGAATTGCCTGAGCACGTCGGCGATATCTTCCAGCTCGCGCGAAAATCCGTCGAACGCGTTTGCGTCATGGGCGCTCAGCCGTGCGACGGACGCCTTCGTCCGTCCTTCACCGGTGAGGAGATAACTGCCGTCGGGCGCGGGCAGGAAATTCTGCGCGCGCCGCTCGACGACCCGCAGGCCCTGCTCGGCCAGCTTGAGGTCACGGGCCACCTGCGGATTGAGCAGGCTCACGGTGTAGGCAGCGACCGAATTGCGGAAGCCCGGATGAAACTCCTCCGTGACCGCGGCCCCGCCGACCACCTTGCGGCGCTCGACCACGCGCACGCGCAAGCCGGCCATCGCGAGATAGGCCGCGCAGGTCAGGCCGTTATGGCCAGCGCCGATGATGATGACGTCGGTTTCGATCATGAAGGCGCCAAGCTGTTCCACATTCATTCCGGGACGGTCTGACGACCAGGTTCGGAATGACATCTGTATATCAAGCATTCTCCGCTGCAACATCACGACACCCTTTATTGCCCGTTCAGGCGCCGTGTGCTCCATTGCGCGCGTCCGGTGCCCGCCGGAGGAGTAATCCGACGCGTTTTCGCGCACGAACCGGTGCCCATTTCGCTGGAAAACGTTCTTGCTGGAGCTTCCATGGATTCGATCGTGCAACCCGCCGCCACGGAGCAGCCGTCCTCGTCACGCAACCGGCTGCTGCTGACGGTCTACACCGCCGCGATCTTCGTTAGCGCGCTACTGCTGTTCTCGGTGCAGCCGCTGTTCACGAAAATGGTGCTGCCGCGGCTCGGCGGCTCGCCGGCGGTGTGGTCGGTGGCGATGGTGTTCTTCCAGTCGCTGCTGCTGGCGGGCTACGCCTATGCGCATTTGTTGATGCAGGTGAGGAACCGCATCGTTCCGGTGGTGGTGCATCTCCTGCTGCTGATTACGGCGTTCGTCACGTTGCCGCTCGGCATCGCCTCCGCCTATGGCGATCCGCCCGCTTCGGGCTACGCGATCTGGCTGCTCGGCCTGTTCGTGATCTCGATCGGGTTGCCGTTCTTCGCGCTCGCCGCCAACAATCCGTTGTTGCAGGCCTGGTTCGTCCGCACCGGGCATCCTGCCGGACACGACCCATATTTCCTCTATGCGTCCTCCAACATCGGCAGCTTCCTCGCCCTGCTATCCTATCCGTTCCTGCTGGAGCCGATGTTCACGCTGCACACGCAGAACCGGCTCTGGACCGGCGGTTATGGCATTCTGATCCTCCTGATCGCCGCATGCGGTGTGCTGTTATTGCGCTCGCCGAAGCTCGCAATGGTCGATGCGGAAACCGAGGATCTGAATGCTCCGGCGCCGGGTTTCCTGACGCGGCTGC
The DNA here is from genome assembly GCF_023074185.1 of Bradyrhizobium sp. 132. Taxonomy (GTDB): domain Bacteria; phylum Pseudomonadota; class Alphaproteobacteria; order Rhizobiales; family Xanthobacteraceae; genus Bradyrhizobium. The sequence goes on along the minus strand of NZ_JADPKY010000103.1, from coordinate 86,409 downwards.
GCTGGATCTTTCTCGCCGGAGTGCCGTCCGGCCTGCTCATCGCCGTCACCGCGCACATCTCGACCGACGTTGCGGCGGCGCCATTGCTGTGGGTGCTGCCGCTGTCGCTGTACCTCCTGACCTGGGTGGTGGTGTTCCAGTCGCGGCCGCTGCTGCCGCACAAATGGATGCTGATGCTCCAGCCGGTCGCCATCGCGGGCGTTGTCTTCCTGCTGGCGTTCGGCGGCGAACAGAACCTGCTGCTGACGCTTGGCGGCCATCAATTGTGCTTCTTCGTCATCGCCATGGCCTGCCACGGCGAACTGGCGCGGACCCGGCCGGCCGCCAAATATCTCACCGGATTCTATGTCGCGCTGTCGTTCGGCGGCATGGTCGGCGGCCTGTTTGCAGGGCTCGTTGCGCCCTTTACCTTCTCCTGGATCGCCGAATATCCGATCCTGGTTGCGCTTGCCGCGCTGTGCCGGCCGCCCGCGAGCGAGCGGCTGGCGGGCATCGTCAAATGGTACTGGCTGGCGCTGGCCGCGCTCGCCGTCGTGCTCGTTGCGCCGTCCATTACGACGGGGGGGCTGTCGGCCTGGTTCGAGGATCACCGCGTCTGGGTGGCCGGTAGCGTCGGCGTACTCGCCGCGTTGCTGGTCCTGGCGGTCAACGCCGGCCGCTGGAAGATCTTCGCCACCGTCGCGCTGGCGCTGGCGCTGATCCGCATTTATCCGGCGGACGAAGGCCGCGTCACCACGGTGCGCAGTTTCTTCGGCGTGCACAAGATCGTGGTGACGCCCGGCGGCTATTTCCACGTCTTGATGCACGGTACCACGATCCACGGCGCCGAGCGCTTCCTCAACAATGACGGCACGCCGGTCACCGGGCGGCCCGAACCGATCACCTATTATCACAAGGACGGCGGCATCGGTCAGGCCGTCAGCGCGATCCGGGAACGCAAGGGCGTGCCGCTGAAGGTCGCCGCGATCGGCGTCGGATCGGGCACGCTCGCCTGCGCCGCCGAGCCCGGCGAGAGCTGGACATTCTTCGAGATCGATCAGTCCATGGTCGATGCCGCCCGTGATCCGAAGAATTTCCGCTATATCTCGAGTTGCCTGCCGGATTTGAAGCCGGTGATCGGCGATGCCCGCCTCACCTTCGCGAAGGAGCCCGACGGTGCCTACGATCTCATCATCGTCGATGCCTATTCGTCGGATGCCATCCCGATCCATCTTGCGACCGAAGAGGCGATGAAGATCTACAAGGACAAGCTCGCTCCGCACGGCGCCGTGGTGATGCACGTCTCCAACCGGCACCTCGATCTCGAGACCGTCGTGGTCGGCATCGCCGACGCCAACGATCTCAAGAGCTGGGTCTACAACGAGGATTCCGGCCGCGATGGTGACTACATCTTCTCGACCGACGTCGTCATCTCCGCCCGCGAGGAGGAAGATGTCGGCAGGCTCGCATCGTCGAAAGTTTGGGAGCAGACCGAAGCTGACGACAGGGTGCGGGTCTGGACCGACGATTACTCCAATATTCTGGGCGCGCTGTACCGGCGTTTGCGGGACGGGGAGTAGGGGCCGCTTCTACGGCTCCACCGGTGTCCCCGCGGGCAACGCAATTCCCTTCTCGCCCGCGACCTGTCGCAGCAGGTCAGGCTTGTCGGAGATGATGCCGTCGACGCCGATCTCGATCATGCGCGCCATGTCTTCCGGCTTGTTGACGGTCCAGACCACGACGCGCAGCCCGAGCCCGTGCGCCTCCGAGACGAGCGCTGTGGTCACATCGCCGAAATAGGGCGACCAGATCGCGCCGCCCGCAGCCTTGATCGTTCGCGGCAGCGAGCCGCCGTGGTCGGCCGGGCTGAATCCCGCCGTCCAGCTGGTCGCCTTGTCCAGCGCCACCGTCTGGCCCGAGCCGCGCTGGAGCGTCAGGTACACCGTCGGCATCTTCGGTGCCCGCTGCTGGACGAGCTGCAGGGTTCGCCAGTCGAACGACTGGATCATGACGCGGTCGGAGAATTTTTCGGCTTCGATCAGCCCGAGCAGCTTGGTGACGAAAGCTTGCGGATCGAGCGTCTCGTCCGGATGGTTCGGATCGATCTTGGTCTCGATGTTGAAGCGCACGCGCGTGTTGCCGGATTTGCGCACCAGCGTGAACAGCTCGCTCAAGGTCGGAATGCGTGTCCCGGGCACGGCGCGCTGGTCGGGGAATTGCTTGGCGTAAGGGCTGTCTGGCCGGATCTGGCCGACGTCGTAGGTCCTGACCTCGGCGAAACGCAATCTTGCGAAAGGCGTGCCGGGCGGGGCGACATAGGTGCCGCTCGCATCCCGCGCCAGATCGGGATTCAGCCCGCGCTCATGCGAGACAACGACCTCGCCGTCGGCGGTAATGCCGACGTCGAGCTCCAGCGTGCCCACGCCCATCGACAGCGCATTGGCGAAGGCCGGAAGAGTGTTTTCCGGCAACAGTGCCCGCCCGCCGCGATGGGCCTCGAGGTCGAATCCCAATCCCGAATCAGATCCCATGGCCTTTCCCGCAATGAGAAGTAACAGCACGGTCAAGATTGTCGCAGCACGTGATGGCATGGTGGCTCGCAGGGCAAGCGGAAAAGAGCCGAATCTGAACGCATTTCGGCGCGGCGGATCCATTCTATAGGCTTTCGCGCCTGTTGAAACCTTGGGGGGTGGCTTGGGTTGCGCTCGCCCGGCGGGTATGTACTCATGGAAGCTGCCCTGGAATCCCGACGTGCAACAGAAACGCGATCACCGCATTATCCGCAGCCGGCATTTTCATCGGATGCAGCGGCGGCATTTCATCCTTTTCGACGTTTTACCCTTGGCCGGCACGCTGGTGGCACTGGCCCTTCTGTTCTACCGCCCGATCGGCGCGATGGAGTTCGGCCTGTTCTTCGGCTTCTGGCTGGTCACCGGCCTCGGCCTCACCGTCGGCTATCACCGCCTCTTCACCCACCGCGCCTTCGCGACCTCTACGGCAATGAGCGCGATCCTGACGGTGATGGGATCGATGGCAGGCCGCGGTCCCATGCTGTCCTGGGCGGCAATGCACCGCCGGCATCATGAATTGTCTGATCACGATGGCGATCTGCATTCGCCGCGGCTGCATGGCGACGGCCCGTTCGGCCGCCTGCGCGGCTTCCTGCACGCGCACCTGACCTGGATGATCGCGCACGATTATCCCAACGTCGCGCACTATGTCCCGGATCTGATGGCGGATCGCAGGCTGGTTGCCGTCAACAGCTACTATTACACTTGGGTCGGTCTCGGCTTGGTGCTGCCGGCCGCGATCGGCGGCCTTGCCACCATGAGCCTGTGGGGCGCGCTGACCGGCTTGCTCTGGGGCGGCGTGGTGCGCATGTTCGTGGTCGAGCAGACCATGTCCGCCATCAACTCCGTCATGCACAGCTTTGGCGCGCAGCCCTTCGTCACCCGTGACGACAGCAGCAGGAATCTCGGCGTGATGGCCTGGCTCGCCTGGGGCGAGGGCTGGCACAACAATCACCATGCCTTTCCGTATTCCGCGGCCTTCGGCCTGCGCTGGTTCGAGTTCGATCCCGGCTTTATCTTCATCCGCGCACTGGAAGCGCTCGGACTAGCCTGGGACGTCAAGGTGCCCAGCGAGGAGAAGATCGCCCGGCGCATGTCGCGGCAGCCGGGCGAGGCGACGCCCGACCTGGAAACGGGCTGAGCATCATCGGCCGGCGCAACGCCGGCGATGGCTCAGCTTTGAACCGATGCTGTTCAACGACTATCCCTTTCTCTTGGTCTTCCTGCCGGCGGCGCTGCTGACCTACCGCCTGGCCGATCCCTATCCGCATTTGCGCATCGGCGTGCAGGTCGCGCTGTCGCTCGCCTTCTATGCCTGGGGCAGCCCGTCCTTCATCCTGCTCCTGATCGGCTCGATCGCGATCAATTGGCTTGCCTCGGTCGCCTATGGGCGCGTGAAGTGGCCGACGCTGCTGACGCTCGTGATCGTGCTCGATCTCGCGGTGCTGGCGCTGTTCAAATACGCCAACTTCCTTCTCGCCAATCTCGGCCTCGTGCTCGGTATGACGCTGCCGGCGCTCGACATCGGGCTGCCGCTCGGCATCTCCTTCTTCACCTTCCACCACATCATGTATCTGGTCGATCTGAAGCGCGGCAGGGCGCCGCTCTATGCGCTCGACCGCTACGCGCTCTACATCGCCTTCTTCCCGCAGGCGATCGCCGGCCCCCTGGCGCGCTGGTCGGAGGTGATGCATCAGTTCGGCAGGCAGGTCTACGTGCCGGGCTGGCAGCGTCAGTTCTGCGTCGCGACCTGCTTCATTGCGATCGGCCTGTTCGAGAAAGTCGTGATCGCCGACGGCATCGCGCATCTGCTCGATCCCATCTACACCCAGGCAGCGAACGGGCCGCTCCCGAGCGGCGATGCCTGGCTCGCCTTCTGCTTCTCCTTCCAGATCCTGTTCGATTTCTCCGGCTATTCCGACATCGCGATCGGCCTTGGCCTGCTGTTCGGCGTGCAGCTGCCGTACAATTTCAATGCGCCGCTGCGCTCGACCAACATCCAGGATTTCTGGCAGCGCTGGCACATCACCCTGATGCTGTTCCTGCGCGATTACGTGTTCTATCCGCTGGTCAATCTGCGCCTGCTGCCGCGGCGCTGGCTTCCCGTCCAGTTTTTCGCCGCGATGATGATCACTATGGCGCTGTGCGGCCTCTGGCACGGCGCGAGTTGGACCTTCGTGCTGTGGGGCGTGCTGCACGGGCTTGCGCTGGTCGCCTGCACGCTGTGGCGCCGCTATGGCCCGGATTTGCCGTCATCGCTCGGCTGGGCGCTTACCGTGCTGTTCGTGCTCGCGACCGGCGTGATCTTCCGTGCGGGATCGGTGGAAGCGGCCTGGCATGTCTTTGCCGGACTGGTTTCGCCGCTGCCGCTCGCGCGCGGAAAGCATTTGTGGCCGCTGATTGCAGCGCCGCTCTTCGCCTTCCTGCTGCCGGCGAGCCAGGACATCGTGGCGGTGCTCACGCGCCGTCCCAATCCGTGGCTCGCGGGTCTGCTCGGTCTTGGGCTATTCGCATTGCTGCTCCACATGGGTGGTCGGGATCTCCATGACTTCGTCTACTTCAAGTTCTGAGACCGACCCCGGCTGGGGCCGGAGCCTGCTCGCGTGCCTGGGCACGCTGATCGGCGCTGCGCTGCTGGTGCTCGCACTGATGGTGGCGGTCGATCCCTATGACAGCGGCAAGCTCGGCCTGCTCGGCATCGACGGCGTCGACAATCGGCTCACCCAAATCACGGCCGCGAGCCGCGCCAGGAATCCGGATTTCAATGCTGCGATCCTGGGCAATTCGACAGCGCAGATGATCGAGCCGACGGAATTGTCGCGTGCGACCGGCCTGCGATTCGTGCAGCTCTACATGACCGGCGCGTTTCCCCGCCAGGAGCTTGCGGTGCTGGAGTTCTTCCTCCGCAATCACCGGGAGGTCGGCGCACTGGTGATCGTGGCCGACCCCGGCTGGTGCGAGCATGCGCGGGCGAAGGAGGTGGGCGGCGTCCCGTTTCCCGACTGGCTCTATGACAGAAGCGTCGTCACTTACGCTGCCCGTCTGATCTCCTGGCAGGCGATCGAGCAGGCTTTTCAACGGATCAGTATCGGGCTCGGCCGGCGACCACGGATGAACCCCGACGGCTTTGTCAGCTACGAGGATATCTGGCCGCCGGGCCAATTCAAGGAAGTCGGCTGGCCCAGGGATCCGGCGCCGTCCTTGTCCGCCAAGATGCGGGCGACATTTCCCGAGATCGCTGTGCTGGCACATACCGTCAGGACATTGCCGGCCGATGTGCCCGTCGTGATCATCGTGCCGCCGACCCTCGCAACCACGGTGCCGAAGCCCGGGACAGAAACCGCCCTGGAGCGCAGCGCCTGCGACGCCGCGCTGAAACAGGTGGTCGCGGGCCGGCCGCGCAGCAATTTCATCAGCTATCGCGTCGACAACGATCTCACGCGCGACCGCTCCAATTTTGCCGACTTCATCCACTACCGCGCAATCCACGCGCGTAAGCTCGAGCAGGGAATCGCAGCGAGCCTGCGCGACGGGGAGGGTGCGAAGATCGATTTCTGAGCCGGCTCAGCCGATCCCCTCGAAGCCACCGTCGAGCCAGAGCCTGCGCGCCAGCTTGCGCTGGATCTTGCCGCTGGTGGTCTTCGGCAGCGCGCCGGGACGGATCAGCGCGATGTGGCGCGCGGAGAGCTCGTGGTGGTCGGCGACAGCCTCGCGGACCAGGCCCTTGATCGCATCGGTGTCGATCGAGTGGCGCGCGGTGCGCTCGATCTCCTGGACGATGACGAGCGTCTCTTCGCCGCTCTCGTCCTGCACCGAGAACGCCGCGCCGCAGTTTTCGCGCAAAGCTCCGTCGAGCGATTGCACGGTGCGCTCGACGTCCTGCGGATAATGGTTGATGCCGCGGATGATGATGAGGTCCTTGATCCGACCCGTGACGAACAGTTCGCCTGTGACGTCGACGAAGCCGAGGTCGCCTGTGCGCAGCCACGGCCCGCCTTCGCCGGCAATCTGCGCATTGAGCCCCTCGCGCGTCGCCTCGTCGTTGCGCCAATAGGCGCGGGCAATATTGGCGCCATTCACCCATATCTCACCGACGCGGTCGGCGGGCAGGCGTGTGCGGTCGTCCGCGTCCACGATGGCGATCCGCTCGCCGGTGAGTGCGCGCCCGCAGCCGACGGCGGCTTGCGTGTCTTCCGCATCGGAAGGCGTCTCCGCCGCGTGCGCCTGAAGCGCCGTGCGGCTCACGCTGCGTGTGACATGACCGTCGCCGCGGTGTCCGCCGGAAATCAGGAGCGTCGCTTCCGCCATGCCGTAGGCGGGATACATCGCGCGCGGATCGAAGCCGTGCGGCGCGAATGTCTGGATGAACCGTTCGATGGTTCCCGCATGCACCGGCTCTGCGCCGTTCAGCGCGATCCTGAGCGAGGACAGGTCGATGCCCTCCATCTGATCGGCGCGGAAGCGGTTGACGCAGAGGTCGAAGCCGAAGTTCGGGCTGCACGCGACTTCCGCGCGATAGTGCGAGATCGCGCGCAGCCAGCCGAGCGGCCGCTGCATGAACGCGTTCGGCGCCATCAGCACGCAGGTCGCGCCGACATAGAGTGCTTGCAGCGCGTTCAGGATCAGCCCCATGTCGTGATAGAGCGGCACCCAATTGACGTAAGTCGATTGCCGGGTGTTGCCGAGCGCGATCCGGATCATCTCGAGATTGGCGAGCAGATTGGCATGGCTCACCATCACGCCTTTGGGCTCGGAGGTAGAGCCGGAGGTATATTGCAGGAAGGCGGTGTCGTCAGGCGCCGGCTCGGGAAGTTCGAATGTCTCACCGTCGGCCACGGCGAGATCGGCCTCGATCCAGCGAATGTTCTCCTGCGCGAAGCGTGCTCTCAGTTCACCACGGAGCGCGACGGCCGAATTGGTCAGCGCCAGCGCCGGCGTGCAATTGGCGAGGATGGCGGCGCTGGCATCGCGCGCGCTGTTTCGCCGCGGCATCATCATCGGCACGGCGATGATGCCGGCCATCAGGCAGCCGAAGAACGCCACCATGAATTCGATGCCCGGCGGAAACACCAGGATGGCGCGGTCGCCGGGCCGTGCGGCCGCGGTCAGGCGCGACGCAAGCGTAGATGCGGAGTCATGCAGCTGGCGGAAGGTGAGCACAGCTTCCTCCGTCCCGCGATCGGAGACGAAGACATAGGCACGGTCGTCGGCCTGCTCCGCCGCACGCCGGGCCAGCAGTGCCACCAGCGAGCGGAAGGTTTCCATGTGGATTGCGGCGGCTTCAGCCGCCCTCAGGCGGCGGGGCGGATTGCACGCTTGTCAGCGAGAAATCGCGACAAGGCCTCAACGGTCGGATGGTCGTAAAAGTCGTCCGTCGACAGTTCGAGGTCGAGCTTCTCCTCGAGTTCCATCATCAGGTAGACCAACATCGCCGAATCGAGGCCGAGACGATTGAATTTTGTGCCGATGTCAACTCGGTCCCTCGAAATTCGCAGGATATTCGCCAGGGCGGTAACGCAGAAATCCGAAATCTGCTCGCGTGTCATGTCATGTCCCAGAAACAATCAGAATGACAATACGGGCGACCTACTGGTTGTCAATTTGGCCGGAACGCCGCAGCGTTGAAGGTTGGGGACTGTTGCTTTCCTGCGTCGTCCGAGTGCTCAATCCGTGCACAGGCTGGCGCGATTTCCGTGCTTGGGCTCGTTTGCGAGGCGCTTCTGTCCCCGCGGTTCTTGTCGGATCCTGCCTGCGTCCATCCAGCGCGGCAGTGATTTGATTCGGCGAGGGCGGTTGACGACGGCCGCGGAGGGCCGAAACTGGCCGCCAAGAAAAAATGATCGGCACCGGGTGCAACCCACATGCGGCATATGTTCATCGCGATCATGGCGGTTCTTATGGCCGGGCAGGCGGCAGCCAAGGATGTGCTTTCGGGTGCGAGCCTCTATGAAGACGTGACGCGTTATGCGTCCTTCGGTCTGCACCGGTTCGGTTCGCCCGGCGATCGCGCCACCGGCGAGTGGATCGCCGCTGAGCTCAAGGCCGCCGGATTCGAGGTCAGATCCCAGCCCGTCGTGCTTGGCTGCGTGTGCGAACGTGGCCCCGGCATTGCCAACTTCCTTGCGCTGGCGCGCACGGTCGCTGCCGAAAAATGGCCGGCGCATGTCGTCTTCATCGCGACCGCCGGCCATGAGATCGGCCATGAGATCGGCCATGGCGGCATGGAGCTGTTCCTGAAGAACGGAGCGCCCGCGCCGAAGGAAACACTGGCGTGGATTCACTTCGGCTCATCGAACGCCTGCTACGCCTTCGCGGAGGGCGCCCGCACCGATCGGCCTGAGGAGGAGCGTTATCTCGTGCTGAGCAAATCCGCCGTCGCGCTGACTGACGAAGCCTTCGCCAAGGTCGATGCAAAACGGCTGGTGACGGAGAAGCAGGCGGTCGGCGAACTGCGCGATGTGCATGCGGCGGGCTACGCCAATTTCCTCGGCATGGCCGGCCGCCATCGGACTTTCCACACGCCGTCGGACGATCTCCCCGCGACCGGGCCCGAGCTCCTCGAGCCGGTCGCCCGTGCCTTCGTCCAAGCTGCGCGAAAAATCGTCGAGCGCGGCAACGCCGCGTTCAGATAACGTCAGTTCTGATAGTAATAGCCGCGCGGCTGATAAACCTGCCGGGGCTGCGGCTGGTAGTAGTTGCCCTGCTGGCCGTTGCCCTGATTGTAGTATTGCTGCGGCTGTTGCTGATAGACCTGCGCGTCGTAGAGCGGGCGGCTCGTCGCGCGCGGCGCGGGATAGCGCGCGCCGTTGTCGCTGCCGTCGGCGGGATAGATGTAATTGTCGTCCTGCGGCATGTAGCGGCGGGCGGGTGCGGCCGGCGGCGTCAGGTTCACGGGATCGCCTGATGTGGCGTACTGCTCTTCGGCGGGTTGCGGCGCGCGGGCCACCGCTGTGGGGTTGCGGCCGCGCGGATTGCGCGCAAGCGCCACCTGCGCCGATCCTGTCAGCGTCACCGTTGTGTTGAGCACGCCCTGCTGCTGCACCAGCGCGTAGAGCGTCGTGGCATTCTGGCGCGACAGCCGTACGCAGCCGTGGGAGGCGGGCGAGCCGAGCCGGCCGACCGAGTCCGTGCCGTGGATGGCATGCCCGACCTTGGTGAAGAAGATCGCGTGCGGCATCGGCGCGTCGTCGAATTCCTTGGAGTAGTGATCCTCTTCCATGCGGAAGGTGCGGAACGCGCCGTTTGGCGTCTCGCGCGAGGGGATGCCTGTCGACACCGGCCAGTGGTAGCGGGCGACGCCGTCGACGGCGACGGTCATCTGCTGATTGTCCTTGTCGATGGTGATCTCGACCTTGGCTTGCGCGGTGCCCGCGGTCAAAAGCATCAGCGAGGTGAAAACAATAAAAAACGAACGCATCTGACTTCTGGCCTCCGGCCTGTTCACGCTAGGCGCCGCGGCTCTCCGTCCCCGGCGTGCACTATGCCTGCAATCCGGCTTTCGTTCCAGCGGCCTGCCTCGCCCATCGTTAACGGGACGCCCGGCGTAAGCAAGGCCGCTTTGTGCCGCAAAGCCAGCGGCGGTGCTGACATTTTCGCGAGCGGGGATGCGTTCACAACGCCGACAATTCGTCACAATGGCGCAACCATTTGGCCGCTCGGTGCGTTGACTGTGGCCACGCTCGACTGGCGGCGCCCGCCGCCGTTACCCTTTATATTTTCCTTGGGATTGAAGATGAACAAAGCCCGCATCGCCGCCGCGTCATTGCCGGCGGGTCTGCCCCTCCGCCTGCTGCTCGCAGCCGCCGCCATCCTCCTCGCGCTATTGTCGCTGCCGCAAGCTGGCCACGCCCAGGGTATCGTGCGCGGCGCCCAGGAAGGCTCCTATGAAGGCAATCGTATTGCCGGCCCGGTGGGCGGTGCAGTCGGAGGCGTCGTCGGCGCCGGTGTCGGCGGTGCCGTTGGCGCGGTCGAGGGTGTGTTCGGCATTCCCCATCGCGGCCATCGACGCTGCCGCGGCTATTACGACGGGTACCACCGCTTCCACTGCTATCGGTAGCCGCTGGCAATTCCGAGGCGCGCGCGCCCCGGAATGACGGCCAGGGTCAATTCTTCAACCGATATCCCGTCCGGAAAATCCACCAGATCAGGACCAGGCAGATCATCAGGAACGCCGTCGTCATGCCGACGCTGACAGACACGCTGACATCGGCGATCTCGTAAAAGCTCCAGCGGAAGCCGGAGATCAGATAAACGACCGGATTGAGCAGCGCCACCGTGCGCCAGGCGGACGGCAGCATGTCGATGGAATAGAAGCTGCCGCCGAGGAAGGTCAGCGGCGTCACCACCAGCATCGGGATCATCTGCAGCTTTTCGAAGCCGTCGGCCCAGATGCCGATGATGAAACCGAACAGGCTGAACGTCACCGCCGTCAGCACCAGGAAGGCCAGCATCCAGACCGGATGATGGATGTGCAGCGGCACGAACAGGCCGGCCGTGGCGAGGATGATCAGGCCGAGGATGATCGACTTGGTCGCGGCCGCGCCGACATAGCCGAGCACGATCTCGAAATAGGAGATCGGCGCCGACAGGATCTCGTAGATCGTGCCGGTGAATTTCGGGAAGTAGATGCCGAACGAGGCGTTGGCGATGCTCTGCGTCAGCACCGAGAGCATGATCAGGCCCGGCACGATGAAGGTGCCGTAGCTGACGCCCTCGACCTGGCTGATGCGCGAGCCGATCGCGGCGCCGAACACCACGAAATACAGCGAGGTCGAGACCACCGGAGAGACGATGCTTTGCAGCAGCGTGCGCCAGGTGCGCGCCATTTCGAACAGATAGATGGCGCGGACGGCCCGGTAGTTCATGACGCCCTCACGAGGTCGACGAAGATGTCCTCGAGCGACGATTGGGTCGTGTCGAGATCGTTGAAGCGGATGCCGGCGGTGCGGAGGTCGCCGAGCAGGCTGGTGATGCCGGTACGCTCGCCCTTGGTGTCGTAGTCGTAGACCAGCGTCGCGCCGCCATCGCAGAGGTCGAGCTCGTAATGGCCAAGGCTCTCCGGCAGCGCATCGAGCTTGCCTTGCAGATGCAGCGTCAGCCGCTTCTTGCCGAGCTTCTGCATCAAGGTGGCCTTGTCCTCGACCAGCACGATCTCACCCTTGTTGATGACGCCGATGCGGTCGGCCATCTCCTCGGCTTCCTCGATGTAATGCGTGGTCAGGATGATGGTGACGCCGGATTGCTGAAGCGTGCGCACCACTTCCCACATGCCCTTGCGCAGCTCGACGTCGACGCCGGCGGTGGGCTCGTCCAGGAACAGGATCTGCGGCTCGTGCGACAGCGCTTTCGCGATCATCACGCGGCGCTTCATGCCGCCGGAGAGCGTGATGATCTTGCTGTCCTTCTTGTCCCACAGCGAGAGGTCCTTCAGCACCTTCTCGATATGCGCAGGATTCTTCGGCTTGCCGAACAGGCCGCGGGAGAAGCTCACGGTCGCCCAGACGCTCTCGAAGGCGTCGGTATGCAATTCCTGCGGCACCAGCCCGATCAGCGAACGCGCCTTGCGATAGGAGGTCTGAATGTTCTCGCCGCCGACCAGAACCTTGCCTTCGCTCGGATTGGCGATGCCGCAGATGATCGAGATCAGCGTGGTCTTGCCCGCGCCGTTGGGACCGAGCAATGCGAAGATTTCGCCGGGCTTGATGTCGAGATTGACGTTGTTGAGCGCCTTGAAGCCGGACCCATAGGTCTTCGACAAATTGGCGACGGAAATGATGGAGGACATGATGGCCGCAAGTCTGAGGGGCTGAATGCTGGGGAGGGGAGGCTGGAACCAGCCGGGAAGGGCGGGTCAGCGGAGCCCTCAGATAGGAATGCCCTTGCCCGGCTGCAATTGCCGAGAGAAAAATGGTCTCAAAGCAGGCCCTTCCGTGGCAGGTTTCGGGCAAGTGTTGCGCGATGGTCACGGCTTGCTGCTAAGATCGTCGTTCACGCGGCTCTTTGTTGCGTCTGCGAGCAGGCCATGGCTACGATTCCGGCCAATCGCGAAGCGTATTCCCCGGGGAAAAGATCGATGAGACCGAACGGCCGTCACACCGCCGGCACCAGCCAGTTGTCTGCTCTCCGTGTGTGGGCGATGAGCCTGCTCCTGCTGTCAGCTGTTGCCATGAGCCCGACCACCGCCCACGCGGCTCCGAGCCAGTCCGCGGCCGCGACCACGCATGTCTACCTGCTCCGCGGCGTGCTCAACATCTTCTCGCTCGGGCTCGATACGATCGGCGCCCGGCTCCAGGCGCAGGGCATCCCGGTGACCGTCTCGAACTTTGTGTCCTGGTCCTCGCTCGCGGATGAAGCCGCCATCGCCTACAAGGCCGGGCGGCTCAAGACCATCGTGCTGGTCGGGCACTCCTCCGGCGCGACCGCGCTGCCGGACATGATCGCCAAGCTCAACCGTCTTGGCGTTCCCGTGAAGCTCGCGATCGGGCTCGACTCCGTGTTCAAGACCAAGCTCTCGACCGGCGCGGAGCGTTACATCAACATCTACATCGGCGACGGCCCCGGCGAACCGGTGAAGCGCGCGGACGGTTTCCGCGGCAAGCTCGACAATGTCGACGTCCGCGGGTCCGGCGTCGGCCACATCTCGATCGACAAGAACGAGGCGATCCAGCGCCGCGTGATTGCCGAGATCGACGCCGCAATCATGCACTCGCGCGCACCTGCTCCGGTTGCCGAGCCCGGCAGGCCCAGGCCGGCACGGTCGGCGGCGGCAATGGCTCCGGCCAGGAACTAGCGCGTTTTCGAGCGAAGTGCGCACCGGTTCGCGGGAAGAAAACGCGTCAAAAAAGAGAATCTAGAGAGCTTCGGTTCTGATTCAATCAGAACCGATTATGCACTAGGCGGCCGTCACCCGCACGGGCATACTCTCAAGCCCACGCAGGGAATTATTGAGTCTGCGCCTCGGCTCTGCCGTGAGCTCGATGGTCTTCACACGCCTTGCGAGCTCGCTGAAGATCAATTCGCCCTCCAGACGTGCGATCATCTGGCCGACGCAGGCGTGGATGCCGGCGCCGAAACCGACATGCCCGGTCGCGAGCCGTTCGACGTCGAAGCGGTCGGGTCTGTCCCAGCGCGCGGTGTCGCGATTGGCGGAGGCGATGAACAGCAGCGCCTTGCGGTGTGCGGGGATCACGCCGCCGCCGATTTCGATCGCGCGAGGTGGTGCGAAAGAACGTCTGCACTGGTGAATCATAACGCAGCCCTTCCCCGAACGCGTTGCGGGCCAGCTCCGGCTTGTGGTGCAGCTTGCTTCTGCCGCTTTAAGCTCGCGGACGGCCCCCGGCAAAAGCGAGGCGCGTGGTCGAGTTTCCGCAGGGGCCGGTTCCGTGCCCCAAAATCCACCCAATCGGTGGTCATTAAGCCCCCGGGGGAGGCTGCTGCCTTCCGTGGTGGGACTGCTGGACTGATGATGGATTTGAGGCGACCAGTCGTGCTGGCAGCGGTTGCGCTGCTCGCCCTCAGCCACGGCATGGCCGTTGCCTCACCCGCCAAATCGAAGCCCATTGCGGCCGCACCCGCCGCGCCACCGCCCCCACCGTTCGAGCCATTGGCGCCGCCGAAAATCTACCTCTTTCGTGGCGCCATGGGGCCGTTCTTCTCCACCGGCATGGACCGGCTCGAAGAGAAGCTGACGCAGGCCGGCTTTTCGGCCAACGTCTATGAATTCACCATCTGCCGATGGATCGGTGACCGCGCTATCTCCAGCTACAAGGAGGCACCGGCGCCGATCGTGCTGATCGGGCATTCGATGGGGGGGCTGTGCTCGATCGTCATCTCCGAGATGGCGGCCAAGGAGAACATCCCGATCAGCCTCGTCATCACCATCGATCCCGCGCATGCGACCGGCGACGTGCCGCTCAATGTCGAGCGCTTCATCAACATCTTCCTCTCCGACAGCGTGCTCGGCGGTGGCAACGTGGTGGCCGTGCCGGGCTATCGCGGTCATTATGCGAGCTACGACCTGAAGGAGAATTCGCGAGTCTCGCACATCAACATCGAGAAGTCCGACGACATCCATCGTCAGATCATCGAGATGGTCACGCAGTTGCCGCGGATCCCGCCCCAGACCCAAATCGATGCCGTGCCGCTGCGTTATCTCGTGCCGGCGAATACGCTGGTCGAATTGTGGGACAGCGGCGTGCGTCTACCGGTGCGCAGGGGCGACACCATGGAGAGCATCGCCGCAGCCAATCGCGTGCCGCTGTGGTCGCTCGCGCAGAGCAATTCGCTGGCGGAGAACGCACAGCTCACCCCCGGCCAGTCCATCATCGTCCCGCGCCATCTGACGCCGCCCGCGCCGGCTGCGGCGATGGCAACTCCGCCTGCTGGGCGGAGGTAGAAGCCTGGTCTCATCGCGACCACGGCGGCCGTGCGCTCCCTCTCCCGCGTGCGGGAGCGGGGTGGGGAGAGGGTGCCTCCGCGATCGAGAACCCCCCAGAGGAGAGAGCCCCCACCCGCCGCGCTTCGCGCGTCGAGCTCCCCCGCAAGCGGGAGAAGTGCAGCGAATCTGCCGCAAGACTAACCTCAATTGGAGGCAGCGATCTTAAGCGTTCGATCCGTGGATCGCGTCGATCACGGCGTCGGTCACTTCCCGTGTCGTCGCCTTGCCGCCGACATCGGGCGTCAGGACGCCGGCCGCGCAGACGCGCTCGACGGCCGCCATCAATCGGATTGCAGCGTCCTTCTCGCCGAGATGCTCCAGCATCTGCGCGCCGGTCCAGAACGTCGCGACCGGGTTGGCGATGCCCTTGCCGGTGATGTCGAAGGCCGAACCGTGGATCGGCTCGAACATCGAGGGGAAGCGGCGCTCCGGATCGATGTTGCCGGTCGGCGCCACGCCGAGGCTGCCGGCCAGCGCGCCGGCGAGGTCGGAGAGGATGTCGGCGTGCAGGTTGGTTGCCACGATGGTGTCGAGGCTCTTGGGATGCAGCGTCATGCGCACGGTCATGGCGTCGACCAGCATCTTGTCCCAGGTGACATCAGGGAATTCGGCCGCGACCTCGGCGGCGATCTCGTCCCACATCACCATGCCGTGCCGCTGAGCGTTCGACTTTGTCACGACCGTCAGGAATTTGCGCGGCCGCGACTGCGCGAGCTTGAACGCGTAGCGCATGATCCGCGTCACGCCGACGCGGGTGAACACCGCGACCTCGGTGCCGACCTCTTCGGGGAGACCCCTGTGGGCGCGGCCGCCCATGCCGGCATACTCGCCCTCCGAATTCTCGCGCACGATCACCCAGTCGAGATCGCCGACGCCGACATTGCGCAGCGGCGAGGCGACGCCCGGCAAGATCTTGGTCGGCCGCACATTGGCGTATTGGTCAAAGCCCTGGCAGATCGGCAGCCGCAGGCCCCACAGCGTGATGTGATCGGGCACGTCGGGCGCGCCGACCGCGCCGAAATAGATCGCGTCGAATTTCTTGAGCTCGGCAAGGCCGTCAGCCGGCATCATCACGCCGTGCTTCTTGTAATAGTCCGAGCCCCAGTCGAAGGTTTTGATGTTGAAGGCGAGATCGCCGCTGCGTTTGGCCAGCGCCTCCAGCACGCGAACGCCGGCGGAGATGACTTCGGGGCCGATGCCGTCGGCGGGGATCGCTGCAATCGAATGGCTGCGCATGGGGTGCTCCGTTTCAGATATCAATGGGATTGTGTGACGGGTTCGACGGGCGCGGTCTTCACGCGCGACAATAGCAGGGTCAGGACCGCGGAGAGAACGAGCAGGCCGGCGACGAAGTGGAGCCCGCCAACGAAGCTGCCGGTTTGCTCCTTGATCCACCCGATCATGGCGGGACCGACGAAGCCGCCGAGATTGCCGATCGAGTTGATCGTGGCGATGCCGGCTGCGGCCGCAGGGCCCGACAGGAACAGCGTCGGCATGCTCCAGAGCGGCGGTTTTGCCGAGGAGATGCCGATATTGACGAGTGTCAGCGCGACCAGCACGGTCACGACGCCGGTCGCAAGTCCGGCAAACGCAAGCCCCGCGGCCGCGAGCAGGCAGGCCAGCACGACGTGCCAGGTGCGTTCGCCCGTGCGGTCCGAATGCCGCGCCCACAGCACCATGGCGACGACGGCGGCGCTCGCCGGCAACGCATTGAGGAACCCGACCTGGAGCGTGGACAGGCCGAACTGCTTGATGATCTGCGGCGCCCAGACGCCGAGCGTGTAGAGGCCGGCCGAAGTGCCGAAATAGATCAGCGCCAGCGCCAGCACGCGCGGATCGGCGAGCCCGCGCCAGATGCTATGCTTCGAGGTCGCAGCCTTGCTGGTGCTCTCTACGTTCATGGTCTCGACCAGCCAGCGCCGCTCGTCATCCGCGAGCCATTTGGCTTTCTCCGGGCGGTCGGTGAGGAATGCCAGCACGACGAAGCCGAGCAGCACGGCCGGAAACGCTTCCAGCACGAACAGCCATTGCCAGCCCTTGAAGCCGAGCATTCCGTCCATCTCCAGGAGCGCGCCGGAGACTGGCGAGCCCAGCACGGTCGAGAGCGGCGCCGCCGCCATGAACAGCGCGGTCACCGCGGCACGCTGGCGCGCTGGGAACCAGTAGGAGAGATAGAGGATGATGCCGGGAAAGAACCCGGCCTCGGCGACGCCGAGCAGGAAGCGAAGCACATAGAAGCTGGTCGGGCCCTGCACGAAGGCCATCGCGGCCGAGACGATGCCCCAGGTGATCATCACCCGCGCGATCCAGATCCGCGCACCGACCTTGTGCAGGATGATGTTGGAGGGCACCTCGAACAGGAAGTAGCCCCAGAAGAAGATGCCGGCGCCAAAACCGTAGACGGTCGGCGACAGGCCGATGTCCTTGTTCATCGTCAGCGAAGCGAAGCCGATATTGACGCGGTCGATGAAGGCCACGAAGTAGAGCAGCATGATGAACGGAACGATGCGCCATGTGATCTTGCGCAGCACGCGCGTCTGAATCTCGCTCGCCATCCCAGCCTCCCTGTCCCGTTTTTCTCGTTATCGGCAGACCCGGTGGTCCATGCCGACAAGGAGCCTAGGCGGAGGAAGGCCCGGGACTCAATTGGCGCTGGTTTATACAAAAAAATGATATAATCGTCTCGGGGGAGCGGGACGAGAGGATAGGGAATGGAATTGCATCAGCTTCGATGCTTCGTGGCGGCGGCCGAGCAGTTGCATTTCGGCCGCGCGGCGCAGCATCTCCAGATGCTGCCTTCCGCGCTCGGCCGCCAGATCAGGCTGCTTGAGGAGGATCTGGGCACGCGGCTGTTCGCGCGGACGACGCGTGCGGTGTCGCTGACGGAAGATGGCGCGACTCTGCTGCGCGATGCGCGTGCCATCCTCGCCCGCGTCGAGGCGGTCGAGAGCAATCTGCGCAATCGCTCGCGCGCGGGGGCTGCTCGAAAACTCCGGGTCGGTGCCATCGACAGTGCCGCAGCAGGACTTCTGCCGGCGTTACTCCGCGATTTTCGCGGAAAGCATCCGGAGGTCGCGGTGCAGCTTCTCGAGGACAAGACGGTGCGGCTGCTGCCGAAGATTTTGACCGGCGCGCTCGATCTCGCCTTCGTGCGTCCCCCCCATCAGCGGGACAAGCGGCTCGAATTCCGCGATCTCCTGCAGGAGACAGCCATCGTGGCGTTCCCGCAGCGCCACGCGCTCGCCGAACGCAAGGCGATCACGCTGTCCCAGATCGCCGACGAGGCGATGCTGGTGCCGGATCGCCGCTCGCGGCCGCACAGCCACGACCTCACGATAAAACTGTTCGAGCAGGCCGGATTGACGCCGCGCATCGTGCAGGTCGCCGACGAGAAGCAGACCATCATCAATCTCGTCGCAACGAAGCTCGGGGTTGCGATCGTGCCGCGCTGGACTACGCGGATGGCGGTATCAGGCGTGCGCTTCGTGCCGCTGCGGCCCAAGCAGATCGGTCCCGTCGGCCGGCTGCCGCTCGCTGCCGTATGGCTGCGCGGCTCGCGCGACCCGGCCCGCGACGCGATGCTGTCGGTGCTCGAGACGCGCCTGCGCAGCTATGCGCGCGACGCCTGAGCGGCTATGACATCGGCTGGCGAGAGGGTGGATGCGATGACTGAACGGCGAGCTTCGGACGAATTGCGGGTTGCCATCGCAGGGCTCGGCTCGATCGGCACCAAGATCGCAACCGCGCTCGATCAGGGCATCGAGGGCCTGACTCTCTCTGCCGTGGCGGTGCGCGATCCCGCAAAGCATCAGACATTCCTCTCCGGCCTGCGTCATCCGCCGCAAATCATGCCGATCGACCAACTCGGGGACGCCGCCGATATTGTGGTGGAGTGTGCGCCGAGCAGCCAGTTGCGCGCGATCGTCGAGCCCGCGGTGAAGCGCGGCAAGGCCGCGGTCGTCGTCAGCGTCGGTGGGCTGCTCGACAATTTCGATCTTGTCGATCTCGCCCGCGCCAATGGCGGCCGCATCCTGGTGCCTACCGGCGCGCTGATCGGACTCGACGCCGTCAACGCCGCCGCCATCGGCACCATTCATTCGGTGAAGATGGTGACGCGCAAGCCGATCGACGGCTTGCGGGGCGCGCCGTTCATCGTCGAGAACAATATCGATATCGACAATCTGCGCGAGCCGCTCAAGCTGTTCGAAGGCTCCGCGCGCGAGGCTGCAAAGGGTTTTCCGGCCAATCTCAACGTCGCGGTCGCGCTGTCGCTCGCGGGCGTCGGGCCGGACCGCACCTTGGTGCAGATCTGGGCCGACCCGACCGTGACACGCAATGTTCACCGCCTCGAGGTCGAGGCGGATTCGGCGCGGTTCTCGATGTCGATCGAGAACATCCCGTCCGAGAATCCCAAGACCGGCCTGATCACGGCGCTGTCCGTGATCGCGCTGCTCCGCAAGCAGCGCGCCACGCTCTGCGTCGGAACGTAACCTTCACGCGCCCGTCACGCGCCAGATCACGTTGCCGACGTCGTCGGCCATCAGCAGCGACTTCTTATCGGGGCCAATCACGACGCCAACCGGGCGGCCGTAGGATTCCTTCTCGTCCGGGGCCAGGAAGCCCGACAGGATGTCGCGACCGGGACCGGAGGGCTTTCCGTTCTCGAACGGGATGAACACCAGTTTGTAGCCGGACAGCTTGCTGCGATTCCACGAGCCGTGCTGGCCGATCGCCATGCCGTCCGGGAAGCCGGGCAGTGTACCCGCCGGCATCCAGCACAGGCCGAGCGAAGCGGTGTGTCCGCCGAGCGCATAGTCCGGCGTGAGCGCCTTGGCGACCAGCGTCGGATCCTGCGGCACGCGATCGTCCACCGTCTTGCCCCAGTAGCAATAGGGCCAGCCGTAGAAGCCGCCGTCGCGCACCGAGGTCAGATAGTCCGGCGGCGTCTCGTCGCCGAGGCCGTCGCGCTCGTTGACGACGGTCCAGAGCACGTTCGTGTTTGGCTCCCAGGCCAATCCGACCGGATTGCGCAGGCCGGCACCGAAGATGCGGTGCGTCCCGGCGACGAGATCGAGCTCGTAGACCCCGGCGCGGCCTTGCTCGACCTCCATGCCCATCTCGGCGATGTTGCTGAGCGAGCCGACGCCGGCATAAAGCTTCTTGCCGTCGGGGCTTGCCAGCAGGCTGCGCGTCCAGTGGCCGTTCGGCTTGAATGTGGTGAGGCGCTTGCCCGGCGCGGTGATGCGGTCGGCGTTCGCCACGTACGGGAAGGCCATCACGCCATCGGTGTTGCCGACATAGAAGGTGTCGCCGACCAGCGCCATGCCGAACGGCTGGCTGAGGTTCTCCATGAACGCGCCGCGATAATCCGCGACGCCGTCGCCGTCCTTGTCGCGCAGCAGCGTGATGCGGTTGGCGCTGACGCCGAGCGCGGCGGCGCGCCGCATCGTCGCCTGCATCGCGTAATGAAACACCGACCTCGGCGCGCCCGCGATCTGCGTCGCTTCCGCAATCAGCACGTCGCCATTGGGCAGCACTTCGATCCAGCGCGGATGGTCGAGGCCGGTCGCGAACGCATTGACCTTGAGCCCGGGAGCGACCGTCGGCTTCTGTCCCTCGCTCCAGCCGCGCGCCGTCGGCATCTTCAATGTCGGGATGGCGCCTTGCGGCTTTGCTTGGGGAATGGCGGGCGACTGACCCCAGGCCGGCGCGGGCACGGTGCCCGACAGCTTCCGCCATTGCAGCGCGATGCCACCGAGGAGCGCAACGAACTGCGCAAAGATGCTGGAAAAAGTCATGAGAAGCCCCTGTTTGCGCGCGCATCCAACTGGCTGACGGGGCAGACGTCAACCTGTGTGGCACGCCGTCGGGCTCTATTCCCGTGGAATGGCAGCCGTTCGAATTTGCATGGGACGACCGCCGACGGGCTGTGCCCGGAGATCAGCGGCCGATCTGCCGCTCCCGCCCGCGCGCAGCGCGAAAATCATCCAGATGATGGATGGTCGGCGCGAGCGCAGCCTCTTTGGACAGGAGCTGATAGACTCGCGCCACCGTGCGCTGCTTCTGCTTCGACTGCCCGGGCGGCAGTGCCCGCGCCTTGCGGACGGCAGCGATCGCGTGCTCGCGAAAATAATCGTAGGCGTCGGACATGCTCGATGCTCTGCGGTCAGTGCAGGTGTCGAGGGCTAACGGACGAGTGGAGAGGCGGTTCCTTAGCGCGTCGGGCTGTGCGCTCGTGCCCCGGACGCAACGCAGCGCGCCTTCCGCGGTGCGCTGCTGAGCCAGGGCCCATCTTACGACAGTGCATGCCTCGCCATCTGGGTCCCGGCTCTGCGTCGCAACGCAAGAGCATTGCAACGCGTCCGGGACACGAGACTGAATTTCACCGCGGCGCCAGGAACGGGATGATCATCGGCACGCGGCGGCAATAGGCGCCGTAGGCGTCTTCGCCGAGCTCCTTGGACAGGAACACCTCTTCCATCCGGCCCTTCTGCCACATGCCGAGCGAGATCAGGATCGCGCCGAGCATCGCAGTCACCGTGCCGACCGCGATGCCGGTTACCAGCATGCCGAGGATCAGGCCGGTGTAGATCGGATGGCGCACGATGCCGTACGGGCCGGTGTCGATGACGCGGTGGTCTTGCTTGTGAGTGATGGTGTTGGACCAAAATTGTCCGAGATGCAGCCGTCCCCACCAGGTGAAGGAGATACCGGCCAGCACGATCAGGGCCGTGATGTAGACAGCGGTATTGCTGAACACCCAGAGCGGCTTCTCACCGAGCACTTCCGCGGTCCACGGCGTGAACAGGATGCCGCCGACCAGGATCGGGATGCGATAGCGCCCGGACTCCAGCGTCATCACCTGCTTCTGGGTGCGGCCTTGCCAGAACGAGGCGCCGACCCAGCTTGCGAGCCAGGCGAGCCAGATCAGGGCGAGCAGTTGCGTCGGCCAGGTCGTGGTCCAACCACCCCAGGCGACAGAGAGAAGCTTGCTGAAATCGAAGGACATGCGGAAAGGTTCTTTGGGTTGGCGGCAGCTCAGCTGGCGCGCGAGGAGAGCGCGTGATGCTCGATGGCGCTGGAGGCAAGCGCGCCGCCGCGGGCGAGAAGATGGGTGATGGTTTCGCGCAGGACCGGTTCGACCGGGCGCGGCGAGTAGCCGAGCTCGGTGCGCGCCTTGTCGATCGAGAGGTCGCTCGCGGCGAGCGCGATGCGCACGCCCTCGGCGGTGCCGTTGGGCGGCCGGCGCGTGACGTGATCGGATAGATATTCGAGCATGATCGCGGAGAGCTCGGCAATCTTGCCGGGAACGACGACCGGGAACTGCCGGCGGCCCCTCATCGTGGACATCATTCGCAGGATCTGGCCGAGCGGAACGCAATCGCCGCCGAGGATGTAGCGCTGGCCGATGCGGCCGCGTTCCATGGTCAGCACGAGGCCCATGGCCACGTCGCGGACGTCGACGAGATTGACCAGGAAGTTGAGGTGCGGCTGCACCTTCTTCTGGAGGAAGTACCACAGCATCGCGGTCGGCGGCGTCAGATTGTGGTCGGCGGCACCGATCGGCATGGTCGGCGTGCCGATCACCAGCGGAAAACCTTCAGCCGCGGCCTTCGCGGCGCAATGCTCGGCCAGCGATTTCGACCGCGTGTAGGCGCCCGGCATCGCATCAGCCGGCTGCAGCGCTTCTTCGGCGGGAACACCGCCCAGGTCAGAATACGGGAACAGGATCGATTCCGTCGAGCAGTGCAGGAAGCGGGAGACGCCGCGCTTCATCGCCGCCGCGAGCACGATCTCTGTGCCGCGGCAATTGACGTCGTGAAAGGCCTGCTTGTCGGCGACCCACATGCCGGGCAGGCCGGCGAGGTGATAGACCTGATCGACGCCCATGATCGCTGCATCGACCGCGGCGCCGTCCAGCACCGAGCCATGGGCATATTCAACGTCGGCATTCGCCGTCGCCGGCGCACGCACATCGAGAACACGCACCCGCTGCCCACGGGCGCGGAGCACTTCTACGAGATGATGTCCGATGAAGCCGCTGCCACCGGTAACCAGTACGAGAGCCATGCAGAGGTTTGCTTGTTTCGCGTCTAGAACTATCGGGTTGAAAGGGAATTGGTCGGAAGAGGCGCCAGAATCGCGGCAAGGTCGCGACGGAAGCCCAATGCAATGAATAATTTCGCCATGACAAACATCGGTCCGAGCAAGAAATGGGCGGGGTGGTCAACCATCGACGGCTGCCGCTCCTCAAAAACCTTGTGACCGACGATCTGCGATGCGACGCCAGACCCGATCAGCACCGCAAAAATCGACCACATCATGACGATCGAGACCTGATTGCCGATCGCGGTTGCGACAGAAAGCAGCACGATCATCGAGGCGAGGATGCCGAGCCCGATCCCGGCGTCCAGCATCAGCCAGTAGACCAGCACGGGCAGGGCAAAAATCACGGCCAGGCTCACCTCGATCCCGAACAGCGGGACGTGCACCAGGGTCAGCGGCAGTACGGCGCCGGTGAAGAGCAGGAGGATGCCGACCACGTGCATCGCGCAATTCCAGGGATCGCGATGATATTCGACGTAGTCGGCCAGTTGGCGTTGAAAATAACTGGCCATCTCGGTCTCGTGCAGCATGGGGTCGGGGAAGGGCGAAAAAAGCCTATAGCACCTGATAGCGCGGTGCACAAACCGGCGTTATTGTCGCGCAAAGCCGGTCTGTCGCGCTGTGAGACAGGTCACAAAACGGCAACACTTCAAAGGGTTCCGTCAGGCGCCGGGGCGCATGCGCTCAGTGCTTCCTGGCCGGCTTTTTCGTCGCAGGCGCAGGCGCCGCAGCCGGGCGCGCAGGCTCGTCCTCCGGCAGCTTGGCAAAGGTCTGGATCTGCAACTGGCCGTTGGCGGCCGAAGTCGGCCTGGCCCGGTCGAGAAACTGCTCCTCGCCGAGGCCGATCGGATGCAGCCGCTTGGTCGAAATCTTGAACGTGTTCACCAGCACGTCGCGGATCGCGTCCGCGCGGCGCTGGCTCAGGATCGCGTTAGCCTCGCGCGTCTTCACGTTGGATTCGACATGGCCGACGATCAGGAAGGTGTAGGGCAGCAGCGAGGCATGGACCAGCGCGTCGGCAATGCGGCCGACGGCCTGGTAGGACGCCGGCTGGATGATCGGCGTGTCGGCGTCGAACTGGATCTGCGCGGTGAAGGTCGGCAAATTGGCCAGATCCGGCGCGATCAGCGGCCGGTTCACCGGACCCGGATCGTTCTTGATCCTGGCCTTGGCCCGCTCCATCACCTGCAGCTTCAGCGCGGGGATATCGATCTCAGCGGGTTGTTCGAAATGGTTGAGCTTGGCGACGATGTCGTCGCGGGTCGGCGGCGCCGTCTGCGCTTCTGCCGCGCCCGCGAGCAGGGCAAGACCGAGCGCGATGCCAATTGCGGCGGTGGAAAGCCTGTTCGCGCGCATCACCGATATCCCGCGTCGTCGACGGCCTTCAGGCAGTTGTTGCTGATGCCCTTGGGCGTCGAGATCAGGCAGGGGATCGCCTTGCTGGTCTCCTTGGTCGAGCCGCCGCAGACCTTGACGATCTCGCGCTGGCAGACGTTCGCCACGGTGACGCGGGCGGCAACGCGCTTCTGGATGGCATCGAAGGCGCCGAGATAGTCGCTCTGGCACTGCTGCGAGAGCACGTCGCGATTGCGGGAAAGGCACTCCTTCAGGCGGGTCGAGTCCGGGTTGACGCCGCGGCAATTGGCAACGATTTCCGCACCGCAACTCTTGGCCAGGAGCCCGAGTGAATCGCCAAAGCTCATGGTCTCCGCCGCCGCAAGCGACGGCATACCCAATGCCAGCAAGATCAGTGTGATGGAGCCCCGGACCATGGCTGCATCTGATACGGGGAAGTTCGCGGTGGTCAAGGCCTGTTCGGACCAGAACTGTCGACAGGCCGGCCAGTGCGGCGAACAGTCCTCACTCCGCAGCGTCTGCGCGGGCCGGCAATTCGATCAGGACGACCATGTAGTTCCTGAGATCGTCGGCGACGTTCGGATCGGCCTTGAGCTCGGTCAGGGTCCTGGGCCGGGGAAGCTGGCGGCCATCCCCACTCAGATCTTGCGCGTAGAGCTCCAGAGCCTCGGGCGCATTGTGCAAGGCCTCGTCGATATCGTCGCCACCGGAAACGCAGCCGGGCAGGTCGGGAAACGATACGCCAACGGCGTGGTCCGGACCGGCGTCCTCAATGATGGCAATGTAGTGAGCCATTTCGACCTCAGTCGGGCTTCCAACCCGCGCCCTTATAGATGGCACGGACCAATCGCTTTCCCAAGTCCTTCTTGGGGTACGGAATGACGAGCGTTTCCCCTGAGACGGGGCTTTTGAACACGTGGTGGGAGCCGGTAACGCGCACAAGCTTCCACCCCTCTCGTTCCGGGCGCCGAATGATATCGCGGCTCGCGGTCAGCCATGACGTTCTCCCAAAGAATCATCTGACCTAAAACTAGTCCGGGCCAACTAGCGCTTAGTGAGCGCGCCGCAATCGCTCACGCGCGCTGCACAAAGCTGTCCACGACCTTCTTCTCGCCTGCCTTGTCGAAATGGATGGTGAGCTTGTTGCCGTCGATCTTGGTGACGTGGCCGTAGCCGAATTTCTGGTGGAAGACGCGGTCGGAGAGGGAGAATTCCGAGGTCGTGCCGGTGGATTTGGCGACCAGCTCGCCCTCGATCGTCATCGGGCCGCGGCGGCGCGAGGAGAAGCTGCCGAAATCTGGCGAGGACGACTGGGACGAAAACGACGAGGCCTGTTCCTCGAAGCTGCCGCGGCCGCCATTGCCGCCCCCGCCGCCGCCGCGATTGCGATTGGCCTGGGCGCGCTGCCAGCCCGGGGTCGAATAGGTGGAGCCGAACGCCTCCATGTCGTCGAAGCGGGAGGCGCCGTAGCCGCCGGTGCCGCCCCAGGCCGAGCCCCCCTTGGATTCCGTGATCTCGACATTGGCCGCCGGCAGCTCGTCGAGGAAGCGCGACGGGATCGTGGTCGACCAGGTGCCATGGATCCGGCGGTTGGTCGCGAAATAGATTTTGGCGCGGCGACGGGCGCGGGTAATGCCGACATGGCCGAGTCGGCGCTCTTCCTCGAGGCCGGCGCGGCCCTGTTCGTCCAGCGTGCGCTGGCTCGGAAACAGGCCTTCCTCCCAGCCGGGCAGGAACACGTTGTCGAATTCCAGGCCTTTGGCCGAATGCAGCGTCATCAGCGACACCGCGTCCTCATCGGCGCCGCTGTCACGGTCCATCACCAGCGAGATGTGCTCCAAAAACCCTTGCAGGTTCTCGAACTCCTCCATCGAGCGCACCAGCTCCTTGAGGTTTTCGAGCCGGCCCGCGGCGTCCGCCGAACGGTCCTTCTGCCACATCTCGGTGTAGCCGCTCTCGTCCAGCACGATCTGGGCCAGATCAGTATGAGCCGTGACCTCGCGCTGGGCGCGCCAGCGGTCGAACTGGGCGACGACCTCGCGCAGGCTTCCGCGCGCCTTCGGCTTCAGCTCGTCGGTCTCGACCACGGCGCGCGCCGCCTCGAACAAGGGGATGCGGCGCTTGCGGGCGTGGTCGTGCAGCATCTGCACGGTGGCGTCGCCAAGGCCCCGCTTGGGCGTGTTGACGATGCGCTCGAAGGCGAGATCGTCGGCCGGCGAGTTGATGACGCGCAGATAAGCCAGCGCATCACGGATTTCGGCGCGCTCGTAGAAGCGCGGGCCGCCGATGACGCGATAGGGCAGGCCGAGCGTGACGAAACGATCCTCGAACTCGCGCATCTGGTAGGAGGCGCGCACGAGAATTGCGATCTCGTTGAGCTTGTCGCCCTGGCGCTGGATCTGCTCGATCTCCTCGCCGATGCCGCGGGCTTCCTCTTCCGAATCCCAAGAACCCGTCACCGTGACCTTCTCGCCGTCCTGGTCCTCGGTGCGCAGCGTCTTGCCGAGCCGGCCCTCGTTGTGCGCGATCAGGTGCGAGGCGGCGGCGAGGATGTGGCCGGTCGAGCGGTAGTTGCGCTCGAGGCGGATGACCTTGGCGCCGGGGAAATCATGGTCGAAGCGCAGAATGTTGTCGACCTCCGCCCCGCGCCAGCCATAGATCGACTGGTCGTCGTCGCCAACGCAGCAGATGTTTTTGACGGGGGAAGGAGTCGTCATTCCGGGATGTGCCAAAGGCGCGGAATCTCGATTGTCGGACTCACCTCTGGATTCTCCGACGTGCAATTGTACGTAAGAGTTCGGCTCTACGAGCCGCTCCGGAATGACAGCGGGTGTAGTTGGCTTCGATGGCGCCTGCGACAACAACCGCAGCCACAGATACTGCGCGACGTTGGTGTCCTGATATTCATCGACCAGGATGAATTTGAAGCGCTGCTGGTACTGCCGCAGGATATCGGGGTGCTCGCGGAAGATGCGGATGTCCTCGAGCAGCAGATCGCCGAAATCGGCGGCGTTCAGGATCTTCAGCCGCTCCTGGTAGCTCGCATAGAGCTTGCCGCCCTTGCCGTTGGCGAAGACGGCGGCTTCGCCTGACGGCACCTGCGACGGTGTCAGGCCGCGGTTTTTCCAGCCGTCGATCAGGCCGGCCAGCATGCGCGCCGGCCAGCGCTTGTCGTCGATATTGTCGGCTTGCAGGAGCTGCTTGAGCAGCCGGACCTGATCGTCGACGTCGAGCACGGTGAAGTTCGACTTGAGCTGCGCCAGCTCGGCATGGGTGCGCAGGATGCGCCCGCCGATGGAGTGAAAGGTGCCGAGCCACGGCATGCCTTCGACGGCATGGCCGAGCATCTGGCCGAGCCGGTGCTTCATCTCGCGGGCGGCCTTGTTGGTGAAGGTCACCGACAGGATCTCGGCGGGGCGCGCGCGGCCCTGGCTCAGGATATGGGCGATGCGCGTGGTCAGCACGCGGGTCTTGCCGGTGCCGGCGCCGGCCAGCACCAGAACCGGGCCGTCCAGCGTCTCTACCGCCTCGCGCTGCTCCGGATTGAGCCCGGACAGATATTTCGGGCCCACCGAGGCGCGCGCGCGCGCGGCGATGCCGCCGGCTGCGGGCTGGTGGTCGGGGACGCTCTGGGACGTGATCTTGCTCGGCTCGGTCATGCGAATCATTTGGCCCCACGTTGGCACCGCGGGGTGGTGAAAGGGGAGCCTTCTTAACAGGGATCGATCCCTATATGGGGCGGCGGGGAAGGGTTTTCCACGTGCGTGGAAAGCCAATTTGTTCCTGTCGGTCAGGCGAATTTCCGGCTTCAGCGGCCCGGAACCATTGTTCCGAGTTGGCGATTGGTCCTGCAAGTGAGGCGCGTCAGCCGCGCCGATCGCAGACAGACATCGAAACAGAGGTTCGGATCATGCTTAGCTGGGTTGTGACGTTTCTGGTTATCGCCCTGATCGCCGGTATTCTGGGCTTTGGCGGCCTCGCCGGCGCGTCGATCGAAATCGCCAAGATCATCTTCTTCATCGCGGTCGTGCTGTTCCTGGTCTCGGCCGTTGTTGGATTGGCTCGCGGCCGTACCAGGGTCTAGCGCGGTTTGATTTGGTGCATGATCTTGCCGGAAAACCGCTTCGCACTTTTCCGGATCATGCACTACCGCTTCGAGGGCATCGCCACGCTTCGGCCGATGCCCTCGGGCCGCGGCACGGCACTGTGGGCCTTGACCACCGCCGCAATGCGCTCGCGGATGTCTGGTGGAAAGGCCGCCACCTTTCGTGAGCCCATGTCGATGTGCAGCGACATGTTTTCGGAGGTCGCCGACAACCAGCCTTCGGTCGCGTGTCGCAACTCCTGGAACGTGTGCAGCCGCTTGTCGTCGGCTTCCAGCAGCCAGACCGACACCTGCACGGGATCGCCGAGGTGGATTTCGCGCAGATACCGCACATGGCATTCGGCGGTGAAGGTCGAGCCGCCGCGTTCTTTCATGTAGCCCGGCCCGATCCCGAGCGTCAGCCACATCTGGTCGACCGCGTGGTCGAACATCACGTTGTAATAGGCCATGTTGAGGTGGCCGTTGTAGTCGATCCATTGCGGCTCGATCTGCATGATCGAGGCGCGGAATGGCACTGTGGCGGCAGTCTCCGGCATGTTTCCTTCCCCAGCTATGCGCCCGGCCGCTTGACTTGACCGGTGAGATGTCCTTTGCCACGGTTCGTCTCGTCGGGAGGAACGTCCGTGGGTACGACCATCACCAATAATCCGCCGCGGCCGGCGCCGAAAGCCCTTGCAAGTGCGCTGGAGCAGCTTGCCGCACGGTTCGGCAACCGCCTCATCACCTCGCAGGCCGTCCGCGAGCAGCACGGCCATACCACCACATGGATTGTGAACCAGCCGCCGGACGGCGTGGTGATGGCGCAGGAGACTGCCGACATTCAGGACGTGGTGCGGATCTGCGCGAAAAACGGCGTGCCCGTCATCGCCTTCGGCACCGGCACCTCGCTCGAGGGCCAGGTCAACGCACCCGCCGGCGGCATCTCCATCGACCTGCGCGACATGAACAAGGTGCTGGCGGTGCATGCCGAGGACCTCGACTGCGTGATCCAGCCCGGCGTCACCCGCAAGGCGCTCAACGAGCATCTGCGCGACCAGGGCCTGTTCTTCCCGATCGACCCCGGCGCGGACGCTTCCCTCGGCGGCATGGCCTCGACGCGCGCCTCCGGCACCAACGCGGTGCGTTACGGCACCATGCGCGACAGCGTGCTGGCGCTGAAGGTGGTGCGCGGCGACGGTGAGATCATCACGACCGGCACGCGCGCGAAGAAAACATCCGCCGGCTACGACCTGACGCATCTGTTCGTCGGCGCCGAGGGCACGCTCGGCATCATCTCGGAACTGACCATCCGTCTGCGCGGCATTCCTGATACGATCGCGGCCGGTGCGGTGTCGTTCGAGACCGTGCACGGGGCGTGTCAGGCCGTGATCCTGGCGATCCAGACCGGGATTCCCGTGGCGCGCATCGAGCTGCTCAACGCCGCGCAGGTGCGGGCCTGCAACGCCTATTCGAAGCTGACGCTGCCGGAGACGCCGCTACTGCTGATGGAATTCCACGGCAGCGAGATCGAGGTCGCCGAGCAGTCCAAGGCCTTCGCCGAGATCGCCGGGGAGTACGGCGGCGGCGATTTCTCCTGGACCACCAAGCCGGAGGATCGCACAAAACTGTGGCAGGCGCGGCACGACGCCTATTGGTCCGTCAAGGCGCTGCGGCCCGGGAACAGCATCGGCGTGGTCGCGACCGACGTCTGCGTGCCGATCTCGCGCCTGGCCGATTGCGTCAACGAGACCGAGGAAGATCTCAAGCGCCTCAACCTGTTGTCGCCGATCGTCGGCCATGTCGGTGACGGCAATTTCCACTGTTCGCTGGTCTGCGACACCAACGATTCCGATGAGATGGCGCGCGGCGAAGAGTTCATGCATCGCCTGGTCGAGCGCGCGCAGGCGATGGACGGCACCTGCACCGGCGAGCACGGCATCGGCCAGGGCAAGCAGAAATATCTCAATGCAGAACTCGGCCCCGAGGCGATCGACGCGATGCGGGCGCTGAAAAAGGCGCTCGATCCGCAAAACATCTTCAATCCCGGCAAGATTGTGCCGGAGGTCTAGCGCGCCTGCCGCGTCGCGGTCGCGGAACTTTCCGCAGCCGCGCCGGTTCCAATTCCCGTAGACTTCCGATGCCTCAATGGCGCGGCTCTGCGAGAGGATGCGATGTTGCGACCGGTCATTGGAATTGCCGTGATGGCGCTGGCCTGCATGCTGGCGGGCACGGCTCTGGGCAAGGGCGGTGGTGGCCATGGCGGTGGTGGCCATGGCGGTGGTCACGGAGGTGGTCACGGAGGTGGTCATCATGGAGGTGGTCATCATGGGGGTGGCCATTTCGGTGGTCACGGTTTCGGGCACGCGCATGGTGGCGGCGGGCATCGCGGGATGCGGTTCGCAACTGGAGCCCGACATGGTGGCCCGAACTTCGGTCAGATGCGGAATGCGGCCGTGCGTCCCGCGAATTTCCGCAATGCGCTCAACGCGCACTCCAGCGCCTTCCGCAACGGCCGTCTGATCAGCAATCCGGCGGCGCGGGCCCAGATCGCAGCCGCTGCCGCACTCGCCGGCTGGCATGGCGCAAGCAGCGGATGGTGGCAACATGCAGGGGGCGGCTATGGCTGGGTCGGACCGCTGTTCTGGCCGTTCGCCTATAACGACCTCTACGACTACACGATCTGGGGCGACGGTCTCGGCTTCTGGAGCTACGGCTATCCGGATGTCTATGCCGGCATCTTCGGGCCCTATGGCTATGACGGTCTCTCGGCCTATCTGCCGCAACGTCCGCAGGGACGACGGCAAGCGCGAGGCGTTGCGCTCGACCAGCTTTGCGGCAGCGACCGCCGCGAAATCGTCGGTCTGCCGATCGACCAGATCGCAGCTGCGGTGCAGCCGACCGATGCGCAAGGGGCAAGCCTCGACGATCTCGGCAATGCCTCGATCCAGGCGGCGGAGATCATCCGCGCGTCCTGTCCTGCGCAGGTCGCGGCGACGGCGCCCGGTCGGCTGGCGGCGATGCAGCAGCGCATCGAGGCGATGGAGAAAGCCGTCGATCTCGTTCAGCCCGCACTGGATAAATTCTATGGCTCGCTCACCGACGAGCAGAAGGCGCGCTTCAATGCGCTGGCCGAGGATCAGCGTCGCGCGACGGCTTCCAACACTGCCGGTGGATCGCTGGTCCAGAATTGTGGAGCGTCTGCCGCACTCGATTGGCCCGGCGCCGACATCGAGGCGAGGCTTCATCCCGACGGCACCCAGCGCGCTGCGCTGCAGGTGCTCCAGGATACCAGCGCCAAGGTCAGCGCATCGCTCAAGGCGGCTTGCCAGCCCAACGACGTGATGACGCCGCCGGCGCGAATGGCCGCGATCCACAAGCGGCTCGACCTGATGCTGGATGGCGTCAAATCGGTGCGCGCTGCGCTCGAAGATTTCTATGCCACGTTGAACGACGAGCAGAAGGCGCAGTTCGAGGCGATCGGGCCGCGTCGGACGTCCTGAACGTGTCGCGGGCCGCGGAGTTTGGCGGAAAAAACTGCCTCGCCGATCTCACCACGGTTCTCTATGCTGGGCGCGGTTTGAAGCGTGACGATGCGGCGGCTGGAAGACCACGGGTGGCGGGGCGATGAAGTGGTTCGCGCGCAAGACGCGACAGGACATCTGGGACGAAGCGATCGAACGGCCGCTCGGCGACATCGAGGCCGCCGAGCGCATCCGTACGATCTGTGACGCCGGTGCGGCAAGCGCGGCAGGCTCTGCGCGCAACGACAAGCGCGACAGCGAGCGCTACGAGCGGGCGGCGAAAGTCGCGATGGAAATCGCGATGAAGATCTCGGATGGATTGATGCGCGACGACGCAGTCCGTCGCATCGTCGATCTCTGCATGAAGGCGAACGACCTCAAGACCGCGCAGATCCTCTTTCGCGCGATCCATGCCAGCTGGATCCGCGAAATAATACAGCGTGATCACCCGGCCCTGGTGCAGTGATGGCAGCTTTCGCGATCTCCACTGCATCCAGACCCTCATGGTGAGGAGCGCGTCTTCGCGCGTCTCGAACCATGAAGGCCCGGATCTCGCCCGTGGCCATCCTTCGAGACGCCCGCTTTTCGCGGGCTCCTCAGGATGAGGGTCGGAGGGCGTAAGCAGGATTATTTCGCCAGCTTGCGCACGGCCTCGTCCACGCTGTGGAAGACGTGGTCCCGCGGCAGCGCCTCGAACAGCCTGAACCGCTCGAACGCGTCCTGCGCGCGCACCGATTCCAGCCGGGCCAGCGCCACCGTGACGCCCTGTTCGCTGCACGCCCTGAACACGTCCAGCAGGATCTGCGCGGCGGTGAAGTCGATCTCGAC
The DNA here is from genome assembly GCF_023074185.1 of Bradyrhizobium sp. 132. Taxonomy (GTDB): domain Bacteria; phylum Pseudomonadota; class Alphaproteobacteria; order Rhizobiales; family Xanthobacteraceae; genus Bradyrhizobium. Next base: position 53,529 of record NZ_JADPKY010000103.1, on the reverse strand, counting down.
CATGCCGCTCGCCTCCAGTACCAGCAGTTGTGGGGGCATCGCGCCGAGCACCTTGGTCACGTCGCTGCGGAAGCCGGGCGCGTTGAGGAAGGACAGCGGCGCCTGCAGCCCGATCACGGCGACACCGGCGATGCGTTCGCCGGTGATGTGCGGATGCGCCGGCCACCAGATCGTGGTGCCCCGCACGCGCTCGAACTCGACCAGCCGCGCGCGGGTCGTGCTCCAGATGCCGTGCAGTAGCGACAGCACGATGCCGAGGAACGCGCCCTGCTGGATCGGCAGCAAGATGATCAGCGCGGCGGTGGCGACGATCAGCAGGAATTCGCTCGTGGTTTGGCGATAGATCGTGACGATCTGCTTCACGCGGATGATCCGCAGCGCGACGAACAGCAGGATGCCGCCGAGGGCGGCGTCCGGAACGTGCTGCAGCAACCCCGTTCCGAATGCGAGCAGCGCCAGCACGATTGTCCCGGCGGCAAGGCCCGCAAGCTGCGATTGCCCGCCGGTCTCGGCGACGATACCCGTTCGCGGCGGGCTCGCATTGACCGGAAACGCGCCGAACAGTCCCGACAGCACGCTGCCGGCGCCCGCGCCGAGGAAATCGCGATCGACATCGGCGGGCTTGTCCGGATCGGACGGAAACGACCGCGTCGTCGCCGCGGTCTGCACCATCACCACGACCGTGATCACGAAGGCCAGCGGCACGAGGCGCACCCATTGCTCCGGTGCAAGGTCGGGGAAGGTCGGCCGCGGCAGCGTGCCGGGCACGAGGCCCACGACGCTAACGCCTTTGCTCTCGAGGCCGAGGGCGATTGTGGCCAAGGTCGCGGCGACGAGCCCGATCAGCGCGCCCGGAATTTTTGCGCTGACCTTCTCGGCGACGAAGACCACGGCCAGCACACCGAAGCCGATGCACAGCGTGAAGGGATTGCTGCGGCCGAGCTCGCTTGCGAGCACGCCGATGCGATCGAGCGTCGGCCCACTCGGCGATTCCAGTCCTAGCACGCCCGGCAATTGCGACACGGTGATGTGGACGGAGATGCCGGCGAGGAAGCCGACCATGACCGGCACCGATAGCAGATTGGCGATGCCGCCGAGGCGGAAGGCGCCGCCGGCGAGCATCATCGCGCCGACCATCAGCGCCAGTGCGATTGCGAGGCCCTGATAGTCTGGCGAGCCGGCGGCGGCCAGCGCCGCAAGCCCGCCGGCGAAGATCGGCGTGATCGTGGAATCCGCGCCGCAGGACAGGAAGCGGTTGCCGCCGAGCATCGCAAAGCCCAGCGATCCCGCCATGAAGGCGAAGAAGCCGATCTGCGGCGCGAAGCCGCCGAGCCGCGCCGTGGCCATCTGCTCGGGGATCGCGATGGCCGCCAGCGTCAGCCCCGCCATGAGATCGCCAGGCAGCGAATAGGACGCGAGCGACCGGAATAGCGGCCAAGACCTCTTCGCGTGAGTGTCGTGCGGCATTGATGTGGAATCCCCAAGGCCTGCGTCGGACGATCAGACTACAGCAATTCCGGCTCGGAGGGCGGCAGATGGCGAATATCCGCAACTCTCTCGTGCCCCGGACGCGCTGCAGCGCGTAGCGTTGCGGCGCAGTGCCGGGACCCAGGATGCTGCACAGTTCGCTGCTGGATGGGCCCCGGCTCTGCAGCGCACCGCCGAAGAGCGCTGCGCTGCGTCCGGGGCACGAGAGCCGCATCAACAGAAATGTCCGCAAACCATGGGCTCGCGGACATCTCTCTCGACGTGGGCGGAAGCCTCAGTACCGGCCGCGGTCGTTGTGATAATCGCCGCCGCGGCCGCCGCCCATTCCCATGCCGATTCCGACACCGATGCCGATGCCTTGGATGACGGCGCCGGGAGGCGGACCGGGGGGCGGCGCGCGTTCGTAGATCACTTCATCAGGCGGCGGCCGCCGCTGCCTGGGCGGCGTGTCGACGACCTTGCGCTTCGGCGGCGTGTCGTCGACGCGCTTCTTGATCACAGGCGCGATCGTCGGATTGACGGGTGTTGCCGGTATCGAGGGCGTGGAGCACGGGCAGGTCGGCGCCATCGCGATTGCGACCGGGACAGGAGCGGCCGCGACCACAGCAGGCAAGACGTAGTTGCGGTTCTGCACGCGGAGCAGCAGCCTGCGTGCGGTCGCAGCCAGATCGCTGTTGTCCCAGTTCGCCAGATAGGCCTCGAACGAGGCGCGGGTGTTGATCGCGGTGGCGCGCTCCCAGGCCAGCATCTGGCGCCGGCGCTCCAGCACCGTGCGCAGGCGCGGCGTACGGGTGTCCTGAGCGTACAACTCGATATAGGCCTGATACGCCGGCACGGTGTCGTCGGTGATCACGATCTCATAGGCGACCATGGCCGGCTTGCCCTGCAAATCCTTGCGCCAGTCATCGAGGCTGCGCGTGCCGCTCGCAAGTGCCATGGAGGATGCGCCGGGAAGCGCAGTCTGATCGCCGCTGCTGTCGCCGCCGAAGAACTTGAAGTCGGTCGTCAGCGACGAGCTTTCCCAGGGGATCTGCCGTCCGTCGGTCGATTGCGCCACGGCGACGCGGATGCGCTTGAAGACTTCCTCGATCGGCAGATTGGGCTGCTTGGCGACGGTCAGCGCTGCCGTGGTGTAAGGGCTGTCGATGCCGGAGCCATCCTCGGCTTCCGCGCCGGGTGAGGTCGAATAGGAGATGAAGGAGCCGGGCGCGCCGGCCTTGGTGTCGACCATCGCAAGCCCGTGGCCGGCGCCGCTGAGCGCCGGGAACGGATTGTTGCGGCAGGCATCGAGCATGAAGATGCGCGCCCGCGTCGGCAGCGCGCCGAGCGTGTTGAGCAAATCGTTGAGCCGCACGCCTTGAAGCGGAATGTCGGCCTCGCGCTTGGGGTCGAGATCGACCGGCACCAGATAGTTCTCGCCGTCGATCTGGAGGCCGTGGCCGGCATAGAACACCAGCGCGACCGTGTCGGCGCCGCTGGCGCTGACCTTGCCGGCGAAATCCGAGATCGCCGCGCGCATGTCGTTCTGCCCGAGATTGGCCGCCGTGGTGACGGTGAAGCCGGCATTGCCGAGCAGTTCCGTCATGCCCTTGGCGTCGTTGGCGGCGTTGGGCAGTTCCGGCACGGTGCGATAGGCCGATTGACCGATCACGAGCGCGAGCCGCGCTTCGGCCGTGGCCTCCGTCGGCGTCGTCAATTGCGTGAGCGCAAGAAGGCTGGAGGCAAGGAAAAAATTGCGAAGGACTGGACGGGGCATGGTGTCTCCTCCATCGGCAATGCGCGCGAGGATCTCACCTTTTCTAGGTCGCCGCCACGCGCCTGTCTGTGCACTGGATCACGTTGCGAGCTGCGGCAAAAAGGGGCAGCAGGTCTGCCAGAGCCGGTGCAGCATCGTTCTAGCGCCATCCATGTGAATAGCGCATTGATCCATGCGCCAATTGGATTGATCTCGGGATCTGCGCGAAGGCATGCTTTCGAGCCTCGGGCCCCATGCCGATCTGATCGGGAATCCCGCACAAAACATGGTTGTTTCGCCGCGCGCTGATGCTGTCGCTTTTCGCTGCACGCCGCCTTGCGACGGCCGGCCGCAAGCCTTGCCTGCGCCGTCGCTTTGGCCATACAGTCCGCGCAACGGGTTGCGGCAACCACCGCGGCGCGAAAAAATAATAATTGGGGAGAGACCGCATTATGTCCATCGTACCCGTGAACCGTCGCGCGTTCATCAAGTCGTCGACGGGACTTGCCGCCGGCCTTGTGTTCTCCCCCGCACTGATTGGCCGCGCCGAAGCCGCGACGTTGAAGCTGAAATGCTCCTCCTCGCTGCCGAACGATCCCAAATTCGCCAACGGCCGCGTCTATTACGACAATCTCGTGAAGAACCTGAAGACGAACGGCCTCGGTGAGCAGGTCGAGGTCGCTTTCTTTCCCGACAACCAGTTGGGGCAGGAAATCGACGTCATCAACTCGGTGAAGCTCGGCGTCATCGACCTCATGGTGTCGGGCTCGTCGATCTCGGCCAATCTGGTGCCGCTGGTCGGCACCTATGACCTCGGCTTTCTGTTCTCGAGTTTCCCGCAGCAGACCAAGGCGTTCGACGCTGGCGCCGCCAAGCCGATCGAGGACGCGCTGCTCAAGGGCAGCAACGTCCGCATCATCGCCTGGGCCTATAATTTCGGCTCACGCAGCGTCCTTGCGAAGAAGCCGGTGAAGACGCCGGAAGATCTCGCCGGGCTCAAGATCCGCACCCTGCCAAATCCCGTTATCACGGAATGCCTGCGCCTGATGGGCGCCGCCGCGACGCCGCTGGCGTTCGGCGAAATCTACACGGCATTGCAGGCCGGCGTACTGGACGGGCTGGAGCACGATCCGCCGACCATCCTGGCGAGCAAGTTCTTCGAAACTGCGAAATTCTATGCGCTGACGCAGCACAATTTCTCGCCGCTCGCGATCTATTTCAGCGACGTGACCTACAATCGCATGGATCCGAAGCTGCGCGAGGGCTTTCTCGACGCCGCGAAGAAGGCCGCATCCGACACGCGTACCCATGGGCTCGCGGTCGAGAAGGAGGCGCTGTCGGCCTTGACCGAGAAGGGCGTGACAGTGGCCGAATGCGACCGCGAGGCTTTCAAAAAGCGCGTGGCGCCGCAGATCGAGAACTTCATCAAGGCGCGGCCGGAATCCAAACCCGTCATCGACATCATCCGCGCCACGCAAGCTTGAAATGGCCAAATCTGAGCTGGCGATGACGGGCGCCGCCTCCCTCTCGGGCGGCCGCCACGGGAGCATCGCACTGCTGCTTCGCGTCAGCGACGCGATCGCAGCCATCCTGCTCGCCGCAGATCTCGTCGTTGTCTGCGGTTCCGTACTGCTGCGCTTCTGCTTCAACGCGCCGGTCGAATGGTCCGACGACGTCGCGCGCGGCCTGATGGTCGGCTCGGCCTTCTTCGGCGCGGCGAGCGCACTCGCGCGCGGCGAGAATGTCGGCGTCTCCTTCTTTCGCGATCTGGCTCCGGTGCGGCTACGCGCGCTGGTCGACGCCGCGAGTTCGCTGCTGGTGGTGCTGATCTCGGGCTACGTCGCCTACAACGCCATCAAGCTCGGCTCGTTGACGGCGGGCCAGACCACCGGATCTGGCTTGCCGCTGGAGCTGACCTTCTATCCGATGGGCATCGGCGCGCTGTTCATGACGGTGTTCGCGATCGACCATCTTTGCGCAAGGCCGCTCCCTGATATCGTCAGAGGTCTCGTTGCAATTGCCGTTGTGACCGGCCTCTATCTCGCGTGGGATTATTTGTCGCCCGCCACGGTGCCGTCGGCGGGAACGCTGATGCTGATCGGTTTCTTCGCGACGTTGGTCGGCGGCTTGCCGATCGGCTTTGCGCTGGCGCTGGCCGCGCTGGTCTTCATCTGGGTCGAGGGCGCGCTGCCCGGCGTGATCTTCGCCCAGCAGATGGCGCGCGGTATCGACAATTTCGTGCTGCTCGCGATCCCGTTCTTCATCCTCGTCGGCTACCTTATGGAAGCCAACGGCATGTCGGTGCGGCTGATCGAGCTGTTGCAGCGTGGGGTCGGGCGCATGCGCGGCGGCCTCAACGTCGTGATGGTGGCCTCGATGGTGCTGTTCTCCGGCATCTCCGGCTCGAAGATGGCTGATGTCGCCGCGGTCGGCTCCGTGTTGATCCCGGCTGCGCGCCGCTCCAAGCAGAATCCGGGCGGCGCGGTGGCGCTGCTCGCGGCATCCGCGGTGATGGCGGAGACCATTCCGCCCTGCATCAACCTGATCATCCTTGGCTTCGTCGCGAACCTGTCGATCGGCGGCCTGTTCGTCGCAGGGCTGTTGCCGGCGGCGCTGATGGCGCTGGCCCTGATCGCCGTCTCCATCATCTTCGGCAAGACTCCCGCTGCTACCGAGGACGTCGAGCCGCAGATGCCGGTGTCGGGGCTGTGGAGCGGCGCGATCGCCTCGTTCGGCCTGATCTTCATGATCTTCTTCGGCTTCAAGAGCGGCTTTGCCACCGCCACGGAAATCTCGGCCTTTGCCGTCGCCTATGCACTCGTCGTCGGCAGTGTCGTGTTCCGCGAGCTCAGCTTCACATCGGCCGCGCATAGTTTTGTGCAGGGAGCGACGCGCGCGGGGCTCGTGCTGTTCATCGTTGCCGCAGCGCAATCGCTGGCGTTCACGCTGACCTTGCAGCAGGTGCCGCATGCGGTCGGCGATTTCATGCTGGGATTGTCAAAGACCAGCGGCACCTGGTTGTTCATCCTGCTCGCGATCGGCGTGCTGATCGTGATGGGCTCGGTGCTGGAAGGCGCGGCTGCGCTGATCATCTTCGGTCCACTGCTGCTGCCGGTGGCCGTGCAACTCGGTATCGATCCCCTGCATTTCGGCGTCGTGCTCGTGATCGCGATGGGCATCGGCCTGTTCGCGCCGCCGCTCGGGCTCGGGCTCTACGGCGCTTGCCTGATCGGCAACGTGCCGATCGAGCAGACGGTGAAGCCGATCATGGGCTATCTTGGCCTGTTGTTCCTTTGCCTGCTGGTGATCGCGTTCGTGCCATGGCTCAGCACGGCATTGCCGCGCGCGTTCGGCTACTGAAGGAGTCTTGCCGTGAAAGTCCTGCTGGCCCACACGCCGGAGATGCGCCGCAATTACTACGGTGATCGCAGCCTGAGCGGCCTGCGCGCGACCGCCGAGGTGGTCCTGCACGAGAGCGATGATACGCTGGACGCCGCCGGCCTCGTCCGCGCCGCGAAAGATATCGACATCATCGTGGCCGATCGCATGACCGAGGGCCGCGGCGAGATCTTTGCGCAACTGCCGCGCTTGCGCGCCTTCGTCCGTTGCGCCGTCGACATCCGCAACGTCGATGTCGAGGCGGCCTCGAACGCCGGCGTGCTCGTGACCCGCGCCGGGCCTGGCTTCGTGCAAGCCGTTGCCGAGCTCGCGCTCGGCTTCATGGTCGATCTCTCCCGCGGCGTATCGCGGGCGACGGCCGATTATCAGGCCGGCCGCCAGCCGGAAGCGCGGATGGGCCGTCAGCTCGCCGGCAGCAAGATCGGCATCATTGGCTATGGCAGCATCGGGCGTTACCTCGCCGAGGTGGCAAAAGTGCTGCGCATGGAGGTGCTGGTCTCCGATCCGTTTGCGACAGTCAGTGATGCTGCGATCCGCCAGGTCGGTCTCGACGATCTCCTTGCCGGGTCGGACTATGTCGTCTGCCTTGCGGTTGCGAACGAAGAGACCGAGTGCCTGATCGGGCAGGCGGCGCTGGCGCGCATGCAGAAGCACGCCGTCTTCGTCAATCTCTCGCGCGGCAACCTCGTCGACGAGGCGGCGCTTGCGAAGGCGCTGTTGGAAGGCCGCATCGCAGGCGCTGCGATGGATGTCGGTCGCGCGCCAGACCAGATGCCGGCGCCGGAACTCGCGAAGCTTCCCAACGTCATCGCGACGCCGCATGTCGGTGGGCTGACGCCGCAGGCGATCGAATATCAGTCGCTGGAAACCGTGCGCCAGGTCGAAGCGATCGTCAAAGGCGAGATTCCGCAGGGCGCGGTCAACGCCGAGCGCTGGACGCGGCGGCCCTGATCGACTGCGAGCGTGATCTGTTGAGGTCGAATTGAGCTTGGCACACGACTAAACGCACGCTTCTCCGTTCGCTCTCCCCTTGTAGGCAGGGCTATCGCATATGACGTCTCAGCGGCGCCTGAGCGAGCGCCTCGTCCTTCGAGACGACCGCTTCGCGGCCTCCTCAGGATGAGGCTCAGCTGCATCCATCTGCGTTGAAAATGCTGCCGCATGCTCATCCCTCATCCTGAGGGCCCGCCGCAGGCGGGCGTCTCGAAGGATGGCCGCAGTCGAGCTTCCAGCCATATGTTTCTTTCTATGCGATGGCCCTGACCCACAACGGGAGGGAACGCATCTCTTTCGAAGCGGTAGGCGAGTCTCGTCAAATCCGGCTCTACAGCCGGTCCACCGCTCTGAACGTCCCGTCCTTCTGGGTCACCGTCAAAAACACCTTCGGTTCGATCATGCGCATGCCGACGGTGACGGTGACGGTGACGGTGCTGCCGCTGACGTCGAAGCGGCCGATATCGTTGATGGCGCGCAGCAGGCTCGCGCGCGCGATACATCGGGAAAAGTCTTGCCGGGTGCGGGGAAGAGCTTCGGGAAAGCTATCTCCGCAGGATGAATCGGCGATGTATCGACGGCTCCGTACTACTCCGGGGAAACCGGCAACTTACTTCGACAAAGTTCGCATCATCCCGCACTTCATTAACTAAGCCGGGTCATGCGGAACGCCCGGGTTCCGAAATTGAGCAGTTCTTAACCGCGGTCCTGTTCCGATAGTGGCTCCGGCGGCTCAACCAGAGGTTCGGTTGACCGGGAGAGGGGACGGCAGTTTCTGGAATGGGCGGTCGCGATCAGAACGATCAGGATCGGGGATGTATGACCGGATGGTGGCGTGCCGCGCCGCTGCTCGGGCTGTATCGTCCTGCGCTCGTCGCGGTCGGAATTGGTCTTCTGTTCTCGATTGCGGGTGCGGCCGCAGTGGCGCGATGGGAAGACCGCGTCAACAAGATCGAGTTCGAGAACGCGGCCGAAACCGAAGCGATCGTCATGCAGAACGGCATGGGCGAGTACATCTCCAGGCTCGTCGCGCTGCGCACGCTGTTCGAATCGACCAACCAGAAGATCACCCGCAGCGAATTCGAGACCTTCAGCGCCCGCCTGTTCGAACGCCATCCCGGCATGCTGCGCATCGCGTGGGTGCCGCGCGTGAACCGCAAGGAGCGTGCCGAATACGAGGCCGCGGCGATCGCGGACGGTGTGTCCGGCTATCGCATCAAGTCGCTCCAGGGCGATGCGTTCGCGAGCGCGCCGCAGAGCGACGAGTATTTTCCGGTGTTCTACTCGACCCAGCCGAAGACGTCTTCGATCTACGGCATGGACTACGCGACCGTTCCGGAGCGCCGCGCGGTTCTCGAGCGCGCGCGCGACGCTGATCGGGTCGCGGCCATTCGCACCCGCCTCTACGAGCCGAAGGAGGGCGGCCGGCTGCCCGACGTCCTCGTCGCCATTCCCGTCTACGCCAAGGCAACGTCGCGCGACACGGTCGTGGACCGGCGCCGCAATCTCGCCGGCTTCGTCGTCGGCGTGTTCGACCTGCCGCTGCTGATCCAGTCCATTCGCGTGACCACCGGCGCAAGCCCCGCGGTCAGCGTGAACGTCTATCCGCCGTTCACGGGGCAGATCGTCAGCCTGGAGGAAATGCTGCCGGATTATTCGTCGGCCGCCACGGCGCCGCAGTCGATGCGAGATGTCGCGCGGGCCCTGCACTGGTCGGGCAATCTCAAGATCGGCGACACCGATTGGCAAGTGCGCGCGATACCGGCTGCCGGCGGCTCGCTGGAGACGACGTACGATCGCGCGGGCGCGGTGTTGATCGTCGGCATGCTGCTGACGCTGTCGCTTTCGATCTATCTCAGGCTCGCAAGCCGCAATTCGCAGCGGCTGTCGCTGGCGAACCGGCGTGTGCTCGAACTCGCCCAGACCGACATCCTGACCGGACTGCCGAACCGCGCCTTCTTCCTCGCCCGGCTCGACGAGCTCAACGGCCGCTTGAAGGACGGCGGTCCGACCTTCTCGATCCTGATGCTCGACCTCGACCGCTTCAAGAACGTCAACGACTCGCTCGGTCACGGTGCCGGCGATGCACTGCTGCGTCAGGTCGCACAGCGGCTGAAATCCGCGCTGCGCACCGGCGACGTGCTGGCCCGGCTCGGCGGCGACGAATTCGCCATCATCCAGGAGGCTTGCGAGGATCAGCGCGTCTGCTCGACCGAACTCGCCGGGCGAATCGCAAAGCTCGTGGCCGAGCCGTTCCTGCTTCCCGGACACCGCGTCGAGATCGGCACCAGCATCGGCATTGCGATCGCGCCCGATCATGGCAGCGACCAGGAGCAGCTCCTGAAGAAGGCCGACCTTGCGCTTTACCGCTCGAAATCGGCGGGCCGCAACTGCTTCACCATCTATGACAAGGCGATGTCGGCCGAGCTCGAGGCCCGCAACACGCTGGAAGGCGATTTGCGCGACGCCATCGCACAGTGCCAGCTCGAGGTGCACTACCAGCCGTTCGTCGACGCCCTCAGCGGCGCGCGGCGCGGTTTCGAGGCGCTGGTGCGCTGGCGGCATCCGAGCCGCGGATTGATTCCGCCGGACCAGTTCATTCCGCTCGCGGAGGAAACCGGACTGATCGTGCCGCTCGGCGAATTCGTGTTGCGGCGCGCCTGCGCGGACGCGGCCGGCTGGCCCTCCCACCTCGCACTCGCCGTCAACCTGTCGCCGATCCAGTTCAAGGAGGCCGAGCTGTTCGAGATGATCAGCGCGGCGCTCGCGGATTCCGGGCTGCCGCCGCAGCGGCTGGAGATCGAGATCACGGAATCCGTACTGCTTGAACGCGGGGTCGAGAACCACGCCTTCATGGAGCGGTTGAAGAGTATCGGCATCGAGCTCGCGCTCGACGATTTCGGCACCGGCTATTCGTCGCTCAGCTATCTGACCGCGTTCCCGTTCGACAAGATCAAGATCGACAAATCGTTCATCCGCAACCTCACGCATCTGCCGCGCAGCTCCGCGATCATCTCCTCGATCGTGACGCTGGCGCGCGGGCTGGACATGTCGGTCACCGCCGAGGGCGTCGAGACCCGCGAGGAGTACGAGCGGCTGAAGGCGCTCGGCGTTAATTTCGCGCAAGGCTATCTGTTTGGCCGCCCGCAGCCGATCGAGCGGATTCTGTTCGACGTGCCCGTCGAACCGTCCCAGCTCAACGCCGCCTGAGCGCGCGCCTTGTCCTTCGAGACGACCGCTTCGCGTCTCCTCAGGATGAGGCTAAGCGGCATCGGCGCCTGTTGAACTGCTGCCGTACACTCCGTCCTCATCCTGAGGAGCCCGCCCCAAGCGGGCGTCTCGAAGGATGGCCGCAGGGTAGTTGTTCGCCGAGTTGCCCTTCAAATGCGATCGCCTTGCTCAGCGGGCATGCGCGAAAAGCGCTTGACCCGGTCATTCCCGGATGGTCCGAAGGACCGTCCAGGGATGAAACACACAATGCGGCTTCCGTTCTTCTACGGCTGGGTCGTGGTCGCGGTGACCTTCGTCACCATGGCCATCGGCGTCAACGCGCGCACAGCCTTTTCGTTGTTCTTTCCTCCCATCATCTCCGAATTTGGCTGGGAGCGCGGCGTCACCGCAGGCGCCTTCTCCTTCGGCTTCGTGGTGTCGGGCATGGTCAGCCCGCTGATCGGCCGGCTGATGGACCGCGCCGGCCCGCGTGCGGTGATGGAGCTCGGCGTGGTTCTGATGGGCGGCGGGCTGCTGCTTGCGCCGCTCACGAGCCAACCCTGGCATCTCTACGTGACCATCGGCGTCATGGTCGGCGCCGGCTCGGTGTGTCTCGGCTATTCCGGACAATCGCTGTTCCTGCCGAACTGGTTCATCCGCAAGCGCGGCTTCGCGATCGGTATCGCCTTCGCCGGCGTCGGCATCGGCTCGGTGACGCTGCTGCCATGGGTGCAGCACATGATCGAACAGACCGGCTGGCGCACCGCCTGCACCGCGATGGGTCTGATGATCCTGATCGTGCTGGCACCGATCAATCTGTTCCTGCACAGGCGGCCCGAGGATATCGGCCTCCAGCCGGACGGCGATGCCGCCCCGGCCGCGGGTGCCGCAAAGCCCGTCTCCAACATCGTCGATCCCGCCTGGGTTGGTACCGAGTGGACGCTTCGGCGCGCGGTCGCTACTGCGCGGTTCTGGTGGATCGCGCTCGGCTATTTCTGCGGCCTTTACATCTGGTATGCGGTTCAGGTGCACCAGACCAAATTCCTGCTCGACATCGGCTTCAGCGCGAACGTCGCGGTGTGGGCACTCGGCATCGTCAGCCTGCTTGGCATTCCCGGCCAGATCCTGCTCGGCCATGTCTCCGACCGGATCGGGCGGGAATGGGTGTGGGCGATCAGCTGCGCGGGCTTTGCGATCTCTTTCGCGGCGCTGATGGCACTGAAATTCCAGCCTTCATTGTGGCTGGTCTATCTCATGGTGTTCACGCAAGGCGCGCTCGGCTACGGCCTCACCTCGATCATGGGCGCGGTGGTGTTCGAGATTTTTCAAGGCAAGCACCAGGGCAGCATCTTCGGCACGATCATGCTGGCGGCATTGGCCGGCGGCGCGGCGGGACCCTGGGTCACCGGCTTGCTCTATGATCGGGCCGGCGACTACACGCTTGCCTTCGGCATCGCCATCATCGTGAGCGGATTGTCGGCGCTCTCGATAGGGCAGGCCGCGCCGCGCAAGGTACGCGCGGTGGCCGGCAAGCTTCAGGCGGGAACCGGCGCCAAATAGGTTCCGCACGTGGCGCGTTCATGCAGGACAGCGTCGCCGCGCTCGAGACGATGAACGCGATCCGGGAGCTCGGCGTCGGGCTTTCGGTGGACGATTTCGGCACCGGCTATTCCAGCCTCAGCCGGCTCGCGCATCTGCCGATCCGCGAGCTGAAGATCGACCGCAGTTTTATGCGCGACATCGAGCGCGACGCGGGCGCCCTCGCAATCGCCACCGCCGTGGTGCGCGTCGGCCAGGGCCTCGGCATGACCGTCGTCGCCGAAGGCGTCGAGACCGAGGCGCAGCGCAAGGTGCTGGCCGAACTCGGCTGCGACGTCGTGCCAGGCTTCCTCTACGCACCCGCGCTCGCGCCAGTAGCCTTCGAGCGCTGGCTGATCGAGCACTGCGCTGAGCAGGCGAGGGCGATGCTGGGCAGGCTTGATGTCAAGCCGGTTGACGCGGCTGCGGTGAAGCGGTCGGCGTAGGGCGTGTACTCTCGGCGCCAATTATCCCGAAGGCTTACATCCCGAAGGCTTGCATCCCGAAGGCGTGCCATGTCCGCGGACAAGGGCAGCTCGCCGTGAACGCGTTACTTCGATCGTACCTGGTTTGATTTTGGTCGGCATTGACGTGGCAATGCATAGTGAACGGTCAGCAAGCTTGCGTTCCTGTCATCGAAAATCAAATGATCGGTCAAGGCCATTTCGGCGCGCATGGCATTGCAGCAGAAGATCATCAATCGATTCAAAAGGGGCAGCTTGCTCACGGACCGGTAAAGCTCGCCACATTCGATAGTCAGGTTCTGCCGGCCTTGCGCGCTCGCCAATTCGAGCCGGGATCGAATCTCTTGCCGGAAATGATCCGTTGAAACCATGCAGCATCCGATAGCCGAAAACCCTTCCGAAAAGGGGGATCAGCCGGCCAGGATTGGAATCGAGCAATTGCCCCCGTCAACTCAGACGTCAGGTCGCGTGACCATAGAGCAATGCCAACACAAAGATACAGCTAATAAAGCCGATCTGATCGATGCTCTCGTCTCGCTATTGGGCGACGACGTTCCTATATGCTTGAGATCACCGCCCGCCCCAGGTAGTTATCGGTGACTGAGAGCATTGCGCTCCCGCCTCAACCACGAAGGCGGTCGGATGTCTGATACCCCTAAATACAAATCTCCTGAAGTGGCTGGTACCTCCGGTGCAGTTGCCCGGTTTCCTTGTTTTGCCCGTCGCTGTGTCGGCCTCATGCATCGGGACTCCATTTTTGATTGATCTGCGGCAGCGATCTCGCACGCAGATCGGTCAGGAGGTTACTTGGCAAATACAGCAGCTGTCCGAGACTCTAACGGTCTTCCAGCCACATTCACTGGATCGAAGACCGGGCAGGACGACGCCCCGTTTGTCTTCGTCAAGGTCGGCGACGAAGAACGCCGCATGCGAAGGGCTGAATGGGATGCGCTCCCGCCCTGGACCGGCCCGCGCCCGGCACGCACGGTCACCGACTGATGCCACAGCCTTTGGGAGGCCCGCTTGACGATCGAACATGCTATCGTGCGAGCCAGGCCGAAGCCCTGGGGCAGCCTCGATCTGCGTCCCTGGAGCCAGACGTCGACCGGCGACGGCCCGATCGGGGAATTGTGGTTTGAGCGCCCGGGTCTTGCTGCGCCGAAGACGGCGTTGCTGCTCAAAATGCTCTTCACCACCGAGCCGCTATCGATTCAAGTTCATCCGGATGATGCGTTCGCGCACGCGATCGGGCTTGCCAACGGCAAGACCGAAGCCTGGTACATCGTCTCCGCGGTCCCCGGTGCGCAGGTCGCGGTGGGACTGAACTATCCGCGCTCTGCCGCCGAGTTGCGAACCGCGGTCACTGACGGCTCGATCGCCGATATCGTGCATTGGCAGCCGGTTCATCCAGGCGACTTCATTTTCATTCCTGCTGGAACCATTCATGCGATCGGCGCTGGCATCGTGCTCGTCGAAATCCAGCAGCACAGCGACGCCACGTTCCGGCTGTTCGACTATGGACGAGAGCGCCAACTGCACATCGACAATGCCGTCGCGGTGGCAACGGCAGGCCCTCGCAAAATCCAATTGCCTTCCGAACGTCTGAGCGGCGCGCGAACGGTCCTCACCGTCAATTCTTATTTTGCGCTGGAGCAAACTGACCTTGCTCCGGGCTCCGTTTGGATGCTCGACGCACCGAAAGAGACTTGGCTGCTGGCGATCGAAGGTCACGCCCAACTCGGCCCGACGAGGCTCGCGCCGGGGGACGCGTTTTTCCTGGAAGCCGACCATGCGGAAATCGAGGTAGGTGCGAACGGGTTGAAAGCGCTGCTGGCCTATCCCGGCCCGAAGGCAAACCCTGCCGCGTTAATAGAACGCAGCGCCGCGAGCGCCAGTCGCGTACCGCACGCTTTTCCCAGCGCCCTGGTCCCGACCCCCTTCGAGACCGCCGCGCTCAAACAATCGGAGACGCCAAATTGGCTACCGTAAATCGTATCGCATTCATCGGGAATTCGCTTCCCCGCCGCTGCGGCATTGCGACCTTCACCACCGACTTGCAGAGCGCCATTGCGGCGTCCCGGGGCGATCTGGAAACCGTCATCGTCGCGATGACCGATCACGGCCAGGTCTACGATTATCCTGCCACCGTGGGCCTGGAGATCAACGACGACCGGCAAGATGATTATGTCCGTGCGGCCGCTTATCTGAACAGCGGCGGCTTCGAGGCCGTTTCGTTGCAACATGAATTCGGCATTTTCGGCGGCGAAGCCGGAGGTCAGATCATGGCGCTCTTGTCGCGCCTGACCATACCGATCGTGACAACCCTGCATACGGTCTTGTCAGAGCCGACAGAGGCTCAGCGCGATGTCATCGCACGCATCGTCGAGTCCTCGTCCAAGGTCGTCGTGATGGCTGAAAAAGGTCGGGAATTGTTGCGCTCCGTCTATCACGTGGCTGACGAGAAGATCGAAATCATCCCGCACGGCATCCCGGAGTTCGCGTTTGTCGAACCCGACGCGGCCAAGGCTGCGCTTGGATTCAGCAACAAGTCGGTCATCCTGACGTTCGGATTGCTGTCGCCGAACAAGGGTATCGAAGTCATGATCGATGCGATGCCTTCTATTCTGAAGACCCGACCCGACGCCGTTTACGTCGTGCTCGGTGCGACGCATCCCAACCTCGTGCGAGATCGGGGCGAAGCCTATCGTGAGGCCCTGATGGCGCACGCGCGCCGGGCTGGAGTCGAGGATCACGTGGTGTTCCTCGATCAGTTCGTCGACAAGAAAACGCTGCTCGATTTCATCTCGATGTCCGACGTCTACGTAACGCCGTACCTTAGTGAAGCCCAGATGACGTCGGGCACGCTTGCCTATAGTTTTGGCCTCGGTAAAGCCGTGGTTTCAACCCCGTATTGGCATGCCCGCGAACTATTAGCCGATGGCCGCGGCATCCTGGTTCCGTTTGGCGATGCGGCAGCGCTTGGCATCGAAATCGCCAAGCTGCTCACCAACGACGTGCTTCGGCAGGCGATGCGCAAGCGCGCCTATTCGAGCAGCCGCGCGATGACGTGGGAAAGAACCGCCGAACGCTATATGTCGGTATTCGAGAACGCGGGCCGCCGGCATCGGCTCAAGACCATTGCGCGCACGGATACTGGTACGCTGCTGCGCGACAGCCGCGCCCCGCCGGAAATGCAGCTCGGCCATTTCCTGTCGATGTGCGACGACACCGGACTGTTTCAGCATGCCGTTCATAGCGTGCCGGATCGTGCCCACGGCTATTGCGTCGACGACAACGCCCGGGCACTGCTCGTGGCCTGTGCGCTCAACAATCCGGGCGAAGAGCGTCTGCCGGAAGCCCTGACGGCGCGATTTGCCGCCTTCGTCCAGCACGCCTGGAATCCGGATACACGGCGGTTTCGCAATTTCATGGGCTTCAACCGCTGCTGGTTGGAGGACAGGGGGTCCGAGGATAGCCACGGACGCACGCTCTGGGCCTTGGGCGTCTGCGCGCTTACCGATGCCAGCCCGTCGCGGCGCTCATGGGCCGCGGCGCTGTTTTCCGAAGCGATGGTGACAGTGGAAAGTTTTCGTTCGCCCCGTGCGTGGGCGTTCGTATTGCTGGGCCTCGATGCTTACTGCTCGGCTGTTCCGGACGATTTCCAGGCGACCCGCCTGCGTGCCGTGCTTGCCGATCGGTTGATTTTGATCTTCGATACCGTGGCAACCGGCGATTGGGTCTGGTTCGAGGACGGGTTGGCCTACGATAACGCCCGCTTGTCCCAGGCGCTGATCATTACCGGCTTGGCCAGCAAGACATCGCGCTATGTCAATATCGGGCTGGAGTCGCTGCGCTGGCTTGTGAAGCGGCAAACCTCAGCGAAGGGCCAATTCCGCCCGATCGGCACGGCGGGATTCGGTGATCGACGCCGACCGCCGCAAGCCTTCGACCAGCAGCCGCTGGAAGCCGCGGCGACCATCGCGGCATGCCTCGCCGCGTGGCGGGCCGATCACGATGTCGAGTGGAAAGCCGAAGCGGCACGGGTATTCGCGTGGTTTCTTGGCAGTAACGATTTGTCGGCCTCGCTGGTCGATTTGGAAACCGGAAGCTGCCGGGATGGCCTGCACCCCGATCGTCCTAATGAGAATCGGGGCGGGGAATCGGTGGTGTCGTATCTGCTTGGCCTTTCCGAGATTCGGCAGATTGCCCGCCTCAGCGAAAGCCGGGCCAAGCCTGCTCCTCTGGTCGCTTGACGGCGCCGATTACGATTTCCTCCTTCAACCAATCGAGGCCGTTTTGTCGCAATCTCCCTTCCTCAAACGCCAAGCCCTTCAGCTGCGGCCGGACCCGACCCGTGTCATCGTTCGGCCATTCAAGCCGGCGACAGAGCCGCGCGACCTCAATCCGACGGACAAGACCCGCGCCAACCATATCGTCGAACGGGTTCTCGCGCTCGATCCCGAGACGGCCGACCGGCAATTGGCCGACGTTCTGGAGAATTTTCTCGGCCGTCACCGCAACCTGTTGCAGATCTTCGAGGCACGCGCCGCGGAAATGGAACAGGCGCTGGCCGACCATGCTGTATTCACGAAGGTCCAGCGGCAACTCGCGGGCGCCTATTTTCTCAACGAATATTCGTTCGAGGCCTCGGCATTGTTCAATCCGAGTATCGTGCCACATCCCGATCAGTCCGGAACGCCGGACGGCAGCCTCCGCTTCATCCTAAGTCTTCGTGCCGTCGGCGAGGGTCATGTGTCTTCCCTGACATTTCGTTCGGGGCTTATTGCGGCAGACGGGGCCGTGACCATCGACCCGACGGGGCGTCTTGCATCCAGCCCCGATCTCGTCAGGCTGACATCGGGCGCCGGCGGCGACGAGATTGACGTTACGTTCGCGGCTGGGGAAGATCTGAGCGAGCGGGTGATTTTTCCGGTCACCGAAGCGCAGTCGAACGGGATCGAGGATGCCCGCTTTGTGCAATTCAGCAACGCCGGACAGAAGATCTACTACGCGACCTACACCGCCTATAGCGGACGCGCGATCCGGTCGGAGCTGATCGAGACGTCCGATTTTGTATCGTTCCGGCTCTCGACCTTGAAGGGCAATGCCGCGCGCAACAAGGGCATGGCGTTATTCCCGCGCAAGATCGAGGGCAGATATGCGATGATCGCGCGCCAGGACAACGAAAACCTCTATCTGATCTTTTCCGACGATCTCCATACGTGGGATGGCGGCCAGCCGATTCTGAAGCCTCGATACCCCTGGGAATTCGTGCAGATCGGCAATTGCGGATCACCGATCGAGCTCGACGTAGGGTGGTTGCTGCTCACGCACGGCGTCGGCCCTTTGCGAAAATATTCGATCGGGGCCGCGTTGCTGGACAAAAGGGACCCGTCGAAGGTGCTCGGCCGCCTGCGCGAGCCCCTGTTGCGCCCAGACCCTTCCGAACGCGAAGGATATGTTCCAAACGTTGTCTATACCTGCGGCGCGATGCGCCATCGCGACAAGATCATCTTCCCCTATGCGGTCTCCGACAGCTTCTGCAATTTCGCGACAATCGAGATCGCATCCTTGATCGCGGCCATGGACACTAGCGCAATAGAACTGCGCTGACCGTTCTCGACATCCATCCGGCCGGTGAGATTGAAAAGACGGCGAAGCGGTCGGCGGAGGGCGCGACCTTCGGCTGGATCGCTCGCAAACAATGGTCGGCTCCAAGAGTCCCTACACCCACGGGCACAGCGAGCGCGTGACGCTCTTTCCCGATATGAATCGCGGAGCAGCTGGAGTTCACTGCCGAGCGGCGACGCTGGCTCAAGCGTGCTGCGCTGCTGCACGACATCGGCAAGCTCGGCGCCAGCAACGCCATCCTCGACAAGCCCGACAAGCTGGACGAAGCCGAATGGGAGGTCATGCACATGCATTCCGCGCATTCGGGCATTCGGAAGCAATTCTGTCCGTATCGGCGCGTTTGGCGAACTCGCCCCGATCGCCGGCGCGCATCATGAGCGGCTGGACGGCAAAGGCTATCCCCGTGGCCTCGCGGGAGACCAGATCTGCCTGGACACCCCGAATCATCACGACCGGAGATATCTTCGACGTGCTCACCGCAGACCGGCCGTATCGCGCTGCGATGCCGGTCACGAAAGCTCTTGCGATCATGGCGGAGACGATCGGCACCCAAATCGACCCGGACTGCTTTGCAGCTCTTCGTCGAGCGCTCGGACGCGTCGACGAGACGCTGGCGGCCTAACGAGCGTTCCGACGCTATCATTGGGCTTCCGCCGAGAAGCGGCAGTGGGATGCGATCGTGACCCGTGTCAGCCGCACGCTGAGCGGCGGTTGATCCATTTACAAGGCCGATCGCACGTGAAAGCTCGACAGAATTCTGAAGCTCGTCCTAATCCGACGACAACCCCGTCCTCCGCCGCAAATCCGTGATCGCGCGCAAGAAGCTGTCGGGCGGCGTTGTCTCCGGATCGATCAGGCGGTGCAGGCGAAAGCCGTCTTCCAGGGCCAGCACGACGGAGGCTATCCATGGCGGATTCAACTTGTCGCTCTTCGCGTTGCTCTTCAGCGTGGCCTCGACGATGTCGGCGACCAGTTTGCGCCGCGCGCGCAGGCGCTTGGCAAGTTCAGGCCGGCGCTTCTCGGCGCGCGCGACGAACAGGATCATCTCCATGTGCAGCAGCGGCGAACGGCCGAGCGGATCCTGCCTTGTGCGATCCATCGTCTTCAGCGCCGCGATGAAATCGTCGAGATTGTCGTGCTGCGCGAGGATGTCCATGTTGCGCCGGATCGACTGCTCGACATGATCCTCGAGCATGGCGATGATCAGCTCGTCCTTGCTCTTGAAGTTGGAATAGAACGCGCCGCGGGTGAAGCCGGCCGCTGCCGCGATCGCCTCGATGCTGGCGCCGCCGATGCCGTCTTCCTCGAACATTCGCGCGGCCGCTTCGAACAGCTTGTCGCGCGTGTCGTCCCTGGTCGGCCTGGTTCTCACCCTTGACATCGGAGCAGTTTAGGGCAGAATGCAACTCGATACAACAATGTATCGAGTTTATAATTCGGGGATGGTTACGCTGCGCAAGAGGGGTTGCCCGGCGTATTCGATTCATGCGGCAACCGATATGAGGTCACCATGAACGAGCACGTGCAAGGCGCCGGCGGTCCGCTGTTCAATCCGCTGTCACCGGACTTCATCCGCGATCCCTATCCGCATTATGACCGGCTCCGCGCGATCTTTCCGATCCACGTGACGCCGTTCGGCCAGTTCGTCGCCAGCCGCCACGCCGATGTCAGCCTCGTGATGCGCGACAAGCGCTTCGGCAAGGATTTCGTCGAGCGTTCCAGGCGCCGCTATAGTGAGAAGATCATGGAGGAGCCGGTCTTCCGCAGCATGAGCCACTGGATGCTGCAGGCTGATCCGCCCGACCACACCCGCCTGCGCGGTCTCGTCGTGAAGGCCTTCACCGCCCGCCGCGTCGAGGACATGCGGCCGCGCATCCAGGAGATCGTCGACCAGACCATCGACGCCGTGATCGACCGCGGCCACATGGACCTGATCGAGGACTTCGCCTTCCGCCTGCCTGTCACCATCATCTGCGACATGCTCGGCATCCCCGAGGATCATCGCGAGACTTTCTATAGCAGCTCGCGCGACGGCGGACGGCTGCTCGACCCCGTGCCGCTCTCGCCGGAGGAGATCGCGAACGGCAACGCCGGCAACATGATGGCGCAGATGTATTTCCAGCAGCTGTTCGAGCTGCGCCGCCGCAACCCCGGCGACGATCTCATCACGCAGCTGGTGCAGGCCGAGGAAGACGGCAACAAGCTCACCAACGAGGAACTGACCGCCAACATCATCCTGTTGTTCGGCGCCGGCCACGAGACCACGGTCAATCTGATCGGCAACGGCCTGCTTGCGCTGCATCGCAATCCGGATCAGCTCGCGCTCCTGAAGGCACGGCCGGAACTGATGGTGGGCGCGATCGAGGAATTTTTGCGCTACGATTCCTCGGTGCAGATGACCGGGCGGGTCGCGCTGGAGGATATCGACGATCTCGGCGGCGCGAGGATCCCCAAGGGCGAGACCGTGCTTTGCCTGCTGGGCTCGGCCAACCGCGACCCGGCGGTCTATCCTGACCGCCCCGACCGGCTCGACGTCACCCGCCAGAATGTGAGGCCACTGTCGTTCGGCGGCGGCATCCATTTCTGCCTGGGGGCCCAATTGGCGCGCATCGAGGCCGAGATCGCCATCGCCACGCTGCTGCGGCGGCTGCCGGATCTGCGCATTGACGACGTCGACAATCCGGAATGGCGGCCCACCTTCGTGCTGCGCGGCCTGAAGCGGCTGCCCGCGAGCTGGTGATAGCTGCCGGCGTTAACCTCCGCGCGCAACAGTCGCTGTGACTTCGCCACACTTCCCCCTATATAAGGGGCTGTTCCGGTACGTCTGAGGCCCTAAGGCTCAGGCAAGGCCCGCATCCGGTTTGGCCGAGGGGAGACCCGTGCAGACGACGCTGCTCGGATTGGCGATTGCCTTTATTCTAGCGCTGCTGGCCGCTCTGATCGGGCCTTACTTCGTCGACTGGAACCAGTTCAGGCCCCAGTTCGAGGCGGAGGCTGGCAGGATCATCGGCGTTCCGGTGCGGGTGGCGGGCGAGCTCGACGCGCGGCTCCTGCCGGCGCCGACGCTGCGGTTGCGCGCGGTCACCTTCGGCGGCAACAACGATCTCGGCCGCCTGCGCGCCGACAAGCTCGACGTCGAGTTCAGCCTGAGCTCCCTGATGCGCGGTGAATGGCGCGCCACCGAGCTTACGGTCAACGGTATGGCGGTCGATCTCGGCCTCGACGCGCGCGGGCGGGTCGATTTGCCATCGGTCGCGAGCGGCAGCTTCAATCTGGCCTCGCTGGCGATCGAGCGGCTGAACCTCACCGGCCGCATCGCCCTGCATGATGCCGCCAGCCGTTCGACGCTGGAGCTGAGCGACATCACCTTCTCCGGCGACGTGCGCTCGCTGGCCGGCTCGGTCCGCGGCGACGGCAGTTTCACCGCCACCGGGGTGCGCTATCCGTTCCGCGTCTCCTCCGGCCCGAGCGCCGACGGCAACGCCACCCGCCTTCACCTCAACATCGATCCCGGCGAGCGCGCCATCCTGGCCGATCTCGAAGGCGTGCTCGCCTTCGACAATCGCCTTCCGAAATTCGACGGTGCGCTGACGCTCGCCGTACCCGCGGCGAAGAAGCCGGGCGAAGCGGGGCCGATGCCCTGGAAGCTCACGACAAAACTCAAGGCCGATCCGGCCGGCGCCAAGTTCGAGCAGGTCGATGCCAGCTTCGGCCCCGAAGACACCGCGTTGAAGCTCGGTGGCGTCGGCGATATCAAGTTCGGCGCTTCGCCGCTGCTGCGTGCGGTGCTGTCGGCGCGCCAGGTCGATGCCGACAAGCTCACGGCGAAGGACGCTAACGAGCCGCAGCGCATCCTCCCGGCGCTCCGCGCAGGGCTAGCCGCAATCCCGCAGGCGCCGATCCCGACGCAGATCGAGTTCAACTCCGACCAGATCATGCTCGGCGGCCGTCCGCTCCAGAACATCACGGCCGAGCTTCAGACCGACGGAAGGTCCTGGACCTTCCAGCGGCTTGAGCTGCGCGCGCCGGGCATGACGCAGCTCTCGCTCAACGGCGCGACGCCCGGCGCCGACAGCTTCAGCGGCCGTCTCAGCGTCGATTCCTCCGATCCCGATACGCTGGTGGCCTGGCTCCAAGGCCGCAGCGAGGTCAACCGCCGCAGCACGCGGCCGCTGCGTCTTGCCGGAGACGTGACCATCGCCGCCAACCATTTCGCCATCGACAGGCTGAAGGCCGAGATCGAGGGCGGCGCGGTCGAAGGCCGTATCGCCTTCGCCCAGACCGGCGCGAGCAAGGGCTCGCGGATCGACGCCGAGCTGAGGGCCGACCGCCTCGACCTCGATTCCGCCGCAAGTTTTGTCCGCGCGCTCGCGGGGCCGCAAGGAGAATGGCCGGAGGAAGCGAAGCTTTCGCTCGATATCGGCCGCGCGATCTCGGCGGGCCAGGAGTTGCGGCCGTTTGCGGCGAAGCTCGGCTACGGTCCGGCGGCGCTGTCGTTGGAGCAGTTGCGGTTCGGCCAGGCCAGCGGTGTGACCACGGAAGCGAGCGGCAGCTTCGACCGCGCCAAGGCCACGGGCAAGTTCGCGCTGAAATCCTCCGGCAATTCGCTGCGCGAGCTCACGGCGCTGCTCGAGCCGTTTGCGCCTTCGGTGCGCGCGCGCTTCGACGCCATTCCGTCATTGCCCGGCGCGACGCGCCTGAAGCTCGACCTCAGCCTCGACAAGAACGCCGAGCATGCCGATCGCAACGACGCGCGCGTCGTACTCGACCTCGACGCGCCGCAGCTCAAGGCCACCGCGACGCTGGCCGCGCAGATGCCCGTAGCGGCCGTCAACGGCATCGATGTCGACCGCTTGCGCAACAGCGACTTCACGCTGGACACGAAAGTCTCGACACCGCAGGCCGGTGCATTGCTGGGCTTGCTCGGGCTCGATCGCGTAGTGGCTGCAGGCGAGGGCGCTTCCCGGTTCGAAGGCCGCTTGAGCGGCGCGTGGCGCCATCAGCTGCAATTGAACGCAAAGCTCAGCGGCGGCGGGCTGGACGCGGACGCACAAGGCAGCGTCGAATTGTCGGAGCCGAAAGGCAGCGTGAATTTGCGCGTGCGCAATGCCAATCTGGCGCCGCTGTTCGGGATCAGCCCGGCCGATAAATCGGTCCAGACCGTCAACCTGTCCTCGCGCGTCGGCTTCTCCGGCAACCGGCTGACTTTCGACGATCTCGACAGCAGCGCGGTCGGCTCGCATCTGCGCGGCCATCTGGCGGTGACGCTCGATCAGGAGAAGAGCGTCGATGGCGAAGTCGGCCTGGACACGCTCGACCTCGTGCCCGCGCTCGCGATGGCCATCGGCGCGGCCGGACACGATGGCGGCGATCCCTTGAGTGCGGGGCTTCTCGGCGGCTGGCGCGGCCGCATCGCCTTCCAGGCCTTGCACGGCACATTGCCCGGCGGCATCGAGCTGCGCCCCTTCGGCGGTACGATCCGGAGCGACGGTCAGTCGCTCGCGCTCGATGCGCTCAAGGGCGGCGTCGGCGGCGGCCAGATCTCGGCGAGCCTGGATGCGCGCAATGGCGCCAATGGTCTGACGTTGAACGCGCGTATCGAGCTCGGCAATGTCGATGCGGCGGTGCTGCGCTATCGCGACCTCGCGCTGCCGAAGGGACGCGCCTCGGCGCAGATGGCGCTGACCAGCCAGGGCCGCAGCGTCGCAGCGCTCACCGGTGCGCTCGCCGGCAACGGCACGGTGACGCTCGAGTCCGCCGAGATCGCCGGCCTCAATCCCCGCGCCTTCGAGATTGCGATCCGGGCCAGCGACGGCGGGCAGGTTGCCGACGACAATCGATTGCGGCAGCTGGTCGAGCCCGCGCTGTCGGCAGGCCCGATTGCAGTGGCCTCGGCGCAGTTCCCGTTCACGATCCGCGACGGACGCCTGCGCGTCGGTGCCACGTCGTTAGAGGCGAAGAACGCGCGTGCCATCGTCTCCGGCGGCTACGACATCCCCGCCGACCAGGCCGACATCCGCGCCAGCCTGACGCCGATCATGACCGGGCTGTCCGGCGCGCCGCCGGAGATCCAGCTGTTCGCGGCAGGTCCGCCGGACAGGCTCAGCCGCACCGTCGATCTCGGGCCGCTGTCGTCATGGCTGGCGGTGCGCATGATCGACCGCGAAACGCGGCGGCTGGACGCGATCGAGCGCGGCGAGCCGCCGCCGGCAACCGCCGCGCTGCCGACACTGGTCTCGCCAGACCCGGCGCCGGAGCCGCCGCTGCTGGATGTACCGATGCCCGGCCGCGATCCGCGCCGTGCACCGCCGCCGAAGCCCAAGGTCGATATCAGGGTCACGCCGACGCCGAAGGCGCCGCAGGCAGCTCCCGCAGCGCCGAGCCCGCCGCTTGCAAGCCAGCAGATCGCACCGTTGCCTCCGCCGATCGACGTGAGGCCGGCCCCGGGCCCGCCGCCCGCAAAGCCCAGGCCAAAGCCGCCGCTGGTTCTGACGCCGTCGAATCCGTAACGAGCGGGCAGACCCGAGCGACGCGCGATGTTACGCGGGCCTAAATGAATTCCCTCGCATTTTATTGAATTTTGCTCGGCAAAACTGCTCTGCCGATTTTACCGGATTTGCGCGTTTGTTCCCTAGTCTGGCTCCCAGAGGAATTCGGCGTCGCGCAGCACAGGCGGGACGGTTCGCCAAGAACTGGGGATATCGAGATGAACGGGGCGACAACACTTCTGCAGGATCTGGACGACGCGATCGCGCGCGGCTCCGACGAAAGCCGGGCGAAGGCGTTGTGGCATGCGACCGACATTCTGATCACCGGCCGCTACAGCGACGACGAGATCAGCACGTTCGGCGAGGTGATCGGCCGGCTCGCCGACGAGATCGAGGTCGCCGCGCGAGCGCAGCTCTCGGAGTTGATGTCGGCGTGCGATCACGCCCCGCTCAACGTCATCGAGAAGCTCGCCCTCGACGACGAGATCGCCGTCGCCGGTCCCGTGCTGCGCGACTCCACGCGCATCGACGAGAAGATGCTGGTCGAGAGCGCCATGACCAAGGGCCAGTCGCACCTGCTCGCGATCGCCCAGCGCACATCGATCGGCGAGGCCGTCACCGACGTGCTGGTCAAGCGCGGCGACCAGGCGGTCGTGACGTCGGTTGCCAGGAACGAGGGCGCGCGCTTCTCCGGTTCGGGCCTGCTCCACATGGTCCGCCGCGCCGAGGGCGATTCGATTCTTGCCGAGCAGCTTGGCCTGCGCAAGGACGTGCCGCGCCACATCTTCCAGCAGCTCATCTCGAAGGCGTCGGAAGACGTCCGCCACCGGCTCGAGACCGAGCGGCCCGAGATGATGGCGCAGATCCAGAGCTCGGTCACAGGGGTCACCGGCGACCTGCAGTCCAAGTTCGGTCCGTCCTCGCGCAGCTATTTCGTCGCCAAGCGCGTGGTGACGACGCAGTACCGGCAGGGCAACCTCAATCAGGACTCGATCTCGAACTACGCGCGCCAGCACCGGCTCGACGAGGTGCAGATCGGCCTGTCACTGTTGTCGTCGCTGCCGGTCGACGTGATCGAGCGTGCGATGATGGACCGCAATCGCGAGATGATCCTGGTGCTGTGCAAGGCGCTCGACTTCTCCTGGGACACGACCATGTCGCTGCTGTTCCTCGGCGCCAAGGATCATCTGATCACGGCGCGTGAGCTTCACGACAACGAACGCGATTTCGGCAAGCTCAAGATCGAGACATCACGCAGCGTTTTGAAGTGCTATCAGTCGCGCAAGAACAGCGCCGGCGCCGAAGCGGGCCGTCAGCCCGAGCTCCAGGTGCACTGAGCGAGAGGGAGTATCTGCAATGTTACCTCAATTCGGCACCGCCGTTCGCAAGAAGAACCTCAACGTCGATGCCGGCGGAGCATCGGACCAGGCCTCGGTCGACGCCGCCTGGCTCGTGCTGGAAGCCGCCAACGACCTCGGTGACCACGTCGCCATCGAAGCCTGCCGGCGCGTCATCGACGCCGAGCTGAACGGCACGGTCGCCGGCAGCGCGGATGTCGATCTCGTGCTGGGGTATTTCAGGTAAGACGCCGCAGGTGCCCAATGGCACATCAATGCGCCGACGGCGGCGTTAGCCGTAGGCCGCGCGGACACGCACATCGCACGCAGCTGTGATCTGCGGAACCCGCCGATACGGGTAACGACCGAAGCTCCCCTTCGTACAGCTTCAGCGAACGTATTTTGCAGAGCTGATGGATGTGCAATCCGGGGAGACTTGGTCGGATGAAGGAATTCAACGTCGCTGAAAATGGGGGCGGTTCCTATCGTCCCCTCGCCATTCTCCGTTGGGTCATGGTGATCATATTCGTATCGTTTGGAATGCAGAAATTCACGCCGCAATC
This sequence comes from Bradyrhizobium sp. 132, assembly GCF_023074185.1. Classification (GTDB taxonomy): domain Bacteria; phylum Pseudomonadota; class Alphaproteobacteria; order Rhizobiales; family Xanthobacteraceae; genus Bradyrhizobium. The sequence goes on along the minus strand of NZ_JADPKY010000103.1, from coordinate 26,643 downwards.
CGCGCAGGGCATCGCTCAGTTCATCACTAATAGCCCGATCATCTCCTGGCTGTCGGTGTTCGGCTTGAGGGGAGAGGCATATTTCCTCGGTGTCGCTGAATTCGTGATCGCGGGGCTGCTCGCGGCAGGCAGCTTCAGCCCGGTCTCGTCCGCCCTCGGCTCGTTCATGGGCATGGTGACCTTCGCGATCACGTGGTCGTTCTTCTTCACCACGCCTGGTGTCGTCAAATGGAGCCTTTCATCCGATCCAATGGCGTGGAATCTGACCGGCGAATTTCTGTTCAAGGACATCGTCCTGCTGTGCGTTTGCGCGGTGTTGTTTCTCGCCTCTCTGCCGCAATCGGTTGTGCGCCTGCGCACCGGCTGAGCGTCAGGCGGCCTCTCTGCGGTAGATCACGACGTCTTCGCCGTGACGGATCGCGCTTCGCCTGGCTGCGCCATTCTCAGAGCACCGGGCCGCATGCCGTATCTGCGCATGATGGCTTTGCTCAGCGCGCCTTCGGATGCATAGCCGACCTCGCCTGCGATTCTCGCAATCGGATCAGAGGTGCCGGCCAACCGTTGGCGCGCGATCGTCAGCCTCAAATCGGCAAGGAACGCCATTGGAGCAATGCCTGCGCGCTTCCGAAAGGCGCGCACCAAACTTGCGCGCGAGGAGATCGCGACCGCCGCCATCTCGTCGAGCGTCCAGTCCCGGGCGAGATCGTCGAGGATCGCGGACACGACACGAGCCGTTATGCGGTCCCGCAAGAGCGACACCGTACTATTCCCGGAAGCATCGTCGGCGAGATGGTCGCGGAGGATCATGACGAACAGCGCCCTTGCGAGGTCGGCCGCGACCACCTCCGAGCCAACCCTTCCTGCATCCAGCTCGTCACGAATGTCGATGAACAGGTGCCGAAACCTTTCCAGATGCGGCTCGCCCGCCGTGCGGACAATGATTTCGTCGGGAAGAGCTGCGATCAGGGGGTTCCGGTCCGACGTTTCGAACAGAAACCGGCCACACAGGAGTTCGGTATCGGCGTCAGCGTCGATCGTCGCTCGCTGGCGGACGCCGTTTTTGACCTCGGTCGATATCTGCGCGACAGCGCCTCCGATCTGGCTTCGGACCGCGTGACTGTCGCCATGCGGCAGGAGGAGGATGTCACCCGCTTCGAGCCGCTGCGAGCCCAGGCCAGGCCTCTCGACCGTGCAGGAGCCGCGCGTGACCATGTGGAATTGCGCCCATCCCTTGCCGTTCGGCGCGTGTAACGACTCCCAGCTGCCGCCAAATCTGCAGGAATCCTCGAACACAGGGCGGATTCTGAATAGCGGCACCATCGCTTTCAACAAGTCCGCTGCGTCCGCCTCCGACATCCGTCACCCCTTGATCCGCCCGGACATGACTCCGAGCCGCCCGGCCATTCCACGGAGCGGCAAAGCGCATCTAACCTACGCGCGTCAAGTCATTCGCGGGAAATAACATGGCCTTGCTCGATCGGGATAATGATCGCCACCAGGTCCTCGCCGCGTCGGCAAGATCGGAATGCTGGCAATCGTCGAGCGAATGAGCTGGTGCTCATGGCTTCTAACACAACCTAACGAGCAATCTTCGCGGCGTTCGGCAAATATCGCGACATGAGAGCGGCCGGGATTTCCAAAACGCACGTCTACCAAGGGGAGATCGCATGACGTCCAGGACGCCAATCGACTTGTTGCCGCGCGCCGCGAACGTTTCGCGTCGCGGCTTCGTGACAGGCCTGTCGGCCGGTATCGTGGGTGCGGTTGCGACCGAAGCCGCTGGCGCCGAAACGTTGGCCGATGTGCCCGATCGCGGGCCCGGCGCCGATCTGAGCGCTCACAGCGAGCGCTCACGTTTTGCCAAGATCGATCGCATCCCCGAATCCACGCCGGGCAAGCGCAACATCGACCCGGGCGATGCCATCAACTCCAAGACGCCGCATCAGAAGCTGGTCGGAAACATCACGCCAACCGATTTGCATTACGAGCGCAGCCATTCCGGCGTCCCCGATATCGATCCTGCGCAGCACCGGCTTCTCATCCACGGCATGATTCGGAAGCCGCTGGTTTTCAGCGTCGACGATCTCAAGCGGATGCCGTCGGTCACGCGGATCGTTTTTATCGAATGCACTGGCAACGGATGGGAAAACTGGAAAAAGGCCGATCCCGATGTGACGGTGCAGAACACGCATGGCCTCGTCAGCACCAATGAATGGACCGGCGTGCCGCTCAAATTCCTGATCGATCTCGTAGCCAAGGACAAGAGCTCGAACTGGATGCTCGCGGAGGGCGGCGACGGCGCGGGCGTCGACCGCAGCATTCCGCTCACCGAAGAGATCGTGAACGAGGCCTTCGTCGCCTACGGGCAGAACGGGGAGCCGTTGCGGCCCGCGCATGGCTTTCCGATGCGGCTGGTGATGCCGGGCTTCGAGGGCAACCTCAATATCAAATGGCTGCGCCGGCTCAAGTTCGGCAACGAACCGTGGATGACGCGTTGGGAGACGGCACGTTACACACAGCTGCTCGCGAACGGTAAGGCGCGGCAGTTTCAGCTGAGGATGGAGACCAACTCCGTCATCACGCACCCCTCGGGCATGATGCAGATCCAGCCGGGTTACAATCGCATATCGGGTCTTGCATGGAGCGGCCATGGCAAGATCGCCGAGGTCGAAATCTCGACCGATGGCGCGAAGACGTGGATGCCCGCGCAATTGAGCCAACCGGTGTTGTCCAAGGCCCAGGTCCGATTCCAGATGGATTGGGCGTGGGACGGCAAACCGACCAAGATCGTGAGCCGTTCGACTGACGACCAGGGCAATGTTCAACCGGACCGGCAGTCCTTCATCGCCGCGATGGGGACTAACGCGTTGTTTCATTACAACGCCCAGCAGACCTGGAGCATCGACGAGGCCGGGAGGGTCCGCAATGTCCTCGCATAGCAAGCTGTTTCTCGCAGTCGCGCTCACCCTGGGCCTGCTCGCGGCACCCGCGCTGGGGTTCGATTTCGGCCGTCCAGCGATGCCGGAGGAGATCAAGCTGTGGGACATTGATGTCGGACCTGACGGCAAGGGGCTTCCGGACGGCAGCGGCGCGGTGGCGCCAGGCAAGCAGATATTCGCCGACAATTGTGCGGCCTGTCATGGCGACAATGGCCAGGGCGGCATCAAGGATCGCCTCGCTGGCGGACAGGGCACGCTCACCTCCAACATGCCGGTCAAGACGGTCGGCAGCTTCTGGCCCTATGCGACGACCTTGTTCGACTACATCCATCGCGCCATGCCGTATCCGACGCCCGGCTCGCTCAGCACGGACGAAACCTACGCCGTCACCGCTTACATCCTGAGCCTCAACGGCATCATTCCAGCGGACGGCAAGGTCGATAAGGAAAGCCTGCCGAAGATCAAGATGCCCAATCGCGACGGCTTCATTCCGGAACCGGAGTTCGACCCGGCGAAACTATTCCGCAAGAAGTAAGCGAGCGGTCATGAAGTTTTCGGCACTGATCGGGATCATCGCTCTGGTCGCAGCGTCATGTTTATCGGAGACACAAGCAATGGCCGCAGACGGACTCATCACCATCAAGAGCAGTTTTGGACCGGAGGACACCATGAAGCGGCTCGAGACAGAGGTGAAAGCCAAAGGCCTCGCGGTGTTTGCCCATGTCGATCACGCCGCGGGCGCTGCCGCTGTCGGGCTGACATTGCGCCCGACCGATCTGCTGATCTTCGGCAACGCCAAGGGCGGCACGCCGTTGATGCAGCAGGCGCAGACCGCTGGCATCGACCTTCCGCTGAAGGCACTGGTCTGGCAGGACGAGCAAGGTGCGACCTGGCTGTCCTACAACGATCCGGCCTATCTCGCTGGGCGTCACGGCGCCGGCGAGCCGGCCAAGGCTGCGGTAGCCGCGATGACGGCGGCCCTGCATGCGATTGCGACCAAGGCCACTGTGCCGTAACATAATGCGGCCACGCTTGAGGAGAGCTCCATGAACAGCACCAATGAGCAACCGGCAACCGAGACGTCCAGCCCGCGAGAGGGCAAGCTCGCGAGATGGGTAGTCATTGCGGTGCTGTGCGCGTTGCTCGTCGCCGCGTGCGTTCTCGGCTATCTCGGCTGGACCAGCACCGATAACGGCGTGCCGGCGTCGGGCTATGTTGCGCTGGTGCTCGGCGTCGTGTTCTCGCTGGTCGTCGGCATCGGCCTGATGGCGCTGGTGTTTTACAGCAGCCGCAAAGGCTATGACGAACCCGCGGTGCTGATCCGCGAGCCGGAGAGCGATCCGGAGGATGGACACGGCGGCCCGCGCTAACGGGCCGAGCGCAGGACAAGGGATCGCGTGCCTGCAACATTGGAATAGCCAGCTGACAAACCGTACCAATCATCATTCGAATTGATCTCGAAGACGTTGGCTTCGCCATTCAAGCAGGCCGGTGTCATGCCGACGGAGATCAGCGCTCCGCCGAGGTGACGGCAATCCCGGCCGCACCGGATTTCGTTTCCGGCTCGTCTGGTTGAGATGTCGGGGTCTTGCGGACAAGGCATTGTGCCTCTTGCCCGAGAGAGTTGCACAAAAACTCCCAAAGGATGTGAATTAGTTCACACACACGCCGACGCGCCGGATTTACGGTTTGTTCAAATTCCGCGTAGAGCGGCCCGTTCGAACTATCTCGCTCAAGAGGGAGTTCTGGCAATGGCTAGCATCGTGTTGGGAATTGTCATCTCCATATTGGTATCGACACAAGCCTCCGCCGATGAGTTCGGCGACACCGCGTCCGAACTCCTTCCTTCGTTGGTGCGCTGGTCCATCACCTTGTTGGGTTTGGTTGTGGCGGCCCGATTGGCTTGGCAAGCCTTTGGCCGCGCCGTGACCATTGCCGAAGTACCGACTTTCCCGAGATACATGACGACCCGACAGCAGTATCGATTGGGCGGTTTCATCTTTGTCATATTCTCGTGCTGCTTTTTCCTTCTTCTCATCCATGAGAACCGGGACGTCATTGCCTTGGCGCCATTGGTCCCTGCGATTCCGGACGCCGTCATACAGGCTGCGAAAGGCCAGTCTGCGCCCTACCTGACCGTGATCGCCGCAATGGGGGCCGTGTATTTGTTCCTCCTTACAAAGGAGGCTCAGTGGAACGTCCTGCTGATGGTCCGCGACGTGATCCAGAGCTGGATCAGCGTGCCTCAACTCGCGAAGCAGATCATGGCGCAAATCCGCTTTTCGCTGCGCGTGCCAGAGAATGCGGTCTCGAAAGTCGTTGCGAACTCGCCGGAGATCGTGGATCAGGACTTCCGCAAGGATCCCAATACCCCGGACCGAATGTGGGCGGAAATTTGCTACATGAAATGGTGGCTGACGCAGGGGCACGACGCTGGCGATGACGCCACCTTCTTTACCGAGGACAGCTTTGGTTTCGACAAGCTCATGGCAGACTTTCAGCTGGCGTCGCCGACAATGAGCGAGTGGAAGGCCGGCGTGCTAACGGGCCTCGCTGCGCCCCAGGCCACGCAATTGATCAAAGAGCTCTACAATCGGTTTTCCCGTCTTGTTGCGTGCTACCTGATCTACCGCAACGGCTCTCGAATTGACCTGCGCAATGAGGCCAACAAATTCGGCATCGAAATTGATGCTCCTGTTCACGACAATCCGTTACGGTACTGGATTGTCTATATTATTGCACTGATCTGTTCCGTCTATCTGGGCGTGGCCATTTCGGCCGTCGTTTATGACTTGCTGCAAGGCAAGGGTATTGTTTTGGCGCAAGACCCTAATCGCTCGATGGCATGGGTCATGTATTCACTTTGCAATTATGGATTGGCGATCGTCGTCGTTCTTTTGCTTCGATTTGCGATTTCTTCGCTGGGAAGCCATTCAGATCCGTCGCACCTCACCACCTATTGCTGGAGTTTTCTGGTCGCGCTGGTCGTAGGGCCCGCCGGTCTGACGGTGGCCGTCCATTACTTTGGAGAGGGGAATCTGCGGGAAATGTCTGTTGTCAGTCTTTACTATGCGATGTTGCGGTGGGGGCTCGGGCCCGCGCTCGTGACCGTTTATATTTCGTACTATCTCGACAGGCAGAGCTGCTCCGATTTGCCGGACATCGATAATTCCCTACGAACGGTAGCGTGGCGACTGTTCAATTGCTTCGGCTTTGCGGCAACCAATGTGTTTTTGCTTCTTCCGCCCTTGCTGTCGCTGGTGGCACAGGAGGGTGCGATCTGGGAAACCAATAAGCTGCGCTTCATTGCGGCCGGTACGACGTTTTGTTTGGCATTCGGCCTCGCATTGGCGGCACAGTTTGCGCTTAAAAAGGAGCGGATCGGAACGGTGCTGGCTCATAAGCCAGCTTGATCCTGGACGGGTTCGGTCATAGCGGCGCGTTTCTCGCGTCTCTGCCTCAATCGGTTGTCCGACTGCGCACCGAGTGATCTCCAGGCCGGGTCTCACCGCCGGATGCGGTAGATCACGACGTCTTCGCCGTGCCGGATCGTGCTTCGCTCGAGGAGATAGTTGGACTTCTCCAGCACGCGGCGCGATGCGCCATTGCCGACATAGACCAGGCCGATGAGGGACGGCAGCTCGTGGTGTAACAGTCCAATATCCGTCAGCGCGATCGCGGTCTCGCTTGCAAGTCCACGGCCCCAGAATTCGCGCTTGAATGCGTAGGCAATCTCGGTCTCGTCGATATCATCCACCAGAATGTGCCGGATGCCCGCCCGTCCGGCGAATGCCCCGTCTTTGGTTCGCAGCACCCAGAGCCCAAAACCGTGCCGGTCCCAATGCGCCATGTTGGCGCCGAGATAGGTCCTGGTCGTCTCCGCCGGGCGCACGCCGCCGAGATATCGGGATACCTCGGCATCGAGATGCAATGCGACGAGGTCGGCCAGGTGATCTTCACGAAGCCTCTCGGCGGTCAGTCTCCCCGTGCTGAAATGTTCCATAGGAACAGATAGCCGCTTCCATGGTGGGGCGTCGAGCAACATTGATGTGGAATAACCTGGCTGGCAGTGCTTTCAATGTTGCAAGGACGCGCTTTGGTTGGGGTGACGGTCGCCTCGGGGCGAATGTTCCGACGCGGAGCGGCGATGGATTTCGAGCGCGACATAGCCAAGGTCAGCGGAATCGCTGCGGTCTCGACCATCCTGGACGTGGTCAGCCGGACCACCGGCATGGGATTTACGGCCGTTGCCCGCGTCACGGAGGACAGGTGGATCACCTGTGCTGCGCGTGACGAACTTGAGTTCGGGCTGAAACCCGGTGACGAGCTCAAGGTCGAGACCACGATCTGCCATGAGATCCGGCAGAGCCGTGAGGCGGTCGTCATCGAGAATGTCAGCGAAGATGCCGGGTACTTCAAGCATCACACGCCCGCGCAATATGGCTTCCAAAGCTACATCTCCGTGCCGATCATCCTTCCCGACGGTTCATTCTTCGGGACTCTTTGCGCGATCGATCCGAAGCCGCGCAAGCTTCGGACCCCCGAAGTCATCGGGATGTTCAAGCTTTTTGCCGAGCTGATCGCGTCTCACCTCGACGCGGGCGACCGCGTCGAACTGATCGAGAAGAGGTTGGCGCTGGAACGACAGAATGCCGAACTGCGCGAGCAGTTTATCGCCGTGCTCGGTCACGACCTCAGAAACCCTCTTGCCGCGATCCAGGGCGGCCTGCGGCTTCTGAACAAGAAGGTCGATGAAGAGGGGCAGAACTGGATCAACCTTCTGCAAGGAAGCGTGGCCCGGATGGCGGGTCTGATCGACAATGTCATGGACCTCGCCCGCACGCGGCTCGGTGCCGGGATGCAGCTCGAGCTGAGAGAACAGGCACTCGAGCCTGTCATCAAGCAGATTGTCGCAGAGTTCGAGAACGTGCATCCGGATCGCGTTATCGAAACGGTCATCAACATTCCGGGGACTGTGAGAATCGACGCCGGCCGCATAGGTCAGATGCTGTCCAATCTTCTCGGCAACGCGATTTCCTATGGAGCGGCCAACGAGCCGATCAGGGTGCTGGCGCAAACGACCGGATCTGGCTTCGACATCAGCATTGTCAACAAAGGTGCGCCAATTCCGGCGGAGGCGATGCCGCGCCTTTTCACTGCGTTCGATCGTGGCGACGTTCTGCCGAACCAGAAAGGGCTTGGGCTCGGACTGTACATTGCCCAGGAGATCGCGCGCGCCCATGGCGGGTTGATCGTCGCGTCGTCGGTGCGGGATGAAACGGTGTTCACCGCGTCGTTCCCGGCGACACAGGCGAGCGGCTGAGAAGGCCTGCCACGCCGGCGTGTCCTGCCGTCACGGAGCGTCTCGCCAATTCTCGGACCATGCCATCATGCTCCTGTTTTGCCCGACGGGACAACCGGCGAACAGCTGGTAAGTCCGGATTGTGCGGGCTCTATCCCGGCTGCGGTCGGACGATTTTCACGCACGCGTAACCTATTGATCTCACAGCGTCGGTCTACTGTGCATGGGGTTGTTTTCGCGCTTTTTGTTTCGAGTGGGGCTACCCTGCCCCGAACGCGACCGCGACATTGTAGGTCAGAAGGCTCGCCGCATAGGCCAGCACCAGCATGTAGGCGAAGGTGACGGCCATCCAGGTCCAGCTTCCGGTCTCGCGTCGGATCACGGCCAGCGTCGAGGCGCATTGCGGGGCGAAGATGTACCAGGCCAGCATCGACAGCGCGGTCGCGAGCGACCATTTTGTCGCCAGCACCTGGCCAATCTGCTCGGCCGCTTCCTTGCCGCCTTCGATCGCATAAACGGTGCCGAGCGCGGCGACCGCGACCTCGCGTGCCGCCATGCCCGGGATCAGCGCCACCGCGATCTGCCAGTTGAAGCCGACCGGCGCGAGCAGCGGCGCAAGCGCCTTGCCGATGATCGCGGCCAGGCTGAAGTCGATCGCCGGTTCGGTTGCGCCAACGGGCGGCTGCGGGAACGAGGCCAAGAACCAGATCAGCACCATCATCGAGAAGATCGTGGTGCCGGCACGGTGCAGGAACATCTTGGCCCGCGTATAGACGCCGATCGCGATCGATTTCAGCCGCGGCATTTTGTAGTCGGGCAGCTCCAGCATGAACGGCGCCGGCGCATAGTCGCGCAGCATGAAGAATTTGATGAGGAACGAGACGGCAAGCGCGCTGATGATGCCGGCGGCGTAGAGCCCGAACATCACGAGGCCCTGGAGGTTGATGAAGCCCCAGACGTCCTTTGCCGGAATGAAGGCGGAGATGATCAGCGTGTAGACCGGAATGCGCGCGGAGCAGGTCATCAGCGGCGCGATCAGGATCGTGGTCAGCCGATCGCGCTTGTTGTCGATGACGCGCGTCGCCATGATGCCGGGGATGGCGCAGGCGAAGCTCGACAGCAGCGGAATGAAGGCGCGGCCGTGCAGGCCGGCGCCGCCCATGATGCGGTCCATCAGGAACGCGGCGCGCGCCATGTAGCCGAAATCTTCCAGCAGCAGGATGAACAGGAAGATGATGATGATCTGCGGCAGAAACACAATCACGCTGCCGACGCCCGAGATCACGCCGTTCTGAAGGAAGCTCTGCAGCAGGCCGGCGGGCAGGGTGGCGTGCACGAACTCGCCGAGCGAGTCGAAGCCCGAGTTGAGCAGCTCCATCAGCGGCTGCGCCCAGGCGAACACCGCCTGGAACATCACGAACAGGATAGCCGCGAGCACGATCAGCCCGCCGACGGGGTGCAGCACGATCGCGTCGATCCGCGCCGTCCAGGTGTCGGGCCGGCTTGGCAGGCTGACGCAATCGGCGATGATGCGGTCGGCCTCGCGCTGGGTGGCGCGCAGTTCGGCCACGCTGAGCACACGCCAATTGTTCTCGCCCGGCTCGGCGGCGAGCTTTGCCGAAATCTCGTCCGTCAGCGCCAGCAGGTCGGCCGTGCCGCCCTTCCGCACCGCGATCGAGGTGACCACGGGCACGCCAAGCTCGTTGGCGAGCCGCTCGACGTCGACAGTGATGCCGCGGCGGCTGGCGATATCGAACATGTTGAGCACGAGGACCATCGGCCGGCCGGTGCGCTTGAGCTCCAGCAGCAGGCGGATGGTCAGCCGCAGATTGGTGGAATCGGCCACGCACAGGATGAGGTCGGGCGCGGTCTCGCCGGAGGCCTTGCCGAGCACGAAGTCGCGGGTGATCTCCTCGTCCGGGCTGCGGCCGCGCAGCGAATAGGTGCCGGGCAGGTCGACCACCGAGACCTGGCGCCCCAGAGGGGTGACAAAAAAGCCTTCCTTGCGCTCGACGGTGACGCCGGGATAGTTCGCGACCTTCTGCCGGCTGCCGGTCAGCGCATTGAACAGCGAGGTCTTGCCGCTGTTTGGCGTGCCGACCAGGGCGAGATGAAGTTGGGGCAATTCCATGGAATTGGGGTCCGGTCGCTTCAGGCGACGATAATGGCCATGGCTTCGCGACGGCGCACCGCGATCGTGATGCTGTCGACCCGTACGGCGATCGGGTCGCGCCCGACCAGCCCCTCATGCAAGACCTCGACCCGGGCGCCTTCGACGAAGCCGAGCTCGATCAGCCGGCTCTCGAGCTCGATGTCCGAGAGCGCCGAGCCGGCGTCCTTGGCGGAAAGGTGCTGGATGACGCCGGTATAGCCGCGCTGGGCCAGACCCAGCGGCATGTGCGGACGCGTATCGTGGATGTCGGTCATGCCCTGTATTTTCAACGCAGGGCATCGAGGTCAAGCGCGCTGGCTCGCGGAAGCTGCATCTTAGAGTGATTTTAAAGTAGCAGCTTCGTGACGGAGGGGGATCGGCGCCAGGGCGGCTACAGGGCCGGGACCTTTTCCGACTGGATGGCGGCCATGGCGCGGCTCTTGAAGTAGTCCAGCACGAACAGGCGGATCGCCGAGGACAGATTGCCCTGCTGGCGGTTGCCGTCGATCTCGCCGACCAGCTCGGACAGCGTCATGTTGCGCAGGCCCGAGATCTCCTTCATGCCGTTCCAGAACGCCTCTTCCAGGCTGACGCTGGTCTTGTGGCCGGCGACGACGATCGACCTTTTCACGACGGGCGACTTCATGGCTGCTCCTCGCGATCGATCTGGTGCTGGTCCAAGTGTGCCTTCGCCTGGTCCGCGCGCGTCTGCTCCGCCGACCGTTCCGCCTTCGTGCGGCCGAACTTCGTTCGGTTGGCGTCCGCCTGCTTCGCCGTGGCTTCCCGCTCGGCGCGCTTCCTGAAACGTTTCAGGTTGATGACGTTCCCCATGCCGCGTCTCCATCATCCGATCCTCCGTGGGCTGGATGAAACATTCAGAAACAGGGTGCCGCGTTGCGCCCCACAAGACTTGATCGCCATTCGCTCGTCCTCGTCAATCGGCCCCTTGGGCCATCAAACGATGAATTTCGCTCCGTGAAGGGCAGAGGGGCTGCGTAACACACCGCCCCGCCGCGACATTGACGGTAATCAAATCCGGCCCTCAAAGCCTCATATTTCTGCAGCGCGCGCGTCCGTATCACTACGGATGGCTATCGGAATTCGGAATTTTATCCCGGGCTGGTCATCTTCTCGGGGCGCACCAGGCGGTCGAACTCGTCCGCCGAGACGAAGCCGAGCCGCAGTGCCTCCTCCTTCAGCGTGGTGCCGTTGGCATGCGCCGTCTTGGCCACCTTGGCCGCGTTGTCGTAGCCGATCTTGGGAGCGAGCGCCGTCACCAGCATCAGCGAGCGCTGCATCAGCTCCTTGATGCGCTTCTCGTCGGCGCGGATGCCGCTGACGCAATGCTCGGTGAAGGAGCGCGCGGCGTCCGCCATCAGGCGGATCGAGTGCAGCATGTTGTAGGCCAGCACGGGCTTGTAGACGTTGAGCTCGAAATGGCCCTGGCTGCCGGCGACCGTGATCGCGGTGTGATTGCCGAACACCTGGCAGCACACCATGGTCATCGCCTCGCACTGCGTCGGATTGACCTTGCCCGGCATGATCGAGGAGCCCGGCTCGTTCTCCGGCAGCATCAATTCGCCGAGGCCCGAGCGCGGGCCGGATCCGAGCAGGCGGATGTCGTTGGCGATCTTGAACAGGCCGGTCGCGACCGAATTGATGGCGCCGTGCGCCGACACGTAGGCGTCGTTCGAGGCCAGTGCCTCGAATTTGTTGGCGGCGCTGGTGAAGGGCAGCTTCGTGATGCTGGCCGCGTGCTTTGCGAACAGTTTTGCAAAGCGCGGCTTCGAATTGAGGCCGGTGCCGACGGCGGTGCCGCCCTGCGCCAGCGGATAGAGCTCCTTCACCGCGACCTTGAGCCGGGCGATGCCGCTCTCGACCTGCGCGGCGTAGCCGGAAAATTCCTGGCCGAGCGTCAGCGGCGTGGCGTCCTGGGTATGTGTACGGCCGATCTTCACGATCCTGGAAAACTCCTTCTCCTTCTTGCGCAGCGCGCGGAGCAGCTCGCCGAGGGCCGGGACGAGATCGGCATTGATCCGGCTTGCCGCCGCGATGTGCATCGCGGTCGGGAACGAGTCGTTCGACGACTGGCTCATGTTGACGTGATCGTTGGGATGGACCGGCTTCTTGGCCCCGAGCTCGCCGCCAAGCATTTCATTGGCGCGGTTGGCGATGACCTCGTTGAGGTTCATGTTGCTCTGCGTGCCCGAGCCGGTCTGCCACACCACCAGCGGAAAATGATCGTCCAGCTTGCCTTCGATCACCTCGCGCGCGGCGCGGATGATGGCGTTGGCGCGGCGCTGGTCGAGCAGGCCGAGCTCCTGGTTGGATTGCGCCGCGGCGAGCTTGACGATGCCGAGCGCATGCACGAGCGAGATCGGCATGCGATCGATGCCGATGCGAAAATTCTGGCGCGAGCGTTCGGTCTGCGCCCCCCAATAGCGATCGGCGAGGACCTCGATGGGGCCGAAGCTGTCGGTCTCGGTGCGGGTCGCGGGGCGCGAGGAGCGGTCGGTTTTCGAGCGGGCGATCTTGGCCATGGGCACATCCATTCCGCCGCGCGAAACGCCGCGCAGCCTCTTCATGTGCCTCTATATAGGGAGTTTGGTCGCGTGCGACGGGCTCCGGCCCAATCTAGATCATTTCTTGCGGAAACGATCCAATCGCACGACTTCGGCGCCGCCCTGGTTCGGGGCGGCCGGCTCTTCAGAGCTTTCCGTCGTCTCGGCCGCAGACGCCGGCACCGCGACCGCGGACGGGGCGGGAGCGGCGGGCAATGTCTCGGGCGAGACCTCCGCAACATCGGAGGTATCGAACTGGAGGCCGAATTTCACGGACGGATCGAGGAAGCTCTTGATGGCGCTGAACGGCACGATCAGCCGCTCCGGAATGCCGCCGAAGGACAGGCCGACCTCGAAGCGGTCCTCGAGCACGGTCAGATCCCAGAACTGGTGCTGCAGGATGACCGTCATTTCTTCCGGGTACTGCGCCAGCAGTCGCGATGAGATCTTCACGCCGTCGGCCTTCGAGACGAAGGTGATGAAGAAATGATGCTCGCCCGGCAGTCCTTGGGACGCGGCATCGGTCAGCACCTTGCGCAGCACGCCGCGCAGCGCGTCGCGGGCCAGCACATCGTATCGGATATGATCGGTCGCCATGGTGGTCCTGTTGCATTCCAGGAGTTGGGCCCCGCCGGCCCGACTCGCCAAGCCGCGATAATACCGCGCCTGACGGGTCAGCAGGAGTCCCCGCCGGGTAGGAAATGGAGGTAAGTGGAGGCTTCTGTTGCCAGGTGCCTCCGAACCCCGCCTAACGGAGCTTAACCCGTTAGGACTTCAGAATGGTCTTTCAAACTGCGTTACGCAGCCTGAGCAACCGGAGCAAAGTTGTCGTTGGCAACTATTGCATAGCCCGATAACGGCGGAACAATACCGAGAAAAAGAACGCCCTTTACGCCCTCGTCGATCCTATTTCGCCCCCGCCAAAGCCCACTCTAGGGCTAGCCCGCTGGTGGGCTTTGGTGGAGGCGCCGGGTACCGCCCCCGGGTCCGAATGGTTTATTGCGACGACCGTTTATTTCCATAGCCGGCGAACCGGCACCCCCAATATAGGGGGCAAAGGTTTCAAATGACAGGTGTTTCGAGCGGTTTTCCGGAGGTTCCCTTTGGATAGGTTCCCGACTGGCTTGGCCGCGCGACGGCCGGCGTTCTAAGCTCCTGACATGTCCAAGGATTCCGCACCGGCCGCCCAACACCCAGATCAATCGCCGGACCGTCCAGCCACCAACCCCGTTCCGCCCGGCCTCGTCGCGCTGTTCCTGGCCTTCGCCAGGATGTCGCTGGCCGGTTTCGGCGGGGTGTTGGTATTTGCCCGGCAGGCCATCGTCGAGCAGCACCGCTGGATGACCGCGGACGAGTTCAACGAGACTTTTGCGCTCTGCCATTTCCTGCCCGGGCCCAACATCGTCAATCTGTCGATGGTGTTCGGCGCGCGGCTGCGCGGGATCGCGGGTGGTATTGCCGCCTTCGCCGGGTTGTTGCTGCCGCCGACGTTGATCGTGACGGTGCTTGCGATCATCTACGCCCGGTTCGGCGATGTGGAGGTGCTGCGCCGCATCCTCGCGGGCATCTCCTGCGCGGCGGTCGGGCTCTTGATCGCGGTGGTCTTCCGGATGATGACGCCGCTGCTCAAGCGGCTGGACGTCGTCGCGCTCATCCTGATGCTGGCCGTGTTTCTTGCCATCGGCGTCGTTCGCCTGCCGCTCCAGGCCGTGCTTTTGGTTGCGATCCCTGTGAGTGTCGGCGCCACCTTCCTGATGCGGCGGAAGGTAGCCGCATGAACGCCGAGAACCCGATCTGGGCGCTGATCTCCACCTTTGGCCTGATGTCGCTGTTCGCAGTCGGCGGCGCCGCGGCGGCGGTGCCAGAGATGCACCGCATCGCGGTCGATGTGCATCACTGGATGACCGACAAGCAGTTCGCCGATGCCTATGCGATTGCGCAGCTCTCACCAGGTCCGAACGTGCTTATCGTCACGCTAATCGGCTACGCCGTTGCCGGCATCCCCGGCGCGCTGGCGGCGACCTTGGCCATGTGCCTGCCGACGGCGCTGCTTGCCTATTATGTCAGCCGGCTCCTCAACCGCCCCAGCCAATCGCGCTGGCCCGTGCTGATTCAGGCTGCATTGGTTCCGCTGTCGATCGGACTGATGGCGGCGAGCGCCTTGATCCTGGCACAGTCGACCGATCGCACCATTGCTGCACTGCTTCTGACCGCGACGGTTGCAGTGATCGCCTCGGTCTCGCGCATCAATCCACTATGGCTTTTGCTCGCCGGAGGCCTGTTGGGTTTTGCTGGCATTGTGCAATGAAAATCGCTAGGCAGTGATCCGGGCGGGGGGATCGTTTTCCAGCCGATTAGAACAACATTGCTCGTGGCTTACGGGTCGCGGAGGAGATAGGCATGGCCGATACGATGGGCCACTCGGCGACAGCCAACCGAAACACGTCGGTGGCGCTCAGCTTTTGTCTGCTGGCCATAGCGCCGCAGATCTTCGAATTCATCTGGTCGTTCGGGACGATCTTCGGCTGGGGCACCGGACGCGGTCCGGCCACCGTCGTGATCAGTCACGTGACGGCGCTGCTCGCGGGCGCCCCCGGCGCGCTGATCGGAGCGATCGGCGGTGACACCAAGAAGGCGTCATCCGATGTGCTGCTGGCGCTGATCTATTCCTATCCGCTGTTTGCGGTGGCGATTCTCACGATCTTCATGACGATCAGGTCGGCGCAGGACTATGTCGGCGGGATCGTTCTGATGGCGCTGGCCTTGTTCGCGCTGTGGGCCTCCAGCGATTTGCAGGGTATGCGCGGCTTCTCCTTCGGCGCCGGCACGGCGCCGCGAATGTTTGGCGGGCTCCTCGTCGCGCTTGGCGCCGGCATCGCGTTGACGGGATTGTTGTCTGATGGACCGGCGATGGCACATTATGCCTGGCGCGGACCGCTGTTCGTATTGATCTCGATCGTCTTCTTCGCGCTGGCGATTCGTCCGCTTGGGGTCGTGGTTACGGCGTTCGTGAGCTTCCTGGTCGCGGCGATGGGCACGCATGAGACGCGCTGGATCGAAGCCATCATCGTAGGCGCCTGCCTGACGCTCGGCTGCGCGCTGCTCTTCCCTTACGTGCTCGGGCTGCCAATGCCGATGTTCCCGCGTTTCCTGGTTCAGTGAGGGTGTGATGGCCGATCTTTTTCACAATCTGGGCCTCGGTTTCGGTGTGGTGTTTCAGATCTCCTGGTGGTCACCGTCGTGGCTGTTCGGACTGTCGCTCCCGATTTCGATCAATATTCTCATGTGCCTGATTGGCGCACTGGTCGGCACGCTTGTCGGCGTGCTGCCGGGCATCGGCACGGTCGCAACCGTGGCGATGCTCCTGCCGATCACGTTCGGATTGCCGCCGGTCGGCGCGCTGATCATGCTCGCCGGCATCTATTACGGCGCCCAATATGGCGGTTCGACCACCTCGATCCTGGTCAACATTCCCGGTGAGGCGACATCGGTCGTCACCGCCATCGACGGTCACCAGATGGCGAAGCAAGGCCGCGCCGGTCCGGCGCTGGCGATTGCGGCGATCGGCTCGTTTTTCGCCGGCTGCGTCGCGACCATCCTGATCGCCATCCTCGGTGCGCCGCTGACCAAGCTCGCGCTGGCATTCGGTCCGGCCGAATACTTCTCGCTGATGGTGCTCGGCCTGATCTTCGCGGTGGTGCTGGCCAAGGGCTCTGTGCTGAAAGCGATCGCGATGATCGTGTTCGGCCTGTTGCTGTCGATGGTCGGCTCTGACATCGAGACCGGCGCCTCGCGCATGGCGTTCAACATTCCGGAACTCGCCGACGGACTCGGCTTCGCGACGGTGGCGATGGGCGTGTTTGGATTCGCCGAGATCATCCGTAACCTCGATGCCGGCGCCGAGATGAACCGCGACCTCGTGCAGCAGAAGATCACCGGCCTGATGCCGACCAGGAAAGACCTGATCGACTCGACGCCTGCGATCCTGCGCGGCACCGTGCTCGGCTCGATCCTCGGCATCCTGCCGGGCGGCGGCGCCGTGATCGCCTCCTTCGCGGCCTATACGCTCGAGAAGAAGATCGCCAAGAACCCGTCGCGGTTCGGCCGCGGTGCGATCGAGGGCGTTGCGGCGCCGGAAAGCGCCAACAACGCCGCGGCGCAGACCTCCTTCATCCCGTTGCTGACGCTCGGCATCCCGCCCAACGCGGTGATGGCGCTGATGGTGGGCGCGATGACCATCCACGGCATCGTGCCAGGCCCGCAGGTGATGCAGAAGCAGCCGGAGCTGGTCTGGGGCATGATCGCTTCGATGTGGGTCGGCAATCTGATGCTGATCATCATCAACCTGCCGCTGGTCGGAATCTGGGTGCGGCTGTTGCGCGTGCCCTACCGGCTGATGTTCCCCTCGATCGTGATCTTCTGCGCGATCGGAATCTACTCGGTGAACAACGCACCTGTGGATGTCATCCTCGCTGGCGTGTTCGGTCTGGTCGGTTACTGGCTGATCAAGCACGATTTCGAACCGGCGCCGCTATTGCTCGGCATGGTGCTCGGACCACTGATGGAAGAGAACCTGCGCCGTGCGTTGCTGATCTCGCGCGGCGACTGGAGCGTGTTCCTGACGCGTCCGCTGTCGGCCGTGCTGCTTGCGATTGCGGCCTTCCTGCTGGTGCTCACGGTGCTGCCCACGTTGCGTGCCAAGCGCGACGAGGTGTTCACCGAATCCGAGAACTGATCGCGACGCGCGCTGCGTCGGCGCGGCGCCCTGTGTCGGGGCGTCGCATTCGGATGTCGAATCGACTTGTGTGACCGCTTCGTGAAATGAAAATGCCGGCCCTGTGGCCGGCATTTTGTTTTATGTCCGAGGGGGTCGACATGACTTGCATTCGCGCACTTGCGGGCGCATGTGCCGCGGCGCTGGCATCGTTGTGCGCCTTTGTCGCTCCAGCTGCTGCACCCTATCCTCGACGGCGGAAGCCGGCCTGCCTGCATTCCAGGCCCAGGCCTGGAATGCGATGTTCGCGCCGAAGGGAACTTCGCCCGCGATCATAGCGAGCCTGAACGCCGCGGCCGTCAAGGCGCTCGACGATGCAACCGTGCGCAAGCGCCTGCTCGAGCTCGGCAGCGTCATTCCGGCGCCCGCGGACCGGACGCCGGAGGCGCTGGCGACCCTCGTCAGGAGCGAGATCGCGAAGTGGACCCCGGTGCTCAAGCCGGCAAGTTAGCCAGCAGGATCAAGTCGATAGGCGAGGGGCGGCACGCAAAGTTCCGCCCCTTGTCGTTTGCGCCGGGAACGCTCATTTTTCCGGGTATAATGCGTATGGATGGCGAATCGACGCTGTCGCAGCGCGGGGGTGGCCGCTAAGTTTGCCGCCTCCCCAAAGGCTCACGCACATGCACCAGTATCAGGACCTGCTCGAGCGGATTCTTTCAGACGGCGCGGAAAAGACCGACCGGACCGGCACCGGCACGCTGTCGGTGTTCGGCCATCAGATGCGCTTCAACCTGTCCGCTGGCTTCCCGATGCTGACCACCAAGCGCCTGCCGCTGAAGGCGATCGTGCATGAGCTGTTGTGGTTCCTGAAGGGCGACACCAACGTCAAATATCTGCGCGACAACGGCGTCACCATCTGGGACGAGTGGGCTGATGCCAACGGCGATCTCGGACCCGTCTACGGCCATCAATGGCGCTCCTGGCCCGCGCCGGACGGACGCAGCATCGACCAGATCGCCAACGTGATCGACATGATCAAGCGCAATCCGGATTCGCGCCGCCTGATCGTCTCGGCCTGGAATCCGGCCGAAGTGGACAAGATGGCGTTGCCGCCGTGCCACTGCCTGTTCCAGTTCTACGTCGCCAACGGCAAGCTGTCGTGCCAGCTCTATCAGCGCTCGGCCGACGTGTTCCTCGGCGTGCCCTTCAACATCGCTTCCTACGCGCTGCTCACCATGATGGTGGCGCAGGTCACGGGCCTGAAGGCCGGCGACTTCGTGCATTCGTTCGGTGACACCCACCTCTATTCCAACCATCTGGAGCAAGCGAAGCTCCAGCTCACGCGCGCGCCGCGCGCGCTGCCGGTGATGCGGATCAATCCTGACGTGAAGGATATCTTCTCCTTCCGTTACGAGGATTTTGAGCTGGTCGGCTACGATCCGCATCCGCACATCAAGGCGGCAGTCGCGGTCTGAAGCCGATGTCGCTCAACATCCGCCGTGTGCGTCCAGACGAAGCCGGGCTCGTTCTCGCTTTCATCCGCGAGCTCGCCGTGTACGAAAAGCTTTCGCACGAGGTCGAAGCGACCGAGGCGATGATCACCGACGCGCTGTTCGGTGAGAGACCGCAACTCCATTGCGCAATCGCCGAGTGGAACGGCGAGCCGGTCGGCTTCGCGGTGTGGTTTGTGAATTTTTCTACGTTCAGCGGCCGCCACGGCATCTATCTCGAAGATTTGTATGTGCGGCCGTCGCATCGGGGCAGGGGCCTCGGCAAGGCGCTGCTCGTGCACCTTGCCGTGGAATGCGTCGAGAACGGCTGGTCGCGGCTGCAATGGGCGGTGCTCGACTGGAACGCACCGTCGATCGCGTTCTACAAGTCGCTCGGTGCCGTCATGCTGGACGACTGGACGCTGTGCCGCGTCACCGGTCCGGCGCTGACGCAGCTTGCCGGAAGCGCGACCTGATGGAGATCGTCTTCGTCGTCGCGATCGCTGAGAACGGCGTCATCGGCGCCGGCAACGCGATTCCGTGGCGATTGAAATCCGACATGGCGCGCTTCAAGGCGCTCACGATCGGCAAGCCCGTGATCATGGGCCGCAGGACCTTCGAATCCCTGCCCCGGCCGCTTCGGGGCCGCACCAACATCGTCATCACGCGGGATGCGAATTATCGTGCCACTGGCGCCATCGTCACGACATCGGCTGCCGATGCAGGCGCCGTCGCCCGCGGCGATGCCCTGCGGCGTTCAGTCGCCGAGATTGCCGTGATCGGCGGCGCCGAAATCTATCGGCAATGGCTCGATCGCGCCGATTGCCTCGAAATCACCGAAGTGCATGCGCGCCCCGAAGGCGACACGTATTTCGACATCGACAAGGCAGACTGGGATGAGGTGGCGCGTGTACGTCATCCTGCCGGACCCGACGACAGCGCCGACTACTCCTATGTGACATATCGTCGGCGGCCGCGCCATTAACCGCTTTCGCCAATGTTTACATTGACTTTTTCGTGCCCGAGCATAGCTCGGAAGACAGCGAGGGCCGCGTTGTAAGGGACCTGCCTGTCCCCTATAAAGCCGGACTGGACAAAGCGGGCTGGGGCAATTTCACCCTGCCGAGGAGAGCGTCGAATGCCGTGGAAGAATCAGGGCGGTGGCCCATGGGGCTCGGGTCCGAAGGGACCATGGGGCAACGGCCCGCAACCGGTCGGGCCGAGGCCGCCGGATTTGGAAGACCTTCTGCGCCGCGGCCAGGACCGCCTCCAGCAGATCATGCCGGGCGGCTATTTCTCCGGCATCGGCATCACGCTGATCGTGCTGCTCATCGTCGCGTTCTGGCTGTTGTCGGGCTTCTTCCGGGTGCAATCCGAAGAGCTCGGCGTCGTGCTGCGCTTCGGCAAGCACGTTCGCACCGTGGAGCCCGGCCTGAACTATCATCTGCCCTATCCGATCGAGACCGTGCTGCTGCCGAAGGCACTGCGCGTTTCCACCATCTCCATCGGCATGACGCTAATCGACGATCCGGCGCGGCGCGGCCGTTCCATTCGTGACGTGCCGGAAGAGAGCCTGATGCTGACCGGCGACGAGAACATCGTCGACGTCGATTTCACCGTGCTCTGGCGTATCAAGCCCAACGGCGTCGGCGATTTCCTCTTCAACATCCAGAATCCCGAAGGTACCGTGAAGGCGGTCGCCGAGAGCTCGATGCGCGAGGTGATCGGCCGCTCGCAGATCCAGCCGATCCTGACCGGCGCGCGCAACGTCACCGAACAGGGCGTGCAGGAGCTGATCCAGAAGACCCTGGACACCTACGGCGCCGGCATTCAGATCAGCCAGGTGCAGATGCAGAAGGTCGATCCGCCGGCCCAGGTGATCGACGCCTTCCGCGACGTCCAGGCGGCGCGCGCCAATCTCGAGCAGTTGCAAAACGAGGCGCAGACCTACGCCAACCAGGTCGTACCACAGGCACGCGGACGTTCGGCGCAGATCATGCAGGCCGCCGAAGGCTACAGGGAGCAGACGGTCGCCGAGGCTAAGGGCCAGAGCTCGCGCTTCCTGAAGGTTTACGATGAATACAAGAAGGCGCCCGACGTGACGCGTGAACGGATTTATCTTGAGACGATGGAGCGCGTGCTCGGCGGCTCGGAGAAGCTCATCTATGACGGCGGCCAGTCGGGCCAGGGCGTCGTGCCTTATCTGCCGCTCAGCGAATTGACGGCCAAGCGGCCGCCTGCAACCGGCCAGCAGACGACCGGAGGCAACCGATGAGGTCTCCAGTTACAGGTATCGTCGCGCTGCTCGGGCTCCTGCTTGTCGTGATCGTGGGCTACATGTCGCTGTTCACGGTAGCGCAGACCGAGCAGACCATCGTGCTGCAGTTCGGCCGGCCTGTCGACGTCGTTACCGCTCCCGGCCTGCATTTCAAGGCGCCGTGGAATTCGGTGATCAACATCGACAAGCGGATCCTCGATCTCGAGAACCCGTCACAGGAAGCGATCGCGTCCGACCAGAAGCGGCTCGTGGTCGATGCTTTCGCGCGCTACCGCATCAAGGACGCGTTGCGGTTCTATCAGAGCATCGGCTCGATCCAGGCCGCCAACATCCAGCTCACCACCCTGCTGAACGCAGCACTGCGCCGCGTGCTCGGCGAGGTCACGTTCATCAACGTGGTGCGCGACGACCGCGAGAAGCTGATGCAGCGCATCCGCGATCAGCTCGATCACGAGGCCGACGGCTACGGCATCCAGGTCGTTGACGTCCGGATCCGCCGCGCCGATTTGCCGGAGCAGAACAGCCAGGCGGTCTATCAGCGCATGAAGACGGAGCGCGAGCGGGAAGCCGCCGAGTTCCGCGCGCAGGGCGGCCAGAAGGCACAGGAGATCCGCTCCAAGGCAGACCGCGAGGCAACCGTAATCGAGGCAGAAGCAAGGTCGCAGGCCGAGCAAACGCGCGGCGTCGGCGATGCCGAGCGCAACCGTCTGTTCGCCGAAGCCTACGGCCAGGATGCGGATTTCTTTGCCTTCTACCGCTCGATGTCGGCCTATGAGAACGGGTTGCGGTCGAACGATACCCGCTTCCTCCTGCGCCCGGACTCGGATTTCTTCCGGTTCTTTGGTAACCCGTCCGGCAAGACGGCGACCACGACGCCAGCGAAGCCGTAAGCCAGACGAGGGCGGCCGGTCTGGCCGCCCTTCGTCCGGACAAGAACAGCACAACGGGAGGTTCCAATCCGATGAGGTCCATTGCGTTCGCCGACTTCCTCATCGGCTTGGGCATCCTGTTCGTGCTGGAAGGCTTGATGTTCGCGGCAAGTCCGGCCTGGATGCGCAAGGCCATGAAAAGCGCCATGGCCACTCCGGACAATGTCCTGCGGGCGGTGGGGATTGGTTCGGCCGTGGCCGGCCTGATCCTGATCTGGGTTATGCGACGTCCAATTTAGCCGTCGCGCCAACGCCAAAGTGAAGGCGAGGGACCGGTTTTCGCCGTATTGTCCGGGTCTTGAGGCCCGTTAAGGTCCGCGCTTGCGCCGTCCCCCCGTTCAAGCGCAGTCTTGACGCCGAATCCGCATTTCCTGGAGATCACAATGACCGCTGCCATCATTGCCCCGACCCGTTTGCGCTTAGGGCTGGCCGCGCTCGCCGTTGGCGCTTTCAGCGCATTCGGCACACCGGCCTCTGCGCGCGGACCGGACGGCATCGCCGACGTTGCCGAGAAGGTGATCGACGCGGTCGTCAACATCTCGACCTCGCAGACCGTCGACGCCAAAGGTGGCGGCGGCAGCAACGCCATGCCGCAACTGCCGCCCGGCTCGCCCTTCGAGGAGTTCTTCGACGACTTCTTCAAGAATCGCAAGGGTCCCGGCGGCGGCAGCAAGGGCGGCGAGAACAGCCCGGCGCCGCGCAAGACCAACTCGCTCGGCAGCGGCTTCATCATCGACACATCAGGCGTCGTCGTCACCAACAACCACGTCATCGCGGACGCCGACGAGATCAGCGTCATCCTCAACGACGGTACCAAGATCAAGGCCGAGCTGGTCGGCGTCGACAAGAAGACTGACCTTGCCGTGCTGAAGTTCAAGCCGCCGAAGCCGCTGGTGTCGGTGAAGTTCGGCGATTCCGACAAGCTGCGCCTCGGCGACTGGGTCGTCGCGATCGGCAATCCTTTCAGCCTCGGCGGCACCGTGACGGCCGGTATCGTCTCGGCGAAGAACCGCGACATCTCCTCAGGTCCCTACGACAGTTACATCCAGACCGACGCCTCCATCAACCGCGGCAATTCCGGCGGTCCGCTGTTCAACCTCGATGGCGACGTCATCGGCGTCAACACGCTCATCATCTCGCCGTCCGGCGGCTCGATCGGCATCGGCTTCGCCGTACCGTCGAAGACGGTCGCGGGTGTCGTCGACCAGCTCCGTCAGTTCGGCGAATTGCGCCGCGGCTGGCTGGGCGTCCGCATCCAGAGCGTCACCGACGAGATCGCCGAGAGCCTCAACATCAAGCCGCCGCGCGGAGCGCTGGTTGCCGGCGTTGACGACAAGGGCCCGGCCAAACCGGCCGGCATCGAGCCCGGCGACGTCGTCATCAAGTTCGACGGCAAGGACGTCAAGGACCCCAAGGATCTCTCCCGCGTCGTCGCCGACACGGCGGTCGGCAAGGAGGTCGACGTCATCATCATTCGCAAGGGCCAGGAAGAGACCAAGAAGGTCACGCTCGGCCGGTTGCAGGATCCCGACAAGGTACAGGCCGCGGTGAAGACCGATGAGCCCGCACCTGAAAAGACTGTGACGCAGAAGGCGCTCGGCCTCGATCTCGCGGCGCTGAGCAAGGATCTGCGCACGCGCTACAAGATCAAGGACACCGTCAAGGGCGTGGTCGTCACCAATGTCGACGCCAATTCGGACGCCGCGGAAAAGCGGCTCTCCGCCGGCGATGTCATCGTCGAGGTGGCGCAGGAGGCGGTGTCAAACGGAGCCGACATCCAGAAGCGGGTGGACCAGCTCAAGAAGGACGGCAAGAAGTCGGTGCTGCTGTTGGTGTCGAATGCCGACGGCGAGCTGCGGTTTGTCGCGCTGAGCGTGCAGTAGGCTGACCGTGTGGCGGGATTGCGCGGTCCCACACTCACCTCTGTCATGCCCCGCGAAAGCGGGGCATCCTGTACGCTGCGGCCTCTCTGTAGACGACTGCTGTTTCGGGAATGTTGGGGCATTCGCAGGAAGCCCATACATAATCGGGCTCGCCGTAGGCGAGAGGCACGCACGAGCCTACGCCGCCTCCAGCCGCCTAATCTCGCTCTCGAACTCGAACCGCAGTTGCGCACCTTCCTCGTCTGGAAGCCAGTTCGTCATCTGGGGAAAGATGGTTCTGTATAGAACGACCTTCTTCGGTTCCCACGGGAGCTTCTGCGCCGCACGCGCCTCGGTGAGGATTCTGTAAAGCTCGGTGCGGACCGAGTCGGGGTCAGGGCGGTACTCAGGAGTCGGAGAATCTTCGCCGAACAAGTCGGTTTGCTCGTGGTTCTGGAACAGGTCTGGCTGACGGGGATGGGCCATGTCGCTCGCAGTCTATGTCGAATCAGGACAGAAACATGCGCGATCTTGTCCAGCTAGGCGAGCGGTCAGGCGGACTTTTCCCCGTATCGCACCCGTTAGCGAACTAGGCCTTGCTTTTGCTCTTTTTCTTCGACGTGACCGCGGTTTCAGGGACGCCGAATGCGCTCGCCGCTTCAAGCTCCTCGGCACTCTGCAACGGCCCCGCGCAAATCTGCTCCAGCAACTCGGCTTGGCGAGGCTCCAGAGCGACCAGTCGGCCGAGGACATGCAGGAGATCGAGCAGGTCTGAAGTGTATTCAGGCAGCCAGCCTTCGGGCTGTATGCTATCGAGCGGCGAAGGAGGTCGACGGTCACCGATGATTGGGCGGGTACGGTCGCGGCGGCGATAACTGAACCACTGCCAAAGAATCTGTTTGCCGGATACCTCGTACGCCCACATCGCCGGCGTAACATTCTCAACGTAGCCCTTTCCGATCTTCAATCGTTGCAGCGCGGGGTCGTAGTCCATCGTGTCAGGTAACGGTTCTGGCGCGGAGGGAATGCTGCCAGCCGAAGGGATGCGTGGCGCCACCTCCTTCGGCAGGCGGGGCGCTTGTTTGGGACGACTGGCAGCTGCATCTACGAATCGCTCACCGTAGCAATGAAGCCAGATGATCTCGCTCCCAAGAGCGACGGCTTCGCTAAAGAGTCTTGAGTCGGCCGTTATTGGAACGCGCAGCCCCGGCTGTACAAAGTTCGATCTGAACCGCACGGGAAAAGCCGGATTGGATGCGACAGCCGCAACATAAGCCAATACGTCTTCGACCTTGATGGGGTAGCCATAGATCTGCGCTAGGTGGACTGTCAGAGTCGGTTTGAACCGCCCCGGGTTTGCCGGAGGCTCCAACTCCTGAGAGGATGGAGCCATGACGAGCAAGACGACAAACAAGTTTTCACCCGAGGTCCGGACCCGAGCGGTTCGGATGGTTCTGGATCACGCCAGCGAGCACCCCTCACGCTGGGCGGCAGTGATGTCGATCGCGGCCAAGATCGGCTGCACGGCGCAGACGCTGCATGACTGGGTCAAGAAGGCCGAGGTCGATAGCGGGCAGCGGGCCGGCGTTCCGACCGACACGGCCGAGAGGCTGAAGGCGCTCGAACGAGAGAACCGCGAGCTTCGGCAGGCCAACGAGATCCTGCGCAAGGCAAGCGCCTATTTTGCGATGGCGGAGCTCGACCGCCGATCCAAGCCATGATCGCCTTCATCGACGATCATCGTGGGGCGCATGGGGTCGAGCCGATCTGCAAGGTGCTGCCGATCGCCCCCTCGACCTATCACGCCCATGTGGCCAAGCGGCGCGATCCCGCCAGACTGTCGGCGCGCGCCAGGCAGGATGCTGCGCTGAAGATCGAGGTCCGGCGCGTCTTCGATCAGAACTTCGGCGTCTACGGCGTGCGCAAGGTCTGGCGGCAGCTCAAGCGTGAAGGCTTCGATGTTGCCCGTTGTACCGTGTCGCGACTGATGCGGGACATGGGTTTGCAAGGGGTCATCCGCGGCAAACCGGTCAAGACCACGATCAGCGACAAGGCCGCGCCATGCCCGCTGGATCACGTCAACCGCCAGTTCAGGGCGCCAAGGCCAAACGTCCTTTGGCTTTCCGACTTCACCTATGTCGCGACCTGGACCGGCTTCGTCTACGTCGCCTTCGTCATCGACGCCTATGCCCGCAGGATCGTGGGCTGGCGGGCCTCGCGCACGGCGCATGCGGGCTTCGTGCTCGATGCGCTGGAACAGGCACTGCATGATCGACGGCCGGTCCATCGCGGCGGGCTCGTGCATCATAGCGACAGGGGCAGCCAAGGCGGATTCAAACGGTCGTCGCAACACCAGTTTTTTCACTCATAACAGCAATTCGTCAAGCGCCTCCGCCGGCGTTTTCCAGCCTAGTGT